>NZ_JBIGIB010000001.1:0-1407657 GCF_043555935.1 Pelomonas baiyunensis | reverse complement strand
GGCGGACGTGCGCTCGATCACCACCGCCGCGCTGGCCGGTCTGACCTCCACGCAAGTGGGCGCCCTCACCACCGACGGCGTGCAGGCCCTGACCACCGGCCAGATCGGTGCGCTCAACACCGACCAGTTCAAGGGCATGAGCACCGCCGACATGGTGGCCCTGACCTCCACCCAGGTCGCCGCGCTCACCTCGGTGCAGGCCGCTTCGCTCAACACCGACCAGCTGCGTGCCATCGAGGTGGCTGACATCAAGTCGTTCACCACCGGTGCTATTCGCGCACTGGACACAGCCCAGGTTAATGCACTGACCAACGGTCAGCTCCAAGCCCTGTCGTCGTCGCAGGTCACCGCACTCACGACGGACCAGGTGCAGAACCTGACCACCGCCAACCTGAACGCGCTGACCACCGAGGAACTGGCTCGTTTCACCACAGCACAAGTTCGCGTACTGACCACTGAGCAGATCAACAACCTTTCCACGGCCAATCTGGTAGCCATGGGTACGGCACAGTACGCCGCCCTGACGTCGGATCAAGTCCATGCCTTCACCACCGGGCAGATGCGCAGCCTGGAGACAGCAGACGTTCGGACCATCTCGACCGCCGCGATTGCCGGGCTGACCTCGGCGCAAATCAACGCGCTGACCACCGACGGCGTACAGGCCATGACCACCGGCCAAATCAGTGTGTTGAACACCGATCAAGTGGCCGGCCTGTCGACGGCAGACATGGTGGCCATGACGTCCTCACAAGTGGCGGCGCTGGCCACTGCAGACATCCTCGTTCTCTCGACGGCGCAGGTCCAGGCCATCGAGTCGGACGACCTGCGGGCCATGAGCGCCAGCCAGTTGCAGTCGCTGACCGACTCGCACCTGGCGTCGCTGACCACAGGGCAACTGACCGGTCTGTTGGCCAAGGTGTCTGTGCTGACGACGGACCAGATTCACAACTTGTCCACGAGCCAGCTGAACGCCTTCACCACGTCGCAGTTCTCGCTGATGACCACGGCGCAGGTCGCCGCACTCACATCGGCGCAGACCAGCAAGCTGGAGACGGACGACCTGCGGGCCCTTGGAACGGGTCAGATCGCATCGCTGGGCACAGACCAGTGGCAAGCGCTGACCACCGCGCAGATCACCGCACTGAAAGACACCCAGATCGGCGCCATGACGACTGCGCAAGCGGCGGCCATGACCACCGACCAGATCCACGCGATCACGAGCACGCAGATCCACAACCTGTCCACCCAGGACATCAGTGCGATGTCGATGGCTCAGCTCGATGCCCTGTCAACGGCGGCCGTCAACGAGATGAGCAACGCCCAGTACAACGCGTACTTCGCGGTGACGCCGATCGTTCTGGACCTGGATGGCCACGGCGTGAACACCTTGGCCGCAGCACAAGGGGTCATCTTCGACCTGATGGGCACCGGCCAGGTGAACAAGGTCGGGTGGGTGGCTGGAGGCGATGGCCTGCTGGTGATGGACCGCAACCACGACGGGGTTATCAACAACGGCAGTGAACTGTTCGGTGCTGGCACGATCTTGGCCAACGGCAAACATGCGAAGGACGGCTACGTCGCAATGACGGAGCAGGACACCAACCACGACGGCAAGCTGGATGCACACGACGCCAACTGGAAGGAACTCAAGGTCTGGGTGGATGCCAACCACGACGGCAAGACGGACGCCGGCGAGTTGAAGTCCCTGGACGAGTTGGGCGTCGCATCGCTCGACCTCAATGCCACCAAGGGCAGCGGGGCCGACAATGGCAACCTGATGGGATTGGTGTCGAGCTACACCACCACGGACGGCACCAAGCACGACATGGCCGACGTCTGGTTCACCAAGGATGTGCAACCGCAGAAGCCAGAAGACGGGAAGGACGCCACCGTGGGCTTGCATGATGTGCTGGCACCGCCCACCACACCGCTGCTCGGATCTGAGCACGTGGAGTTGGCCAAGGCAGCAGAAGCTGGCTCACAAGCCGACATTCACCTCGCGGCGCTGGATCGCAAACTGGCCGAGGAAGAGGAACAGCGACGCAACAACGGCGGCGGCTGGTTCTGAGTTCCCTGACCGGACGGGCTGCGGTTCTCACAACCGCAACCCGCTCCGCACAAGGCCCGCGCAGCTTCGGCTCGCGGGCCTTGTTCTTCATGACTTGCCCCGAAAGCTGACGAGCGCCTTGAAATCAGCAAGAAAAAACGGCCCCGAAGGGCCGTTGCGTGCTGCGGCGAAGCTGCGCTGGTTCAGCCGCCCGGCGGCTTTCGAGCGAACGACGGGAACACCACCGTCTTGCCCGCAATGACGAGGGCGTTGTGCGTGTACGTGTAGCCCTGCGGGTAGTCGGCGAGTTCCACCGTAAACGCCGAGTGGAACAGCACATTGGCCACCAGCAGTTGTGCAGCGGCTGAATTGCGATCGCGCACCAGCACATAGGTGGGGTAGTTCTCCTGCGTGAGCAGCAGGAAGTGCCAGCCTTCCCGCTCACAGAACGCGTTCACCGCCTCCACCACCCCGAAGCCCGAGGTGCGGGCCGGCGAGTGGTTGGTGTAGTCGTGCCCAAGCAGGAAGCCGTCGCCCGCCACCTTGGGCGCGTAATCGGCCAGATCGGCCGCAACGCCAGCCTCGCTGTGCAGGCCGTCCAGGTACACCCAGTCCAGCTGCCCGGGGTGGAACCGGGGGGCGGCCTGGCCGGAGTAGTCGCGAACCAATTCCACTTGGCCCTGGGCGACCTCGGCCGCGAAAGCGGCGGACACCTGCTGAAAGCGCGTTTCCTGCACATCGGCGGCCACGTTGCCGTAGACGTCGGTCTGGTAATCCTCGCGGGCCTGGTGCTCCCACGGGTCGATAAGGTGCAGTCGCCGGGGCTGCGCTTCCCGGAGGATGTGGCGCGAGAACACGCCTTCGGCCACCCCGATCTCAGCCACTTCGCCGCCCTTGGGCAGCAGCTTGATCAGGTCGTTGCGCGGGAGTTGAGTCAGAAACACGGTGTCCCCTCAGGAGGTTGTGCGTTCAGGCGTCAGCGCGCCTGCAGCATGGGTCCGAAGGCCGGGTGCTGGGCCACGAAGTTCTCGCTGCCGTCGAAGTTCATCAGCACATAGCCCAGGCTTTGCAGAAATTGCTCCAGCGCCGCCTTGCGCTCGGCATACCAGTCGAACGCCCAGGCTTCGTAAAGGATGGGCGGGAAGCCGCTGCGCACGAGCGTGCCGGCGGCGCCGCGCAGCACATCCAGCTCCAGGCCTTCCACATCGATCTTCACCAGCCGCACGCGCTCCAGGAACAGACTGTCCAGGTTGACAACCTTCACCCGGACGGATTCGCCCCGAAACTCACCGCCGCGCACACCTTGGCGCATGGCCGGGTCCAGGCTGAAGGAGCCGATGTTGATTTCATCCGCGTAGTTCGGCAACGCCACGTCCACCTCGCAGGCGGATGCGCCCAACCCGTAGGGATGGGCCGTCACATGGCCCAAGCCGTTGAGCAACAAGTTCGCGCACAGCTGGTAGTACACCGGCGGCTGCACCTCCCAGCAATGGAAGCGCAGATGCCCGAAGGCCTTGGCCATGGGCACGGTGAAGCTGCCCAGGTTGGCGCCAATGTCCAGCACCAAGCCCTCTGCCGGGTTTGCGTTGAGCAGCGCAGTGGCCAGCACCTGCAAGTTCGGCTCGTACACACCCCGCGACCGCAGGCTTTGTGACACCCCATGCGTATCCGGCCCCTGCAGCAACAGGTAGCGCAGGCCCTGCGGGGTTTGCAGCAGTTCGACGTCAGGCAGGGTGGCCATGAGGACTCCAGGAAAAAGCAAGCGGCACCAAACGGAACGCCGAAGGCTTACCGCGCATTGCCAACCAGCCCTCAGCGGTAATGCGTGAAGCTCGGCGCAATCTCATCGTGCAGCACGCGGTCGCGCAGGGCGAGCACCAGCGGATGGAACACGTTCCCCAGCAACTCGGTCCAGGCCAGCGGGTAGGTGCTGATGCGACCGTCCGGCAGTTGCACCCCGGTCTGGTCTTGCGGATGTTGGGCAGGGCTGGCCTGCAAGGCGGCCAACTTGGCGTCCAGCAGCGCATGCGTCTGCGCCATCCAGGCCGTGGTGAATGGCGAATACCGCCGCCCAACGAACGCGCACAAACCGACCAGATGCTGGTAGTTCGCGCGAAGCAAATCGCCGATGGGCGGAGGTACCGGCGCCACCCCCTGCGGGCCAATCTCGGTGTAGCCCAGCAGGTCATGACCAGGGTTTGCGCGCAGCCGCGCGAAGAACGGCGCCCAGGCGCGGGAGGTGTGCTTGATGTCGGTGTAGCCGCCGCCGTAGTGGTGCATCAGGTACACGCGCAAGTAGTCCGCCTGGTGGACGGAACTCAGGAACGGAAACGCGGGGTGGAAGGGGTGCTCGGGGTGTTGCCAGTCGGCAATCGTGGCGGGTGTCAGCAACATCACCGGGCAGCCGATCTGCACCTGGATGGACAGCAACGCCTGCACCCGCTGGCCTGACATCGGGTTCATGCCCGTCCAGGCGCAAAAGACCACGCCCTGGCGCAGCCCGTCAAAAGCCCTCAAGTCATCCACCGCATGCATGGGGGGCATCCTAAGGTGGCACGGCCGCGCGCCATGGGCAGGAAATCAGCGGTGAAACAGCGGCTAATCAGCGGCTTGCGCACGCGCCGCCCTCTAGCATCACACCATGCCGCCAAACACCCTTCCGTTCTTCTCCATCGTGATGGCCACCCACGCTCGGGCGCAAACGCTGCGCCGCGCGTTGCTGAGCCTGCGTCAGCAAACCTGCACCGACTATGAGGTGCTGCTGGTGGCCGACGTGCTGGATGCCGACACGGCCCAGGTCACCGCGGATTTGCTTGGGGCGAATGACATCTTCATCAAGCGCAACGGAGCGCCCGGCCCAGCCGAGAGCCGCAACCTCGGCTTGCAGCACGCGCGGGGTGAGTGGGTGATTTTTCTGGACGACGACGACACCCTGCTGCCCCACCACCTGCAAACGCTGCAGGCCCACTGCGAAGCCCCGGGCGCCCAGGCGCTGTTCACCGACGTGACCATCGTCACCGAAGATCGGCGCCAACCGGGCATGCCCGAACTCAGCCGGCAGGTGGTGCCGCTAGGCGGCGTGGATGTGAACACGTTGTGGGTCAAGAACTTCATTCCCCTGCACTGCCTGGCCTACCGGCGCACCCTGCTACAGGGCTTGCGGTTCGACACCCACCTCGCCTCGCAGGAGGACTGGGACTGGCTGCTGGCCGTGTGCAGCCGCGCCATGCCGGTGTATGTGCCCGGTGGCGGTGCCGTGATGCACAAGGATTTTGTGAACCCCGGCATGCGGCGCGGCCAGCAGGAAAGCTCGAACAACACGACCGTGGTGCAAGACTTCCTGCACGTGTACCGCCGCTGGCCCGCGCCGACGCCCGAACTGAAGGCCGCGCGGGGCGGTTTGATCCAGAGCGTGGGCCTGGCGCTGCCGGTGGACTGGTTCTGAACTCACGCCCGCGGCCCCACCGAGAATGGGCGCAGAGGCTCTGAGGAACGAGGGTGGATCGACTGCACGCAATGGCCGTGTTCGTGGCGGTGGTGGACGGGGGCAGCTTCGCCAGCGCGGCACGCAAGCTGGAACTCTCCCCGCCCGTGGTGACCCGCGCGGTGGCGGAGTTGGAATCCCGGCTGGGCCTGCGGCTGCTCACGCGCACCACGCGCCATGTACGCGTCACCGAAGCCGGCGCACGGTATGCCGACGATTGCCGTCGCATCCTGGCCGATGTGCAAACCGCCGAAGAAGCCGCAGCCGGCCAACACACCGCCGCCCGCGGCACCTTGGCGGTGACGGCACCGGTGCTGTTCGGCCAGAAGTACGTGATGCCCGTGCTGGTGGAGTACCTCCAGCGCTGCCCGGATGTGGACGCCCAGTGCTTGTTCCTCGACCGCGTGGTGAACCTGGATGAAGAAGGCATGGATGTGGCCGTGCGCATCGGCCCGTTGCCGGATTCCTCGCTGCAAGCCATCCCAGTCGGCCGCGTTCGCCAGGTGCTGATTGCCGCACCGGGCTATTTGGCGGAGCACGGTGTGCCCCAGTCGCCGGCGGACCTGCGACACCACACCTTGGTGTCGCGCGGCGGCGTGGCGCCCGAGGTGGAATGGCGGTTCCACGACCAAAGCGCTGAGCATGTGGAGCGCCTGCAGCCACGCATCCGCACCAGCAGCAACGACGCGGCGTTGTCCGCCGCCGTGGCCGGGTTCGGCATCACGCGGTTGTTGAGCTACCAAGTGGCGGAGGCGGTGCAGCGTGGCGACGTGCAGGTGCTGCTGGACGGCTACGAGCGCCCGGCGCTGCCCATCCACGTGGTGCACCGCGAGGGACGGCACGCCACGCAAAAGGTGCGGGGCTTCATCGACCTGGCTGTGGAGCGCCTGCGCGCCCACCCGGCCCTGCGCTGAAGCGCGAACCGGGGGCTGCGCCCCCCCACCGACATCAAGCGCCTGCCGCCGCGGGCCAGACGCCCGTGGCCAGGGCATGCGGGGAGGCCGCGCCGCCTTGCCACTGCCCGGCCAACTCGCTGCGCGCCCAACGCCAGCCGGCTTCGGGGTGAAAGCGCCACGCCCGCTCCGCGCCCGCTACTTCGGCCAACGCCGGCCAGTCTTGCGGCCCCCACAGCAACTCCACGCGCCCCGTCAGGCTGAGCAGCCCGCCGTGCTCGAAGTCCGGGAACAGCAAGCCTGCCCGCGGGTGCAGCAGCAAGTTGCCCCAGGTCATGAACATCGCGTTGCCGTTGAAGTCCGGCATCAAGAGGCTGCCGTCGTCCAGCAACTGCACAAAGCCGGGCCGCCCGCCGCGGTGCGACACATCGCTGCCCACGCCCGGCGCGTGCGTCGCGACGAAGCAGGTTTCGGCACCAGCAATCCACCGGCGGTCCGCCGCGGTCCAACCCTCCATGGGTTCCGGCATGGCGTGCTGGAGCCCCAGCCCGTCAGCGGCCGTACCGCCCGGCACCCAGTCCCGGCTGCGGATGTAGCGCGGGCAGTTGCCCACGCTTTGCGTGACGGTCACGTGCAGCCCTTGTGCATCGCGCCGCCCCAGCACGCCGTTCACGCGGTTGCGGCGACGTGTGTGCAGCTCGATGCCCAGAAACCCCAGCGCCGCCCCTGGCTGCAATGCGTCCGCCAACGGGTCACCCCCGCGCGGCTGTGCCTGCAGCCACAGCTGGCGCTCGTCCGGCGTGCGGATGAAACCCGGCGGCCCGCTCAGCACCGACGCCCAGGGGCGCAACTGCGCGTCCACCGAGCCCACCAGCAGCCAGGGCAGTTGCTCGAAGAACAGGCGGTGCTGCTCGGGCATGTGGTCGCGCACCACGCGCGCGCCCACCTCCTGCATGCGCTCGGCCACACCCAGCCGCTGCTGCACGGCCACCTCGCCCGCATGGAACGGCCCGCCCTGGCCCAGCGCCGGCGCCATCATGCGGCCGCCAAACCCACCGGCGAACGGGGGAAGGCCACGAAGCCCGGCAGAGCTTCCATGCGCGCCAGCCAGGCCCGAACCTGCGGGTAGGCCGACAGGTCCACATTGCCCTCCGGTGCAGCGGCCACATAGCTGTACACCGCCACATCGGCCAAGGTTGGCGTGGCGGCAGCCAGGAAGGCGCGCTGCGACAACACACCTTCCATCACCTGCAACAGGTGGTGTGCGCGCTGAATAGCCTCGCCCGCATTCAGGGTGGCACCGAACAGCGTCACCAGTCGTGCGGCAGCGGGACCGTAAGCCACCAGGCCAGCGGCGACCGAAAACCAGGCCTGCACCGCCGCTTGCGCCGCGGGCGCCTCAGGCCACCACCGGCGCTCGGTATCGAACCGCTGCGCGAGGTACAGCAGGATGGCGTTCGAGTCGTGCACCACCGTGTCGCCCTCCACCAGCACGGGCACTTGCCCGAAGGGATTCATGCGCAAGAACTCGGGCGTCTTGTGCTCGCCGCGCCGCAGGTCCACCGGCACGCATTCGTACGGCTGGTTCAACAGAGACAGCATCAGCCGCACGCGGTGGGCATGGCCCGACAAGGCCACGTCGTACAACTTCAAAGAGGCAGCTTCACGCATCGATCAACTCCGGTTGCTTGAGAGAAAGGTCCGCCCCCCCGGGCGCGAACTCGTCAACCCGGCGGCGGTGCCGCGGGCATCGCGGCATGGGCGCTCAATGTCGCCAAACGCCGCCCGGCACAGAAGCCTCACGCCGCCCAATTCACTCTTGCAGGATCCGAAACGCCGACCGGGACGCAGCGCGGTTCCCCACCGCGCCGAACGGCACGGGGTGTTGTCTGACGCGCGCCGCCTCTGAACACCGACACGGCCGGCCTAACGGACTTTCTAAGCTGACTTCCGTGGCCTCTTCTTCACCGCCCTTCGGTGCAGGAACCACCCATCAACCCCACAGGAGATCCCATGAAACTGCAGCTTCGCTCCACCCACCTGCTTTGCGCCCTGACCCTGTTCGGCCTGGCCGGCGTTGCGTCCGCCAACCTGGCCCAGCCGGCCTACGGCATGGCCAAGGATGAGGTCAAGGCCATGTACAAGATCGAGCGCGACAAGTGCGACAGCCTCTCCGGCAACGCCAAGGACGTGTGCGTGGAACGCGCCAAGGGTCAAGAGAAGGTGGCGCTGGCCAACCTGGAATACCAGCACACCGGCCGCACCAAGGATCGCAACGACTACCTCGAAGCGCGTTACGAAGCTCGCTACCAAGTCGCCAAGGAAATGTGCGACGACAAGGCCGGCAACGCCAAGGACGTGTGCGTGACCGAAGCCAAGGCGGCGCACGACAAGGCCAAGGCCGACCTGAAGGCCAACAAGAAGATCGCCGAGGCCGAGAACGACGCGATGGAAGCCAAGCTGAAGGCCGACTACAAGGTGGCCAACGAGCGCTGCGACAGCCTGGGCGGCTATGCCAAGGACAGCTGCCAAGCCAGCGCCAAGGCCCGCTACTTCCAGTAAGCACCGAACGGTCGGCCCGCGCTGCCAGCGCGGGGCCGCCCCCACCTGAAACGCCGACCCCACGGGTCGGCGTTCTGCATGGGGCGCCGCGCGCGGACCTCACTGCACATTGCTGGCAAGCCGCTCGCCCACAGGCGCTGCGGCGTGAGGTCACTGCGCGTGCTGCAGGCCACGCATGGGCCCCGTGGCACCTCGGGTCACGTCTTGGCGATCTCTGGGGCAGACCGGCTCCGCATTTCGTCAGCATGGACCGTCCAGTCCCTGCCGGCTCAACGCCTCTGCACACCTGAGCTTCAAGCACCGACCGCTGGATTCGCTTCCAGCGGTCTCGAGCAGCCACGCACGCGACGCGTCCCTTGCCCTGGCCCGCAGCCTCCCGCGCGGCCCATCCCCTGGGGTGACGTGGAATGAACAGCGCAGCACAAGGCTCAGCCGCGCGTTCAGCCGCCGCTTCTCCCACTCGCCCCAACGCCACGTTGCTGCGCAGGGCTCCGAGGCCTGGCGCGCCTTCACCAAAGAAAACGCCGCACCGGGTCACCGGTGCGGCGTTCAGTGGGCGACAAGCGTATGCGCCCGGCGTCAGGCGCGCTCCATCCAGTCGCTCAGTTCGTCCGCATGCTCTTCTTCATCCGCCAGGATGTCTTCCAGCAAACGGCGCGTGGTGGAGTCCTTGTCGCCGATCAGCGCAATCATCTGGCGGTAGCTCTCCACCGCCACACGCTCGGCCACCAGGTTGGCCTTGATCATGGCCTTCAGGTCCGTCACCTCGTCATAGTCCGCATGGCTGCGGTCTTGCAGGCTGGCCGGGTTGAAGTCGGGGTCGCCCCCCAACTGCACGATGCGCTGCGCCAGCCGGTCGGCATGGGCCAATTCCGCATTGGCGTGCACGAGGAACTCCTCGGCAATGCGCGGCGACTCCAGCCCGTCAGCCATGAAGTGGTGGCGCCGGTAGCGCAGGGTGCACACCAGCTCGGTGGCCAGCGCGTCGTTCAGCAACTGCACGATGTCGTCGCGCCACGGGCCGTAGGCCGGCGTCACGGCGCCTTCGCTCAGGTGCTTGCGCGCCGCATCCAGGGCGGCGGTGTCCAGCTTCAGGTGCAGTTGCCGCTCAGCCATGGCGCGCCACCACGAGTTGGTTGTCCACCGAGCGCACGCCCTGCACGGCTTGCGCCAGCGTGGTGGCCCGCGCTTGCGAGCCCGCGTCGGGCGCAGTGCCCGTCAGCGTGACGCGGCCGTCTTCCGCACGCACCTCGATGCGCGTGGCCTTCAGGCGGTCGTCGGCCACCAGCGCGGCGTTGATCTTGGTCACGATGGCGGCGTCGCTCATGGCCTCGGAGGCCGTTTCACGGGCGTTTTTCAGGCCGGTCTCCGCGCGGTCCACCGCGCGGGCGGCTTCCACCTTGGCGTCGGCACCGGCTTGCTTGGCGTCGGCAATCGCGCCGTCGAGCTTTTGGCCGGCGGTGCGCTCGTTGTCATGGCGGCCGCAGGCGGTCAGTGCGGCGGCCAGAGCCACGGCGCCGACCAGGGCGAACCGGGCCTGCAGGGACGAAGTGATGCGGTTCATGGGATGTCCTTTCTTCAGCGAACGAAGTTCGGGGACATCGATGTCCCCATGGTTGGGGTTGAGCCGGTCGCAACCGCTTGGCGCAGGGCCGCGGCCTGAACCGACTGGGCACGCTGGCCTTGGCGAAAGGCTTCGCCGTGGCGAACGTTCTCGTGCAGCGTGTCGATGAAGGCCCACATCAAGGCCGCCCCCAGCACGGCACCGGTCAGCACGCACAGCCACAAGGGCGGGGGTGAAAACAGGTCGGTCGTGTCGTCCAGGGGCTTCATCGCTCACTCCACCGCGGCAACTTGCCGCTTGCCCTGCACTGTGCAAAGCGCGGCCTCCACGCCGTGCCGGCCGGCCGCTGACACCGGCGTAGGACAAGCCGCCAACACGCTCCGCGTGTAGGACACCGCTGATCGCGCCCGCTCGAACGTTTGGCTAGGCTTCCTGCATTCCTACCCCAGCATTGGAGATTCCCATGATCCGCATCGGCATCGTCGACGACCACGTCATCGTTCGCTCCGGGTTGCGCCAGTTCCTCAGTGAGAACGTGGACCTGCGCGTCACCGGCGAGGCGGCCAACGGCCGCGATGCGCTGGAACTGGCCCGCGGCGGCGATGTGGACGTGCTGCTGATGGACATCTCCATGCCCGCCCAGAGCGGCGTGGACGCGCTCGCCGCCATCAAATCGCGCTTTCCGGAACTGCCGGTGCTCATCCTGAGCGGCTTCCCGGAGACGCACTACGCCACCACACTGCTGCGCCAAGGCGCCAGCGGCTACCTCAACAAGGAGTGCGACCCGGAGGAGATTGCCAACGCCATCCGCACGGTGGCGCGAGGCCGGCGCTACATCAGCCCGACGGTGGCCGAGTTGCTGGCCGACGGCGTGGCGGGCGGCGGCGTGGACCGGCCGCTGCACGAGTCGCTGTCAGAGCGGGAACTGCAGGTGTTCCTGCGCCTGGCCAAGGGCGAGACGGTGGGCGACATGGCCAAGTCCATGTTCCTCAGCGTCAAGACGGTCAGCACCTACCGCACCCGCGTGCTGGAAAAGATCAAGCTAGAAACTAACAGCGACCTGACCTACTACGCGCTCAAGAACGGCTTGATTCAATGAGCGCAACTCCTTCGCCGCACCGCGTGAGCAAACCGCTGCAGCGCCCATGAAAAAACGGCCCCGAGTGGGGCCGTTTTTGTGTCCGCGTGTCGAGCGATCAGCGGCCGATGTTCAGCGGCACCATGCTGCCGGCGGCGCGCGACTGGCTGGCAATGCGACGCTCCAGATCCGCGTGATCGATGGCGTTGGACAGGTAACGCTCCTCAACTTCCACCTGGGTGTCGACGCTCAGGGCGTTGCGCAGGGAATGGATCAGGTTCTGGATCAGGCTCATGGTGCGATTCGGCTCGTGGCCATTGGTGTTTTCAGGGTAAACCCGATTATAGGGTTAACACGCACTCTTCGCCAAGGCCGAAGACACGGTTCGCCGATCAGCCTGCGCAGTCCGTCACACAACTCCATGCCGAGGCAATTCTTGATGTACCTAGCTACATTACGTGAATGCCCATGACCCTGTGGACCGAGTTCGACGCCGCGCCGCTCACGCTCACCTTGCGTGTCGCCGGCTTGGCCACGCTGCTGGCCCTGGTACTGGGCGTGGCGCTGGGCTGGGTGTTTGCCCGCACGCGCCTGCCCGGCCGGGGCGTGCTGGAGGCCATTTGCATGCTGCCCCTGGTGCTGCCGCCCACGGTGCTGGGCTACGGCATCCTGGTGGTGATGGGCCGGCACGGGGCCCTGGGCGCCTGGCTGCGCGCGCACTTCGACTACACCGTCATCTTTCACTGGCACGGCGCAGTCCTTGCGTCCACGCTGGTGGCGCTGCCCCTGGTGCTCAAGGGCGCCAGCAGCGCCTTCGCCCAGGTGGACCGCAACCTTGAAGCTGCCGCCCGCACGCTGCGCCAATCGCCCTGGCGCACCTTCCTGCGCGTGACCTTGCCGCTGGCATGGCCGGGCATCTTGTCCGGCACGCTGTTGGCGTTCGCACGCGCCATGGGCGAATTCGGCGCCTCGCTCATGGTGGCCGGCTCCATTCCGGGCCAGACCCAAACCGCCTCCATGGCCATATACGACGCCGTTCAGGCCGGGCGCGATGACCTGGCGCTGATGCTCGCCGCCGTCGTGTCGGTCATCTCGGTGACGGTGCTGGTGCTGTCCAACCGCTTTCTGCAACGCCCCACGCCATGAAACGACTGCTGCTGGCCCTGGCCACTGCCCTGCCGCTGCTGGCATCCGCCCAGCAACTCACCATCTCGGCCGCCGCCAGCTTGAGTGACGCCTTCAAGGAGATGGCGCCGCGCTTCGAGGCCGCGCACCCCGGCGTCACGCTGCGCTTGAACTTCGCCGCGTCCGGCGTGTTGTTGCAGCAGATCGCCCAAGGGGCGCCGGTGGACGTGTTCGCGAGCGCCGACCAAGACACCATGAACCGTGCGGCCGAGCAAAAGCTCATCGCGCCCGACACGCGCCGTGACTTCGCCGCCAACACTCTGGTGCTGATCACGCCGCCAGGCGGCACCGTCAAAGCCGTGGCCGACCTGGCTCGGCCCGAGGTGAAGCGCATCGCCGTCGGCAAGGTGGCCTCCGTGCCCGTAGGCCGGTACACGCAGCAGGCGCTGGGCGCGGCGCAGCTGTGGTCGGCCGTCACGCCCAAGCTGGTGTTTGCAGACCATGTTCGCCAGGCGCTGGACTACGTGGCCCGCGGCGAGGTGGACGCCGGCTTCGTCTACCGCACCGACGCGGCCATGGCCGGCACCAAGGTGCGCATGGCCACCCCGGTGGGCGGCCACACCCCCATCACCTACCCGGCCGCCGTGGTGGCCGACAGCCGGCAAGCGGCGCTGGCACGGGACTTCGTCGCCTTCCTCAGCAGCGCCGAGGCCCAAGCCACCTTGGCCAAGTACGGTTTCGGCAAGCCGTGACCCTGAACGCGACAGTCGGCCGCTCGCAATTCCTCTCCGTCATGCCACCTCGCCCCCATCGTCTTTCCGCAACATCCGGCACGCCGGTGTGCATCGCTGCACGCCCGCTGGTCAGCCGCTGCGGGCCGCAGGCAGCGTTGCTCACGCTGGCGGGCGGCGAGCCCGCTGCGCGATCGCGCCTTGCCTGCAGCTCTCCTCGTCTGCCCCTCGGGCGTGCCCAACTGCCGCATTCAGGGTGATCGACGTCCGCCTCCAACTCTCGGTCCGCGACGCCCGCCGCCGCTTCGACCTGGACCTCGCCTTCGCCACCGACGCGCCCTTCGTCGCGCTGTACGGGCCGTCCGGCGCGGGCAAGTCACTCACGCTGCAAGCGCTGGCCGGGCTGCTGCCGGTGCGCGCCGGCCATGTGCGCTTGAATGGCCGCACGCTGCTGGACACCGCCGCGGGCATCAACCTCCCGCCCGAGCAGCGCGGCGTGGGCTACCTGTTCCAGCACTACGCGCTGTTCCCGCACCTCAGCGCGCGCGACAACATCGCGTTCGGCCTGCGCAGCCCGTGGGGGCGGCTGAGCCCGGCCGACGCCGCGCGGGTGGACGCCCTGATCGACAACTTCGGGCTGCGCGCCATGGCACACAGCAAGCCGGCCCACCTGTCGGGCGGCCAGCAGCAGCGCGTGGCGCTGGCCCGCGCGCTGGCCTGCCAACCCCAGGTGCTGCTGCTGGACGAGCCCTTCGCCGCGTTGCACACCACCCTGCGCCGGCAACTGCGCAGCGAGTTGCGGGCCCTGCGTGAGCAACTGGGCATTCCGGCCCTCCTGGTCAGCCACGACCCCGAAGACGTGCTGGCGCTGGCCGACGAGGTGCTGGTGCTGGACGGCGGCGGGCTGCAGCACCGCCTGCTGGCCACCGACCCCGATCTGCGCCGCGCGCTGGACCACGCCTTGTGAACCCCGCCGACCACCCCCTGCTGCAAGGCGACCTGCGTCTGGCCGGCCGGCTGGACGCGCGCTTCTTTGACCTGCTGGCCGCGCTGGCCCTCACCGGCTCGCTGCAAAAAGCCGCCCGCGCGGCGGGCTACAGCTACAAGGGCGCCTGGCTGGTGCTGGAGGCGGCCGAGACGCTGGTGCACGCGCCGCTGCTCACCCGCGCCACCGGCGGCGCAGGGGGCGGTGGCTCGCGCCTGACTGCCGAGGGCGAGGCCCTGTGGGCCGCCTGGCGCACGCTGCACGCCCGCCATCAAGCCTTTCTGCACGAACAGGAAGCCTGGCTTGCCACCCAACCCGCGCTCCACACGCTGCTCAAACGCATGGCCATGAAAACCACCGCACGCAACCAGTTCACCGGCACCATCACCGCCGTGCAAGCCGGCCCGGCCACCACCTTGGTGCGCATGGCACTGGCCGGCGGTGACCCCGACCTCAGCATTTCCCTCACCACCCCTGCCGCGCAAGAACTGGGCGTGGCCGTGGGGCAGGAGGCGCTGGCCCTGGTGAAAGCGTCCGAGATCGTGCTGGTGGCCGACTTCGCTGGCTACCGCCTCTCGGCGCGCAACCAGTTGGCGGGCACCGTGTCGCGGGTGGAGCGGGGCGCGGTGTCGTCCCTCGTGGGTGTCACGCTGCCCGGCGGCACCACGGTCACGGCCAGCGTCACCAACGACGCGGTAGACGGCCTGGGCCTGGCCGTGGGCCAACCCGCCACCGCCTGCTTCAAGGCGTATGCGGTGATGCTGGCCGTGCGCGGCTGAAGCCGCAAATTGCATAAGGAAATAAGAAAACTGTCCTTCCGCGAATAAGGGAGTTTGGGCACCCTCTCGGCTTTCGATTCAACGAAGCCACCGCCATGTCCACGTTTCTGCCCGTTCGCCGCGCCCTGCTGGCCCTGATCGCCTCCGGCGCCGCCGTGCCCGCACTGGCCGCCGACCCGACGCTGCTCAACGTCTCCTACGACGTGGCCCGCGAGCTCTACAAGCAGTTCAACCCGGCCTTTGTCGCAGCACAAAAAGCCAAGGGCGTGACGGTGGCGGTGAACCAGAGCCACGGCGGCTCCAGCAAGCAGATCGGTGCGGTCATCGGCGGCCTGGAGGCCGACGTGGTGACCATGAACCAGGCCACCGACGTGGACCAACTCGCCAGCGCCGGCCTCACCCCGGCCGACTGGCGCGGCCGCTTCGCCAACGGCGCGGCGCCCTACTCCTCGACCATGCTGTTCCTGGTGCGCAAGGGCAACCCCAAGGGCATCAAGGACTGGGCCGACCTCGCCCGCCCCGGCGTGCAGGTCATCATTCCCAATCCCAAGGTCACCGGCAACGGCCGTTACGGCTTCCTCGCGGCCTGGGGCAGCGTGGTGGCCAACGGCGGCAGCGACGCGCAGGCCAAAGACTTCGTCACCAAGGTGTTCACCAACGTGCCGGTGCTGGACGGCGGCGGCCGCGGCGCCACCACCACCTTCACCCAACGCGGCATCGGCGACGTGCTGGTCACGTTCGAGGCCGAGGTGGAACTGATCGAGAACGAGTTCGGCAAGGGCCAGTTCGAGCAGGTGAACCCGAGCATTTCCATCGAGACCGATGCGCCGGTGGCGCTGGTGGACAAGGTCGCCGCCAAGAAAGGCACCACCGCGCTGGCCAAGGCTTACCTTGACTTCCACTGGAGCCCCGAGGGCCAGGAAATCATTGCCAAGAACAACTTCCGCCCGCGCGACCCGGCCACCTTCAAGAAGCACGCCCAGCGCTTCGCCAACATCAAGCTGTTCACGGTGGATCAAACCTTGGGCGGCTGGGCCAAGGTCAGCAAAACCCACTTTGCCGATGGCGGCACGTTCGACCAGGTGATGGCCTCCATCAAACGCTGACCGCGAGCCCCCGCCCTCCGCGCAGTCGCGCCACGCTGAACGCGGGCGGGCCTGATCGGCCTCCCAAGGGGGCTGCGATGCGTGGCGGATTCACCGCCCCGCACATCGCCCGCGCGGGCCGGCTCAGGCGCAGCCCGGCCCTCGGCGCTCGGCCCGAAATCCAACTCCAACAAACATCCATGGCTTTGCTCTCATTGGGTCGCCGCCGCGTGCTGCCCGGCTTCGCGCCGACGCTGGGCTTCACGCTGTTCTACCTGTCGCTGATCGTGCTGGTGCCTCTGGCGGCGGTGTTCCTGAAATCGTCCGGCCATGGCTGGGATGCCTTCTGGGCCGCCGCCACCTCGCCGCGCGTGCTGGCTTCGTACCGGCTGAGCTTTGGGGCCTCGCTGATTGCGGCGGCCATCAATCTCGTGTTCGGGCTCATCCTGGCCTGGTGCATCGTGCGCTACGAGTTCCCGGGCAAGAAGTTGGTGGACGCGCTCATCGATCTCCCCTTCGCCCTGCCCACCGCCGTGGCCGGCATCGCGCTCACCGCGCTGTACGCGCCCAACGGCTGGGTGGGCTCGCTGTTCGCCCCAGGGGGCGCACTGGCGCCGCTGTTCGGCGAGGCCGGGCTCAAGATCGCCTTCACGCCGCTGGGCGTGCTGCTGGCGCTGATCTTCATTGGCCTGCCCTTCATCGTGCGCACGGTGCAGCCGGTGTTGGAAGACATGGAAACCGAGTTGGAGGAAGCCGCCGCATCGCTGGGCGCGCACCGCTGGACGACCTTTCGCTACGTGGTGCTGCCCACGCTGATGCCCGCCCTGCTCACTGGCTTTGCACTGGCGTTTGCGCGCGCCGTGGGCGAGTACGGCTCGGTGATCTTCATCGCCGGCAACATCCCGATGGTCAGCGAAATCACGCCGCTGATGATCATTGCCAAGCTGGAGCAGTACGACTACGTGGGCGCCACCGCCATCGCCACCGTCATGCTCGCCTTCAGCTTCGTGCTGCTGCTGGCCATCAACGGCCTGCAGGCCTGGAGTTCGCAGCGAGGACAACGCAAATGAGCACCGCCCTGCACCTCGCACCGGCCCGCGCCCGGGCCAAATACCAAGACAACCCCGCCACCCGCGAGGCGCCCTGGGTGCGCGCCCTGCTGCTCACGCTGGGCCTCGGGTTCTTCGCCATCTTCTTGCTGCTGCCGCTGGTGGCCGTGTTCACCGAAGCGCTGCGCAAGGGCTGGGAGGTCTACTTCGCCTCGCTGGCGGACGAGGAGACGCTTTCGGCCATCAAGCTCACGCTGACCGCGGCCGCCATCGCCGTGCCCTTCAACCTCGCGTTTGGCCTGGCGGCGTCGTGGCTGATCGCCAAGCATGAGTTCCGCGGCAAGCAGTTGCTCATCACGCTCATCGACCTGCCGTTCTCGGTGTCGCCCGTGGTGGCGGGGCTGATGTACGTGCTGATCTTCGGCGCGCAAGGCTGGCTGGGCCCATGGCTGCAAGAACACGATGTGAAGATCATCTTTGCGGTACCGGGCATCGTGCTGGCCACCGTGTTCGTGACCTTCCCGTTCGTCGCCCGCGAGCTGATCCCGTTGATGCAGGCCCAAGGCAAAGACGAAGAAGAAGCCGCCACGGTGTTGGGCGCCAGCGGCTGGCAGACCTTCCGCCGCGTGACGCTGCCCAACATCAAATGGGGCCTGCTGTACGGCGTGATTCTGTGCAACGCCCGGGCCATGGGCGAGTTCGGCGCGGTGTCGGTGGTGTCAGGCCATGTGCGTGGCCTCACCAACACGCTGCCGCTGCAGGTCGAGATCCTCTACAACGAATACCAGTTCGCGGCGGCCTTCGCCGTGGCCTCGTTGCTGGCGCTGCTGGCGCTGGTGACGCTGGTGATCAAGCAATTCATCGAGTGGCGTGCCAGCCAGTCGGCCAAGGAAGAATGATGGGAATTCAAGTCCAAAACATCCACAAGAGTTTCGGCAACTTCACCGCGTTGGGTGATGTGTCGCTGGACTTCCCGCGCGGCGAACTGGTCGCCCTCCTCGGCCCGTCGGGCTGCGGCAAAACCACGCTGCTGCGCATCATTGCCGGGCTGGAGCAGGCCGACCGCGGCCGCGTGTTGCTGGACGGGCAGGATGCGTCCGACACCCATGTGCGCGAGCGCCAGGTGGGCTTCGTGTTCCAGCACTACGCGCTGTTCCGCCACATGACGGTGTTTGACAACGTCGCCTTCGGCCTGCGGGTGAAGCCCAAGAAGCAGCGCCTGCCCGAAGCCGAAATCAAGAAGCGCGTGACCGAGCTGCTGCAACTGGTGCAACTGGACTGGCTGGGCGACCGCTTCCCACCCCAGCTGTCCGGCGGCCAACGCCAGCGCATCGCGTTGGCCCGCGCGCTGGCCGTGGAACCCCGCGTGCTGCTCTTGGACGAGCCCTTCGGCGCACTGGACGCCAAGGTGCGCAAAGAGCTGCGCCGCTGGCTGCGCCGCCTGCACGACGAGCTGCACATCACCAGCATCTTCGTCACCCACGACCAGGACGAAGCCCTGGAAGTGGCCGACCGCATCGTGCTGATGGACCACGGCCGCGTGGAGCAGGTCGGCACGCCGCAAGAGGTGTACGAGCGCCCGGCCACGCCCTTCGTCTATGGATTCCTGGGTGCGGTGAACCGCTTTGTGGGCCAGGCGCGCGGCGGGGTGCTGCACATGGGCGAGCACCAACTGCCGCATGCGGGCGCGCATGGCGACGGCGAAGTGCAGGCCTACGCCCGGCCGCACGAGTTGCAGATCCTGACGGACGAATCGGCAGCCGGCTTGTCGGCGACCGTGCAACGCGTGCTGGCGTTTGGCGCCAGCGCCCGGGTGGAATTGATCGGCCCCGACGGTCAGCCGCTGGAAGCGGAACTGACGCGCGACCAGGCCGAGGCCCTGAGGCTGCAGGGCGGCCAGCGGGTGAAGCTGGCGGCGAATCGATTGAGTTTGTTCGAGGCTGGCGCCGGGATTTGAGGTCGTTCAAGACCTGCTACCTGACTTCGCTGCAGTGGTTGCCGGGAATCCCGCCCGGCACGGCACTCGCCACCAGCCTGAAGCAACGAGGGGCAAGCACCACGCGATAGTCACCCCCCGCATGCCCACCCTCACTTTCATTCGTTCCCTAACGAACCCGCGATGCGCACACTGGCTCCACGTCAACCCCATCAGGAGCCACCATGAGCATCACCGCCATCAACGTCCGCAACCAGTTCCGCGGCACCGTCAAGGAAATCATCGAAGGCCCGGTGGTGTCCGAAGTTGACGTCATCACCCGCAGCGGTGATGTGGTCACCTCCGTCATCACCACCCGTTCGGTCAAAGACCTCGGCCTGGAGGTGGGCCGCGAGGTGGTGGCGTTCGTCAAGAGCACCGAAGTCTCGATTGCCACGCTTTGAGGCGGCCGCCATGAGCCCCCGCTCCCCGCGCATCCTCATCATCCCGGGCCTGCACGACAGCGGCCCGGCCCACTGGCAAACCTGGCTCCAGGCGCAATACCGCGACGCGCGACGCGTCACCCAGCGTGACCCGAGCCGGCCCGAACTCGAGCGCTGGGCCGAGCGCATCACCCGCACGCTGGAGGTGGCCGGCCCCGGCGAATGGCTGGCCGTGGCGCACAGCTTCGGCTGCCTGGCGCTGGCCCGGCACCTGGCCGATCAGCCCGACTCGCCCATCCGCGAGGCCCTGTTCGTGGCCCCCGCAGAGCCCGGCAAATTCGGCCTGGCCGAGGCCCTGCCCCACCACCCGCTGCCGCGCCGCTCACGCCTGATCGCCAGCAGCACCGACCCGTGGATGAGCGCGGCCAGCGCCGCCCGCTGGGCGCACCGCTGGGGTGCGAGCTACAGCAACCTGGGCAGCGTGGGCCACATCAATGCCGAGGCCGGCTTTGGGCCATTGCCCGTGGCCAAGCACTGGGTCGAGGCAGCGCGGGCACGGCATGCGGCAGAGCAGCGTCCCCGCCACGCCGAGTTCCACGAATGGGCCGTCGCGGTTTGAGCCTCGTCAGCCCAGGGTGGCCTTGAAGGCCGCCAACGTGCGCTCCCAGGCCAGTTGAGCCGCCGCCGCGTCGTAGCGCGGCGTCGTGTCGTTGTTGAAGCCGTGCTGGGTGCCTGCGTAGCTGTGCTGCTCGTAGCGCACGCCCGCGGCCTTCAGTGCGGCCTCGTAGGCCGGCCAGGCGGCGTTGATGCGTTCGTCGTTCGCCGCGTGGTGAACGAGCACGCGCGCCTTGATGCGTGGCACGTCCTCAGCGGCCGGGGCCCCCCCGTAAAAGGGCACGGCCACCGCCAGTTCGGGCACTTGCGTGGCCACGTGGTTGGCCAGGCTGCCGCCCCAGCAAAAGCCCACCACGCCCAGCTTGCCGTTGGCATCGGCCACGGTGAGCAGGCCGCGCGCGCCCGCCACGATGTCGGCCCGGGCCTTGGCGGGGTCCAGCTTGGCGAAGAGCGCACGGGCGTCGTCTTCGTTGCCCGGGTAGCCACCCAGCGGGGCGAGCGCATCGGGTGCGTACGCCACATAACCGGCCAACGCCACGCGGCGGGCGATGTCCTCGATGTGCGGGTTCAGGCCCCGGTTCTCGTGCACTACCAGCACCGCCGGCAGCTTGCCTGACGCACCTGCGGGTTTGACCAGATAGCCCTGCACTTGCCCGTTGCCGTCGGGTGACGGGAACGCCTGGCGCCGCGTGACCAGCCGGGCGTCGTCCGGCTTCACCTGCTGAGCGGCCGCGAAGTTGGGGCTCAGCGCGGCCAGCAAGGCGGCCGCACCGGCCGGACCACCCGTGAACGTGGCGGCCTGCTCCAAAAAGCCGCGCCGGCTCAAATCGCCGTGCACGTAGCGGTCGAACAAGGGCCAAGCCTGGGCGGGAATCTCGGGGCGTGTCGTCGTCATGCGGGTGTCCTCATGCGGTGAAGGGGCCACTGTAGGTTGCAACCCCTCAAGAACCGCATATCGATATCGCGAATGGTTCGACGACAGATTCAAGCCCTGTTCCCAGAATCCGGCCGCATGAACTTTCAGCAGCTCCGTTCCGTTCGCGAAGCCCAACGCCGCGGCTTCAACCTGACCGAGGTGGCGCACGCTTTGCACACCTCGCAGCCGGGTGTCAGCCGCCAGATCCGTGAGTTGGAAGAAGAGCTGGGCATCGAGCTGTTTGTGCGCGTGGGCAAGCGGCTGACCGGGCTGACCGAGCCCGGCGAGCATGTGTTGCCGGTCATCGAGCGGCTGCTGCAGGAGGCCGACAACCTCAAACGTGCGGCCGACGATTTCGCGCAGGCCGGCAGTGGGCGCCTGCGCATTGCCGCCACGCACAGCCAGGCCCGCTACGCGCTGCCGCCCGCCGTGCGGGACTTTCGTGCCCATCACCCGGATGTGAGCCTGCACCTGCAGCAAGGCTCGCCGCAACAAATCGCCCGGCTGCTGCTGGACGGCGAGGCCGACGTGGGCATCGCGACCGAAGCACTGGCGCAGTACCCCGAACTGGTCGCCCTGCCCTGCTACCGCTGGACGCACTCGGTGGTGGTGCCACCAGGCCACCCGCTGCTGGACGGGCCACTCACACTGGCGCGCCTGGCGCAGTTCCCCATCGTGACGTACGAGCCCGGCTACACCGGCCGTTCGCACATCGACGACGCCTTCGCTGCCGCGCAGCTTTCGCCCCACATCGTGCTCAGCGCGATGGACGCGGACGTCATCAAAACCTATGTGGAACTGGGCCTGGGCGTGGGCATCGTGGCGGCCATCGCCTTCGACGAGGAGCGCGACCGTCACCTGCGCGCGCTCGACGCCCGGCACCTGTTCGCCGACAACATGACCCGGCTGGCCGTGCGCCGCAGCGCCTACCTGCGTGACTACGTGTACGCATTCATCCAGACCTTCGCCTCACCACTGAACCGCGAGGTGGTGGACGCTGCCCGGCATGAGCTGCCCAGCGCCGAGCCGGTGTTGGCGTGGTCGCGCGCGGCCCGAACGTTCGCCTTCCCTCTTTCCTGCTTTTGATCTGAAAACCATGCGCCGCCTCATCACTGCTCTCTCCCTCGCACTCGCCGCCACCGGCACCTGGGCGCAAACCACGCTGCTCAACGTGTCCTACGACCCGACGCGTGAGCTCTACCAAGACTTCAACAAAGCCTTCGCAGCGCAGTGGAAGGCCAAGACCGGCGAGGCCGTGAGCCTCAAGACCTCGCACGGCGGCTCGGGCAAGCAGGCCCGCTCGGTCATCGACGGCCTGGAAGCCGACGTCGTGACGCTGGCCCTGGCCTACGACATCGACGCCCTGGCCGACCGCAAGCTGCTGCCGCTGGACTGGCAGAAGAAGCTGCCCAACAACGCCAGCCCCTACACCTCCACCATCGTGTTCTTGGTGCGCAAGGGCAACCCCAAGCGCATCAACAACTGGCCGGACCTGGCCCGCAGCGGGGTGGACGTCATCACGCCCAACCCCAAGACCAGTGGCGGCGCCCGCTGGAATTACCTGGCGGCCTGGGGCTACGCACTCAAGAACGGCGGCACGCCGGCTTCGGCGCAGGACTTTGTCAAGCGCATATACGCCAACACCAAGGTGCTGGACTCGGGCGCACGCGGCGCCACCTCCACGTTTGTTGAACGCGGCATCGGTGACGTGTTGATCGCCTGGGAGAACGAGGCCTACCTGGCGGTGAAGGAACTGGGGCCGGAGAAGTTCGAGATCGTCACGCCCAGTGTGTCCATCTTGGCCGAGCCGCCAGTGGCCATCGTGGACAAGGTGGTGGACAAGCGCGGCACCCGCAAGCAAGCCCAGGCCTACCTCGACTATCTCTACTCGCCGGAAGGCCAGGAGATTGCCGCCCGCAACTACTACCGCCCGCGCGACGCCAAGGTGGCGGCCAAGTACGCCAAGCAATTCGCGCCGGTGAAGCTCTTCACCATCGACGAGTTGTTCGGCAGCTGGCGCGAGGCGCAAAAAACGCACTTCGATGACGGTGGGGTGTTCGACAAGATCTCGGTGCGATGACCGGGTTGTGAAGCTTTGTTGCGGCGGTCATCGGGCCGTCGACAGCCGCCGTTGAACGGCCTCATCATCGGGGCCGCCATGAGAAACACCCTCGCGCTCAGCGCCGCCTTGCTGGCTGGCCTGGTGGGTTGCACCACCCCCGGGTCAGCGCCTCCATCACCCGCCGCAAGCGCGCGAGCGGCATCGAACTCCACGGTGCAAGATGCCCTGTGGTTGGACCGCCTCACCTGGGGCGCCACCAGCGCCGACCTTGCCGCGGTGCGCCGCGACGGCCGTGCCGCCTGGCTGGACGCGCAACTCCAAGCGCGCACCGCCCCGCTGCCAGAAGCCGCCCAAGCGCAAATCAGTGCCCTGAGCATCCAGCAGCCGTTACCCGCGCTGGTGCAAAAAATGGAGGCCCAGCGCAAGGCCGCCGACGCACTGACCGACGACACCGCCAAGGCCGAGGCACAAAAGGCCTACCAGCAGGCGCTGACGCAACTGGCACGCGAAGCCAGCACGCGCGCGCTGCTGCAGGCGCTGTACTCGCCGCAGCAGGTGCAGGAGCAACTCACTTGGTTCTGGTTCAACCACTTCAACGTGCACCAGTACAAGGCCAACCTGCGGGCCATGGTGGGCGACTATGAGCAAGGCCTGCGCGAGCGATCGCTCGGCCGCTTCCGCGACCTGCTGGGCTACACGGCCCACCACCCGGCCATGCTGCGCTACCTGGACAACGACCAGAACGCCGCCAACCGCATCAACGAAAACTACGCCCGCGAGTTGCTGGAGCTGCACACGCTGGGCATCGGCGGCGGCTACAGCCAGCGCGACGTGCAAGAGCTGGCCCGGGTCCTGACCGGCCTGGGCGTGAACCTCACGGGCGACAAGCCCAAGCTCAAGCCCGCCCAGGACGCCCAGTACCGGCGTGACGGCTTGACCGAGTTCAACCCCGCGCGGCACGACTTTGGCGACAAGACGCTGCTGGGCCTCAACGTCAAGGGCGAGGGCTATGCGGAACTGGACCGCGTGCTGGACCTGCTGGCCCGCCACCCCAGCACCGCCCGCTTCGTGTGCAGCAAGCTGGCCCAATCCTTCGTGGCCGATGAGCCGCCGCCCGCGCTGGTGGCGCGCATGGCCGAACGCTGGAAGCAGACCGACGGGCGCATCGCCGAGGTGCTGCGCGCCATGGTGGCTGCGCCGGAGTTCGAGGCGTCGCTCGGCCGCAAGTTCAAAGACCCATCGCACTACGTGGTGTCTGCAGTGCGGCTGGCTTACGCCGACAAGGTGGTGCTGAACACCGCCCCCATGATCGGCTGGCTCTACCGCCTGGGCCAGGCGCCCTACAACCGCCAGACGCCCGACGGCTACCCGCTGGACGAGAACGCCTGGGCCGGCCCGGGCCAGATGACCACGCGCTTTGAGATTGCCCGCGCCATCGGCAGCGGCAGCGCCGGGCTGTTCAAGGTGGAGGGCGAGCGCAAGGACCGGCCCGCCTTCCCGCAACTCACCCACCCGCTGTACTACGAGGCGATCGCGCCGCGCCTGGCGCCGGCCACGCAGCAAGCCCTCGGCCAAGCCACCTCCCCGCAGGAATGGAACACCTACCTGCTGGCCTCCCCCGATTTCATGCACCGGTAGGCCCCAAGCCCGACAGTCGACCGCTCACCACTGCTGGAGACACCCATGCCTGCATCCACTGAGGCCCACGACCACCCGCTCCGTTCGGGCAAGAACGCTTCATGCCCGCTCGATCCGCGCTCGGGCACGCTCCACTGCCGGACTTGAGGCTTGCCATGCAACGACGCCATCTCTTGCAACTCGGCCTGGGTACCGCGCTGCCGACCCGTCTGTGGGCGGCCACGCCGGACACGCCCCGCTTGCTGCTTGTCTTCCTGCGCGGCGCGTACGACGCGGCCAACCTGCTCGTGCCGGTGGCCTCGCCGTTCTATTACGAATCGCGCCCGAACATCGCCATCGCCAAAGACGCCGCCCTGCCGCTGGACGGCGCCTGGGGCCTGGCCCCAGCGCTGGCCGACAGCGTGCACCCGCTGTGGCTCAAGCAGCAGGCAGCGTTCGTGCCCTTTGCCGGCACGCATGACACCACGCGCAGCCATTTCGAAACGCAGGACCACATCGAACTGGGCCAGCCCGACAACGACGCACGCGACTTCCGCAGCGGTTTCATGAACCGCTTGGCGGGCGTGCTGGGTGCCGGCGCCGCGGGCGGCTCGCGCCTGGAGGCCATGGCTTTCACCGACCAAGTGCCGCTCATCCTGCGCGGTGGCCTGCCGGTGGCCAACCAGGCCCTGCGCGAGTTGGGCAAACCCGCCATCAACGCCGCGCAGGCGCAGGTGATTGCTGGCATGTATGCCGGCACGCGCATGGCGGGCACGGTGAGCGGCGGCTTCGAGGTGCGCGATGAGGTGAGCCGTGAAATGGCAGGCGAGATGGAAGCCGCCAGCCGCGGCGCCATTGCCGCCAAGGGCTTCGCGCTGGAAGCCCGGCGCGTGGCACGCCTGATGCGCGAGCGCGTGGCGCTGGGCTTCATTGACGTGGGCGGTTGGGACACGCACGTGGCACAAGGCGGCGCCACTGGCGCGCTGGCCACCAAGTTGGGCGAACTGGGCCGGGGCCTGGCGCTGTTTGCCGATGAAATGGGCCCGCAGTGGAAGAACACCGTGGTGGTGGTGGTCAGCGAGTTCGGCCGCACCTTCCGCGAGAACGGCAACCGCGGCACCGACCACGGGCACGGCAGCGCCTACTGGGTGCTGGGCGGCGGCGTGCGCGGCGGGCGCATCGCGGGGGAACAGGTGGAGGTGAAAGCCGACACCCTGTTCCAGAACCGCGACTACCCGGTGCTCAACGAGTACCGCGCGCTGCTGGGGGGGTTGTTCAAGCGCATGTACGGCCTGAATGACGCGCAACTGGCCACCGTGTTCCCGGGGGCCAGGGCGCGCGACGCGGGGCTGGTGTAAGCCCCGCGGTTTTCACCAGCCGGATCAGCCGGCGATGCGGTCGGCGGCCGCTTTGACGCGGGCGCCGAAGGCCTTGGCCGTGGCCAGGTCACCGTCCACCATTTCGGCGGTGGACGCATCGGCCGGCGTGGCTGCCAGCAGGCCGCCCGAGCCGCCCAGGTTGTTGATGTCGGCGCGCGTGGCGGCCTTGCTGTTGGCCGGCGGCATACCCAAGCTCACCCACAGCATGCCGTGCTGATTGGCCAGCGTCTGCAGGTACGACAGCGTGCCGGCCTTGTCGCCATTAAGCGAAGCCGAGTTGGTGAAGCCGGCGGCCAGCTTGTCTTGCCAAGCGCGGGTGAACCAGGCCTTGGACGACGCATCCGCAAAGCGCTTGAACTGCCAGCTCACGGTGCCCATGTAGGTGGGCGAACCGAACACGATGGCATCGGCCGCATTCAGCGCGGCCCAGTCTTCGTCACTCACCAGGCCTTCAGCGCTGATGGCGGCCAGCTGCGCGCCCGCGCCTTCGGCCACGGCCTCGGCGATCTTCTGGGTGTGGCCGTAGCCGGAGTGGTAGACGACAACGATCTTGCTCATGGGGAAATTCCTCAAGGGGTGGGGGAAGAGATTCAGGCCGCCAGGTCGAACACCAACACTTCGGCGTCTTGCCCGGCGGAAAAAACGAGGCGCGATGTTTCGCGAACTTGCAAGGCATCACCCGATGCCAGGTTTTGCCCATTCACGGTAAGCGCGCCGCGCACGAGGTGCACGTAGGCCAAGCGGCCGGGTGCCAGTGCGAGTTCGGCGGCTTCGCTGCCGTTGAACAAGCCCGCGTAAAGGCGCGCATCGGCGTGGATGGTCACGGCACCCTCGGCACCGTCGCTGGCGGCCACCAGCCGCAGCGTGCCGCGCTTGGTGTCCGCTGCGAAATGCTTTTGCTCGTAGCTGGGCGCAATGCCGCGCTTGTCGGCGTCCGGCTGAATCCAGATCTGCAGGAAGTGCGTGGTCTGGTCTTTCGCGTGGTTGAACTCGCTGTGCAGCACGCCGCTGCCCGCGCTCATGCGCTGCACATCGCCGGGGCGGATGACGCCTGCGTTCGCGCCCCCGGCCTGGCCGTTGCCCATGCTGTCCTTGTGGGCCAACTCGCCGGAGAGCACGTAGCTGATGATTTCCATGTCGCGGTGGCCGTGCGTGCCGAATCCGGTGCCCGGGGCGATCTGGTCTTCGTTGATCACGCGCAGCGCGCCGAAGCCCATGCGGGCGGGGTCGTAGTAGTCGGCAAACGAGAAGCTGTGGAACGATTTCAGCCAGCCGTGATCGGCATAGCCGCGGTCACAGGACTTGATTCGTTGCAGCATCTCGGACTCCTTCGTGGTGGGGTGCAGCCAATGTAGGAGCGGCGGCTTTCGCGATCGGTGAGGCGCCTCCGAGGCACCATTCAAATAGACTGAACGCATGTCCACACCCCAAGAAAAACGCCGCGCGCTGACGCCTGAAGCCCTGGCCATGATGGACACCATCGCCCGCACCGGCAGCTTTGCCGCCGCCGCGCGCGAGATGGGCCGCGTGCCTTCGGCGCTGACCTACTCCGTGCGCCAACTCGAGGACGCGCTGGACGTGCTGCTGTTCGACCGCAGCTCCCGCCAGGCCGTGCTCACCTCCGCGGGGCAGGAGTTGCTGGTGGAAGGCCGCCGCCTGCTGCAAGACCTGGACGCCGTGGCCAACCGCGTGCGCCGCATTGCCACCGGCTGGGAGACCGAGCTGACCCTGGCGGTGGACGACGCGCTGGCCCGCCGGGCGGTGTTTGACCTGATGGAAGCGTTCTACGCCGAGCGCATCGACGGCGGCGGACCGCCTCCCACCCGGCTCAAGCTGCGCGTGGAGGTGCTGGCCGGCACCTGGGAAGCGCTGCTGAGCGGGCAGGCGGACATCGCCATCGGCGCCGGCACCCGCGTGCCCAGCGCTGCGGTGGACTGCGAACCCCTGGGGCCACTGGAATTCGTGTTCTGCGTGGCGCCCCACCACCCGCTGGCCCAGGCGCCGGAGCCGCTGACGGCGGCGCAGATTGCCGAGCACCGCATCATCACCGTGGCCGACAGCGCCCGGCAGATGCAGCCCATCACCGTGGGCGTGCTGCCCGGGCAAGACGTGCTGACCCTGCCCACCCTGGCCGCCAAGGTGGAAGGCCTGCTGCGCGGCCTGGGCTGCGGCTCGGTGCCCGCGCCCATGGTGAAGCGCCACATCGAAGCCGGCCGACTGGTGCGCAAAACCACCTATGAAGGCCACCGCGGCGGCACCATGCACTACGCCTGGCGCAAAAGCCCCAGCGGCAGCAGCCAACCCACGGGCAAGGCCCTGGCTTGGTGGCTGGCCCGCCTGAGCAGCGATGCCACCCGCAAGGCCCTGCTGGAACAGCACGAAGGCTTGCTGATCTGATGGCGGCTGACGTTCGCCCCACCGCTGAAACGGCGGCCACGCGCAGCGGCGGCCTCGGCAGCTACCGCGGCCGCTTCGCGCCCTCGCCCACCGGCCCGCTGCACGCGGGTTCGTTGGTGGCGGCACTGGCCAGTTGGCTGGACGCCCGGGCGCATGGCGGCCAGTGGCTGGTGCGCATCGAAGATGTGGACGGCCCGCGCTGCCCGCCCGGCACGGGCGAATTCATCCTCAGCCAACTTGCCGCGCTGGGCCTGCAGCCCGATGAAGCGCCCGAGTGGCAGTCCCGGCGCAGCGGGCTGTACCAAGCGGCGCTGGACCGCCTTGTGGCTGCGGGCCAGGCCTACGGCTGCGCCTGCACCCGGGCCGAGATCGCAGCCGCTGCCGGGCCGCGCGCCAAGCATGGCGAGTTGGTCTACCCCGGCACCTGCCGACCCGAACGGGGCGGCACCCACGGCCGGCCTGCACGCGCCTGGCGCTTTCCGGTGCAGGGCCGCATCACGTGGCATGACCGGCGCCTCGGCGCGCAGACGCAAGACCTGGCCACCGAGGTGGGCGACTTCGTGCTGAAGCGCGCCGACGGGCTGTGGGCTTACCAGCTCGCCGTGGTGGTGGACGACGCTGCGCAAGGCATCTCCGACGTTGTTCGGGGCGAGGACCTGGCCGACAACACGCCCCGCCAAATCGCCTTGCAAAACGCCCTCGGCCTGCCCAACCCGCGCTACCTGCACACGCCGCTGGTGCTGGCGCCCGACGGGCACAAGCTCTCCAAGCAAAACGGTGCGGCAGCGATCGACTTGGCAGACCCGGCCGCTCGCTTGCGCGAGGCCGCCGAACGGCTCGGGCTGGAGATGCCACCCGGCGCCATGACGACGCCCGAGGTGCTGGCCGCCGCCACGCGGCAATGGCCGCACGGGGAGGCGGGCTGATCCTGCAGAGTCGCCACGCAACTTGGCTTCAAGGGGTCTTGGTCACCCGAAACCAGTTCAGGTTCCAGCCGCCGTTGCGCACCGCGATGCCGAACTTGCGGCTGCCCGCGGGCAGCGTGACCGTGTGGGAGATGGTCGTCCAGTTCTGCCAGCCGCCGGTGGACGGCACATTCAGCGCGCCGTACACCACGCTGCCCCCGGCCTCTTCGAGCTGCAGGTTGCCGCCGCCGTTCAGGCTGGCCACGCGGTACTCGATCAGGTAGGTGCCGCCTGCGGTCAGGTTGATGGCGGGGTAAGACAGCCAGTCGCCGGCGTCCAGGTAGCCCACGTTCAGGCCGCCGCCGGTGTCGGTGGTGCCCTCGGTCTGCACGCCGCTCTGGGCATCGAAGCTCTCGGCCTGGATGGTGATGCCGGTGGGCACGGGGCTGCCGGCGGGGCTGAGGTCCAGCCAGTTCACGTTGAACCCGCCCGCCTTGGCCAGGAGGGCCAGCGTCTGGGCGCCGGCGGGCAGGTTGACGGTGTGCTGCACCGTCGTCCACCTCTGCCAGCCCCCGGTGGCCGGCACGTTCACTGTGCCGAACACGGTGCCGCCGCCGGCCCGCTCCAGCTGAATGACGCCGCCACCCGGGGCGCTGGCCACGCGGTACTTCACCACGTAGCTGCCGGCCGTGGGCACGTTCACGTCGTAGGTCATCCAGTCGCCGGCGTCGATGTAGCCGACGTTGCCGCCGCCGTCGACATCGGTGGTGGGCTCGACCTGGATGCCGGCCATGTTGCAGTAGGCCTCGGCCTGCACGCGGGCGGGCAAGGTGGCGCGGGTGCAGCCCGGCGTGGGCGTGGGGCCACCGCCCCAGCCGCTGATGATTTGCTTGGCCAGCGTGCCTGAGCGGGTCAACTGCCCGGCGCTCCAGCCGCCTTGGGGCGACGCCCCCGGCACCAGGGCCGACGCGCCCTCGGCCTTGTCGTTCAGCGACCAGTTGGCGTGGCTGATGCCGCGGGTCTTCAGGAAGTCCATCCACGCGGCCGTTTCGGCCTCGGCCACGGCGCCGTCACCACTGGCGTTGACCGATCCCCATTCCGTGACGAACAGGGGGATGCCGTTGTTCAAGGCCGTCTGCGCCTTGTCCCGCAGCCACTGACCGTGGGAGCCCGCGTAGAAATGCAGCGTGTACGCGATGTTGGTGCCACGGATCGGGTCGCGCGACGCGGCGTCCACGTCCTGCGACCAGTTGGGCGTGCCGACGATGATGAGGTTGTCCGGGTCGATCGCCCGGATGGCGTTGATCACGGCCTGCGCGTAGGGCTTGATCGTGCCGCTCCAGGACACGTTCAGCGGCTCGTTGTAAACCTCGTAGATGACGTGATTGCTCTTGCCGTAGGTGCGGGCCATCTCCTCGAAGAAGGCCACGGCCTGGGTGCGGTAGTCCTCGGCGTGGTGGCTGTGCCAGTCGATGATGACGTACAGGTCGTTGGCGATGGCCGCGTCCACCACCGCCTTGACGCGGGCCTTGTTGCCGGCCGGGTCTTGCAGGTAGCCGCTGCCCTCATCCACGCCCATGGCCACGCGCACGACGCGCGATTTCCAGTCGTTCTTCAGCCAGCTCACCACGCTGGCGTTGTAGTACTTCTCGCCGCCCCAGCCGGTGTTGCTCCAGAACAGGCTGTTGCCGGCGAAGCTGGCGGGCTGGCCGCCGGCCAGGATCTTGTTGCCGCTGACGGACAGCGGGCTCACGTCCGCCAGCGCCGCGCCGGCCTGGGCCAGCAGCGCGCCGCCCAACAGCGCCGCGAGGGCGCGGCGAATGGTGTGTGTGAAGGGGTGCATGGTGTGTCTCCTCGGGTCATGGGCCGGCAGCCCGTGCGCTGCTCGGGCCGCGAGTAGAGACGCGAAAGTGGTTGATGTACAGCGCTGTCATTTTTGGTTTCATTCCGCGTGTCCGGCACTGCATCGCCCGCAGAGCCGCGCGTTCACAGCGGGGAGCGGCGGATGGTCAGCCTGTCAATGCGAGCTTGCGCGTCAGACGAGTGAGCGACGAACGAGCCGCGCACGACAACCCCCACCCTCGACCCGCACGGTGTGCAACGCACGGGCGAACGGCCAGCGACAATCCGACATCCCTTTTCGATCGCAAGGATTTCTCCATGAACACCACGCCCAGCGGCCTGCAGTTTGAAGACACCGTCGTCGGCGACGGCAAACAGGCGGCAGCCGGCCATGACGTGACCGTGCACTACACCGGCTGGCTGTGGGTCGACGGCGCCAAGACCACCAAGTTCGACTCCAGCCTGGACCGCCGCGACCCGTTCGAGTTCGAACTGGGCGCCGGCATGGTCATCCGCGGCTGGGACGAAGGCGTGCAGGGCATGAAGATTGGCGGCAAGCGCACGCTGATCATTCCCGCCAGCCTCGGCTACGGGGCCCGTGGCGCCGGTGGCGTGATTCCGCCGAACGCGACGCTGTGTTTTGAAGTGGAACTGCTCGGCCTGGCCGGCGGCTCGGAGCCGGTGGAGCTGACCCTGCAAACCACGGCCACCGGCCTGCAGTTTGAAGACCGCGTGGTGGGCGAAGGCGCCACCGCCGCCAAGGGCCAGCGCGTGTCGGTGCACTACACCGGCTGGCTGTTCAAGGACGGCATGAAGGGCAAGAAGTTCGACTCCAGCAAGGACCGCGGCCAGCCCTTCAAGTTCCGCCTGGGTGGCGGCGAAGTGATTGCCGGCTGGGACGAAGGCGTGCAAGGCATGCAGGTGGGTGGCACCCGCATGCTGGTGCTGCCGCCCGAGCTGGGCTACGGCGCCTACGGCGCGGGCGGCGTGATTCCGCCCAATGCCACGCTGCTGTTTGAAGTGGAATTGCTGGCGGTCTGATCACCTGCCCCAGCCGCCCGGTCCAGGCGACGGGGCGGCGTTCAGAGGTCGTTGCCGAACATCGTGGTCGGCGGCGACATCTGCGTGAGGCGCCACGGCATGATGCGCGAGTCCACGTCGTCTTGCGGGCCGGTGATGGGCCGACCGGCCAGCCAGTCTTGCAACTTGCCCAGCGGCATGGGGCGCGCCACGAGGTAGCCCTGCACCTCGTCGCAGCGGATGGCGCGAATCACGGCCAACTCGCGGTCGGTTTCCACGCCCTCGGCCACCGTCCGCATGCCCAGCACCCCGGCCATCTGCACGATGGTGTTCACGATGGCTCGGGCGTCGGCGTGCTCGGTGAGCGAACGCACGAACGAGCGGTCGATCTTGAGCGTGTGGAACGGGAACGCCCGCAGGTAGGCCAGCGACGAGAAGCCGGTGCCGAAGTCGTCCAGCGCCACCTGCAGGCCCAGTTCCCGCAACGCGTGCAGCCGCTTCAGCGCCGATTGCGCGTCTTCCAGCATCAGAGATTCCGTCACCTCCAGGTGCAGCAGCGACGGCGCGACGCTGGTCTGGACCAGCACGTGCTCCACGCTGGCCACAAAGCCCGGCTCCATCAGCTGCAGGGGCGACACATTCACCGCCACGCTCAGGCCCGGCAGCTGGCGCACCGCCAGGCAGGCTTGCTGCAAGGCCAGCGCCCCCAGCTCGTGGATGAGCCCGCAGCGCTCGGCCGCCGGAATGAATTCACCCGGCGAAATGGAGCCCAGCTGCGGGTGCTCCCAGCGCATCAGCGCCTCCACACCCAGCGGCAGCAGAGTGCGCGCATCCACCTTGGGCTGGAAGTGCAGCTCGAACTGCCCCTGCCCGAGCCCCTCGCGCAGCGCCTGCTCCACGGTGTGCATACGGCGGCTCGCTGCCCCTAAGGCATTGGCATAGACCACGCTGCGGGCCCGGCCCGAGCGCTTGGCGTCGTAGAGCGCCAGGTCGGCGTTCACCATCAGGTCTTCCACGTTCGCGACCGAACCGTCCAACCGGGCGAGGCCCACGCTGGCGCCCACGTGCAGCCGCTTCACGCCAATGACGATGGGCTCGCTGAGCCGATCAATGATCAAGGCCGCCATGGCCTGAGGCGCGCGTCGCGGCGAGTCGCCCAAGCGCAGCATCGCGAACTCGTCGCCACCGAGCCGTCCCACCAGATCGCCTTCCTCCACCAGCGCCTGCAGGCGCCCCGCCACCACGCGCAGCACTTCGTCGCCGGTGGAGTGGCCGGAGCTGTCGTTGATGACCTTGAAGTGGTCGAGGTCGATGGACAGCAACCAGCCCGCGCGTCCCAGCGACATCGCTGCCTGGGCCGCGTTCATCAGGCTGCGGCGGTTGGCCAAGCCTGTCAGCGCATCTTGCTCCGCCTGCAAGCGGAGCTGGTTCTCGAAGCGCTGCGCCTCGGTCACGTCGGCGATCACGCCCCGCCAGCCGCCCGTCGTGCTGCCATCCGTCGGGGTGATCGGCTTGGCACTGAGTGACCACCAGCGCGAGGATTCCCCTCGGCCAATCTGCAGCTTCAAGTCGCGAAACGGACGGCCCAGGGCCCAGGCCGCCAGCAAGGGGCCGGCGTCGTGCGAGCGCGAGCCGAACCATTGCGGCAGGCGCACCTCGCGCAGCTTGTCAATCGACAAGCCCAGCATCGCGGCCAGGCGGGGGGAGCGGTGCATCAGCCGCCCCTCGGCGTCGGTTTCCCAGAGCGCGTCGCTGGAGTTTTCTTCGAAGTCGCGCAGCAGCAGCGACACCACCTGCTGCTGGCGCGCCTGGCTGTAGCGCGCCCGGCGCAAGGCCGTGGCCTGCCGGGCCAGCGCCATGGACGCCAGCGACACCACCGCGCCGTAGGCCAGCAGCATCACCGCCACCGCCAGGTACAGCGGCTCGGCCGCGCGGATCAGGGCCACCAAGCCCCCCACCACGATCAGCCCCACATAGGCCAGGCTGGCCCACGGCAGCATGGCCAGCGCAAAGGCGCCCGCCCCCAGCATGCCCGCCACCATCGTGGCCAGCAAAACGCGCTCGGCCTCGTGAACCGCCGGAAACCACTGCGCCGCCACCCAGCCCCAGCACAGCCCGAGCAGCGCCGCATGCAGCGTGCCCCGGTGCAGGCCCCGAACCGACGCCTTGCGCACCGTGCGGCCGCGCCCGTGCCACCAGCGCACCAGCCCGAGCAGCACCACGCTGCCCAGCAACGCCAGCCACACGGCCAGCGCCACGCCGCCCGCAGGCCCCACGGCCAGCCATACAAATCCACCGGCCACCACATTGGCGACCATCAGCAGCGGCGTCAGGCGGGCGAGTTGGTTCAGGTGCTCGGCGCGGATGCGCGCGGACTCACCGTCGCCCTCGGCATACAACTCGAACGTGCGTCGCAACCGTTCCCGGATTCCTTCCGGCTGCGTCATGAAAGCGCTTTCTGTGGCACTGCAAACTCCTCGCGCGGATGCTAACGACCGGCTTCACCACCCTGTCACGCCCAAATGGTCTTCTCCGTGTCGTTTGCATCAACAACTGCGTTTTGCACGGAGCCCTCACCATGACCGGAATCGACCAACGCCGTTCTCCCCGGGTGGAGTTCTTTCTGGTGCCCGACGCCCAGGAGCAGTTGCCCGTCTGGGTGATCAAGCCGGCCGACCTCGCTGGCGCGCGGGCCGGCGTGGTGGTGAACCTGAGCGAAGGCGGCCTGCAAATCCTCACTGCGGCCGAGCCGGAGCTGGACGCCACGCACTACGAAATGCGCCTGCTGCTGGGCGAAGACGACGGCGTGCCCCTGTTCAGTGCCGACGTGCGCCGGGTGTGGACGCGCGCGCTGAACCACCGCGTGCAGCTGTGCGGGTTTGAATTCAGCACCGCCCACTCGCAGGCTGAAGAGTTCCTGCGTGCCCAGACCGCCCAGATCACCGCACGGCGCGGCGTGCGCTGTGTGCTGATGGAGCGCATGACCGCCCTCGCCTGACGGCGCTTCGGCGCCCTCCGCCCGGCGCCCGCGGCCAACGCCCCCCCAGCGCACCTCAAGCACACCCCAAGCACGCCCCAACGCCGGCGCGCACGGAGGCACCCGCAGCCGGCACGGAACCTTCCCCCGCGCTTTCGCCAAATAGTTCCGCAAACCTTGCGCCCGCGCTCGTGCATCGAGCCGCGGGCGCTTTGCTTTGTCGCACCCAATTTGGCAGAATTGATATCAACGAAAGAAACAAGGCGTCGAAAGCAAGCTTTGCAATCGACACCACCCGAAACAACCCACCAACCCGCGGCAACAAATGATGAATACAGCATTTTTGCCAAGCGCCACGAAGCCCAGCGGCCTCAACCGCTGGACAGCCTTGGTGGTGTGGGGCCTGGCCGCCCCGGTGCTGGTTCTGGCGCACACGCTGGGCGGTCTCTGGGCCTGGGGCGCATGGGGGCTGGGCGCCGTGATCGCCGCGGTGTGGAGCTGGCGGCAGCCGGCGGCTACCTCCCGCGCGGCCACGGCCGAACTGGAACAGGCCCTGGCGGCCCGCCTGGGCGACGCCGGCGCCACCTGGGCCACCCACCTCACCACCGCACAAACCCAGCTGCGCGAAGCCATCGACCAGATGCTCGCCGCGTTCACCGACATCCTGCAGCAACTCGACGCCCTGGTCGGCACCTCGACCCAGGGCGGCGCCCACGTGTCGGAGCAGGACCGGGTGGCCGTGCTGGCCGACTGCGACACCCAGCTGCGCGGCCTGCTGCGCAGCCTCGACGGCTTCGTGCAGTCCCGCGATCAAGTGCTGGGCACGGTGCAGACCTTGGGCGAGGCGTCCGGCCGGCTGCACACCATGGCGGAAGACGTGTCGAGCCTGGCTCGGCAAACCAACCTGCTGTCGCTGAACGCCGCCATCGAAGCGGCCCGTGCGGGTCAAGCCGGCCGGGGGTTCGCCGTGGTGGCCAACGAAGTGCGGCGACTGTCCGCCGAGTCGGGCGACACCGGCCGGCGCATCAGCGTGCAAGTGGCGGAGTTCAACGACCGCATGCAGCAGGCCCTGCGCCAAGCCACAGACAACGCAGCCCAAGACACCGCGGCCATTCACGCGTCCGAAGAGACGGTGAACCAGGTCGTGCAGCAGGTCAACGCAGCGGTGTCAGACCTGCACCAACGCGCCGCCGAACAAAGTGCGCAGGCGGAAACCGTGAAGGCGCGGGTCGAGCAGTTGCTGATGTCCTTCCAGTTCCAGGACCGGGTGCAGCAGATCCTCGACCAACTGCGCGACTCCATCCAGCAAGCCACCCAGACCCTGCAAGCCGCCGCCGAGGCCGGCGAGCCGCCGGACCTGGGCGAGTGGCAAGCCCTGCTGGCGGCGGGCTACACCACGGCCGAACAGCGTGCCGTGTCCCGTGGCACGCCGGTGCAGGCCACCCCCGAGCGAAACATCGAAACGACCTTCTTCTGAGGACCCACCATGGCCAAGACCATCCTCATCGTGGACGACTCCAGCTCCCTGCGCACCGTGGTGCGGCTGGCCCTGAATCGATCCGGCTACGACGTCGTGGAAGCCGGTGACGGCGTGGCGGGCCTGGCGGCGCTGGACAAAGCGGCCAAGGTGCACCTGATCGTGTGCGACGTGAACATGCCCAACATGGACGGCATCACCTTCGTGACGCACGTCAAGCAGCACCCGCGCCACCGCTTCGTGCCCGTGATCATGCTGACCACCGAGGGCGAGGAAGACGCCAAAGCCCGCGGACGCCAGGCCGGCGCCAAGGCCTGGATCGTCAAGCCGTTCAACCCGCCGCAGCTGCTGGACGCCGTGTCCAAGCTGGTGCTGCCCTGAGCCGGAGGCCCGCCATGAACGCGCTGAGCCTGCCCGCGGAACTCACCATTTACACGGTGGCGGAACTGCACCCGCAATGGCTGAACTGGGCCGCAGCCCAGGCCGAGCCTGAAGCGGCCGTGGACGCCCATGCCGTGCAAGACGTGGACGGCGCCGGCCTGCAATTGCTGCTGGCCCTGCACCGGCAACTCGGCACCCAAGGCCGCACGCTGCGGCTGCAGGCACCCAGCCCCAGCCTGAGCGATGCCTGCACCGCGCTGGGCTTGGGCGCCTGGCTGGCGGACATCACCTCCCCCAGCGCCACGGAGGCCGCATGAGCCACGACGCCGACTTCATTGCCGAAGCCCTGCCCGCCTTCCTCAGCGAGGCGCGCGAGCAGATCGAAAACCTGGAAGCCCTGCTGCTGCAGCTGGAAGACCAGCCCGGCGACACCGAGCTGCTGAACGCCCTCTTCCGCTGCGCGCACACCGTCAAGGGCTCCGCCGGTGTGTTCGGGCTGGACGCGGTGGTGGCGTTCACCCACCACGTCGAAACCCTGCTGCAGCGCTTGCGGGAGGGTCAGGTGGAACTGACGCCCGCGCTGAGCACGCTGCTGCTGCGCTGCAACGACCAGGTGCGGGTGCTGGTGGATGAAGCCGGAGGCGCCGCGGAAGACGCGCAAGGTGCGGCCCTGCGCGAGGCGCTGGTGGCCGAGCTGCAGACCGCCGCCGGTGTGGCCGCCCCGAGCGCCCCCAGCGGCTCCACGGCCGCCGCGGCGGACGAACCCGCCCGGCCGCGCCGCCTGTGGCACGTGTCGGTCGCGTTCGGGCCGGAGGTGTTCCGCAACGGCATGGACCCCCTGGCCGTGCTGAACTACGTGCGCGGCCTGGGCGACGTGGTGCACATCGTGTGCGATGCGGCCGGCGTGCCCACGCTGGAAGCGTTGCACCCGGAGAGCTGCCACCTCAGCTTCGTGTTCAGCCTGGACACCGAGGCCAGCCGCGAGCAGATCGAAGACGCCTTCAGCTTCGTGCGCGAGGACTGCCAGCTGCACGTCATCAACCCCGGCGCCTCGCCCGCGCAGTTCGCCGACCTGATCGACGCGATGCCCGACAACCCGCGCCTGGGTGAAATCCTGGTGGCCGCCGGCGCCATCAGCCAGGCCCAGTTGCAACAAGGCCTGCGCAGCCAGCAAGCCGCCGCGGCGCAAGGCGTGCCCGCGCTGCTGGGCGAGCTGCTGACCGAACAGACCGGCCTGGCCCCGCAGGTGGTGGACGCCGCCCTGCGCAAGCAACGCCAGCGCGCCGAACCCGGTGCCACCGGCGCGGCCCCGGGGGCGGCTGGCCCGGCGGAAGACCAGCGCTTCATCCGCGTGCAGGCCAACCGGCTGGACGCCGTGATCAACCTGCTCGGTGAGCTGGTGATTGCCGGCGCCGGGGCCGCCCTGCTGGCCCGTGAGACCCAGCAACGCCAGCTGATGGAAGCCAATGAGCAGATCAGCCGGCTGATCGAGGAGATCCGCAACGGCACGCTGCAGCTGCGCATGGTGCCGATCGGCGAAACCTTTTCACGGTTTCGCCGCGTGGTGCGCGACACGGCGGCCGAACTCGGCAAAGACGTGCAGCTGGACATCGTGGGCGGTGAGACCGAGCTGGACAAGAGCGTGGTCGAGCGCATCGCCGACCCGCTGATGCACCTGGTGCGCAACGCGCTGGATCACGGCCTGGAGCGCGCCGCCGACCGCGAGGCCGCCGGCAAGCCCGGCCAGGGGCGGCTGACGCTCTCGGCCCGGCACGAGGCGGGCAGCGTGGTCATCTGCATCACCGACGACGGCCGTGGCATCCAGCGCCGCAAGGTGTTGGAGCGCGCCTGGGCCCGCGGCCTGGTGGAGCCCGGCGTGGTGCCGGACGACGCAGCCATCCTGCGGCTGATCTTCGAGCCCGGTTTCTCCACTGCCGAGCAAGTCACCAACCTCAGCGGCCGCGGCGTGGGCATGGACGTGGTGCGCAGCAACATCGAAGCCCTGCGCGGCACCGTGCTGCTGACCAGCACCGAGGGCGAAGGCGCCACCATCGAGATTCGCCTGCCGCTGACGCTGGCCATCATCGACGGCTTCCTGGTGGCTGTGGGCAGCTCCAAGTTCATCCTGCCGCTGGACGCGGTGGTGGAAGTGATCGAAGGCCGGGCGGGCGACGCCTGCCTGGACGACCGCGGCCGCGGCGTGGTGGAGCTGCGCCAGCAAGTGCTGCCCGTGGTGAGCCTGCGCACGCTCTACGCCATCGAAGGCAACGCCGCGCCGCGCGGCAGCATCGTGGTGCTGAAGTCCGGCCACACCCGCTTCGGGGTGCTGGTGGACACGCTGATGGGCCAGCACCAGACCGTCATCAAGCCGCTGGGCCGGCTGTTCCGCAGCCTGCGCGGCATGTCGGGCTCCTCCATCCTCGGCAACGGCGAGGTGGCGCTGATCTTCGACGTGCCGGCCCTGGCGCATCTGGCGGCCGAGCCGCCCCAATCCCGGGCCACGCCGGAATTGCCTGTCGAACGCAGTCTCAGCTGACTGCCCCACAGACCGCCTCCAAGGATTCGCGCCATGACCACCCCCTCCTGGATCACCCGACTGCTGGCCGGCAAGGCCCTCCAAGCCGCTGAAGACGGACGCCGCGCTGCCGAAGCCGCGCTGGCCGATGCCGAGAGTCGCCTCAAGGCGGCGCAGGCCGAACTTCAAGTTCGCACGGACATCATGAACGTCACCAGCATCGTGTCGGAGGCCGACAAGAAGGGCGACATCCTGAGCATCAACGAGAAGTTTCTGGAGGTCTCGAAGTACAGCCGCGAGGAACTCATCGGCCACGGCCACAACACCACGCGGCACCCCGACATGTCCAAGGAGGTGTTCAAGCAGATGTGGTCCACCATCGGGCGGGGCGAGATCTTTCGCGGCATGGTGAAGAACCGCGCCAAAGACGGCACGCCCTACTACGTGGACGCCGTCATCGCGCCCATCCTGGGCGACAACGGCAAGCCCATGAAGTACCTGGGTGTGCGCTACGACATCACCGAACAGGAGATCGAGCGGCAAAACGCCCGAGGCATCCTCGCGGCCATCAACCAGAGCTACGCGTACATCGAGTTCGACCTCACCGGCCACGTGCTGCACGCGAACGAGAACTTCCTGAAGACGCTGGGCTACACCCTGGACGAAATCAAGGGGCGCCACCACCGCATGTTCTGCGACACGCAGCTGTCCGCCAGCACGGCCTACGCCAAGTTCTGGCACGACCTGAACGCCGGCCTGCCGCAAAACGACGTGTTCCGCCGGCTGGGCAAGTCGGGCCAGGAGGTGTGGATTCAGGCCGTGTACGCCCCGGTGAAGGACGAAATGGGGCGCGTGGTGAAGGTGGTCAAGATCGCCACCGACGTGACCGCCCAGGTCAGCGCCAACCGCATGCTGACCGACGCCGTCGTGCAGGCCGAGCAGGTCACCAGTGCCGCACGCACGGGCGATTTGTCGCAGCGCATCCCGATGGAGGGCAAAACCGGCCCCATCGCCACGCTGTGCGAGGGCGTGAACGGGCTGATGGAAACCACGGCCGTGATCTTTGAAGACGTGGGCCGCGTGTTCGCCGGGTTGGCGGCGGGTGACCTGTCGCAACGCATCACGCGGGAGTACACCGGCGTGTTCGCGCAGCTGCGCGACGACGCCAACAGCACGGGCGACAAGCTCACCAACATCATCGACGAGGTTCGCAGCGCGGCAGATGCCCTCACCGGCGCGGCCAACCAGGTCAGCGCCACCGCGCAAAGCCTCTCACAGGCCGCTGCCGAGCAGGCCGCCTCGGTGGAGCAGACCACCGCGTCCATCGACATGATCTCGGCCAGCATCAGCCAGAACAGCGACAACGCCAAGGTCACCGATGGCATGGCCAGCAAGGCCAGCAAGGAGGCGGCGGACGGCGGTGTGGCGGTCACGCAGACCGTGACGGCCATGAAGAAGATCGCGCAAAAAATCAGCATCGTCGACGACATCGCCTACCAAACCAACCTGCTGGCGCTGAACGCCGCCATCGAGGCGGCGCGAGCCGGCGAGCACGGCAAGGGCTTTGCGGTGGTTGCAGCCGAGGTGCGCAAGCTGGCCGAACGCAGCCAGGAAGCCGCCAAGGAAATTGGCGACCTGGCCGGCAACAGCGTCAGCACCGCCGAGCGCGCCGGGAAGCTGCTGGACGAGATCGTGCCCAGCATCCAGAAGACCAGCGAGCTGGTGCAGGAAATTGCAGCGGCCTCGCAAGAGCAAAGCCAACAGGTGGGCCAGATCGGCGGCGCCATGGGGCAGCTCAGCAAGGCCACCCAGCAAAACGCCAGCGCCTCGGAAGAGCTGGCCGCCACGTCCGAAGAGCTGTCGGGCCAGGCCGGGCAGCTGCAGCAGTCCATGGCCTTCTTCGTGAGCGCTTCGCGCACCGAGGCGGCCTACACGCATGAACGGCGCGCCGCCAACTCGCCGCCGCGCGCCGCCCGCCCCGTTCCCAACGCGCTCACGCCACTGCCCGGCGCGGCCCGCCCGCTGGCCACCGGCACCGGCAACTTCCGCCCCTTCTGATTTCTCACCCCGAGGCACACACCATGAACTCCGATTCCACCCCCTGGCTGACCCGTTGGATTGCCGGCACGCGAATCGACGCGGCCGATCAGGCCCGCGCCTTGGCCGAGCAGTCGCTCAAGAACGCTGAGCAAACCTGCGACGCGCTGCGCACCGAACGCGAAGAGCTGCACGCCCGCCTCAAGTCGGTGGAGGCCGAGCTGAAGGTGCGCACCGACATCATGAACCTCACCAGCATCGTGTCGGAGGCGGACAAGAAGGGCGACATCCTGACCGTGAACGACAAGTTCCTGCAGGTGTCGAAGTACCCGAAGGGCGAGTTGATTGGCCACGGCCACAACACCACCCGGCACCCCGACATGCCCAAGGAGGTGTTCAAGCAGATGTGGGCGACCATCGGGCGCGGGGACATCTTCCGCGGCATGGTGAAGAACCGCGCCAAGGACGGCACGCCCTACTACGTGGACGCGGTCATCGCCCCGATCCTGGGCGACAACGGCAAGCCCATGAAGTACCTCGGCGTGCGCTACGACATCACCGAGCAGGAGCTGGAGCGCCAAAACTCGCGCGGCATCCTCGCGGCCATCGACCGCAGCTACGCCTACATCGAGTTCGACCTGGACGGCCAGGTGCTGACCGCCAACGACAACTTCCTGACGGTGATGGGCTACGCCCTGGACGAGGTGAAGGGCCGCCACCACCGCATGTTCTGCGACGCGGTGCTGGCCGCCAGCCCGGCGTACGCGCAGTTCTGGCGCGACCTCAGCGCCGGCAAGCCGCAAAACGACGTCTTCCACCGCATCAACAAGGCGGGTGGCGACGTGTGGATCCAGGCCGTGTACGCCCCGGTCAAGGACGAAATGGGCAGGGTGGTGAAGGTGGTCAAGATCGCCACCGACGTGACCGCCCAAGTGCGCGCCGCGCGCATGCTCGACGAAGCGGTGGCCCAGGCCCAGCAGGTCACCACCGCCGCCCGCAACGGCGACCTGACGCAACGCATCCCGATGGAGGGCAAGACCGGCCCGGTGGCCGTGCTGTGCGAGAGCACCAACGCACTCATCGAAACCACCTCGGTCATCTTCAACGACGTGGGCCGCGTGTTCGCCGCCCTCGCCGTGGGCGACCTGTCGCAGCGCATCGATGAAACCTACGCCGGGGTGTTCGGCCGCCTCAAGGACGACGCGAACGCCACCTCCGAAAAGCTCTCGGCCGTGATGGACGACGTGGTGCGCGTGTTCAGCAGCATGGCCGCTGGCGACCTCACCCAGCGCATGACGGCCGAGGTGCAAGGCGTGTTCGACCAGGTCAAGAACGACGCCAACAGCACCTGCGAGAAGCTGGCCACGGTCATGGACGAGGTGCGCAGCGCGGCCGACGCGCTGAGCGGCGCCGCAGGCCAGGTCAGCGCCACGGCGCAGAGCCTGTCGCAGGCCGCGAGCGAGCAAGCCTCGTCGGTGGAGCAGACGACGGCGTCCATCGACATGATGTCGGCCAGCATCAGCCAGAACAGCGACAACGCCAAGGTCACCGACGGCATGGCCACCAAGGCCAGCAAGGAGGCGGCAGATGGCGGCGTGGCCGTGACGCAGACCGTCGCTGCCATGAAGAAGATCGCGCAAAAGATCAGCATCGTCGACGACATCGCCTACCAAACCAACCTGCTGGCCCTGAACGCCGCCATCGAAGCCGCGCGAGCCGGCGAGCACGGCAAGGGCTTCGCGGTGGTGGCGGCGGAGGTGCGCAAGCTGGCCGAACGCAGCCAGGAGGCCGCCAAGGAAATTGGCGACCTGGCCGGCAACAGCGTCAGCACCGCCGAGCGCGCCGGCAAGCTGCTGGACGAGATCGTGCCCAGCATCCAGAAGACCAGCGAGTTGGTGCAGGAGATTGCGGCGGCCTCGCAGGAGCAGAGCCAGTCGGTCACGCAGATCGGCGGTGCGATGGGGCAACTCAGCAAGGCCACCCAGCAAAACGCCAGCGCCTCGGAAGAACTGGCCGCCACCTCCGAAGAGCTGTCGGGCCAGGCCGAGCAACTGCAGCAATCGGTGGCCTTCTTCAACACCCGGGGCGATGCCGCCGCCAGCAGCGCCGGCCGCTTCGACGCCCAGCCCTTCGTGGAACGCCGCGCGCCGAACTCGCCCATGCGTGGCAACCCGCCGGCCCGGTCGGGCACGCAGCCACGGCTGCAGGCCACCGGCACGCACGGCAACTTCCGCCCGTTCTGAGCCCGCGAGGTCGTCATGAGCAGCGCCCCTGATCCTCTCGACATGCCCCGGCAGTTCCTGAGCTTCGCACTCGGGCAGGAGTCGTTCGGCCTGGACATCCGCACCGTGCGGGAAATCATCCAGCACGGCGCCATGACCACCGTGCCGCTGATGCCCGACTTCGTGCGCGGCGTCATCAACCTGCGCGGCGCCGTGGTGCCGGTCATCGACCTGAAGGCCCGCTTCGGCCGGGGCATGGCCACCGTGGGCAAGAAGACCTGCATCGTGATCGTGGATTCGGTACGCGACGGCGAGCGCACCGAGCTGGGCCTGATGGTGGACGCCGTCAGCGAAGTCATCACGCTGGAGCCGGGCCAGGTCGAACCGCCCCCCACCTTCGGCGGCAGCACCCGGCGCGACTTCATCGCCGGCATGGGCCGCTGCGCCGACCGCTTCCTCGTGCTGCTGGACCCCGACCGCGCACTGGACATCGCCGAAATGGCCAGCCTGTGCGAAGCCAGCCAGCTCGCCCTGGCCGCCTGAAGCCCCGACCATGGCCACCATCCCGCTCTCCGACCGCAGCTTCAGCCGCATAGCCCGGCTGATGCACAGCAGCGTGGGGCTGTCCTTCACGCCGCAGAAGAAGTCACTGGTGCACGCCCGGCTGTGGGGCCGCGTGCAGCGCCTGGGTTTGGGCACGTTTGAAGACTACGTGCGCCTGATCGAGAGCCACGACGACGGGGGCGAGTTCCAGATGGCGGTGGACCTGCTCACCACCAACGAGACCTATTTCTTCCGCGAGCGGGCGCACTTCGACCTCCTGCAGGCCGAGTTGCAACGCACCCGCCCTCAGCGCCTGGCCGTGTGGAGCGCCGCGTCGTCGTTCGGCGACGAGGCCTACAGCGTGGCCATGATGCTGGCTGACCTGGAAATGATGGGCACCGTGGGCCCCGATTGGTCGGTACTGGCCACCGACATCAGCGAACGGGTGCTGCAAAGCGCGGTGCAGGGCATCTACCCGGCCGACCGGCTGCGCGAGGTGTCGGCCCAGCAACTCAAGCGCCACTGCCTCAAGGGCGAAGAAGAAAGCGCCGGGCTGGTGCAGGTGCGCGAGACGCTGCGCGAGCGGGTGCGCTTCGGGCAGCTGAACCTGTGCCAACCGATCGAAACCATCGGCCCGTTCGACGTGATCTTCCTGCGCAACGTGCTGCTGTATTTCGATGCCAAGACCAAATCGGCCGTGGTGGATCGGGTGCTGATGCAGCTCCGTCCGGGCGGACTGTTCTTCCTGGGCACGGCCGAGGGACGGGTGCCTTGCCGCACCCCGCTCAAGGCCCTGGCGCCCGGCGCCTTCCGCAAGGAATGACTGCCATGCAACCTCTCACCGTCACCTTGCACCCTGGCGACGTGGCCTGCGTGGGCCGGGGTGACCGCATGGAGACCCTGCTGGGCTCCTGTGTCGCCATCCTGCTGACCGACCCGCGCCGCACCGTGGGCGCCATGTGCCACGTGGTGCATGCCGGCGCCCCGAACGGCGCCCCAGCCCGCGAAACCGCCTACGGCGACGTGGCGCTGGCCACCATGGGCCAGTACCTGCGCGAACGCGGCATCGACCCCCACCAATGCCTGGCCTGGGTGTACGGCGGCGGCAACATGTTTCCGGGCCAGATTGGCGACACCGCCGCCGAGGGCAACGTGGGTGCCGCCAACTTCGAATGGGCGCTCGGCGCGCTGCACCGCGCCGGCATTCGCGTGCTGGGCGTGGCCCTGGGGGGCCATGCCTACCGCAAGCTGCGCTGGACGGTGGGCCCCGACGCGCCCGAGGTGGAGACCGTGCTGATGGCCCGCCCGCCCCTGCCCCAAGTGAGCACGCCATGATCAAAGTGTTCGTCATCGACGACTCGGCCGTGGTGCGCCAAACGATGGCCGCCTTGTTGCAAGGCGATCCGGAGATCGAGACGGTGGGCAGCGCGCCGAACCCGCTGATCGCCGCGCCGCTGATTCGCAAGAACCGCCCAGACGTCTTGCTGCTGGACATCGAGATGCCGGGCATGGATGGCCTGACCTTCCTGCGCCAGCAGATGGCGGAAAGCCCCATCCCCACGGTCATTTGCTCCTCGCTCAGCACCGAGGGCAGCCGCGTGGCGCTGGACGCCCTGGCCGCCGGCGCGGTGGCCGTGGTGGCCAAGCCGCGCCTGGGCTTGCGTCAGTTCCTGGAAGACTCCCGGCGCGAGCTGATCACCACGCTGAAAACCGCCGCGCGCTCCAAGCCCCGGCTCAGCCGCCCGCCCAGCGGCGCGGGCGCGATGGCAAGCGCAAGTGCCGGTGCAGGTGTGGGTGCGTCCACCCAGGCGCGGATGCCGTCCGCCCGTCAGACCTCGGTCGCCGGGCTGCATGCGCTGTCGGTCAACAAGCCCATCGTCATCGGCAGCTCCACCGGCGGCACGCAGGCGATCGAGCAGATCCTGCGCGCGCTGCCGGCAGACGCTCCAGGCATCGCCATCGTGCAACACATGCCCGAGCGCTTCACCGCGATGTACGCCCAGCGCCTGGACGGCCTGTGTGCCATGCAGGTGCGCGAGGCCCGCGACGGCGACCGCCTGGAGCGTGGCGTGGTGCTGATTGCCCCCGGCGGCAAGCACATGAAGCTGCGCAAAAGCGCCGGCCAGTACTACGCCGTGGTGCTGGACGGCCCGCCGGTGAACCGCCACAAGCCCTCGGTGGACGTGCTGTTCCGCAGCCTGGCCGAGGCCACCAACGGCGATGCGCTGGCGCTGATGCTCACCGGCATGGGCGACGACGGCGCCCGCGGCATGAAGCAACTCCACGACCTGGGCGTGCGCACCGTGGCGCAAGACGAAGCCAGCTGTGTGGTGTTCGGCATGCCCATGGAGGCCATCAAGCTCGGCGCGGTGGACGATGTGTTGCCGCTGGAGTTGATGGCCGACGCCATCACCCGGTTCGACGCCCGGGGCTGAGCAGGACGCGGCTCAGTCGGCGATGGCGGGGTACTCGCCCAGGCCGTCCGGCCAGGGGGTCAGGATCTCGAAGCCGTCCTTCGTGACCGCCACCATGTGCTCCCACTGAGCCGACAGCGACCGGTCCTTGGTGACAACCGTCCAGCCGTCGTTCAACTCACGGATGGCCGCGCCCCCGGCGTTGATCATGGGCTCGATCGTGAAGATCATGCCCTCCTGCAGCTTCAAGCCCTCGCCCGGGCGGCCGAAGTGGTTCACGTGCGGCTCGTCGTGATAGACGTCGCCAATGCCGTGGCCGCCGTACTCGCGCACCACGCTGAAGCCCGCCGCGTGGGCGACCTTCTGAATCGCATGGCCCACATCGCCCAGCGTCGCGCCCGGCCGCACCTGGCGGATGCCGGCGCGCAGCGCCTCGTAGGTGGTCATCACCAGCCGCCGCGCCAGCACGTTGGTCTCGCCCACGATGAACATGCGGCTGCTGTCGCCGAACCAGCCGTCCTTGGTCAGCGTGACGTCCACGTTGACGATGTCGCCCTTCTTGAGCGTTTTGTCCTTGCTGGGAATGCCGTGGCACACCACGTGGTTGGGCGAGATACAGGCCGTCTTCGGAAAGCCGTGGTAGCCCACGTTGGACGGGATGCACTTGAGCGTGTCGACGATGTAGTCGTGGCAGATGCGGTCCAGCTCTTCGGTGGTGACACCCGGCACCACATATGGCTTGAGCATGGCCAGCACCTCGGCGATGAGGTGCCCCGCGGTGCGGGCCTTGGCGATCTCGTCAGGCGTGCGCAGCTTCAGGCTCTTCATGCGCGGGCTCCTTTGGCTTTGCTGGGCTGAGACCAGCCGGCCAGGCGCTCCAGGTCCAGGCCGCCCTCCTGCTCGGCGCGGATCAGCAACTGGCACAGCTCGCTGTGGTTCAGTTGCGGGTGCAACTCGGCCAGCAGGCCGATGCGCATCCAGTGCTCGGCCTGGGCGTTGATGGAACGCGAGAGGGCCTGGCTGGCAACGCGCAGGCTCTCGTGCAACGGATCGGAGATTTTGACGATTCCCATGCCCGCAGTTTATACGATTCGTATACGAAACGTATATCAGACCGTTTTGGGCACCACCGCAGCGTCGTAGATGGACACAAACTCCGCCGGCATGCGCTTGGGCCGCCCGGAGCTGATCTCGATGCACACCAGCGCCCAGCGCCCACGCAGCAAGGTGGCGCCGTCACTGGCCCGGCGCAGTTGAAAGCGGCGCTCCATCGTGAGCTTGCCGTCGCTGGCGGTCAGCCAGGTGCCCAGCACGAGGGCCTCGCCCGCGAACGACGGCAGCAGGTAGTCGTAGTGCCCCTCACGGATGGCCATGGCCCGGTCCAGCCGCCGGTAGTCCGCCAGGCTCAGGCCCAGCGCCTCGGAGTGCGCCCAGCCGGCCTGCTCGCACCACTGCACGTAGACGGCGTTGTTGGTGTGACCCAGGCCGTCGATGTGCTCCGGCGACGGCGACAACGCCAGCGTGAACGGCCCGGGCCAATCCCAGTCAGTCATAGGCCGAAACTTCCGGCCGGCGCGCCAGCACCGCAATCGGCGGCGCCCAACGCTCGCCGCGCGGCTTCTTGCTCGTCACCAGCGTGATCTCGCTGGGCTCGAACACCTCCACGTTGTGCGTGATCGGGGTGGTGAGCAGGTATTGCGCCCGCGTGCTGCGCAAGAAGTGGCCCACCAGCTGGATGTTGCGCACGTCCAGGTGGGCGAACGGCTCGTCAATGAACACGAAGCCGCCCGGCGTCTCGTCGTCCTTCATCAGACCCACCAGCAGGATCAGGCTCTTGAGCACCTGCTGGCCGCCCGAGGCCTCGCCGTCGTTCAGGCCCACCTCGCCCTTGCCGTCGAAGTTGAACTTGACCTGCAGGCCGGCCTGGGCGAGCACGGTGTCGTCGTTGTCCAGGTGCGGCAGGATGGCTTCCGCCGTGGTGCCGGCCAGTTCGCCCAGCTCGGCCACGTTCTTCTTGTAGCGGCGCACCGTGGCGCGCAACACGTCGATGTAGCGCTCGCGGGCGTTGAACGCGGCGATGCGGGCCAGCTCGTTGCTGGCGCGGCGGTCGCTGAGCTGGGTGTCCTGCTCGTTCACTTGCGCGGCCATGCGGGCGTGGCGCTCCACCACGCTGGCGTCCACCTCCCAGTGGCCGGTCTCCAGCTCCTGGTCCACATGGTGGGCGCGGATCTCGGCCTGGCGCGCGTTCTCGAACTCTTCGCGCAGCGCAGCCAGCGCCGCCGGCACCACCCATGCGGCCGGGAACCGGGCCTTCTGCTCCCGGCTCTCGCGCGAGGCCTTGCGCAGCGCCTCGCGCCGGGCTTCGTGCTCGCGCAGGCGGCCCGCGGCCGAGCCTTCGCCGTCCTTCAGCGCGATCTGCGCACCCTCGTAGGCCTGCTCGCTGCGGGTGGACTCGCGCACCACGCGCTCGTGCTCGCCGTCGAGCTGGCTCATGCGGGTGGACGCTTCCGCGCGCGCCTGGCGCAGCACCGGCAAGCGGCTGCGCGCTTCAGCGAACTCATCGGCGCGCTCGCTCAACTCCTGCGCGGCCTTGTGGCCCACGGCCGCGCGCTGCACGTCCTTGAACTGGCGCTCCACCTCGGCCTGCGCCTTGGCGATGCGGCTGAGTTCGCCGTCCCAGCGGGACAACTCGGCCTCCAGTGCTCCGCGGCGGGAGTCCACGGCGGAGGCACCGAACTGGTGGTCGCGTGGCTCCACAAACACGCTGCGGCCGCCTCGGCCGTCGCGGTAGTAGGCGTCGGCGGTGATCCACTCACCGCCCACCTTGGCGCCCTCTTCCGTCGACGTCACGCAGCGGATGCCCGCCAGCTGGCGCGCCAGCCAGGCCGGCAGCGGCGCCGTCACGTTCAGCGCCGCCAGCAACGTGCCGGCGGGTGCCTGCGTGATGGGCGCGGTGTCCGACACCACGTAGTGCCGGTAGCGCTGCCTGGCCGCGATGTCGAAGGCGCGGCCTTCGTCGCTGCGGTGCTTGAGCACCACCACCCAGCGCGAGGGACGCAGCAGGCCTTCGGCCGCGGCGCGCCAAGTCTCGTCGGCGATGTCGATGGAATCGGCCACCAGGTAGTGGGCGATGCCCGCGTCGTCCAGCGCACGCTTCATGGGCGCCACTTCGGGCGGCGGCGGCGGCAGTCGCTTGCCGCTGAGTTCGCCCAGTGCGGCTTGGGCCTTGGCCGCCTTGTCGCTGGCGCGGGTGTAGTCGGCCCGCAGGCGGTCGCGCTCGGCGGCCAGTTCCTGCAACTTGACGGTCAGCGCGGCCGCATCGGCCTCCACATCGGCCAACGCCTTCAGTTCGTCCTCGCGCTTGACCAGCGCCTCGGCCGGGCGCTCGGCCTCGCGGGCCGCGTCAAACGCAGCCCGGGCCTCACGGCGTTCGCCGTCCAGCGCCTTCAGGCGTGCCTTGGCCGCTTCCTGCGCCGTGAACAGGCCGTGCAGGGCCGCGCGCTTGTCGCTCAGCGCCTTCACGTCGCCCGACGCGAACAGCCGCTGGCGGTGCAGCTCGCGCGCATCGCGGGCGATGCGCTCACGCGCCTCGCTCCAGCGCAGCACGGGCAGCACCTCGGTGGCCAGGCGCTCGCGCTCCTGCACCTTCAGCTGGTATTGCCGGTGGCTGTTGACGCGGTTGGCCAGGTCGCTGAGCTGGGCTTGGGTGTGGGCCAGCTCGGCAGCCGCCTGCTCCACTTCCTTGCCCAGGTGCTGCTGGTGGCTGCGGGCCTGCTCGTAGCGGTCCAGCACTTCCTGGTCCCCGAACACCTCGAACACCAGGCGCAGCAGCTCCTTCGGACTCAACTCGCAGAGCCGGTCGGTCTGGCCCTGCTCCAGCGCCAGCACGCGGCCGATGGCGCGGGTCAAGCCGGCCGCTTCCAGGCGCTTCTTCCAGGCCTCGATGCCCAGCCAGTCGCGGTCGCCCTTTTCGGCCAGCTGCTCGATCTCGTGCACACCATCGAGGATGACGTAGCGGCGCACCCAGTCGCCACCGTGGCGCTCGATGCGGCAGGCCAGCGTCACCTGGTCGGCATACAGCAGCGAACTGGCGAAGGGCCGGCTGCTGTTTTGGCGCGAGCGCGGCCGGTTGTCCACCAGCGCGCGCAACCAGGCCGTCTCGGCGTTGGCGTGGCGGGCGTAGGTTTTGTACGTGCGGCCGCCCGAGCACTCCAGCCCCAGCAGCGTGCGCATCGCGTCCAGCAGCGTGGTTTTGCCCGAGCCGTTGGGCCCGGCGATGGTGATGATGGCGCCGTCCAGCGGCAGCGTCACGCGCTGGCAGTAGTCCCAGTGCAGCAGTTCAAGCGATTGCAGGTGGAACATCAGTCGTCAATGTCTTGTTGTTCGGCCTCGCCCAGGCGCGGCAGCGGGTGGCCCGCACGGGCGAGCACGTCGCCCAGCGCGCCATCCAGGATGCGCGGCGCCAGCAGGTCGTAGTCGATCAGCAGGTCCAGCAGCGGGCCTTCGGCAATGTCTTCACCGCGGCGGGTGATGAAGCCGTGGCGCTCCAGCAGCTTGAGGTTGGTGTCCAGGCGGAGCTTTTTGCCAAGCTGGTCGCCAAAGTCGGCCAGCAGGCTGCGGTAGCTGATCAGCGGCGCCACGCTGGCGGCCTGCGGCATGGGCTTGTCGGTGGCGAACATCTCGCCCTGGCCGGCGTGGATGGCATCACTGCGCGCCACCTGCCGCTGGCGCTTGGGCAACACGATCAAGCTCCACAGCACCACCAGCAACGCCACGCCGTCGCGCGGGATGTCGAGGTTGTTGTTGGCGGCCAGGCCTGATTCCCCGAACACCGCGCTTTCGGCCGGGCGCATCAGCGCCACGGCGATGTGGTCGGCGTGCACGTTGTCCACCAGCTGCAGGCCCACACCGGCCAGGCGGGCGCCCAACTGGTTCCACAGCTCGGTGTCGATCAGCGCACGCTTCACGAGGGGGTGGCTGCGCGGCAGCCAGCGGCGGGCCAGCAGTTGCGCGGCGAGTTGCTGAGAGTCGTCGAGTGGGCTCATGTCGCAGTTGAATCAGGGGTAAGGACGCCGCGGCTCATCCATTTGACGAACTCGTCGTCCACTTCGCCTTGCTCGGCGGACCAGCGCACGCTCCACGGCTGCCGGGCCATGTCGCCCGTGGCACCCTTGAGGTGGCGAGCCTGCGCGTCGCCCAGCAAGGGCAGCAGTTGGGCGCGGTAGGCCGCGCGGGCGTAGCTGCCGCCCAGCACGGCGGGGGCCAGGTCTTGCGGTTCCGTCGTGCCCGCGGCGGTCCAGGCATTGAGCAGCGCCTGCATTTGGCCCATTTCGGGCGGCAGTTGCAGCACCGCCAGCTCGCCCGGCGGCGCGGTCTGGCCCTGGGGCAGCACGGCAGCATCGGCGGGCTTGGGGCGGTCGCGCTCGAACTCGGCCTCGGCCGTGTCCACCAGGTCGCGCTGGGCCACCAGCACCGGGTGCACCGGCCGCTCCCAGGCGCCGTTCAGCAGCGCGGCCAGGTCGCCCTGGCTTTGCAGCCAGCGCCGCACATCGGTGGTGGTGATGCCGGTGGAGCCCAGCGTCACGCGCTGGCGGTCGGCCTGCTGGAGCGCGCGGTTGAACTGGCTGGCCATCGCCAGCAAGCGCGCCTGGGCCAAGCCCAACTCGCGGGCCAGCCGTTCCAGCCGCGCCTCGCCGGCCGATTCCGCCTGCGCAATGATGGCGCCCAGCGCCTCGCCAGCGCGGTCCACCAGCGTCAGCGCCTTCTCGAAACGGGTGCGGGCGCGGCGCAGCGCGAATTCGCTGCCGCTGGCAATGGCATCGGCAAATTCGTCATACAGGCGAGACAGCTGCGCCAGCAAGTGCTGCAACTGTGCCGGCTGCAAGGTGCCCAGCTGGTGCGCGCCGGCCACCCCGGCCAGCAACGAGGCCAGGTCGCCATCGGGCGCCTGCTCCTGCGTCAGCGGCTGCAGGATGCCCACCAGCTGCTGGGCCAGCGGCGTGACCGCGTAGGTCTGCGCGGTGGCGTCCCAGGCCAACAGGTCGGCCTCGCGCAGGCGCTTGAGCACGTTGTCGAGCGCCTCGTCGCGCAGCACGTGGAAGGCCTGGTTCAGCGCCTCGCGCGTCAGACGCGACTCGCGCAGGGCCATCAGCTCGAAGAACACCCACACACGCAGCTTCACCAGCGGCGCCGGGCCGCCGAACAGGGCACGCTGGGCGGACAGCAGAGCCTCTTGGTGCTCCAGCTGCCACCACAGCAGCGCCTCCTCGGGCACGCTGCCGTCGCGGAAGTAGTCCTCGACGCGCAAGATGTCGTCGGTGTCGGGGTGCGTGGGCTGGGACATGGGGCGCGGATTATCGTCGGCGCCATTCAGCCGGTTTGAGCGGTGCCGGCGGCTGGCTTGAACCCCGCCCCAGGGACAGCGCTCCACACTGGCGGCACCATGAAACAGCCCACCTACTTCCTCTCCCATGGCGGCGGCCCCTGGCCCTGGATGGATGGCGACTTCCGCCAGGCGCACGCCCAGCTGGAAGCGTCGTTGCAGGCCGTGCCCTCGGCCCTGCCTGAGGCGCCCCGGGCGATCTTGATGATCTCAGCCCACTGGGAAGCACCGGCCTTCACGGTGCAGACGGCCGCGCGCCCCGGCATGCTGTACGACTACAGCGGCTTTCCGCCCCACACCTACGAGGTTCAGTACCCCGCGCCCGGCGACCCGGCGCTGGCCGAACGCGTGGTGGCGCTGATCGAGGCGGCCGGCCTGCCGGCCGCGCGCGACGCCCAGCGCGGCTTTGACCACGGCGCCTTCTGCACGCTGGTGCCCATGTACCCGCAGGCCAACGTGCCGGTGGTGCAGCTGTCGCTGAAGCAGGGGCTGGACCCCGCCGAACACCTGGCCCTGGGCCGGGCGCTCGCGCCGCTGCGCGACGAAGGCGTGCTCATCCTGGGCAGCGGGTTCAGCTTCCACAACCTGGGCCTGATGTTCAACGGCCGCGGGCAGGCACCGTCGGTCGCGTTCGATGCCTGGCTTCAAAGCGCCCTGCTCTCGCCCGAAGGCCGGGCCGAGCGACTGCGGGCCTGGGCGCAAGCCCCCGCTGCACGCCAAGCCCACGCCCGGGAAGAACACCTGCTGCCGCTGATGGTGGCCGCCGGCGCCGCCGAGGGCGAGGCGGGCAGTTGCAACTATCACGAGACCGAGTACCTCGGTGGCATCACGGCGTCGAGTTTTCGCTTCGGCTGAGCGGTGCCGCACAGGCCCGTGCGCGGCCTGTCGCGCGACACTCGCGACATGATCGCCTCGCTCATCGACCACCTGGTGCACGCCCACCGCCACGCCACCCGCCTGAACGCCGACGACTGGACGCACGTGGTGCGCACCGAGGCTGACGCCTACGCCGTGCAGGAAGGTGTGGCCGCCGCGCTGGGCTGGCCGCGCACGCGGTGGAAGTCGGGCGGCGCGGCGGCGCAAGGCCCGTTCAGCCATTCGCCCGTGGCGCCGGCCTCAGGCACGGCCCTGATCGGGTTGGAGGTGGAGGTGGCCCTTCGCGTGGATGCGCAAGGTGAGCCGGAAGCGATGTGCGCCGCGGTGGAATGCATCGCCTCCCGCTGGGAGCAAGGGCTGGACGCCCCCGCCCTGCTGCGCATGGCCGACTTCCAGTCCAACGCCGGCTGGTGGCTCGGCCCCTGGCAGCCCTGGCAAGAGCTGGACTGGGGCACGCGGAACTGGTGCCTGGCCCTGGCGGGCCAACCTGAAATTCGCGGCTGCGGAGGCCATGCGCTGGCCAACCCGGCCGCCGTGCTGCCCGCCTGGCGGGCGCATGGGGCCAGCCTCGGACAGCCCATCCAGGCGGGCACGGTCGTCACCACGGGCGCATGGGCGGGCTTGCACCCGGTGTCGGGCAGCGCGCACGGCTCGCTGAACATCGAGGGGCTGGGCGAACTCCGCTTCTGACCGGTGCGGCCAGGCCTGGCCCGGCGCGCTCAGGCCGCGAGTTGCCAGGCTGCGTGCAGCAGCGGTGTCGTCAGCAGCACGAACGCCAGCACGTTCACGGCCGCCATGAGCCAGAACACGCGGCGAAACGCTGGCTTCACGGACTTGTGACGCAGCAGCTCCTGCGCCAGCAGTGCCCCCGGCCAGCCGCACAGCAGGGCCAGGCCGTGCAGGGTGTTCTCGGCCACGCGCCAATCGCCGCGCCGCGCCGCACGCTTGTCCAGCGCGTAGACGATGAAGGTGGCCAGGCTCATGGCCGTGTACGCACCCCACACGAAGTTCGGCACACCCCAAACCAGGCGAACCGCCAGCACAAGGGCGGCAAACGCCGGCACCCACAGCAGCACCCGGCTGCCGTCCCGCGCCCGGCGCGCGGGGGCGGGCACACGAGGGGCCACAGCGCGCACCTGTTGCGCGCGCAGCTTGCCCTGGGCATCGTGGGCCTCGACATAGCTGAGAAGTTCGCCCACCACGGGGCGCTGCGACCGCGGGCCGAAGGCCTGGACATGCACGAACAGCTTGGGGCGGCCCGGCGCATCGGGCGTGATGAAGCCGTAGCCCTTTGTGTCGTCCCACTGCGCGAGGCGGCCGGTGCGGCGCGTCATGCCGTCGCCCTTTCGGGCGGCTCGAGGGCCCGCACCAAATAGCAGGCCTGGCTGCCGAAACTCATCAGCGCGTCTGCGGCCGCAGCTGGCACCGGGTCGGCCGGCGTGAAGCCGTGGCGCCGCCAATACGGCACCGAGCCCTGCACGGCCACCAGCGCCAGCGTCGACAAGCCCTGCGCGTGCGCCGCCTGCGCTACCCGGGCCAGCAGCGCCCCGGCCAAGCCATGGGCCCGGGCCTCAGGCGCCACGGCGAGGTCGTGCAGGTACAGCTGCGCCGGCCGGGCGGCGGCATTGACCGTGGGGGCGTGCAGCCGCGGCACTTCGCCCGATGCCACCGGCAGGCTCACCGCGTAGGCCATCAGCTGCGCCCCCTGCTCGGCCACCCAACAGCAGGCCTGCCCGGCAGCGGCGGCCAGCTTGGCGGCAAACGCCTCGCGGGACTCCCAATAGGCAACGCCGTAGCAGCGCTGCTGAAGCGCTACCACGGCGTCGAGGTCAGCCGGCGTCATCGGGCGCAGTTGCACCCGAGACACCGCACTGCGATCAGCGACCGAAGCCACCCTTGCGCGGGCCACCCGGGCCGCGGCGGTCACCACCGAAGGACGGGCGATCGCCGCCGAAGCTCGGCTTGCCACCGCCATGGAACGGGCGGTCGCCGCGCGGCTGGAAGCCACGGTCGTCACGCGGTTGGAAACCCCGCTCCTCGCGCGGCGCGAAACCACGGTCTTCGCGCGGCTGGAAGCCACGGCCCTCACCTCGCGGAGCGAAACCACGATCCTCACGCGGGGCGAAACCACGGTCTTCACGCGGGGCAAAGCCGCGATCTTCACGAGGCTGGAAACCGCGCTCGTCGCGCTGCGGGCCACCGTGTTGGTCGAACGGGCGGTTCTCCCAGCGGCCGCCTTGGCCACCCTGGCCGCCGTGGCCGAAGGACTTGCCACCGCCGTGGAACGGACGACCGCCGTCGTCGCGACGGAAGCTCTTGTTGCCGAAGCCCGGGCGGCCGCCACCGAAGTGGCCACGGTCGCCACGGTCGAAGCCCTGGCCCGCCGGACGCGGCGGGAAGATGCGCGGCTCTTGCGTCTTGGGCTCCAGGCCAGCGATCTGGCTGACCGGGATGGTCTGCGTGGTGAACTGCTGGATGCGGCGGATCATGGACACGTCTTCACGCAGGCCCAGCGTGATGGCCAAGCCCTGACGGCCGGCGCGACCCGTGCGGCCGATGCGGTGCACGTAGTCCTCGGCCTTCATGGGCAGGCCGTAGTTGATGACGTGGCTGATGGTGGGCACGTCGATGCCGCGGGCGGCCACGTCGGTGGCCACCAGCACCTTCAGGTCACCGCGGCGCAGGCCCATCAGCACGCGGTTGCGCTTGCCTTGAGGCATGGCGCCGTGCAGCGGGGCCACGGCGTGGCCAATCTCGGCCAGGCGCTCGGCCAGCCAGTCGGCGTCACGCTGGGTGCTGGTGAACACCACGGCTTGGTCCAGCTCCGGCGCGGCCAGGATGGACTCCAGCAGCTGGTCCTTGTGGTGGGGGTTGTCGGCCCAGTGCAGGCGCTGCTCGATGTTTTCGTGGGTCTCGGTGTGCGAGGCCACTTCGATGCGCAGCGGGTCCTTCAGCAGCTGTTGCGCCAGGCGGCCCACGTGGCCGGCAAAGGTGGCGCTGAACATCACGGTCTGCTTGGTGTCCGGCGTGTGGCTGGTCACGACGTTGATGTCGTCGATGAAGCCCATGTCCAGCATGCGGTCGGCTTCGTCCAGCACCAGCATCTCGACGTTGCTCAGCACGCACTTGCCGCTGGCCAGGTGGTCCAGCAGGCGGCCGGGGGTGGCGATCAGGATGTCCAGCGGGCCGGTCAGCTGGCGGATCTGCAGCGGGTAAGGCATGCCGCCCAGCACGGTCGCGACCTTCAGGCCCGGGATGTGGCGGCCGTAGGTTTGCGCCGCCTTGGCCACCTGCATGGCCAGTTCACGCGTGGGGGCCAGCACCAACACGCGCGGGCCGTAGATCACGCCCTTTTCACGGCGCTTGGTGTTGTCGCCGCGGGCGGCGAGGATCTTTTCCAGCGCGGGGAGGATGAAAGCCGCGGTCTTGCCCGAGCCAGTGCGCGACGAGACCATCAGGTCCTTGTTCGCGATGGCGGCGGGAATGGCTTGCGCCTGCACGTCGGTGGCGTTTTCGTAGCCGGCGTCCTTGACGGCTTGCAACACGGCGGGGCTCAGGCCCAGGGTCTCGAAACTCATTCTTCGTTCTTTCGTTCAATCACGCCGGGGCGGCTGAAAACAGCCAACGCGCGGCGCCGAGGGGCATGAAAAAGCCCTCGGAATGCAACAAGTCGCTGGGAGATCAGATAGCTCGCGTCGTGCGGCTCGGGCAAATACTTCAGCCCGGGTGCGGCGCGGGGGAACAGTCAGTCAAAGCGACGGCTTCATCGCCGCCGACCGATCCGTGTTCGGAGTCCGATGCCCAGAGAACCTGGGGAGTCGAACGAGGTCAGAGGAGACGTGATTCACCGGGCAACCCGGCGAAGCCCACGACTGTAGCACAACTCAGGGTTTTCACCAAACGATTTGACATCTTGGCGCCATGAATGGCGGAGCACACGGCCCGCACGCGGCGATCAAGCGCCCAGCAGCTGCCGCACGCGCTCGGCATCGGCCGGCGTGGCCGGGTGGTACACGACCAAGGTCAGGTCGGGTCGCCCCTCCACCACCAAGCCGGTGTACTCCAGCGCCAGCGGGCCGACCACCGGGTGCTGGATCTGCTTGGCCACCTCGCCGTAATTGCCACGCACCTCCAACTCGGCCCACATGGCGGCGAACTCGCTGCTGACGGCGCTGAGTTCCGCCACCAAGGCCTGCACCTCACCGGTGGCACCAGCCCGTGCCGCGTCGGCCCGGAAAGCCGCCACCACGAAGCGCGCGTCTTGCGCCCAGTTGGGCATGCGGCTGCGCGCAGCCGGGTTGGCAAACAGATGCCGAAGGATGTTGCGGCGCGCCGGCGGCAACGCGGCATAGTCGTTCAGCACCATGGCACAGGCGCGGTTCCAGGCCAGCACGTCCCAGGTGGCGGTGCGGATCAGGGCCGGGCACTGCGTCAGCGCATCCAGCACCCGCTGCAGCCGCGGCGGCACCGCGGCCGGCGGCTGAAAGCGCACCTGCGGCGGCCGGTTCTGCGCCAGCAGGAACAGGTGTTCACGCTCGACCGCGCTCAGCTGCAAGGCAGCGGCCAAACGCTCCAGCACCTCGGTGGAGGGCGCGCCGCCCCGCCCCTGCTCCAGCCAGGTGTACCAAGTCGCACTGACGTGCGCACGCTGCGCCACCTCCTCCCGCCGCAGCCCGGGCGTGCGACGGCGCGCCAGCGGCAAGCCCAGGGCCGCCGGGTCCAGGCGCGACCGGCGCTCCTTCAGGTAGCGGCCCAGCAGGTTGGCGTCTTCAACAACGGACATCGTGATCCTGGTAGTGGCAATACCGGTATGCGCTCACGGCTTCACGCACGCGGCCTGGCTCGCGACAGTGGCGCCACTTTCAACGTTTCGCAAGGACTGTTTCCATGCATGTGTTCGTGACGGGCGCGACCGGTTTCATCGGCTCGGCCATTGTGCAAGAACTGCTTTCCCACGGTCACCAAGTGACCGGTCTGGCCCGCTCAGACGCCGCCGCGCAGGCCCTGACCGACGCGGGTGCTGCCGCGCACCGCGGCAGCATCGACGACCTGGACAGCCTGCGCCGCGGGGCGGCCGAGGCCGACGCGGTCATCCACACCGCGTTCAACCACGACTTCACCCGATTCGCCGCCAGCTGCGAGGACGACCGCCACATCGTCACCGCGTTGGGCGACGCCCTGGCTGGCAGCCCGCGCCGGTTGGTCGTCACCTCCGGCACGGCACTGGTGGCCGGTGGCTCGATGGCGCAAGAAACGGCCGCAGCGTCGCCCCACCACCCGCGGTCAGCGTCCGAGCAGGCCGTGGCGGCGCTGGTGGAGCGGGGTGTGAACGCCTGCGTGGTGCGGCTGGCGCCTTCGGTGCACGGCCCGGGTGACCGGGGCTTCGTGCCGCTGCTGATCGACCTGGCGCGCCGCACCGGCGTGTCGGCTTGCGTCGGTGACGGCCTCAACCGCTGGCCGGCCGTGCACCGCTTGGATGCGGCCGAGCTGTTCCGCCGCGCGGCCGAACACGGCCGCACCGGGGTGAGCTACCACGGCGCCGCAGAGTCCGGCGTCGCGTTTGTCGACATCGCCAGGGCCATCGGCCGCCATCTGGGCTTGCCTGTGCGCCACCTGACGGGTGACGAAGCCGCCGCCCACTTCGGCTGGTTCCAGCATTTCGCGGCCCTGGACAACCCCACGCAAAGCGACTGGACGCAGCAGGAACTGCAGTGGCGCCCGCGCCGCGCGACGTTGCTGGCGGACCTGGACTCGGCTGGCTACTTCAGCCGCTGAGCCGGCAGCCAGCCGCGCAGGCTGTTGAAGAACGCCAGCCCTTCGGCGCGGTCCAGATCCGCCCGCTGCAGCGGCGCTTCGCGCAGCCGACCTTGGGCCAGCAACTCGGCCCGCAGCACGCCGGGCAGCAGTCCGGCGGCCAAAGGCGGCGTCCACCAAACGCCGTCCAGCTGAACCGCCAGGTTGCCGAAGCTGCATTCGGTCAACTCGCCGGCCTCGTTCCACAAGATGACGTCGAACGCATCCGCCGGCTTGTCGAACGCGTAGAGCTCACGGCGCGAGGTCTTGTGCGCCAGGAATTCGGCCGCCGCCCCGCGCGTGGCGATGGGCCGGTCGGCCAGCGCCAGCCGCACCGGCGTGGCGGTGGGCACGAAGGGCACGCAGGCATGGGCGAAGTGGCCGTCGGCATCGCAGGTCATGCGCACCCGCCAGGCCCCCTCGGGCTGCGCGGCGGCCAGCGCCGCGAGGTAAGCCCGCGCCTCCGCGATGGAAAACCGCAGACCGAAGTGGCGCGCGGTGCGCTGCATGCGGGCCAGGTGCGCATCGCCCCGCTGCGGCACGCCGGCCTCCAGCCTCAGGGTCTCCACGGCCTCCACCGGTGCCTCCGCACGCGCCAGGAACCGGGCCTTGGCGCGCCATTCGGCAATTTCCGCGGCGGGGTCGCTGTCCAGCGTGATGGCGCTGCCCAGGCCACAGGTCAACGCGTAAGCGCTGATCTCCACTGTCCGGATCGGCACGTTGAACGTGGCCACGCCGCCCGGCTGGATCAGGCCCAGCGCGCCGCAGTACCAGCCCCGCGGCGAAGACTCCAACTCACGGATGACCTGCATCGCCCGCACCTTGGGCGCTCCCGTGACCGAACCGCAGGGAAACAGCGCCGCAAAGACGTCGGCCAACGACAGGCCCGCCCGGCTCACCGCCGTGACGGTGGACGTCATCTGCCAGACCGTGGGCAACGCGTGCAGCTCGAACAAACGGGGCACCCGCACCGTGCCCAGTTGCGCGACGCGGCTCAGGTCGTTGCGCAGCAGGTCCACGATCATCAGGTTCTCGGCCCGCTCTTTCTCGCTGGTGCGCAGGTGGGCCTGGGCGGCTTCGTCCTCCACGCGGTCCCGGCCGCGGGGCGTGGTGCCCTTCATCGGCTGCGTGGCCAGCAGCCAGCTTGCCCGCGCGCCGGGCACCGGCCGCCAGTCAAAAAACAGCTCAGGCGACACGCTGGCCACGCCCCCGCCGCCCTGCGCGTCTCGCAGGAACAGGCAGAAGCCGCCGGGCTGGCTGGCATGCAGGGCGAGGAAGATCTGCTCGGCGTCGGGCGCCGGGGTGGCCGCCCGGAACCGGGTGGTCAGGTTGACCTGGTAGCAGTCCCCGGCGCGGATGTAGTCGCGGATGCGCTCGATCGCGCTGGTTGCGTCGGGCTCACTGTCCTGCCAGTTCAACAGCCCGGTGTACGCGGCCAGGGTCTCGGGCCAGGGCTCGGGCGCGTGGTCGTAAACGGCGAACTCCGCCAGCGGACCGCGCACGGGGTGGGTGGCCAGCGTCGTGTCCAGCGCCGCAGCTGCTTCATAGCGCAGGCCGCCCAGCACCCAAGCGCCGGCGCGCGCCGCGGCCTCCGCCTGGTCAATGACCGCACGCACCTCGCCGGCCGAGCCGGCGCGCAGCCAGCGGCTGGGCGGTGTGTGCCAGACGCCCCGCAGACGCTCGCCGTCCTCGCGGGCCAGCGGGTGGCGCGGGAAGTCAAAGGCCGCGTGCAGCATCCGGCGCTCTGTCAGAAGGCGGTCAGCGCGGTGCTCGGTTCACAGGCGTCGTCGCGGCCCACATCCGGCCGCACACACACGGCGTAAGCCTCGCCCTTCAGCACGCGCTCCGCGTGGGCACCCACCGGCAGGCCGATCCATTCCACCTCCAGGTCCCAAGAGCCGGAGGGTGCCGCACCGCTCTTGCGGGCATCGATCACCCGAAAGCCGCAACGGCCGGTGTCAGATTTGAGGCAGAACAGGTTCAGCTTGCGGGTGGCCGAGGCGATGGCGTAAGAGCCTTCCCAGTCCCGCCGGCCGTCCACGCTGCGCACGATCTTGGTGGTGACGCGCTGGCCCGCACTGCTGGCTGCTGCTGCTGCGGGCGCCGAGGCCGCGCCGTCGTCGGCCCGGCCTGCGCTGGCGCACAGCGCCAACAGCGCCGCCATCAGCCGACGTGCGCCGGTCATGCCAAGTTCAGGAAGTTGCCGCGGTAGTGCATGAGTTCCTCGATGGACTCATGGATGTCCGCCAGGGCCGTGTGCTTCTGCGCCTTCTTGAAACCCTCCAGCGCTGACGGCTTCCAACGTTTGGCGAGCTCCTTCAGCGTGGACACATCCAGATTGCGATAGTGGAAAAAGTCTTCCAGCTCAGGCATGTAATTGGCAAGGAAGCGGCGGTCCTGGCAGATGCTGTTGCCGCACATCGGGCTCTTGCCCTTGGGCACGTACTTCTTGAGGAAGGCGATGGTTTGGGCCGCAGCTTCGGCTTCGGTGATGGTGGACGCCTTGACCCGGTCGATCAGGCCGCTTTTGCCGTGCGTGCCCTTGTTCCAGTTGTCCATGGCGTCCAGCGTCGCGTCGCTCTGGTGCACCGCAAACACCGGGCCTTCCACGCGGCGCTCGAGGTTGGCATCGGTCACCACCACGGCGATTTCGATGATGCGGTCCTTGTCCGGATACAGGCCGGTCATCTCCAGGTCGATCCAGATCAGGTTGTTTTCGCTCAGGGCAAGGGTGTCGGACATGATGGGCTCACAGGTAATGGCCAGAATTCTCGCAGCCTAAACTTCGGTGCATGTCCGCCACGCTGTTGTCCCTTGCGTTTGCCCTGGCTCTCGCTGCCTCCACCCTTGCCAAGTTTTGGCTGTCCTCGCGCCAAATCCGCCACGTGGCCGCCCATCGCGGGGCCGTGCCCGCGGCCTTCGAGGGCCACGTGACGCTGGCGGCCCACCAAAAGGCGGCCGACTACACCGTGGCACGCGCCCGCTTCGGGCTGCTGGCGCTGGCCTTCAACGCCGCGGTGCTGCTGGGCTGGACGCTGCTGGGCGGCCTGCATCACCTGAACACCGGCGTGCTGGCCTGGAGCGAAGCGCTGCCGGCTGGCTGGCAGCCGATGGGGTATCAGCTGGGTTTGATCGGCTGCTTCGTGCTGATTGGCTCGCTGCTGGACCTGCCGTGGGAGTGGTGGTCCACCTTCCGCATCGAGCAGGCCTTCGGGTTCAACCGCACCAACCTGCGGCTGTTCGTGGCCGACTTGTTCAAAGGCCTGCTGGTGGGGGCCGCACTCGGTCTGCCCATCGTGGCGTTGATCCTGTGGCTGATGGGCGCGGCCGGCCCGCGCTGGTGGCTGTGGGCCTGGGGCGCGTGGATGGGCTTCAACCTGCTCGTCATGGTGCTCTACCCCACGCTGATTGCGCCGCTGTTCAACAAGTTCGAGCCCCTGACCGACACCGCCCTGAAGGAGCGCGTGGAGCGCTTGATGGCCCGCTGCGGCTTTGCCGCCAAGGGCTTGTTCGTGATGGACGGCAGCCGCCGCTCGGCCCATGGCAACGCCTACTTCAGCGGCTTCGGCCCGGCCAAGCGGGTGGTGTTCTTCGACACCTTGCTCACCAAGCTCAACGGCGGCGAGGTGGAGGCCGTGCTGGCGCACGAGTTGGGCCACTTCAAACACCGCCACATCACCAAACGCATTGCGCTGATGTTCGCCATGAGCCTGGCCGGCTTCGCGCTGCTGGGCTGGTTGGCCCAGCAACCGGCCTTCTACCTCGGCCTGGGCGTGCAACCCAGCCTGGCGGCCCCGAATGACGCCCTGGCCTTGATGCTCTTCCTGCTGGTGGGCCCCAGCTTCGGGTTCTTCGTCACCCCGATCGCCAGCCATTTCTCGCGGCGCGACGAGTTCCAGGCCGACGCCTACGCCCGCGCCCAGGCCAGCGGCCCGGACCTCGCCTCGGCCCTGCTCAAGCTGCATGAAGACAACGCCGGCACGCTGACGCCGGACCCGGTCTACGCGCGCTTTTACTACTCGCACCCGCCGGCTGCCGAACGCCTGGCCGCGCTGGCGGCCGCCTGAACGCCCGCCCCGACTCCTCTTTTCGACCTGGCATGAACGAACTGCTCCTCGCCCAATGTGACCCCAAGGCCCCGCTGCTGGATGCCGACACCCGCGCCCGCGTGCTGGCCGCCCTGCCCGGCTGGACGCCCGACCCCGAGAACCGCTTGATCGCGCGCCGCTTCGGCTTCGACAACTACTACCAGACCATGGCCTTCGTGGACGCCGTGGCCGAGATTGCCCACGCGCAAGACCACCACCCGGAACTGCTGGTGAGCTTCAACGCGTGCACGGTCAGCTACACCACGCACTCGCGCAACGGGCTCACATTGAACGACGCCATCTGCGCGGCGCAGGTCAGCGCCCTGCCGGAAGCCTCGGCCGCATGAGCAAGTTCCAGGCGCTGGACCTGGGCCTGGTGGTGCGCGGCCACGGCCGCCACTACATCGTGGAAGACGCCGACGGCCGGCGCCTGGTGTGCCACCCACGCGGCAAGAAGAGCGACGCAGTCGTCGGCGACCAGGTGCGCTTTGCTCCGGCCAGCGCTGACGAAGGCGTGATTGAAGCGGTCGAACCGCGACGCAACCTGCTGTTCCGGCAAGACGAATGGAAGACCAAAAGCTTCGCCGCCAACCTCGACCAGTTGCTTGTGTTGGTGGCCGTGGAGCCGGTGTTCAGCGAGAGCCAGCTCAGCCGCGCGTTGATTGCCGCCGATTCAGCGGGCATTCGCGCCGCCATTGCGCTCAACAAGACCGACCTGCCCGCCACCGCCGCGGCGCGTGATCGGCTGGCCGCTTACCGCGCCATGGGCCTGACCGTGTTCGAGGTGGCCTTGAAGGCCGACCCCGAGGGCTCCCGCGCCACGCTGATGCCCTGGCTGCAAGGCCAGCGCAGCTTCGTGCTGGGCCCCAGCGGCACCGGCAAGAGCACCCTGATCAACCTGCTGGTGGCCGACGCGCAGGCGCAGGTGGGCGAAATCTCGCAGGCACTCAATTCCGGTCGCCACACCACCACCACCACGCAGTGGTACTGGACGGACCCCAGCCACGCAACCGCGTTGATCGACTCGCCCGGTTTTCAGGAGTTCGGCCTGCGCCAGATCGACGCCGCCCAGCTGTGGCGGCACATGCCCGATCTGCGCGAACACGCCGATTGCCGTTTCCACAACTGTTCACATGTTCACGAACCGGGCTGCGGCGTGCGTGCCGCGGTCGACGCAGGCTTGATCAGCGCCAGCCGTTACCGTATCTACGGGGAAATCCTCGAAGAACTGCAACGCAAGGTTTGGTGATGTTCCCTGCTTCTCGCGCTCACGGCCGTTGGGTGCTCGCTGGTGCCCTGGCGATGGCCCTGATGGGCTGCGCCAGCCCGCCGCCCCCCACCGCGGTGGACGCCGATGGCTGGCAATCGTTGCCCCTGCCAGGCAAAGCCGCCACGCGCTACAGCTGGACCCAAAAGGACGGGCGCGCCGCGCTGATGGCGTACTCGGAGCGCTCGGCCAGCATCTGGCGCAAACGGATTCAACCGACACGCTCCGATGTCAGCGAAGTGCGCTTTTCCTGGTGGGTACAAAGCCTGATCCCCGGGGCCGACGTCTCGGAGGTCGATCACGAGGATTCCGTGGCACGGGTCATCTTCGGCTTCGATGGCGACATGGAGCGGCTGCCGCTGCGCACCCGCATGAAGTTCGAGCTGGCCCAGGCGCTGACGGGCGAAATGCCGCCCTACGCCACGCTGATGTACGTCTGGGACAGCAAATTGCCCGTGGGCACGGTCGTGATCAACCCGCGCAGCGACCGCATCCGAAAGATCGTGGTGGACTCGGGTCCTGCCGAGTTGCGCCGCTGGCGCGACCACCGTCGCGACCTGGCCGCCGATTTCCAGCGGGCCTTCGGCGAGGCCCCGGGCGCGCTGAGCAGCATGGCGGTCATGACCGACAGCGACAACAACCGCAGCAGCGCGCGCACCTGGTACGGCCCGGTGGAACTGCCCTGACGGACCGCGCGGCAAGGCCTCAGCGCCTCGGCCACCGGCGCTCCGCCGTTCAGCCCTGCTCCGGCCCCCGCAGAGGCAACGCCGCGGTGCGAGTGGCCGGCGTCGGGGCTGATGCAACGCCAGGTTCGGCCACTTCGCGCGCCTCCACATCCACCACGTCACCGGCCGGTTGACTGCGACTGGCCCAAGGGTTGCGGTTCACGCGAAACGTCAGGTCGGGCTTGCGACCGGTGAGCAGGCGCACCACCGCAAACACGACGAATGCCAAGGCAGCCAGCAGAAACAGCGCCAGCCCCACCACAGCGCCGGCCACGATCACCGCCAGGCGCAGCAAGGTACGAAAAACAGCCATGCCGGAATTGTGCGATGGCTCAGCCGCGGCCGACGAAAGGCATGTGCGTCGCCATGACGGTCATGGACTGCACGTTGGCACTCAGCGGCAAGCCGGCCATGTAGACCACGGCCCGGGCCACGTCCTGCACATCCATGCGCGGCTCGGGCATCACCGCCCCGTGCGCTTGCAGGATGCCGGCGGCCATCTTGTCGGTCATGTCGGTGGCGGCGTTGCCGATGTCGATCTGTCCGCAGGCGATGTCGAAGGCCCGGCCGTCCAGGCTGAGGGCCTTGGTGAGCCCGGTCATCGCGTGCTTGGTGGACGTGTAAGGCGCCGAGAACGGCCGCGGTGCGTGGGCCGAGATGGAGCCGTTGTTGATGATGCGGCCACCTCGCGGCTGCTGGGCTTTCATCAGCCCGAACGCGGCGCGTGCACACAGAAAACTGCCGGTGAGGTTGGTGTCCACCACCGCCCGCCACTCGGCCACGGTGAGTTCATCCACCGAGACCGGGCGCGCGCCGATGCCGGCGTTGTTGAACAGCAGATCGAGCCGGCCGAAGTGCGCTTGCAGCGACTGGAACGCTGCGGCCACCTGCTGCTCATCCGTCACGTCGGTGGGCAGCACCAGCGCGTCGGGGCAGGTCTCGCGCAGCGCAGCCTCGCGCCGCCCGATCAAGGCCAGACTCCAGCCCTCGGCCGCCAGCGCACGCGCCACCGCACGGCCGATGCCGGACCCCGCGCCGGTGATGCACGCGACCTTCATGCTCAACGCCCGATGGGCATGACCAGCGTGCGCTGCACCCAGCCGCTGAAGTTGGCGGCGTCCACCTTCACGAAGCCGTCCTTCACCTCGCCCGTGGCCACCAGTTCATCGCTGCGGTTCAGCGTGGCCACCACCTTGGCGTCGCGCGACGGCTGCGCGTAGGCCTTCACGTTGGAGATCTTGGCCGCCAGCATCTGGCCCGCCGGAATCGGGGCCGCCGCCGGGGTGGACGCAGCCGCGTTGGCATCGCCCGATGCACTGCCCGAGCGCACCAGGCTGGCCTGGTCGCGGATGGCCAGCACGATCTTGTTGTAGTTGTCCAGGAAGCTGGCGGCAATCAGCTTGCCCTCGGCCGTGCTGGTGTAGCCGCCCATGCCGCCCACGGCACCGCCGCCAAAGCCCCAGCCGCCGATGGAGAAGTCCATCTTGCTGGCCTTGCCCTCAGCCGCCGCGACCTGGATGCTGGAGCGCACGTCAGCCAGCATCAGGCTGGTGGACGCGTCCTTGAACTTCAAGCCGCCCGCAATCGCGCCGATGATGCCCAGCTTGCCGCCCAGGAAGCCCCCCACACCGCCGCTGGTGTTGGCACCCACCTGCACATTGGGCGTCATGACGAAGTCGGCCGCCTGCATCTGGCCCTTGCCGATGTTGGACTCCTGGCGCATTTCGCCAGCGGCGGCCAGGGCCCGCTCTTGCTGGATGTTCTGCATGGCCTGGCCCCGCTCGACCACGTCGAAGCAACCCGACTGCTGAACCATCATGCGCAACAACGCGGCCGGGGAGCCCAGGCCGTATTGCGACAGGTAGTTCCAGCCATGCTGAGGCTCGGCCACGGCCAGCACGCCCAGCTTCTTCGAGCACTTCTCCACCGCGGAGCCGGCTTCTTCGGTCTGGGCCATGGCCGACGAAGCCAGGGCGGTCAGCGCGAGGGCAATCAGGGTCTTGTTCATGATCAGGTCCTCCAGGAAAGCTTTTTGCGAGCCGCGAATTGTGCCCAGGCCACCCGGTGGCCCGCATCCGTCGGACACACGAGCCGGGTCGCCGGAATCAGGCTCCTCGGTCGAGCATGGGCGGGCATGGGCACGGTGTTCAGGGCCGCATCGACACGCGGTGCTGCGGCGGCCCGGGCAAGAAGGGCAGCGCTTCGCCGGCCTGCCACGCGGCATGGTCACTGCGGTAGTACGGCGAGAGCGGATGCCCGCTTTGGCCGCCGGGAATGACCAGCAAGCCGTCTTCCTCATGCCCCGGCGACACCACCATGCGCTCGCTTTGGCCATGGCCGTGGTTGTGCACCCGCGGCATGTGGCTGTCGCCGGCCATGGGCGCCTCGGGCATGTCGAGCCAGCGCCCCAGCGCAGGCACCGCGGCCGACAGCGGGTGGCGCATGGCCGTCAGGTTCTCCGCGCCCCAGTGCGCGGCGCCAAGGCTGCCGAACTTGCCCAGCAACTCGGCCCGGCTGTCCAGCACCGCGCGTTGAAGCAGCGCCTCCCAGCTGGCGTGACCCTCGGGCAAGGTGTCGGCCCGGCGCGCCTGGATGAGCGCCCAGCCCGGGGTCTCCGGCACCATCATCAGGTCGCGCAGCCGCGAGCCTTCGGCTTCCAGCCGCGCCGCCAACGGGGCGAACACGGTCTTGAGCGTCTGCTCCCGGAAGCTGCGCACCAGCAGGTAGCCCACGGCTTCGGGGCGGGCTGCATCGGCGGTCTTGTCCACCTGCTCGCGGTAGTCGGCCAGGCCGTGAGCGGCCACGAATTCCGGCGTCAGCACGCGGTCCAGCAGCAACTGGCGCCAGCGCTGCAGCAACACCGCGCGGTGGTCGAGCTGGATGGCGTGCAGCGCCGCCTCGTCGAAGGTGTTGCGGGCCCGCAGGGCGTCTCGGATCTGCTGCGCGCGGGCGCCGAGGTCATAGCCACCGTTGCCCAGCAATCGCAGCGCATCGCCGCCCACCATGCGGGCGTTGGCGGTCCAGAGCCGGCCATCCGCCGGGTCTACCACGCGGGGTTGGTCGGCAGCAGGCACGGCGCCCTGCCAGGCGGAGCGGCCGTCGCTCCAGTCCTGCGGCACGGCCATGTCCTGCGTCGACACGCGGCGCGGAATGACCCCCATCACCGTCCAGCCGATGCGGCCCCGCGCATCCGCCACCATCAGGTTTTGCGCGGGCATGCCCGCCCTGGCGGCCAAGCGCACCGCGTCGTCCACACTGCGCGCTTGCTCCATCTGCATCAGGCGCAGGTTCATGGCGTCCAGGTCGTGGGCCACCCAGCGCAGCACGTAGGCCCGCCCGGCCGGTGCCCGCTCGGGCATGACGGGCCCCCAGGGCGTTTCACGCACCTCGAAGTCCACCGCCGCCTGCCCGGCCACTTCAATGCGCTCCACCGCCCGGCTCCAGGGCATGTCGCGCCCGGCCACCACATACCCTTGGCCGTTGGCGCTCAGCGGCAGGCTCACCACATCCGACCAGTCCGATGTCGTGTTCGTGAAGCCCCAGGCCACATGCCCATTGCTGCCCGCCACGATGAGCGGCGCCCCAGGCAGGCTGACGCCCGCCACCTCACGCGCCTGGCCCTCGGCCTTCCACTTCAGCCGCGCCTTGAACCACGTGCCCGGCACGCGCAGGCCCAGGTGCATGTCGTCCGCCACGATGGCGCGGCCGTCGGCGGTGCGCGCGCCCGACACGGCCCAGTTGTTGCTGCCGATGTCTCGCGCGTCCTGCAGGCTGCAGTCGCTGCAAGCCACCTTGGCGCCGCGCAGCCACGCGGGCAGCGGCGACTCGGGCAGCGGCACGGCCGACACGCGGCTGTCGTCCAACGGCGCCTGCCAATCGGCACTGTGCTGCACCAGGAACGCGTACCAGTCGGCCGGCACGGCCTGCTTCAGCAGCCCGTTGGCGATGTCGTCGCGCCCCTGGCCGCGCTGCAGGTCCAGGTACATGCCGTAGGCCACCAGCAGCGAGTCGGCCGGAACCCAGGGCTGGGGCGACTGGCGCAGCAGCAGGTACTCCGGCGGCCGCACCGCCAGTGCGGCCAAGCCGGCATTCACGCCGTGGGCATAGGCCTCGCCCAACGCGCGCTCCTCGGGCGAAAGCCGCTTCACCACCAACTCTGCCCGGTGACGGAAGCGGTGCAGGCGCCGCTGCTTGTCCACTTCCAACGCCTTCGGCCCCACCAGCGCCGACAACTCTCCCGCCGCGTTGCGGCGCATCAGGTCCATCTGAAAGAACCGCTCCTGCGCGTGCACCCAGCCCAGCGCCCGCGCGGCATCCAGCCGGTGCTCGGCCGTCACCGTGACGTAGCCCCGCTCGTCACGCTGCACCTCCACGGGCCCTTGCAGGCCGGGCAACGCCACATCGCCATCCAGCCGCGCAAGGCTGCCGCGCAGCAGCAACCACACCGCAAGGCCCAGCACACCCACGGTCACCAGCAGGCCCAGGCTCAGTCGTTTGAACCACTTCATCAGAACGTTCCGGTGTAGTTGCCGCCGTCGAGCAGGATGTTCTGCCCGGTCAAGTAAGCCGCTTGCTCACTGCACAGCATGGCGCAAATGGCGCCGAACTCGGCCGCCGTGCCGAAGCGCTGGGCCGGGATGCTGGAACGACGCCGGGCCGCCGCGTCTTCCGCCGTCAGGCCCGATTTCGCGGCGCCGGCCGCCAAGGTCTTGCGCAGGCGCTCGGTGTCGAACGCGCCGGGCAGCAGGTTGTTGATCGTCACGTTGGCGCCGGCCAGTCGCGGCTGGCGCGCCACGCCGGCCACGAATCCGGTCAGGCCGGAGCGCGCGCCGTTGGACAGGCCCAGCACATCAATCGGCGCCTTCACGGCGCCCGAGGTGATGTTCACGACCCGACCAAAGCCACGGGCGGCCATGCCATCGACGGTCGCCTTGATCAGCTCGATCGGAGCCAGCATGTTGGCGTCCAGTGCGGCGAGCCACTGCTCCCGCCCCCAGTCGCGGAAATCACCGGGCGGCGGGCCGCCGGCGTTGTTGATGAGGATGTCCACCTGCGGGCAGGCGGCCAGTGCGGCCGCACGGCCTTCCGGCGTCGCGATGTCGCCCGCCACGGTGCGCACTTCCACTGCGGGGTTCAGGCGGCGCAGCGCCTCGGCCGTGGCCTGCAGGTCGGCCTCGCCGCGCGCGGTGATCACGACGTTCGCGCCCTCGCCCACCAGCGCTTCGGCGCAACCGCGCCCCAGGCCTTTGCTGGCCGCACACACCAGGGCCCAGCGGCCCTTCAAACCCAGATCCATCACACCCTCCCTGCACAACCACCAACGCGGGGCTGCATCATCGCGCGGCGCGGGTCGGGCCAGCCCACCCAGGCCCCACGGCGGGCCCGGGGCGAGCGGTCAACGCCAGAACTTGCCGTCCGGGCCGATGATGGACACGTCGGTGAATTCCAGACCGTTGTGGTCCTTGTCGGTGTAGTGCACCTGCAGGCCACCGAGGTCGATGCGCGCACTGTCGATGGCTTTGGCAAAACCTTCACGGGTGATGTCTTTGCCGTTCGTGCGCTTGAGCGTCTCCACCACCAGCTTGGCGGCCGCGAAGCCTTCCAGCTGGGCTGGCGTCAGTTCTGACTTGCCGGCGGCCTTGGCCAGGCCCAGCGCCTCACGCACCATGGGGTTGGCGGTGGAACGCTCGTACGGGAACAGCTGCGTGACCACCACGCCGCGGGCGTTTTCGCCGAGCTGCTTCACGAAGTCGCTGGATGCGTTGTTGGACAGCGTGGCCACGTGAGCGGTGGACCCTGCTGCACGCAGCGCGGCCACGCCTTCCACCACGGCATACGCGGGGCCGATCAGCACGATGGCTTCGATGCCCGACTTGGTGATTGCCTGCATCGTGGGCGCCAGCTCGGGCTTGTTGCGGTCGAAGCGCAGGTGCGACAGCGCGCGCAACTTGGCGTCGTCCAGCCCCTTGATCGCGCCCTTGCCGGCGTCGTTGCCGAACGCATCGTTCACCTGCACGATGGTGATGCGCTTGACGCCGATGCCGGCCAGGTGCTTCACGGCCCGCTCGGCTTCCTTCTGGTAGCTGGCGCGCAGGTGATAGACCCACGGCTGCAGCGGGTCACGCAGGCTGGATGCCCCCGTGGCCGGCGCCACCAGCGGCAGCTTGTTTTCCTTGAGCACCGGCAACATGGCCTCCGTCGTGGAGGTGCCGCGGCTGAGCATCAGCGCCAGCACGCCTTGCGACGCGAGGTTCTTGGCCCCGGCGGCCGATTGCGCGGGGTCGTACTTGTCGTCCTGCGTGACCAGTTCGATGTTCTGGCCCTTGATGCCCCCCTGGGCATTGATCGACTCGAAATAGATCCGGGCGCCATCGGCGCTTTCCTGCACGATGCTCGCGACGGGGCCCGTGAACCCCGCAACCATGCCGATCTTCAACGTGCCTTCGGCAGACGCCGCATTCATCCCGATGCAGGCAGCGAACCACGCCGCCAGGCCAACCCAACGCTTCACTGTTCTTCTCCAAGGGCAAGCGCTGTCCGAGCGCCTTTCTGGCGGCGGATTGTGGCGCCAGCTTTTGGCTGTTCAGGCACCCACTCTCCCCGGGGAAAACCCGGGACAACCCCCTGGCGAATGCGGATTTCCACCGCTTTTGCGCGGCCTACACTGAAGCGGCCTTGGCCCCTCGGACCCGCCTTGCCCATGCCGGACCGCCCCTTGTCCTCGCCCTCCCCTGCGACCCACGCCGCGCCTCACGCTGCGCTCGGCAGCCGTTTCGGCTGGCAGCGCAACACGCTGACGTTCGCAGTGGTTGTTGCGCTGCTGCTTGGCTTGCTATTGCCCACCACCGCCGTGCTGCTGTACGACGGCCAGAAGACCCGGGCCACGGCCATGGAAGACCTCAAGCGTGACCTCGCTCGCGCCACGGAGGTGATGGCCTTGTCGCTGGCCGAGCCGGTGTGGCAGGTCTCGCCGGATCTGGCCGACCCCATGGTGAAGGCGCAGATGGACGACCCGCGCTTTGTGTCTGTGCAGGTGATCGAACCCGCGTCCTCCGCACCGTTCCTGTCGCAGCAGCGCCCCGGCGATGCACCGGAGGCCGACCTGGTGCTCAGCCACACCCGCCCCATCCAGCGCGACGGCCGAGAGATCGCCAAGCTCACCGTGCACATGAGCGCGGCCCCGCTGCTGCAGGCCAAGCAGGCTGAGGTCTGGCGCACCGTGTGGCGCAGCGGCTTGACGCTGACGCTGTCGTTGATCCTGATGCTGTGGGTGCTGCAGCGCTTCGTGCTGCGCCCGATGACCGAGCTGACAGGCGCCGCCGAAGCCCTGGCCGCCGGCCGCCTGGAGCAGCCGCTGCATGTGGGCGGCGCCGATGAAATTGCCCGCGTGGGCATGGCGATGGAACGCATGCGGCAGGCGCTGCTGTCAGCGTTCGAGGCCCTGCGCCAGCACAACCTCAACCTGGAAGCCACCGTGGCGCAGCGCACGGCGGAACTGACCACCAGCAACGCCGAACTGTCCAACGCGCTGGCGACGCTGCAGAAGGCGCAGCGCGAGTTGGTGGAGTCGGAAAAGCTCGCCTCGCTGGGGCGGCTGGTGGCCGGCGTGGCCCACGAACTCAACACGCCGCTGGGCAACGCGCTGACCGTGGTGTCAGCCCTGGACGACCGCTACAAGCAACTGGAAGCCATGCTGGCCGGCACCGTGCAGATGCGCCGCAGCACGCTGGAAGAACTGGCGCGCGACACCCGGCGCGGCCAAGACATCTTGCAGCGCAACGTGCAAAAGGCCGCCGACCTGGTGCGCGACTTCAAGCAGGTGGCGATCGACCAAGCGGCCGACCTGCGCCGGGACTTCGACCTGGCCAAGGTGGTGGAAGACGTGCTGGTGATGGTGGAGCCCAGCTTCAAACACACGCCCTACGTCATCGAGACCGACCTGACCCGCGGTCTGGCCATGAATAGCTACCCCGGCGCCTTGGGGCAGGTGCTGACCAACCTCTTGATGAACGCCCTGCTGCACGGTTTCGAGGGGCTGCCGGAAGGGGCGGTGCGTGTGCATTGCCGCCGCCTGCACGACGGCGAGGTGGAATTGAGCGTCATCGACGACGGCCGCGGCATGGACGAATCCGTGCGGCGCCGCATCTTCGACCCCTTCTTCACCACCAAGCTGGGCACGGGCGGCTCGGGCTTGGGCATGCACATCGTGCACAGCATCGTGACCAATGTGCTGGGCGGTCAGATTGAAGTGAAATCAGCCCCCAACCAGGGCACGCAGATGCTGATGCGCCTGCCGCAGGTGGCGCCTCAGCGCGGCGGCGGCGAGGCGCCGGAACTTCACTGAGACGCTGCGGAGGCGGCCACCGACGCCGCTTCAGCCGGGGCTGCTGCCGACGCGGCCGGCTCGTGGCCACCGGCCACATCGTGCTTCTCGCCGCTCAGATCGATATTGCCGCCGCTCTTGGTCAGGATGAACAGGGCCAGCGCTGCAAAAGCGATGAAGCCGACGATCAATTTCCACATGCTCGGGTCTCCCACAGGTTTGTTGACCTGCGGATTTTGCGACCCGACCCTGACACTCAACTGAAGGCAAACGCCGCGCTGCCGCCGGCCTCGGTGCTGTGCGTGAGGCTGTGGGTGCCTGCGGCGAAGTCGATGCGCAACTCGGCCCAGGCGTCACCGTGCGTCCAACGCAAATGCAGCACGGCGTCGTCGCTGGGCGGCGCCTCGAACTGCCCTTGGAAGGCGGCGTGCTCGTTGCGCAGGCGGATCAGATCGATCAACCGACGCACCACCGGGCGCTGGCAGTCACTCGCAATCTCCGCCGCGTCGTAGTAATGGCGGTTGATGTCGCGCCCCACCTGGCTGCGGGTCAGCAACTCCATGTCGTTGTGGCCGGCCAGCAAGCCCACGTAGTACACCTGCGGCACGCCGGGCAGGAAGAACTGCACGGCGCGCGCGAGCAGGTAGTTCGTCTCATCGCGCCCCATGGCGTCGAAGAACGTGCAGTTGACCTGGTAAAGGTCGAGGTTGCTGGCCGCCGCGCCGGTCGCCTTGCGGCTTTGCCCCTGGCTGGCCGCGTGGATGCGTTCCACCAACTGGTCCAGTTCGTCCGGCGGCACCAGGCCGGGGTGGGCCGTGCGGTCGGAGGCATCGGCGCCGATGTCGATGATGCCGATGCCGTCGTGCGTGTCCAGCACGGTCAGCGCGTTCGTCGGGCGCACTGCAATCCAGCGCTTGAGCCCCGTGGCGGTGCGGAAGCTGAAGGCGTGCAGCACCAGCGGCGGCAGCGCGAAGTCGTAAACCCAATCCACCTTGGCCGCGATCTCGATCTGCCGCCGGTAGTAGGAGTGAATCTCGACCAGCACCTCGATGCCCAGCGCCTTGGCTTCGCCGGCGAACTCGCCGATGAAGTCAAACGTCTCCGGCATCATGAAGCAGCTGTCGCCGGCCTTTTTGATGGCGTAGCCCACCGCGTCCAGCCGCACCATGCGGATGCCGTTGTCGGCAAAGGTCTTCAAGATGCCGCTGAGGTAGGCACGCCCCTGCGGGTGGTGCACGGCAATGTCGATCTGCGCCGGGGTGAACGTGGTCCACAGGATGCGGCGCTCGCCGTTCTTGAGGGTGGCGTAGGTCACCGGCAGGCCCGGGCGCGGCCGGTAGACCGTGAGCAGCTCCCGCTCGGTCGCGCCGTTCGGGAACACGCCGTCCAGCGTCAGGAACAGACCCGCGTAGGGCGAGGCATCACCCTTTTCCGAATAGTCCAGAAACTGCGGGGACTCGGCCGACATGTGGTTGACGATCACGTCCGCCATCACATCCAGCTCGTCAGTCAGGGCTTTGATGTCGTCCCAACCGCCCAGGCGCGGGTCCACCTGCGTGTGGTCGATCGGGTCGAAGCCGGCGTCAGCCCCGTCAATCGCGTGGAAGAACGGCAGCAGGTGCACGCCGCCGAACACGCCGGCCAGCGGCGCGCCGGGCTCGGACAGCAGGCGCTTGAGGCGCGCCAGATCGGCGCCGTCGCGCCGACCGCCGAGGCGGTCGACGTAGGTAATGAGTTGAACTTGGTTCTTCATGATCACTTCTCGGTGCGCACGCGCAGGACGCAGAGCGCGGCGGCGGCCAACAGCACGCCGGCCAGGCGAATGACGTTCTCGGGGCGACCGCCCAGCAGGCTGTCGTAGAACAGCGGCAGCGTGACCGCCTGGATCAGCATCGGGATCACGATAAACATGTTGAAGATGCCCATGTAGACCCCGGCTCGCTCGGGCGGGATGCTGCCGGCCAGCAGCACGTAGGGGTTGCCCATGATCGAACCCCAGGCCAAGCCGATGCCGACCATCGGCAGGAACAGCAGCCAGCCTTCGGTGCGAATGCCCGGCAGCGCCCACATGCCCGCGGCCGCGGCGAACAGGGCGAAGGCGTGCACCCATTTCGCACCGAGCCGCTTGGTGAACGGCACCATCGCGAAGGCCGCCACAAACGCCACCGCGTTGTAGAAGCCGCCCACCTGCCCATTGAGCAGGGCGGCGTCCCGGAAGCCCGCGCTGTGCGGGTCGTCGGTGCCGAACACCGTGGCGGCCAGCGTCGGCACGATGTAGATCCAGTAGCACATCATCCCGTACCACTGGAACAGCGCCATCCACCACAGGCGGCGCATCGTCGGCGGCATCTCGCGCACGGCGCTCCAGATTTCAGCCAGCGCCGGCCCCATGCCGCGCGGCAAGGCCTTCAGCCGGGCCATCTCCTCGGCGGGCAGCGGCAGCTCGGGCACCTTGCGCACCGACCACCACACGGTCGTGAACGACAACAGCGCGCCGACGATGAAGGCCAGCGTCGTGACCACCGGGATGCCGTTGGCGCCGAGCGCGTCCTTGTTCATGCCGAAGAACACGAGCAGGCTCGGCGTAAGGTAGGCCAGGGTCTGCGCCAGCCCCGTGAAGGACGCCTGCGTCAGGAAGCCCGCGGCATGCTGCTCTTCGCGCAGCCGGTCGCTGACATAGGCCCGATAGGGCTCCATCGTCACGTTGTTGGCGGCGTCCAGGATCCACAGCAGGCCGGCCGCGAACCACAGCGCCGGGCTGAAGGGCATGGCCAGCAGACCGAGCGAACACAACAGCGCACCGATCAGGAAGTACGGCGTGCGCCGGCCCCAGCGGTGGGTCGTCCGGTCGCTCATCGCGCCGATGATGGGCTGCACCAGCAGGCCGGTGATCGGGCCGGCGAGCCAGAGGTAGGGCAGATCCTTGCCCTCGGCGCCGAGCATCTGGTAGATCGGGCTCATGTTGGCCTGCTGCAGGCCGAAGCTGAACTGGATGCCCAGGAAGCCGACGTTCATGTTCACGATCTGCGTGAACGACAGGTGGGGCTTGTTCATGCGCGAGCCTCTTCAGGGGGCAGTGCGTGCAGCGCCTCGCGCCAGGGCGTGAGAGCCGCCGGGTCGGCAGGCAGCGGGCCGCGCACGCCGCAGATCATGGCGGCGTAGCGGTTGGCCAGTGCGAGCGTGGCGGGCAGGTGGCGCTGCAGCGAGAGGCCAGCCAACAGCATGGCCGTGAAGCTGTCGCCTGCACCGACGCTGTCGACGAAGGCCGGCTGGGCCACGCCCTCCCCGCCCGCGATCTGCCGGCCCTGCTCGCCGTACAGCGCATAGCCGGCCTCGCCCCGGGTGACCACCAGTCGGTGCAACGCGAAGCGCGCCATCAATGCAGGGAGCTCGGGCTCGAACCAGCCGAGCAGACGGTCGAGTTCGTCCTCGTTGATCTTGACCCAGTCGGCCAGCATCAGCGATTCAGCCGCAAGGGCGGGCGTGTCCGTGCCGGGCCGCAGGTTCAAGTCGAGCAGCCGGGGGCAACTGACTCGCTTGACCGCAGCCCGGATCGCAGCCCGAGAGGCGGCGTGCCGCTGCGCCAGGCTGCCAAAGTAGACGATGCCGGCACCCGTGGTGTCGATGGCCTGCAGGTGATCCCAGGCGGCATCGGCATGGATCTCGAAGCGATGACCGCCTGCGTCCTCGTGCACGCTGACCCGGCCGGTCGCGTGGGCGGCATCGCGCTGGATGCCGCCGACGTCGAGGCCGAACTTCACGGCGCTGTCGAGCACCAGGCGACCCGCGGCATCGCCCTCGCCGATGCGGCTGGCAAAGCGCACCGGTGCGCGCAAGGCCGCGAGCGAGCGCGCCACGTTGAACGGCGCGCCGCCCGCGACGTGGCCGTCGTGGAACTCGTCCACGAGGGCCTCGCCGATGACGAGGACGAGGCTGGGCATGGCCGCCGGGCTCAGAAGTTGTAGCGCAGGCTGGCCTTGAGCGTGCGGCCGGTGTAGGCCCGCGCGGCACCGCGACCGTCGTTGCTCTCGGTGTAGGCGATCTCGTTGAAGAGGTTGTTCGCCGCGAGCGTGAGCGTGGCCTTCGGGGTCAGGCTGTAGGTCACAAAGGCGTTGACCACCGTGTAGGCCGGCAGCGTGATCGTCAGCGGGCCGGTCGGGCCGTCGTCCTGGCTCTTGCTCGTGCCCACGATGCCGACGCCGGCGGTGAGCTCGTCGCTGAAGTTCAGCGTCGGGGTGAGCTGATAGACGAACTTGGCCTGGCGCTTCGGGGCGCGGCCATCGGCCTGCTTGGCGTCGGTGTAGGTCAGGCCGCCGAGCAGGCTGACCAGGCCGAAACGTGCCGAGCCTTCGAGCTCCAGGCCCTTGCTGCGGTAGCTGTTGGCCTTGGCGACGATCGGTGTGGTGGTCACGTCGACGTTGACCTCGTCGGTCTTGGCGTCGAACAGCGTGGCGAACAGGCTGTAGCCGTTGCCGCGCAGCTTCACGCCCACTTCGGTCTGCTTGACCTTGTTGACGGGGATGGTCGAGCTCTTGCCGTTGACGAGGTTGGGGTTGTTGAAGAAGGTGATGCGGTCGGCGTTGTAGGCCGCGCCGTCGGAGTAGCGGGCGAAGACGGACAGGTCCTTGTCGAGCTCGTAGTTGCCGCCCAGCGAGTAGGACGTGCGGCCGAACTTGTAGTCGATGAGGTTGGGCTTGGTCAGGTCGTAGGCCTTGCCGGCGTTGGACTGGAAGTAGTTGCCGCTGGCCTTGTTGCTGTCGTGACGCAGGCTGAAGTCACCCGAGAACGGGCCCGAATCCAGGTTCAGCACCAGGTAGGGCGCGTTGGTCGTGTACTTGCTGTCCTGGAAGTTGCTGCAGCAACCGCCGAAGCCCGGCGCACCGTTGGTCACGCCCGGCACATTCAGCAGCTTGGCGCCGCTCTCGTCGGCCGACAGCGAGTATTGGTTGAAGTTCCAGGTCAGGTCGAGCTTCTGCACCGAGGTGTAGAGGCCGGCGACGGCGCTGACGCGGTTGCCGGCGCCCAGGTCGAAGTCCTTGGAGAACTTCAGGTCGTTGGCCAGCAGGCCGGCATCGTCGACCTTGGTGTTGAAGACGACCGCGGTGAACTTGTTGCCGGTGTAGGTCTTGCCGGCGTCGGCGCCGGTCGCGATGGTCGTGCCGGCAGGGGCCGCGGAGACGTCGTCGCCCGGGAAGATGCCGATGAAGCGACCGCTGTTCTTCGTCCAGGCGAACTTGTTCTGCAGGCGGAAGCCGCCGCCCGCGTCCAGGCTCACGTCCGCGCCGAAGCCATCGCTCTTGGCGGAGAGGCCGTCACGGATGTTGCTGTTGGCGCGGCCGTTGGTGTTGGTCAGCGTGTTGTCGAGCGGCCAGCCGGCGTTGTAGAAGGCCGTGCGGCGCGGGTCCAGACCCGGGATCTCCTGGATGCTGCCGCCGACGTAGCGCACCGGCGTGGGCATGAAGGTGGGCGTGTGGTCGTCCAAGTGCTTGAAGCTGAAGCGGACGTAGTCCTTGCCCGACAGCTCAAACGTCACGTTGCCGCGGATCTGGCCACCGTTCTCGGTGCCGTCGGCACCCTTGCGGCCGCCGTCACCGACCCGGTAGAAGCCGCCGATGTAGAAGCGCGTCTTGGGCGCCAGGCGACCGCCGTAGCCGTAGTCGATGCGGGTCTGGTCGAAGTCCAGGCCCTTGGTCAGCTGGATGCTGCCGCCCTGCTCCAGGCCGGTCTTGTTGAGGAAGTTGATGATGCCGCCCGGCGCGCCGGTGGCCAGCGTGGAGGCCGAGCCGCCACGCACCACCTCCAGGCGCTCGAAGGCGGCGTCGGCACGCATCCAGGTGTCGGGCGTCGCGAAGGCGATGTCGCCGAACTGCAGGACCGGCAGGCCGTCTTCCTGGAACTGGATGTAGCGGGCGCCACCAGCAGAGACGGGGATGCCGCGCACGGCCACGTTCGCGTTGGATTCACCGCCGCTGGCCTCGGCACGGATACCCGGCACGGCGCGCAGCACGTCGGTGGCGCTCGCGGCGGTGACGGCGGTGACGCCCTCGCTCTCGATCGTCGAGATGGCGACGCTGGTGCGCATCTTGGACTTGGCGGTGGACGTGCCGGTCACCACGACGGCATTCAGCTTGAGGCCGTCGGATTTGTCAGCGGCGGCAGCCGTCTCCTGAGCCTGGGCTCCGGCGCTGACCAAGGCGATGGCAGCGGCGGCAAGGGCGTGGCGACGGAGCGCGGGCGAAGAAATGCGGGGCATGGTTGTCTCCTGGTTGCTGGTGTACGAGCCTTCTGCGAGGCGGTGCGACGGCGGGCACACGGCTCCCGTCCATGCCATGCATTGTGCGCAAGTTGCCCTTCGAGTGCAATCGATTGCAATTCAGTAGAAGCCATTAGACGTTGAACATACAAATGGCTTTTCTTTTCGCCTTGAAAACGATAGGCAACTCAAACGGCGCTCATGTCGAACGATGGGCCGCACCGGGTGCGGCCTGCCCGTTCAAGCGCCGGACTGCGGCGCGCTCTGGCGCAGCTTGAGGTACACGGGCATCGTCCGAGGCCCGGCCCGCTCGCCACGCAGCTGTCCAAGCAGCGCCTCCACGAGTTCGGCGCCGGCTTCGGCCACCGGCTGGTGCACGGTCGTCAGCGGTGGGTCGCAATAAGCGGCCAGGGGCATGTCGTCGTAGCCAACGACCGCGACGTCCTGCGGCACGCTGCGGCCGGACGCGCGCAAGGCCTGGATGGTCAGCAGCGCGAGCACATCGCTGCAGCAGACGACGGCATCGATGTCCTGCCGCGCCGCGCAGAAGCCCTGCACCACGCCGGTGGCGACGCCGGGCTCGAAGGGCGCGGGCAGTTCCAGGGCCGGGTCGGCGGTCAGCCCGGCTTCGGCCAGGGCCTGCACGTAGCCCTCACGGCGCAGCCAGACCTCAGGCAAGTTGGCATCGCCGATGAAGGCGACCCGGCGGCGCCCCAGTGACAGCAGGTGTCGCGTGGCGAGCAGCCCGCCAAGCACGTTGTCGCCGCCGACGCTGCAGTACAGCTGCTGCGGCATCTCGCCGCCCCACACCACGAGCGGCAGCTTGCGCGCGGCCATCTCGTTGAGCTGGTCGTGGTGGCGCCACTGGCCGATGAGGATCACGCCGATGGCCTTGCCGGAGTCGAACCAATGCGAGGCCAGGTCCAGCCGCTCGGCGTCCACGCGCGACAGCAGCATGTCGTAGCCCCGGTCGGTCAGGGCATCGGCGATCGAGCCGACGATGGACAGGAAGAAAGGATCGGAGATGTGCTGGCGGGAGGCGGCATCGAAGGGCACCACCACGGCGACCGTCTTGTTCTCCTGCAGCCGCAGGTTGCGGGCGCCGAAGTTGATCGAGTAGTTGAGCGACCGGGCGAGGTCCGCCACGCGCTGCCGGGTTTCGGCGTTGACGAGATCGCTGCCATTCAGCGCCCGGGAGACCGTGGAGACCGACACACCCGCCAGGCGTGCGATGTCCACCATCTGCAGGCGTCGCTGCTCGGCGCCCCCACCCTCGGATCCTTCGGCTGTTTTCTTGGATTTGGCCATCCTTCAAATCGTCGCAGGCGGCAACGCACTCGACAAGCGGGAAACCGGCAGCACCATGAAGAAAGGCCGGCTTGCGCCGGCCTTGTTCAGGGAACTGCGAGGCGGCGCGAGGCGCCGCATCGCGCTCAGTCCTTGGCGTAGATGTCCACGTCCTTGGTTTCGCGGACGAACAGCAGACCGATCACGAAGGTGCACGCAGCGATGACGATGGGGTACCACAGGCCGTGGTAGATGTTGCCGTTCTGCGCCACCATCGCGAAGGTGATCGAGGGCAGCAAGCCACCGAACCAGCCGTTGCCGATGTGGTAAGGCAGGCTCATCGAGGTGTAGCGGATGCGGGTCGGGAACATCTCCACCAGCATGGCGGCGATCGGGCCGTAAACCATCGTCACATACAGCACCAGGATGAACAGGATGCCGATGACCATGGGCACGTTGGCCTTGGCCAGGTCCGCCTTGGCCGGGTAACCCGCCGCCTTCATCGCTTCGGCAAGGTCCTTCTTGAAGGCCGCGATGGCCTTCGTGCTGGCTTCGTCGAACTTGTGCTCGGTCAGCTTGGTGGCGGTCGGCACGGCGATTTCCTTCTCGCCGACGCGCACAACCGTCGGCGCCCCTGCCGCGGCTTCCACCGTTTCAGAGCTGGCCGAGAGGCCGGCCAGGGCGCGCTTGGCGATGTCGCAAGCGCTGGTGAAGTCCACTTCACGCGCCAGCGGGCTGCCTTGGAAGGAGCAGCTGGCCATGTTGGTGGTCAGGGTGACCTTGGCGCTGGCTTGGGCCTTGGCGAGGTCCGGGTTGGCCGCTTCGGTCAGCGCCTTGAACAGCGGGAAGTAGGTGACCACCGCGAGCAGCAGGCCGGCGAGGATGATGGGCTTGCGGCCGATCTTGTCCGACAGCGTACCGAACACGACGAAGAACGGCGTGCCCAGGATCAGCGAGATGGCGATCCAGATGTTGGCGCTGGCCGCATCGACCTTGAGCACCGACGTCAGGAAGAACAGCGCGTAGAACTGGCCCGAGTACCAGACCACGCCCTGACCGGCCACCAGACCGAACAGCGCCAGCAGCACGATCTTCAGGTTCTTCCACTGGCCGAAGGACTCGGACAGCGGTGCCTTGGAGGTCTTGCCCTCGGCCTTCATCTTCTGGAAGGCGGGCGACTCGTTCATGCTCAAACGAATCCACACCGAGATGCCCAGCAGCAGGATGGACACGATGAACGGCACGCGCCAGCCCCACTCGCCGAAGTCCTTCTCACCCAGCGAGGTGCGGGTGCCCAGGATGACCATCAGCGACAGGAACAGGCCCAGCGTCGCGGTCGTCTGGATCCAGGACGTGTAGGCGCCGCGCTTGCCGTGGGGGGCATGCTCAGCCACGTAGGTGGCGGCACCGCCATACTCACCGCCGAGGGCCAAGCCCTGCAGCAAGCGCAGGCCGATCAAGATGACCGGTGCAGCTGCGCCGATGGTGGCGTAGGTGGGCAGCACGCCGACGATGAAGGTCGACAGGCCCATGATCAAGATCGTCACCAGGAAGGTGTACTTGCGGCCGATCATGTCGCCCAAACGGCCAAACACCAGCGCGCCGAAGGGGCGCACGATGAAGCCGGCGGCGAAAGCCATCAGGGACGCGATGAACGCGGCCTGAGGGTCCAGGCCCGCGAAGAACTGCTTGGCGATGATGGGTGCCAGCGAACCGTAGAGGTAGAAGTCGTACCACTCGAACACGGTGCCCAACGAGGAGGCGAAGATGACCTTCTTTTCCTCTTTGGTCATCGGCGCGGCGGCGGTTGAAGTCGCAGTTGCCATGGAAATGTCTCCGTCCAGTTGTCGGGCCACCTCAGCAGGCCGCCCTTGGTAGGCACTATTCCCACCGCCTCTGACCCCGTTCTGACGGCAGTCTGAAACGAAGCTGACAAACCCCGCAGCAACCCTCAGGCGGCATTTCTCAATGCGAGAAATCGCAGCCTTCCCGGGTATTTCCGTAGACGAAAGTTTTCAGCCGAGAACCGCGAGCCGCGTGCATCCCCGTCCCGGCCACCGGTCAATGCCGGCGCACCAGCCCCGGCCGCGGTTGGGCTGCGGCGTCCCACGCTCCGCTGCGAAACCAGGGGTCGTCGTCCAGCGCGGCGCGCAGCATGGGCAGTGCGTCCTGCCCCCAGAACAGCCGCCCGTCGAAGGCGATCGTGGGCACGCCGAACACGCCCAGGTGCAAGGCAGCCTCGGTTTCATTGCGCAAGCGCTGCTTGATGTCCTCCCCCGCGGGCAGCTGTTGGGGCGCCAGGCGCTCGGTCAACGCGGCCAAGCGCGCCGGGTCGTTGGCGTCAGCGCCTGCACCCCGCCACACGTGGTGGAAGAGCTGCTCCACCGCCCAGCGCCCCGGCGTGTCGCCCGGCTCACCTTGCGGGGCCGCGCAGGCCCAGGCCAGCCGCAACAGCGGCAACGGGTTGAACGGGTGCTGCGCCGGCGGGTCCAGCACCACACCCTGGCTGTGCGCCAGCCAGGCCACCTGCCGAAAGGTCCACCGACGCTTGGCCTCGATCTCGGCCGGCCCCTTTTGCCCCAGGGCCTGCAGCAGGGCTGCGAACAGGATGGGGCGGTAGGTCACCTCCACACTGTGGCCCGCCAGCACCTCGGGCAGGCGCTCGAACGCCAAAGCGGCGTAGGGCGAAATGGGGTCGAAATAAAAGGTCAGCTGCTTCATGCGTTCCCCTCCAAGTTGGGCAACGCGGGCCCCAACCAAAGCCCTTGTTCCTGCAATGCCCGGCGACGCGGTGGCAGCAACGCGAGGATCTGGCGCTGCCGCGCGGCCGGCGCGCTGCCCCAACCGGCAATCTCATCCAGGCTGCGCGCGCAGCCCTGGCACCAGCCGCTGCGCGCGTCGATCTCGCACACGTGCACGCAGGGAGACGCTACGGCTTGCGTCATGCCTGCACCACGTCAATCACCGGCGCGCCGGTCAGGGCCACCAGGGCATCCGGGCTCAGCTGAAACACGCCGTTGGGGTGGCCTGCGGCGGCCCAGATCACGTCAAAGCGGAACAGTTCGCGGTCGATGTACAGCTGCGGCGGCGCGGCGCCATCAGCCGGTGCGAAGCCGGCCGGCGACACCCCTCCGATCGAGAAGCCGGTGCGGGCCTTCACGTAGTCGGCATCGGCCCGCGCCAGCGGCCCGGTCAGCGGCTTGAGCTTGCTTTCATCCACGCGTTTGTCGCCGGAGGTGATCACCAAGACCGCCGTGTCATCCACCTTGCGCCGAAACACCACCGACTTGGCGATTTGCCCCAGCGTGACGCCCAGCGCATCCGCGGCCTCCTGTGCCGTGCGCGCGGCCACCTCCAGCCACAGCGGGGCATGGGGGTGGTCCACGGCCGTCAAGGCGGCATGCACACGCTGAAACCCCTCGGGGCGAGATGCAAGTTCGTTCATGCCCACGATTGTGGCGCGGGGGCACGCCCCACACGGTTGCCAGGGCCTCGACGGGCGTCAGCCGTGGTCAGGCGCCCAGCGGCGTGAACAAGGGGTGCGCCACCCGCACCGGCACCACATCCAATCGCGCGTCGCACAGGGTGCCCTCGTGCAACCCTTGCCCCGGGGTCATCCAGGCCCGCAGCGCCTCGCCCCGGGTCAGCCGGAACTCGAACCCCACCTCGGCCTGCGGCTCGCGCAGGTCGGCGGGCGCCTGGTAGGCCAGGCCGCGCACCTCGCCTGCCCCGGCGTCCAGCAACTGGGTGAGCGCCGCCAGCAAGCCCCCGTCGGCCAGGATGTCCATGAAGTACCGCCCCTCCGGCACCGGCATGCGGCGCCCGGGGGCTCGCTCGCGCCGCTGGCGTTTGTGCGCCGCCGGCGTGGTGATGCCCGTGCTCAGGTCGTGCCGATCGCCAGCGCCAAGATAGGTCAGCCGCACGCCGCGCAGGTTGAAGGCGGGCAAGGCGGGATCGCGTTGCGCCTCGGCCAGGTCCACCAACACGGCCCCGCTGCCGCCAATGACCTCGAAGGCCATGCCATCCCACACCACCGCTGCGTTTTCATCCACGCCCACGCCCCAGCGGCAGCCCAGCGCCTGCAGCGCAGGCAACAACCGCCCGATGCGCCCGCGCTTCAGGAAATGCTGATCCACCAGCACACCCGCCGGCAGCAGGCCCAGGCCCCGGTCGTACTCTTGCCCCGCCCGCCAACGACCACGCAGCACGGCCAGCGTGTCCATGGCGTCGCGAAACATCCATTCGCTCATCACAGCCGCACCGGCACTGGTGCCGGCCACCACGCCGCCGGCCGCATGCACCGCGCGCACGGCGTCCAGCATGGCGGTGGACGCACCGCCCGGCTGCAGGGTGTCGACGATGTACTCCTGCGCGCCACCCGAAAAGAACACCGCCCGACTGCCCGCCACACGGGCAATCAAGGCCGGGTCGTTCAGGCTTGCCTGCACGTCCACACCGTCCAGATGGGGCGCCAGCGGCACCACGTCGGGCCGCGCGCCGCAGCGGCTCAGCGCAGCGACGATCTGCGCGGAGATGCGCTCGGGCTCATACGCGGCGGTCGGGAACACGGCAATCGGCACCCCGGCGCCGCCCGCTTCGTCCACGATGCGCTGCCAGACCGCGTCGCTACCCGGCTGCAGCGCACCGCCCACCACCACCACCTTGCCGTTCGGCATCAGGGCTGCCTCACGCCGCAATCGGGGTTGCGCTGCACGGCGCTCAAGGGGTGACGCCCGAGGCCGCAGGTGCAGCGGCCTTCGGTGCGGCGCGCACCGGCCCCGTCCAGCCGCCGTACAGCGGCATGGGCAAGCGCACCGGGCTGATGTCCAGGTAAAGGTTGGTGACGGTGAACTGCTCGCCGCCGAACTCTTCGGTGCTCCAGCCCAGCGAGTCCGACCCCTTGTACAGGCGGAACAGGAAGCCCAACTCCGCCAGCGGGTCGTTGGTGCGCGGCAGCACGTCAAACGCCAGGCCCTTGACCTCTTTCTGCACGCTGTCGATCAGCCGGCTCATGGCGGCCGAGATGGTCGAGTCGCCCAGCATGTCCAGGTGGAACATGTCGTCGGTGTAGTACGGCTTGAAGTTGGGCGACTCGGCGTCGTGCAGTTCGCCCCGCAGCTTGGGCGCGGAGGGCGTGGTGGAGCGGGCGCGGAGGTGGTAACGGTCGCCATGTTCCAGGTACGACAGGCGCGCACCCTGCACGTTGAACGCACCCAGAGATGCATCGCTGCGCGCTTCGGTCAGGTCCACCACCATGCAGCCGCGGTCGCCGATCACTTCGATCTCATCGCCGCGGATGATGGCCGCCGTGTTCTCGTCCACACCCAGGCCGATCTTGTAGCCCTTGGCCATCATCAGCGGGATCATGCGGCCGAACCGGCCCCGCTTCAGGAAGTGCTGGTCCACGAACAAATTGGGGCCCACGAAGCCCAAGCCGCGGTCCACTTGCTTGCCGTCGGCAAAACGACCCTTGAGGATGTTCACGACGCTGGGGGCGTCGCGAAACATGATCGTGCTCATGATGGCCGCGCCCGCCGAGGTGCCGGCCACGACGCCGCCTTTGCGGTACACGTCCCAAATGGCTTCCAACATGGGCGTGCTCTGCCCACCGGGCTGCAGCACGTCCACGATGCGCTCCTGCACACCGCCGGTGAAGAAGATGCCCTTGGCGGCCTTCACCTTGGCGATCAGCGCCGGGTCGCGCACCACCTTGTTCAGGTCCACCCACAGAAACTTCGGTGCCACCGGCAAGGCCTCGGCCACGGCGCCGCGCCGCTGCAGCAGGTCGACCACCTGCTTGGCACTGGCTTCGGGGTCTTCACTGGCCGTGCCGAACACCACGAAGCGCGCGCCCTTGCCGCCTGCCAGTTGCACGATGCGCTGCCACACCTCTTCGTTGTCCGCCTTCAGCGCACCGCCGATGGGCACCGCATAGCCGCGAATCGCAGGCTCAGCGTCGGGCAAGGGCTGCAAAGCGCCCGACCCAGGGGCCGCAGCGGGCGCCGGCTTCGGGGCCGTGGCCGGGTTGGTCGCCTTGGGCGCAGAGGCCGCCGGCGCAGGCCGCAGCAGCTTGAAACCGGTCGAGGCAGGCGCACTCGCCGCGGGCGACGCCGCAGCGACCAAGGTGGGGGGAGCTGCCTGCACGCCCATGGCCACCGCCATTGCGACCACACCGGCCCAGATCCATGCCCTCATGCGTACTGCCCTCCTGCGTCAGAGCGCGCATCATGACAGAGCGCCACGCCCGTTCCGCCCCTAAATCGAACGACGCCATCGTGGCGCGATTGAGACGAATGCCGCTCAAACGCACTGGCAGCACTGGCGCGGCTGCCTAGACTCCGTCGAACCTCGGAGAGATCCCCATGCACAGCCCCCGCCCTTCTCGCCTGGCCCTGGCGGCCGCCCTGCTCGCCTTGGGCGCTTCGGCGCAAGCCCAGACGTCGCTCGAACGCGTTCAGATCACCGGCACGGCCATCAAGCGCATCGAGGGCGAAACGGCCCTGCCGGTGCAGGTCATCACGCGCAATGAGATCGACAAGGCCGGTGTCACCACCGCCGCCGAGTTGATCGCCCGCATCAGCGCCAGCGCCAACAACCTGACCGACGGCGGCAGCGTGGCCTACGGCGGTTTTCGCGACCAGATGGGCTTCAACGCCGCCAACCTGCGCGGGCTGGGCGTGTCGTCCACGCTCGTGCTGCTGAACGGCCGGCGCATGGCCAACTTCGCGTCGCCTGGCGACGCTGCGGGCGTGGACCTCAACAGCATCCCCGCTGCCGCGATCCAGCGCGTCGAGGTCCTGCTGGACGGTGCATCGTCGCTGTACGGCTCCGATGCCATCGGCGGCGTCATCAACTTCATCACCCGCAAGGATTTCAGCGGCATTGACCTCAGCGCCCTCGCCGGCAACACGACCGAAGGCCACGGCGCCACCAAGCGCTCGGCCACGTTGGCGGGCGGCTTCGGCGACTTTGGCCGCGACGGCTTCAATGTGTTCGGGGTGCTGGACATCCAGAAAACCACCAGCCTGAACGCCTCCAAGCGCCAGTTCATCAAGGACCTGGACATTCCCGGCCGGCTGCCGGACCTGCTGTCCAGCTACACCTTCCCCGGCAACATGCGTTTGTCGTCGGACCAACGCGACATCCTGCAATCCGAAGGCTTCAAGTCCAACGGAAAAGACGTCATCGATTCGCGCATCGTGAACCCGGCCGCCGCCACCGGCTGCAACCCGCCGGCCAACCTCTACCTGCCGGACGGCATCGGCGGCGTGGACGGCTGCACCTTCGACTACATGCGGGACCTGGAGCTCTACCCGAAGTCCACCAAGAGCAGCGCGTTCACCCGCGGCATCTTGAACCTCGGCGGCGGCCACCAGCTGTTCGCCGAGGTGTCGGTGGCCCGGGCACGCACCTTCTACACGGGCACGCCCAACCGCGTGGCGGCGGACGTGGATGTGGCCCTGGTGCCGGCGCTCAAGGGCAGTTCGCTGAACACGCTGGACGCTGACGACGAAAACCGCGTCATCACCGTGCGCACACGCCTCACCGAGGCCGGCCTGCGCACGAGCGAGCTGGTGTCGGACACACAACGCTTCGTGCTGGGCACGCAAGGCGTGGTGGCAGGCTGGGACTACGAGTGGGCCTACAACCACAGCACCAGCAAGGTGTCCGACCGTGACTACAACGGCTACCTGAACGAGCAGATGATCCTCGACGGGTTTGCCAAGGGCACGATCAGCCCGTTCAAGACGTCGGACGCCAAGGGCCTGGCGCTCTACAGCGCCGCCCAGATTCGCGGTGAGGTGCGCCACGCCACCGGCAACATGGACAGCCTGGATTTCAAGGCCTCCAAGCCCTTGATGAGCCTGGCCGGCGGGGACCTGGCCGTCGCCCTGGGCGGCGAGTTCCGCCGCGAAAAGCAGAACTACCACCAGTCCGACGCCCTCAAGCAAGACCTCATCTTGGGTGAAACCTCGCAAGGCCCCGACTCCGACTTCGGTAAGTCCCGCCAGGTCAGCGCGGTGTTTGGCGAGTTGAGCGCGCCCATCACCAAGCAATTGGAACTGCAGGCCGCGCTGCGCTACGAGCACTACCAGGTGAGCGGCGGCGCAGCCAGCCCGAAGCTGGGCCTGAAATACGTGCCCATGCCGGAGCTGCTGCTGCGGGCCTCGGTGGGCAAGGGCTTTCGCGCACCCAGCCTGTCGGACCTGTACCGGCCGGTCACCACGGGTTCCTCCGCCACGCTGGTGGACCCGGTCTGCCTGGCGGCCGACCCGAGCAACACCGTCACCGACTGTTCGGACATCTGGAGCACGTTCAACTACAGCAACGCCAAGCTCAAGCCCGAGAAGTCCCGCCAGTTCTCGCTGGGCCTGGTGTTTGAACCCAAGCCGGGCGTGAGCTTCAACGCCGACTACTGGAACATTGAAAAGACCAACCTGATCAGCACGTTGGGCGTGGATGTGATCCTGGGCAACCTGGCCAAGTACGGCAGCTTGGTGCACCGGGACGAAGATGACGCCATCGACCACATCGACCTCGTCAAGGAAAACCGCGGCAAGCAGCGCATCTCCGGGCTGGACCTGGGCCTGAAGCTCGGCGGCCTGAAAACCGGCTTCGGCGAATTCGGCCTGCGGCTCAACGGCACGCTCACGCTCAAGTCGCAGCAGCAAACCGGCAACGGCGACCCCTTCGTCAGCAACCTGGGCGTGTTCATCAACGACGGCGCGGTGCAACGCTGGCGCCACACGCTGGCGCTGGACTGGGAGCGCGGCCCCTTCTCGGCCACCTTGTCCAACAGCTACCTGCAGGGCTACGACGACCAGCACATCATCGGCAAGCCGGATCGCAAGGTGGGCGCGTATTCGCTGTGGAACCTGTCGGCTGCATGGGAAGCCACCAAGGCCCTCACGCTGCGCGCCGGGGTGCAGAACCTGGCCAACACCGCGCCCCCGTTCTCGCAGCAGGCTTGGTTCTTCATCTCGGGTTACGACCCGAGCTACACCGACGCCCGCGGCCGCTTCGCCTACGCCAGCGTGAAGTACACCTTGCGTTGAACGGCCAGGCGCCTGGCCGGGACGTCGGCGTGACGGCCCTCAGCCTCAGCTGACGATGGCACGCACCCAGTCCGGCAAGGCGATGGCCTTGTCGGTCTGGGCGTCGAACCACAAGGTGGTGGCGCCGCCTTCGGCGTAAATGACGCCCGGCTCCTCGGGGCGCTCCAGCGTGATCCAGGTTTCAAAACTGGTGCGGCCCGGGTCGCTCACGTAGTGCCGCGCCAGCACCTCGCCCGGGCACTTGAGTTGCCGGTAGAAGTTGCAAAACGCGTTCACGATCACCGGCCCCTGCCCGCCAGGGTTGGGCGGTGCTCCGATCTGCGTCAGCCAATCGACACGCGCGATTTCCAGGTAGCGGAAGTACAACGTGTTGTTGATGTGCCCCATGGCGTCCATGTCGCCCCAGCGCATGGGAATGCGGCACTCGTACGTGAGCTTCTTCTGCGCAGGAACGACGTACCTCATGGCTGCATGCCCAACTCGGCCGCCATGCGGTTCACCAGGTCGCGCAATGAGGCCACCTCGGCGCGCAGCGCAGCCAGTTCCACCCGCTGCAGGGCGAGCTCTTCATCACGCGGCTGCGCCACCGCGGCGGCTTGGTCCACCGAGGCGACCGGCCCACACAGCAGGTGCGCCCACCGGGCCTCGCGCGCACCCGGGGCCTTGGGCAGCTTGATCGCCATGGGCGCCTCCCGCCCGGCCAACTCTTCCAGAAAGCCCTCGACCGAGGACACATCGGCAAACCGGTGCAGCCGCTCAGTGTTCTGGCGCAGTTCCGCCGCGGTCTGCGGGCCGCGCAGCATCAGCTGCGTCAGCAGCGCCACTGCGGCGCCGGGCACCCCAGCCGCCCGCGCGAAGTTGTGCTCGTAGCGCAGCACGCGGCTACCGCTCACGGTGTTCACCAGCGCCAGGCCCTTGAGCTCTTCCACCGTGGCCAGCACCTCCGACTCACTGACCTCCATCACCGGGTCGCGCGCAGTTTTCTGGTTGCAGCCGGCCGTCAGCGCGTTGGCCGACAGTGGGTAGCTGTCCGGCACCGTGTGTTCCTTCTCCACCAACACGGCCAACGCGCGGGCCTCCAGCGGGGTCAGGTCTCGCTTCATCGCCATGCGTCAGACCCCAAATCCGTCGTCAGCCTGAATGACAGCGCCATTGATGAAGTGGCTTTCGTTGGCGCACAGCATCAGCAACGTGGTGTCCAGATCCTGCGGCTGCCCCACACGCTTGCGCGGCAGCAGTTCCACCAGCTTCTTGCCTTGCTCGGTGCTCCAGTGGTGGTGGTTGATTTCGGTGTCGATGTAGCCCGGGCAGATGGCATTGACGTTGATGCCGTACTTGCCCCACTCCAACGCCATGGCGCGGGTCATGTGAATGACCGCCGCCTTGCTCATGGCGTACACGCCGATCTGCCCCAGCACGCGCAGCCCCGCCATCGAAGCCACGTTCACGATGCGACCGCCCACAAACGAACCCGGCGCCGAGCCACGCGCCCGCGCCAGCATGCGCTTGCCCACCTCTTGCGCCACGAAGAAAGCACCACGGGTGTTGGTGTCCATGACGAAGTCGTAGTCGTTCTCCGTCACGTCGGTCAGCCGCTGCGTCGTCGACACGCCGGAGTTGTTGATCAGAATGTCCAGCGTGCCGACTTCCGTCTCGGCGTGCGCCACCGCGGCCTTGATGCTGGCCACATCGGTCACGTCCAGCTGCACGACATGGGCGTCGCCGCCATTGCCTTCAATTTCCGCCCGCAGGTCTTTCAGGCGCTCCATGCGCCGGCCCGCCAGCACCACGCAGGCACCGGCTTTTGCCAAGGTGCGTGCAAACTGCGCGCCCAGACCGCTGGATGCACCGGTCACCAGGGCCACGCGGCCTTCAAGATCGATGGAGTAACTCATGAGACTGCCTTGTGAATGGGTTGCAACCATCCTACCGGGCTAGAGCCCGCGCACTAAAAAAGCACGATCGTTCGATTTCGGTTTCAGCCTCTCTAGAATCGCGCGCAATTCAATACCGCCGGAGACCCACATGACGTCCGAAGAAATCCTGGCCCAGTACGGCCCCCGCGAGTCCATGGAGTACGACGTGGTGATCGTTGGTGGCGGCCCGGCGGGCCTCGCCACGGCCATCCGCCTGAAGCAACTCAAGCCCGACGCCAACATCGTCGTGCTCGAAAAGGGCTCGGAACCCGGCGCGCACATCCTGTCCGGCGCGGTCATGGACCCGCGCGCCATCACCGAGTTGTTCCCGAACTGGAAAGAACTCGGCGCGCCGCTCAACCAGCCGGTGACCGGGGACGACGTGCTCTTCCTGAGCGAATCCGGCAGCACCCGCACCCCGGACGCCTTCGTGCCGCGCAACTTCCACAACCACGGCTGCTACGTGATCAGCCTGTCGGACGTGGTGAAGTGGATGGCCCAGCAGGCAGAGAGCCTGGGCATCGAAATCTTCCCGGGCTTTGCGGCTGCCGAGGTCGTGTACGACGAGCAAGGACGCGTCAAGGGCGTGGCCACGGGCAACATGGGCATCACCAAGGAAGGCGAGCCCGGCGACAGCTTCCAGCTCGGCATGGAACTGCTCGGCAAGTACACGATCTTCTCGGAGGGCGCACGCGGCCACCTGGGCAAGCAGCTGCTGGAGAAGTTCAAGCTGACCGAGGGCAAGGACACGCAGACCTTCGCCATCGGCATCAAGGAGCTGTGGGAAATCCCGGCCGACAAGGCCCAGCCCGGCAAGGTGGTGCACACCGCTGGCTGGCCCATGGTGGACGACACTTTCGGCGGCGGCTTCCTGTACCACCTGGACGGCAACAAGGTCACGCTCGGCTTCGTGATCGGTCTGGACTACCAGAACCCGTACATGAGCCCCTTCGAGGAAATGCAGCGCTGGAAGGCCCACCCGGCCATCCGCGCCCACATCGAAGGCGGCAAGCGCATCGGCTACGGCGCACGTGCCATCAACAACGGCACGCCGCAGGCCCTGCCCAAGACCGTGTTCCCGGGTGGCGCGCTGGTGGGCTGCGACGCCGGCTACCTGAACGCGGCGCGCATCAAGGGCAGCCATGCGGCCATCAAGAGCGGCATGCTGTGCGCCGAAGCTCTGGCGCCCGCACTCGACGCCGGCCGTGCGCAGGACGAACTGAGCGCCTACCCTGAGGCCTTCGAGAAGAGCTGGCTCAACGAAGAACTCCAGCAAACCCGCAACTTCAAGCTGTGGTTCAAGAAGGGTCAGACCACCGGCAAGCTGATGACCGGCATCGAGCAGTGGCTGCTGCCCAAGCTGGGCGTCTCCACCCCGCCGTGGACGCTCCACAACCACAAGGCGGACCATGCCGCGCTGCGCCCGGCTGCCGAGTGCCAGCCGATCGCCTACCCGAAGCCCGATGGCAAGCTGACCTTCGACCGCCTCTCGTCGGTGTTCATCTCCAACACCAACCACGAGGAAAACCAGCCGGCCCACCTGACGCTGAAAAACGCATCGGTGCCGGTGCAGGTCAACCTGGCCAAGTTCGCCGGCCCCGAGAGCCGCTATTGCCCGGCGGGCGTGTACGAGTTCGTGCCCAACGAGGCGGGCGGTGGGGAGCGCCTGCAGATCAACGCGCAGAACTGCGTGCACTGCAAGACCTGCGACATCAAGGACCCGACGCAAAACATCGTGTGGGTCACGCCGGAAGGCGGTGGCGGTCCGAACTACGCCGGCATGTAAGCAAGAGAGCCAGGCCCCAACGTCACGGGCCTGGAACGCGCGGGCCCACCGCCCGCGCTTCTCTCAGGCGCTCACCTGACCGCCAAGCGCTCAACGCAGCTGCGGTGCGGCTGCGCCATCCCCGGACATGCCGTGACGCTCCAACCGGTAGCGCAGCGTGTCGCGGCTGATGCCCAGCAGCCGGGCGGCTTGCGTCACGTTGCCCGCTGTGCGCTCCAGCGCCAGGCCGATCAGCGCCCGCTCGTGTTGGTCCAGGTTCAACGACTCGGGCAGGTTGCCGCCCGCGGCGGGCCGCAACGCAGCGTCTGTCGTGTCCAGGTCCAGGAACGACAGTTCCCGCCAGCCGACTTCGTTGCCGCGGGCCAGCAGCAGCGCTTGTTCCATGGCATTGCGCAACTCGCGCACGTTGCCGGGCCAGGCATGGCGGCGCAACAGCGCCACGGCCTCCCCGTCCAGCCGAGGGGGCGGCCGCCGGTAGCGCTGCGCATGGTGTGCAAGGAAATGCTCGGCCAGCAGCAGCACGTCTTCCCCGCGCTCGCGCAGCGGCGGCACGGACAGCTCCACGATGCGCAAGCGGAAGTACAGGTCCGCCCGGAACTGCCCGTCGCGCACCATTTGCTCCAGCGACCGGTGTGTGGCGGCCACGATGCGCACGTTCACCTGCAACTCGCGTGAACTGCCCAGGCGGCGGATGCGGCGGTCTTCCAGCAGCTTCAAGAGCTTGACCTGAGTGCCGGCATCGGCCTCGCCGATTTCGTCCAGAAACAAAGTGCCGTCTTGTGCCGCCTCCACGAGGCCGGCCTTGCGCTCGCGGGCATCGGTGAAGGCACCCCGCTCGTAGCCGAACAACTCGGCTTCCACCAGATGCTGGGGCAGTGCGCCGCAGTTCAACTCCACGAAGGGCGCCTGGGCACGCGTGCCCCCGAAGTGCAACGCGCGGGCCACCAGTTCCTTGCCCGTGCCGGTTTCGCCCTGGATCAGCACCGTCGGGGCGTCGCCATCCACCAGCGCGCGCTCGGCATCCAGCAGCATGCCGATGCGCTCGCGCAGCATCTGCAACCGGGGCGATGCGCCCAACAGTTTGTCCAGCCCACTGCCGCCCGCCTCGCGGCCCCGGTAGTAGTCCACCGTTCGAGCCAGCCGATGCTGGCCCATCAGCCGCTCCAGCAGCAGCTTGAGTTCCGACAGGGCCAGGGGCTTGGCCAGGTAGTCTGCCGCGCCTTGCTTCATGGCGGCCACGGCGAGGTCGATGGAGCCGTGGCCTGTCATCAGCACGACCTGCGCGGCAGGCTCGGCCGCCAGGAGGCGCGGCAAAGCCTCCAGGCCGCTGGTGCCAGGCAGGTTGTGGTCCAGCAAGATCACGTCGGGACGGAACTCGGGCAGCCGAAGCAAACCCTCCTCTGCCGAGCCCACCCACAGGGCCTCCCAACCCAGGCGACCCAGGTAGGTGGCTATGTTGCGGCCCAGCGTGGCCTCGTCGTCAATGATCAATACCGCCCGACCACCACCGGGTTCGGCGATGGAGGAGGCGCGTGCGCGTGGTCGTGCGGAATCAGGCATGGCGTTCGGTTCAGCGCAAGGGCAGCTGGAGCGTCACCCGCGTGCCTTCACCGAGTTGGCTGGCCAACTCGACGCGGCCGCCCTGGCGCTCCACCAGTCGTTTCACAAGGTTCAATCCGAGCCCCAGGCCCCGTGGCTTTGTGGTGAAAAAGGGTTTGAACACCTCAGCGAGATGTTGTGGCGCAATGCCTGCGCCCGTGTCTTCGACCGACACCCAGGCCTCACGCCCGCGGCGCCCGGCCGTGAGCGTGATGCGCTGGCCGGGGCCGGTGGCGTCTGCCGCATTGGCCAGCAGGGAATCCACCACCTGCGCGAGCAACACCGGGTCTGCCGCCACAAAGCCCAAGCCGCTCGGCAACTCGCACTGAAAACTGCGGCCGTCTGCCGCGAACTGCGGGCGAAACCGCTCGGCGGCCGAGCGCAGCACCGCCCCCAAGTCGGCCTGCCCACCACTGTCCACCGGAGCGGCGGCCAAGGTCAGCAGGCTGCGCACCAAATGCTCGATGCGGTCCACATGGCCCATCACTTCCGCGTGCACGCCTTGCGGGTCTTGACCCAGTTCACGCTGCAGTTCCGCGGAACTGCGGATGGACCCCAACGGGTTGCGGATGCTGTGCGCCACCGCGGCCGAGATCTCACCCACCATGCCCATGGCGTCGGCTTCCACCAACCGCTTCTGCTGGGACGCCATGGCGCGCTCCGTGCGCCGCACGAACCACACGAGCACCGCAAACAGGAAGAGGCCGCCGCCCGCCGCACCGATCCAGATGCGCACCTGCCCCTCACGGATCGATTCAAACAAGGCCGTCGGCCGGCGGTACACCTCGATGACGCCCATCATGCGGCGCGACCGGGGCTCGTACACCGGAAGGTAGTTCTCGACGTAGCGATGGGCGGCCGCATTCAAGCCCACGTGCTCGGCCTTTTCCGCATGGTCGTCGCCCTGCTCGGCATTCACCACCACCTGCCCTTCCAGCGCCTCGTCCAGCTCTTCATTGGCCGGGAACACCTGGCCAATGAGCGCGGCATTGCTGGACCACAGCACGCGGCGGTCCGGGGCATACACATTGGCGCGCAGCACATCGGGCATGGCCGCCACGTGCGCAAAAAACTCGCCCACAGCCGCGCTGGGCGCGCCTTCGGGCTTGGCAAAAAAGGCCGCCACGCGCTGGATGTCGGCAATGCTCTGCACGAAATCACGGCTCAAGGCCGCGTCGCGCTCCAGCATGCGTTGCTCCAGCCAACTGGACAACCACACGCCCATCGCCAGGCTGAAAGCCCCAATGGCCGCCGCACCCACACCCGCGAACACGCGGGTCAGCCCCAGGGGCTGCGCCCCGGTGGGTGTCAGCAAAAAGTGCAGAACTTTCCAGGGTTGAGGCATGTCGAGACGGCAGGGCCGGGCGCGAGCGGAGGACGCTTGAATGTAGCCACTCCACGGCGCGCCCGGCACAGGCGTCACTTGCTAAAGCCTGCTTGAACCTTGGTGTCGGCGTTCAGGGTCACGACGCAGGCGTTCGGGTCCAGCCCGCTGCAGGCTCCGGTCCAGCCGGTGAACGCCTTGCCAGCCGCCGGCACGGCGCGCAAGGCCACCGTCGTGCCCAAGGTGTAAGCCGCAGAGCAGGTTTTGCCGCAGTCGATGCCCGCCGGCGTGCTGACCACCGTCCCGCTGCCCGACGTCGCCAGCACCAGCTTCACGCTCGGGCTGCCGCCACCCGCACCGCCACCGCCACCGCCACCGCCGCCGGCTTGCGCAGCAAACGTGGCCGTCACCGCCTTCTCCGCATTGAGCGTGACCGTGCAGTTGGTGGCCACGCCGGTGCAGGCGCCGCTCCAGCCCGAGAAGGTGTTGCCGCTGGCGGGCTTGACCGTCAGCGTCACGGTGCTGCCCGGCGTGTAGACGCCCTGGCACTTGTTCGGGCAAGCAATGACCTTGTCCGACGACGACACGCTGCCACTGCCCAGCACGCTCACAGTCAGCGCGTTCACGTCCAGGTTGGCGGCGGCGTTCTGTGCGCCCACGGCGTCACCCAATTCACCGGGGCTCGGGGCCGTGCAGGTCAGGTCGGCGCACAGGGCTTCGTGGGTCACGGGGTCATAGGCGCCGGCGTACTTGTAGTACTCGTAGCGGCGCACGACGGCGCGATTGCCGGCGCCCACGTTGCCCTGGTTGGCCAGCTTGCCGCGTTGGCGCTTGCGGCCGCCATCCGGCGGGTCGGCCTGGAGCAAGCTCCAGCTGACTTCAAGCTGTGCGGCCTGCTCAGGCACCACGGCACGGTTGTCACCCACCAACTGCTCCAGCTCCACCTTGGCCGCGTTCTCCGTCTTGTACACACGCACCCACTGGGCGTCGCCAAACTGCGCCACCACTCGCGGCGGCGGGGCCGGCACCTCGGCGGCCACAACCGGTGGCAAGGCCGGGTTGGCGGGCTGCACGACGGACCACGTCGGCGCCGGAATGCTCACGCTCTGGCTGGTGCGCATCAAATTGCCCGGCACGGCCGGGTCGGGCACCAACCAGTAGTACACGATGCGGCTGGGGTTCAGCGTGGAACTGATACCGAAATGCTCGCAGCCGGCCGACGCATACGTCGCAGGCATGCCCAAAGTCCAGCACGACTCGCCCGGCACACTCGTCAATGACGGCGGCACCGGCGTGGCCGTGGACCAGCGGCCCGTGGCCGGGTCGTAGCGGGCAGCCCAGCGGACGTTCACGCCGCCGGGGAAGTCCGTCGCCGAGCCGAAGCCGTAGCGGATGACGTCAGGATAGAAGTTGGACGGAAAGATGCGCGTGAGGTGCGACTTGCTGATGCCCCACACCTCCATCTCGAACCCGTAGGTCGGAGCGCCGGTGTTGTTCAGCACGTCGAAGTTCTGATAGCTGCCCGCCATCACCACTTGGGCTTGGGCCGGCAGGAGGGAGGCGGCCACAAGGGCACTGGCGGTGAATGATTTCAACACTTGGGCCATGCTGGCTCCTGATCCGTGCCTGCGCCCCGCGCGCTGGCTACGGCTCATCTCAGCGAAAGGCATGCCGGCCGTCGCCTCTCAACCGCTTGCAAGATAAGCCGTTGATTTGTATGAATTCATCGAACGACGCCGGCAAGCCAGCATCGGGTCAACAGCCACACCGAGCCGCCACTGGGGCATATGCCCCATGCTGCCCCCACCCTTGTCGGGTCATATCCCCCAGACCGCGCTCCTATGATCCGGCGCATGGACTTAGACGCTGCCCTGCTTTCACTGACGCCCCTCCAACCCAGCGTCGCAGAGCAGGTGGCGGTTGAAACGGCCGTCGCGCTCACCGTGAACGGAATCTCGCAGGCCGTGATGATGGCCAGCCCCACCGATCTGGAAGACTTTGCCCTGGGCTTTGGCTTGGCCGAGGGCTGGTTGGCCCATCGGCAAGAGTTGCTGGACGTGGAAGCCCTGGCCCATCCCACCGGGCTGGAACTGGCGTTGACGGTCACGGCAGCGTGCGAGCAACGGCTGAAGGCGCGCCGCCGAACGCTGGCGGGCCGAACCGGCTGCGGACTGTGCGGTATTGAAAGCCTGGCGCAGTTGCAGGCGCTGACGCCCCGTGCATTGCCTGCCCTCGAAGTGGCGCCTGCGGCACTGCAGCGCGCGGTGCGCGAGTTGCCCGCATACCAACCCTTGAACACGGCCTGTGGCGGCATGCACGCGGCGGCGTGGTGCACGCTGGACGGCGAGGTGGTCTTGGCCCGCGAAGACCTCGGGCGCCATAACGCGCTGGACAAGTTGACCGGTGCTCTCGCACGCCAACGGGTCGATGTGGCGGCGGGCTTTGTGCTGATGTCCAGCCGCGCGAGTTATGAACTCGTTCAGAAGGCCGCCACTGCGGGCGCGGGGTTGCTCGCCTGCGTGTCCGCCCCAAGCAGCCTGGCGGTGCAGTCAGCGCAGCAGTGCGGGCTGCAACTGTGGGCGTTCGTCCGCGGCGATCGCGCCACGCGCTACACCTGAATGCAACGCTGAAGAGCGGTAGAACGAAGCACAGCGAAAGCCAGAAAAGACAAAGCCCGTCACAAGGACGGGCTTTGAAGGTTTGGCGGAAACGGAGGGATTCGAACCCTCGATGCAGGTTTTGCCCGCATACTCCCTTAGCAGGGGAGCACCTTCGGCCACTCGGTCACGTTTCCAGCAGAGCCTCGCATTCTACAACAAATGTGAGGCCCTCAGACAAAGTTTCAGGCCGCGGCTTCTTGGTCCAGATCGAAGGCCTTGTGCAGAGCGCGCACGGCCAGTTCCATGTACTTCTCGTCGATGACGACGCTGGTCTTGATCTCGCTGGTGGAGATCATCTGGATGTTGATGCCCTCTTCCGACAGTGCACGGAACATCTTGCTGGCCACGCCCACGTGCGAGCGCATGCCGATGCCCACGATGGACACCTTGCAGATCTTCGGGTCGCCCACCACCTTGGCCGCATTCGTGGCCGGGCCCACGTTGCCCTGCAGCAGTTCCATCGTGCGCGCGTAGTCGTTGCGGTGCACGGTGAACGAGAAGTCGGTCTTGCCGTCGTGCGAGACGTTTTGAATGATGACGTCGATGTCGATGTTGGCCTCGGCCACCGGGCCCAGGATCTGGAAGGCGATGCCGGGCTTGTCCGGCACGCCCAGCAGCGTCACCTTGGCCTCGTCACGGTTGAAGGCAATGCCCGAAACGACGGCTTGTTCCATTTTTTCGTCCTCTTCAAAACTGATCAGGGTGCCGGACTTGGCTTCTTCGTTGATGTCGATGTCCCACGGCGTGAAGCTGGACAGCACGCGCAGCGGCACCTTGTACTTGCCGGCGAACTCCACCGAGCGGATCTGCAGAATCTTCGAGCCCAGCGAGGCCATCTCCAGCATCTCTTCGAAGCTGATGGTGTGCAGCCGGCGCGCCTCGGGCACGATGCGCGGGTCAGTGGTGTAGACGCCGTCCACATCGGTATAGATCAGGCACTCGTCGGCCTTCATGGCGGCGGCAATGGCCACCGCGGAGGTGTCCGAACCACCGCGACCGAGCGTGGTGATGTTGTTGTCGGCGTCGATGCCCTGGAAGCCGGCGATCACGACCACCTTACCTGCGGCGAGGTCGGCGCGCACGCGCTTGTCGTCGATGCTCTCAATACGGGCCTTGGTGTACGACGAATCGGTCGCCACCGGCACTTGCCAGCCGGTGTAGCTCACCGACGGCACGCCTTCAGCCTGCAGCGCGATGGCCAGCAGACCGACCGAGACCTGCTCGCCCGTGGCCGCGATCATGTCGAGCTCACGCATGGTTTCCGGCGTGCTGCTGGCGGGCGACAACTCTTTGGCCAAGCCGAGCAGGCGGTTGGTTTCGCCGCTCATCGCCGAGGGCACGACCACCATCTGGTGGCCAGCGCGCACCCATTTGGCGACGCGCTTGGCCACGTTGCGGATGCGATCGGTGGAACCCATCGAGGTGCCACCGTACTTGTGGACGATCAGAGCCATGTGTTTGAGCGAAGGCTGAAGGTGAGCCGCCGGGACGGCGACATCGCAAAGTCCCGATTTTATGCGTCAACCACGCCTTCGCCTTCGCTCTGCGGCAAGGCTGAATCCTCCAGCCAGCGGAGCGACCAACATGGCTCATCTCGCGCCGCGAAGGCACGCGCGTCCATGCCCAGGCCCGCCACGGCCACGACACGGCCATCGGCGTCGGCAAGAACGGGCCCGTCTCGCCGCCAGGGCGGCACATCCAACTCCTGGTACGCCTTTTTGAGGCTGCGAGGCACGGTGCCCACGCCGCGTTGAAATTGATCGCCGGGCCCGCGCACCCGCTGTGTCAACTGCGCCAGCACTGACGCCGGCACACCGCCCTCGCCCACCGGCTCGACGCTCCATCCACCGCCCCAATCGGGTTGTCGATGAAAGCCCGGGCGGCTCAGGTCCAGTCGGGCTGAAGCCTGCGGCACCTCGGCGCCCGAGGCCCAGTAAAGACCATCCCGCCAGGCATGCAAGCGCCCGCCGGGGGCATCCCACGCCTGCACGGCGCCCGGTCGCCATTCCTCAAGCAAGCGCTGCACCAACTGCGACGAAATCGCCATCTGAGGCCGCAACCACGCCCGCAGGGCATTGCTCTTCCGTGCGGGCGACAACGCATGCAAAGCCACCAGGTCGAGTCGCGCCCCCTGAACGAGCCGCTCCAGATCGCCAGCCGCCACCTCCTGCGCCAGCGCCTCGGCCTCCTGAGCCCAACGCGCAGCCTGTGCCAACCCAGCTTCATTCGCTTTGAACGCGGGCCAGAGGCTCGCTCGCAAGCGGTTGCGGGCGTACCGAGGGTCGTCATTGCTGGGATCGTCGATCCAGCGCAGCCCGTGGTGTTCGGCGTAGGCCAGGATGCGGTCCCGCGGGTGGTCCAGCCAGGGGCGAACCCACCGAACGCCATCGCGCCATTGGCTGCGCGGCATGGCCGACATGCCCGCCGTGCCGGCGCCGCGCATGGCCTGCAGCAAAAACGTTTCAGCCTGATCGCGCCGGTGATGGGCCAACAGCAGCAGGTCAGCGCCTGCTGCAACAGCCATGTCGTGCAGCGCACCATGCCGCCCGAGCCGCGCCCAGGCCTCTACGCTCTCACCCGGCGATGGGCACCCCGACAGGCGGGTGGAGACAAATTCCGCACCCAAGGCGTGCGCCTGCGTTTCGCAGTGCTTCCGCCAAGAGTCGGCCGCTGGCATCAGCCCGTGGTGGACGTGCAGCGCGACCACCCGATGCGCTGTGGCCGCTCGGGCCACCGCATGCAGCAAGGCAGTGGAATCAAGCCCCCCGCTGAACGCGACCGCGACGGCGGGGGAAGTGGGATCAGCGGCTCTTGGTGTCGCCAAATCGGCCATAGGCCTGCAGGCGGTCGTAACGACGGTCCAGCAGTTCCGCGGTCTTGAGGTCCGACACCTGGCGCAACGCGTCGCTGAGCGCGCGCTTCAGGTTGGAAGCCATCTGCTTGCCGTCCCGATGAGCGCCGCCCACCGGCTCGCTGACGATCTTGTCGATCAGGCCCAGCGCCTTAAGTCGATGCGCCGTGATGCCCAGCGCCTCAGCAGCGTCAGACGCACGCTCGCTGCTCTTCCACAGAATCGAGGCGCAGCCTTCCGGCGAAATCACCGAGTAGGCGGAGAACTGCAGCATCAGCACCTGGTCTGCCACACCAATGGCCAGGGCGCCGCCCGAACCACCTTCGCCAATGACGGTGGCGATGATGGGCACTTCCAGCTGCGCCATCTCCAGGATGTTGCGGCCGATGGCTTCACTTTGGCCGCGCTCCTCGGCACCAATGCCGGGATACGCCCCCATGGTGTCTATGAAGGTGAATACCGGCAGGCCAAACTTTTCGGCCAGCTTCATCAGGCGAAGCGCCTTGCGGTAGCCCTCCGGACGCGGCATGCCGAAGTTGCGCAGCGTGCGCTCCTTGGCATCGGCACCGCGCTGGTGGCCAATCACCATGCAGGCTTGCCCGTTGAAGCGAGCCAAACCGCCCACGATGGCCGCGTCATCGGCGAAGTGGCGATCGCCGTGCAGTTCCTGGAACTCGGTGAAGACTTCGGCGCAGTAGTCCAGCGTCTGCGGGCGCTGTGGGTGACGGGCGATCTGGTAGACCTGCCACGGCGCCACGCTGGCGTAGACCTCTTTGGTCAGCTGCTGGCTCTTCTTGGAGAGGCGGTCGATCTCTTCCGAGATGTCGACAGCCGACTCGCTTTGCACGTAGCGAAGTTCTTCGATCTTGGTCTCGAGCTCGGCGATCGGCTGCTCGAATTCCAGAAAGTGTTTTTTGCTCATCAGTAGTCCACGGGTAGCGGATCGAGGCTGCGCCAAATGTACCAAACCGCAACGGAACGGTACGGCGCCCAAGCGTCGCCCACCTCGCGCGCTTCCGCACGCGAAACAGGCTCACCAGAGAAATAGTTTTGGCTGATGCCGGTCAGCAGGCCGACGTCGTCCAACGGCATGACGTTGGGCCGCATCAGGTGAAAGATCAGGAACATCTCGGCCGTCCAGCGACCGATGCCGCGAATGGCCACCAGCTCTTCGATGATGGCTTCGTCGTCCATTTGCGCCCATTGGCGCACATGCACCTGACCAGAGTCGAAATGCTCGGCCAAGTCACGCAAGTACTCGACCTTGCGGGCCGACAGCCCGGCCGCCCGCTGCGCTTCGACCGTCAGCGCCAACACGGCGGCCGGCTGCAGCTTGGGCAGCAAGGCGGTCCAGCGCGTCCAGACCGACTGGGCCGATTTCACCGAAATCTGCTGGCCAACGATGGAGCGGGCCAAGGTGGCAAAGGCGTCACCCCGGCTCTGCAGGCGCGCTTCGCCGAACTGAGGGATGAGCTTTTTCAACACCCGATCGCGCTTGATCAGGTGCTTGCAGGCGTCATCCCAGTAGTCGGGCGTGACCTCAACCGGCGGCTTGGACGCCATCAGCTCTTCACCCACGTGGTGCCGCCCGCGCCATCCTTCAGCGTGATGCCACGGGCCGTGAGTTCGGCGCGGATGGCGTCGGCGCCAGCAAAGTCCTTGGCGGCCTTGGCGGCCGCACGGGCTGCGATGCGCTCTTCGATCCACGCGGCATCGTCGCTCGATCCACCCTGCAGATACGCACGCGGGTCCTGCTGCAACACGCCCAGCACGCCGGCCAGGGCCTTGAGCAACCCAGCACGCTGAGGTGAACGGTCGCGGTTGACTTCATTGACGAGGTCGAACAGCACGGCCACGGCGCCCGGCGTGCCGAAGTCTTCGTCCATGGCCGTCTTGAAGGCCGCGGCGCTGGGCTCGCTCCAGTCAATCGTCACGTCTGCCGGTGGCACCGCGTCGAGTGCGGTGTACAGGCGCGTCAACGCCGTGCGTGCGTCTTTCAGATGCGAATCGCTGAAGTTGAACGGGCGGCGGTAGTGCGTGCGCAACATGAAGAAGCGCAGCGTCTCGCCGTCGAACTTCTGCAGCACGTCCCGAATGGTGAAGAAGTTGCCCAAGCTCTTGGACATCTTCTCCCCGTCGACGTTCAGGAAGCCATTGTGCAGCCAGTACTTAGCGAAGTCATAGCCCGCCCCCTGGCTTTGGGCGATTTCGTTCTCGTGGTGCGGGAACTGCAGGTCGGCGCCACCGCCGTGAATGTCAAAGCTCTCGCCCAGCAGCGCGCAACTCATGGCCGAGCACTCGATGTGCCAACCCGGCCGGCCTTCACCGAAAGGCGCCGCCCACTTGGCATCGGACGGCTCCTCGGCCTTGGCGGCTTTCCAGAGCACAAAGTCCAGCGGGTCGAGCTTGCCATCATCCACCGCCACACGCTCACCGGCGCGCAGGTCGTCCACGCTCTTGCCGCTGAGCTTGCCGTAGCCATCGAACTTGCGCACCGCGTAGTTCACGTCACCGCCTTCGGCGCGATAGGCCAAGCCGCGCTGCTCCAGGCGCTCGATGAGCGACAGCATCTGCGGCACGTACTCGGTCGCGCGCGGCTCGTGGTCCGGCCGCAGCAGGCCCACGGCGGCGAAGTCCGCGTGCATCGCCGCCGTCATCTCTTCAGTCAGCTGGCGAATCGTGATGCCACGCTCAACGGCGCGCTTGATGATCTTGTCGTCGATGTCCGTCACGTTGCGCACGTAGGTCACGGCATAGCCGCTGGCACGCAGCCAGCGGTAGATGACGTCGAACGCCATGTTCATGCGCAGGTGACCCATGTGACACAGGTCGTAGACCGTGATGCCGCACACGTACATGCGGACGTGGCCCGGCACGAGCGGCTGAAAGTCTTCGAGAGTGCGACTGAGGGAGTTGTGAACGCGCAGGGACATGGACCAGAACCAGTGCGGCAGCAATGCAGAGCCACCAACAAGAAGCCCCGCACCGGGACCGGCCAGGCGGGGCTCATAGAATGCCAGCAGTATACCGGCCACCCCCTAGGATCTTCCCCCCGCCAACCCTCATGCGCCTGTTCCTGACCGCCCTCGCCCTCGCCGCTGCGGCCTCCTCCCTGCCGGTGCGAGCCGACGATCTGGCGGGTGCCCAGCGGCTGTGGCTGGCCGGGCAAAAGACGCAGGCGGTGGCGCAAGTGGAGCAGGCGCTGACCCGCACGCCCGACGACGCGACGCTGCGTTTCGCACTCGGCGTGATGCGCATGGAGTTGGGCCAGCGTGACCAGGCGCTGCAGCTCTTCACGCGCCTGACGCAGGACTTCCCCGACCTGGCCGACCCGTACAACAACCTGGCCGTGCTGCACGCGGCGGCGGGCAATCTCGACGACGCCAAACTCGCACTCGAACAGGCCTTGCGACTGCAACCCGAACACGCGCAAGCCCAAGAAAACCTCGGCGACGTGCTGAGCCGACTGGCGCTGAGGGCCTACCAGCGAGCGCAGAAGGCCTCGGTCGCCCCCACTGACGCCTTGGCCGCGAAGATCCAGCGCAGCTTGGCCCTGACGTCGTCTTTCACCCCGTCTCGCTCAACCCACCCATGACCCAACTTGCTTTGTTGATGGCCGCGATGCTGGCCTGCGTTGGCGCCTCCGCCCAGACCGTGAAGCTGCAAACGACCGAAGGCGACATCCGCATCGAACTCAACGCTGAGAAGGCGCCGAAGTCGGTCGCCAACTTCCTGCAGTACGTGAAAGCCGGCCACTACAACGGCGTCATCTTCCATCGCGTGATCGACGGCTTCATGATCCAAAGCGGCGGCTACGACCTCAAGCTGGCTCAACGCCCCACCAAGCCGCCGATTCCGCTGGAGTCGCACAACGGGCTGTCCAACACCCGCGGCACGATTGCCATGGCGCGCACGAACGACCCGAACTCGGCCACCTCGCAGTTCTTCATCAACGTCGCCGACAACCTGCCCCTGGACGGCCAGCCGGACAACCACGCGAGCGGCTACGCCGTGTTCGGCCAGGTCGTTGACGGCATGGACGTCGTGGACAAGATTCGCCTGACGGCTGTGGCGCCGGTGCAGATGCACCAGCACATGCCCGTCAAACCCATCATCATCAACAAGGCCCTCGTCGAGCCCGTCAAAAAATGAGCCAAGTCAAATTCACCACCAACCAGGGCGACATCCTGATCGAACTGGATCTGGCCAACGCCCCGCTGTCCAGCGCCAACTTCCTGAACTACGTGCGTAAGGGCCACTACGACGGCACCATCTTTCACCGCGTCATCAAGGGTTTCATGATCCAAGGCGGCGGGTTTGATGCGTCCATGAGCCAGAAGCCGACCGACGCGCCGATCCAAAACGAAGCCAACAACGGCCTGAAGAACGCCAAGTACACGCTGGCCATGGCGCGCACCAACGCCCCCCATTCGGCCACGGCGCAGTTCTTCATCAACACCGTCGACAACGGCTTCCTGAACTTCCAATCCGAATCGCCCTCGGGCTGGGGCTATGCCGTGTTCGGCAAGGTCGTGGAGGGCCAGGACGTGGTCGACAAGATCGAGAAGGTGCGCACCGGTCGCTCGGGCGGCCACTCCGACGTCCCGGTGGACGCCATCGTGATCGAGAAGGCCACCGAGGTTTGATTCCAAGCCTGACCGCCCCGGCGCAGTGGGAGCAGATCGACCTGCTCTCCGACCTGCATCTGGGGCCAGACACGCCGGGCACGCTGGCTCGGCTTGAACAACACCTGATGCACACGCCGGCGAACGCCGTGCTGCTGCTGGGTGACATCTTCGAAGTGTGGGTGGGCGACGACGCGCGCCACCTGCCCTTCGAAGCCCGCTGCGTGAACCTGCTGCGCGCCGCCAGCGAGCGGGTGTCGCTGTTCTTCATGCACGGCAATCGCGATTTTTTGCTGGGTGAAGACATGCTGGCGGATTCCGGCATGACCGCCCTGGCCGACCCCACCGTGCTGAACGCTTTCGGGCGCCGCTGGCTGCTCACGCACGGTGACGCGCAGTGCCTGGCCGACACGGCCTACCAGCTCTTTCGCAGTCAAGTGCGCACGCCGCACTGGCAAGCCCAGTTGCTTGCACAGCCCCTGGAAGCGCGCCAAGCTCTGGCGCGCCAGATGCGCGAAGGCAGCCGCGCGGCCCAGGCGGCGCAGTTGATGGCGAGCGACCTGGATACCGCCGCCTGCCTGGCCCTGTTGGACGAGGCGCAAGCCCCGGTCATGATCCATGGCCACACGCATCGCCCGGCCACGCATGCATTGGACGCCCACCACCAGCGCTGGGTGCTGTCCGACTGGGATGGAGACGCCCCGACACCGCGCGGCGATGTGATTCGCCTGTCGGCGGCCGGCATCCAGCGCCTGGCCCCGTGCTGCTGAGCGCCTGGCGGCGCTGGCGCGAAGCACGCGCGCTGCAGCGTCACGCCATTCCCGATGAACTCTGGCAGCTGACGCTGCTGCGCTACCCCTTTCTGGCGCTGCGGTCGTCGGACGACTTGACTGAGTTGCGGCGCCTTTGCAGCCTGTTCCTGGCCGAGAAAGAGTTCCATGGCGCCGGCGGGTTTGTCGTCACCGACGAAGTGGCCGTGGCGGTTGCCGCGCAGGCGTGCTTGCCGGTGCTGCGCCTGGGCCTGGCCTGGTACGACGGCTTTGTGGGCATCGTCATGCACGACCAGGACGTCGTCGCGCGGCGGCACGTTGAAGATGAGCACGGCATCGTCCATGAGTACGACGAGGAGCTCGCCGGCGAGGCCATGGAAGGTGGCCCGCTCATGCTCAGCTGGCAATCGATCGCCGCGTCCGACGACCCGGCGGAGGCGGGAACCGACGCGGTTTACAACGTCGTCATCCACGAGTTTGCCCATGTGCTGGACATGCATGACGGCGCGGCCGACGGCGTCCCGCCGCTGCCCGCCACCGAACGCCAAGCCTGGATCGACACGCTGGACGGCGCCTGGGCCCAGTTCTGCGAACGCGTGGACCGGGGCGACGACACCTTGATCGACCCGTACGGCGCCGAAGCAGTCGAAGAATTCTTTGCGGTGGCGGTGGAAGCCTTCTTCGTGGCGCCAGCGGCCTTGCAGCGGGAAGAGCCGGCCGTCTACGCGCTGCTCCGCGGTTTTTTCCGGCAGGACCCGGCCCCGATGCCATGAAAAAGGGGCGCCGAAGCGCCCCTGCTGTGGTTGGCGAGCCGGTCGCCACAGACGTCAAGCCGTGGCAGGCTCCGCCTTGGGCTTGCCGTCCTTGCTGGGCTTGGGCGGCGTGGGCTGAATGTCCAGCACCGTCTCGCCCTCGGCGTTCACGTCAACGCTCAGGCGACCGCCGTCGGTCAGTCGACCGAACAGCAATTCGTCGGCCAGCGCGCGGCGGATGGTGTCCTGGATCAAGCGCTGCATCGGGCGTGCACCCATCAGCGGATCGAAGCCCTTCTTGGCGAGCTGCTTGCGCAACGCGTCGGAGAAGCTGACCTCGACCTTCTTCTCCTGCAGCTGGCTTTCCAACTGCAGCAGGAACTTGTCGACCACGCGCAGGATGATCTCTTCGTCCAGCGCGCGGAAGGACACGATGGCGTCCAGGCGGTTGCGGAACTCGGGCGTGAACAGGCGCTTGATGTCGGCCATCTCATCGCCCTGCTGGCGCTGGGTCGTGAAGCCGATGGTGGCCTTGTTCATGATCTCGGCGCCCGCGTTCGTCGTCATGATGATGATGACGTTGCGGAAGTCGGCCTTGCGCCCGTTGTTGTCGGTCAGCGTGCCGTGGTCCATGACCTGAAGCAGCACGTTGAAGACGTCCGGATGGGCCTTCTCGATCTCGTCCAGCAGCAGCACGCAGTGCGGCTTCTTGGTGACCGCCTCGGTCAACAGGCCCCCTTGGTCGAAGCCGACGTAGCCTGGAGGGGCTCCGATCAGGCGGCTGACCGCATGGCGCTCCATGTACTCGGACATGTCAAAGCGGATCAACTCGATGCCCAGGATGTAGGCGAGTTGCTTGGCGACCTCGGTCTTGCCCACGCCGGTGGGGCCGCTGAACAGGAAGCTGCCGACCGGCTTGTCGGGCCGGCCCAGGCCCGAGCGGGCCATCTTGATGGCCGCGGCGAGCGCGTCCACCGCCGGGTCCTGGCCGAAGACGACGCTTTTGAGGTCACGATCCAGCGTTTTGAGCTTGCTGCGGTCGTCGCTGTTCACGGACGCGGGCGGGATGCGCGCGATCTTGGCGACGATGTCCTCCACCTCGGCGCGCGTGATGGTTTTCTTCTGCTTGCTCTTGGGCAGGATGCGCTGCGCGGCACCGGCTTCGTCGATGACGTCGATGGCCTTGTCCGGCAGGTGGCGGTCGTTGATGTACTTGGCCGACAGCTCCGCCGCAGCCTGCAGCGCGCCCAGCGCGTACTTGACCGAGTGGTGCTCCTCGAAGCGGCTCTTCAGGCCCTTCAGGATCTCGACCGTCTGCTCGACCGACGGCTCGGCCACATCCACCTTCTGGAAGCGGCGGCTCAACGCGGCGTCTTTCTCGAAGATGCCGCGGTACTCGGCAAAGGTCGTGGCACCAATGCACTTCATCTGGCCGCTCGACAGCGCAGGCTTGAGCAGATTGCTCGCGTCCAGCGTGCCACCCGAGGCTGCGCCTGCGCCGATCAGCGTGTGAATCTCGTCGATGAACAGGATTGCGTGCGGCTGCTCCTTCAGCGACTTCAGCACCGCCTTCAGGCGCTGCTCGAAATCGCCTCGGTACTTGGTGCCCGCCAGCAAGGCGCCCATGTCCAGCGAGTACACGACGGAGTCGGCCAACACATCGGGCACATCGCCCTCGGTGATGCGCCAGGCCAGGCCTTCGGCGATGGCCGTCTTGCCCACACCGGCTTCACCCACCAGCAGCGGGTTGTTCTTGCGGCGGCGGCACAGCACCTGCACCACGCGCTCGACCTCGGATTCCCGGCCGATCAGCGGGTCGATCTTGCCGTCCTTGGCCTGTTGGTTCAGGTTCTGCGTGAACTGCTCCAGCGGCGAGGCCTTCGGGCTCCCGCCCTCGCCGTCTTCTCGCTCAGCCTCCTGGCCCTGCGCTTGGCCTTCGGCAGGCTTGGGCGGCTCGGGGTCGGACTTCTTGATGCCGTGGGCGATGAAATTCACCACATCCAGACGCGTGACGCCCTGCTGGTGCAGGTAGTACACGGCGTGGGAATCCTTCTCGCCGAAGATGGCCACCAGCACGTTCGCGCCGGTCACTTCCTTCTTGCCGCTGCCGGTGCTCTGCACGTGCATGATGGCGCGCTGGATCACCCGCTGGAAGCCGAGCGTGGGTTGAGTGTCCACCTCTTCGGTGCCGCCCACCATCGGCGTGTTTTCCTTGATGAACTGGCCCAGGCTCTTGCGCAGGTCGTCCAGGTTGGCGGCACAGGCGCGCAGCACCTCGGCGGCGCTGGGGTTGTCCAGCAAGGCCAGCAGCAGGTGCTCGACGGTGATGAATTCGTGCCGCTGCTGGCGCGCCTCGACGAACGCCATGTGCAAACTGACTTCAAGCTCTTGCGCAATCATGCGGCCTCCATAGTGCACTGCAGGGGGTGGCCGGCGCGCCGGGCGGCGGCCAGAACCAGCTCCACCTTGGTGGCTGCAACATCCTTGGTGAACACACCGCAGACCCCGCGACCCTCGTGGTGGATTTTGAGCATGATCTGCGTTGCCGTATCCAGGTCATGCCGGAAAAATTCCTGCAGAACCATCACTACAAACTCCATCGGCGTGAAATCGTCGTTGAGCAGCAGCACCTGATAAAGCCGGGGCGGCTCGGTTTTCTGCGTCTGGCGCTCGACGACGACAGCGCCCTCCCCTTCGTCCCGGCCCGGCGCAGGGGCCGGTGCCGGAGGGGGCGGCGTCGACTGGTTTCGTGTTGAAAAAACGGGGAACACAGGCATGCCCGAATTCTATCGAGGGGGTATCTCCCTCGCTCATGCTGGGCAAGTGGCGCCTGCGCCTGAAATTGCAAGCAGCTTCGGGTGAACCCGGCCGGGAAGGTCCCGAATTGACGCTTTTTATTGCGCTACCAGAATCTGCGTCCGCCTCTAATGAGAGGTGCTACAAGAATGGAGACGACACGATGGCGCTGGGCAAAGTCAAGTGGTTCAACGATGCCAAGGGCTTTGGATTCATCGAGCCCGAAGCGGGTGGCGATGATGTTTTCGCCCATTTCTCCGCGATCCAGATGGAAGGGTTTCGCACCCTGAAACAGGGCAGCCAGGTCCAGTTCGAACTGGTGCAAGGCCCCAAGGGCCAGCTGGCGCAAAACATCACGCCGATGGAAGCTGCCGCCTCGACCCTCGCGTCCTGAGCGCAGCACCCCCGATCAGCCCCGCCGCCAGCAGGCCGCGGGGCTTTTTCGTGCGCGCTCGGCTGCCAACGTCAGCAAACAGCCGGGGTGGCTTGCTAGAGTTCATGCCCTGCGCGGTGGCCACGGGCCCCACGCGCTGACTGGATTGCACAAATAACTGGAAGATCTCATGACTGCCGACAAGACCCAGATCGTTTACACCTTGACCGACGAAGCGCCGCGCCTGGCCACGGCCTCGCTGCTGCCGGTCGTTCAGGCTTTTGCGGCACAAGCCGGCATCGATGTGGTCACCAGCGACATCTCGGTGGCGGGCCGCATCCTGGGTCAGTTCCCGGAACTGCTGACTGAAGAGCAGCGCGTGACGGACAACCTCGCTGCCCTGGGCAAGCTGACGCTCAAGCCGGAAGCCAACATCATCAAGCTGCCCAACATCAGCGCCTCGGTGGCCCAGCTCAAGGCCGCCATCAAGGAACTGCAGGACAAGGGCTACAAGATCCCGAACTTCCCCGAGAAGCCCGAGACGGACGAAGAGAAGGACATCCGCGCCCGCTACAACAAGTGCATCGGCTCGGCTGTGAACCCGGTCCTGCGCGAAGGCAACTCCGACCGCCGCGCCCCGAAGGCCGTCAAGGAATACGCCCGCAAGAACCCGCACCGCATGGACGCCTGGAGCCAGGCTTCGCGCTCGCACGTGTCGCACATGCATGACGGCGACTTCTATCACGGCGAAAAGTCCATGACGCTGGACCGCGCCCGCAGCGTGAAGATGGAACTGATCACCAAGAGCGGCAAGACCATCGTCTTGAAGCCCAAGGTCGACCTGCTGGACCGCGAGGTGATCGACTCGATGTTCATGAGCAAGAAGGCCCTGCTGGCCTTCTACGAGCAGGAGATTGAAGACGCGCGCAAGACGGGCGTGATGTTCTCGCTGCACGTGAAGGCCACCATGATGAAGGTCTCGCACCCCATCGTGTTCGGTCACTGCGTGAAGATCTTCTACAAGGACGCCTTCGAGAAGCACGCCAAGCTGTTTGACGAACTGGGCGTGAACGTCAACAACGGCATGGTGGACCTGTACACCAAGATCGCCACGCTGCCGAGCGCCAAGCAAGACGAGATCAAGCGTGACCTGCACGCCTGCCACGAGCACCGCCCGGAACTGGCCATGGTGGACTCGGCCAAGGGCATCACCAACTTCCACTCGCCCAACGACATCATCGTGGACGCCTCCATGCCGGCCATGATCCGCAGCGGCGGCAAGATGTACGGCGCCGACGGCCGCCTGAAGGACGTGAAGGCCGTGATGCCCGAGTCGACCTTCGCCCGCATCTACCAGGAGATGATCAACTTCTGCAAGTGGCACGGCGCCTTCGACCCCAAGACCATGGGCACGGTGCCCAACGTCGGCCTGATGGCCCAGCAGGCCGAGGAATACGGCTCGCACGACAAGACCTTCGAGATCTCGGAAGACGGCGTGGCCAACATCACCGACCTCGAAACCGGTGAAGTGCTGCTGAGCCAGAACGTCGAGCAAGGCGACATCTGGCGCATGTGCCAGTGCAAGGACGCCGCCATCCGCGACTGGGTGAAGCTGGCCGTCAACCGCGCCCGCAACTCCGGCATGCCGGTGGTCTTCTGGCTCGACAGCTACCGCCCGCACGAGGCGCAGCTGATCCGCAAGGTCAAGATGTACCTGCACGAGCACGACACCACGGGCCTGGACATTCAGATCATGAGCCAGGTGCGCGCCATGCGTTACACGCTGGAGCGCGTGATCCGCGGCCTGGACACCATCAGCGCCACCGGCAACATCCTGCGCGACTACCTGACCGACCTGTTCCCCATCATGGAACTGGGCACCAGCGCCAAGATGCTGTCCATCGTGCCGCTGATGGCGGGTGGCGGCATGTACGAAACCGGTGCCGGCGGCTCGGCCCCGAAGCACGTGCAGCAGCTGGTGGAAGAGAACCACCTGCGCTGGGACTCGCTGGGTGAGTTCCTGGCCTTGGCCGTGAGCCTGGAAGAACTGGGCATCAAGAACAAGAACGGCAAGGCCAAGGTGCTGGCCAAAGCCCTGGACGCCGCCACCGGCAAGCTGCTGGACAACGGCAAGGGCCCGAGCCCCAAGACCGGCGAGCTGGACAACCGCGGCAGCCACTTCTACCTGACGCTGTACTGGGCCCAGGAACTGGCCGCCCAGACGGAAGACGCGGAACTGGCCGCCAAGTTCAAGGCCGTGGCCGAAGCGCTGACCGCCAACGAAGCCAAGATCGCCGACGAACTGAAGGCCGTGCAAGGCCAGCCGGCCGACATCGGCGGCTACTTCCTGCCGGACGTGGCCAAGCTGGACAAGGTCATGCGCCCCAGCGCCACCTTCAACTCGGTGCTGGCCTCGCTGGGCTGATCACTGCGTGCGGCGGGGCTGCGGCCCCGCGTGCCCATCGCGCCGCTGCGCAGCCTCGCTGCCAGCGGCGTTTTTCATGGGGCCGCGTCCACCACCTCGGCTGCGGCGCGGAAGGCATCCACCGCCGCCGGAAAGCCGCAGTACACACTCGCGTGCAGGAAGACCTCCTGCAACTCTTGCGGCGTGACGCCATTGTTCAGCGCGCCGCGCACATGGGTCTTGAGTTCGTGCGTGCGGCCCAGCGCCACCAACATGCTCACGGTCACGATGCTGCGCGTGCGCAGGTCGATGCCCGGGCGCTGCCATGTGTTGCCCCATGCATGGCGCGTGACCAGCTCCTGCAGCGGCTCACTGAACGGCGTGACCTTGGCCAGTGCGGCGTCGACATACGCATCCCCCAGCACGGCGCGGCGGGTGGCAAGGCCTTGAGGGTCGAGATCCATGACAGCTCCTTGGTGATGAGCGGTCAGCTTAGCGAGCCGGCAGGCGCGCAGGTTCAGAAGGCAAGAAGCCCATCGACGCGAGCGGCGATGGGCTTCCGGGGTGCACGAAGCCGGGGCCTGCCCGGCGCCGGTTCACTCCATGCAGTCGATCATCACCTGGCCGAAACCGGAGCACGACACCTGCGTCGCGCCGTCCATCAGGCGGGCGAAGTCGTAGGTGACCTTCTTGCTCAGGATGGCTTTTTCCATGCTGCTGATGATGAGGTCCGCGGCTTCGGTCCAGCCCATGTGGCGCAACATCATCTCGGCCGACAGGATCTCGGAACCGGGGTTCACGTAGTCCTTGCCGGCGTACTTCGGGGCGGTGCCGTGCGTGGCCTCGAACATGGCGATGGAGTCGCTCATGTTGGCGCCCGGGGCGATGCCAATGCCACCCACCTGTGCGGCCAGGGCGTCGGAGATGTAGTCGCCGTTCAGGTTCAGCGTGGCGATGACGCTGTATTCCGCCGGGCGCAGGATGATTTGCTGCAGGAAGGCGTCGGCGATGCTGTCCTTGATGGTGATGTCCTTGCCCGTCTTCGGGTTCTTGAACTTGCACCACGGGCCGCCGTCGATGGGTTCGGCGCCGAACTCCTTCTGCGCCAGCGCGTAGGCCCAGTCACGGAAGCCGCCTTCCGTGAACTTCATGATGTTGCCCTTGTGCACGATGGTGACGCTGGGCTTGTTGTTGTCGATGGCGTACTGGATGGCCTTGCGCACCAGGCGCTCGGTGCCTTCGCGGCTGACCGGCTTCACGCCGATGCCCGAGGTGTCCGGGAAGCGGATCTTCTTGACGCCGAGTTCGTTCTGCAGGAACTGGATGAGTTTCTTGGCCTTGTCGCTCTCGGCCTCGTACTCGATGCCGGCGTAGATGTCTTCCGAGTTCTCGCGGAAGATGACCATGTCGACCTTGTGCGGCTCCTTCACCGGGCTGGGCACGCCGTCGAAGTACTGCACGGGGCGCAGGCAGACGTAGAGGTCCAGTTCCTGGCGCAGCGTCACGTTCAGCGAGCGGATGCCGCCGCCGACCGGCGTGGTCAGCGGGCCCTTGATGGAGACGATGTAGTCCTTCACGGCGCCCAGCGTTTCTTCCGGCAGCCACACATCGGGGCCATACACGCGGGTGCTCTTCTCGCCCGCGTAGATCTCCATCCAGTGGATCTTGCGCGCACCGCCGTAGGCCTTGGCCACGGCGGCATCGACCACCTTGAGCATGACGGGCGTGATGTCCATGCCCGTGCCATCACCCTCGATGAAAGGAATGATGGGGTTGGGCGGCACGTTCAGCGAGAAGTCGGCATTCACCGTGATCTTCTGGCCGCCCTCGGGCACCTGGATGTGTTGGTACATGGCTGGAAACTTTCGAAAGGGAACCGAACGGGTCAAGAGAAAAACTCGCCGGATTTTGCCGCCTCGGGGCGGCGCTTCAACAGGCCAACATCACCCGTTGCCACACGCCATGGCCCAAGGCCCACCCGGCGCCCGCCACCAGGGCCAACCCGGCCAGCCGCAGCGCCCACACATCGCCCTGCGGGCCGCGACGCAACAGACGCGCCCGCCACAGCGGCGCCACCACCAGGCCCGGCGTGCTGGCCAGCGCAAAACCCGCCATCGCGAGGCCGCCACTCAGCATCGAACCCGACAAGCCCGCCAGCAGCAAGGCGGCATGCAGCAAGCCGCACGGCATGGCCACCCAGGCCAGGCCGGTGAAAAAGGCATGGGCCGGCTTGGGCCGCCAGCGCACCGCGCCCAGCCACACCGGCATGCGCCCGCGTACCAGCAGCGTCAGGCCCAGCAGCAGTACGGCCGCTTGCAACAGCGCCCAGGCCGGCTGCAGCACAGCCGCCCCCTGCGAAGCCCGCGCCAACACGGCCGCCGAGGCCGCAGCCGCCACACCGCCTGCGGCGTAGCCCAGCACGCGGCCGGCCATCAGCTTCACGGGGCGCGGCCCACCGGCCAGAGCACAGGGCGCACTGCACATGGCCGCGCAATGGGGCGTGCCGGCCAACCCCATCAGGGTGGCCGAGACGATCAGAGCAGCGTCCAGCCCCATGGCGTCGTTCAGATGATCTTGGAGAAGCGCTCGCGGCTGGCGTCGGCCTGCAAATAGCGGTCAAACACCAGCGCCACGGCCCGCACGAAGTACCAGCCCAGCGGCGTCACCTGAATGGCGCCCGGCTCCAACTCCACCAAGCCTTGCTCGGCGAGTTGCGACAGCCGTTGCAGCTCGGGCGCGAAGTACTGGGGCACGTCCACTAGGTAAGAGGCCGCGATGGACTCGAACTCCACGCGCCCTTGGCACATCAAGGCCATGATGACCGCGCGGCGCAGCAGGTCGTCTCGCGTCAGGGCCAAGCCGCGCTGCACCGGCAGCTGGCGCTGGCGCAGCGCGTCTTCATACTCGTCCATGGTCTTGGCGTTTTGCGCGTAGGTGGCGCCCACGCGGCTGATGGACGACACGCCCAGGCCCACCAGATCGCAGTCTGGCTGCGTCGAGTAGCCCTGGAAGCCGCGGTGCAGCAGCCCCTGGCGCTTGGCCACGGCCAGCGGGTCTTCCGGCAGCGCGAAGTGGTCCATGCCGATGTAGTCGTACCCGGCCGACAGCAGCGCGCTGATGGCGCCCGACAGCATGGCCAGCTTGTCGCCCGCCGGGGGCAGCAACTCCGCCACGATGCGGCGCTGCGGCTTGAAGCGCTGCGGCAGGTGGGCGTAGGCGTACATGGCAATGCGGTCCGGCCGCAGCTCGGCCACCTGCGAGATGGTGTGGGCAAAGCTCGCCGGCGTTTGCAGTGGCAAGCCGTAGATCAGGTCGACGTTGGTGGACTGATAGCCCAGTTCACGGGCGTCGCGCATCAGCGCGGCCACCTGGTCGAAGGGCTGCACGCGGTGCACGGCCTTCTGCACGGCGGGGTCGAAGTCCTGCACGCCGAAGCTCAGGCGGTTGAAACCGAGCGAGCGCAGATGCGCCAACCGGGCCGCGTCCACCGTGCGCGGGTCCACCTCCACCGACAGCTCCGCCCCCGGCAGCAGCTTGAAGCGCTGGCGCAGGGCCTGCATCAGCAAGCTCAGCTCGGCGTCCGACAGGAAGGTGGGCGAGCCGCCGCCCAGGTGCAGCTGCGACACCGGCGCCTGGCCGCCAATGGCCTCGGCCACCAGGTCCATCTCCACTTCAAGCGCGGCCAGGTAGGGCTGCGCCCGCTCGTGGTGCTTGGTGATGATCTTGTTGCACGCGCAGTAGTAGCAGAGCTGCTCGCAGAACGGGATGTGCACGTACACCGACAGCGGCTGCGCCGTGCCGCGCTGGCGCAAGGCCTGCAAGTGCTGCCCGCCTTGGTGGGCCTCCACAAAGCGGTCCGCCGTGGGGTACGAGGTGTAGCGCGGGCCGGCCACGTCATGGCGGCGCAGCAGGTCGGCATCGATGGGACGGTCAGTCACAGCAGTCATGGCAGCACTGTGACGCCAGCGACCGGTCGCAGCGTTGATCCAGGTCAAGGCCGCAGCGCGGGTCGGCAAGAACAATGCTTCGCATGCTGACCCCTCTGCGCCCCCCGATGAACGTGCCGATCCATCCTGACGTGCCCACGTCATCCTGCGCCGGCGCGCTCGAGCCGTTGAAGGTGGCCTGCGCCAGCTGCAACCTGCGCGAGCTGTGCCTTCCCGTGGGCCTCACGCCCACCGATCTGCAGCGCCTGGACGGCCTGGTGGAAAAGCGCCGCAGCGTGCCGCGGGGCGAGCACCTGTTCCGCAATGGCGACCGCTTTGAAGCGCTGTACGCCGTGCGCACCGGCTTCTTCAAGACCTGCGTGGGCAGCGAAGACGGCCGCGACCAGGTCACCGGCTTCCAGATGGCCGGCGAGCTGCTGGGGCTGGACGGCATCAGCAGCGACCAGCACCACTGCGATGCCGTGGCGCTGGAGGACTCGTCGGTCTGCGTCATCCAGTACCGCGACCTGGAAGAGCTGTCGCGCGAGTTCACGGTGCTGCAGCACCAGTTCCACAAGATCATGAGCCGCGAGATCGTGCGCGACCATGGCGTGATGCTGCTGCTGGGCAACATGCGCGCCGAAGAGCGCCTGGCCGCCTTTTTGCTGAACCTGACCCAGCGCCTGCAAGCGCGCGGGTTCTCGGCCAGCAGCCTGGTGCTGCGCATGACGCGTGAAGAGATCGGCAGCTACCTGGGCCTGAAGCTGGAAACCGTGAGCCGCACCTTCTCCAAGTTCCAGGAAGACGGCGTGCTGGACGTGAAGCAACGCCAGATCACGGTGCTGGACCCGCAAGCCCTGCAGCGGCTGATCTCCAACGCGGCCTGCTGAGCCCCGGGGCCGTCGAGGACTCGAGCCCTCCGGCCCCCCCTCCCGAAATTACCCGGCCCGGTTTCAACCCATGCCGACAATGCATGCTGCAGCGCAGCATGCAGGCGTAGCATGGGTTCATGCGTCCTCAAGTCCTGATCATCGGCTGCGGATTCGGCGGCCTGGAAGCGGCCCGCGCCCTGCGGCGTGCCAACGTTGACATCACGGTGCTCGACAAGACCAACCACCACCTGTTCCAGCCGCTGCTGTACCAGGTGGCCACGGCGGGGCTCTCGGCGCCGTCGATCGCGGCGCCCATCCGCCACCTGTTCCGCGGGCAGGCCAATGTCACCACCCTGCTGGGCGAAGTGACGGGCATTGACGCCCGGGGCCACACGGTCACGCTGGCCGATGGCGGCACGCTGCGGTGGGACCACCTCATCGTGGCGGCGGGTGCCACGCACAGCTACTTCGGCCGCGATGACTGGGCCGCCTTCGCCCCGGGCTTGAAAACCCTGCAAGACGCCTTTGAGATTCGCCGCCGCGTGCTGCTGGCGTTTGAGGCGGCCGAGCGCGAAGACGACCCGCAGCGCCGCGCCGCGCTGATGCAATTCGTCGTCGTGGGCGGCGGCCCGACCGGGGTGGAGCTGGCCGGCACCTTCGCCGAGATCGCCCGCCACACGCTGCCCGGCGAATTCCGCCGCATCGACCCGCGCCAGGCCCGGGTGCTGCTGGTGGAAGGCGGCACCCGCGTGCTGCAGGCCATGCCGCCCGACTTGAGCGAACGCGCCCGCGAGCAACTGACCGCCTTGGGGGTGGAGGTGAAGCTGGGCGCCCGCGTGACCGGCATCGACGCCGAGGGTTTGGATGTGGCCACTGAACACGGCAGTGAGCGGCTGCCCAGCCACTGCATCGTGTGGGCCGCCGGCGTGGCCGCCTCGCCGCTGGGGCGCCTCTTGGCCGAGGCCACGGGCTGTGCGGTCGACCGCGCTGGCCGCGTGGTGGTGGAACCCGACTTGAGCGTGGCTGGGTTTCCGGCCATTCAAGTGATCGGTGATCTCGCCGCGGCCCAGAGCCATGTGCCAGGCCAGGAACCCCGCCCGGTGCCCGGCGTCTCACCCGGCGCCAAGCAAATGGGGCGTCAGGCTGCAGCCAACCTGCAGCGCCGCCTGGCCGGGCAGCCCACCCTGCCCTTTCGATACCGCGACTACGGCAACCTCGCCACCATCGGCCGCAACAGCGCGGTGGTGGACCTGGGCACGCCGGCAGGCCCGCTGCGTTTTTCAGGCTACCCGGCGTGGCTGTTCTGGCTGTTTGCGCACGTGTACTTCCTGATCGGTTTCCGCAACCGATTCGTCGTGCTGCTGGACTGGGCCTGGGCCTACTGGACCCATGCCCGGCACGCACGCGTCGTCAGCGCGGCCACCCCGGCGCGCGACGGGCCGGCTTGACCTCGTCCACCGGCAGGTTCACCAGCAGCAGGCTCAGGCTGGAGGCCAGCGCCAGCACGCCCCAAAAGATCAGGAAGCTGAGCGTGTAGACCGCCTGCACCGGCAGTTCAATGGGCGCTGCGCCGAACCAGCGCAACTCGGCCGGGTCCACCACGGCGAACACCAGCAGTTCCAGCACGCCGGCGCACAGGAACGACGACCAGGCCACCGCCATCGCAAAGCGCGCGATGCGCGAGGGGCCGCCGGGGCCTGTCACCGCTTGGCTCCCACACCACCGGTGGCCGCGTGGTTGCGGGCGATCAGGGCGGGCACGTCGCGCTCATGGGCGCGCATGTCCGCCGGCTCCACGTCGTCAGCAGCCTGATGCGCTGCGGCACGCAGGTCCAGCGGCGGGTCCGGGTGCTTCAAGGCCAACGCCAGCGTGAAGAAGCTGGCCACCACCACACTGGCCGGTCCTCCCACCACCAGCCACACCATGGGTTCGCGCCAGGCCGAAGGGGACTTGCTTGCAGACATGGGACTCTCCTTGCCGTCAGCGCGGCAGCACGAATGTTGATTTTTCGTTCAGCACATCGGCCGGGTCGGCACCGTCGGCGCCGACGCGGCTGATGTGCCATTGAACCGGGTGTGCGCCGGGCTTGTACTGCTGCATCACCTCGGGCGGCACGCGCAGCGCCACAGCCACCCAGCGGGCCTCGGCGGGCCCCAGGTCCACCGTGGCGGCCTGCGTGAGCTTCAGTCCCGGCAGGCCGTCGGCCGTGATGCGGTAACGCTGCGCCTGCTCGGTGGCGTTCATGACCTGCAGGCGGTACACGTTTTCCACCCAGCCGTCATCCACCAGCCGGGCCAAAGACGCGCGATCGCGCACCACGTCCACCCGGAAACCATGGCGCGAAGCCAGGCTCCACAGCAGCGCGGTGCAAATAACCAGCAGCACGCTGGTGTAGATGACCACACGCGGACGCAGCACATGGCGCCAGCGCTGGGCACTGGTGAAGCCTTGTTCCAAGCCGTTTTCGGTGTCGTAGCGGATGAGACCGCGGGCGGTGCCCATCTTGTCCATCACGCCGTTGCACACGTCCACGCACGCGGCGCAGCCGATGCACTCGTACTGCAGGCCGTGGCGGATGTCGATACCCGTGGGGCAGACCTGCACGCACAGGCCGCAGTCGATGCAGTCGCCCAGCGCCTCGGCACGGGCCTCGCCCTTCTTGCGCTTGGCGTTGTTGCCGCGCGGCTCGCCGCGACCGGGGTCGTAGCTGACGATGAGCGTGTCGCGGTCGAACATCGCGCTCTGAAAGCGCGCGTAGGGGCACATGTACTTGCACACCTGCTCGCGCATGTAGCCTGCATTGCCGTAGGTGGCAAAGCCGTAGAACAGCACCCAGAAGCTTTCCCACGGGCCCAGACCCAGGGTCAGCACTTCATGGCCCAGCGTCTGGATGGGCGTGAAATAGCCCACGAAGGTGAAACCCGTCCACAGGCCGATGGCGATCCACACCGCCTGCTTGCCGGCCTTGCGCCAGAGCTTGTCCAGCGACCAGGGCGCCTTGTCGAGCTTGAGCCGGGCGTTGCGGTCGCCCTCGAACCAGCGCTCCACCTTCATGAAGATCTCGGTGTACACCGTCTGCGGGCAGGCATAGCCGCACCACAGCCGCCCCGCCACCGCGGTGAACAGGAAGAGCGCGTAGGCCGAGATCATCAGCAGGGCCGTGAGGTACACGAAGTCCTGCGGATAGAGCACCAGCCCGAACACGTAGAAGCGCCGTGCCTCCAGGTCGAAAAGCACGGCTTGCCGCTCGCCCCAGCGCAGCCAGGGCAGCCCGTAGAACACGGCCTGGGTCAGCGCAACGATGACCCAGCGCCAGCGCGCATAGAACCCATCCACGGAGCGTGGATGGATCTTGTCCTCCGACCGGTAAAGCCGGACGACCTGAACTGCATCGCCCGAGCCGGGCGCGGAGGGAGCGGGCATGGGGTCAGTTGGCAGCAGCCACCGGGGTCGACTTGGACAGGCCCCACACGTACGACGCCAGCACGCGGATCTGCTCCGGCGTCAGGCGGTCACCGTGGGCCGGCATCACGCTGTGCTTGCCGTTGTTCACCATGGCCATCACCGCTTCTTCGCCCCAGCCATGCAGCCAGATCTTGTCGGTGAGGTTGGGCGCACCCAGGGCCTGGTTGCCCGTACCGGCCGGGCCGTGGCACGCGGCGCACACCACGAACTTCGGCTTGCCGAGTTGGGCGTACAGCGCGTTGTGCGGGCTGCCCGAGAGCGACAGCACGTAGTGCGCCACGTTGCGCACGTCCTCACTCGTGCCCACCGCCGGCGCCATGACGGGCATGTTGCCGTCGCGGCCCTTGGCGATGGTCTCGGTGATGGCCTCGGGCGTGCCGCCCCACAGCCAGTCGTTGTCGGTCAGGTTGGGGAAGCCCTTGGAACCCTTGGCATCCGCACCGTGGCACTGCGCGCAGTTGTTGGCGAACAGGCGCTCGCCAATCGCGTGGGCCTTGGGGTCGGCGGCCAGTTGCTCCGCCGACTTGTCGGCAAACGCGGCGTACACCGGGGCCATGGCGGCGCGGGTTTGCGCCACATCCTTGGCGTGCTCGCCCTCGCTGGTCCAGCCCAGCTTGCCGGCTTCGCTGCCCAGGCCCGGATAGAGCGCCAGGTAGATGCCCGCGAACACGATGGTCAGGATGAACAAGCCCATCCACCAGGCCGGCAGCGGGTTGTTCAGTTCGCGCAGGTCTTCGTCCCAGACGTGACCGGTGGTGTTATCAGCCGCCATGACCTGACGGCGGCTGGCGATGAGCAGCAGGATGCCGCAGGCGATCAGCCCGCCGATGGTGGTGGCGGCGATGAAGAGGGACCAGCCGCTGCTGAAGAAGTCACTCATTGTTCATCTCCTTCGAAGGGGAGGCGTGCGGCGTCGTCGAAACGGCCGCGCCAGGCCCAGGCGATGATGCCCAGGAAGACGGCCATGGACACGACGGTCACGGCCACACGGAGTTCATTGATGCCCATGGTTCGGGCTCCTTACTTGGTGGCGGTGCCGAGCACCTGCAGGTAGGCCACGAGCGCGTCCAGCTCGGTCTTGCCCTTCACTTCTTCGGCCGAGGCCTTCACCTCGGCGTCGGTGTAGGGCACGCCCAGCAACTTCATGGCCGACAGCTTGGCGGGCATGATGGCCGCGTCCACCGGCGCGCCGGCCAGCCAGGAATACGCCGGCATGTTGGACTCGGGCACCAGGTCACGCGGGTTGTTCAGGTGGATGCGGTGCCAGTCGTCGCTGTATTTTCCGCCCACACGGGCCAGGTCCGGGCCGGTGCGCTTGCTGCCCCACTGGAAGGGGTGGTCGTACACGAACTCACCCGCGGTGGAGTACTTGCCGTAACGCAGCGTCTCGGCGGCAAGCGGACGGATCATCTGCGAGTGGCAGTTGTAGCAGCCCTCGCGCAGGTAGACGTCACGCCCGGCCAGTTGCAGCGCGGTGTAGGGCTTCAGGCCCGGCGCCGCTTGCGTGGTGGAGCGCTGGAAGAACAGCGGCACGATTTCGACGACACCGCCGACCAGCACGGTCAGCAGCACCAGCACGATCATCAGCAGGTTGCTGGTTTCGATGCGCTGGTGGCCCGTCGCAGCATGGGAATGGTTGCTCATGAAATCTCCTTCAAGCGTGGGCCACGGACGGGGTGGGAATGCGCACCGACACGGCACGGCCCGCTTGCACGGTCTTGATCACGTTCCAGCTCATCACGCCCATGCCGGCGAGGTAGAGCAGGCCGCCGCTCAGGCGGATCACGTAGAACGGCCAGGTCGCCTTCACGCTTTCCACGAAGGTGTAGACCAGGGTGCCGTCCGGGTTGACCGCACGCCACATCAGGCCCTGCATCACACCGGCAATCCACATCGCGGCGATGTAGAGCACGATGCCCAGCGTGGCGATCCAGAAGTGCAGCTCGATGGCGCGCTTGGAGTACATCTCCGTGCGGCCGAACATGCGCGGGATCAGGTGGTACAGCGAGCCCATCGAGATGAGACCCACCCAGCCCAGGGCGCCGCTGTGCACGTGGCCCACCGTCCAGTCGGTGTAGTGCGACAGCGAGTTCACCGTCTTGATGGACATCATCGGGCCCTCGAAGGTGGACATGCCGTAGAACGACAGCGCCACGATCAGGAACTTCAGGATGGGGTCGTCACGCAGCTTGTGCCAGGCGCCCGACAGCGTCATCACGCCGTTGATCATGCCGCCCCAGCTCGGCGCCAGCAGCACCAGGCTGAACACCATGCCCACGCTCTGCGCCCAGTCGGGCAGCGCGGTGTAGTGCAGGTGGTGGGGGCCCGCCCACATGTACGTGAAGATCAGCGCCCAGAAGTGGACGATCGACAGCCGGTAGCTGTAGACCGGACGCTCCGCTTGCTTGGGGATGTAGTAGTACATCATCCCCAGGAAGCCCGCGGTCAAGAAGAAGCCCACGGCGTTATGGCCGTACCACCACTGCACCATGGCGTCTTGCACGCCGGCGTAGGCCGAGTAGCTCTTGGTCAGGCTGACCGGGATTTCGGCGCTGTTCACGATGTGCAGCAAGGCCACCGCGATGATGAACGCCCCGAAGAACCAGTTCGCCACGTAGATGTGGCGGATCTTGCGGGTGCCCACCGAGCCGAAGAACACGACGGCATACGCCACCCAGACCACAGCGATCAGGATGTCGATGGGCCACTCGAGTTCAGCGTATTCCTTGCCGGTGGTGAAGCCCATGGGCAGCGACAGCGCCGCCAGCACGATCACCAGCTGCCAGCCCCAGAACGTGAACCAGGCCAGCTTGGGCAGGAACAGGCGCGTCTGGCCCGTGCGCTGCACCACGTGGTACGAGGTTGCAAACAAGGTGCAACCGCCAAACGCAAAGATCACTGCATTGGTGTGCAGCGGGCGCAAGCGCCCGTAGCTCAACCAGGGAATGCCCAGGTTCAGTTCGGGCCAGGCCAGCTGGGCGGCAATGATGACGCCCACCAGCATCCCCACCACACCCCACAGCACTGCGGCCAGCGCAAACGCGCGTACCGGTCCGTCCTCGTATACCGCCCCGGTAGTGGCCAGGGCCTTTTCGTTCGCCATCGCGACTCCTTCAGTCTGATGCGAACCATTCTTCGCGCGAGGGGCGTTATGTGCCTTGATCCTCGTCAAGCAGGATGCGTTCCCCCTCCTTGGAGAGGTCTTCCAGTTGCCCGGAGTTCACGGCCCAGCCGAACACACCCAGGATCAGCAGCACCAGCACGACCGAGAACGGGATGAGGAGGTACAGGATGTCCATCAGCGATTCAGTCGTTGGGCGTTGAGCACCACGAACAGCGAACTGCTCGCCATGCCGATGCCGGCGGCCAGTGGCGGCAGCCAGCCCGCCAGGGCCAGCGGCACACAGGCCAGGTTGTAGAGCGCGGCCCAGGCCAGGTTCTGACGCAACACGCGCCGGGTCTTGCGGGCCAAGTCGACCGCCTGCGGCAAGGCCATCAGGCGGTTGGACACCAGCAGCGCATCCGCCGCCGAGCGGGCCAGCAACGCGCCCTGCCCCATGGCGATGCGCACATGGGCTTCGGCCAGCACGGGGGCGTCGTTGATGCCGTCGCCCACCATCAACACCCGCTCGCCCGCCGCCTGCCAGGCGCGCACGGCAGCCAGCTTGGAGTTGGGCGTGGCGCCGCCCTGCCAGGCCTCGATGCCCACCGCGGCCGCCAACTGCGCCACCGCCGCGGGCTGGTCGCCCGACAGCAGCCGCACGGGCCAGCCGTGGGCCTGCAGCGCCGCCACGGCATCGGCCGCATCGGCGCGCGGCCGCTCGGCCAGCGTCATCCACAGCACGCAGCCGCCCGCGCCTCCGCAACCGAAGGCCAGCCGCGCCTGGGGATCAGGCTCGGGCTGCACCCAGGCCGGCGCCCCCAGACGCCAGACCTGCCCGGTCGCGTCCCGCGCTTCCACGCCCCGCCCAGCCACCTCGCGCACATCCAACCAGCCGGAGCCATCGGCGCCGTCTGCCAGCGCCCGCGCCTGCGGGTGGCGCGACCACACCGCCAGGCTGCGCGCCAGCCGCAGCAACGCGTCGGCATCGGCGCCGTGTGCCCAATGCCGCTGCAGCTCCAGCCGGTCTTCACTGAGCGTGCCGGTCTTGTCGAACACCACGGCATCCACCTCGCACAGGCGCTCCAGCGCTGCCAAGTCCGCCAGCAGCAAGCCCCGCCGCGCCAACGCGCCGCTGGCCGTCAACCACGCTGCAGGCGCAGCCAGCGTGAGCGCGCACGGGCAGGTCACGATCAACACCGCCACCGCCACGGCCACCGCCCGCGATGGTTCCAGCCACCACCAGGCCAGGCCCGCGCCCAGCGCCAGCAACACCACCACGGCCGTGAAGCCCGCGGCCACCCGGTCCAGCACGCCGTGAGAGGCAGGCCGCTGGCTTTGCGCCTGCTGCATCAAGCGCACGATGCCCTGCGCCGTGGTGTCGGCCCCCACGCGCTGCACGGTCACGACGAACGCACCGTCCACGCTGACGCTGCCCGCCACCACGGCGTCCCCCTCGGCCTTGGCCACCGGGGCGGACTCGCCGGTCAGCAGCGCCTCGTTCACCCAGCCCTGGCCGGACAAGATGCAGCCATCGGCCGCAAACCCTTCGCCCGCTGCCACGCGGATGCGATCGCCCGGCCGCAAGGCCTCCGGCACCACCCGCTCCACGCTGCCGTCCGGCTTCAGCCGGTGCGCCGACGCCGGCAAGGCCCCGGCCACCGCCTCCAACGCCTCGGCCGCCCGGTGCCGGGCGCCCAACTCCAGCCAGCGCGCCAGCAGCAACAGCGCGACGAACATCGTCAGCGAGTCGAAGTACACCTCGCGGCCGAAGAGGCCGGCGGGGTCGAACACCGCCCCACTGCTGGCCACAAACGTGACGCCGATGCCCAGTGCCACCGGCACATCCATACCCAGCCGCCCGGCGCGCAACTGCCGCCACGCGCCGCTGAAGAACGGCCCGGCCGAGAACACCATCACCGGCAGCGTCAGCAGCCAGCTGCCGATGCGCATCAGCTGGTCCAGATCGGGGCTGAGCTCGCCCGGCTCCGCCACGTAAGCCGGCGTGGCCATCATCATGACCTGCATCATGAGAAAGCCGGCCACAAACAAGCGCCACAGCGCCTGACGGCCCTCCTGCCGGCGCAGGGCACGGGCAGGTGCGGCCACATCCGGCGTGGCCTGGTAGCCCGCCGCCTGCAGCGCCGCCAGCACCTCGGCCAGCGGGGTGCGGGCGGGATGCCAATGCAACGCCAGGCGCGCCGCCGCCGCGTTCACGTCCGCGCGCTCCACCCCAGGCAAGGCGGTCACGGCCGCTTCGATGATCCCGGCGCAGGCCGCACAGTGCATGCCGCTCACCTGGAACTGCGACACGGCGGCACCCGCCGGCCCATCGGGCCAGGTGGTGAAAGGGGCGAGATGCTGCGCGTCGGCCTCCGCCGCGGGCAGCCCAGGGGGCAAGGCGCTCACGCTGGCAATCTAGCGGCGCCGGCCGCAACGCCCCATGACATGAATCAAGCGGCCAAGAAAAAGGGCCGGCAAAGCCGGCCCTGCTGGCACAAGCGGGTTATCGCTCAGGCGAAGTTGGCTTCGGCGAACTGCCAGTTCACCAGGTTGCTCAGGAAGGTCTCGACGAACTTCGGGCGCAGGTTGCGGTAGTCGATGTAGTAGGCGTGTTCCCACACGTCCACGGTCAGCAGCGCGGTGTCGGCGGTGGTCAGCGGCGTGCCGGCAGCACCGGTGTTGACGATGTCCACCGAGCCGTCGGCCTTCTTGACCAGCCAGGTCCAGCCGGAACCGAAGTTGCCGACGGCGCTCTTCACGAAGGCTTCCTTGAACGCGGCGTAGCTGCCCCACTTGGCGTTGATGGCCGCGGCCAGCGCGCCGCTGGGCTCACCACCGCCTTGCGGCTTCATGCAGTTCCAGAAGAAGGTGTGGTTCCAGATTTGCGCGGCGTTGTTGTAGATGCCGCCGCTGGAGGTCTTGACGATCTCTTCCAGCGTCTTGCTCTCGAACTCGGTGCCCTTTTGCAGGTTGTTCAGGTTCACGACGTAAGCGTTGTGGTGCTTGCCGTGGTGGAACTCCAGGGTTTCCTGGCTGTAGTGGGGCGCCAGGGCGTCGATGGCGTAGGGCAGCGGGGGCAGCGTGTGTTCCATGGTCTGAACCTCGGTGGGGTGTTGGGGTGATTGGGGGGGGGGGTGAATCGCGGCGGATTGTAGGGAGCGGCAATCACCCTTGCGGCAAAGGCCGTACCCGGCGCACCTGCATGTCGGCGCTGCCATCTGCCAGCACCGCGCGCACCTCGGCGCCGGGCTGCAGCGCCTGCACCGAGGTCACCGCCCCGCCCTGCCCGTCGTCCAGCCAGGCATAGCCGCGCGCCAGCACGTGCTGTGGGTCCAGCGCCTGCAGCCGGGCCTGCAGAGCGTCCAGGCGGCGCTGCTCGCGCAGCAGCCCGTCATGGGCCGCGCGGGTGCGCCGCTGGGCCAGATGCCCCAGGCGCTGGGCCTGCATTTCCACCCGCCGCGCCGGCGCCGCGGCGGCACGCTGGGCCAACAGGTCCAGCACGCGGCGCTGGCGGGTCAGGGCATCGGTGGGCCGCGACAGCCGCAGAGCCAGGCGGTCCAACCGCTGGGCCAGCGTCATCAGGCGTTGGTCCAGCCGCCAGGCCAGGTTGCGCTCCAGCGTGTCGAGTTGCTGCAGCAGCGCCGCCCGCGCTGGGGCCACCAACTCCGCCGCGGCGGTGGGCGTGGGGGCCCGCAAGTCGGCCGCCAGGTCGCACAGCGTCACATCCGTCTCGTGGCCCACGCCGCAGATCACCGGCAGTGCGCACTGCGCCACCGCCCGCACCACGCGTTCGTCATTGAAGGCCCACAGGTCTTCCAGCGACCCGCCGCCCCGCACCAGCAGCAGCACCTCCACCTCGTTACGCGCCTGGGCTGTCTGCAACGCCCGCACCAGGGCAGGCGGCGCCTCGGCGCCCTGCACCGGGCTGGGGTACACCACCACTTCGACCTGCGGCGCGCGGCGTGCCAGCGCGGTCAACACGTCATGCAAGGCCGCTCCGGCCGCGGATGTGATCACGCCGACGCGGCGCGGGTGTGTCGGCAGCGGCCGCTTGCGGTCGGCGTCGAACAAGCCTTCGGCGGCGAGGCGGGCGCGCAGCTTCAGGAACTGCTCGTACAGGCTGCCCGCGCCCGCCCGGCGCATGGCCTCCACCACGAACTGCAGTTCGCCGCGCGGCTCGTACACCGCCACCCGGCCGCGAACCTCCACCAAGCTGCCCTCGCCCGGGGCGAAGTCCAGCATGCTGGCCACGCGCCGGAACATCGCGCAGCGCAGGCTGGCCGCCTGCCCGTCGGCGTCCTTCAAGCCGAAGTAGCAGTGCCCGCTGGCCGCACGCATGAAGCCGCTGATCTCGCCGCCCACCATGACCACCGAAAACCGCTCCGCCAGGCTCTGGCTGACCGCCTCCAGCAGCCCGGCCACGCCCCAGACACGTCGGCCCGATGCGGGTTCCCGGCCGTCGATCACGCGCAACCCCAATGCCGGCGCGGGTCCGGAAGTCCACAGCCGCGCCAATACTGGGCTGGCGGGCAATTTGCGGCTCGCGCGCCGGTCACGGCACGGTCACACACGCATAAGACCTTGTTTTTCAATTCGAATTCCGCTGCTCAATCTTGAGGCAAGTTGTCCAAGGCCTTGATTTTTCAGCCCCCTGCGGCCACCGCCCCGAGCTTGCCCACAAAGTTATCCACAGCGCCAGTGGATTGTGGAAGCGGTTTCTGGGGAGGGCTGCACACCCATTTCAGGTCATGGCCTGGGGCCATAATCGCGCGCACTCGCCGGCCGCCTCGCGGCCATATTGGCGGCCGCCAGCCGCTGCTTTTCTCGACGGGGACGACCTTGTTTTCGATCATACAAGCCGCCGGTTGGCCGATTTGGCCCTTGCTCCTGTGCTCCGTGGTGGCCCTGGCCCTGATCATCGAGCGCCTGTCCAGCCTGCGAGCCCGGCGCGTGCTGCCCCCAAAGTTGCTGGACGACGTGCTCAACGTCAGCGCCCAGCAACTGCCCGCCGGCGAAATGGTTGAGCGCCTGGCACAGAACTCCATCCTCGGTGAGGTGCTGGCCTCCGGCCTGCGCGCCGTCGCCGCAGAGCCTCGCATGCCTGAAGCCAAGCTGCGCGGCGTCTTCGAATTCGCCGGCCGCCGCGCGGTGCACCAGCTCGAGCGTTACATGAACTCGCTGGGCACGATCGCCACCGCCGCGCCGCTGCTGGGCCTGATGGGCACCGTGGTCGGCATGATCGAGATCTTCGGCAGCCAAACGCCCGGCGGCGGCAACCCGGCGCAGTTGGCGCATGGCATCTCGATTGCGCTTTACAACACGGCCTTCGGCTTGATGATTGCCATCCCGTCGCTGATGTTCCACCGCTATTTCAAGGGCCGTATCGAGGAGTACGTGCTGGAGCTTGAAGCGGCTGCCGAGCGCCTGCTGGGCCAGCTGCGCCGCCACACGACCTGATTCCGCGAGGCCCGTCATGCGCTTTCGCTCCCCCCGCACCGATCCACCGGAGATCAACCTGATCCCGTTCATCGACGTGCTGCTGGTCATCCTCATCTTCCTGATGCTGTCGACGACCTACTCCAAGTTCACCGAGCTGCAGATCACGCTGCCCGCGGCCGACGCCGAAAAGCTGAAGGACCGCCCCCAGGAGGTGATCGTCGGCATCGCGCCCGACGGCCGCTTTGTTGTCAACCGCCAGCCGGTCGAAGGCCGCTCGGTCGACATCCTCATCGCTGCGCTGCGCCAGGCCTCGGGGGGCAATGCCGAGGCCTCGCTGATCATTTCGGCGGACGCCGCGACGCCGCACCAGGCGGTGATCAATGTGATGGACGCCGCGCGCCGCGTCGGCCTGACGCGTGTCACGTTCGCTGCCCAGTCCGACGCTCGCTGACCGCCTTCAACGCGAGTGGCTGACCGGTGGGCCGCTGTCCACCGCGCTGTGGCCCCTGAGCGCGCTGTACCGGGCGATCCTGGCCGTGCGCCAGGCGTTCTACCGCCTGGGGCTGCTGCGGGTCGAAACGCTCCCCGTGCCGGTCATCGTGGTCGGCAATTGGATCGTCGGCGGCGCCGGCAAGACGCCCACCACGCTGGCGTTGCTCGCTTTGCTTCAATCGCGCGGCATCCGAGCCGGCGTGGTGTCGCGCGGCTACGGGCGAGACACGTCGGGCGTCAACGTGGTCTCCCGCCACAGCACGGCGCGCGAGGTGGGCGATGAGCCGCTGCTGATCCACCTGCGGGCCGGCGTGCCGGTGGCGGTGGGCAGCGACCGCGTGGCCGCCGCCAATGCACTGCTAGCACATGCGCCGGACCTGCAGGTGCTACTCAGTGACGACGGCCTGCAGCACTGGCGCCTGCCTCGCGCCCTCAGCCTGCTGGTGTTCGACGAGCGCGGGCTCGGCAACGGCCGCGTGCTGCCCGCCGGGCCCCTGCGCCAACCGCCCGCACCGCCTTCGGCTGAGAGCCTGGTCGTCTACAACGCGCCCACGGCCACCACGCCCTGGCCCGGCTTTCGCGCGCGCCGGGCTCTGCGGGGCGCCGTGTCCCTGATGGGCTGGTGGCAAGGCCAGCCCGCCACGCTGGAGGCGCTGCTGGCCCTGCGCGGCAAGCATGGCCTCATCGCCGCGGCGGGCGTGGCCCGGCCCCACCGGTTCTTTGACATGCTGGCGGACCTGGGCTTGACCGTTCAGCCCCTGCCGCTGCCGGACCATGCCGACTTCGGCACCCTCCCCTGGCCGTCCGACGCCGCTGCCGTGCTGGTGACGGAAAAGGACGCCGTCAAGCTCACGCCCCAGGCCGCCGGCGACACCCCCGTCTGGGTCGTCACGCTAGACTTTGAAATCGGTGACGGCTTTGCAGCCGCCCTGGACGCCCACTTGACCTCTCTCTCGCTGCTGCCCTGATGGATCCCCGCCTGATCGAAATGTTGGTCTGCCCCCTGTGCAAGGGCCCTTTGACGCTGCTGCGGGGCGACGCCGCGCCCGACACCCCGGCGCTGGGTTGCCGCGCCGACCGGCTGGCATTTCCCATCCGCGACGGCATTCCGCTGATGCTGGAGAACGAGGCCAAACCGTGGGATCCGGAAGCCGCCAGCCAACCGGCGCCGCTCGCACCGTGAGCTTCACCGTCGTCATTCCCGCCCGGCTGGCGTCGACGCGGCTGCCCAACAAGCCGCTGGCTGACATCGCCGGCTTGCCGATGATCGTGCGGGTGGCCCGCCGCGCCGCGGAATCGTCGGCCCGACAGGTCGTGGTGGCGACCGATGCGGCGGAAGTCGCGCGCGCCTGCGAATCCCATGGCGTTCAGGTCGTGATGACGCGGGCCGATCACCCCTCCGGCAGTGACCGCCTGGCCGAAGCCGTACAGCACCTGGGCCTGACTGACGCCGACACCGTGGTCAACGTGCAGGGTGACGAGCCGCTGATCGCGCCGGCCATGATCGACGCGTGCGCGCACACCTTGGCCTCGCAAACCGACTGCGTCATGGCCACGGTCGCCCACGCGCTCACCGATCCTTCCGAGTTCGCGAACCCGAATGTCGTCAAGCTGGTGACGGACCGGGCCGGCCGCGCGCTGTACTTCTCTCGAGCGCCCCTGCCCTGGTGGCGCGACGGCGGCGGCGCGCCGCAACAAGCGCTGCGGCACGTGGGCTTGTACGCCTACCGAGCCGGCTTCCTGCGCATGTTCCCGACGCTGGCTGTCAGCCCGCTGGAGCAGATCGAGTCGCTGGAGCAGTTGCGCGTGCTGTGGCACGGCGAACGCATCGCGGTGCACGTGAGTGTCGAGCGCCCCGGCCCTGGGGTGGACACCCCTGAAGATCTGGCCCGCGTGCGGGCGCTGCTTGAGGGTTGACCGCAGGCTGGCTCGTCAGGCCTGCGAAAGTCCGCGTGCGATACTCGTCCGCTGACCGGGAGCGGAACTGTTCAACAGTTTCGCTCCAGCGCGAATAGGACAAGGAGACCCATGCGACTGATCCTTCTGGGCGCCCCTGGCGCCGGCAAAGGCACCCAAGCTGCCTTCATCTGCAAGCAATTCGGCATCCCGCAGATCTCCACCGGCGACATGCTGCGCGCCGCCATCAAAGCCGGCACACCGCTGGGTCTCGCGGCCAAGGCCGTGATGGACTCGGGGGCCCTGGTCAGCGATGACATCATCATCGGCCTCGTCAAAGAACGCATCGCCCAGCCCGACTGCGCGCAAGGGTTTCTGTTCGACGGCTTCCCCCGCACCATCCCGCAAGCCGACGCCATGAAGGCGGCCGGCGTGAAGCTGGATTTCGTGCTGGAAATTGATGTCCCGTTCGACGCCATCATCGAGCGCATGAGCGGCCGCCGCGTCCACGTCGCCTCGGGTCGCACGTACCACGTCAAGTTCAACCCGCCCAAGGTGGAAGGCAAGGACGACGACACCGGCGAAGACCTGATCCAGCGCGAAGACGACAAGGAAGACACCGTCAAGAAGCGCCTGGACGTCTACTCCGCCCAAACCCGCCCGCTGGTGGACTACTACTCGCAGTGGGCCGCCACCGGTGACGCGGCTGCGCCGAAGTACCGCCGCATCGAAGGCATGGGCTCGGTCGACGACATCACCAAGAAGGCGCTGGCCGCCCTGGCCTGATCCTTCCGCACCCTCTCGCTGAAGAAGCCGCCGACCGAAAGGTCAGCGGCTTTTTTCTTGGCGAGGCGACCGCGCAGTTCGGCCACAATTGACGTTTACGTCAACCAATCCACCCAGGAGATCCTCACCATGGAAATCGCAGGCAAGGTGTTCATCGTCACCGGCGGCGCCTCGGGACTCGGCGAAGGCACGGCACGCATGCTCGCTGCCCACGGCGCCAAAGTCGTCATCGCCGATCTGCAAGCAGAACGCGGGCAGCAAGTGGCCGCGGAAATCGGCGGCGTGTTCGTCAAGTGCGACGTGAGCCAGGAAGCCGACGGTCAAGCCGCCGTGGCCGCAGCCACTGGCTTGGGCAAGCTGATGGGCCTGGTGAACTGCGCCGGCATCGCGCCCGCCGCCAAGACGGTCGGCAAGGACGGCGCCCATTCGCTCGCCGCTTTCACCAAGACCATCACGGTCAACCTGATTGGCAGCTTCAACATGATTCGGCTTGCGGCTGAAGCCATGTCCAAGAACGAACCCGAGTCGACCGGCGAACGCGGCGTGCTGATCTCCACCGCCTCGGTGGCCGCCTACGACGGCCAGATCGGCCAAGCCGCTTACTCAGCGTCCAAGGGCGGTGTGGTGGGCATGACGCTGCCGATCGCCCGCGATCTCGCCCGCAACGGCATTCGCAACATGACGATCGCCCCGGGCATCTTCGGCACGCCCATGCTCTTCGGCATGCCGCAGGAAGTGCAAGACGCCCTGGCCGCCAGCGTTCCTTTCCCCAGCCGCCTCGGCACGCCGCAGGACTACGCCAAGCTGGTGCACCAGATCGTCACCAACGACATGCTCAACGGCGAGGTCATCCGCCTGGACGGCGCCATCCGCCTCGCACCAAAGTGATCACCGCACCCACGCGCTGCCGATGAAAAAAGGGCCCCGATGGGGCCCTTTGTCGTTGAGTGGCCGGCCACCTACCGGCCACGCGCACATCACTTCTTGGCGCTGCGGGCTTGCACCTGCCAGAGGCGGGCCAGTTCGCCCGAACCGTCCGAGCCCTTCACACCGCGCCAAGCGGCTTGGGCCTTGGCCGTTTCGCCGGCGGTGTACAGCGCCAGACCTTGGTAGAACTTGGCGTCGTCCGCACGCGAGAAGTTGTCTTTGGCGATGCCCGCCTCCACCAGCTTCAGGCCACCCGCCTTGTCACCCGCGAACACGCGCGACAGGCCCAGCTTCACGAGTTCATCGCCCGTCTTGGAGTCGTTGGCGGCCTTCTCGGCGTTGGCTGCATCGGCCTTGGCTTCGTTGGACTTCTTGACCATCAGATCCAGCAGGCGCTTGTGACGCGCGCCCTCGGCACCCTGGCCCAAGATGTTCGCAGCCAAGCCCTGCTCCACCACCTTCTTGCCTTCGTCAGGGTAGCCCGCTTGGGCCGCCAACTGGGCCATCTCCATGTAGTCGTCCGCACCGCGCAGGTTGCCCGTGGCGAGTTGCAAGCGATACACATCCAGCGCAAAGCGAGGTGCGAAGCCCTTCTTGCCCTGCAGACCACCCAGCACCTGCGCCCACAACTCCTTGCGCGGATAGTGGTTCAGCAAGCGCTCCACAGCGTACGACTCGGTGGCCGCATCGCCCTTCTTTTGTGCGGCGTAGAGCAGGATGTTCAGTTTGTCCTGGCTGGGCGCACGCCCTGCCTTGTCTTCGGCCTGCACTTCGGCCAGCGTGTCCTTCAACACCGCCGTCATGTCGCCGGACTTGAACTGGGCCTGCTGCTGCATCTGCTTAACCGCGGGGCTGTTGCCGCCGGCCGCAAAGTACTTGTTGGCCCACTCCAGCGCCTTGGCGGCGTTGTTGGCGCGCAGGTAGGTACCAGCGATGGCTTCCATGTACTGCAGTTGCTGAGGCGCGCCCAGCTTGGCCTTCAGCACGTCGAACGAGCGGGCCATGGAATCCGCATCACTCACACCCATGGCGGCCGAGAAGCGCAGGCCTTCAATGGCGAAGTTCTCAGCCGGCGTGCGGTTGGCCACGGCTTCCGCATCCTTCAGCTTGGCGAGGGCCTCCTTGTGCTTGCCCGCCTTGTACAGCTTGCTGGCTTCAGTCAGCGGCGCGCCAACTTCCTTGCGAACGGTTTCCTGTGCCGAAGCTTGGCTCACACCAAACTCCGCGCCCGGTGCGCCGTTCAGAGACAGGGCCAGGGCGCCAACGGCGACCGCCACCAGGGTTTTCAAAGTCTTCAATTTGCTCTCCTGCAAAGCAAAAACGCGCCGCCCTCTCGGGCAGCGCGCTTCACGGTTTCGGTGTCAGCGGTGCCGAGAACACGTCACTTGACGTACTGCTCGTTGCCGACCATGCCCATCTTCTTGACGCTGTTGCGCTGCGCAGATGCCATCACTGCAGCCACCACACCGTAATCCACCAGCTTGTTGGGCTTGATGTGAATTTCCGGCTGATCGCTCAGCGGCATCTCACCCACTTCCTTCATCTTCGCGTTCACGGCATCGATGTTGGCCAGGGCGTTTTCGTCCCAGTAGATGGTGCCATCGAAGTCGATCATGACGGTGTGCACCACCGGATCCGACGTCGGCGGCGTGCTGGACGGCGGCGGCATGTCGAGGTTGATGGTGTGCAGCTGGATTGGGATGGTGATGATCAACATCACCAACAACACCAGCATCACGTCAATCAGCGGCGTCGTGTTGACGTCCATCATGACTTCGGGTTCACCGCTGCCCGACGAACTTCCAACGTTCATTCCCATGTATGACTCCTGGGATCAACCGCCGCGAGCCGGGGGCTCGGTGACGAAGTTGATCTTCATGATGCCGGCGCGCTGGCTGGCGAAGATCACGCGACCGACCGACTCGTAGCGCGACTTGTCATCGCCGCGGATGTGCACTTCGGGCTGCGGGTTCTTCACCGATTCCTTACCGAGGCGCTTCACCAGCTCCTCCATGTCGGGAATCAGCTTGGTGTTCCAGTAGACGTCGCCGTCCTTGCTGACCGAAAGTTCAATGTTTTCCGGCTTGGTGACGCGGATCACGTTGGTCTCCTTGGGGAGATTCACCGCGATCGTCTGCGTCACCACCGGCACGGTGATGAGGAAGATGATCAGCATCACCAACATCACGTCCACGAGGGGCGTGGTGTTGATGGTTGCGTTGACTTCATCTTCGCCGGAAGAAGATCCGACGTTCATGCCCATAGCTTGAGCTCCTTATCGAGCGAGCCTGGACTCAGCGCTTGGCGACAGCGCGGTTGCCCATCAGCACGCCGTGCAGGTCACCGGCGAACGAGCGCACTTGACCCATCACAGCCTTGTTGCGATTGACCAGCCAGTTGTAGCCCAGCACGGCCGGCACAGCGACGACCAGACCGATGGCGGTCATGATCAGAGCGGCGCCCACGGGGCCGGCAACCTTGTCGATGGACGCTTGACCGGCCACACCGATGGCGGTCAGCGCGTTCAGAATGCCCCACACGGTACCGAACAGGCCGATGAAGGGGGAGGTCGAACCGACGGTCGCCAGGAAGCCCAGGCCAGCGGAGATCTTGGTGTTGACGTCAGCGACGGCGCGCTCGACGTTCATCGTGACCCAGCTGCTGTGGTCGATGTTCTCGGTCAGGGCACCTTCGTGGTGTTCCGAGGCTTCGACAGCAGCGGTGGCGATGTAGCGGAAGGCACTTTCTTCCTTCAGGCCACGGATGCCATCAGCCAGGCTGGCCTTCTTGAAGAACGTGGCGCGCACTTCCTTGGCTTCCGCCGACAGCTTGCTCGTGTCCCACAGGCGCACGACCAGGATGTACCAAGAGCCCATGGACATGATGCCCAGGATGAGCAGAACGACCTGGTCCACCACGTTGCCGTGAGCAACGATGTTGGCCAGGCTGTAGGGGTTGTCTTGCTTGGCCGGAGCGGCAGCCGGAGCCGGCGCAGCGGCGTCAACAGCGACAGCCGAAGCGGCGTCGGCCGGCTTCTGGTCTTGCGCATGAGCGGGCGAAACAGCCAGGGTCGCAGCCATGGCGATGGCGGCCAGGAAGCCGGTGATGCGAGAAATCATGGAGTCAACTCCTAGGGAAAGATTCTGGTAATTTGGTTTCTTGCGGCACACGCCGAGCGGTGTGCCAAGTTCGAGGCGAAGCGAGGTCTCTTATTCGATCTTGAACTGGAACTCCTGCTCGAACACGTGATCGCCAGGGCACTCGTAGGTGTCCTGCAGCGTCTGTTGGATGGCTTGCGTCAGTGCGCGCTGGGCCTTGCGATCCACGCCACCACGCAACGAGGTGATTTCCACCGCGACGACGCGACCGGCCTTCACGGTCGCAACCGCCTTGTACAGCGCTTCGCCGCTCCAGTTCACGGACGGCATTTCCGGCTTGCCCATCTTGGTGCAAACCATGCCAGCGGTGATCTTGGCCGGACGCGGTGCCGGCGCTGGAGCCGCAGCGGGTGCCGGGGCCGGCGCAGGGCGCACAGATTCAACAGCAGGCGGTGCAACTTGCGTCGATTGAATCGCCGGCGCCGGCGGTGCCGGGGCGGTGACCTGGAACTCAGGCGGCGGCACAAACGGCGGCGGCGGAGCCTTCAGGTCCGGCGGAGGTGGGACAACCTTCTCAGGGGGAGGCGGCGGCTTGACCTTTTCCTCGATGACTTTGACGTCGATCGGGCCGGTCACCTTTTTCACCAGGTCCTTGGCCAAGCCGCTGGCCAGCGCGTAGATGGCCACGACGTGAATGAGGACCACGATGCCAAGGCCCGTGAACCGGGACGCACCCTGCTTCTCCTGCGCAAAATTCATGCGCGCTCCTTCTTGCAACTACAAATCACAGTCAATGACTTCTTCTTGGGGATCGGCCACCAGGGCGGAGGAAGTTGCGTTCCGACCGTCATCGAGTCCCGAAAGGCGTGCATTCTAAAACGCGAAGGTTCACCCGCCGCCTCGTTGAAAACACGCAGTTCAAACGCGGATGCAGCACACAAGTCACTGGCATCGATTCGAACCAAAAAAAACGCCCGGTGGCTTCAAGCCGTCGGGCTGCGTTTCTTTGCCACGAACCTTGCGCGGCTTCCCGCGCGACACGGCCGAACTTGGCCTTGGAAGCATCTTAGCGGCCCGCCTGCAAGCGACTTGTTGGGGCTAACCCGTGCCAAAGGATCAACTGAATTACAAGCCGACAAAGCAAAAAGGCCGCATCTTTCGATGCGGCCCTGAGTCAGCTGAAGCTCAACTCAAGCTCAGAAGAACTTGTAGTTGATGCGGCCGTAGTACTGGCGACCCACCGGGTTGGTGTAGGTCGGGTCAAAGCCGGTCTGGAAGTACAGCGAGTTACGCGACGACGGCGGATCCTTGTCCAGCAGGTTCTTCACGCCCAACACCAAAGACAGCGACTTGGTCGGCTTGATACCGAACTGGCCGTCCCAGGTGTAGTAAGCCTTGACCGTACGCGTCAGCGGGTAGTTGGCACCGACCGAGAACGGATCGGTGTAGTCCTCGTAGCTGTGCGTGTAGTTGTTGGTCAACGACGCGTTGAAGATACCGCTCGACCACGTGCCGGTCACGGCATGGCGCCAGCGAGGCACCGCACCGAAGTCCTTGAACTTGCCGAGATCGCTGACCTTCGGCGCGCCGGCGTACTGGTAGCCGTGCGTCGTGAACAGCGAACCGTCGAAGTTCACACCCACCGTGCCCACGCCCGCCAACTTGGTGCGGTACGAGGCAGAGAAGTCCAGACCCGAGGCGAAGTTCTTACCGTTGTTCTCATACGGCAGGTAGACGTATGCGAGCGGGAAGTCCTTGTTGGTGCTGCCCTTGATGGGGTTCAGCTGATCCGGATCCGTCTGCGGGTTGAAGCGGTAGAAGAAGTCCTTGTAGGTCGTCGGATCGCTGAAGACCTGGATTTCGGACTTGCCGACGATCGGGTCCTTGATTTCCACGTTCCAGTAGTCCACACCCACCGTCATGTCCTTGATCGGCGAGAACACGATGCCCAGCGAGAACTGACGCGACTTCTCCGGACGCAGGTTCTTGTCACCCGAGGTACCGGCCGTCAGCTGCACCTGGCACTCGTCCACCAGCTCACCCACGGGGTTGATGGTGTTGGTGATAGGCACGCCGTTCGGGCAGCGGATCGGGTCGCTCCAGTTCGCAGCCGTGTTGTTGCTGGTCGTCAGAGGACGGAGGTTTTCGTACAGCGTCGGGGCGCGATAGCCCTTGGCGACCGAACCGCGGACCAGCAGGTCCTTGGTGGGCTGCCAACGCACGCTGGCCTTCGGGCTGAAGCTGTTGAAGCTGGTGCCGAAGTCGTTCTTGTAGTTGTCGTAACGCGCGGCCAAGTTGACGCTCAGGTCCTTGATCACGGGAATTTCAACTTCGCCGAACACGCCGTACACCTTGCGGCCGCTCGACACGGTCGGCACAGCACCACCGCCGCCGACTTCATCACCCGACTCCAACACCGGGTCGGAGATCTGGTTCAGCTTTTCTTGGCGATAGTTGAAACCAGCAGCCACAGCCAGGGGGCCGGCGGCCAGTTCCATCACTTCGCGCGAAACCTTGAAGTCGAATTCCGTCGACTTGGATTCGGCGGCCTGTTGGCGCTGACCGGTCAGCAGGGCGCCGTCCAGCAGCGCTTGGCTGGTGGCGTCTTGCGGGCCGAACACGTTGATGGCACCCGAGTTGACCAGCGGCGTCAGCTTGGCGTAGCTGAACTTGCCCGGGCCGAAGAAGATTTCGCCCTTGTTGCTGGAGAACGTAAGGCCAGCGTCGTAGTCCCAACCAGCCAACAGACCCTTGGCGCCGACCATGACGCGGTCGGTCTTCGTCTCGGTGATGTCCGAGCGGCCGCCACCGGCCACGGTACGCCAAGTACCGGTGATGTTGCCCGTCGGGGTCACCGCCATGTCGGCAGCCAGCACGGTTGCCGCAGCCAACTTGGTGCCGTCAGGCATCGTGTAGCCGGCAGGCAGCGTCATGCCCTTGGGCAGGGTGATGCTCTTGGGGTAAAAGCGGCCGGTCGTGGGGTACGACATCGGCTTGGTGTAGGGCGCCGGCGAGTAGAACGACTGCTGACGGTCACGGTTGTGCATCGCTTCGACGAACAACTGGTTGTCTGCGTCGATCTGGAACACACCGCGGCCGGTGAAGTTGGCGCGCCACTGCTCGGGCACCAAATCGATGAACTTGACGTAGTCGGTACCGCACTGCGTGGCGCTGGCGGGAACACCGAACGTGGCGAGACCGAAGTCAGGCGCGTTGCAACCCAGGTAACGCAGCGGGTTCACGCCGGTGTACTTGTTGCCCTTGGTGTCGGTGAAGTTCAGGTTGGGGATGCCGTTGCGGGGCGACGACTTGTTGATGCCCAGGTCCGGACGCACCGCGGTGTCCGCGAAGCTGCGATTGCGCGCCTTCACGGCGGCCACTTCTTCGCGGCCCGCCGTCAGCATGACGTTGAAGCGGTCCTTGGCCAGATCGCCAAAGCCCAGGACTGCGCTGACGTTGTCCACGCCACCGCCAGGTGCGTCAGACTTGTACTCACCCCAGGTGATTTCAGCGCCCTGGTAGTCCTTCTTCAAGATGAAGTTGATCACGCCGGCGACGGCGTCAGCGCCGTAGGTCGACGAAGCGCCGTCACGCACGATTTCGACGCGTTCCACCGCGGCCAGCGGGATCGAGTTCAGGTCGACCGGGCTGTTGCCGAAGGCGAAGTTCGCCACGCGGCGGCCGTTCAGCAGCACCAGCGTGTACTTGGCACCCAGCGCGCGCAGGTTGGCCGTGGAAGCGCCACCGGTGGCACCCACGTTGTTGGCCACCACGCCACCGCCGAAGCTGGAAGGCAGGTTCGAGACCAGATCCTGCACGGTGGTCGCGCCGGTACGGGCGATTTCTTCGCGGGAGAACGTCGAGATGGGCAGCGAAGTTTCAGCGGAAACGCGCTTGATGCTCGAACCCGTGACTTCGATCCGCTCCAGCTTTTGTGCTTCCTGAGCCAGCGCGCTCGTCGCGGCCAGCGCCAGGATGGCGCCTGTGATGGTGGTTGTTTTGAACATTGACACTCCTGAAGAGACAGTGGCCCGCCCTGGTTTGGGGGCGGCGCTAGCCCGGATGGGGGCTCACCTTGGCCCGGGCGATCAGCCCAGATTGAGGGGTGCCGGAAGTTTCGATGCGGCGCAGCATGTGTCCGGGGAGTAAATGCCCCTACGCGGGCCGCGAAGCTTTGTAACCCGTTGATTTCAATGGGTTTCCAGCATTTGCCGCCCCTAGTGTGAAACCCTTAGGCGTTGTCCCGACGCGACGACTTCACGTCAATCGGGGCACCGAAGCCAACAACGCCTTCGTGAAACTTTCACGGGGCTGTCCGAGGATTTGGTCACAGGCCCCTTGCTCGACGATGCGCCCCCGCTGCATCACCGCCACCTCGTCGGCCACGTACTCCACCACGGACAGGTTGTGCGTGATGAACAGATAGGCCAGGCCATGGGCCTGCTGAAGCTCGCGCAGGAGGTTCAGGATCTGGGCCTGTACCGACACGTCCAGCGCCGAGGTCGGCTCGTCGCAAATGATGAGCCGCGGTTGCACCGCCAGCGCTCGGGCGATGGCAATCCGCTGGCGCTGCCCGCCGGAAAACTCATGCGGCCAACGCGTCAGGGCGTCCCGGCGCAGGCCGACCTGCTCGACCAACTCGTGCAGGCGCGCCTGCCGCTGCTCCGCATCCCACTCCGGGCGCAGCGCCACCATGCCCTCCTCCAGCACCTCGGCCACACGCATGCGCGGGTTCATCGAGGCGAACGGGTCCTGGAAGACGATCTGCAAATCGCGCCGCGCGGCCCGCAACGCGTCGCCCTGGAGCGAAAACAGGTCCCGCCCCTGGAACAAGGCCTCGCCCTGGATGAGCGCCTGCCGGCGCAGCAGCTGGGCCAGCGCTTTGCCGGTGGTGGTTTTTCCGCAGCCGGACTCGCCCACCAGCGCCAGCGTGCGCCCGGTTTGGAGCTGGAAACTGACGCCGTCCACCGCGGGCGCGATCACGGGCGGCCGCCGCCAGAAGCTCGTGCGGGGCGCAAAGCGCACCGAGAGCGCACGAACGTCGAGCAAAGGAATGCCCTCCCCCGGCCCGGGGCTCTGCACCGCCGCACCAGCCAACGGCTCAGCCGGCTCGCGCATCTGGATCGGGGCGTGTGGCTCGCTCGCCAGCCAGCACCGAACCGTGCGGCCGGGCGCCACAGGCCCCAACAACGGCGCCTGGCCGGCGCACATGGTGGTGGCGCGGTCACAGCGCGGCGCAAATCGGCAACCGGCAAAAGGCTGCCACAGCGGCGGCACGGTGCCCTCAATGGCAGCCAGACGTTGCCCGCGCCGCCCACGGTCCGGCAAGGCATCCAGCAGCAGCCGGGCGTACGGGTGGCGAGGCGCCGCGAAGAACTCCGCGGCCGGAGCCATCTCCACAATCTGCCCGGCGTACATCAAGGCCACGGTGTGTGCCATGCCGCGCACCACGGCCAGGTCATGCGTGATCAGGAGCACGCCCAACTGTCGCTCGCGCTGCAGGTCCCGAATCAGGTCCAGGATTTGCGCCTGGATGGTCACGTCCAGCGCGGTGGTGGGCTCGTCGGCGATCAGATAGTCGGGCTCGGCTGCCAGCGCAATGGCGATCATCACGCGCTGCTTCTGGCCGCCCGAGAGCTGGAACGGATAGTCCAGCGCACGACGCTGCGGCTCGGGAATGCCCACACGGGCCAACCACTCCACCGCGCGGGATCGAGCCGCGGCGCCTCGCAGCGGCGTGTGGGCTTCGATGGCCTCAGCGACCTGCTCGCCCACCCGCATCACCGGGTTCAGGCTGGTGGAGGGCTCTTGAAAAATGATGCCGATGCGGCCTCCGCGGGCCTGGCGCATGCGGGCCTCGGGCCAGGCCAGCAGGTCATCCCCCTCCAGCCGCATGGCGCCGGCCGTGTGCCGGCCGCTGTCGGGCAGCAGCCGCATCAGGGCCAAGGCGGTCATGCTCTTGCCGCAGCCGCTCTCGCCCACCAGCGCGAACGTCTCACCGCGCGTCAGGCAAAAGCGCAGCCCGTCCAGGGCGCGAACCACGCCGGCCTCGGCGTCCAACGCCACATGCAAGTCGTCAATTTCAAGCATGCGGCGTCTCCATCACGGCCGAGGCGCGACGGCGCCGCACCGGCTTGCCGCGGGGGTCGAAGGCCTCCCGCACGCCATCGGCCAACAGGTTGGCCGCGAGCACCAGGCCGACCATGAAGCCAAACGCCGCGGCAAAGCTCCACCAAACGACCGGGTCGCGCGACATTTCGGCCCGGGCCAGGTTGATCATGCTGCCGAAGCTGTTCATGAGCGGGTCCACGCCCACGCCCACATAGGTCAACACGGCTTCGTAGAGGATCAGCTCCGAAAAGCTCAGCACCAGGGTAATCAGCACGAGGTGCATGACGTTGGGCACGATGTGCCGAAGCATGATGCGCGCATCCCCCACGCCGAACGCGGTGGCTGCTTGAACGTAGTCCAGTTCCCGCAGCTTCAGGGTCTCGGCCCGCACGAGGCGGCACAGGCCGGCCCAGCCGGTCAGACCCAGGATGACGCACAGCAGCAGCATCTTCAAGTCGGAGCGCTCGGCGGCGGTTTCAAAGAGGTCGGGGTTCTTGTCGAAGAACACCTGCACCATCAGCACGCAGGCAGCAATCAGCAGCACGTTGGGCACCGAACTGAGCGTGGTGTACAGGTACTGCACGACCTCATCCACCCATCCCTTGTAGTAGCCCGCCAGCACACCCAGCGCCAAGGCGAGAGGCAAGGTGGCAAGCGTGGCCAGGGTGCCGATGACGAAGGCGGTGCGCACGCTTTTCAACGCCTGCACCAGCACGTCGTTGCCGGTGCGGTCGGTGCCCAGCACGTGGTAGTGCGGCATCCAGGTCCACACCACGCCTGCCAGCACGCAGCCCACGGCCAGGGTGCCCAGCATCGCGCGCCACGGCAAGGGGGTGCGGTCGTGCGCAAGGTCGCGCAGCGCCGTGGCGAAGCCACCTCGCCGCCGCGCCACCCCGGCCGCCACGCTGAGTGTGAGCACCACGGCAACGCCCGCCCCGGCGGCAGCGCCCTGCACCGCCAGGCGCGCCAGGTCGGCGCCATGCTCTCGCGCCGGGTCTTGCAGGTGTGCGCCGCCAAACTGCAGGCGGGGGAACTCGCGATGCACGGTGCCGTCTGCCGCCACCCGGCTCTCCTTGCTCAGCCCCTGCGTCGCCAGCGGGGCCGAGTAGCTGACTTCACGGCCGGCCACGTGCGACTCCAGCACCAGGTCCAGCGCCGACACGGTGCGCGTGTCGTACACCGGCGCACCGTTGCTGCCTGGCAAAGCCAGCCGCAGGTGCACGCTGTCGGCCAACGCCAACAGCAGGCCCAGCAGCACCACCAGGCCCGCGCATGCCGTGACAGGGTCACGCACCACGCGCAGCCAGGCCTGCCGCAACTCAGGCCGAGACCGAAGTCGAATGACGAAGCCGATCAGGCAGGCGGCCATCAGCCACAGCGCCAGGTCCGTCCACAGCAGCACCCACTTCATTGCAACCTCACGCGCGGATCGACCCAGGTGTAGGCGATGTCGATCAGGGCATTGCTGGCGATGTACAGCACCGCGCCCAGGAACACCATGGTTCGCACGATGGCGAAGTCCTGGCTGCTGATGGCTTCGATCACAAAGGCCCCAAGGCCCGGAATGCCGAAGAAGCTTTCAAACACCAGGCTGCCCAGGAACACGTACGGCAGGTAGCCACCCGCGCTGGTCAAGATGGGGATGAGGGCATTGCGCAGCACGTGGCGGCGCAGCACCTGACCTTCGCTCAGGCCCTTGGAGCGCGCGGTGCGCACGTAGTCCTTGCCCATTTCCTCCAGCAGCATGGCGCGGTACAGGCGCGCCTCACCGCCCAGGCGACTGAGCAGCGACAGCAGCACCGGCAGCGCCAGGAACTTCACGGCATCCAGCCCCGGCGCAAAGCCGTTCATGGGCACCAGCTTCAGCACGCGGGCGAACAGGAACTGGCCCACGATGATGTAGAACAGGCTGCTGATCGACAGCATCAGCACGCACAGCACCACGCCCCAGAAGTCGATGCGGCTGTGCCGAAAGCTCGCCAACAACAACGCGAACGCCACGCTCACCAGCACCTGCAGCACGAACAGCGGCACCGCCAGCTGCAGGCTCACCGCCATGCGCGTGCGCACCTCGTGCCCGATGTCGATGGCCTGCCGCGCGTCGCTGCGGCCAAAGTCCAGCGCGAACAGGCTGATGGAGCGCTCCCACAGGATGGTGTGCGTCACCTGCTCCAGCCCGTTGCGGCTGCGGTCCAGGTACAGCGGCTTGTCATAGCCGCGCTCGGCCTTCCAGGTGTCGATCTGCTCCTGCGTGACGCGCTTGCCGCCGATGTTCAGCCGGGCCATGTCGTCCGGCGTGTTGACCGCAAAGAAGAGCGCGAAGGTGAGCAGATTCACCCCCACCAAGATGGCCAGCCCGTACGCCACGCGCCGTGCGATGTAGCCCAGCATCACGCCCTCCCCGCCCGCGCGGTTGCGGCATCGCGGGCGCGCCAGGCGCGGCGCACGCTCCAGCCAACCAGGGCCACGCCCGCGCCCAGCACCAGCAGCGGCCACCACACCGGCCGGTTCCACGCCGCCACGCTGCGCGCGCGCTCGTCCACATCCACCCGCAGGTAGCGGGCCCGGTCGCGCACCACCACGCCCGGCTTGCCGTTGTGCACCCAGCGCTGGTAAGCCACGGCAGAGTAGCTCCAGTAGCCCCACGCCCACGGTGCGTCCTGGCGCACGATGTCGGTCATCTGCGCCATCACGGCCGCCTTCTCGGGGCCGTCCTCCAGCTGCTGCAAGCGGCGGTACAGGCGGTTGAATTCCGGGTTGTCGTAGTTGGCCGTGTTCTCGCCTTCAAAGCGGCTCTTGCTGTTCGGGCCGTACAGCAGGAACAGGAAGTTCTCGGCGTCCGGGTAGTCAGCAAACCAGCCCCACCAGAAGATCTGGTGCTTGCCCTTGAGCACCTTCTCCTGGAACTGGTTGAAGTCCGTCGCGCGGATGTCCAGCTGAATGCCGAGCTTGGCGAACTGCCGCACCAGCCAGTCGTTCTCGGCCTTCAGTTCCGGCGTCACCACGCGCTGGAAGTCGTAGTTCAGCACCAGGGGCTTGCCCGTCGCGGCATCGCGCCCGCCGGGGTAGCCGGCCTCCTCCATCAGCTTCAAGGCATCGGCCAAGGGGCGGCGCACCGGCTGGCCGTTCTCCAGGCGGTGGGTGACGGGGTTGAACTGGCCGGGCTGCCCTTCGCGAGAGCCGAACACGCCGGGCGGGATGGGCCCATGCGCGGCATCGCCGCCTTTGGCGCGGAAGATGCGACCGTAGCCCTCTTCCCAATCGATCGCAATCGAGATCGCCTGCCGCAGCGCACGGTTGCGGCGCTGCTGCTCGGGCGTGTCGCCCCGGCCCACCACCGGGTCCAGCCAGTTGAAGCCGAGGTACCAGTTGGTGATGTCGACCGTCATGGGCAGCTGAAAGCCGCGCTGTTCGAAGAAGGCCCGCACCTCGTCGGAGTCGTCCCGGTCCACCGCCAGGTTCACGCCCCAATCGGCGCGGTCCATCTCGGGCAGGTCCAGGTGGCCTTGCTTGAACAGCTCCTTGATGGGCACCTGCTCCTTGATGTTGATCGCCACCACCCGGTCCACGAACGGCAGGCGTTTGCCGCAGTCCGCCAACCGGCCAGCCTCGGCATCGCCCGGCGCGCCTTCGCAGGGGTAGGTGTCCACCCGGTAGTTCGGGTTGCGGCTCATCACATGGCGCCGGTCCTGCTCGTAGGTGGTCATCATGAACGGCCCCGTGCCCACCGGCCAACGGTTCCAGCCCAGCGAGCGCGCGGCCATGCCGGGCTGGGCATAGAACGCGTCCACCTCCCACGGAATCGGCGCGGTGAAGTTGGTGGCCATCCAATACTGCCACTGCGGGTATCGGCCCTTGAGCCGGATGCGCAGCAGGTGGTCGTTCACCGCCTCGGCCCCCGCCAGGGGCCACTGGCGCAAGTCCAGGAAGGGCTTGTCGGCCAGGTTTTCGGGCAAGCCCTTCAACTGGCGCTCGCTTTCGCGGCGCACCAGGGCCATGTAGTCCTTCATGCCCAGCAGGTGCTCTGAGAACACGGCCGCCACCGGCGCCTCCTGGCGTGGGCTGGCGTGTCGCTTGAGGGCGTAGACGAAATCGTCCGCCACCACCTCGCGTGTGCCTAGGTGCTCGAAGTCGAACGGACTGCGTCGCTCGCCCAGGTCTTGGGGGCGCAGTTGCAGGTAGCGGGGGCGGCCGGCGGCGTCCTTGGCAAAGGCCGGATGCGGCGCCCACTTCAAGCCGGGGCGAATGGGCACGTCGTACACCGCCTGCGCAATTTGCGCGTCGGGCGCATCGTCGGGCAGGCGCTGGCCCTGGGCATCCAGAAAGTAAGGCCGCACCACCTCCGCGGCCGCCCGCGGAATCAGGCTGTACGGGCGCTTGAGCGGGTGGTAGCCATAGGGCGGCTCGCAAATCTCGTAGACGAAAGTGCTTTCAGGCGCCGAATACGACGAGGTCGGGTCCAGGTAACGCGGCGAGCGTTCGGCAAACGCCATGTACAGCGCGTTCTCGCGCTCGGCGCCTTGCGGATGCGGGCTGTTGTTGCACGCCGCCAGCCCAGCCAGCAGCAGCGCGCCCAGGGCCCGACCCAAGCGACGCATCACCGATCCCAACGCATGCATGTTCTTTTGAAAAACAAAGCGCCTCGGGGCAAGCCGAGGCGATGCGGGGATGATAGTTCGCACCCCTGGGTGCCGGGCCGGTCGGCAGCGCTTTCAGCAGGCGTGAAAACCCTGGGCGCCGCCATGGGCCCACTCAATGGTCGTGATCGTGGCCGTGGTGGTGGCCATGGTCATGGGCCAGGCGCGCGTCCGACTGCCAGCCCAGGATCGCCTCGCGCCCTTGCACGTACAGGTCCACCGTCGCCCCCACCGGCAGGCACACCTTGGTGCGCACATGGCCGAACGGCAGGCCCATCAGCACCGGCGTTTTCGTGCGGCTGCGCAGGGCGGCCACCGCATCCTTCAGGCCGTAGCCCCGGTCGTTCGGCGTCTTGGGCGCACCGCTGAAGTCGCCCATCAGCACGGCGGCCTGCGCGTCGATGACGCCCGCCTGCTGCAACTGCAGCAGCATGCGCTCCACGCGGTAGGGGTGCTCGTTGATGTCTTCCAGGAACAAGACGCCGCCCTTGACTTTAGGCCAATGCGGCGTGCCCAGCAGCGAGCACAACACCGTCAGGTTGCCCCCCCACAGGCGCCCGCGGGCTTCCAAACCGTCGAACTCAGTCACGCCCCGCGCGCTGGTCGTTTCACGAAAGCCCACGGCCTCGAGCGCGCCGCTCATCGCTTCCAGAAAGCAATCCTGCGTCACCTCGTCCACACCGCCTTCGGCCTCGGTGCGACCGAAGTCATCGCAGGCCAGCGGGCCCGACCACATGGCCAGGCCCTTCTTGTGCGCGATCAAGCCGTTTTGCAGTGCCGTCAGGTCGCTGTAGCCCACCCAGCGCGTGCCGTGCTCCACGCTGTGCGCCACGCGCCCCCAGTCGATCTGGTCCAGCAGGCGCGTGAGACCGTAGCCGCCTCGGGTGGCCAAGGCCACGCCGGGCGCGGCATCAGCAATCCGGTGCAAGGCGGCCAACCGCGTGGCGTCGTCGCCGCCGAAGCGCTGGTGACGGGCCAGGGCGTCGGCATCAACGCTCACCTCGAACCCGAGCTGCGTCAGCCGCTTGGCAGCGCGCTTGAGCGCATCGGCCTTGGGCAAGGCGCCCGAGGGCGTGAAGAGGGACAAGGTCGTCATGGCAAGTCGTCCAGATGGGTGGCTTCGCCGGTGGGCAACAGGCCCTGGCGCTCAGCGCGGCGCGCACGGGCGGCCTCGCGGCGTTCAGCAAAAAAGTCGCGCAGCAACTGGCCGGCGGCATCCGCCATCAGGCCGCGCTCCACGCGGGTGTGGTGGTTGAGTTGCGGCTGGCCGAAGAGGTCGATCACCGAGCCGGCCACGCCCGTCTTGGGGTCGGTGGCCGCGAACACCACGCGCTTGAAGCGCGCGTGCATCAGCGCCATTGCGCACATGGCGCAGGGCTCCAGTGTCACGAACAGCTCGCACTCCGGCAGGCGGTAGTTTTCCAGCAGCGTGGCCGCGTGGCGCAGCGCCACGATCTCGGCGTGCGCCGTCGGGTCGTGCGTGGTGATGGGGCGGTTGTAGCCCGTGGCAATCACCTGCCCGGCCCGCATGATCACGGCCCCCACCGGCACCTCGCCCACCAGCCACGCGTTGTGGGCTTGGTCCAGCGCCAGGCGCATGGCCTGCTCATCGGCGGGCGAAAAAAGGGGCGTCGTGAAGGGCTCTTGCATGGGCGGGTTCATGGGCTCGGTCAGTGTACCCATGGCATGCTTTCGGACATGACCGCGCTGGCCATCCATCCCCTGGGCGAAGCCGCCTTGTGCTGCCACCTGCCGCCCCCCGCCACGCTGGCTCAGCAAGCCCGGTTGTGGCGCCTGAGCGCCGCGTTGAACGGCCACCCCGGCGTGGAGGCCCTGACCCCGGGCATGAACAACCTCACCGTCGGGTTCGACCCGCTCGCCACCGACCCCGCCGCGCTGGAAGCCGACATCCAGCGCACATGGCAGACCCTGGCGACCAACGAGACCGGCGAGGACACCCCCACCGGCCGCCGCGTGGACGTACCCGTGCACTACGACGGCCCGGACCTGGCCGATGTGGCCGCGCACCACGGCCTGAGCACCGACGAAGTCGTGCGCCTGCACACGGCGGCCGAGTACGTGGTGTACTTCATCGGCTTTCAGCCTGGCTTTGCTTATCTGGGGGGCTTGGACCCGCGCCTGCACACGCCCCGGCGTGCCGAGCCCCGCACGCAGGTGCCGGCCGGCAGCGTGGGCATCGGCGGCGCGCAAACTGGCATCTACCCGCTCGCCAGCCCCGGCGGCTGGCAGCTGATCGGCCGCACCGCCCTGCCCTTGTTCAACCCGGCCGCAGAGCCCCCCACGCTGCTGGCTCCCGGCGATCGCGTGCGTTTCGTGGCCGAGGCGCTGTGATCCACCTGCTGCGGGCCGGCCCGCTGACCACCGTGCAAGACGCCGGCCGCACCGCCTGGCGCGACCGCGGCATCAGCCGCTGCGGCATGCTGGACGACCTGGCGCTGGCCCACGCCAACCTGCTGGTGGGCAATGCGCCGGGCGCCGCAGGCCTGGAATTCACCCTCGGCACCGCCACGCTGCGCTTCGACGCCCCAACGTGCATCGCACTGTGCGGCACGGATGCTCCCGGCCTGCTCGACGGCACCCCGGTGCGCCCCTACTGGCGCCAACCGGTGCACGCCGGGCAGACGCTGACCCTCGCCGCCCCGCGCGACCGGATGCGCACCGTGCTGGCCGTGGCTGGCGGCATCGACACACCGCCCGCGCTGGGCTCGCGCAGCACCGACCTGAAAGCCCAGTTCGGCGGAATGGGCGGACGCGCGCTGCGGGACGGCGACCGCCTGCCTCTCGGCCAACCCGGCCGCCCCACCGAACGGCGCCTGGGCATCGCCCCGCCCGCCTGGACGCCCGAGGTGCGCGTGGTGCCCGGCCCGGAGTACGACGAATTCACCCCCGCCGCGCACGCGGCCTTCTGGCACACCGCCTGGCGGCTCACGCCCCAAAGCAACCGCATGGGCTACCGATTCGACGGCCCCGCGCTGGAGCGCTGCACCGCACACGACCTGCCCTCGCACGGGGTGCTGCCCGGCGTGATCCAGGTGCCGCCCTCCGGCCAACCCATCGTGCTGCTGGCCGACGCGCAAACCACCGGCGGCTATCCCAAGATCGGCGTGGTCATTGCCGCTGACCTGTGGAAGCTGGCCCAGCTGCGCCTGGGCGGCACGCTGCACTTCCGCCCCTGCACGCGCGACGACGCCATCGCCGCCCTGCGCCAGCGCCAACGCGAGCTGAACCAACTTCACACCGCCCTATGCATGTCGATCTGAACGCCGATCTCGGCGAAGGCGCCCCCCACGACGCCGAACTGCTGACCCTGGTCAGCTCCGCCAACATCGCCTGCGGCTGGCATGCGGGCGACGCACGGCTGATGCAGGCCACCGTGGCCGCCGCGCTGGCCCAAGGCGTGGCCCTCGGCGCCCACCCCAGCTACCCCGACCGCGAGAACTTCGGCCGCAGCGAGATGCAACTCACGCCGGACGAGGTGCGCGCCGACCTGATCTACCAAATCGGCGCCCTGGACGCGCTGGTGCGTGCCGCAGGCGGCCAACTGCACCACGTCAAGCCGCATGGCGCGCTCTACAACCAGGCCGCACGCGACCCGGCCCTGGCCGACGCGGTGGCGGACGCCGTGCTGGCCGTGAGCCCGGGCCTGGCCTTGTATGGCCTGGCGGGCAGCGAACTGCTGCGCGCGGCCGAACGCGCGGGCCTGCGGGCCGTGGCCGAGGTGTTTGCCGACCGCGGCTACCGCGCCGACGGCAGCCTCGTGCCGCGCAGCCAGCCCGGTGCGCTCATCCACGACACCGCCGAGGCCGTGGCCCGCACCCTGCGCATGGTGCGCGAGGGTGTGGTGCAGGCCGTGTCGGGCGAGACCGTGCCGCTGCACGCGGAAACGATTTGCCTGCACGGCGACGGGCCCCACGCAGTGGCCTTTGCCCACGCCCTGCACGCCGCGCTGCGCGAGGCCGGCGTGGCCCTTCGCGCCTGAAAGCCTCTCCATGCCCACCGACCTGTCCCTTTGGCCGCTGATCGGCGTGGCCGTCGTCATCGTCGGCTTCGTGCTGCGCTTCAACCCCATCCTCGTCGTCACCGCCGCGGGCCTGGCCACCGGGCTGGCCGCCAAGCTGCCGCCAGACCTCGTCCTCGCCAAGCTGGGCACAGGCTTCGTGAAGACGCGCAACCTGCCGCTGACGCTGCTGCTGCCGCTGCCGGTCATCGGCCTGCTGGAGCGCCACGGCCTGCGCGAGCGGGCGCAGAGCTGGGTCGCCGGCATTCGCTCGGCCACCGCGGGGCGGCTGCTGGTGGTGTACCTGTTCATCCGCGAAAGCGCCGCAGCCCTGGGCTTGACGCTGCTGGGCGGCCATGCGCCCATGGTGCGGCCCTTGGTGGCACCCATGACCGAAGCCGCCGCCGAGCAAACGCACGGCCCCCTGCCGCAGGCCGTGCGTGACCGCCTGAAGGCCATGGCGGCGGCCACGGACAACGTCGGGCTGTTCTTCGGCGAAGACATCTTCGTGGCCTTCGGCTCCATCGTGCTGATGCAGACCTTCCTGGCCGAGAACGGCATCGTCACCGACCCGCTTCACATCGCGCTGTGGGGCATTCCCACCGCCATCGCGGCGTTCCTCATCCACGCGGCGCGGTTGATTCGGCTGGACCGCCAACTGCCCACGCTCATCGCCCGCGCGCAGGAGCGCCCATGACCGCGCTGCTGCAGATCGACCAGCTCTACCTGCTGGCAGGCGCCGCGCTGCTGGGCGTTTCGGCCTTGACGGTGCGCGACCGCAGCAACCCGCGGCGCTGGAGCAGCGCGCTGTTCTGGGCGCTGTGGGCCGTCATCTACCTGGCCGGTGACGTGCTGCCCCCGGTCGTCACCGGGCTCATCGTGTTGATGCTGGCCGCGCTCGGTGGGCTGGGCGGCGTGTCACTCGGCCGGCACGGCGCGCGCGCGCCGGCCGAGCGCCAAGCCAGCGCCGCAAGGCTGGGCCACCGGCTGTTCCTGCCCATCCTGGCCATCTCGGGGCTGGCTCTGGTGGGCAGCCTCACGCTGAAGGACGTGCACCTCGGCCCTTGGCTGCTGGTGGAGCCCAAGCACCTGACGCTGGTGTGCGTGGGCCTGGGCGCGCTCGTCGGGCTGGCGGCAGCACTGTGGATGACGCGGGAGCGCCCGCTGCAGGCGCTGCGCGAGTCGCACCGGCTGCTGGAGACCATGGGGCCGGCGGTGATCCTGCCGCAGATGCTGGCCACGCTGGGCCTGCTGTTCACGGACGCCGGCGTGGGCAAGGCCGTGGCTGCCATCGCAACGCACACGCTGCCAGTGGACAACGCCTGGCTGGCCGTGGCGGCCTACGGCGTGGGCATGGCCTTGTTCACCATGGTCATGGGCAATGCCTTCGCGGCCTTTCCGGTGATGACTGCGGGCATCGGCATTCCCATCTTGCTCGGGCTGCACCACGGCAACCCGGCCGTGATGGCCGCCATCGGCATGTTCTGCGGCTACTGCGGTACGTTGATGACGCCCATGGCGGCCAACTTCAACGTCATTCCTGCGGCACTGCTGGAGCTGAAGGACAAGAACGCCGTGATCCGCGCGCAGTGGCCCACGGCGCTGGCCGTGCTGGGGGTGAACCTCGTGCTGCTGAAGTGGCTGATGTTTTGATGCAGGACGACCTGTTCGGCCGCCTGCCGGAAAAACGCCCGCGCGGCGTGCAAGCCGCAGCACCGTCAGCGGAAGACCAGGCGCTGGCCGCAGCGCTCTCGCCACGCATCCACCTCGGCACGTCCACCTGGAGCTACCCCGGCTGGGAGGGGTTGGTATGGGCCGGGCGGCACAGTGAGTCCACCCTCGCCAAGAGCGGCCTGCCTGCGTATGCCGCCCACCCACTGCTGCGTGCGGTGGGCATTGACCGGGGCTTCTACCGGCCGCTCGCCGCCAGTGAATTCCAGCGTTACGCCGAGCAGGTGCCGCCAGGCTTTCGGTTCACCGTGAAGGCGCCCAGCCTGGTGACCGATGCCCTGCTGCGCGGCGACACCGGGCGGGGGTTGCAGCCCAACCCGCTGTTCCTGGACCCCACCACTGCACTGCAAGACTTCATCGAGCCGGCTTGCGAGGGCCTGGGTTCCACGGTCGGCGCGCTGGTGTTCCAGCTGAGCCCCCTGCCCGCCCAGCGGCTGGCGCACATGAACGAACAGTTCGACCGCCTGCACGCCCTGCTGCTGTCCCTGCCGAAACCGCCGGTGGGTGTCATCGCCGTGGAAGTGCGCGACGCCGCCTGGCTGACGCCCGATCTCGTCGCCTTGCTGCGCGACACCGGGGCGCGCTACTGCCTGGGCCTGCACCCCAAGTTGCCACCGCTGGCCGAACAGTTGCCGCTGCTGCGGGCCCTGTGGCCCGGGCCGCTGGTGGCGCGCTGGAATCTGAACCGTCTGCACGGCGCCTACGGCTACGAGGCAGCGGAACAGAAGTACGGCGAGTTCCGCGAAATGCTCGACCCCGACCCGGACACACGGGCGGAATTGGCCCGCATCATTCGGGCCACCGCCCATGCGGGTCAGGACGTATTCGTGACGATCTCGAACAAGGCCGAGGGCTCCGCGCCGCTCAGCGTGCGGGCGTTGGCGCAGGCGGTGGCCGCGTCACCAAGTTGATGCCGCTCGACTCAGCAGGTCACTGCACGGCAGAGGCCGCGGCGTCCATCTGGCGCTGCGCGGCGGCATCCAGCGCCGACTGCACCTGCTGCCCCACCGCCTGAGGCGCCGGGAGCGCGGGCGCGGCCGCCGATGCTGACGGCGCAGCCGTTGCTGGCGCGCGCAGCGACGCGGCTTGACGCTTGGACAGTGACAGCACGATCGCCAGGGTGATGACCAGGGCCAACAGGCCAAATGCAGCGCGCATGGTGAGAACAGGGTAAGCAATGAATCGCATCAGCATATCGATGTGCCCGCATCCGGCCCAGAAAAAAACCCGCCGGGGCAACGCCCGCAGCGGGTTGATTCGATCGGTGCCGCGGCCGCCAAAGGCCGCGCCGCCTCACTCCCACTCGATGGTGGCGGGCGGCTTGCTGCTGACGTCGTAGGTGACACGGTTGATGCCGCGCACCTCGTTGATGATGCGCCCCGAGGTGCGCTTGAGCATGCTGTACGGCAGCTCGGCCCAGTCGGCGGTCATGAAGTCACTGGTTTGCACGGCGCGCAGGGCCACAACGTAGTCGTAGGTGCGGCCGTCGCCCATCACGCCCACGCTCTTCACCGGCAGGAACACGGCAAAGGCTTGGCTGGTCAGGTCGTACCAGCTCTTGCCGGTGGCGGGGTCGATGGTGTTGCGCAGCTCTTCAATGAAGATCGCGTCCGCCCGGCGCAGCAGGTCGGCGTAGGGCTTCTTCACTTCGCCCAGGATGCGCACGCCCAGGCCCGGGCCCGGGAACGGGTGGCGATAGACCATCTCGGCCGGCAGACCCAAGGCCACGCCGAGGGCGCGCACTTCGTCCTTGAACAGCTCGCGCAGCGGCTCCAGCAGCTTCAGGCCGAGCTGCTCGGGCAGGCCGCCCACGTTGTGGTGGCTCTTGATGGTGGTGGCCTTCTTGGTCTTGGTACCGCCGCTCTCCACCACGTCGGGGTAGATGGTGCCCTGCGCCAGGAAGGTCGCGCCCTTGTGGCCGCCGTCGCCCGCCTTGAGCTTGGCAGCTTCGGCCTTGAAGACGTCGACGAACAGGCGGCCGATGATCTTGCGCTTCTGCTCGGGGTCGGTCACGCCGGCCAATTCGCCCAGGAACAGCTCGCTCGCATCCACGCGGATGACCTTGGCGTGCAGCTTGCCGGCGAACATGTCCATGACCATGTCGCCCTCGTTCAGGCGCAGCAGGCCGTGGTCGACGAACACGCAGGTGAGCTGGTCGCCAATGGCGCGGTGGATCAGCGCGGCGGCCACGGAGGAATCGACGCCGCCCGACAGGCCGAGGATGACCTCCTCGTCGCCCACCTGCTCGCGGATCCTGGCCACGGCCTCGGCGATGTAGTCGCCCATGATCCAGTCGCCCTTGCAACCGGCGATGTCGCGCACGAAGCGGCGCAGCATGGCTTCGCCCTGCACGGTGTGCGTGACCTCGGGGTGGAACTGCACGGCGTAGAAGCCGCGCGCCTCATCGGCCATGCCGGCGATGGGGCAGCTGGGCGTGGACGCCATCAGCTTGAAGCCCGGCGGCAGCACGGTGACCTTGTCGCCGTGGCTCATCCAGACCTTGAGCATGCCGTGGCCCTCGGCGGTGCCGAAGTCTTGAATGCCATCAAGCAGCTTCGTGTGACCGTGGGCACGCACCTCGGCGTAGCCGAACTCGCGGGTGTCGCTCCAGCTCACCGTGCCGCCCAGCTGCACGGCCATGGTTTGCATGCCATAGCAGATGCCGAGCACCGGCACGCCGGCGTCCCACACGGCCTGCGGCGCGCGCAGCTCGTGGTCCTCGTAGGTGGAAGCGTGGCTGCCGCTCAGGATGATGGCCTTGGGCTGATAGGCCTTGATGAAGTCATCCGACACGTCGTTCGGATGGATCTCGCAGTACACCGACGCATCGCGCACGCGGCGGGCGATGAGCTGGGTGACTTGGGAGCCGAAGTCGAGGATGAGGACCTTGTCGTGTTGCATAAGGCGTCTTTCAAGCCGGCTGCAGGGGCTGAGCCGGCGGCTGGGTTCGGAAGAAACGGAAGGTGATGAACAGGGCCACCGCTTGCAGGGCAGCGCAGGCGAAGAAGGGCAGGCCCATCAGCAGGTCGCCCGCCGGCCGGTGCGACACCTCGGCCAGCAGCGTCAGGCCCAGCAGCGGGGCGATGACGGCCATCAAGCTGTTGAGCGACGACACCGCGCCCATGGCTCGCCCCTGGTGGGCCCCGCCGGCGGCGTTGGAAATGACGCTCTGCAGCGCCGCTGCGCCCACACCGCCCAGCAAGTTCAGGCCGATGACGACGTACATCATCCAGCCCTCGGTGGCCAGGCCGAAGCCAAGGTAGGCGAGCGACGCCGACATCATGCTGACCAGCGCCAACCGCTGCGGGCTGAAGCGCTTGAGCAGCGGCCGGAGCAGCACGCCCTGGCTGATGACGGACACGATACCCACCACCACCAGCGACTGACTGACGGCCAGCGGCCCCCATCCGAAGCGGAACTTGGTGTACAGCACCCAGGTGTTGTGCAGCGTGAACTGGGCCAACGACGACAGCGCGATGACCGCCACCAGCGGCCCGATGCCCTGCAGCGCCGCCAGGCCGCGCAGCGAACTGGCCGGGTTGGCCTTCTTCCAGTCGAAGGGGCTGCGGCGGTCCTTCGGCAGCGACTCGGGCAGCACGAAGAAGCCGTAGCACCAGTTCAGCACAGCCATGGCGCCTGCGGCGAAGAAGGGCCAGTGCACGTCGTAGTGGCCCAGCCAGCCGCCGATGACCGGGCCGAGGATGAAGCCGATGCCGAACATGGCGCCGAGCTGGCCGAAGCGGCGTGCGCGGTCCTCCGGGGCGGTGATGTCGGCCACGTAGGCGTTCGCGATGGCGATGTTGGCCTGCATGGCACCCGAGAACAGGCGCACTGCCACCAGCATCCACAGCGCCGTGGCCATGGCCGTGACAAAGAAGCTCAGCGCCAAGCCGGCAAAGCCGATCAGCAGCACCGGCCGGCGGCCGAAACGATCGGACAGCGCCCCCAGCACCGGCGAGCCAAGGAAGTTGGCCACGCCGAAGGCCATGGTCACCATCAGGAAGGCCGAGGTCTGCTCGTCGTTGCTGTGGGTGAAGGTGCCCACGATGTGCGGCAGCACCGGCACCATCAGACCGATGGAGATCATGTCGATCAGCACGGCGGCCATGATGAAGCCCATGGCAGGCGTGCGTTTCTGGGCGTCGCTCATCTCATTCCTGAAAACAAAACGGGGCGACTGGAATCGCCCCGTTTGCGCTTGCGGCGCTTACTCGCTGCGGTAGTTCGGCGCTTCCTTCGTGATCTGCACGTCGTGGACATGGCTTTCGCGCATGCCCGCCGTCGTGATCTCGACGAACTCGGCCTTGTTTTGCATGTCGGCAATCGTGGCGCAGCCGCAGTAGTGCATCGACGCCTTCAAGCCGCCCGCCATCTGGAAGATGACCTGCACCACCGAGCCCTTGTAGGGCACCTGGCCTTCAATGCCCTCGGGCACCAGCTTGGAGGTGTTGGGGTTGTTGGCCGAGGTGTCCTGGAAATAGCGGTCGGCGCTGCCCTTGGCCATGGCGCCCATCGAACCCATGCCGCGGTAGCTCTTGAACGTGCGGCCCTGGTACAGGATGGTTTCGCCCGGGGCTTCCTCGGTGCCGGCAAAGGCGCCGCCCATCATGATGCAGTCCGCGCCAGCGGCGATGGCCTTGGCCACGTCGCCGGAGTAGCGGATACCACCGTCCGCGATGACCGGCACGCCGGTGCCGCGCAGCGCGGTGGCGACGTTGTCGACCGCCGTGATTTGCGGCACGCCCACACCCGCGACGATGCGCGTCGTGCAGATGGAACCGGGGCCGATGCCGACCTTCACGCCGTCCGCGCCGGCTTCCACCAGCGCCAGCGCAGCCGCGCCGGTGGCGATGTTGCCGCCGATGACGTCCACGCTCGGGAAATTGCGCTTCACCCAACGCACGCGGTCCAGCACGCCGGCGCTGTGGCCGTGGGCCGTGTCCACGATGATGGCGTCGACGCCGGCCTTGACCAGCAGTTCCACGCGCTGTTCGGTGTCTTCACCGAAGCCAACCGCCGCGCCCACGCGCAGGCCGCCGTGCGCGTCACGCGCGGCGTTCGGGAAGCTGGTCTGCTTGGTGATGTCTTTCACCGTCATCAGGCCGCGCAGTTCGAACGCATCGTTCACCACCACCACGCGCTCCAGCTTGTGGGTGTGCATCAGCGCCTTGGCTTCGTCCAGCGACGCGCCTTCCTTGACGGTGATCAGCTTCTCGGCCGGCGTCATGATTTCGCGGACCTTGGCGTCCATGCGGGTCTCAAAGCGCAGGTCACGGCCCGTGACGATGCCCACCACACGCTTGCCTTCCACGACCGGGAAGCCGGAGAAACCGTGCAGGCGGGTCAGCTCGACGACCTCACGCACCGACGCGTCGGGGCCGATGGTCAGGGGCTCACGCACCACGCCGCTTTCGTACCGCTTCACGCGCGCCACTTCGCGAGCCTGGGCTTCCGCCGTCAGGTTCTTGTGCACGATGCCAATGCCGCCTTCCTGGGCGATGGCAATCGCCAGGCGCGCCTCGGTCACGGTGTCCATCGCGGCGGACACGAGCGGCAGGTTCAGGGGAATGTTGCGCGACAGACGGGTCGCAAGGCTGGTGTCGCGGGGCAACACCTGGGAGAACGCTGGCACCAACAGAACGTCGTCGAAGGTGAGCGCTTTGCCGAGAAGGCGCATGAGGAAAGCTCCAGACGCAAAGCAGCATTATACGGAGGCCGCGCCGCTACACTGATTCCATGTCGCGCAAAGCCTTCTTCATCTCCGTGCTCTGCCTCCTCGCCATGGGCGCCGCCGAAGCGCAATGGAAGTGGAGAGATGCCAAGGGCAACCTGCAATTCAGCGACCTGCCGCCCCCGCAGGGCACGCCCGAGAAGGACATCCTTCAGCGACCCTTTGTAGCCAAACCGTCCATCGTGGTTTCGCCAGTGGGCGCGGCTGCCAGCCAGGCGGCAACCGCCACACCATCCAACAGCGCCGCAGCCAGCGCGCCGAGCAAGGCCGAACTCGACGCAGCGGCCCGCCAAAAGCGCGAGCAGGATCAGGAGGCGTCGCGCCAGAAGGAAGAAGAACGCCGCGTCGCCGCACAACGCCGCGAGAACTGCGCCCGCGCACAGGCCAACCTGCGCGACCTGCAAAGCGGTCAGCGGCTTGCCCGCACCAACGAACAGGGTGAGCGGGTGTTCATGGACTCCGCCCAGATCGCCAACGAAGTGAGTCGCGCGCGGGACCTGATCACCAGCGAGTGCCGCTGATCAGCGACGGGCACCCATCGGGCGGTGGCGCGACACGATGCGCTCGCCCCGCTTGGCGTAGCGCAAACGCCGCGCCTCCTTGGGGTCGACCGTGAGCGGTCGGTACACCTCGATGCGGTCCCGCTCGCGCAGCGGTGTGTCCAACGGCCGAACGCGCCCCCAGATGCCGATGTGCAGATCCGCCATCGGCTGAACATTCGAGGTCATGAAATCGGCGCAGCCCTGGAGCGCGGAGATCAGCGTGGCACCGGCCTCGACGTCCAGCCACCGGTGCTGCACATCGCCGGCGCACGGGCTCCACACCAGCTCAACCCGCACCGTGAAGACTTTCTGCCCGCTGCACGAAGCTGTCGACAAAGGTGTTGGCGATGCGGTCGAACACCGGGCTCACCACGGCCTCTAGCGCACCACTGCTGAACGCGTAGTTCAACTCGAACACCACCTTGCACGCGGTCGCTTCACCCACAGCGCCCGGCTTGTTCAGGGGCAGGAACTCCCAGAGCCCGTCGAGCTGAGAGAACGGACCGTCCACCAGTTCCATGCGAACGCTGCGGCCGACCTCGTTGCGGTTGCGGGTGGTGAACGCATGGCGCACACCGGCATAGGCCAGATGCAAGCGGGCCGTGACGCCGCCCTCGTTCACCTCGATCACTTCGACCTTTTGGCACCAGGGCAAGAACTCCGGATAGCGCTCCACCTGCGTGACGAGCTCGTACATCTCGCGCGGCGTGTGCCAGAGCAGAACGGACTTTTTAACCTGCTTCATAGAATCGCGGGATTGTAAGAAGGGCCTTGAGCCCCAGATTCCATTTCATGTCCATCGCCGAGAACCGCCGCGCCCGTTACGACTACCACATCGAAGAGCAATTCGAGGCCGGCGTGGTGCTGTCAGGCTGGGAGATCAAAGCCATCCGCGCTGGCCAGGTCCAGCTGACCGATGGCTACGTGATGATCAAGGACGGCGAGCTGTTCCTGATCGGCTGCCGGATCAATGCGCTGCGGAGCGCCTCCACCCACGTCAACCCCGAGGCCGACCGCACCAAGAAGCTGCTGATGCACAAGGCCGAAATCAAGCGGCTGATCGGCAAGGTGGAACAGCGCGGCTTCACGCTGGTGCCGCTGAACCTGCACTACAAGGGCGGCCGCGTGAAGGCTGACATCGCGCTCGCCAAGGGCAACGCCCAGCATGACAAGCGCGAGACCGAAAAGAAACGCGACTGGGAACGAGAAAAGGGCCAATTGATGCGGCACGCATCAACAGGCCGCAAGGCCTGACGAGCCGCGCCAGCGGATCGTTGGCGCTTTCGCTAAAAGGGCCAATTGATGCGGCACGCATCAACAGGCCGCAAGGCCTGACGAGCCGCGCCAGCGGATCGTTGGCGCTTTCGCTAAAAGGGCCAATTGATGCAGCACGCATCCACAGGCCGCAAGGCCCGACGAGCCGCGCCAGCGGATCGTTGGCGCTTTCGCTAAAAGGGCCAATTGATGCAGCACGAATCCACAGGCCGCAAGGCCCGACGAGCCGCGCCAGCGGATCGTTGGCGCTTTCGCTAAAAGGGCCAATTGATGCGGCATGCATCAACCGGCCGCTACGCCTAACGCAACACAGCCAGGGCCTGCTCGATGTCTGCCCGCAGGTCGTCGCCGTCTTCCAAACCGATCGCAAACCGCACCAGCGTGCGACCGTCGAACGGCAGCGGCAGGTTGCGGCTGCGGCTCATGTCGTACGGCACCGCCAGGCTCATTGGTCCGGCCCACGAGTAACCAATCCCGAAGAGCTGCAGCGCATCGACAAACGCGTCGACCTGCTTGGACGTGTACTCGGCCTTGAACACGACCGAGAACAGGCACGCGGCGGCCTGCCCGCCCACTGCCAGCCAATGTTCGTGGCCCGGCGAGCCGGGAAGCGCCGGGTGAAACACCTTGGCCACCTCCGGCCGACCAGCCATCCAGCTGGCCAACTGCCGCGTCACACGGTCTTGCGCCGCGTAGCGCAGCGGCATCGTGGGCAAGCCCCGCAGCACCAGCTCCACATCGTTCTGACCCAGGCCGTAGCCCAGGTGCTCGTGGGCATGGTTGAGGCGGTCATGCAGGGCACGGTCTCGGGTGCAGACCGAACCCATCAGCACATCGGCGCCCCCACTGGGGTACTTGGTGAGCGCCTGCATGACGATGTCGGCGCCCAGACCCGGATGCGTATCCGGCGCGGGCTCAAAACCATTGAAGGCCAGACCGGCTCCCCAGGTGTTGTCCAGGGCCGTCACCACGCCCCGCGCGCGGCACGCCGCCAGCGCGCCCAGCAGGTCCGGAAATTCCAGCGTGATCGAACCCGCAGCCTCCAGCCAGACTAGCTTGGTGTTATCGCGCAACTCCGGCACGGTCAGCGGGTCGTAGAAGCGGTGCGTCACGCCCCACTGCGGCAGCCACGACTCGGTCAGGTAGCGGTTCTGGCCATAGACGTTGTCGGGCACCAGCACCTCGTCCCCCGGGCGCAAGATGGCCAGCGACGGCAGCGTTACCGCGGCCAAACCGCTGGGCACGAGCAAGCAGTATTCCGCGTGCTCCAACGTGGCCAGACGCGCGGCCAGCGTGTAGCTGGTCGGTGTGCCGTGCAGACCGTAGCGGTAGCTCAGGCCGTCACGCGGCCGCGGCTTGTGCAGGTCGGCCGTGTCTTTGAACAGCACGGTCGACGCCTTGGCCACCGGCACCGGCACCGCATCCCAGCCCTCCGGTGCACGGTAAGGATGGTGGATCAGCGTGGTGGCCGGGCCCCGCGTCACACGAGGCTCCCAACCAGATCGTGACCATCCGCCGCGACGATGCGCACGCGCACGAAGTCGCCCACCTTCATGGTCTTGCTGGCCTTCTCAGGCGGCAGGATCTTCACAGTGCCGTCGATCTCCGGCGCGTCAGCGTACGAGCGCCCCACCCCACCCTTGCGACCCAAGGCCGGCGCCGAGTCCACCAGCACCTGCATCGTCTGCCCGACACGGGCCTGCAGCTTGGCGGCGGACACGGCTTCAGCCACCGCCATGAAGCGCGCACGGCGCTCCTCGCGCACTTCGTCCGGCAGCGCACCGGGGATGTCGTTGGCGCTCGCACCCTCCACCGGCGAGTAGGCGAAGCAGCCGGCGCGGTCGATCTGGGCCTCCTGCATGAAGTCGAGCAGGTACTGGAACTCCTCTTCGGTCTCGCCAGGGAAGCCGGCGATGAAGGTGGAGCGAATCACCAGCTCCGGGCAAGCCTCGCGCCAGCGCAGGATGCGCTCCATGTTCTTCTCACCATTGGCGGGGCGCTTCATGCGCTTGAGCACGTCCGGGTGGGCGTGCTGGAAGGGCACATCCAGGTACGGCAACACCAGCCCCTGCGCCATCAGCGGCAGCACCTCGTCCACATGCGGGTACGGGTAGACGTAATGCAGGCGCACCCACGCGCCGTAGGGTTTGGCGATCTCGCCCAGATGCGACACCAGGTCGAGCATCTTGGTCTTGACCGGCTTGCCGTCCCAGAAGCCGGTGCGGTACTTCACGTCCACGCCGTAGGCCGAGGTGTCCTGGCTGATGACGAGCAGTTCCTTGACGCCGCTCTCAAACAGCGCGCGCGCTTCATTCAGCACGTCGCCGATGGGGCGCGACACGAGGTCGCCACGCATGCTCGGAATGATGCAGAACGAGCAGCGGTGGTTGCAGCCCTCGCTGATCTTGAGATACGCGTAGTGCTTGGGCGTGAGCTTGATGCCATAGCTCGGCACCAGGTCGACGAAGGGGTCATGCGGCTTGGGCACATGGGTGTGCACCGCGTCCATCACCTCCTGCGTGGCGTGGGGCCCCGTCACGGCGAGCACGCTGGGGTGAATCTCGCGCACCAGGCTGCCGGCATCGGCGCTGCCGGCGCCGGCTTTGGCGCCCAGACAGCCGGTGACGATGACCTTGCCGTTCTCGGCCAGGGCCTCGCCAATGGTGTCCAGGCTTTCCTTGACGGCATCGTCGATGAAGCCGCAGGTGTTGACGATCACCAGGTCGGCCCCGGCAAAGGTCTTGGAAGTCTCGTAGCCCTCGGCGCGGAGCTGGGTGAGGATCAGCTCGCTGTCGGTCAACGCCTTGGGGCAGCCCAGGCTGACGAAGCCGATCTTCGGGGCGGAGGTGGTCGTGTCGTTCATCGCCGCATTTTCGGCGATGTCGCGACCGGCTTTACTTCTTGGGTCCGAACGGGAACATCACGCCCGCATTCTTCATCTGTTCCTGCCACTGGTTCATCAGCGACTTGGATTGCTCCGCCACCTGGGTGGGCAGTGCGCCCATCAGCCCCGTCCAGGCCTCCGGCGTGAACGGCATGCCAGGCGTCTGCTCGGTGAAGCGCTGCTGCATGTCGGTGAAAGCCTGCATCTGGCGTTCCAGCAATCCGCCCATCACGCCCTGCATGGCATGGCCGTAGAAGCGGATGATCTGAGCGAGCGAGCTGGTCGAAAACATCGGCACGCCGCCGGTTTCCTCTTCCAGGATGATTTGCAGCAGGATGGAGCGGGTCAGGTCTTCCTGCGTCTTGGCATCGTGCACCTCGAACTGCACGCCATCCAGCACCATACGTTTCACATCGGCCAGCGTGATGTAGCTGCTGGTCTGCGTGTCGTACAGACGGCGGTTGGGGTACTTTTTGAGAATGCGAAGGCCCGCAGGCGCGTCGCCGGTGGGCTCGTTCGGGGTCGCCGCCTTCTTGCGGGCAGTTGCCATGCGGAAGTCTCCTGTGCAGTGCAACAAATTCTAGGCACCGGGCCGCAGGTCCGCGCGGCGGGTTTACCTGGGATCGAACCGAAACGCACAAAGAAAAAGCCCTCGAACCTTTCGATTCGAGGGCTTTCCAACTTCAGAATTTGGTAGGCGCGATTGGATTCGAACCAACGACCCCCACCATGTCAAGGTGGTGCTCTAACCAACTGAGCTACGCGCCTGAAGAGCTTCGCACTATAGCATGAATTTTTCAGGTCCGAAAGAAACTCACTTCCTTCGAGCCGAACGGACCCCGGGCACGGCGCACAAGTCGCGCAGCACTTTGGTCAATCGCGCCGCATCCGTCAGCTCCAGCGTGAAGCTCATCCACGCGGTGTCGCCGCCGCCGGTGCGCGGCTTGGCGGCCCCCGGCTTCATGGATTGCGTGTTGACGGAGACGACGTTCATCTTCTCTTTCGCAAAGATGTCCAGCACGTCGCGCAGCAGGCCCTGGCGGTCGCTCGCCTCCACGAGCACATCCACCGGGTAGACCGGCGCGTTCTTGCCTTCTGACTCTCGCCCGGCCCACGCCACGGCGATCACGCGCTCCGGGTTGCGGCGCTGCATTTCCGCGAGGTTGCTGCAATCGCTGCGATGGATGGCCACACCCTTGCCGCGCGTGACGAAGCCGGCAATCGCATCCGGCGGCGCGGGGCGGCAGCAGCGCGACAGCGTGGTGAGCAGCGAGTCGATGCCCACCACCAGCACCCCGCCACGACTGTTGGCGGCCGTCGCGCTGCGGGTGTGGCGCTGCGCCAGCAGTTCATCTTCATCGGCCACCGGCTCGGGCGGGCGCAGCAGCAACTCGATGTTGCGCAGCGAGTACTCGTCCTTGCCGACCACCTCGAACAGCGCATCTGCCCCCTTGAACCCGAGCCGGGCGGCGAGCTCGTCCAGCTTCAATGCGGTGCGACCTTCGCGCTGCAGCAGCTTTTCGACGAGTTCACGCCCCTTGGCCACGGTCTGCGCCTGCTGCAAGGCGTTGAACCACGCGCGCACCTTGGCGCGCGAACGCTGGCTTTGCAGATACCCCAGCTCCGGGTTGATCCAGTCCAGCGACGGGCCGCCCTCCTTGGCCGCGATGATTTCCACCGTCTGCCCACTGTGCAGCGGTGTGTTCAGCGGCAGCATCTGACCATCGATCCGCGCGCCGCGGCAGCGATGCCCCAGATCGGTGTGCACCGCGTACGCGAAGTCCACCGGCGTGGCGCCAGCGGTCAATTCCACGATGGTGGCCTGCGGCGTGAAAACGTAGATGCGGTCGTCAAACGCCGGCGCGCCCTCGGCGTGGGTGGCGTCACGCTCCCAGGCGAGCAGTTGGTTCAGCACGGCCTTGCGCGCCCGGGCCACCTGCTCTTCGAACTCGCCCGCAGCGCTGACGCCGGCGTAGCCGCGCGCACCGGCCTCTTTGTAGGCCCAGTGCGCAGCCACGCCGTGCTCCGCGTGCTCATGCATCTCGCGCGTGCGGATCTGCACTTCCATCGCCCGCCCGTCAGCCCCGGTCACCACCGTGTGCAAAGACTGGTAGCCGTTGGGCTTGGGCTTGGCGATGTAATCGTCGAACTCGCCTGGCACCGGCGTGTACACCTCGTGCAGCCGCGCCAGGGCGGCGTAGCAATCCGCCACGGTGGGCACCACCACGCGCAAGGCACGCAGGTCGAACACCCGCTCCAGCGCGAGCGACTTGCCCTGCATCTTCTTGTGGATGCTGTACAGGTGCTTGGGGCGCCCCTGCACTTCAGCCTGCAGTCCTTGCGCAGCCAGGTCGGCCTGCACGGCGCCCCGCGCCGCTTCCACGCGCTGCTCTCGCTCGACCCGCGTTTCGTGCAGCGCCTTGGCCAACGCCTTGTAGGTGTCGGGCTCGCGGAAGCGAAACGCCAGGTCCTCCAACTCCCACTTGAACTGCCAGATGCCCAGCCGGTTCGCCAGCGGCGCGAACACCGCTTGAGATTCCTCTGCCAGTTCGGCCGGGCACGGCAGCTTGCTGGCGGCGTACCAGCGCAGGGTTTGCAAGCGGGACGCCAGGCGCAGCAGCACGACGCGCAGGTCCCGCGAGAACGCCAGCAGCATCTTGCGCACGCGCTCGGTCTGCTCGGCGCGCTGGTCCGACTTCTTGTCGACCGACAACTTCGCGTCCCGCGTGGTGCGCTGCAGTTGCACCAGCCGCCGCGTGTGCGTCACCAAACTGGCGTAGCTGTCGCCGAACGCCTTGGCCACGGTTTCTTCGGGCTTGGTCAGGAAGTCAGCGGCGTAGACCAGATACGCCGCCGCCTGCAGCTCCTGGGCCGCGCCCACCCGGTGCAGCAGCGCCGCCACGCCGTCCGCGTGCGTCAGCGCGTTCTCGCCGGTGTCCAGGCTCTGCATGGCCAGGAGGGGCTCTGCAAAAGCACGTGCTCGAACGATCTCGGCGTGGGAATGCCCGGCGCCGGCATCCAGCAGCGCCACGATGGGCGCCGTGGCGGCGCCGTCGGCCATCAAGCCGGTTTTCATGAACTCAGGAAATCTCTCACAAGGGCGACCTGGTCGCCATGAATCAGGGTCGGCGCATGGCCCACGCCGGCCAACTCCACACACCGGGCCTTGGGGCCGCGCTGCGTCATGGCCTGGGCCGTCTCGCGGGTCAGCAGGTCGCTGTCAGCGCCGCGAATCACCAGCGTCGGGCAGCGCAGCTGGTCGTAGGCGGCCCACAGTGCCGCTTCACCGGCGGCCACCAACTCAGGCGTGACCGCGCCGAACGGCAAGGCGATCGACGGGTCGTAGTGGGCCACCCATTCCGCGCCGGCCTGCCGGAACATCGGCGCGGACAGGGCCAGCCATTCGGCATCGGTGTGCGGCCCAAAGCCTTCGGAGATGCTGCGCAGGTAATCCGCCCCGGCTTGCAACGAAGGAAACCGCGGCGTTTTGCCCAGGTAGGTGCCGATGCGCTGCAAGGCTTCGAACCGAATGGCCGGGCCCACATCGTTGAGCACCAGGCGCCGAATGGGCGACGCCACCCCGGCAGGGCGCGGCAGCGAGGCCAGGCCCAGGCCGATCAAGCCGCCCATCGACGTGCCCACCCAATCCACCTGCTCCACATCCAACCGCGCCAGCAGCGAGACCATGTCCGCCACGTAGGAAGGAATCTGGTAGCCCGCCGGCTGGCGCAGCGCGTCCGACCGCCCCCGGCCGACGACGTCCGGGCAGATGACACGGTAGTGCGACTGCATCGCCTGGGCCAGCACATCAAAGTCGCGCCCCTGGCGCGACAGCCCGTGCACGCACACCAGCACCGGCGCCTGCGGGCTGGGCCCGGCCCAATCCCAATAAGCCATGCGGTGCAGGCCAGTGCTGTCCAGACAATTCACGAAGCGCAGAACGGGCTGGGTCATGATGCAATCCTTTCGGTTCATCATAGAAGGACACCTGCATGTTGAAAGGCAAGACCGCCCTCGTCACGGGCTCCACCAGCGGCATCGGTCTGGGCGTGGCCCTGGCCCTGGCACGGCAAGGTGCCAACCTGATCCTGAATGGCTTTGGTGACGCCGAAGGGCCGAAGGCCGAAGTGGCCGCCTGCGGCGTGAAGGTGGGCTACCACGGCGCTGACATGAGCAAGCCCGACGACATCGCCGCGCTGATGGCCTATGCGAACGCCGAGTTCGGTGGCGTGGACATCCTGGTGAACAACGCCGGCATCCAGCACGTGGCGCCGGTGCAAGACTTCCCGGTGGAGCGCTGGGACGCAATCATCGCCATCAACCTCAGCTCCGCCTTCCACACCACGCGCCTGGCGCTGCCCGGCATGCTGGAGCGTGGCTGGGGCCGCATCGTGAATATCGCATCGGTGCACGGCCTGGTGGCGTCGGCGCAAAAGTCGGCCTACGTTGCCGCCAAGCATGGCCTGGTGGGATTCACCAAGAGCGTGGCGCTGGAAACCGCCACCTCGCCCGTCACGGTGAACGCCGTCTGCCCGGGCTGGGTGCTGACGCCGCTGGTGCAAAAGCAGGTGGACGCCCTGGCCGCCCGTGAGGGCGTGAGCAACGACGAAGCCAAGCGCCGCTTGCTGGCCGAGAAGCAGCCGTCGCTGCAATTCACCACGCCGGAGGAACTGGGCGCGCTGACGGTGTTCCTGTGCTCGGACGCCGCCCACAACGTGCGCGGCCAGGCCTGGTCCATGGACGGCGGCTGGACGGCCGTCTGACCGCGTCCGCCGGGCGCTGCACCTGAAGCAGAGCCTGACTGGGCCCTTGACTAGCGGCCGACCGCGTCCCGCGTCAGCTGCACGCTGCCGTTCACGGTGACCGTGACGGTGGCCCGGCCAGCGGCCGTGGGCAGCGCCTCTTCCGCAACGCCCATGCGCGCGGCTTTCATCAGCATCGGCGCGGCCGCCACGGCCTCGTCGCCGCTGATGCTGACCTCGCCCACCACGTAGCCGCCGTAGCCGAACTGCTTGGCGTAGTCGGCGGCCTTGGCGCGGTAGCGGGCAATCGCCTGGGCAGTGACCTCGCCTTCCGCCTTCTCGCGGGCCTCGCGAGACAGCGAATACCCCGTGCGGGCAATCGTCAGCGTCGTGATGCGCGCCGTGAGCTGGGCAATCGTCGCGGCGTCACGCCCTTCCAGCTGCAACTCCGCACTGCCTTGCCAGCCGTTCATGCGGCCGGTTTTGGGGTCGTACCGCGGGTTGAGCGAGAAGCTGCCCGTCTGCACGTCCACCTGACCGGGTCGGGCCACTTTGCGCGCTTCAGCCAGCGCCGCCTCCAGCGCCTGCTTGAGCCCGGCTTGCACAGCGCCGGCATCGGTGCCTTCGCGGCTGGTGGCCAGGCTGACCCCCAGCACATCCCGCGTCACCTCCACGCTGGCACTGGCCGACAGGCTGATGCGCTCGTGCGGCACCTCAGCTGCGTAGGCGGCGGCCGCCAAGGTCAAAACTGGAAGGGCCAGGAGTCGATGCATGGGCTGCCTGCTTGAAGGGGAAGTCGAAACGGTCAGCTTACCTGGGCGACTTGGCAACGAGCTGTAACGCCTTCGTGCTGTCCTACATGCGAAGGTGTCAAAACCTGCTCACAATGCCGCTGTTACAAATTCAGGAACCGCGATGAGCACCAGCGCGACACCCCGTCCCAACCGCATTCTTGTCGTCGATGACGACGCCCGCATCCGCGACCTGCTGCGCCGCTACCTGACGCAGGAAGGCTTCGAGGTGCTGCTCGCCGAGGACAGCCGCGCACTCAACAAGCAGCTGACCCGCGAGACCGTGGACCTCATCGTGCTGGACCTCATGCTGCCCGGCGAAGACGGCCTGACCATCTGCCGCCGCCTGCGCGCCGCCAACGACAGCACGCCCATCATCATGCTCACCGCCAAGGTGGAAGATGTGGACCGCATCGTCGGCCTGGAGGTCGGCGCCGACGACTACCTCGCCAAGCCGTTCAACCCGCGCGAACTGCTGGCCCGCATCAACGCGGTGCTGCGCCGCCGCCCGCCGCCCGAAGCCCCGGGCGCGCCCAGCAAGGAGCCGATGACGGTCACCTTCGGCCCGTTCGAATTCGACCTGGCGCTGCGCCGGCTGACCAAGAACGGCGAGCAACTGCCGCTCACCACCGGCGAGTTCTCCATGCTCAAGACCCTGGTGCGCCATCCGCGCCAGCCACTCAGCCGTGACAAGCTGGCCCAGCTGGCCCGTGGCCGCGAGTTCGAGCCTTTCGACCGCAGCCTGGACGTGCAGATCTCGCGCCTGCGCAAGATGCTGGAAGCCGACCCGGCCCAACCGCGCTACATCCAAACCGTTTGGGGCGTGGGCTACGTGTTCGTGCCCGACGAAAACACCTAGGGCATGGCACGCCGCCGCCGCCCGCACCTGGCGCTCAATCTTTTCTGGCGCACCTTCACCTGGCTGGCCCTGTTGCTGGCGGGTGCGGTGCTGTCCTGGCAGTACACCTTCAAGCGGCTGGAAGCCCAGCCCCGGGCGCTGGAGGCCGCGGAACAGCTCGCCGGGCTGGTCAAGCTCAGCCGCATTGCGCTGGAGCACACCGACCCGATCAACCGCGTGGCCGTCATCAGCTCCATGACACGCGGCGACACGGTGCAGGTGCGGGTGGCCGAGAACACCGACCGCTGGTTGCCCTACGACAGCAGCGCCTTTGGCCAGCAGTTGGCTGCAGAACTGCAGAAAGCGCTGGGGCCGGACACCGTCGTCGCGCGCAGCGTGAACGAAGCGCCCGGGCTCTGGGTGCGGTACGTGGTGGGCGAAGACGCCTTCTGGCTGAAGACCAGTCCGGCCCCACTGTCGGTGGCCCTCACCAGCAACTGGTGGTGGGTGTTGATCGCCCTGCTGGCCACCGTGGTGGGCTCGGCGCTGATTGCACGGCTCATCAACCAACCGCTGCGCGAGCTGGCCGAGGCGGCCGGGCGCATCCGTGAAGGCGAATACGACTCCCGCCTGGACGAAACCACCATGACCAGCGAGATCCGCGAGGTCAACATGGGCTTCAACCGCATGGCCCGCGAACTGGCCAAGCTGGAAGAAGACCGCGCGGTGATGCTGGCCGGCATTTCGCACGACCTGCGCACGCCGCTGGCCCGTCTGCGCCTGGAAACCGAAATGAGCGTGGCCGACGAACAGGCCCGCTACTTCATGGCGGCCGACATCGACCAGCTGGACGCCATCATCAGCAAGTTCATGGACTACGCGCGCCCCAACGAGACGCAGCTGCGCGAAGCCCGGCTGCTGGACATCGTCGAGCGCGAGGTGCAGGGCTTCCGCGACCCCGACCAAATCCGCTTCCGAGTGCAGGTCAGCGAGGCCTTCAAGGTGTTTGTGGACGACACGGAACTGGGCCGCGTACTGCTGAACCTGTTCGAAAACGCGCGCCGCTACGGCCACGAGCCGGGCGAGCCGGCCCTGGTGGACGTCAGCGCCACGCGCCAGGGCGCCTGGGTGGAATTGCAGGTCCGCGATCACGGCCCCGGCGTCCCTCCGGACCGCCTGCAGCGCCTGACCACGCCGTTCTACCGCGGTGACGCCGCCCGCACGGCCGCCAGCGGCGCCGGACTGGGCCTGGCCATCGTGGAGAAGTCGGTGCAGCGCCTGGGCGGCACGCTGTCCATCAACAACGCCGAGTCCGGCGGGCTGCTCACCGTGCTGAAGCTGCAGGCCGCCTGAGCTAACCTCCGGGGCCATGCGCCCTGCCTCGCTGCTGTCGCTTCTGGTGCTGCTCAGTCTTGGTGTCACGGCCCGGAGCGAGCCGATGACGGTGCACATGCTGGTGTATCCGAATGCCGGCCTTTTCGAGGTGACGGACGGGCAACTCACCGGCCCCGGAGCAACCATGCTCGACCGGCTGCAATCGCTCAGCCAAGTCCGCATGACCCAGCAGGTGGTGCCCATCGCCCGCGCACTGCAAATGGCGCAGCTGCAGCCGGGCATCTGCGCCGTGGCGGTGCCGCGAACGCCCGACCGGGAAAGCCAGTTCCGATGGACCGTGCCCTGGGCCAGCAGCGCCATGGCCGTGTTCGCACGCGCGGCCGACCCCCGCCAGGTGCGTAGCGCCGCCGATCTGCGCGGGGCGCGCCTGGCCGTGCTGCGCGACTCGGTGCCGGCCGCCTGGGTCAAGGAGCAAGGCCTCAACGCCTACGAAGTCAATGAAACCGGCATCGGCCTGCGCATGCTGGCCGCCGAGCGGGTGGACTACTGGGTGGGCAACGAATTGGCCACCCAGTACGCGATGCGCGGTTGGCCGGGGACACTGCCCAAGGCGCTCTACACGTTCGGCCGCGTCGACCTGCCCATGGGCTGCCACCCGGCCACGCCCTCAGGTGTGGTGGAGCGGCTCAATGCGGCGCTGGAGCACATGCGCCGCGACGGCGAGCTCGCCGCCTTCGGCCTGCGCTGACGGTCAATCAGCAGCCCATCAACGCTGCCGTGCGCTGGCGAGGGTCAGCCAGCAGCGGACGCCGCAACCAGCAAACACACCGCACGGGCCTCGATGGCTCGGCCCTCGCCCACCGGCCCCATCTTTTCGGCCGTCTTGGCTTTGACGTTGACGCGGTCTGGCGACACGCCCAACACCTCGGCCAGCCGCACGCGCATGGCCGGGATGTGCGGGGCCATCTTGGGCGCCTGGGCGACGATGGTGCTGTCCAGGTTCGCCAGTTGCCAACCCGCCGCCTGCACCTGGCGGTACGCCTCGGCCAGCAACACCATCGAATCTGCCCCCTTGAACTCGACGGCGGTGTCAGGAAACAGCTTGCCGATGTCGCCCAGCGCGGCCGCGCCCAGCAAGGCATCGGTGATGGCATGGGCCAGGGCGTCGGCGTCGGAGTGGCCCAGCAAACCGTGGCTGTGGGGAATGGTGACGCCCCCCAACACCAACGGGCGGCCCGTGACCAGTTGATGGGTGTCCCAACCCTCACCCATCCGCAAAGCGTGCAAGAAATTCATCCCGTCATTGTCGGATGCCGAGACGAAACGCGGCGCAAAGGTTAGGCTCTGGCAACGATTTCAGCGCGGGCTCCTTCATGGCGAGAACCGGGTGGCTGTTGTGGGTGGTCTGGGCGGTAGGGCTGGCCGCGGCGGGCGTGGCCCACGCGGCCGGTGAGTTGCATCTGGTCGTCTACCCCAACCCCGGCCTGTTCGAGGTGGGCGCTGACGACAGCCTCAGCGGCAAGGGCATGACGCTCATCCAGCGCATGGGCGGGGTCAGCGGCATCACGCTCAACGTGCAATCACTGCCCATCCCGCGCGCCCTGGCCACCGGTGCGGCCACACCCAACCACTGCCTGGTGGGCATGATCCGAACGCCCGAGCGCGAGGCCAGTTTTGCCTGGGTCGGGCCCGTGGGCGGTGGCTCGGTGGTGGCCTACGTGCGCGCCGACGACACCCGCCCGCTGAAGGACGCCAGCGACCTGCGCGGCCGGCAATTGGTGACCCAGCGCGACTCCGCCATGGCCAGCGCCTTGCGCCAGCAAGGCCTGGCGCCCTACGAAGCCAACAACCCGCTGGGGGCACTGCGCATGCTGCAGGCGGGTCGGGCCGACGTCTGGGTGGCCAGCGAACTCAGCGCCCAACCCACGCTGGACGCGGCCGGTGGCGCCGCCGTGCGGCCCGCGCTGGTGCTGCAGCGGGTGGAAATCTATCTGGCCTGCCACCTCGGCTCAGAGGCCGAACTGCTGACCCGACTGCAGCAAGCCGTACAGCGCCTGCGCCGTCAGGGCGAACTGACCGAATTCGGCCTGCGCTGACCCGGACGGCCGCTGCAGCCCTGCTATGGTGCCGCGCCATGCGCCGCGCCCTGCCCTGTTTGCTGTCCAAAGTCCTGCTCGTCGTCGCCGCAGTGGCGGCCGGCGTGTGTCCTGCCGTCGCCACGGCCCAACCGCCGGATCGGCCCAAGATCGGACTCGTGCTGTCCGGGGGCGGCGCGCGGGGCTTGGCCCACATTGGCGTGCTGCGCGTGTTGGAAGAACTGCAGGTGCCGGTGGACTTGATCGTGGGCACCAGCATGGGCGCGGTGGTGGGCGGCGCGTACGCGTCGGGCCGCAGCGTTGACGAACTGGAATCGCTGGTGAAAAGCGCCAACTGGAACGCCATCCTGGCCGACCGCCCGGCGCGTGACCGCCTCGCCATCCGCCGCCGCGAGGACGACGAACGCCTGCCCTCGCGCATCGAGTTCGGCTTCAATTTCACCCGTGGCGCCATGCTGCCCGGCGGTGCCGCCGGCAACGGACAGCTGGAGGCCACGCTGTCGTCCCTGCTGCCGGCCACGCGGGCGGACGACCCGCTGCGCCAGCTGCCCCTGCCCTTCCGCGCCGTCGCCACCGATTTGCTGTCGGGCGCCATGCTCGACCAGGCCGACACCCCGCTGTTCGAGGCCCTGCGCGCCTCCATGGCCGTGCCCGGCGTGTTTGCGCCGCTGCGCATCAACGGCCGGCCCCGGGTGGACGGCGGCCTGGTGCGCAACCTGCCGGTGGACCTCGCCCGCCAACTGGGGGCGGACATCGTGATCGCCGTCAACGTGGGCACGCCGCTGCTGGAAGACCGCGAGATCACCAGCGCCGTGACCGTGGCCAACCAGATGCTGCAGATCCTGACCGAGCAGAACGTGCAGCGCTCGCTGTCCGAGCTGCGGCCGCAGGACATCGTCATCGACCCCGACCTGCCCGGCATGGGCTTCATGGACTTTCAACGCGCCGACGAGGCCATGGCCACCGGCCGGCGCGCAGCCCTTGCGGCGGTGGAGCGACTTCAGGCCCTGGCCCGGCCGCAGCACGCGCAGGCCCTGCAGGCTCGCCGCCTCGGCCTGCCGGAATCGGCCCAGGCCGCAGTGCCGCTGGGCGAACTGCACTTTGTCGGCACGCAACGCACGCGCGCTGACGCGCTGGCGGCCGAGCTGGCCCTGCCCGCCGGCCAACCCATCGGCCGGGTGGAACTGGCCCGCGCCGTGGAACGGCTGGACGGGCTGGGCGACTTCGAGCGGATCGAGACCGAGGTGGACGACCGCGACGGCCAACGCCACGTGGAGTTCAAAGTGACCGAGGCCGACTGGGCCGCCAGCCGCCTGCGCCTCGGCCTGGAGCTGTACAGCAACTTCGCCGAAGCCAGCAGCTACTCGCTCGTGGCCATGCACGTGGCCAACTGGCTCAATGCCTGGGGTGGCGAGTTGCGCAGCGTGGGCCGCATCGGCTCCAGCCGCGGCTTGAACACCGAGTTCTACCAACCGCTGGGCCCGGGTTCGCGTTGGTTTGCCAGCGCCAAGCTGGCCTACACCGCCGGCAGCAACGATGTGTTCGACCAGGGCCAACGCGCCCTGCGCCTGGCCAGCAGCCTGACCAGCGGCCAACTGGAACTCGGCCACCGCGTGGCCGGCCTGGGCGACCTGCGCATGGGCGTGGGTCGGCTGCGCGCGAGTGACGAAGTGGTGCTGCCCGTGACGCCCACCAACGGCACCCGCTCCCAGCTCTACGCGCAGCAGTACGTGGAACTGCACACCGACTCGCTGGACTCGCTCGCCTTCCCCAGCCGCGGGCAATGGACCACCGCCCGCATCGAGTGGCTGCAGCCGCGCGGCGAGGCACGCGTCATCAACGCCTCGCTGATCGGCCTGGCCGCTTTCCGCATGGGCGAATGGGCCGGCCAGTTCTACGGCGAATTCGCCCACGCCGAGCGCGGCCAGACCCGGTCGCTGGGCGGCTACCTGCGGCTGTCTGGCACGGCAGACGCATCGCTCACCGGCGAGAACATGGCCCTGACCCGCATCGTCATGGCCCGGCGCATCGGCCAGATGCCCGTGGGCCTGGGCGGCGCCGTGCGCGTGGGCTTCTCGCTGGAATCCGGCGCGGTGGGCGCGGGCTCGGGGCTGAAGCTGTCGAACCTGCCGCGCGAGGGTTGGAAGCAAGCCGCGAGCGGCTTCCTCAGCGTGGACACACGCTTCGGGCCGTTCTTCCTGGCCTTGGGCACCACCCGGGGCGGGGACACCTCGGCCTACTTGCTGCTCGGCCCCACCTGGTGAAGCCAGCGCTCGGCGAGCGCGAAGTCCTCCGGCCACGTCACCTTGAAGTTGGCCATGGACGCCCGCACCAGTTGTGGCGCGAGGCCCAGGGCTTCGACGGCGCTGGCTTCATCGGTGGCGGCGGCGCCCATCGCGGTCAAGGCTCGCTCGACCAGGCCCAACCGGAACATCTGGGGCGTCTGGGCGGCCCACTTGTCGCGGCGGTCGACCGTGGCGGTCACGCGGCCCTCGGCGTCGCCTGATTTCAACGTGTCAGCCACGGGCTGGGCCAGCAGGCCGCCCACCGCGTCGTGCTGGCAGGCGTCGATCAGCGCGTCCACCCAGGCCGGCTGCAGCAGGCAGCGCGCGGCGTCGTGCACCAGCACCCAGTCGTCGTCCGTCGCGCCCCGGCGGCGCAACTCGGCCAGGCCGCCCAGCACGCTCTCGGCGCGGCTGGCGCCGCCCACGCGCGCCACCCAGCCGGTGTGGCCCGGCAACGCAGCGTCGAAGCGGTCGTCGGTGGGCGACAGCACCACCAAGGTCTGCGTCAGGCGTGGCACGGCCGCCAGTGCGGCGAGGGTGTGGGCCAGCATCGGCCGGCCGGCGATCGGCACGTATTGCTTGGGCATGCCCGCGCCGGAGCGCTCGCCCACACCCGCGGCGGGCACCAGGGCGAAGAAACGGGGGGAAGTCATCCGCCCGATTGTCTGCGCGCTCAGACGTCGTGCCCGGGGTTTTGGCGCGCCAACCGCCGCAGCAGGCCGGGCCACGCCAGCGACGCGCCGGAGCCGCGCATGACCTTGTCGCTCTGCGCGCGAATGCCCGCAAGGATCGGCGCCGGAATGCGGATGAGCTCCCCACCGCCGGCCTGCGCCGCAATCTGAATCTCGCAGGCCCGCTGCAGCATGAACATCTTCAAGAAGGTGTCGGCCGCGCTGCGCCCCAGCGTGAGCAGGCCATGGTTGCGCAGCATCATCAGCGAGGTGCCGCCCAGGTCGGCCACCAGGCGGGCCTTCTCTTCGGGGTTGAGGGCGACACCCTCGTAGTCGTGATAGCTCAGGGAGGCCAGCGGGAACAGGCTGTGCTGCGACAGCGGCTGCAAGCCCTCGCGCTGGATGCTCACCGCCACGCCCGCCACCGTGTGCAGGTGCATCACGAACTGGGCGTCCTCGCGCGCCTCGTGCACCGCGCTGTGGATGATGAACCCCGCGGGGTTCACGTCGTACTCGCTGGGCACCACCTTCTGGCCGTCGGCATCCACCTTCACCAGGCTGCTGGCCGTGATTTCCTCGAACATCATCCCGTAGGGGTTGATCAGGAAGTGGTGATCAGGCCCCGGCACGCGGGCGGAGATGTGGGTGAAGATGAGATCGTCCCAACCTTGCAGCGCGGCCAGCCGGTACAGCGCGGCGAGGTCGCAGCGAACGGCCCATTCTTGGAGGCTGATGAGGGAGGGTCGGCTCATGGAGGGCTCCGGGTTGGACGTGATGGGCCAGCATAGGCCGGGCGAGGCTGCGGACAATGTCACCTGCGCGGCCACGCAACACGGATCGCCGCACACCTGCTTCCCAGACCCATGCCCACCTCCGACCTGCCACTGCCCCTGGCACTCGCCTTTCCCGAATCGCGGCGGGAGGCGTTTGCCTCGTATGCCGGCCATTGGCTTGCCAATGAAGCACTGACCTTCACACCCGGCGAGACCGTCCGCGTGGCGGGTCAGGCGCTGACGCTGCCCAGGCGAATCAACCTGAACCGAAGAAAGCTGGTGGACTCATGGGGCTGCGACAACGTTCAGCGTGAGCACGCAGACCTGGTGCTGGCGTTGGGCAGCCGGCATCACGATGGCTACTACCGCGAGTCGTGCGTGCGCAAGCTGCTTGCCGGTCAGCCAAGCTGGACGCTGCCCTACGTGCTGGCGCCCCTGGGCGAGTACGTGCTGGAGATTGGCGAGGCCATCCTGGACGGCTGGGACATGCTGGACAGTGGCGCCCTGTCGTCCTTCTGCGCAGACAATCCTGCACTCGTGGACCGCCTGCGGCGTCGAGCCACAAGCTACTGGGACTGCTACTACCGCACCCGGTTTCCACGCCAAGACGACTACCCGCCCTGGCAGGCTTTGTGCCGACTCCCCTGATCCACGCATGCTGATCCCTGACCTCCGCCAGCGCCTGCGCGCGCTGGGCGCCAACCCCGACCACGAAAGCCGCGTCCTGCGCCACTGGGTGCAATGCCTGCCCCTCGAAGGCGGCAAGCGGCCGCTGCAGGGCTGGCTGCCCAAGGCGGTGTGGGAGGCCCTGCCCGGCCTGATGGCGGAACTCGACGGGCTGGTGACCCTGCGCAGCGAACATGCCGGCGGTGACGGCGTCTCGGCCCGGCTGCTGCTGGGCCTGACCGACGGGCAGACCGTGGAAACCGTGCTGCTGCCGCGCGACGGCGTGTGCGTGTCCAGCCAGGTGGGCTGCGCGGTGGGCTGCCGGTTTTGCATGACGGGCGTGGACGGCCTGATCCGCCAGGTGGGCAGCGCCGAGATCGTGGCCCAGGTGGTGATGGCGCGGCGCAAGAACCCCAAGCTGAAGAAAGTGGTGTTCATGGGCATGGGCGAACCGTCGCACAACCTGGCCAATGTGCTGGAGGCGATTCAGTTGCTGGGTCGCGAGGGGGGACTGGCCCACAAGCAGCTGGTGTTCTCCACGGTGGGCGACGAGCGCGCGTTCGAGGCGCTGAACGCCGCCGAGGTGAAGCCGGCGCTGGCGCTGTCCCTGCACACGACGGATGCCGCCAAGCGCGCCGACCTGCTGCCCCGCGCCCCACGCATCGCGCCCGAGGCATTGGTGGACGCCGCCGACGCCTACGCCCGCGCGAGTAGCTACCCCATCCAGTACCAGTGGACGCTGCTGAACGGTGTGAACGATGGCCCGGAGGAACTGGATGGCATCGTGCGCCTGCTGAAGGGGCGCTATGGGCTGCTCAACATGATTCCGTTCAACAGCGCCGAGGGTCTGCCCTTCAGCCGCCCCAGTTGGGAGCGGGCCCGGGCCATCGCCGCGGAGCTGAGCCAGCGCGGGGTGCTCACCAAGCTGCGCGACTCCGCCGGGCAGGACGTGGACGGCGGCTGCGGGCAACTGCGCGCCCGCGAGGCCGTGGGCCGGCCGGTGCGCGTGGTCAAGATTCACCGCTGACGAGGGCAAAGCCACCGGAAACGGCGACAGAAACCGTTTTCAGGCCTAGCAGAATGCGCCGGCCGCATCACCGATGCGAGAAGAGATGCGACCCGGAGGAGCCATGACCTTGTTTTCAAAGCCGCAACGCCACCCGCTGACAACGCTGGCAGCCCACCTGACCTTGAGCCTGACTCTCGGCCTCACCGCCGTGTCGGCCGCACAGGCCGCCCCGACGTCCACCAAGTTCGAGCGCACGGCCCAGCTGGGCGGCAGCACTCTGCAACTCAACGGCAAGGGCACGCGCGTGCGGCTGGTGTTCAAGGCGTATGACCTGGGTCTGTACACCACCAAGCGCGTGTCCACCCCGGCCGAGCTGCTGGCCCTGCCCGGCCCGAAGCGCCTGCAGTTCACGGCGCTGCGCGAGCTGCCCGGCACCGAGCTGGGCCGCCTCTTCCTGCGCGGCATTGGCGACAACACGCCCAGCGCGCAGCTGACGCGCCACACGCTGTCCACCACGCGGCTGATCGAAATCTTCTCGGGCAAACCCAAGCTGGTGCCCGGCGACACCTTCGCCATGGACTTTGTGCCCGGCAAGGGCACGCAGTTCTACATCCAGGGCCAGCCCCAAGGTGAACCCGTGGGCGACGACGAGTTCTTCACCCTGGTGCTGCGCATCTGGTTCGGCGACTCGCCGGCCGACATCCCGCTGCGCGACGCGCTGCTGGACGGCGGCCAGGGCTGAGCGCCCACGCCTGCGGTGCGGGGCGCACCCCTCGCCGCAGGCCCACCGGCTCAGCCGCCCGTGCGGCGCTGAGCCACCCAGCCCTGCACCAGCTCGCGCAGCACCGGCAGTGGCACCTGGCCCGCCGTCAGCACAACGCGGTGGAAGCCCTTGATGTCGAACTTGGCGCCCAGCGCCTTCTCGGCTTCGGCACGCAGCTTCGTGATTTCCAACTGGCCGATCTTGTAGCCCAGCGCCTGGCCGGGCCACACGATGTAGCGCTCCACCTCCGAGACCACGTCGCTCTCGGCCATGGAGGAGTTGTCCAGCATGTAGCGGATGGCCTGCTCGCGGGTCCAGCCCTTGGCGTGCAGGCCGGTGTCCACCACCAGGCGCATGGCGCGCAGCTGCTCGTCGGCCAGGCGGCCGTACCACTGGTAGGGGTCGGTGAACAGGCCCAATTCCTTGCCCAGGCTTTCGGCGTACAGCGCCCAGCCTTCCACGTACGCGGTGTAGTGGCTGCCGAAGCGGCGGAACTTGGGCAGCGCCTGGTCTTCTTGCGCGATGCTGATCTGGAAGTGGTGGCCCGGCGAGGCCTCGTGCAGCGACAGCGTCTCCATGCCGAAGATGGGCTGGGCCTTCAAGTTGAAGGTGTTCACGTAGAACACGCCCGGCCGTGAGCCGTCCACCGACGCTTGCTCGTACGAAGCCCCTGCCGCGCTCTGTGCACGGAAGGCCTCCACCTCGCGCACCTCGTAGTCGGCCTTGGGCTGAATGTCGAACAGCTTGGGCGTCAGCGCGTTGATCTTCTTTTGGAGGTCGCGGTAGCCGTTGAGCAGGTCTTCCGGCTTGGCGTAGTAGTAGCGCGGGTCGTCCTGCAGGCGCTGGAAAAACGCCTTCAGGTCGCCGTTGAAGCCCACCTGGCGGCGCACGCCGTCCATCTCACCCAGGATGCGCGCCACCTCTTTCAGGCCCACGGCATGGATCTGCTCGGCCGACAGGGGCAGCGTCGTGTTTTGGCGCACACGGTAGGCATACCAGGCCTGGCCGTCGGGCAGCGCGGCCCAGCCTGTGGTGCGGCGGGCGCGGGGCGTGTACTCGTCGCGCACGAAGGCCAGCAGCCGACCGTACGCGGGCAGCACCTGCTCGCTCAGCAGCCGGCGCATGGCGGCGGTGATGCGCTCGCGGTCGGCAGCCGGCACAGCATCCGGGAAGTTCTTGATCGGGCCCCAGAAGAGGCTTTGCTCCGGATCTTTCACGGCCAGCGCCTGCAGTTGCGGCACCACCTTGTCCATGACCGGGCGGGGCTGCGTCACGCCCGCCTTCAGGCCGGCCCGCAGGTTGGCCACGGTGCCGTCCAGCGTGGGCACGGCGCGCGCCAGGCGCTGCAGCCAGTCGTCGTAGTCCTTGGTGGTGCTGAAGGGTTGCAGCGACTGCCCGCTGCCCAGTTGGGCCAGGAAGCTGGGCACGCCACCGATCTGGCTCAGCGGCTGCATCCACTCCGGGAAGCGCTCGCCCCCGAGCTCCTGCTCCAGGTCGACCAGCAACATGCTGTACGACACGCGGTCCTTGGCGTCCAGCTGGTCTTTGCGAAAGCCCTTGAGCGCTTTCAGCTGTGCCCGCAGCAGGCGGCGAGCCTCGGCCCGGTAAGCCGCCGTGGTGGTGTCCACCCAGCGGTCGTTGTAGCGCGCGTCGCCCAGCGAGGTGGCCAGCACCGGGTTGCGCTGCAGGGTCAGCTCCCATTCGGCGTCCAGCCAGGCATGGAAACGCTGGCTTTCCGCAGACGCGGCCCAGCCGGGCAGGCTGAGCGTCAAAGCCAGGGACGACACGATCAAGCGAAGGGTGTGGCGGCGGCGCATGAAATCTCCGTGATGGGGCGCGCATGCTAGCGATGTCCCTGCGCCGCAGCCAAAGGCCATGCCGTCCCTAGAATTCCGGCAGGCCCCGCTTCGGGGCTGTTGTCGTTTGTAGGTTCCCATGACCGCCCCCACGCTGCCCTCGCTGCCGGCCGTCCAGCCCGGCAAGAAGTTCACCCACCCGCGCCCCCTGGGTTCGGCCGACGCCCTGCTGCTGGCTCGCTTCGTGCAGCAGCAACGCGACGCCGGCCGGCTCGCCGCCGTCTTCACCGCCGAGCCCGGCGACACGCAGCGGCTGGAAGACGAGCTGAAGTTTTTCGCGCCGGAGCTGAAGGTGGCCGTGTTCCCCGACTGGGAAACCCTGCCCTACGACAGCTTCAGCCCCCACCAGGACCTGATCTCCGAGCGCCTGGCCACGCTGTGGGAACTGCTGCAGGCCCAGAAGAGCAAGACCATCGACGTGGTGCTGATGCCTGCCAGCACGGCGCTGGCCCGCTTGGCCCCGCCCAGCTTCCTGGCTGGCACCACCTTCAACTTCAAGCAGAAACAGCGCCTGGACGAAGCCTCGCTGCGCAGCCAGCTGACCCTGGCCGGCTACACGAACGTGAGCCAGGTGGTGCAGCCCGGCGAATACGCGGTGCGCGGCGGCTTGATCGACCTCTTCCCGATGGGTTCGGCCGTGCCCTACCGCGTGGACCTGTTCGGCGACGAGGTGGACTCCATCCGCGTGTTCGACCCCGACAGCCAGCGCAGCCTCTACCCCGTGCCCGACGTGCGCCTGCTGCCCGGCCGCGAGTTCCCGATGGACGAGGCCGCACGCAAGGCCTTCCGCAACCGCTGGCGCGAAAAGATGGACGGCGACCCGAGCAAGTCGCGCATCTACCGCGACATCGGCGAAGGCATCGCCTCGGGCGGCATCGAGTACTACCTGCCGATCTTCTTCGAGCAGACCGCCACCGTGTTCGACTACCTGGGCGCCGAGGCCGGCCTGGCCCTGCACGGCGAGGTGGACGACGCCATCCAGCGTTTCTGGACCGACACCAAGGAGCGCCACCGCTTCCTGCAGCACGACCCGGAACGGCCCATCCTGCCGCCGGCGGAAATCTTCCTGACCGCCGAAGACTTCTTCGGCCTGACCAAACCGCACGCCGTGCTGTCGGTGCGCGGCACCGAGCCGGTGGACTTCGCCCGCCCGCTGCCCGACGTGAGCGTGGAACGCGGCGTGCAGGAACCGCTGGCGCGCCTGGAGGCCCATCTGCAAAGCACCCCGCACCGCGTGCTGCTGGTGGCCGAGAGCGAAGGCCGGCGCGAGAGCCTGCTGGAGCAGCTGCGCGACCACAAGATCAATCCCCCCTCCGTCAAGGACCTGGCCGAGTTTTGGGACGGCGGCGAGAAGTACGCGATCACGGCCGCACCCTTGGCCAGCGGCTTCTTTTGGGTCGACCCCGAGCGGCCTGTCCAGCTCATCACCGAGACCGAGCTGTTCGCGACCACGCCCACCACGCGCCGCCGCCGCAAGCAGGAGCAGGTCAGCGATGTCAACGCGCTGATCAAGGACCTGTCGGAGCTGAAGGTGGGCGACCCGGTCGTGCACATCAACCACGGCATCGGGCGCTATCAAGGCCTGGTCAACATCGATTTGGGCGACGGGCAGAAGAGCGAGTTCCTGCACCTGGAGTACGCCGACAAGGCCACGCTCTACGTGCCGGTGGCCCAACTGCACCTGATCGGCCGCTACACCGGCGTAAGCCCGGAGGAAGCGCCGCTGCACAAGCTGGGCTCAGGCCAATGGGAAAAGGCCAAGCGCAAGGCCGCCGAGCAAGTGCGCGACACGGCGGCCGAGCTGCTGAACCTCTACGCCCGCCGCGCCGCCCGCGAGGGCCACGCCTTCCGCTACTCGGGGCACGACTACGAGGCCTTTGCCGCCTCGTTCGGGTTTGAGGAAACGCCGGACCAGCGCGCCGCCATCCACGCGGTCATTCAGGACATGATTTCGCCGAAGCCCATGGACCGCCTGGTCTGCGGCGACGTGGGCTTCGGCAAGACCGAGGTGGCGCTGCGCGCTGCGTTTGTGGCCGTCATGGGCGGCAAGCAAGTCGCCATCCTGGCGCCCACCACGCTGCTGGCGGAGCAGCACTACCAAAACATCGCCGACCGCTTTGGCGCCTGGCCGGTGAAAGTGGCGGAGATGAGCCGCTTCCGCTCGGCGAAGGAAATCAAGGCGGCCATGGAAGGCATCGCCGACGGGTCCATCGACATCGTCGTCGGCACGCACAAGCTGCTGTCCGCCGAGGTCAAATTCAACCGCCTGGGCCTCTTGGTCATCGACGAGGAGCACCGGTTCGGTGTGCGCCACAAGGAGGCCATGAAGGCCATGCGCGCCGAGGTGGACGTGCTCACGCTGACCGCCACGCCCATCCCCCGAACCCTCGGCATGGCGCTCGAAGGCCTGCGTGACCTGTCGGTCATTGCCACCGCCCCGCAGCGGCGCCTGGCCATCAAGACTTTCGTGCGCGCCGAGAGCAGCGGCACCATCCGCGAGGCGGTGCTGCGTGAACTCAAGCGCGGCGGCCAGGTCTACTTCCTGCACAACGAGGTCGAGACCATCGAAAACCGGCGCCAGAAGCTCGAAGAGCTGCTGCCCGAGGCCCGCATCGTCGTCGCCCACGGCCAGATGCCCGAGCGCGAGCTGGAGCGGGTCATGCGCGAGTTCGTGCAGGGCAAGCACAACCTGTTGCTGTGCTCCACCATCATCGAGACCGGCATCGACGTGCCGAGCGCCAACACCATCGTCATCAGCCGCGCCGACAAGTTCGGCCTGGCCCAGTTGCACCAGCTGCGCGGCCGCGTGGGCCGCAGCCACCACCAGGCCTATGCCTATTTGATGGTGCCGGACATCCAGGGCCTGACCAAGCAGGCCACGCAGCGGCTGGACGCCATCCAGGCGATGGAGGAACTGGGCTCGGGCTTCTACCTCGCCATGCACGACCTGGAAATTCGCGGCGCCGGCGAGGTGCTGGGCGACAACCAGAGCGGCAACATGATGGAAGTGGGCTTCCAGCTCTACAACGACATGCTCAGCGAAGCCGTGCGCGCGCTGAAGTCAGGCCGCGAGCCCGACCTGCTCTCCCCCACCGGTGCCTTCTCCACCAACACCGAGATCAACCTGCACGCCCCCGCCCTGCTGCCCGACGCCTACTGCGGCGACGTGCAGGTGCGCCTCTCGCTCTACAAGCGCCTGGCCACGGCCGAGAAGCCCGAGCAGATCGACGCGATGCTGGAGGAGATCACCGACCGCTTCGGCAAGCTGCCGAGCCAGGGCCAGAACCTGTTCGACCTGCACCGCCTGCGCGTGCTGGCCAAGCCCTACGGCGTCATCAAGGTGGATGCGTCGCCCGCCATCATCAACCTCAACTTCCGCCCCAACCCGCCCATCGACCCGATGCGCGTCATCGAGTTGGTGCAGAAGAACCGCAACATCAAGCTGGTGGGCAACGAGAAGCTGCGCATCGAGAAGGCGCTGTCCAGCCCGCAGGACCGGGCGCAGGTGGTGCGGGAGGTGTTGCGGTTGCTGGGGCAGCCGATCAAGACAGCCTGACGCGACACGAAGCCTCGGGCGGCAGCGGGCCGGGATAATCCTGACTCCTTCCGCCTGCATTCGCTCCCGTGGCCCCCACCTCTGATTCCGGTCTGGTTCTGCGCGACGGCGTCACGCTGCCGCCGCTCTCCCACTTCAAGCTCGCCGCCTTCGACATGGACTCGACGCTGATCAGCATCGAGTGCATCGACGAGATCGCGGCCCTCGCCGGCAAGGGCGAGGAAGTGGCGGCCATCACCGAGGCTGCCATGCGCGGCGAGATCACCGACTTCCGGGACAGCCTGCGCCGCCGCTTGGCGTTGCTCGCCGGCGTGCCGGCCACGGTGCTGGACCGTGTACTGGCCGAACGCCTGACCTTCAACCCCGGCGCGCGCGAGCTGTGCGCGGCGCTGAAAGCGGCGGGCCTGACCCTGGTGCTGGTGTCCGGTGGCTTCACGTTCTTCACGCGCTTTGTCGCGGCCGAACTGGGCATGGACTACGTGCGCAGCAACGAGCTGGAGATTGCCGACGGCGCCCTCACCGGCCGTGTCGTCATGCAAGCGTGGGGCGACATCTGCGATGGCGAGGAAAAGCGCCGCATGCTGCTGCAATGCTGCGAAGCCATCGGCTGCACGCCGGACCAAGCCATGGCCGTGGGTGACGGCAGCAACGACCTGCCCATGATGGGCGCGGCCGGCTTGTCCGTGGCCTTCCACGCCAAGCCCAAGGTGCGCGCGGCGGCCATGGTGGCCATCAATGAAGGCGGGCTGGACCGGCTGTTGGGCGTGCTGCAGGCATGACCCCGCGCTCGCCCGTCGCCCATGCCCATCGCTTTGGCGACTGGGCCCGGCGGGCGATGCCTTGGGGCTGGGCACTCGCGGGTGTCACGGCACTCGCGGCTGCGCAGGCGCAACCCGCAGCGCCACAGCCCCTGCGCTACGTGGTGCCCACGAACCAGGGCATGCCGCTGCTGGCCATGCAGGGCCAGCGCCCGGTGGACGGCTTGCTCAAAGACCTGGCGGAAACCATGGCCGCCCGCCTGGGGCGCCCGCTGCAGTACGTCACGCTGCCCAGCAAGCGGGCCATGTCAGCGCTGATGCGTGGCGAGGCCGATGTGCACTGCTACGTGCAACCCGGCTGGCTGGAGGGCGACCTGTTGTGGACCGTGCGCTTCATCACCTCCGCCGAGGTGGTGGCCGCCACCCAGGGCGCGCCGGCCCTGTCCTCCAAGGCCGCGCTGGCCGATGAGCCCGTGGGCACCGTGCTGGGCTACCGCTACCCACAAATCGAGCAGCCGCTGCAGCAGCGCTTCGCCCGGCGGGACACCGTGGACGCCGACACCAACCTGCGCCGCCTCGCGCTGGGCCGTGTGCGCTACGCGCTGACCGACCGGCTGACGCTGCAGCACTACATCAAACGGCACCCGGAAGCGGAGCTGCGCGAGGTGCTGGAGATCGACCGCAGCGAACTGGGCTGCGCGGTTTCGCCGCGTGAAGCAGCCGCGCTGGAACCCATCAACCAGGCCCTGCGGCAACTGCGCGCCGACGGCCGGCTGGACCAGATCCTGGATCGTTACCGCTGAGCCCGGATCAGACCGGTGCCACCACGCGCACCGTCTGGCCGGCAAACACCACCACCTGGCCCGCGCGTATCTTCGCGGTCTTGCGCAGTTCCACCTGGCCGTCCACCCTCACCTCGCCCGCCGCGATCAGGGCGCGGGCCTGGCCACCGCTGTCGGCCAGGCCGGTGGCCTTCAACAGTTTGTCGAGTTCGATGTAGTCGCCGCGCAGGGGCAGTTCAATGTCAGGCATGGCCGGATTGTCGCTGCGCAGCAGTGCATCGCTGGCGCCGCTCAGGCGCCTTTGGACTTCAAGGCCGTCTGGCGGATGGCGCTCAGTGTGGTGCGCGAGGTGCTCACATCGGACGACAACCGCAGGTGCAGCAGCGCCGGGCGGCCGGCGGCAATGGCCGCATCCAGCGCCGGCCCCACCTCTTCGGTGCGCTCGGCCTTGAAGGCCAGGAAGCCGAAGGCCTCGGCCAGTTGGGCGAAGTCCGGGTTGAACAGATCGCTGCCCGACACGCGCCCCGGGTACTCGCGCTCTTGGTGCATGCGGATGGTGCCGTAGGTGCCGTTGTCCACCACCACCACGAGCAGCTTCTTGGCGCCGTAGCCGGTGGCCGTGGCCAGCTCCTGGCCGGTCATCAGGAAGTCGCCGTCGCCAGCGATGTTCACGGCCCAGCGGTCGTGTTGCAGCAGCGCAGCCGCCACCGCGGCCGGCACGCCGTAGCCCATGGCGCCGGAGGTGGGGGCCAGCTGCGTCTTGCCGAAGCGGTGCAGGCCTGTGTAGCGGTGGAAGCGATGCAGCCAGCCGCTGTAGTTGCCGGCGCCGTTGGTGAAGATGGTGCCCTCGGGCAGCTTGGCGTCCAGCAGGCGGATCACCTCGGCCATGTCCAGCGGCGCCACAGGTGTGGGTTCGAGGTTGGCGCGGTAGTCGGCATTGGCCTGGGCGGTCCAGTCGCGCCACGCCACATCGGCCGGCGCGGGCAGTTCGGCCAGCGCCAGCGCGGCCTGGCTCATGCTGGCGTTGATGAGCAATTCACCTGTGTAGACGCGGCCCAGCTCCTCGGCGCCGGCGTGGATGTGGATGAGTTGCTGCACCGGGCGCGGGGCCTGCAGCAGCGTGTAGCCGCCGGTCGTCATCTCGCCCAGACGCGGGCCTATGGCGACGATGAGGTCGGCTTCTTTCACACGGGCGGCCAGCTTCGGATTGATGCCGATGCCGACGTCGCCGGCGTAGTTCGGGTGGGCGTTGTCGAACAGGTCCTGGAAGCGGAAGGCGCAGCCCACCGGCAAGGCCCAGGCTTCGGCAAAGCGTTGCAGCGCCGCGGTGGCCGCGGGCGTCCAGCCGCCACCGCCGGCGATCACCAGCGGCTTCTTGGCGACGGCCAGGCGCTCGCGCAGCTCGGCCAGCGCGGCCGGTGTGGGCGCGGCTTCGGCCGGGCGGGCCGGCGCCACCACGGGCGCGGTGATCGGTTGGGTCAGCATGTCCTCCGGCAGCACCAGCACCACCGGGCCGGGGCGGCCCTGCATGGCGGTGTGGAAGGCGCGCGCCACGTACTCGGGCAGGCGCTCGGGGTCGTGCACCTCACCCACCCACTTGGCCATGCCCAGCGTGCCGGGGCCGAACATCTGGCGGTAGTCCACCTCTTGGAAGGCCTCGCGGTCGCGCTGGTCGCTGGCCACCTGGCCGATGAACAGGATCATCGGCGTGCTGTCTTGAAACGCCGTGTGCAGGCCGATGCTGGCGTTGGTGGCACCGGGGCCGCGCGTCACGAAGCAGATGCCGGGGCGGCCGGTCAGCTTGCCCTGGGCCTCGGCCATGAAGGCGGCGCCGCCCTCCTGCCGGCAGGCCACGAAGCGGATCTTGTCGGCATGCTCGTGAAAGCCGTCCAGCACGGCCAGGTAGCTTTCACCGGGCACGCCGAAGGCGGTGTCGACGCCGTAGGCGATGAGCGCCTCCACCAGCTTGTGGCCGGCCAGGACGGGGGAAGTGGCTTGTTCAGTCATCTCGTTTCACCTCAACGGGCGCCTTCGATCTGGCGCTCCATGATCTTGTCGCGCAACGTGTCGTCACGCGTCATGTCCAACGCCCGGTGCAGCGCGGTGGGGCCGCTGGCTGCATCGGACGCCTTGGGCACCGGGGTCGCCGGCACCACGTTCACAGGGGGCGCCTTCACCTGCGCGGCGGCAAAGCCGGCCGGGCAGTCGGCGTCGGTGTAGGCCACCTCAGTGCCGCGCACGCACTTGCGCAGCGCGCCGGCGCGGCTGGGGCCCGAGGTGGCGGCGCGCACCTCACCGGTCGCGCCGGCAGCCGACACACCCGCCGACGACGCCGCGCGCCCGGCCAGCGCCTGCAGCGCGTCGCGCTGCTGCCAGGCCAGGCCGAGGGCGGCCAAAGTCATCAACAAGCCAATCAGAACGCGAAGGGACATGGGAGTCAGGTCAGCTGCGGGCCCCGCACTGTAGGGCGACAAGCCGCAGGCTTTGCCGCTGATTCCGGGGGCCGATGACGCCACCGCCGATCACGCTGCCGCCGGGCGCGGCGCGCGGCGCGCCAGCCCCACGCCCACCCACGCGGCCGAGCCGATGCCCAGCAGCAGCGCCAGCGCCGCGCCGGCGAACACGCCCCGCGGCTGCCCGTGGTCCAGCAACGCGCCGAACACGGGCGCAGCCAGTGCAAAACCGATGTCCAGCCCCGAATACACCGTGCCGTACACACGGCCGGTCGCGCCGGGCGGCGCGGCACGCTTGATGAGCATGTCGCGCGAGGGGCCGGCCAGACCCGTGCCAAAACCCGCCAGCGCGGCCACCGCGGCGGCCATCAGGCCAGGCAGCCAGCCAGTCGCCGTCAACAGCAGCAGCGCCGCCGCGAACAGCATGGCCACGGCAATGGTGCGCTCCAGCCGCTCCACTCGGGTCACGAGAAAGCCCCCCACGACCATGCCGGCCGCGCCGGCCAGCATGTAGCCGGTCACCACATAGGCGGTCAGCGCCAGCGGCAGGCCGTACACCTGGTGCAAGGCGGGGCTGGCAAAGCTCTGGATGGCCGAGAGCGCCGCCGTGGTCCAGAAAAAGAACGAGAAGCACAGCCATACCGAAGGCAGCTTCAGGAAGGCCATCGCGTGCTCGCTCGGCGCACCGGATGCAGCCTTGGCATGGCCCCAGCTGCCTTGCCGATCATCAATCGCGGCGCGCTGCCAGAACAGCAACGCCATCACCGCCAGCGCCACCAGCCCCGTGCCCAGGTAGGCCAGCCGCCAGTTGCCCGTGGCCTCGGCAATGCCAATGGAAAACACCGGCGCCAGCGCCCAACCCAGGTTGCCGCTGATGCCATGCACCGAGAACGCATGCCCCAAGCGCGCCTGCGACACGCGCTTGTTCAGGATGGTGAAGTCCGCCGGGTGAAACGGCGCATTGCCCACACCCGCCAGTGCCGCCGCCAGCATCAGCCCGCCAAAGCCTTGCGCCAGGCCCGCCGCCACCGAGGCCAGAAAAAAGCTGGCCATGGCCGCGAACAGCACCGGCCGGGCGCCGATGCGGTCCACCACAAAGCCCGACAGCGCTTGGCCCGCACCAGAGATGACGAAAAAGGTCGTCACCAGCAGGCCCAACTCCGAATAGCTCAACCCGAACGCTTGGATGAACGCCGGGAACAGCGGCGGCAGCAGCATGTGGAAAAAGTGCGAAGTGCCGTGGGCCACGCCGATGGTGGAGATGGTTGTCACGTCGCGGCGGCGCTGCAGGCCGGCGTCCAGGGACGCAGCAAGGGTGGCGTTCATGCCCGAATTCTGGTGAGCCCCGGCGCGGCGCGGTTGCGATGGTTCGTCAAGTTCTGTTGAAATTCAGCCATGTCACGCCGCCGCAGCTTTCCTGCCTTCGCGCCCGACCGCTTCGCCCCCACGCCGGAGCGGCCGCTGCGCGCCAAGTCGCGCTTGCTGGAGCACCTGACCGACATCCACCCCCACCAGCACACCTGGGCCCAGTTGGTGTTCTCGATGACCGGCGCGGTGCGCGTGAGCACGGCCGCGTCCACGTACATCGTGCCGCCGTCGCGGGCGGTGTGGATTCCGCCGCGGCTGGAACACGCGGTGACGGCCATCGAGCGCTGCGACCTGCGCACGCTGTACCTGCAGCCCGACCTGTTGCCCGGCGAGGCCTGGCGCCTGGGCCGTGTGCTGGAGGTGTCGCCCCTGATGCGGGAAGTGGTGCAAGCCCTGCCCGCCCTGCCCGACCCGCTTCCGCCCGAGAGCCCCGCCGACCGCGAGCGCCGCGCCTGCCTGGAGGCCCTGCTGCTGGTGGAACTGCAACGCGCCCGCCCGCTGGCCCTGGGCGTGGCGCTGCCGCAAGACGCGCGCCTGCGCCGCCTGTGCGAAGCCATGCTGCGCGAGCCCGGGCGGCTGGGCGGGCTGGACGCCTGGGCCGCCGAAGCCGGCGCCAGCCCGCGCACGCTGAGCCGCCTGTTCCGCGAGCAGCTGGGAACCAGCTTTGCCCAGTGGCGCTCCCAGTTGCTGCTGGCCCACGCGCTGACGCTGGCAGCCCGCGGCCAGCCCATGAGCCACATCGCCACCGAGTTGGGCTACGCCAGCGCCAGCGCCTTCACCGCCATGGTCACCCGCACGGTGGGCATGCCGCCCAGCCGCTTCTTTGCCGAGGCGTAAGCGTCGCCCGGGGAGCCGGGCGCGTCACACACGGTAACCAGCGCCGTTGGGTTCTTGTCGCACCGCAGTGCCCTCCGGCGCGTTGAGAGCGCATAGGATGCCCGCCCCCACGCACACAGGAACCCGCATGCAACGACGACACCTCACCCTGGGCTTGGCCGCCGGCCTGTTCGGCCTGCTCAGCCTCAACGCCCGCGCGGACGACGACGGCGAGTTCCTGATCCTCCACGCCCGCTACGGCACCGAGTACACGCACGTGGACGTGACCGAACGCCTGCGCGACCTGGCCCGCCAGGACCGCCGCTTTCGCCTCACCAACGAACTCTTCGGTGTGGACCCCGACCCGGGCCGCACCAAGACGCTGAAGATCTTTGCGCGCGACCGCTTCGGCCAGGAGCGCCAGTTCGAGTACCGCGAGCGCGACCTGGTGAACGGCAACCAGTTCGTAGGTTGGAGCCGCGGCAACTGGGGCGAGCCGGGCGACCGGGGCTGGCACGGCGACCGCGGCCGCCGTGGTGGCGACAACCATGACGACGGTGAATTCACCATCCAGTACGCCACCTATGGCACCGGCCGCCACGAGGTGGACGTGACCGATCGGCTGCGCGAACTGGCCCGCCGCGACGTGCGCTTCCGCCTCGGGAACGAGACCTTCGGTGGCATGGACCCAGCGCCCGGCGAAACCAAGACCCTGCGCATCATGGCCCGCGACCGTGCCGGCCAGCCGCGCACGTTCGAGTACCGGGAGTACCAGGTGGTGGACGGCAACCAGTTCATCGGCTGGGGCCGGGGCGACTGGGGCGGCGGCTGGGGTGCCGGCACAGACCGCGGCCCGGTGCGGCCGCCGGCTGCGCCGCTGGGCCGCCTGTTCATCGAAAGCGCCAGCTACGGCGCTGACGGCCGTTGGGTGGACGTGACGCCCGCCCTTCGCGCACTGGCCCGCAGCGACCGCCTGGACATGGAGGTACGCAACGACGTATTCGGCTTTGACCCCGCCCCGGGGCAACGCAAAACCCTGAGCGTGACCTACCGCTATGGCAACGAGCCCAGCAATACCGCCCGCGTGAGCGAGCGCGACCGCCTGCGCCTGCCCTGACCTCCCGCCAGCAAGGGCCCGCCGTGCGCGGGCCCTCCATGGGCCAACGACAATGCGGGGCAGTTCCATCTGACAGGCAGCCCCGGGCTGCCCCGTGTTGAGCCCACCATGAGCACCCAGTTGTTCGACTACACCCGCCAGGACGCCGCCGGCACCTGCTCCACCGCCCACGCCTGGGCCAAGACGCCCGCGCCGCTCTCCGCCGCCGACCGCCAAACGCTGACGGCCCGGGCCAAGGCGCTGCTGCAACAGCACAACGCAGTGCTGGTGGCGCACTACTACGTGGACGGCGCACTGCAGGACCTGGCGCTGGAAACCGGCGGCATCGTGTCCGACTCGCTGGAAATGGCCCGCTTCGGCCGCGACCACGCCGCTCAGACCCTGGTGGTGGCCGGCGTGCGCTTCATGGGCGAGACGGCCAAGATCCTCAGCCCCGAAAAGCGCGTGCTGATGCCCGACCTGGACGCCACCTGCTCGTTGGACCTGGGCTGCCCGGCGGACGACTTCGCCCGCTTTTGCGATGCCCACCCCGACCGCCAGGTCGTCGTCTACGCCAACACCAGCGCCGCCGTGAAGGCCCGCGCCGACTGGATGGTGACGAGCTCCTGCGCGCTGGAGATCGTGTCCGACCTGCACGCCAAGGGCCAGAAGATCCTCTGGGCCCCGGACCGCCACCTGGGCCGCTACATCCAGGAGCAGACCGGCGCTGACATGCTGATGTGGAACGGCGCCTGCATCGTGCACGACGAGTTCAAGGGGCTGGAGCTGGAGTTGTTGCGCGAGCAGCACCCCGGCGCCCTGGTGCTGGTGCACCCCGAGTCGCCCAAGAGCGTGGTGGAACAGGCCGACGTGGTGGGCTCCACCTCCGCCCTCATCAAAGCCGTGGTGGAAGGCAAGGCGCCGGCCTACATCGTGGCGACCGACAACGGCATCCTGCACCGCATGCGCCAGCTCGCGCCGGGCAAGGTGCTGGTGGAGGCGCCTACCGCCGGCAACAGCGCCACCTGCAAGAGCTGCGCGCACTGCCCCTGGATGGCCATGAACGGCCTGCTCAACCTGGTGGAATGCCTGGAGCGCGGCGCGCCCGAGATTCACGTGGACGAAGCCACCCGGGTGCAGGCCCAGCGCTGCATCACCCGCATGCTGGACTTCACCGCCGCCCGCAAGGCCCAGGCCTCCGGGATGACCCCGGGCATCGGCGCCGCTTGATCTGGGACAGTGGGGGCCGCAACGGCGCGGCGCTATAACAGCGCATCGCCCTCCCCCGTCTCGAAAGGCCCGCCATGCCCGCTGATTTCAGCTCCCTCTACAACCACCACGAGCGCGAAGTGTTCGCCGCCGTGATGGACGCCGCCGAAGCCCACCCCGACATCGCTGCCAGCAACGACCTGCTGTGCGACGTGGCCTGCGTGGCCCTGAACCGCCTGACCCCGCGCTACATCCGCCACGAGGTGGATTTCAGCTTCTACCTGACCGAGCACGAACGCCACGAGATCGACGTCGCCATCAACGACGCGGTGAGCTACGCGTTCAACTTCGTGCAGGCACGCACGGCGCTGCGGTCGCGCAAGTAAACCCGGCCGCCGGCCGGTCTGGCTCCGGCCACGGCACCCAGGAGATTGCCGATGCGTCATGGCGTGCTCCGATGGCTGGCAGCCTGCCTGGCCCTGCGTTGCGGGCTGTCCCATGCCGGGGAGGCACCTCGACCCGTTCGCGCGGTGAAGGTGACCACGCTCTCCACCATGCTGGCCGATGCCGGTCTAGGTGAATGGGGCTATGCGGCGCTGGTGGAGGTCGATGGCCGGAAGCTGTTGTTCGACACCGGAGCCCGACCCGAGGTGGTGCTGGAGAACGCGAAGGAACTCGGCATCGACCTGTCCACCGTGGAAGACGTGGTCATCTCCCACTTCCACAGTGACCACACCGGCGGCCTGCTGCCGCTTCGCCGGGCGCTCATGGCTCGCAGCCCCAAGGCGCTGTCGCGGCTGCACGTAGGCGCTGGCATCTTCGAGACGCGCTTTGATTCCACAGGGCGCGCCGGCAACAGCTTCATTGCGGTGGCAGAGGCGTACCGCCAGACGGGCGGCATCGTGATAGAACACGCCGGGCCGATCGAGGTCATCCCCGGCGCCTGGCTGACCGGGCCGGTGCCACGCCCACACGACGAACGCAACTGGAGTCCGGGGTTCGCCGTCAAGGTCAACAGCGAACTCGTGCCGGACAACCTGCGGGAGGACAGCTCCCTTGTCATCCCGACGGCGCAAGGCGCCATCGTCATCACCGGCTGCGGCCACGCCGGCATCATGAACATCGCCGATGCCGCCCGTGCGCTCACGGGCGACAGCTCATTGCTGGCTGTCATCGGCGGCCTGCACCTCTTCGCCAAACCCGATGCAGTGCTGCAACGCACCGCTGCGCACCTGAAAGGCCTGCGCTACCTGCTGGGCGGGCACTGCACCGGCATCGAAGCCACCGTGCGCTTACGGGAGCTGCTCGGGCTGGACCGCAAGACGGCAGTCGTCGAGGCAGTGGGCTCGTCGGTCACCCTCGGCGAGGGCATCGCCGCCGGTGACATTGCCGGCTGGGCCGGCGGCCAGTAGTCCCACGGCGCTGTCATCCGCCAGGGCTGCACCCCTGAACAACCCAGGCGGCGGCCGCCAGTGCCGCAGCTTCGTCGTCGCCAAACGCCTGGTCCGGCGCGATGCTGCCGTGGTGCACATGGCCGGCCCGATCCACAGCCCGGGTTGTGGTCATGGCAATCAGACCGCCATTGCGAAGCGGCAACAGTTCGTTGCCGCTGGTCAGGCCCGCTGTAGCGCGGCCAAAGAAGAGCACGTGCGGCAATGCCTTGAACGCCAGGGCCACCATTTCACCGGAGCTGGCCGTCTCCGCCCCCAACAGCACGGCCACACGGCGCGGCGGCAGGCCTTGCGGCCAGGCATCGTCTGCTACAGGTTCGCTCACGCGCTGCGCGCCCAGCCAGATGCCATCCGCCCCACGTCGGAGCGAGACGCGTGCACCCGATGCGTCCTCGAACTGCAACCAGTCACCTTCCGGCAGCCAGGGCGACAACCCCTGCAACATGGGAAACATGTTGCCGCCGCGGTTGCGCGTGAGGTCGAGCAGCCAACCGCACGTCGCGTCGCGACGCAACGTGAGAGCCAGCGCCCGCAGCGCGGCCGCTGCCTTACGCACCTGCTCAGCATCGAGGCTGCTGAAGGCGTCCACCGCCAGCCTCGATACGCCGCGAACTGGCGCCTCCAAACGGGCCAACGGCTGGGGCTCAGCGCTGGCCGACGACGCAAGCATCGGCACGGCGGAACGGACCGGCAGATAGAAGGAATGCCCATCTTCAAGCCCGCGCACCAACCGGTCGAGCGCCAGGTCGAGATCACGGCGCCGGCCACTGCTTGCGGTCTCCAGTGCAGTCCGCCGCGCCTGAGGCCAATCCACCTTGGCCGCGTTCAGCGCGCGCTGCTGCAACTGCGCGACGACCTCATCCACCACCTCGGCCGGGTTGACCGGCGCGAGTTCGGAGAGTTCCCGGTATTCGACCCAACCGCCCCACGCCAGCAACCCGGCCAGGGTCAGCCCCAGCAGCCCGTGAAGCCAGCGCCAGGGTTTCACGGCCTCAACGCCGCCGCCGCTCGCTGATCAACACCGTCGGGAAGCTCACCGGCAGCGTTTGCGGGTAGTCGCGGCTGTAGTGCAGGCCGCGGCTTTCGTGGCGCATGAGGGCGGAGCGCACGATGAGCTCGGCGCAGTCGACCAGGTTGCGCAACTCCAGCAGGTCACGGGTCACGCGGAAGCTGCCGTAGTAGTCGTCGATTTCGCCACGCAGCAGGTCGATGCGGTGCAGGGCCCGCTCCAGCCGCTTGGTGGTGCGCACGATGCCGACGTAGTTCCACATCAGCAGGCGCAGTTCGTCCCAGTTGTGGGCGATGACGACCTGCTCGTCGGCGTTGTCCACCTGACTTTCGTCCCACGCGGGCAGCGGGGCCGGCGCTTGCACTGGGTGGCTGAGGATGTCGGCCGCACAGGTTTGGCCGAGCACCACGCACTCCAGCAACGAATTGCTGGCCAGGCGGTTGGCGCCGTGCAGGCCGGTGTAGCCGGTTTCGCCCACTGCGTAGAGGCCGGGCAGGTCGCAGCGGCCGTTCAGGTCGGTCACCGCGCCGCCGCAGGTGAAGTGCACCGCCGGCACCACAGGAATGGGCTGTTTGGCGATGTCGATGCCCAGCTTCAGGCAGCGCGCGTGGATGGTGGGGAAGTGCTCGATCAGGAAGGCTTCGCCCAGGTGCGTGGCGTCCAGCCACACATGGTCCAGGCCGTGCTTTTTCATCTCGAAGTCGATGGCACGGGCCACGATGTCCCGCGGCGCGAGCTCCATGCGCTCGTCGTGCGCGGCCATGAAGCGGGTGCCATCGGGCAGCTTGAGATGCCCGCCCTCCCCGCGCAGCGCCTCGGTGATGAGGAAGCTGCGCTCCTGCGGGTGGTACAGGCAGGTGGGGTGGAACTGGATGAACTCCATGTTTGCCACCCGGCAGCCCGCCCGCCAGGCCATGGCAATGCCATCACCGGTGGAGGTGTCGGGGTTGGTGGTGTAGCGGTACACCTTGCCTGCGCCGCCTGTGGCCAGCACCACCGAGCGGGCCGGCAGGGTCTCGACGCGCTGGGCGTCGATGTCCAGCGCGTACACGCCGTAGACGCGAGGCACGCCTTTGTCCACGTCTTCGCGCTGCACGTGGCGCGAGGTGATCAGGTCTACCGCCATCCAGCGCTCACGCAGCGTGATGTTGGGGTGGCGCCGAGCCACGTCCAGCAGTTGGTCGTGGATGGCCTTGCCGGTGGCGTCGGCCGCGTGGGCGATGCGGCGCACCGCGTGGCCGCCTTCGCGTGTGAGGTGCAGGCCCATGGGGCCGGTGTCGTCCGGCGTGAAGGGCACGCCCTGCTCCACCAGCCAGCCCACGGCGGCGGCGCTGCGCTCGGCGATGAAGCGGGCGGTGGCCGCATCCACCAAGCCGGCGCCGGCGTCTTGCGTGTCGCGCACATGGCTGTCGATGCTGTCGTCGCTGCCCAGCACGCCCACGATGCCGCCCTGCGCCCAAGCGGTGGCGGCTTCCGTCAGCTGGCGCTTGGCGAGGATGACCACCGGCACCGTGTCGGCCAGGTGCAGGGCCACAGTCAGGCCGGCAAGGCCGGCACCAATGATGACGACGGGGGCGTCTTGGGAAGCAGCAGTCATGGCGCCAGATTCTCCCGCACGGGGCGAGGCCCTTGGCGCGAGCAGCTTCAGCGCGGTGAGTTCGCTGCCGCGTCGCCCGCCATCGGGTCGGCTCGCCGCGCGGCGGTAGGAGCGCCCGCCGGCCCGCCGCGCCGCCAGTCCGGCGGCATCCACAGGTGCGCCAGGCGCAGGCGCCAGTTGGACTCGGCCGCCATGTCGCGGAACATGGCCCGCCATTCGTGCGCGTTCAGCCAGAACAGGTTGTGCGTGGGGAACGGGTGCTCCAGGCCGTAGTCCACCGCCTCCCGCTCGGGCTCGAAAGTGCCGAACAACCGATCGAACACGATCAGCGTGCCGCCGAAGTTCTTGTCGAGGTACTGCGGGTTGCGGCCGTGGTGGGCCCGGTGGTGCGAGGGCGTGTTGAAGAGGAACTCGAACCAGTCCGGCAGGCGGCCCACCCAGGTCGTGTGCACGAAGAATTGGTAGGCCAGGTTCAACGACAGCGCGAACAGCACCCAGCGCGGCTCAAAGCCCAGCCACACCGCCGGCAGGTAGAACAGCCAGTTGCCCGCGATGGGGTAGAACCAGCTCTGTCGCAGCGCGGTGCCGAAGTTCATGTGCTCCGAGCCGTGGTGCACCACGTGCGAGCACCAGAACCAGCGGATGCGGTGGCTGGCGCGGTGAAAGCCGTAGTAGAGCAACTCCACCAGCAGGAAGAGCCCGGCAAACCGCGCCACACTGATCTCCAGCGTGAACAGCCGATGGGCATACACCCAGCCCATGGCCGGCAGCACCAGCACCGACAACAGCAGCAAGTCCACCACCAAGTAGCTGCCGCCGCTGTTGAGACTGTCGAAGCTATCCCGCCAGTCGAACACGCCGGTGCGCCGAAAGCGCCAAGCCTCCAGCGCCAAGAAGACCGCAAACACCGGCGACAGCACCACCAGCGTCAGGTCGCGCCAATCCACGTGGCGTGTGTAGAGGTCGAGCAGCGTGTCCATGCCGCGATGGTGGCCACAAGCCGCGCCCGCTTCTTGACCGCAAGCGCCGGTTTTTTGACGGATCGCGCCAAGCCTCGGGTGATCCCGCAGCGGCAGCGCCCCGAGCGCGCGGGATGATTTCGCGCTCATGGATGACACCCGCGTCGCTGCCAGTTACGTCCGGCTGCTGTTCGAGCACATGGCCGCGCTGGGCCGTGCCAACGAACTGGGCGAGCCGCCGGCCGCCACCGAGAGTTTTGTGGCGCTGAAACGCTGGCGGGCCCTGCTGGAGCGCGCACGCGAACTGGACCCCGGCACCAAGGCCACCTTCACGCTGCGCCTGGCGCGGGGCATCGCGCCCCGGCATTTCGGGCTGGTGGGTTTTGCCGCGCTGGCCTGCGGCACGTTGGCCGACGCCTTGCAGCGACTGGAGCGCCACCACCGCGCGATCTACGACGTCAACCTCGCACAGGTGCGCCCCTGCGCGCAGGGGCTGTGCATCGAATGGGGCGTGGAGCGTGGCCGCCCCGGCGCCCTGGTGGACGAAACCGCAATCGCCGCGCTGATGCAGCTCACGCGCGAGTTCACCGGCCGCCCCGTGCGGGCGGTGGCGGTGGACTTCGTCAACCCACGGCCGGCCGATGTGCGGCCCTACCAGGAGTTCTTCGGCGGGCCGGTGCGATTCGGCCAGCCCACCACCCGCGTGGTGCTGGCCTCGCAAGACCTGGCCCTGCCCCTGCGCGGGGCCGACGCCGCCCTGCTGGCCCTGCTGGACGCCCAGGCCGAGCGCCTGCTGCAGGACGTGGCCGCCATCAGTGGCCCGCTGGCCGTTTGGCGCCAGGCGCTGGTCGGGCTGATTCGCAGCGGCCGAACGCAGGTAGGCGACCTCGCGAACAGCCTGCAGATGAGCCCGCGCAGCCTGCAACGGCGGTTGACCGAACAGGGCCTGAGCTTCCAGGTGCTGCTGGGCCAGACGCGCCAGCAATTGGCCGATGCCTACCTGCGCGACGCCAACGTGGAGCTGGCCGAGGTGGCGTTGCTGCTGGGCTACTCCGAACAAAGCGCCTTCACCCGCGCCTTCCGGCAATGGACCGGCCTGGCCCCATTGCAGTGGCGCAAACAACACTCGACATGACACCCGCTCCCACCGCCCTCGTCCACCACGGCAGCCCCGCTCACGGGCAGTACGCCGGGGCGCTGGCGCGCTTCGATTGGTCCGCCCTGCAGCCGCGCCCTGGCCGTTGGTGGCGCGGGCTGCACCACAAACGTTGGCACTACGTGGGTCTGGGCAACGCGCAGGTGTTCATCGGTGTGGCCATCGTGGATGTGGGCTGGGCCGTCAGCGCGTTCGCCTATCTGTTCGACCGGCAGTCCCGCACGCTGCGGGCCGACTGGAGCCAAGACGGCCTGCCCCGGCTGCAAGCCTGCGTCAGCGACGCGCCCTTGATGGAGGCGAACACCTGGTTCCGTGGCCCCGCCGCCAGGCTGAGCTTGCAGGAGGCAAGTGGCCGCTTGCGCTTGAGCGTGGCCACCCGCGCACTGCGCCTGGAGGCCGATCTTGACTTGCGCGCCATGCCACCCCCGCTGCTGGCCGTGGGCCCGATTGCAGGCGGGCTGGCCCACGCCACGCAGAAAACCACCGCCCTGCCCGTGCAAGGCTGGGCGGAAGCAGCCGGGCAACGCTTCAACCTCGACGACGCCTGGGCAGCCGTGGACGCCTCCAACGGCTGCCTGGCCCGCAACACCGACTGGCGCTGGGCCAGCGCCCACGCGCCGGGCCTTGGCTTCAACCTGCAGCAGGGTTACTTCGGCCAGCAGGAGAACGTGCTGTGGCTGGACGGGCAACCGATCCCGCTCGGCGCAGCGCAGTTCACGTTCGACGCCGCCCAGCCCCGCGCCCCCTGGCAGGTGCGCACCGACTGTGGCCTGCTGGACCTGCAGTTCACGCCAGAGGGCGCACGCGCTGCGGACAAGAACCTCGGCTTCGCCGCCAGTCGGTATGTGCAGCCCGTGGGCGTGTTCGATGGTTGGGTTCGTTCGGCACCCGGGGCGTCAGCGCGGCGTGTCGAGCGCCTGCTCGGCGTGACCGAGGACCACGCCTCGCGCTGGTGAGCGGGCGGTTCCGCGCTTCTTCCACCACAGGTAGAGGCCGCTGCCCAGCAGCAAGATCGTGGCGATGTCCAGCAGCGCCCACAGGATCTTCATCGGCAGGCCGCCGTAGTCTCCGAAATGCAAGGGCTGGGACAGCAGCAGCGCGTCCAGATACCAGGGCATCTCAGGCACGACCGTGACACGAGCGGTGCGCGCATCCACGAGCACGGGCACCATCAGCTTGGCAGTCAGCGGGGTGTCGCCGCGCATGAAAAAGGTGGTGTGATGCGGACTGGAGAACGCAGAGCCCGGGAACGCGATGAACGACAGGTGCTTGCCCGGCGCCGCGACCTGCGCCGCCTCCAAGGCCTGCTGCAGGGGGGCACGGTCACGCTCGGCCACCAGGGGGAGCCCCTGGTAAGGCCGCACCAGGTCGCCCACGTGTTCCACCTGCCAGTGCTTGACCAGCAGGTCAGCGCCGGTGTTGATGACGCCGGTCGCGCCCACGACAAAGCACCAAACCAACGTCACGATGCCGATCAAGTTGTGCAGATCCAGCCAGCGGATGCGCGCCGAGCGCTCGTGACGCACGGTGCCGAAGTCCAGCTTGCGCATGAAGGGTGCGTAGAGCACGACGCCCGACACCAGCGCCACCAGCAGCAGAAAGCCCATGAAACCCAGGAAAAGCTTGCCGGGCAAGCCGGCGAACAGGTCCACATGCAGACGGAACATCAAGTCCATGAACCCCTCCCCGACCCGGTACTCGCCCACCACCTCGCCGGTGCGAGCGTCGACCATGACGGACTTGTAGTCCTCCGTCGGCTCCGGCGTGGGGGCGAGCGTGGCCCACCACAGCCGATCGTCATCGTCAGACTTGCCCATGAACTGCACGATGCGGTCGGGGTGGCGGGCGCGGGCTGCGGCCATCACCTCGTCGGCACGCGCGCGTTGCGACTCACGCGCGGCCGGCAGGGTCGGCGCTTCCACCTCCGTGCCGGTGAGGTGGCCAATCTCATGATGGAAGATCAGCGGCAAGCCCGTCAGGCACAGCAGCAGCATGAACAGCGTGCAAACCAGGCTGCTCCATGTGTGCAGCCAGGCCCAGATGCGGATGGCGCGCGGCGTCAGCGTCATGGCCGGCTCAGAGCTTGTAGTCCAGCGTCACCGACGCATGGCGCGGCGCCCCGGCGATGGCGCCGTACGCCAGGCCGCCCACGTATTTCTTGTCGAACAGGTTGTTCACGTTCAGGCGCAGCGTCGCGGCCGGTGACAAGTCATACGCCGCGAAGGCGTTCGCCACGAGATAGCCGACCTGCTTGGGGCCGCCCGCTTTGCTCACCGCCGACTGCCAACGGCCCCCCAGGCCCAGGCGCAAGCCCGGCAGCACTGGCAAGCGGCTGTCGACCCGGAAGTTGACGGTGTTGCGGGGCACCCATTCATAGATGTCCTGCCCATCCGGGCCGGTGAGCCGGAGGTGCGTGTAGCCCAAAGTCAGCTTGGCATCCTTGCCCAGCCGACCGGTCGCTTCGGCCTCCACACCGCGCGACTTCACATCCTTTCCTTCGTACCAGGACTGGCCGTCGAGCGACGTCCCGGTGCCGGTGATCACGCCCCCATAGGTGGCCAATCCTTGTTGCTTGGCCGTGAACACAGCAAGCGTCGTCAGCAAGGCGCGATTCAGCCACTCGGCCTTCACGCCCACCTCGGCGTTGACGCCCTTCATGGGAGCGAGATACGCACCCTTCGTGTCGGTCTGGTCCTGGTTCTGGAAGATGTCGGAGTAGGACACATAGCCGGTGACCGCGGGTGAGAGCGCGTAGGTCAAGCCCACATAGGGGCTGACCTCGCGCGTGTCCGGGTAGACGGTGTGGGTGGCGGCGTTGCCGTAGATGGAGGCGCCGTTGCGGGACAGACGCACCGCGTTCACTCCGACGATGCCCTTGAGATCGTCCGTCAGGCTGATCTGCGACGCGGCATAGACGCGGGTCAGCTGCTGCTCGCCACGGGTGCTGGGCTCCCGTGCGCCCCAGGTCGGCTCGGTGTAGACGTCGCCTCCATAGGGAAAAGCCGGCAGCGCATCGCCCATGTGGTTCTGCACCGGGAAAGTGTCCACGGCCGTCGTCTCTCGGGACTGGCTCACGCCCACCAGCAAACGGTGCTGACGGCCGAACGCCTGGAAGTCACCACTGAGGTTGGCGTCCAGCACCCGGTGATCCGTGTCGCCCTCGCTGCGATACGGCCAGCCGATCAACCCGGTGTTGTCGGCGTTCAGCATGCCCGTGGGTGAGTACGCGTAGAGCAGTCGGGTCGATTCATCGCCGTGGCGCGTGTTGTAGGTCAGCTTGCCCTCCCAGCCGTCGGCCAGTTGGTGCGTGTACTCGACGAACGCGTTGTAGGAGCGCGTGTTCCAGTAAGTCCAGCGCTGCGAGGTGGAGGCGCCCGCCGGGAAATCGGCCTGCGTGCCATCGGCACGCCGCAGCGTGAGAGAGCCCCACATGGGCGAGTCCTGCTTCGAGTCCACAGCTGTGACGCCCACCGTCAACACACCGCGGCTGCCGATCTGGCCGTCGACCACACCGTAGACCGACGTTCGTTGGTCGTGCAGGTCGCGCAGGTAGGAATCCTTGTCCTCGTGCGCGACGATCAGCCGCCCCGCCCAGGCCCCGTCCTCCGTGAGCACCTTGTTGACGTCCAGCGCCGCGCGCTTCTGCTCCCAGGCGCCCAGGGTCACATTGAACGCTCCCACGTCCTGGTTCAGCGGGCGCTTGCGGATGTAGTTGATGGTGCCCGACGCATTGCCCACACCCGTCAGCAAGCCATTGGCGCCGCGGATGAGCTCGATGCGATCGAAGAGAAAGGTGTCTTCCCGGCCAACGACCGTGCCCCAGGAGTTCGTCATGCCCAGGCCGTCAACCTGCGTCAATTGAATCTCGAATCCACGGGCGTTGAAGGTGGCGCGGTTGGTCTCGTACTGCTCGACGTTGATGCCAGTGGCCAGGCTCAGGGCCTCGTTGCTGCCGGTGAGGCCGAAGTTGGCCATGTCTTCACGGTCGATGCTGCTGATGGTCTGCGGGGTCTCTTTGACGTCCATCGGCAAGCCGGTGGCGCCCCTGGACACACGGTTGGCGCGCTTGCCGTTGACCACGACGGTCTGCAAGCTGGCGGGCTGAGCCGCTTCATCAGAGGACGTCGACGTTTGGGCCTGTGCGGTGAAGCTGGCGGCAGCCAAGGCGCAGGCGGTCAGCAGAAGTTTTGGACGGGTCATCAGTCAGGGGGAAGGTAGGAGGTAACTACGAGAGGAGATCAACGGCGCGTCGAACACCGGACCATGACGAGAACGGGCAGGCCCAGCGCCAGCCATGACCAGGCGTCGCCCCAGCGGTCGGACACCAAGGCCGAGACCAGGCCGCTGGCCACCAGGAAGCCAATCGAGACCGGCCACCGCCACAGCCGCCACGCCGCTTGACGACCGGTCAACGCCGCAGGCCGCGGGGCACGCTGTGCCAGTTCATACCAAGCCATTGTCTTGTTAAATGCAAATGAGAACGATTTGCATTCTATTCATAAACGCAAAAAAAACCGCTCTGCCTTTCGGTCAAAGCGGTTGAAGCGATGCCAACCATCCGAGTGGGCGCGCGGCACGCGCGCCCTGCTCAGTGCACCACGCGCCCGAAGCTGAACTCCCCGTCGGCCATCTGCACCGGGATCACGTCCTTCGGGCCGAACTTGCCCTCCAGGATGAGCTTGGACAGCGGGTTCTCGATGCGCTGCTGAATCGCACGCTTGAGCGGCCGGGCGCCGAACACCGGGTCGAAACCGACCTTGGCCAGTTCGTCCAGCGCTTCCTCGCTGATGTAGAGCTTCATCTCCATCTTCTCCAGACGCGCTTCGAGTTGACGCAACTGGATGCGAGCGATGCTCTTGATGTGATCCGCGCCCAGCGCATGGAAGATCACCGTCTCGTCGATCCGGTTCAGGAACTCGGGCCGGAAGTGGCCCTTGACCTCGCCCCACACCGCGTCGCGGATGACCTCGTCGCCCTGCCCCGCCAGCGCCATGATGTGCTGGGAGCCCAGGTTGGAGGTCATCACGATGACCGTGTTCTTGAAGTCCACCGTGCGGCCCTGGCCGTCGGTCAGGCGGCCATCGTCCAGCACCTGCAGCAGCACGTTGAACACGTCCGGGTGCGCCTTCTCGACCTCGTCCAGCAGCAGCACCGAGTAGGGCTTGCGGCGGACGGCTTCCGTCAGCGTCCCGCCTTCCTCGTAGCCCACGTAGCCCGGAGGCGCGCCGATCAAACGGCTGACCGAGTGCTTCTCCATGAACTCGCTCATGTCGATGCGCACCATGTGGTCTTCGCTGTCGAACAGGAAGCCGGCCAGCGCCTTGCACAGCTCGGTCTTGCCCACGCCCGTGGGGCCGAGGAACAGGAAGCTGCCCAGCGGCCGGTTCGGGTCACTCAAACCGGCGCGCGAGCGACGGATGGCGTCGGACACGGCCTGGATGGCTTCCTCCTGGCCCACCACACGCTCGTGCAGCTTGGCTTCCATCTGCAGCAGCTTCTCGCGCTCGCCCTGCATGAGCTTGGACACGGGAATGCCCGTGGCACGCGCCACAACTTCGGCGATCTCTTCGGCGCCCACCAGCGTGCGCAGCAGCTGCGGCTTGTCGGTGCCGGCCTTGCCGGCTTCCTTGGCCTGGGCTTCCTTGAGCTGCTTTTCAAGCTCCGGCAGGCGGCCGTATTGCAACTCGGCGACCTTATTGAAGTCGCCCTTGCGCTTCAGGTCCTCGATCTGCTGGCGGATGCGGTCGATCTCTTCCTTGACGTGCGCCGAGCCCTGGGCCTGGGCCTTTTCGGCCGTCCAGATTTCTTCCAGATCGTCGTACTCGCGCTGCAGCTTCAGCAGCTCTTCCTCGATGAGGGCGAAGCGCTTTTGCGAGCCCTCGTCCTTCTCCTTGCGCACAGCCTCGCGCTCGATCTTGAGCTGGATCATGCGGCGGTCCAGCCGGTCCATGGCCTCGGGCTTGGAGTCGATCTCGATCTTGATCTTGGCCGCGGCTTCGTCGATGAGGTCGATGGCCTTGTCGGGCAGGAAGCGATCAGTGATGTAGCGGTGGCTGAGTTCCGCCGCGGCCACGATGGCCGGGTCGGTGATCTCCACGCCGTGGTGCACCTCGTACTTCTCCTGCAGCCCGCGCAGGATGGCAATCGTCGCCTCCACGCTGGGCTCGTCCACCAGCACCTTCTGGAAGCGGCGCTCCAGGGCCGCGTCTTTCTCGACGTACTTGCGGTATTCGTCGAGCGTGGTCGCGCCAATGCAGTGCAGCTCGCCGCGCGCCAGCGCCGGTTTGAGCATGTTGCCCGCGTCGATGGCGCCCTCGGCCTTGCCGGCGCCCACCATGGTGTGGATTTCGTCGATGAAGAGGATGGTCTGGCCCTCGTCCTGCGCCACTTCTTTGAGCACGCCCTTCAGGCGCTCCTCGAAGTCGCCGCGGTACTTGGCGCCGGCCAGCAGCAGGGCCATGTCCAGCACCAGCACGCGCTTGTTCTTCAGCGAATCCGGCACCTCGCCGTTGACGATGCGCTGCGCCAGGCCCTCGACGATGGCCGTCTTGCCCACGCCCGGCTCGCCAATCAGCACCGGGTTGTTCTTGCTGCGGCGCTGCAGCACCTGGATGGCGCGGCGGATTTCCTCGTCGCGGCCGATGACGGGGTCCAGCTTGCCCAGGCGGGCGCGCTCGGTGAGGTCAAGCGTGTACTTCTTCAGCGCCTCGCGTTGGCCTTCCGCTTCGGCCGAATCGACCTTGGCGCCCCCGCGCACGGCTTCAATGGCGGCTTCCAGCGCCTTGCGCGTGAGCCCGTGGCCGCGCACGATGCCGGCCAGATCGGTCTTGGCGTCCGCCAACGCCAGCAGGAACATTTCGCTGGCGATGAACTGGTCGCCCCGCTTGGTGGCTTCCTTTTCGGCGGCCTGCAGCAACGCCACCAGGTCACGGCCGGCTTGCACGGTCTGCCCCGCGCCACTGACCTGCGGCAGCCCGGCCATCAGGCCGTCCAACGCGGTCTTCAGCGCGGGCGACTTCACGCCGGCGCGCTCCAGCAACGCACGGGGGCCGTCGTCCTGCGCCAACATGGCCGAGAGCACGTGAACCGGCTCGATGTACGGGTTGTCTCGCGACAGGGCCAGGCTTTGCGCCTCGCCCAGGGCTTCCTGGAATCGGGTGGTGAACTTGTCGGCACGCATGGGATGGAACCTCCTGTTGCGAAGCCAAGTGGGCGCCTTTCAGCGCATTTCAAGTTGACTCAAATCAAGGCTTGCACAACGCGCATGCCCAGCCAGGCTGCGAACAAGGAACCGAGCACGTGCGCCAGCGTGTGGGCGGCCGCCAGCGCCAACTGGCCGCTCTTGAGCAAGGCCAGCGACTCACCGGAAAACGCTGAGAACGTTGTCAACCCGCCCAGGAAGCCGGTCACCAGCAAGAGCTTGAGCACCTCGTTCGGCTGCCGGCCGAACCACTCCAGCGCCATGCCGATCAAGAAGCCGCCGATCAGGTTCACGGCCAGCGTGCCCAGCGGGAAGCCCCACCAGCGGGTATTGAGCAGCAGCCCCGCCTGCCACCGGGCCAAGGCCCCGAAGGCGGCGCCCACCGCCACGGCCAGGCCGTTCACGCGGCGCGCTCCGGCGTGCTGACGGCTGCGGCGAAAGCTGCGGCCTCGACACCCGCGTCAGAGGCGTCAGAGGCGTCAGAGGCGTTGCCCGCGGCAATGCCCCAGCGGGCCAGCGCCTCGTCGTCCGCCACGCGGGCATCCACCCAGTGGGCGCCGTCGGGTGTGTATTCCTTCTTCCAGAACGGGGCCTGGGTCTTCAGATAGTCCATCAGGAACTCGCAGGCCTGAAACGCCTGCCCCCGGTGTGCGCTGGCCACCAGCACCAGCACGATCTGATCGCGCGCCATCAGCGGCCCGACACGATGGATCACGCGCGCGGCGCGGATGTCGAAGCGCGTGAACGCCTCGTCCATCATTCCTTCGATGGCGGCTTCGGTCATGCCGGGGTAATGCTCCAGATCCATCTGGCTGACCGCCGCGCCGCTGCTGTGCTCGCGCACCGTGCCCACAAACGCCACCACGGCGCCGATGCCGCCGTCAGCCTCGCGCAAGGCTTGTGTCTCAATGCTGAGGTCAAAGTCTTCCGTCTGAATACGAACGCTTCTCATGTCACCGATTCTCACTGTTTGCTTGCGGTGAGATTCACCTGTTTGGACAGAGAAGCGACTGCTGCGGGTCGGATACTCCGCCAAGCTTTATTTTTCGCAGCCAGGAATTCGACATGGCCCTGATGGATTTCATCAAGAAACAGTTCATAGACGTCATCCAGTGGACGGAAGACAGCGACGGCACGCTGGCTTGGCGCTTCCCGATGGCGGGCATGGAAATCCAGAACGGCGGCCAATTGGTGGTGCGCGAGTCGCAAGTCGCGGTGTTCGTGAATGAAGGCCAGGTGGCCGACGTCTTCGGCCCCGGCACGCACAAGCTCACCACACAAACGCTGCCCATCCTCACCTACCTCAAGAACTGGGACAAGTTGTTCGAGTCGCCCTTCAAGAGCGACGTCTACTTCTTCAGCACCCGCCAGCAGATCGACCAACGCTGGGGCACCAGCCAGCCGGTTGCCATCCGCGACAAGGATTTCGGTGCCGTGCGCCTGCGCGCCTTCGGCAACTACGCCTACCGCATCAAGGACGCCAAGACCTTCCACACCCAAATCTCCGGCACCCGCGAGCGCTACACCACCGCCGACCTGGACGGCCAGCTGCGAGGCTTGATGCTGCAGCACATCAGCGACGCTGTCGCCAGCAGCGGCACCGCCTTCCTGGACCTGGCCGCCAACCAGATCGAATTCGCCGCCGCGCTCAAGAATGCGACCGCACCCGCGTTTGATGCCATCGGCCTGGAATTGCTGTCGGTGACGATGCAGAACGTGTCGCTGCCCGAAGAACTGCAAAAGATCCTCGACCAGCGCATCGGCATGGGCATCATTGGCCAGAACATGGGCCAGTTCGTACAGTACCAAACCGCACAAGCCATTCCGGAACTGGCCAAGGGCGCCGGCTCGGGCGGCATCGCCGGTGAGGCCGTGGGCCTGGGCGCCGGCGTGGCGCTGGGCCAGACGCTGGCACAAACGCTGGGCCAGGGCCTGGCCGGCGTGGGCGCCGCAGCGCCTGCCCCAGCAGCCAGCAAGCCCGACGACATCGTCGCTTTGCTGGAAAAGCTCGGCGACCTCAAGGCCAAGGGCATCCTGACGGACGATGAGTTCGCCGCCAAGAAGGCCGACCTGCTGAAGAAGCTGGGCTAGTGAGAGCGCGCCATGTCGCAGGGTTGGCGCTGCTCGCCGCCGCAGTGGCGCTGCTGCTGAGCGGCCATGCCGGGGCCGCGTTCTCGGTGTTCGCGGTTTCCACAGTGGCGGAACTGATTGCCGCGGCCGTGACGGCCAAGCAAACCAACACCTAGCGACTGGCCGCCCGTCAAAGTTCCATGGTCAGTTTCCATGCGTATCAAGCCTGTTGATGGCTGAGAGCAACACACAGCGCCGATGGCGGGCGGCCTGCCCCAACTGCGGCGCGCCGGTTGAGTTCGCCAGCGCGGCGTCGGCCAGCGCCGTCTGCAGCTTTTGCCGCAGCACCCTGCTGCGGGACGGCGACACCCTGAGCCGCATCGGCCAAAGCGCCGAAATCTTTGACGACTACTCGCCGCTGCAACTCGGCGCCACGGGCCGCTGGATGGGCCAGGGCTTCGCCGTGGTCGGCCGCGTGCAGCGTGGCTCGGAGCTGGGGAACTGGAACGAATGGCACCTGCTGTTCGACGCCGGCGAACAAACGCGCACGGCCTGGTTGAGCGAAGACAACGGCCGCTTCGTCTTGAGCCTGGAGGCGCCGCTGGCTGAAACACCCCCGGCACAGCCCCAGCTGGGCGCCCCGTTGACGCTGGCCGGCCAGCGCTGGCAGGTGGCCGCCGTCATTCAAGCGGCCCTGCGTGCCGCCGAGGGGGAACTGCCCCGGCCGCCGCGCGCCGGGCGCATCGTCGAATTGCGCAGCCCGCAAGGCGATGTGGGCAGCCTGGAGTACCCCGACGCGGCGGCGCCGGTGTGGTCGGTCGGGCGCAGCGTGCAGTTGAGCGAATTGGCACTGCAGGGCGTGCGCGTGACGGCCGAAGGCGAGTCGATCGCCGAAGCGCGGCTCAAGGGCCGCAGCCTCGCCTGCCCCAACTGTGGCGCCGCGCTGGAGCCCCGCCTTGCTGAGAGCAAGAGCATCACCTGCGGCCAATGCCAGGCCCTGGTGACGCTGCCGCAGTCCGACGTCCAGGCGCTCAGCTTCGTGAACCAGGCGCCGGGCCGCGAGCCTTTGATTCCCTTGGGCCGCACCGGCACGCTGGCGTTTGCAGGCGAAGCCCCGCAGACCTGGCAGGTGGTGGGCTACCAGGAGCGCTGCGACATCCCGGAAGACGCCGAAGACGAGCAAAGCTTCTGGCGCGAGTACCTGCTGTTCAACCGACTGGCGGGTTTCGCGTTCCTCGTGGACACCCGTGAAGGCTGGAGCCTCGTTCGCACGCTGACTGGCGCACCCGCGTCGGCGCGTGGCGGCGTGCAATGGCAAGGCCGCGCCTACGCCCAGCGCTGGGTGTACGGCGCCAAAACCACGCATGTGCTCGGCGAGTTCTATTGGCCCGTGCAGCTGGACGACCGGGTGCAAGTGACCGACTACAGCACCGCCAACGGCACCTACCTGTTGAGCCGCGAGAAGCAAGGCCCCGAGATCACCTGGAGCGGCGGCCAGACCCTGCCGGCGGGGGCCGTGCAAAAGGCCTTCAATCTGACAGCACCGGCCGCGCAGTTCACCCGTGACGCGTCGGCCTTCAAAGACAACAGCGGCACGCTGCTGCGCAACCTCATCATTGGCCTGTTCCTGCTCGTGCTGCTGTTCGCGCTTTTGCGCGCCTGTTCCAGCGACAGCTGCCAGGGCTACAAAGACAGCTTTGGTGAGAACAGCACCGAGTACCAGCAGTGCCGCATCAACGCCCACAGCAGCAGCGGTGGCTACTACGGTGGCTCCAGCGGCAGCAGCTACGGTGGCTACAGCAGCGGTGGCGGCGGCCACAAGTGAAAGGAGAACCTCATGACCCTCGATTGGCTCAAGCCTGAAGTCATCCTCGGCTCGACGATGTACGCCGTCATCGGCGTCGTCATCTTCTGGGTGTGCTTCATCATCGTGGACAAGATCACCCCCTACAAACTCTGGGAAGAGTTGGTGGAGCACAAGAACGTGGCGCTGGCCATCGTGGTGGGCGCGATGTGCATCTCGATTGGCAACATCGTGGCGGCAGCCATCCACGGCTGACAGCCGTCCATCCCGCGCCGGCGCAGTTCAGCCGCGCGGCGCAACGCTTCATCCGTTCGCCCCTGTCCGCGCGTGCGGCGCTTTCCCACAATCGCGCCGCTTCAACCTTCGGACCCCTGAAATGACCCGACCCTGGATCGCCGCGGCTGCGGCGCTCACGCTCGCCATGAGCGGCCTCTCGACGCCCGCCGCGGCCCAAGCCGCCGCGCCCCATGCGGCATCGGCCGCCGCCAGCACGCCAACCACGAACGCCACCACCGATCAAGCCGCCAAGGCCGACGCCGTCGCGCAAGCCTCCGGCTTCAAGATCCGCCCGGTGGACGACGCGTGGCGCGCCGCGTTGCCGCGCAACGCCGAGGCCGCGACGCAGGCCTATCTGGACCGCCTGCCGGCCGATGTGCAGGCCAAGTCCGCCGCGTACTGGGAGGGCGGCTACTGGATGCAGCTGTGGAACCTGTTGCTGGGGTTGGCCATCGCAGCGGCCTTCCTGGCTGGCCGCCGGGCCGCGCGCCTGCGGGACTGGGCGCAGCGCGTGGGTCGCGGCGCTGTGCGGCGCGACATGCTCTTCGCCGGCGCCTACCTCGGCCTGTCGGAACTCATCAGCCTGCCACTGTCGCTGTACCAGGGCTGGTGGCGCGAGCAGGCCTACGGCATGTCCACACAAACCGTCGTGGCCTGGTTCGGGGAGTGGCTGATGGCCACCTCCATCTCCGTTGTGCTGGGCGGCCTCGCCCTGGGCGGCCTGTACGCGCTCATCCGCCGCGCGGGTGAGCGCTGGTGGATCTGGGGCACGGCGGCTGGCATGGGCCTGATGACCCTGATGGTGGCACTGGCGCCGGTGTTCATCGAGCCGCTGTTCAACACCTACAAGCCGGTGGAAGACGGCCCGCTCAAGCGCGCCGTGCTGCAAATGGCCCACGCCGTCAGCGTGCCGGCCGACGACGTGTATGTGTTTGACGCCTCCCGACAAACCACCCGCATCAGCGCCAACGTGTCAGGCCTGTTCGGCAGCGCGGCCGTGCGGCTGAACGACAACCTGCTGCGCCGGACCTCCGAGCCGGAAGTGCGCGCCGTCATGGGCCATGAGCTGGGCCATTACGTGATGAACCACATCCCCAAGACGCTGGCGCTGATGACGCTGGTGTTGGCGGCCGGCTTCTTCATCGCGCAAGCTGCACTGCAGTCCCTGCTCGACCGCTTCGCCCACCGCACCGGCGTGCGCCGGGTGGACGACGTGGCCGGCCTGCCGTTGCTGTTGTCGGTGTTCTCGGTCTTCTTCGCGCTGGCCACCCCCATCAACAACACCATCACCCGCACGCAGGAGACCGAGGCCGACCGGTTCGGCCTGGCGCTGTCTCACGAGCCCCACGGCTTCGCCGAAGCGCAGTTGCGCCTGGTGGAGTACCGCAAGGCGGACCCCGGCGCGGTGGAGGAATTCGTGTTCTTCCACCACCCCAGCACGCGACACCGCATCCTGGACGCGATGCGCTACCGCGAAGCCATGAACCTGCCCTGACGCCCCATGCCTGCGCTCGACTTCGCCACCCTCACCGCCAACGCCCACGAAGACTGGACGTTGTTCGCGGTGCACTTCCAGGACCGGGCCGGTGCGGGCGGCTTGCGCCGGCAGTGGCTGCAAGCGCACCTGGAATGGGTGGCCCAACACGCGGACGCGGTGCGCGTGGCGGGCTCCCTGCGCCACGAACCCGAGGGCACGCCGGTGGGCGGCCTTTGGGTGGTGCGGGCCCCGAACAAGGCGGCGGTGGAGGCGCTGATCGCCACCGACCCCTTCACCACCTGCGGCCTCCGCGCGGGGTGGGACATCCACTACTGGAGCAAGGCCTTGCCCCAGCCGGTGTCCTTCTAGACTGCGCGGCATGTTGCCCCGCACGCCTCCCCTCCTTCGCCGTTCTGTCCTCGCTCTCGGCCTGAGTCTGGCCCTCAGCCCTGCCTGGTGTGCTGACGCACGGCCGGACATTGCTGTGTTCACCGCGCGTCTGAACGGCGCAACCGGGCAAGTGAGCGAGGTCACCAACATCACGCCGGTCAAGGGCGCCAACTTCCAGCCCTCGTTCACGCGAGACGGCCAGGCCGTGCTGTTCGCGTCCGACCGCACCGGCTCCAACAACGTCTACCGATACGACCTCGCCAGCGGGGCCACCACGGCCCTGACGGCCACCCCGCACAACCTCTACTCACCCACCCCGCTGCCCGACGGCAGCGGCTTCTCCGCCGTCCGCGTGGTGGAGGCCGACCCGGCCTACGGTATCGAGAGCAAGCAGCCGTCGCTGTGGCGCTTCGGCTGGGATGGCCAAGAGATTGCGCCGGTCGTGCCCGTGATGCGTGTGGGCTACCACGCCTGGGTGGACGGCGAGCGCCTGGCCCTCTTCATCGTGGACGATGTGGCCGAACGCAACGCGCACCGCGCCGTGCTCTTCAACCGCAGCACCGGCAAATCGACGCCACTGACCGACAAGCCCGGCCGCTCGCTCGGCCGCAGCGCCGATGGCCGGCGTGCGCTGTACGTCGATCAGACCGACCCCGAGCACTGGCAGCTGTGCGCCCAGGGCGAGGGCGAAACCACACCGCAGGTGCTGGTTGAAACGCCGGTCGGCCCTGACGGCGTGAAGGACCCCAACCGCAGCCAGTACTTCGCCGCCCTGCCGGACGGCTCCGTGCTGATGGCGCGCGGCGCCCTGGTGCTGCGCTGGAGCGGCAAGCCCGGCGCGCGCTTCGAGCCGCTGGCTGAACTGCCCGGCGTGAACGGCAACATCCGCAACCTCACCGCCAGCCCGGACGGCAAGCGGCTCGCGTTCTCGGTGACGCTGACCGCACCCAAGCCGTGATCCGCCGCCACCTGGCGACCATGCTGGTCGCGACCTCTTTGGGCTTGGCAGTCGCCAAGGTCGAGGCCAACGACACCCTGGTGCGCGCGGTCGGCGGGGGGATCGTGCCTGTCAAGAGCAGCGACATCCGCATGCTCAAGGAGCGTCTTGAACTCTCCCCGCGCCGGGTGAAGGTCGACTACGTCTTCCTGAACGAGGCTGAGACTCCCGCCTCGGAAACGCTGGCCTTTCCGATGCCTCCGTATCCGGCCTACTTCGGGATCAGCGGCAGTGACACCGTGCAGCCCCTCGAAGACTTCGCGACATGGGTCGAAGGGGTGCAGGTCGCGTCAAGACGGGAACGGCGGGCCTTGGTGGGCGATCGGGATGTCACCACCGAGCTTCGGACCTACGGTCTGAGCGAGCAGGAGATCTTCGGAGGCGCCGGCGCATGCCGGTATGTCGAAGCGCCCAAGAACAGCTTCGTCATCCAGTGCGACTACACCGCCGCACAGAAGCGCAAGCTGGAAGCACTGTGCGAGGCCTGCTCCTTCGGCGCCGGATGGACGATCCAGGAGACTCTGTACTGGCAGCAGGTCTTTCCCGCCCGGCAGCCCCTTCGCGTCACGCACGAGTACGCGGCCAAGGCGGGGGCACACCAACTGAGTGGCATCCGTCGACCCGAGGTCCGCCAAGCAATCGCCGCAGACGATGAGCTGGCCCAGCATGCCTGCCTGGACGAGAGCTTGCTGGCGGCAGCCGCTCGCATCGCGATGAAGGGCGTCGACAAGGACGATGACCCCAACAAGCACGGATCGATCGACATCGATATCCGGAGCGTCGAGTACGTGCTAGGCACGGGACGCAACTGGAAAGGTCCCATCGTGGATTTCGAGCTGGTCATTACCAAGGAGCGACCGGAGCAGCTGATTTCGCTTTGTTTCCCTGGCAAGGCGGTGCGGAACGGGCCGCGGCAGATCAGCTTCAAGCATCGCGATTTCGTGCCCCAGGACAGCCTGTTGGTCTACTTCATCGACGTCGGCCGGGACTTCTCCAAACCAGCGCTCGCGCCCCGATGACTTCAAGCCAACCAACGCCCTCGCGCGCCTCGCTGGCCGAGCTGCTGCTGCTCGCCAGCGTCTTCGTCATCGCCGCTTGCGGCCTGGTCTACGAGCTGGCGGCCGGCGCGCTGGCGAGTTATCTGCTCGGTGACTCGGTGCTGCAGTTCTCCACCGTCATCGGCGTCTACCTTTTCGCCATGGGGCTGGGGTCGTGGCTCTCGCGCTTTGTGGAGCGGCAACTGGTGGCCGTGTTCCTGCAGGTGGAGTTGCTGGTGGGCGTGGTGGGCGGGCTGATGCCGGCGGCGCTGTTCGCGGTGCACAGCCTGCTGCCGCCGGGCGAGGCCGCGGCGTTCCGCGTGCTGCTGTACGCGCTGGTGCTGCTGGTGGGAACGCTGGTGGGGTTGGAGATTCCGCTGGTCATGCGCATCCTCAAGCGCCACTTCAGCGCGCGCTACGGCCTGAAAGACCTGGTCTCGCAGGTGTTGACGTTCGACTACCTCGGCGCGCTGCTGGTGGCCCTGGCCTTCCCGCTGGTGCTGGTGCCCCACCTGGGCCTGGTGCGCACCGGCGTGGCGTTCGGGCTGTTGAACGTGGGCGTGGCGGTGTGGGCGCTGTGGCTGTTCCGGGCGGAGCTGCGCGCGCGGCATGCGCACACGGCGGCCTGTGCGCTGTCGGCCGGGCTGCTGCTGGCCGCGCTGCTGGGTGCCGACCACCTCACCACCTGGGCCGAAGACCGTTTCTACGGCGAGCACATCGTCTACAAGCAGAGCAGCCCGTACCAGCGCATCGTGGTGACCGACGGCCGGGCCGGCACGCGGCTCTTCCTGAACGGCAACCTGCAATTCCATTCCAAAGACGAATACCGGTACCACGAAGCCCTGGTGCAGCCGGCCATGGCCGCCCACGGCGCCCCGAAGCGTGTGCTGGTGCTGGGCGGCGGCGACGGCATGGCGGTGCGGGAGATCCTCAAGCACCCCAGCGTCGAACAGGTCACCCTGGTGGAGCTGGACCCGCTGATGACCACGCTGTTCCGCGACACGCCCAAGCTCGCGGCGCTCAACGCGCATTCGCTGTCCAGCCCGAAGCTGCGCATCGTCAACGCCGACGCCTTCGGCTGGCTGGAGCAGCAGCGCGAGGTGTTCGACGTCATCGTCATCGACTTCCCCGACCCCTCCAACTTCGCGCTGGGCAAGCTCTACACCGCCAGCTTCTACGAGCTGGTGGACCAGCACCTGAGCGCCGGCGGCTACGCCGTGGTGCAGACCACCTCGCCGTTGATTGCGCGGCGCAGCTTCTGGACCGTCGTCACGACCGTCGAAGCCACCGGCCTCACCACCACGCCCTACCACGCCCATGTGCCCAGCTTCGGCGAATGGGGCTTCGTGCTGGCGTCGCGGCGGCCATTCCGGCTGCCGACGCAGTTCCCGCCGAGGCTGCGCTTCGTCAGCCCCAACAGCCTGCCCGCGCTGCTGGACTTTCCGCCCGACATGGCCCGCGTGCCCACCGAGGTGAACCGCCTGTCCAACCAAGTGCTGGTGCAGACCTTCGAAGAGGAATGGGGAGCCGTGCATTGAGGCGGCGCACGCTGCTGGCCCTGGGTGCGTTGGCGGGGTGCCGGCAGGAGGCACCCGCATTGCAAGGCGGATGGGTGGGCACCCACCCCGAGCGCGGCCACCGGCTGCGGGGCACCCTGCCGCCCACGGGCGATGGCCCGGTGCGCAAGACCCACGTGCTGATCGTGGGCAGCGGCATCGCCGGCCTGGCCTGCGCCCGTGCCCTCACGCAGCGCGGCGTGGACGACCTCGCACTGCTGGACCTGGAAGACCAGGCCGGCGGCAACAGCCGCGGCCACACCCTGGGCGGCCTGCCCTGCCCGCTGGGCGCCCACTACCTGCCACTGCCCGGCGCGCAGGCCCGCGAAGTGAACGAGCTGCTGCACGACCTGGGCCTCGCCCGCCAGCACCTGGGCCGCACCGAGTGGGACGAGCGCCACCTGTGCCACAGCCCGCAGGAGCGGCTGTTCATCGACGGCCAGTGGCATGAGGGGCTGCTGCCACCGGCGGAAACGCCGTCTGCACTGGCGCAGTACCGGCGTTTCAGCCAGCTTGTCGACGATGCGCAGCGCAACATGGGTTTTGCGATGCCGAGCCGCCGTGCCCCCTGGACGGCCTACCACGACGCCCTGGATGGCCAGACGTTCGCCACCATGCTCGACAACGACGGCCTGGACGCCCCCCGCCTACGCTGGTACCTCGACTACTGCTGCCGCGACGACTTCGGCGCGGACGCCGCGACCGTGTCGGCCTGGGCCGGCCTGCACTACTTCGCCAGCCGTCACGGCTTTCATGCGCCCGGTGACGAAACCGCCGAGCGCGAACCCGTGCTCACCTGGCCCGAAGGCAACGGCTGGCTCGCGGCCCGCATCGCCGCGCCCTTGCGTGATTGCATCCACCTGGGCCGGACCGTGCTTCGGGTGAGCGAGGGTCGACATGGCGTGGACGTGGTGGCCTGGAACGAAGCGACGCAGGCGCCGGAGCGCTGGGTCGCCCGGGCCGTCGTCATGGCCACGCCGCTGTTCATCTCGGCGCGCCTGCTGGCCTCGCCGCCCGAGGCCCTGCGCGGGCTGACGCAGCCCCACGCCCCCTGGCTCACCGCCAACCTCCAGTTGCGCGAGCCCCTGCTGCAGCGCCCCGGCGCGCCACCAGCCTGGGACAACGTGCGCTACGGCTCGATGGCACTGGGCTACGTGGACGCCCGCCACCAGGCCCTGGACCCGACACCCCGAGCGCCACTGCTGACGGCCTATGTCGCCCTGCCCGAGGCGCAGCGAGGCGCCCTGCTCAGCCAGCCGTGGCAGCACTGGGCCCGGGTCGTCATGGACGACCTCGCCGGCACGCACCCCGACCTGCCCGCCAAGGTCGAGCGCATCGACCTGTGCCGTTTCGGCCACGCGATGAGCATTCCGGTGCCCGGCCTGCGCGGGTCACCTGCGCTGGCGGCATTGAACGACACGCGGGGCCGCGTGGTATTCGCCCACAGCGACCTGGCCGGCTATTCGGTCTTCGAGGAGGCGTACACCGCAGGCCGCCTCGCCTCACAGCGACTCAGCCTCTGAAGCCCGCCATGCGCCAACCTCGCTGCCTTCGACGCGGGCTGATCCTTCTGGCGTGTGCCGCTGGTGCCGCGTGCGGCGCTCCGCTGGAGGGCCTGGACCCACTGCTCCAGGCTCAATTCGCCCAACCGCGCTGCTGGCACAGCGCCGCCAGCGCCGCGGCGTGGGCGCGGCGCGGTATCGCCTCGGTCACCGAAAGCGCCGCGTGGCGCGCGACGCCTGCCACCGCTGGCCCGCGGTGGCAGGTGCGACCCGACCGCTGCGTGATCGACCGCGCCACGGGCCTGGTCTGGGCGCCCGCGGACCTGCAAGAGCAACTCACGGCTGACGAAGCCACAACCTACGCCCACCGAGCCAACGCGCGCCAACTCTGCGGGCACGCCAACTGGCGCCTGCCGGAACGCCGCGAGCTGCAGGGCCTGGTGGACTACGAAAGCGCCGAGCACGACACGCTGCCCGGGTTGCCCGGACTGGCCAACGGCTCCCAAAGTGTCTGGACCGCACGTGAGACCGAACTGCGCTCTGTCAGCACCTCGGGCGTGGCGTCGCAGAGCCGGCTGACCGTCAATCTGCCGTCGGGCCGGGTGTTCGCCACAGAAACCACCGCACGCCGCGCCGCGCTGGCCGTGCGCGACGGCACCTGCCAGGCGCTGGGCCGAGGGTACTGGTGGTGAACTGGCTGCGCCGAGGACTGTGGGGTGTGACCGTCCTGCTGCTGGCGGGCGCAGGCATGCTGGGGCTCGACCTTTGGCTGTCACGGGTCGAGTCCCGGTTTCAGCCGCTGACGGCCACGCCATGGTTGGTGCTGGACCGCCAACTCGGCCTCGTGTGGCAGCGTTGCCCGGTGGGCACGCGTTTCAGCGTCGACGCGGCCGGCACTGCGGCCTGCACGGGCACGCCCGATTGGCTTCACACCCGTTGGGCGGAGCAGACGGCGCAACGGCTGTCCACCCCCTCCGAGCGCTGGCGGCTGCCCACGGTCCGAGAACTTTCCAGCCTCATCGACGACCGCCGCTGCTGCCATGCGCTGGAACCAATGGCCTTTCCTCCCTTTGCCATGCCGGGCCCGGAAGACAAAAACTGGACGGGGCGCACCTATCCGACGCACACGGCCACCCCGATCGGCGAGGGTGGCGAGCGGTGGCGAGTGGATTCGCTGCAAGGCGAGGCCGCACCGAAGTTGGTGCAGGAGCGCGCCGTGCTACGCCTCGTGCGCGCCGCCGCGGCCGGCGAGCACTGAGGTCGAGCCTTCAGCTGCCGCGCTGCAAGGCCTGCCGCTGAACCGCCTGCGGCGCGAAGGCCGCCACCAGTTGGTCCAGCAATGCTTGGGCCTTGGCACTGTTGTCCGCCCCGTAGTTGCAGACGTACACGTCCAGCGTCACGGCGCCGAGCTCCGGCCAGGTGTGCACGGCCAGGTGCGACTCGGCCAGCAGCACCACGCCGGTGATACCGCTCTGGCCGTAGGCCGGGCCAAAACGGTGCATCAGGTCTGCCACGCCGCTCAGGCCGGCCGTTTGGACCGCGTCGCGGCACAGCGCGCCAAGCGCGGTCGGATCGGTCATCGGCGCGAGCGCCGGGTCGACGCCGCGCAGGTCGGCTGTGAGATGCAGCCCCTGCACCGTCAACCGCCGGTCACGGGCGGGAAGAAGGCGAGTTCGTCGCCGTCGGCCAGCGAGGCCGTCTCTGCGGCCATCTTCTGGTTGACCGCCGCGCGGACCGCCCGCGAACGCGCCAGCGCCTCGGCATGCGCACTGCCTCGCGCCATCAGTGCATCACGGGCCGCCCCCACGGTCGAGCCCGCGGGCAGCACCAGCGTGTCGGCCTCGCCCAGTCGCTCGCGCAGGGACGCGAAGAAGCGCAGCTTCACGGTGATGGTCATGCCAGCAACTCCGAGAACGGGATGAAGCGCACGGCATCGCCCTGCGCAAACGCCTGGCCCGCTGGGTTGTCGATCAAGCCATCGGCCCAGAAGGCCGAGGTCAGCACGCCGCTGCTTTGGTTGCCGAACAGGGCCAGGCCGCTGGCCTCATCCAGCCGCACGCGCAGGAACTCGCGGCGCTTGTCGGGCTTGGGCCAATCGAACCCGGCAGGAATCAGGTAGCCCCGCGGCGCGAGGCGCGTGGCGCCCTGCAGCTTCAGCAGGAAGGGCCGCACCAGCACCAGGAAGGTGACGAGGCTGGACACCGGGTTGCCCGGCAGGCCGATGAAATGCGCCGCGCCGACCCGACCGTACGCGAAGGGCTTGCCGGGCTTGATGGCGATGGCCCAAAGGTCGAGTTGACCTTCCGCCTGCACGGCGGGCTTGAGGTGGTCTTCCTCGCCGACCGAAACGCCGCCCGACGTGACGATCACATCGGCCCTGGAAGCCGCCTCACGCAGGGCGGTCCGGGTGGCGTCGAGTTGATCCGGCACGATGCCGAGGTCAATGACTTCGCAGCCCAGGCCTTCCAGTAGCGCACGCAGGGTGAAGCGGTTGGAGTTGTAGATGGCGCCCGGCGGCAGGGGCTGGCCGGGCATGACGAGTTCGTCGCCGGTAGAGAACAGCGCCACACGCGGGCGCCGCGTCACCGTCAACGCCGCAGCGCCGGCGGTGGCGGCCAAACCCAGCGCCACGGCATCCAGCCGCGTGCCGGCGGGCAGCACCACGCTGCCGGTTTTGACGTCCTCGCCCCGCAGCCGCACATGCTGGCCGGGCTTGACCGGCTGGGTCACCCGCACGCGGCCGTCCACCAACTCGGTGTGCTCCTGCATGACGACGGTATCGGCGCCCGGCGGCACCTGGGCGCCCGTGAAGATGCGGGCCGCCTCGCCCGCCGCCAGCGGCTGCGGCACGCCGCCCGCCGGGATGCGTTGCGTCACGGGCAACGCGCCACCCACCTCGGCCGCGCGCAAGGCGTAGCCGTCCATGGCGGAGTTGTCGGCCGGCGGCACGTCCACCGGGGAGATCAGGCCTTGCGCCAGCACCCGGCCGCGCGCCGCGGTGGTGGGCAAGGTTTCAGTTTCAGCGAGCGGCTGAACTTGCGCCAGCAGCGTGGCCAGCGCGTCGTCGAGCGGGGTGAGGTTCGGCTTCTTCGGTGCTTCAGACATGGGCGTGAATGTAGGCCTTCACGGCTTCCACATCCGCCGCCATGACTTTCACGCGCTTCGGGAGTTGCTCGATGCCTTCCAGCCCCGCCGGGCGCGGCGGCTCGATGGCCAGCGCCTCGTGAATGGTGGCCGCGAATTTGGCCGGCAGCGCCGTTTCCAGCACCAGCATGCTGGCCGCGGGGTTGCGCAGTTCCAGCGCCACCTTGAGGCCGTCGGCCGTGTGCGGGTCAATGACGACGCCGTGCTCTGCATGGCAGCGGCGGATGGTGGCCACGCGGTCCGCGTGGGTGCTGCGGCCCGACTGGAAACCGAAACCGGCAATCGCCGCATGTTCGGCCGGGGCAAGCTCGAACGCGGGCGAGGTGAACGCGGCCTTGACCCGGGCGCCATCGCGGCCGAGCAGGTCGAACACGAAGCGCTCGAAGTTGCTGGCCTTGGAGATGTCCATCGACGGGCTGGAGGTTTCGTGCGTGTCGGCCGTGCCGCGCGGGCGGTAGGCGCCGGTGCGGAAGAACTCGTCCAGCACGTCGTTCTCGTTGGTGGCCACCACCAACTTGGCAATCGGCAGGCCCATCATGCGTGCCACATGGCCGGCGCAGACGTTGCCGAAGTTGCCTGACGGCACGGTGAAACTGACCTGCTCGCTGTTGCTCTTCGTGGCCTGGAAGTAGCCCGCAAAGTAGTACACCACCTGCGCCAGCAGACGCGCCCAGTTGATGGAGTTGACCGTGCCGATGCGGTGTTCGCGCTTGAAAGCCAGGTCGTTCGACACGGCCTTGACGATGTCCTGGCAGTCGTCAAACACGCCGTCGATGGCGATGTTGTGGATGTTGGCGTCCTGCAGGCTGAACATCTGCGCCTGCTGGAAGGGGCTCATGCGGCCGTTGGGGCTGAGCATGAAGACGTTGACGCCCTTCTTGCCCCGCATCGCGTACTCGGCCGCACTGCCGGTGTCGCCCGAGGTGGCGCCCAGGATGTTGAGCGTCTCGCCGCGGCGGCCCAGTTCGTACTCGAACAAGGCGCCGAGCAGTTGCATGGCCATGTCCTTGAAGGCCAGCGTCGGGCCGTTGGACAGCCCCTCCAGCGCCAGGTGGTCGCCCAGCCAGGTCAGCGGGGTGATTTCCTTCGTGCCGAACACTTGCTCGGTGTAGACCTTGCGCGTGATGGCGTGCAGGTCGTCGGCCGGGATGTCGTCGATGTAGAGCGACAGGATCTCGAAGGCCAGGTCCGCATACGCCAGGCCGCGCCAACGGGTCAGCGTCGCGTCGTCGACCTGCGGGTAGGCCTTGGGCAGGTACAGGCCGCCGTCCGGCGCCAGGCCTTCGAGCAGGATGTCGGAGAAGCCGCGCTCGGTCTGGTCACCGCGGGTGGAGATGTACTTCATGGCTGCGGGTTCAGGCGAGTTCTTCTTTGCGGAGCTTCACGATCGGCGCCAGCACGGTGGACAGCGCCTGCATCTTGGCCAGCGCGTTGTTCATGCGGCCTTCGACCGTGTCGTGCGTCAGGATGATGAGGTCAGTCTGGCGCTCGCCGTCGGCGGATTCGCGCTGCAGCACAGCGTCGATGGAGATGTCGCTCTCAGCCAGGATGGTGGTGATGCGCGACAGCACGCCGGGTTGGTCGGCCACCACCAGGCGCAGGTAGAAGGCGGTTTGCACCTCGTCCATGCCCAGCACCGGCGTGTTGCTGATGGCATCGGGCTGGAAGGCCAGGTGCGGCACGCGGTGGTCGGGGTCGGCGGTGGCCAGGCGGGTCACATCCACCAGGTCAGCCACCACGGCCGAAGCGGTGGGCTCGGCGCCCGCGCCCTTGCCGTAGTACAGCGTGGTGCCCACCGCATCGGCCTGCACGACGACGGCGTTCATCGCGCCTTCGACATTGGCGATCAGACGGCTGGCCGGAATCAGCGTCGGGTGCACACGCAGCTCGATGCCGTTGTCGCGGCGGCGGGTGATGCCCAGCAGCTTGATGCGGTAGCCCAGTTGCTCGGCGTACTTGATGTCGGTGGCCTGCAGGCTGGAGATGCCCTCCACGTGCGCCTTGTCGAACTGCACCGGCACGCCGAACGCGATGGCGCTCATGAGGGTGAGCTTGTGGGCGGCGTCCACGCCTTCGATGTCGAACGTCGGGTCGGCTTCGGCGTAGCCCAGGCGCTGGGCTTCCTTCAGCACGGTGGCGAAGTCCAGGCCCTTGCCGCGCATTTCCGACAGGATGAAGTTCGTGGTGCCGTTGATGATGCCGGCGATCCACTCGATGCGGTTGGCCGTCAGCCCCTCGCGCAGCGCCTTGATGATGGGAATGCCACCGGCCACGGCCGCCTCGAACGCGACGGTCACGCCCTTCTCACGCGCCGCGGCAAAGATTTCGCTGCCATGCAGCGCCAGCAGCGCCTTGTTGGCGGTGACGACATGCTTGCCGTTCGCAATCGCCTGCAACACCAGCGTGCGGGCGGGCTCGATGCCACCGATCAGCTCGACCACGATGTCGATGGCCGGGTTGTTCACCAGTTGCTGCGCGTCGCCCGTGCAGGGCACGGCGTCACCCACGATGGCCTGGTAGGCCTTGGCGCGCTCGGCATTGCGTGCGGCCACCATTGCAATCTCGATGCCCCGGCCCGCGCGGCCGCGAATCTCGGCCTGGTTGCGCTGCAACACGTTGAAGGTGCCGGCACCGACGGTGCCGAGGCCGATCAGGCCAACTTGGATGGGCTTCATTGCAAGGCTCTCAGATACAACAACGGGAAATCAGACGGAACTGCGGCGGCGGTAGCCGGCCAGGAATCGCTCAATGCGGCCGATGGCTTCGCGCAGGTCGTCCACATTGGGCAGGAAAACCAGGCGGAAGTGGTCATGCTCGGGCCAGTTGAAGCCCGTGCCCTGGACGATCAACACCTTCTCTTCTGCCAGCAACTCGTAGGCGAACTGCTGGTCGTCGCCGATCGGGTACATCTGCGGGTCCAGGCGCGGGAACATGTAGAGCGCCGCCTTGGGCTTGACGACGCTGACGCCGGGAATCTGCGTCAGCAGTTCGTACGCCAAGTCGCGCTGGCGGCACAGGCGGCCGGTGGGCGCCACCAGGTCATCAATGCTTTGATGGCCGCCCAGCGCGGTCTGGATCGCCAACTGCCCCGGCGTGTTAGAGCACAGGCGCAGCGAGGCCAGCATGTTCAGGCCCTCGATGTAGTCGCGGGCATGGCGCTTTTCGCCGCTGACGATCATCCAGCCGGCGCGGTAGCCGCAGCTGCGGTAGTTCTTGGACAGGCCGTTGAAAGTGATGAACAGCACGTCATCGGCCAGCGACGCCATGCTGGTGTGCACGTGGCCGTCGTACAAAGTCTTGTCGTAGATCTCGTCTGCGAAGACGACGAGCTGGTGCTTGCGGGCGAGCTCGATGATGCCCAGCAGCAAATCGTTCGGGTACAGCGCGCCCGTCGGGTTGTTCGGGTTGCACACCATGATGCCGCGGGTGCGCGGGCTGATCTTGGACTCGATGTCCGCCAGGTCGGGCAGCCAGCCGGCGCCTTCGTCGCAGCGGTAGTGCACCGGGCGGCCGCCGGACAGGCCCACGACGGCGGTGTAGAGCGGGAAGTCCGGGCTGGGGATGAGGATCTCGTCGCCGTCGTTGACCAGGGCGTTGATCGCCATCTGAATCAGCTCCGACGCCCCGTTGCCCAGGTACACGTCGTCGACCGTGACGCCCTTGATGCCCTTTTGCTGGGTGTAGTGCACCACCGCCTTGCGCGGGGCGAACAGGCCCTTGCTGTCGGTGTAGCCGCCGGCGTCGCCCAGGTTGCGGATCATGTCCTGCACGATCTCGTCGGGCGGCGTCAGCCCGAACACGGCGGTGTTGCCGATGTTCAGCTTGATGATCTTCTGGCCCTCTTCCTCCATCTGGCGGGCCTTGTCGAGCACCGGGCCACGGATGTCGTAGCTGACGCTGGCGAGCTTGCTGGACTTGGCGATGGGCTTCAAAGGGGGCTCCAGGGACGAAAAATGCTGCACCGCATTGGGCGGTCTGTGAGTTTAAGCAGCCCCCGCCACTCGGGCGCCGGTTCTGCGCGACACTCGCGGCCGGCGTTTTGGCCTCCCATCCATGAAGTTCCAGCTCGACGAGCCGCAAGGCGGCAACAGCATTTCCCGCCATGACACCCAGGGCGTCTGGGTGAATGGCCAGCCCCACACGGCCAGTGTGCTGGTGCCCTGGAAGGGCCCGGTCAATGCGTGGAGGCCTTCGCGCTTCGAGGAACTTCAACCCGCCGATTTCGAAGCAATCCTGACGCTACGACCGGAGCTGGTGGTGTTCGGCAGCGGCGCGCGCTTGCGTTTTCCGAGTCCGGCGCTTTGGCGCGGGCTGGTGGAGGCCCGCATTGGCTTCGAGGTCATGGACATTGCAGCCGCTTGCCGCACCTACAACGTGTTGGCCAGCGAGGGCCGAAACGTGCTGGCGGCGCTGCTGATCGAAAGCTGAACGCCAGCCCCGCCAACGGGCGTGGCGGCGGAGGCTTTATAATCGTGAGCTATTGCCTGCGGGCGCCCGCGTGAAATGCTGCACAGCAGCGGTTTCACGAACCGGGGACCCCGTGAGCCCAACTTGCCGCACTCCCCCATGACGCCTGCGCTCAACAAACCCCTGCCGGAAATTGAGGCTCAAGCCACCGGCGGTGTGAAGTTCACCGCCAACACCTACCTGGGCAAGTCGGTCGTGCTGTACTTCTATCCGAAAGACAACACACCGGGTTGTACCACCGAGGCCATGCAATTCCGCGATCGCCACAAGGACTTCGTGAAGGCTGGCGCAGTTGTGCTGGGCGTGTCGCGCGACAACATGGCGTCGCACGAGAAGTTCAAGCAAGCGCTGGAACTGCCGTTCGAGCTGATCGCCGACACCGAAGAGAAGCTCTGCCACATGTTCGGCGTGGTCAAGAACAAGATCATGTACGGCAAGAAGGTGAAGGGCATCGAGCGCTCCACGTTCCTGATCAGCCCCACCGGCATCCTGGTGGGCGAGTGGCGCGGCATCAAGGTCGCGGGCCATGTGGACGAAGTGCTGAAGGCCGTGAAAGGCCTGAAGAAAGAAGCGGCCTGAGCCCCCGTTTTCGCTGACATCTCGGGGGGCTCCCGGGTGTGCATAATCAAAGCATGCCCCGGGTCGCCACCTCGCTCCAGATTCAAAAGCCGCACTCACCCTGTGCGGCTTTTTGCTTTCTGGCGGCGTCGGCGCGTGGGGTTCACTTCCTGCAGCCCTGCCGTACATGCCACTGCCCAAGCCCCCTGCACAACGCGCCAGCCGCCTGGATGACTCTGCCTACGCGGCCAAACTGACTCCCAGCAAGCCCCGCGCCAAGCCCACCGTGACGGCACCCGCTTCAACTTCCGCCCCGGTGGCCGTGGCCGCGTCGGCCGAGGTGCTGAGGCTCCCCACCCCCACCCCCACCGCCCCCGCGTCGAGCCTGCCGGTCAAGGCCGCCACCAAGGCGCCCGCACGCGCCGTGGCCGACAAGCCCAAGCGCAGCCGCAAAGCCACCGGCCCGGCCAAGCTCTTCGTGCTGGACACCAACGTGCTGATGCACGACCCGATGTCGCTGTTCCGCTTCGAGGAACATGACGTCTTCCTGCCCATGATCACGCTCGAAGAGCTGGACGGGCACAAGAAGGGCATGACCGAAGTGGCGCGCAACGTGCGCCAGGTCAGCCGCGAGCTCGACCAACTCGCCGCCAGCCTGCAAAGCAGCAGCGTCGAGGAAATGAGCAAGGGCCTGCCGCTGGCCGGCACGGGCCACCGCGAAGCCGAAGGCAAGCTGTTCTTCCAGACCCAGCTGATCGACACCCCGCTGCCCCAGGGCCTGCCGCAGGGCAAGGCGGACAACCAGATCCTGGGCGTGGTGCAAGCGCTCAAGGGCCTGCACCCGGGCCGCGAGGTGGTGCTGGTTTCCAAGGACATCAACATGCGCATCAAGGCGCGTGCCTTGGGCCTGCCCGCGGAGGACTACCGCAACGACAAGACGCTGGAAGACTCCGACCTGCTCTACACCGGCGTCCAGGCCCTGCCCTCTGACTTCTGGGAGCGGCACGGCAAAACCATGGAGAGCTGGCAGCAGGGCAACACCACGTTCTACCGGATCAGCGGGCCGCTGGTGCCCACGCTGCTGGTGAACGAACTGGTGTACCTGGAAGCCCCCGGCGCCACGCCGCTGTACGCCAAGGTCACCGAGATCACCGGCAAAACCGCGGTGCTCAAGACGCTGAAGGACTACGGCAACCAGAAGAACTCCGTCTGGGGCGTGACCGCCCGCAACCGCGAGCAGAACTTCGCCCTCAACCTGCTGATGGACCCGGAGTGCGACTTCGTCACCCTCACCGGCACCGCCGGCACTGGCAAGACGCTGATGACGCTGGCCGCCGGCCTGTCGCAGGTGCTGGACGACCGCCGCTACAGCGAAATCATCGTCACCCGCGTGACCGTGCCGGTGGGTGAAGACATCGGCTTCCTGCCCGGCACCGAGGAAGAAAAGATGGGCCCCTGGATGGGCGCCCTGGACGACAACCTGGAAGTGCTGGCCAAGGGCGACAACTCGGCCGGCGAGTGGGGCCGCGCCGCCACCAACGATCTCGTGCGCAGCAAGATCAAGATCAAGAGCTTGAACTTCATGCGCGGGCGCACCTTCCTGAACAAGTTCGTCATCATCGACGAGGCCCAGAACCTCACGCCCAAGCAGATGAAGACGCTGATCACCCGTGCCGGCCCCGGCACCAAGATCGTCTGCCTGGGCAACCTCGCGCAGATCGACACGCCCTACCTCACCGAGGGCAGCTCCGGCCTCACTTTCGCGGTGGACCGCTTCAAGGGCTGGGCCCACAGCGGCCACGTCACGCTGGCGCGCGGCGAACGCTCGCGCCTGGCGGACTTTGCCTCGGAGGTGCTGTGAGCTTCTTCGGCCAGTGGGCCATGCGGCACGGTGCCGCCGTGGCGCTGTCGCTCATTGCCATGGCGGTGCATGCCCAAAACCGCATCGCACCGGCGTACGACTCGGACTTGACCAAACGCACCAAAGTCCTGGGCGTGGCAGTCGCCGCAGGCGCCCGTGTCGAAGTGTTTTCGCGCGGCCTGTTGATGAAGGTGTCCAAGGACAACCAGATCTACGTCCCCACCGATGCGCCGCTGCTGTCTGACGCGATCTTCGAAGGAATCAAGGCCGAATTGGACCTGGAAGGCCGGTACGAGGTCCGTCGAATCGCGATGGAGCCCGCAGCGGCGCGCGCCTATTCGGAAGCCGTGGTCAGCGAGATGTCGCGCGGCAGCCGGGTCAGTGGTGTTTGGAACAAGCTGCTGATGCCGTATTACGAGACTTGCGGCTGCGATGCCCTGCTCGTGATTGGGGACGGGCTGGCTTACAACGAACTCGTCGACGCTGGCGCGAGCTTTGGCCCCAGCTTTTCCGGCCGCGGCGGCTTGGCCGGCATGGGTGCGCCGGAGAAAGCACAGTTCCGGGTCGGCCTGTTCTTCTGGCTCGCCGACCCGGCGAAACGCGACGGCGTACGCCAGTACAACAAGTCCAACATCCCAGACTACAGCGATGACGTGGGTGCCTTGTGGCCAGGTAAGGACGGCACGATTGCGCCGCCTTACTGGGAGCGCATGGCCGAGTACCTCAAACGGCAAACGCCGCTTTACCAAGAGTCGCTGCATTACATCGGCCTGCGCCCATCTTGCGCGCTGCCCTATTTCGAGGCCAGCGCCACGCTGCAAGCACGGGGTTACGCACCGCCACAGCTCCTGGAAGACACCGACCCCAGCCGCTGCGTCGTCGCGAAATGAGTTGATCACCCGAACGAGCCAATGATTGCGCTACCATTTGCGCGCAATCTTGCATCTTCTCGACCAAACGATGATCTACCGTCCCCTCGGCCGCACCGGCTGGAACATCTCGGCCATCGGCTTCGGCGCCTGGGCCATCGGCGGCACCTGGGGCCAGACCGATGACACCGCGGCCATGGCAGCGTTGCACCGTGCGCTGGACCGCGGCGTGAACTTCTTCGACACGGCTGACGTCTACGGTGACGGCCACAGCGAGCGCCTGCTGGCCCGCCTGCGCAAAGAGCGGCCGAGCGACCGCTTTCACGTCGCCACCAAGGCCGGCCGCCGCTTGAACCCGCACGTGGCCGACGGCTACCGCGACCTGCGCCCTTTCATCGAGCGAAGCCTGCAGAACCTGGAGACGGACGCGATCGAGCTGCTGCAACTGCACTGCCCGCCCAGCGCGGTGTACGGCATGCCCGAGGTGTTCGGCGCGCTGGACGACCTGGTGCGTGAAGGCAAGCTGCAGCACTACGGCGTCAGCGTCGAGCGCATCGACGAAGCCCTGGCCGCCTTGAAGTACCCGGGCGTGCAGTCCGTGCAGATCATCTACAACCTGTTCCGCCAGCGGCCGGCCGAAGCCTTCCTGCCGGCGGCGCAGGCAGCCCAGGTGGGCGTGCTGGCGCGCCTGCCCCTGTCCAGCGGCATGCTCAGCGGCAAGTTCACGGCGCAGAGCCAATTCAGCGCGGACGACCACCGCGGCTTCAACCGCCAGGGCGAGGCCTTCGACAAGGGCGAGACCTTCTCCGGCGTCGATTACGAACAAGGCCTGGCCGCCGTGGAAGAACTGCGCCAACTGCTGCCCGAGGGCGTGAGCATGGCCCGCCTGGCGCTGCGCTGGATCTTGATGTTTGATGCCGTCACCACCGCCATTCCCGGCGGCCGCACGCCGGCGCAGGTGGACGAAAACGTCAGCGCGGCCGACCTCGCCGCCCTGCCCGCCCCGCTGATGCAGGCCCTGGCTGCGCTGTACCAGCGCCGCATCGCGCCGCAGGTGCACCACCTCTGGTGACCGGCGCGCCGCGCGGCCTCACTCGCCGCGCTGCTGCGCCTCGGAGAACCGCTGCACGCCGCGATCCTGCTTCACGGCGCGCCGGCCGGCGTCGATCAGCTGATCGATCTGCGCCGCCGGCAGCTTCAGCCGCGTCGGAATTGCGTTCAACGACGCCTCATCACCGGCCGGCAAATCGGCAAAACTCAGCTGCGTCACCGCGAAGCGCAGGTCCTCGCAGCGCCACTCCGGGTTCCACAGCCGCAGCGCGGCCTTGCGCTCCTCGGGCAGCGAGCAGCGCCACGCCACCAGATCGCGCTCCCAGTTGCGCATCATGGGCACGAAATACGCGTAGCTCATGCGCATCGTGCTCTCAATCGCCGTGTCCACCGCCGCCGTGGCAATGTCCACGCCCGACGGGCCGCTGACCTCGCGCCCCCAGTCGCCGCTGGGCCCCTGCCCCGCATCCACCACCACGAACAGCAGCCGCCGCATCGTGGCCGCGTCGTACTCGTTGATGGGGCCGTAGGGCGTGTCCAGCAGCACCCGGCTTTGCAGGATGCTGACCAGGCCGAGGTTGTCAGTCACGCCGCCGTCCACCAGCTTCAGGTAGCGGCCCGCCTTCGGGTCGCGGAAGTCTTTCATCGCGCGCTTCAGGGCCAGGCGCAAACGGTGCAGGTCGTCGCGCTCGCCCTGGTGCTCGCTGGTCAGGCCCGGCGGCAGGGGCTGCCGGCAGGCGTCCGGAAACTTCTGCAGCACCACAGGTGCGAAGAACAGCGGCACCGCCATCGACGCCGCCACCGCTTCTGACACGGGATAACTGCTCAAGTCGCTGCACAGCCCCTCGAACGCCCGCTCGTGGAACGGGAACGCCAGCCGGTGCTGCGTGTTGGTGGCGTTGATCCACACCACCGGGCGCTGCCGGCGCAGCAGCTCGCCCATGGTTGCGCCCTGGAACACATCGCGCTCCAGCCAGTCGTTGAGGTTGCTGCGGTCGTTCAGCCCACCGGCCAGCACCCGCGCCAGGTTCACCGGGTTGAGCAGGCTGAAGCGCAAGCCCGCCTCGCCGTCGCGCAGCAGCACGCGCTCGCGGAAATCCGTCAAACCCTCCGGCCCCTTCAGCCCGAGGTACGCCGCTGTCAGCGAGCCGCCGGACACGCTGGTCACAAAGCCCACTTCATCCAGCAGCGAACGGCCGGCGCTGGAGGGCTGGTCGCGCAGCCCCTCCAGCACGCCGTAGGCAAACGCCGCCGCGCGCAGGCCGCCGCCCGAGAAGCTGAGCGCCACCACGGTGTCGCTGGTCAGCGTTTGCGGCAGGCGCACCGGCGTGTCAGCCATGGCCGGCTGGTTGCGCGGCGGGTTCAGCGGCGGCGTGCCGCAGGCGGACAGCAGCAGTGCCAGGGCAGCGGGAAGGGCAAGCGACAACACCAAACGCATCGGGTGGGGCTCCAGGCAAACGCGGCGGGGCAAGCAGCGCCGCGCATTGTGCCCAGCCGCCCTGCTGCCGGGCGCTGTCAGTACCTCGCCAGACAATCCAGCCCATGCTGCAGCCGCCCCGCTGGATTGCCCACCTCGACATGGACGCGTTCTACGCGTCGGTCGAGCTGCTGCGCTATCCGCAGCTCAAGGGCGAGGCGGTCGTCATCGGCGGGCGGCGGGCCGACGCGCCGCAGCAGCTGGAAGACGGCAGCTGGCGCTACGCCCGGCTGCGCCAGTACACCGGCCGGGGCGTCGTCACCACCAGCACCTACGCCGCGCGAGACCTGGGCGTGTTCTCCGCCATGGGCTTGATGAAGGCCGCGCTGCGCGCGCCGGACGCCATCCTGCTACCGGCCGACTTTGACAGCTACCGCCACTACTCGCGCCTCTTCAAGGCCGCCGTGGCCGAGGTGGCGCCGGTCATCGAGGACCGGGGCATTGACGAGATCTACATCGACCTCACCGACGTGCCCGGCGTGCGCGACGCCGTGGGGCACGACCCCCTCGGCGGCGTGAAGGCCGTGGCGCGGGAGATCAAGAACTCGGTCTGGCGCGCCACGGGCCTGACCTGCTCCATCGGCATCACGCCCAACAAGCTGCTCAGCAAGATCGCCAGCGAGCTGGACAAACCCGACGGCATCACCGTGCTGACCATGGACGACCTGCCCACCCGCATCTGGCCGCTGGCGGTGCGCAAGGTCAACGGCATCGGCCCGAAGGCGGGCGACAAGCTGGTGAAGCTGGGCCTGCACACCGTGGGCGACGTGGCCGCGGCCGACCCGGCCTGGCTGATCGAGCAGTTCGGCCAGAGCTACGGCCACTGGCTGCACCAGGCCTCGCATGGGCTGGACACGCGGCCCGTGGTCACGCACAGCGAGCCGGTGTCGGTCAGCCGCGAAACCACCTTCGAGCGCGACCTGCACGCCGTGCACGACCGCGCCCTGCTCGGCCAGATCATGGACGACCTGTGCGAGCGGCTCTCGCACGACCTGGCCCGCAAGCGCTACGCGGGCAAGACCGTGGGCATCAAGCTGCGGTTCGAGGGCTTCATCACCGTCACACGCGACCAGACGCTGAAGACCCCCGTGTCCAGCGCGGCTGACATCCGCCGCGCCGTGGGCCAGTGCCTGAAGCGGGTGAAGTTCGACAAGCGCCTGCGCCTGATGGGCGTGCGCGTGGGCAACTTGGTGCATGCCAGCGACGTGGCCGCCGCAGCACCCCCAGCACCGCGCCGGGAAGAGCCTGCACGGGAGAATCTGCCGCTGTTCTGAGCCTCACGCCGCCCGCCGCATGACCGCGCCCTTTGACCTGCACAGCTACGAACCCCGCCACGGCCACGGCCTGCCGCACGACCCGTTCAACGCCATCGTCGGGCCACGCCCCATCGGCTGGATCGGCAGCCACGACGGCGCCGGGCACCGCAACCTGGCGCCCTACAGCTTCTTCAACGCGTTCAATTACGTGCCGCCCATCGTGGGCTTTGCCAGCATTGGCCGCAAAGACACGCTGCGCAACGCCGAGGCCACGGGCGAGTTCAGTTGGAACCTCGTCACCCGCGACTTGGCGGAACGCATGAACACCAGCTGCGCAGCCGTGCCGCCGCACGTGGACGAATTCGCGCTGGCCGGCCTGACCCCGCTGCCCTCGCGCCAGATCGCCGCGCCCCGCGTGGCCGAGTCACCCGTGAGCTTCGAGTGCCGGGTCACGCAGATCGTGCAACTCACCACCGCCGCCGGCGCCGAGGTGCCCACCTGGCTGGTGCTGGGCGAAGTGGTGCAGGTGCACATCGCCCGCCACCTGTTGGTGAACGGCATTTACGACACCGCCGCCGCCCGCCCGGTGTTGCGCGGCGGCGGCCCGGCCGATTACTTCGAGCTGGCACCCGCGGCGCGGTTTCAAATGCACCGCCCGACTTGAGCCCCTGTCACGGAGACGCCCGCCCCATGTCCTCCCGCCGTCGATTCCTCGCCCAAGCGCCCGCTGGCCTCGTCAGCGCCACCGCCCTGGCCCACATGCAAGCCCAGGCCCAGGCCCAGGCTCAGACTCCGCCTGTGGCCACCGCCCCGCCGCCCGGCGCTCCGCCCACGATGGGCACCGCCCCCGCCACCGGCCCGGAGATCACCCCGGCCACCTTCGCCGAGGCCGAGAAGCTGATGCGCGTGACGCTCACCGACGCCGAGCGCGCCCTGGCCGCACGCACCTGGAGCAGCAGCCTGGCCGGCCTGATGGACCGGCGCCACGCGCCCCGCCGCTTCCCTCTGCCTGACACCCTGGCCCCCGCCAGCCAGTGGGACCCAGCCCTGGGCCGCAGCGGCGCGGGCCCGTCGCGCAACCGCTTCGTGCGCTCGGCCGGCCCCGTGCCGCCGCTGCCCGCGCACGACGCCGACATCGCCTTCGCCCCGGTGACGCACCTCTCGCGCTGGCTGCAAACCCGGGCGCTGAGCTCCGAGCGGCTCACCCGCATCTACCTCGCCCGCATCCAGCAACGGGACGCCCGGCTGCGCGCCGTCATCACCCTCACGGCCGACCACGCTCTGGCCCAGGCCCGGCAAGCCGACCGCGAGATTGCCGCCGGCCGCTACCGGGGGCCGCTGCACGGCATCCCCTACGGCGTGAAGGACCTGCTGGACACCGCCGGCATCCCCACCACCTACGGCGCCGAACCCTTCCGCCAGCGCGTGCCCACGCAGGACAGCGCCGTGGTGCGGCGCCTGCAGGCGGCGGGCGCCGTGCTGATTGCGAAGCTCAGCCTCGGCGCGCTGGCCATGAACGACGTGTGGTTCGGCGGCCAGACCATGAACCCCTGGCTGCCCGAGGAAGGCGCCTCCGGCTCCAGCGCCGGTTCGGGCTCGGCCACCGCGGCGGGCCTGGTGGCTTTTGCCATCGGCAGCGAAACCGGCGGCAGCATCATCAGCCCCAGCATGCGCTGCGGCGTCACCGGCCTGCGCCCCACCTTCGGCCGCGTGGCCCGCACCGGCGCCATGACGCTGTGCTGGTCGCTCGACAAGCTCGGCCCCATGACGCGCAGCGTGGAAGACGCAATGCTGGTGCTGCATGCCATCAGCGGGCCCGATGCCGGCGACCCGGCCTCGCGCCCCGCCAAGCTCAGCTTCGACGCCCGCGCCTCCGTGCGGGGGCTGCGGCTGGGCTACGTGCCCGCCTGGATGAACGAGGCGCCCGCCATCGACGTGGACCGGCAGGCGCTGGACCTGGCCCGCTCGCTGGGCCTGCAGCCCACGCCCATCCGCTGGCCTGACTGGCCCTGCGACGGGCTCAACCTCATCCTGTTCGCCGAAGCCGCTGCCGCGTTTGAAGAGCTCACGCTCAGCCACGGCGTCGATCAGTTGCAGATGCAGGGGCCCGATGCCTGGCCCAACTTCTTCCGCATGTCGCGCTTCCTGTCGGCGGTGGACTTCGTTCAGGCCGACCGACTGCGCCGCGCCGTGGCGCAGGAAATGGCCCGCGTGATGTCCGAGGTGGACGTGCTGCTGGTGCCCTCGCTGCGCGAGGACATGCTCACCGTGTCCAACCACACCGGCCACCCCAGCCTGACGCTGCGCACCGGCTTCACCACCGTGCAAGAGGCCCGTAGCGACTGGGCGCCCGACCCCGCCCGCCCCGTGCCCCGCTTCGCCACCCCGCGCCGCGTGCCGCACGGCGTGACGCTGATCGGCCGGCTGTTCGAAGAAGGCGTGCTGGCGCAGGTGGGGCTGGCGCTGGAGCGTGCGGCAGGCGTGGCGGGTGAGCGGCCGCCCGGGTTCTGACGCCGCGGCGCACCCAACCGGCGCGCCAACCGCCAAGGTCCGAACTCAGCCGGCGGGGCGCGGCACCCACGCGTGGGCGCGCAGCGTGTCCAGCGGAACCAGGCGCAGCACGAGCGCGTGCGTGGCCTCCAGCACCACCGGGGGTGCCACGCCCGCGTCATGCGCCTCCAGCCAGCGGCTGGCGCACAGGCACCAACGGTCGCCGGGGCGCAGGCCGGCAAAGCGCCACTGCGGGCGCGGCGTCACCAGGTCGTTGCCGCGGGCTTGGGAGAAGGCCAGAAACTCCGGCGTCACCCGGGCGCACACCAAGTGCGTGCCGCGGTCGTGCTCATCGGCCGTACAGCAACCGTCTCGCAAAAAACCCGTCAGGGGGTCGAACGAGCACGCCTGCAAGGGCGTGCCCAGTACATTCATCGCCGTCATGCGCCTGGGCCTTGTGAAATTCGTCTGCATCATGCCGCGGCCCGCCTGCCGGCCGGCCCGCAGGGCCTTGGCTGCCGCCCCCGCGCCATGAGCGACTGGACCTACACCGTCTCGGTGCGCAGCCTGTGCGAGTTCACCGCCAAATGCGGTGACCTGGACCGCCGCTTCACGCCGTCCGCCACCGCGCTGGAGGGCCAGGCCGGGCAGCTGGCCGTGTACGCCCGGCGCTCACCGGGCTACCAGATCGAGCTGCCGCTGGAAGGCCGCTGGGGCGCCCTGCGGGTGCGCGGCCGCGCCGATGGTTACGAGGCCGATGTGAACCGGCTGGAAGAGATCAAAACCATCCGCGGTCCGCTGGAGCTGGTGCCTGACAACCGCCGCGCCCTGCACTGGGCCCAGCTGGAAACCTACGGCGCGCTGCTGGCGGCTGACCGGGACCTGGCCGAACTGGAACTGGCCCTGGTGTACGTGGACGCCGACACCCAGCACGAAACCGTGCTGCGCCAAACGCTCACGGCCGCCGCCTTGCAAGCCGCGTTTGAAGCCCGCTGCCGCGCCTTCGAGGCCTGGGCCGCACAAGAAGCCGCCCACCGCAGCGCGCGCGACGCCGCATTGGCGGACCTGCCCTTCCCCTTGGGTGAATTGCGCCCCGGCCAGCGCCTGCTGGCCGAAGCGGTGTACCGCGCGGCCGCCCGCAGCCAGTGCCTGCTGGCCCAGGCGCCCACCGGCATTGGCAAGACGCTGGGCACGCTGTACCCGCTGCTGCGCGCCATGCCCACGCAGGGGCTGGACAAGCTGGGCTACATGACCTGCAAGGGCACCGGCCGCATCGCTGCGATGGATGCCCTGCAGGCCGTGCACCGCACCTGCCCCGGCCTGCCGCTGCGTGTGCTGACCCTGGTGGCCAAGGAGCAAGCCTGCGAGCACCCCGACAAAGCCTGCCACGGCGCCGCCTGCCCGCTGGCCAGCGGTTTTTATGACCGTCTGCCCGCGGCGCGCAGCGAAGCCGTGGCCACCGCGTGGCTGGACCCCGCCGCCCAGCGCCGCATCGCCCTGGCCCACGGCGTGTGTCCCTACTACCTGGGCCAGGAGCTGCTGCGTTGGGCCGACGTGGTGGTCGGCGATGTGCACCACGCGTTCGACCCCCACGGCCAGCTCTACGGCCTGGCGCTGGCGCAAGGCTGGAAGCTGGCCCTGCTGGTGGACGAAGCGCACAACCTGATCGACCGCACGCGGGAGATGTACAGCGCCAGCCTGAGCCTGGCCGAGGTGCAGGCCGCCGCACAGGCCGCGCCGGTGAGCCTGCGCGGCCCGCTGCGCGGCCTGGCGGCTGAGCTCGTGCGCACCGGGCGCCAGCAACCGGCCGACTACCAGCCCCTGCCCACCGTGCCCGACGCCCTGGCCGAGGCCCTGCAGCGCGCCAACGCGGCCTTGGGCGAGTACGTGCAGGCCCATCCGTTGGACGTGGGGCCGGTGCTGCAGTTCTATTTCACCTGCCTGGGCCTGCAGCGCCTGCTGGACCGGTTGGACCGCCACGCGCTGTGCGACCTGCAGCGCAGCCGCGCTCGCCGGCCCGCCCCTGAAGCCGCAGCCGCCGACGGCCCCACCAACCTCTCGCTGCTGGACGGCGCCGACGACGAAGCCGCGCAAGACCTGCTGCTGTCGGTGCGCTGCATCGTGCCAGGGCACTTTCTGAAAGAAAGGTTCGAGACGCTGGCGCACGTCACGCTGTTTTCGGCCACGCTGGGCCCGGCGGACTACCCGCGCCAGCTGCTGGGCCTGCCCGACACCACCGCCTGGCTGGACGTGCCGGCCCCCTTCAACCCCGAGCACCTGACCGTGCAGGTGGCCGACGCGCTCTCCACCCGCTACGAGCACCGCCAGGCCTCGCTGAACGCCCTGGTGGATCTGCTGGCCGGCCAGTTCGCCGAGCACCCGGGCAACTACCTCGCGTTTTTCAGCAGCTTCGAGTACCTGGAGCAAGCCGCCCAGCGCCTGGCGCTGCGCCACCCCGAGCTGCCGCAGTGGAGCCAAGGCCGCGCCATGGGAGAAGCGGCACGCCGGGGCTTTCTCGACCGCTTTGTGCCGGGCGGGCGGGGCATTGGGTTTGCGGTGCTGGGCGGCGCGTTTGCCGAAGGGGTGGACCTGCCCGGCACCCGGCTCATCGGCGCCTTCATTGCAACGCTGGGCCTGCCGCCGGTGTCACCCCTGCAAGAACAGGTGCGCGAGCGGCTGGACGCGCTCTTCGGGGCCGACCACGGCTACGCCGACCTCGTACCCGGCCTGCAAAAGGTGGTGCAGGCGGCCGGCCGGGTGCTGCGCTCCGTGGACGACCGGGGCTGGGTGTGGCTGCTGGACCGCCGCTACCGCCGGCCCGACGTTCAGGCCCTGCTGCCCGCCTGGTGGCACATCACCTGACATCACCTGAACTTTTTTTGTGCGCGGGTGAATCCAAACCGCGCTCCCGCGCGCTCCAAGGCATCACCCTCCACCGCACTTCAAGGAAGCGCCATGTTCTTCGAACATTTCCACAACCTCGGCCCGCTGCTGATCCCGATCCTGGCCCTGTGCATTCCCATCGTGGCCATCGTGGCGCACTACACCGGCCGGGCCAACAGCGAGCGCCTGCGGCACGAAACGATCCGCGAACTCGCTCGCGCCGGTCAGCCCATCCCGCCCGAGCTGCTGACCGACCTGCAAGACACCGACCTGCAGCGCGCCAAGCGCGATCAAGCCAACCCCAACCGCATCCTGGTGCCGGCCCTCATCAACATGGCCGTGGGCGCGGGGCTGATGGTGATGTTCTCGCTGATGATGCCCGGCGCCTGGCTCTGGAGCATCGGCCTGCTGCCGCTGCTGATTGGCGCCGCGCTGGGCGTGTACTGGCATTTCGAGCGCAAGCAACAGCCGCCCCAACCGTGAGCGCTGCGCCACCGGCGACCGCCCCCGCGGCTGACGAGCTCGTGCTGGTGCAGCGCGCGGCCCGGGGCGACCGCCAGGCCTTCACGCAGCTGGTGCAGGCCCACCAGGGCTATTTGCGCAAGCTGCTGGGCCGCGTCTGCCGGGGCGACCAAGCCCGCGCCGACGACCTGGCCCAAGAGGCCTTCGTGCGCGCCTGGCGCGCCCTGCCGCAGTTCCGGGGCGAGGCCCGGTTTCGCACCTGGCTGACCCGGCTGGCCTATTCCGCCCTGAGTGCTGAACGGCCCGCGCTGCCGACCGCCGACCCCGACGGCCCCGACCTTGCGACGCCCACGCCCGACTTCGCCCCCGGCGCCGACTGGCGGCTGGACCTGGACCGCGCGCTGGCCACCCTCAGCGACGCCCAGCGCCACGCCGTGCTGCTGTGCTACGGGGCCGACCTCAGCCACGCCGAGGCCGCCCAGGTGCTGGGCTGGCCCCTGGGCACCGTGAAAACCCAAGTGCTGCGCGCCAAGGCCCGGCTGCGCGAACATCTGCTGGCCTGGGAGCCCTCACCATGACGCCCACCCCTGCCACCTCCACCTGGACGGCCACACCGCTGACCACACCGCCGGCCGCATCGCATGCGCCGGAACAGGCCGCGGACGATGCCCCCGACGACGCCTTGAACCCCGCCCTGCGTGCCGCGTGGCACGCCCTGCCCGAGCCGGGCGACGCCGGCTTCACGCTGCGTGTGATGGCCGCGCTGCCCGCCACGCCACCGGCACCGGTGCACTGGGTGCGGCGGCTGCGGTGGCTGCAATGGGCGGCCACCAGCGCCACCGCCCTGGCCGCGGCCAGCCTGCTGTCAGGCGTGGCGCCGGCCTCGCCCGCCAACCCCGCCGCGGGGGCAGCTTTGATCGCTTTGCTGCTGTTTTGGACGCTCCCCAACCGATTGCACGGCCGCTAATTCGGCAAATTCGATACCTTCGAGAAAAATGCACAGTTCAAGGCGGCTTCGCAGCGCCCAACGCCTAGGCGGCTGATGGGCCGATGGGCACAGTCACTCCAGCCGTACAACCGAGAGTGACTGCCATGACGGAGATCAAATCTGGCGAAGGTTCCGCCCCCGAATCTGACGCCCTGGCCCCCGCGCAAGAGCTGCCCGCGGCCGCGCTGCGGATGTTCGAGTCCCGCTGCCTGTGTTTCTGGTTTGACCAGGAAACCTCCGAACTGGTGAGCCTGAGCCCCAAGGCTGCCGAACGCCTGGGCTGGGAGCCCGACGCGCCGCCGCCCATGCTGGCCCGCCAGTGTCTGCAGCCCAGGCCGGGCGCCTCGGCCGACGTGCAGTGGGACCAGGCCTGTGCCGGCGAGCGCGTGGAAGTGCGCATGCGCATCCAGTCGGGCAGCGAGCTGCTGATGGCGGTGGCCGGTGAGTTGGTGCAAGACACCCTGCGGGGCCGGGCCTGCGTGCTGCTGATCGGCATGGCGGTGGACAGCGTGGGCCGCGAGTTCCGCGACATGGAACGACAACTCCAGTGCGTGGACAAAGCGCTCGAAATTCTGGAGATGGCGCCCGACGGCCGCATCCTGAACGCCAACGCCAACTTCCTGAAGCGCTTCGGCTTTGCCTCGCACGAACTGGTGGGGCAGACCGAAGCCCTGCTGCTGCCCGATGGCGTGGCCGACTCGGCGGAGCACAAGTTGCTGTGGGAGCAAGCGCGCAACGGCCGCTACACCGAGGCCCGCGTGCACCGGCGCGACCAGCGCGGCCGCGACCTGTGGCTGCGCGCCGGCTTTGCCCCCATCCTGGACGACGCCGGCCAGACTCAGCGCGTGCTGCAGTACACGGTGGACGTCAGCAGCGATGTGGAAACCGCGGCCGAAGACGCCGCCAAGCTCAAGGCCCTGGACCGCATCACCAACATCTGCGAGTACGACCTGGATGGCCGCGTGCTCACGGCCAACAGCAACTACCTCACGCTGATGGGCTACACGCTGGATGACCTCTCCGGCAAGCACCACCGCGTGCTGTGCGAGCCCGACAGCACCCGCGGCGCGGCCTATGAGCAGTTCTGGCGCTCGCTGGCCGAGGGTGAGCACAAGGCCGGCGAGTACAAGCGCCTGACCAAGAAGGGCGACAAGGTCTGGCTCAAGGCCTCGTACAACCCGGTGCTGGATGCCCGCGGCCGCGTCGTTCGCATCGTCGAGTACGCCACCGACGTGACGGCAGCCCGCCTGCGCCAGGCCGACTACGAAGCCAAGCTCGAAGCCATCCAGCGCTCGATGGCGGTGATTGAGTTCACCCCCCAGGGCGAGATCCTCCAGGCCAACGAGCAGTTCCTGCAACTGATGGGCTACCGGGCGGACGACATCGTCGGCCGCCACCACCGCATGTTCGTGGAGCCGCAGTACGCCAGCAGCGACGACTACCAGGCCTTCTGGCTGCGGCTCTCGCGCGGCGAGTACGAGGGCGGCGAGTACAAGCGCATCGGCCGCGAGGGCAAGGAGGTCTGGATCCAGGCCACCTACAACCCGGTGTTCGACCTGGACGGCAAGGTGGTGAAAGTGGTGAAGTTCGCGCAGGACATCACCGCCAGCAAGCTGCGCAATGCCGAGTTCGAGTCTCGCGTGAATGCCATCCGCCGGGCGCAGGCGGTCATCGAGTTCGACGTGAGCGGGCGCGTGCTGGACGCGAACGACAACTTCCTGCGCCTGATGGGCTACGACCTGGGCGAGGTCAAGGGCAAGCACCACCGCATGTTCTGCGACCCGGCGTTCACCCAGTCGGAGGCCTACCTCGCGTTCTGGGAAAAGCTGGGCCGGGGCGACTACGAGTCCGGTGAGTACCGCCGCATCGGGCGCAACGACAAGGAGGTCTGGATTCAGGCCACCTACAACCCGATTTACGACCTCAACGGCCGGGTCACGCGGGTGGTGAAGTTCGCGATGGACATCACCCAACAAAAGCAGCGCAACGCCGAGTTCGAGAGCCGTGTGCGCGCGGTGGACCTGAGCCAGGCCGTGGTGGAGTTCGACACCGAAGGCAACATCCTGGGCGCCAACGACAACTTCCTGCGCACCATGGGCTACACGCTGCGTGAGCTCAAGGGCCAGCACCACAGCGTGCTGTGTTCGCCGGAGTACGTGCGCTCCAACGAGTACCGCGACTTCTGGCTGCGGCTGAGCAAGGGGGAGACCCGCAGTGGGCGTTTCCACCGCATCGGCAAGTTCAACCGCGACGTGCACATCCACGCCAGCTACGCGCCCATCCTGGACGCGCACGGCGTGACCCAGCGGGTCATCAAGTACGCGTTCGACATCACCGAGCAGGTGCAGGCCGAGTGCGAGTTGATCGGCATCATGAAGAACATCCGTGGCGCCATCGACAACCTGACCAACGTGGTGGCCTCGGTGCGCCGGGCCTCCACCCGCACCGAGCAGCAGATGGCCGGCACGCAGGCCACCTCGTCCACCGGAGCCACCGCGCTGAACGCGGCACTCACCAGCATCCAGGGCACGCGCACCAGCACCAACGCCATTGCGGACATGCTGCGCGACATCGAGGAAATCTCCAGCCAGACCAACCTGCTGGCCTTCAACGCGGCCATCGAGGCGGCACGCGCGGGTGAGCACGGCGTGGGCTTCTCAGTGGTGGCGGGCGAGGTGCGCAAGCTGGCCGAACGCAGCTCGCACACCACCCGAGAGATCAGCAAGCTCATCGTGGATGCGCGCCAGCGCACCGAGCAAAGCGAACAGCTCTCCCGCGAGGCCAACGGGGCGCTGGAGAACATCGGGGTCATGGTCACCCAATGCCACGGAGCCATGGCGGAAATCGTGACCGCGATGAAGTCACAGGAACAAGTGGTCGACAAACTGGCTGCCTTGCTGCGCACCGACGCAGCCGAGGGCCCTGCTGCGTGACGCCATGGGTGCCCGCATGCCCACCCCTCACCGCTGGCCGGCCGCACGGAGCCTGCGTGGCCCGCGTGCGCTGAACCAGGGCGCCGCCGCGCCCGCGCGGCTGGCCGCGGCCTCAGCCCTGCCCCGGCCGCCGGCCGAGGACGAAGAAACGGCAGCCGCGCCACCGGACGCGTCACCCGATGCGCAACCCAGCGCGCCGCTGGCCACCGCCCCGGCGGCCGCTGCAGCGGCGCAGCGGCTGGATGGCGCGCTCGGGCTGATCCGCCTCGGCCCGGCCCTGCTTGCGGTGCCGATTGCCGCGCTGCGCGAGGTGGCCGCCTGCCCCGCCACGCTGCAGGCCGTGGCGCTGGACACGCCGGGCCTGGTGGGCGCGCTGCCGCTGCGCCAGCAGCAAGTGCCGGTGCTGGACCTGGGCCCGCGCATGGGCCAGCCGGCGCAACTGCCCAGCCGCGGCAAGGTGGTGGTGATCCTGACCTGGCAAGGGCAGCGCCTGGGCCTGCTGGTGGACGACGTCTGCGGCATGGCCAGCGTCAAGCCGGGCCAGGTGCAACCCATCGGCCCTGACACGCACGACGCCAACGACCGCGGCGGCCCGGCGCCCTGCCTCGCGGCGGCCCTGGTGAGCCTCGCCGACGGCGGCTGCGCCAGCCTGCTGAACCTGCCGGCGCTGGCCCGCCTGCCGGGCCTGCCCTGGGTGAGCGACAGCCTGGCGGCGTTGCGCGCCGCCACGCGCAGCACCGAGGCGGACGGCGAAGGCGGGCGCATATCGCTGCTGCTCTTCGACGCCGAGCCCATGCCCCTGGCCATCGAAGCGATGTCCGTGTTCACCACGGTGCCCGAGGCGGAGGTGCGCGCCAACGCGCTGACCAGCGAGCTGTGCTCCGGCGTCATCGACCACCAAGGCCGCCAGGTGCCGGTGCTGGACACCCTGCAGGCCCTGGGCCTGGGCCGCCAGGCGCCGGCCACCCGCGTGTCGTGCCTGCTGCTGAGCGACGGCCAGGGCGGCATGGTGGCCCTGCGGCTGGACCGCGTGCGAGACATCACCGCCGTGCCACGCAACAGCATCGCACCCATGCCCGAAATGGCGGTGCTGGATGCCGGCATGTTCAGCGGCGTGTACCGCTGCCCGGAACGGGGCCAGCACCTGGTGATCGAGCCGGCCGGGCTGTTTGCGCATCCGTGGATCCAGGGGCTCGCCAAGACCGCGCAGATCGGCAGCGCCGCGCCCGGCCAGCGCCCCCCCGCTGGCCTGGGGCTGCCCGGCAGCCTGGCCTCCGCGGGCCGCGCCGCCCCCGGCAAACCGCCGGGCTCGGCCCTGGCCGCCAGCCAGCAAGACAGCTTCCTGCTTTTCAGCGCCGGCCAGCCCTACGCGTGCCGCCTCAAGCTCATCAGCGAAATCATTCGCTACCCGGGCAAGATGGTGTCACTGGAGGGGCGTGGCGAGTTGCTGGGGCTGCACATGCACCAGGGCCGCGCCGTGCCCATGCTGTGCCTGTCGCGCATCCTGGGCCATGCCGCGCCCACCGACATTGAGCAGGTGCGCGTGCTGCTGGTGGAGCGCAGCGGGCAGATGCTGGGCCTGGCGGTGCAGTCCATCAGCGCCATCGAAACCGCGGCCTGGCACCACCAACCCACCCGCAGGGCCGGGGCTGACGAGGCTTCGGCCGTGCAACTGGGCGAGCTGATCGAGGTACCCACGGCGGACGGCCAGGGCCGGCACACCGTGCAGGTGCTGGACCTGGACAGCTGGCTGGAGCAGATGACCCGCCCCGGCGCCGCGGCCGACCTGCGCCAACGCCTGGCCCAGAGCACCCTGGAATGTGGCATTCGTACCGCGGGCTGCGATGTGATCTGACCCCGCACTTGCCGGACAATCCCGCCCGACGCAGCCTGCGCCCCCTGTCTTGCCCCGCATGATTTCCCGCGCCCCCGACCCCTCGCAACCCGTGCCCGCCACAGCGTCGCCTGCCATCGACGCCCTGAAGCAAGGCATGGCGTTTTTCAACGCCACCCCGCCGGATTACGAGCGGGCGGTGGCGTGGTTTCGCGCGTCGGCCGAGGCGGGTCATGGCGATGGCCTGGCCATGCTGGGCCTGTGCCAACTGGAGGGGCTGGGCATGGCAGCCGATCCGGAAGCCGCCCGTGAAACGCTGAAGCAGGCCGCGGCCCGCCGCAGCGCCCAAGGGCGCTTTCAGCTGGGCCGCGCCCTGATGACCGGGCGCGGCGGCCCGGCGGATGAATCCGCCGGCCTGACCGCCTACGTCGCCGCCGCGTCCATGGGGCATGCCGAGGCCACGTTCAACCTGGCCAGCTGCCTGTTTGCCGGCGTGGGCTGCCTGCCGGACCGCATGGCCGCCAAGGCCCTGTACCTGCGCGCCCGCGCCCTGGGCTGCACGCTCAAGCCCAATGGCGTGACGGTGCGCCGCCGTGAACTGAAGGTGGTACGCGCCCTGGCCCGCCGCTTCGCCGACCCCAACCTGCTGTTCTTCCTGGTGCAGGAGCGCCAGCAGGAAATCTCCATGGCACAGGCCGTGACCCGCCCCGCCCACCCCGGCGAGGCCGGCCCGGCCGACACCCGCCCCTTGCAGCGCGCCGGCCGTCTGGCCGCCGGGGTGGTGGCCGCCATGGCGGGCACGCTGGGCCAGTACCTGCGCCCCAGCGCGGGCGACGCCGGCCCCACCAAGATGGACTTCTGAGCCCGCGCCGGGCCCAGGCCACACGGGGCTGCACCGCGCCGCCATGACACGCCCGCCGCGCCTGCCCTCGCTGGACGCGCTGATGGCCTTCGAGGCCGTGGCACGCGCCGGCAGCTTTGAGGCCGCAGCCGATGAACTGGCCCTGACCGCCAGCGCCGTGGCCAAGCGCGTGGCCGGGCTGGAAGAGCGCCTGGCCCAGCCCCTGTTCTTGCGCCAGCCGCCCCGGGGCCTGGCCCTCACGCCCGCCGGCCACGAGTACCTGCCCCAAGTGCGCCAGGCGCTGGCCCTGCTGCAGGCCATGCCGCTGCACCAGCGCGCCAGCACCCAGCGCGAGCGGCTGCGCGTCAGCTCCACGCCCACGTTCGCCCGGCAGTTGCTGGTGCCCGCCCTGCCGGCCTTCCAGGCCCAGCACCCACAGGTGGAGCTGGAGCTGACGCTCTCCGTGCCGCTGCTGGCCGAAGGCGATGCCGGCGCCGACGTAGAAATTCGCCATGGCGCCGTGCCGGATGAGTTGGCCCCGGCCCAGGTGCTGCTGCGCGACCACCTGACCCCGCTGGCCGCGCCCGCCCTGCTGGCCCGCCACGCCCCGCTGCGCACGCCGGCCGACCTGCTGCAACTGCCGCTGCTGCGCACCCCGCTGCAGCCCTGGGCGCCCTGGTGGCGGGCCGCCGGCCTGCCCGGCACGCCCGAGCCCGACCAAGGCCCCCGCTTCGTGGACCTGGGCCTGACGCTGGCCGCCGCGCTGGCCGGCCAGGGCGTGGCCTTGGCCCGCCTGAGCCTGGCCCGACACGAACGCGCTGAGGGGCGCCTGTGCCAGCCCTTTGCGCTGACCGTGCCGGCCGAACGGCACTACGGCCTGGTGTGCCACCGCCCCAGCCCCGCGGCCGAAGCCTTCGCCCACTGGCTGCACGCGCATTGCGCGGCCGTGGAGGCGGAAAACCTTTCCGGCGCCACCTGAGGTTTTTTCCGGCGCGGCGCGCCTGAGCCGGCCCTAGCATCGCGGCTGCTCCAACGCCTGCCTGCTGCCATGCCCGTCATCACCTGCATCGAAGACCTGCGCCAACTCGCCGAGCAGCGCGTGCCGCGCATGTTCTACGACTACGCCGACTCCGGCTCCTGGACGGAAACCACCTACCGCGCCAACGAAAGCGACTTCCAGGCCATCAAGCTGCGCCAGCGCGTGGCCGTGAACATGGAGGGCCGCAGCACGGCTGTGACGATGGTGGGCCAGAAGGCGGCCATGCCGGTGGCCATCGCGCCGGTGGGCCTGACCGGCATGCAGCACGCCGACGGCGAGATCCACGCGGCCCGCGCGGCCGAGAAGTTCGGCATCCCGTTCACGCTCTCCACGATGAGCATCTGCTCCATCGAAGACGTGGCGGAGCACACCTCGGCGCCGTTCTGGTTTCAGCTCTACATGATGCGCGACCGCGACGCCATGGCCCGCATGATCGACCGCTGCAAGGCCGCCAAGTGCTCGGCCCTGGTGCTGACGCTGGACCTGCAGGTCATCGGCCAGCGCCACAAGGACCTGAAGAACGGCCTCACCGCCCCGCCGCGGCCCACCGTGCGCAACATCCTGAACCTCATGACCAAGCCGCGCTGGTGCCTGGGCATGGCCGGCACGCGCCGTCACACCTTCCGCAACCTGGTGGGCCATGTGAAGGGCGTGAGCGACATGCGCTCGCTGTCCGCCTGGACGAACGAACAGTTCGACCCCCGCCTGTCCTGGGCCGACATTGCCTGGGTGAAAGAGCGCTGGGGCGGCAAGCTCATCCTGAAAGGCATCATGGATGTGGAAGACGCCAAGCTGGCCGTGCAAGCCGGGGCAGACGCCATCGTCGTGAGCAACCACGGCGGCCGGCAGCTGGACGGCGCGCCCAGCAGCATCCACGCCCTGCCGGCCATCGTGGCCGAGGTGGGCTCGCAAATCGAGGTGTGGATGGACGGCGGCATCCGCTCCGGCCAAGACGTGCTCAAGGCCTGGGCGCTGGGCGCGCGGGGCACGATGATCGGCCGCGCCATGGTGTATGGCCTGGGCGCCCTGGGCGAAGCCGGCGTGACCAAGGCATTGCAGATCCTGCACAAGGAGCTAGACGTGACCATGGCCTTTTGCGGCCACACGCAGCTGAGCCAGGTTCGCCAGGACATCCTGGTGCCGGGCACCTACCCGGTCGCCTGAGCGGCAGCGACAGCGCGCACGGCGCGGCACGGGCGCTGCGATCCGCCCACCGCTAACGCCACGGATGGGCAGGCCCGACCGTGCGGCGGATGTCTTGCGCTGGGCAACATTCCCCAAGCAACCCGACACAGGCGGTCAGTGCAGAACTAGAGTTCGCGCACTGGGTTGGTGCGCAGCCAAGGGCTGAGCACCCGGCTCCAAGGGAGGAATGCATGCGCCGAGTTCTGACCGTCGCCCAACGCCTGGCCCTGGCCTTCGGGGTGCTGCTGGTGATGTTGCTGCTGATCAGCACCTTCGCCTGGACCGCGCTGCAGCGGTCGGATGCAGCGATGAAAACCATCTACGAAGACCGCACCGTCGCCCTGCGGCAGCTGGCCGCCATCCGCCACGTGCTGCTGCGCAACCGCATCCTGCTCAGCGACGCGGCGGAGCGGGGTGATGCCGCCCACACCGACAAACGGCTCAGCGAGTACGCCAGCAACTGGACCCTGGCCGACCACGAGTGGCGCGACTACATGGCCACCTACCTAACACCGGAAGAAGCCGGCATTGCCAAGACCCACGAAGCGGCCCTGAAGGCCTACCGTGAGCAGGGCATGACGCCGGTGGCCGACGCCCTGCGCCAGCATGACCACGACACCGCCCGGCAGCTGGCCCATGAGCGCCTGGGCGGCGAGCGTGCCATGGCCACCTTGGACAGCCTGCGCGACCTGATTGACCTGCAGGTGCGCGTGGCCAAGGCGACCTACGAAGACGCCTCGCGCGACAACCAGCAGCGGCTGCTGGCGATCTTGATGCTGGGCGTGCTGTCCGGCGTGCTGGCCACGTTGTCCACGACCTGGGTCACCCGCCGCATCACCCGGCAGCTGGGCGCCGAGCCGCATGAACTGGCTGACGTGGCGCAGCGCATCGCCTCGGGCGACCTGACGCTGCAGTCGCTGGCACGCGCCCCACGCGAGGGCAGCGTCATGGCGGCGATGCAGTCCATGCGCCGCACGCTCAACGACCTGGTGCACACCGTGCGCCAGAGCGTGGACAGCGTGGCCACCGCCAGCGGCCAGATCGCCCACGGCAACCAAGACCTCAGCGCCCGCACCGAAGAGCAGGCCTCCAGCCTGCAGCAGACGGCGGCGTCGATGGAACAGCTCAACAGCACCATCCAGAGTACGGCCGACCACGCCCTGAGCGCCCAGCGCATGGCCCAGGACGCAGCCCAGGTGGCCCAGCGCGGGGGTGACGCCATGCGGCGCGTGGTGCACACCTTTGACGGCATTCAGGCCGCGAGCCGGCGCATCTCCGAAATCATCGGCGTCATCGACGGCATCGCGTTCCAGACCAACATCCTGGCGCTGAACGCGGCGGTCGAGGCCGCACGGGCCGGCGAGCAGGGGCGTGGCTTCGCCGTGGTGGCGGGTGAGGTGCGCACGCTGGCCCAGCGCAGTGCCGAAGCGTCCAAGCAGATCAAGCAGCTCATCACCGAAACGGTGGAGCAGATCGACGGTGGCTCCGCACTGATCGGCGGCGTGGGCGACACCATCAACGAGGTGGTGAACCGGGTCGAATCCGTCAGCGGCTTGATCGGCCAGATCGCGCTGCAAGCGTCCGAGCAAAGCACGGGCGTGTCGCAAATCGACGATGCGATGCAGCAGCTGGACCAGACCACCCAGCAAAACGCCGCACTGGTGGAAGAAGCCGCCGCGGCGGCGGCGAGCTTGCGGGCGCAGGCCGGGGCGCTGTCCAGCGCGGTGGCGGTGTTCAAGGCCCAGGCCGTGGCGGCCTAGTTGGCCTAAAGCACCGGCACACCGGCCCGGGCGTCAACGCCCTGCAGCGCTGACCCAGGCCTGCACTTCAGCGGCCGTCACCGGCCCGTCGCCTGGCACCTCCAGCACCCACAGGAAACCAGCCAGGTCTTCGCGGCGGCTGGCGGCGGCGTAGGCCTTCAACAGGTTCAGGTGCAGGCTGGCGCGCAGCTGGCCGGTGGCGGGGTCCCAGTCTTCGTTGGAGATCAGGCAGCCTTGCTGGGGTGTGCCCGGGTGGTAGGGCTGGCCGGCGTGGTCGGCCGGGTTCAGCGTGGTGCCGTGCACCAGCAGCTCGTCGCGCCCGGCCCGCCCGGCCCACCAGGCCTCCCGCAGCGCCGGGTGGCCGCGCCAGCCAGGCGGCAGCAGGCTGTCGTACAGCGCCTGGGTCCACGCCGGCGGGGCGGCGGCATCGCCATGCAGGAACACGGCCGGGCTGGCTTCCACCGGCAGTTGGGTGTGCAGGTAGGGCACCGGCCCAATGTTGGGGTTGGTGGCCGTGCCCGCGCCGGTGACGCTGAACAGCCCCTGCGGGGTGTTGCCGTTGGTGATGGTGCCGGGCAGCCCGCTGCGCGAGAGCGCCAGTTGCGGCTGGCTGAACAGCTGGCCATCAGGCGTGCGCACGAATCGGCCGTCTGCCCCGCGCAGCAGCACCCGGCCCATGGCCATGCGGCCGGGCCGTTGCACGCTGAACAACACCGGCAGCCCCGGCTGCAGCGGCGCAGTGAGCACATCGGCCAGGGGCGGCAGCGCGGGCGGCTCGATCAGGCGCTGCATCAGTGCGGTCAGCCGGGCGTCATCGACCCACTGCGGAAATTGCTGCGGAATGCGCTCACGCAGGGCCGGCGCGGCCGCTGCGGGCTCGGCACGAAGCCAGAGGTAAGCCGCAATCGCAAAGGGCTTGCTGGCCGGCAGTTGCGGCAGCAGCGGCGCCACCCAGGGCACGGGCTCATCCAGCATCAGCGCATGGGCGGCGGTGAGCGCTGCACGCTGAAACTCGGCATCACGCGTGCCCAGCGTGGGCAGCACCTCGCGCAGCAGCGCACGCGTGGCGTCCATCTCGAGGTTGTATTGCAGCACCCGGTCCCACAGGCCGGGCAAGGCGGCGTCGCGCTCGGGCCCGGCGGGCAGGGCCAGGCGCGCGCGAATGTCAGCCAGCGCCGCCTCGCGCAACGCGCGCTCGCCCGCCTGCGACGTGCCGGGCCACTGGAAATCGCCCGGCTGCAGCGCGAGCAGCTCGGCGGCGGTGTAGCGCTTTTCAGCAGGCGCGGGGCGGGGTGTCAGCGGCGCACAGGCCACCAGGGTCAGTGCAGCGGCGGTGCAGAGAAGTCGGGCGATCATGCGCATGGCGCGCATTCTGCGGCGGGATGGTGTCGATCCACGCGGCCGCAGATCGTCGTGTCATCAGGCCCTCAACCCTTGCGGCCCCATCAACCCAGGAGACTCCGTTGAAACCTCTGTTCCTCGCCCCCCTGCTGCTGGCCACCTTGTTGGCCCAGGCGGCACCCACGGCCTTCGTGATCGAGCCCACACACACCTACCCGAGCTTTGAGGCCGATCACATGGGCCTGTCGATGTGGCGAGGCAAAATCAACAAGACCAGCGGCAGCCTGAGCTACGACAAGGCCGACGGCAGCGGCAGCGTGGACGTGACCATGGACCTGGCCAGCATCGACTTCGGCCTGGACGCCATGAACGCCTGGGCCCGCGGCGAGAAATTCTTCAACGTGGCGCAGAACCCCACGGCGAACTTCAAGGGCAAGTTCGACGGCGCCACCGCCGGCGTGCCCAGCCGCGTGGTCGGCGAGCTCACGCTCAACGGCAAGACCCGCCCGGTGACGCTGACCATCCACCAACTCAAGTGCATCCAGCACCCGATGTTCAAGCGCGAACTCTGCGGCGCCGACGCCTCCGGCAGCTTCAACCGCGAGGACTTCGGCCTCACCGCCGGCAAGGATTACGGCTTCAAGATGGACGTGAACCTGCGCATCCAGGTCGAGGCCATCGCCAAGGACTGAGCGCAGACCGGCTCGAAACGAAGAAGGGCAGCGAATCGCTGCCCTTCTTCTCATCCTGCAACTGCCGTGGAACCGGCTTTGCCGGGCCACTGGCAGTGCCCCCTTGAGGGGGCGGCCGCGAGGCCGTAGGGGGTGGGTTACTTGACACCCATCTCATCCAACAACCGCGTCGTCTTGTCCACCGTGCTCATCTGCCAAAGCATGTAGCGCGAGTCCATGCAGATGCTGCGAACCATCTTGGGGTTGAAGTCCCAGTCGGAGATCACGGCGTCCAGCGTGCCGTCGAACAGCAGGCCGATCAGCTCGCCCTTCTTGTTCAGCACCGGGCTGCCGGAGTTGCCACCGGTGGTGTCCAGCGTGGCCAGGAAGTTGACCGGCACCGAGTCCAGCGCCTTCACGTAGTACGGGCCGAAGTTGCGGGCCTTGATGGCGGCCAGCTGCTCGGCCGGAGCGTTGAACTCACCGCCGGCTTCCGTCGGGCCCTTGTGCTTGGCCACGATGCCGTTGACGGTGGTGAAGGCCTTCCAGCTTTCGCCGTCGCGGCCGGTTTCACGGCCCTGCACCTTGCCGAAGCTGATGCGCAGCGTGCCGTTGGCGTCCGGGTACACGGCCTGGCCGCGGCTGGCGGCGAAGTCGATCTTGGCTTGCTGCACGCCGGCGTAGGCCTTTTGCAGCTTGCCGGCCAGTTCCTTGTCGCGGTTCTCGCGGGCCTGGTCGTCGTCGTACAGGGCGACGGCGAGCTTGATGAAGGCGTCATCGCTGGCCTTGAAGGCGGCCACGTCCTTGTCCAGCCACGCCATGCGGGTGGCGGTGTCGGACAGCTTGCTGGCGCTGTACACGGCGTCCAGGCGGGCGCGGATCGCGGCTTCACCTTGGCCGGCCTGCAGACCCAGCGCGCTCAGCCAGGCGGCGTTCAGCGTGTTGGCCGGCTGCGCCAGGTAGGCGGCCAGGAAGTGGGCGGCCAGGCGCTTGTCGGTCTGCTCGTCGTAGCGGCGGTCCAGGGCTTGCTGGCCGGCCTTCAGGCGCGGCAGGTCACGGTCCTGGTAGCCGCTCTTGCGCTCGGCGTCCGGCTTGGCGCGCTCTTGCGCGGCCTGGTACAGCTGGCGTGCGGCGCCCAGCAGCGTGGGCGACATGAAGCCCATGTAGTGCTCGTTGCGGGCCAGAGTCTGGCGCTCGGCAATCAGGCTCTCGGTGGCGGCCAGGTCGGCGCCGTAGCGGGCCTGGCGCTTGGCGTCGCCCTTCACCCAGGTCTTGAGCTCTTCGAAGCCGGCTTGCTTGCGGGCCAGGATGTCGCTGCCCTCGGCGCTCTTGTGCTGACCTTGCAGGTTCTTGTAGCCGTTCTGCAGGCCTTGCAGGCGCGCAGCCATCTTGATCTCGGCGTCGCGGCGGCCGGCGGTCTCGGTCTTCACCAGCTCGATGGCCTCACCCAGCGTCTTGATCGTGGTGGGCTGCTGCCACGCGAAGGCGAAGTCCACCTCGGTGGGCAGGCGGTGGCGGTTGGTGCGGCCGGGGTACCCGGTGACCATGACGAAGTCGCCTTCGTTCAGCGGGCTGGCCGTGGGCGAGGCCACCTTCAGATGGTGCTTGGGCACGTAGGGCTTGTTGTCCTTGCTGAAGTCGGCAGGCTTGCCGTCCGGGCCCACGTAGGCGCGGTAGAAGCTGTAGTCGCCGGTGTGGCGGGGCCACATCCAGTTGTCGGCGTCGCCGCCGAACAGGCCCACGCCGGTGGCCGGGGCGTGCACCAGGCGCACGTCACGAATTTCCAGCTGCTTGATCAGTTGGTACTGCAGACCGCCGAAGAAGGGGTAGACGTTGCAGCGGTGGCCCTTGTCGGCCTCGCAGGCGGCCACGAGTTGCTTCTCGGTGGCTTCGATCGCGTCGGTGCGGGCCTTGCCCACCAGCGCCAACGTCTTGGCGTTCAGCACCTCGGCGCTGACGTCCTTCATGTCCACTGTCACCAGCACGCGGCTGCCCGGGGCGGCGGGCAGTTCGTCGGCCAGCGTGGCGGCGTAGAAGCCGTTCTTCAGCAGGTCACGGTCGGGCTTGGAGTTGTACTGGATGCTGCCGTAAGCGCAGTGGTGGTTGGTGACCACCAGGCCCTGGGGCGACACGAAGCTCGCGGTGCAGCCGCCCAGCGACACGACGGCGCCCATGGGGAAGTCGGTCAGCTCCTTGAGCTTGGCCGGGTCCAGCGCCAGGCCGCCGGCCTTGAGGGCCTTGGAGATTTGCGGCAGTTGCTTGGGCATCCACATGCCTTCGTCGGCATGGGCGGTGACGGCCAGGCTGGCCAGAGCGGCGCTGGCCAGCAGCGTGAGGGAGTGACGGGTCATGAAGCGGTTCGACTCGGTAAGACGAAACCGCGAGCGTAACCCGCAGGCCTGCATCCTTCGGGGTGCGAAAAGGCAGGGATGCGCCCCGGGGAAAGCCCCAAGGTGCGCGCGGTGGGCAGCGTGGAAGCGTGGGCTCTGTGCTGTGCAGCCGCCAGGCTTCAGTGCGCCAGGCCGATCCACTCGCCCGAGGCCTGGTAGGCCTCGAACAGGTCCAGCGCCAGGTCGGTGAGCCCGGGGTGGCTGCTGCCCAGCGCACCGCGCAGGCATTCGAAGGCGTACTGCCGGTCGTACAGCATGCGGGTAGGGTTGATGGCTTGGCCGGCGTCGCACATGGCCTGGCCGAAGCGCAGCAGGTCGCCGGTGCTCACGGCGCCGCTGGTGGCACCGGTCACGGTCAGGCCGAGCGCCCGGATGTCGCCCAGGTGCAGGCCCTGCGCGATCTTCAAGCCGCGGTCGGCGTGGCCCGGGTCGCCCCAGCCGCGGGGTTCGTCGGCAGGCACGGGAACGAGGTGCAGCGGAATCATCATGGCGGGCCTCGGCGGACGGCTGGCATGCCCGCCATGGTGCAGGCCTGTCGGCCGGGCCAAGCCCGGATAAAGCCCGAAAAGGCCGCCCAGTCCGGCGCTCTTCGGGCTCAAGTTCGGCCGAGAGTTGGGCGGCGCGAGCCGCCCCTCGGCCGCGCTCAGGTCTTGGGCAGTGTCACGCCCACCTGGCCCTGGTACTTGCCGCCACGGTCTTTGTAGCTGGTCTCGCAGACCTCGTCGCTCTCGAAGAACAGCACCTGCGCGCAGCCCTCGCCCGCGTAGATCTTGGCCGGCAGCGGCGTGGTGTTGCTGAACTCCAGCGTCACGTAGCCCTCCCACTCGGGCTCGAAGGGGGTGACGTTGACGATGATGCCGCAGCGGGCATAGGTGCTTTTACCCAGGCACACCGTCAGCACGTTGCGCGGAATGCGGAAGTACTCGACCGTGCGGGCCAGCGCGAAGCTGTTGGGCGGGATGATGCAGACGTCCTTGTTGACGTCCACAAAGCTGTTTTCGTCAAAGTTCTTCGGGTCCACCACCGTGCTGTGGATGTTGGTGAACACCTTGAACTCGGGCGCGCAGCGGATGTCGTAGCCGTAGCTGCTGGTGCCGTAGCTGACGATCTTGCGGCCGTTGTGCTCGCGGATCTGGCCCGGCTCGAACGGCTCGATCATGCCGTGCTGCTCGGCCATGCGGCGGATCCACTTGTCGCTCTTGATGCTCATCGCGTCTTCCTTTTCAGTTGTCCATGCCGCCTGCAACGCCACACCCACAGAGGGTGGGCCACGCCCGGCTGGGGCCCGGGGGGCTCATTCTCAGCGGGGAAGCGCCCCGTCCAGGTAGATGCTGCCGTCCAGGTCCAGCACGAAGCCCTTGACCGATGCCCGCACCGGCACGGCCTGGCGGCCGTAGGCGATGGGCGTCCAGGGCAGTTGTTCCATCGCCAAACGCTGGGCCTTGGCGTAGAGCGTGCGGCGCTCGCCTTGCTGCAGGGCCTGGCGGGCTTGAGACAGCAGTTGGTCGTACGCCGGGTTGCACCAGAAGGTGCCGCTGGCCGCCCCGCAGGCGAGCTGGCCGGCCGTGCTGGCGGGCTCAGGGTCTCCCAGCCAGCCGGACAGCGCGGTGTCGTGGTCGCCAGCGTCGATGCGGCGCAGGTACTCGCCCCACTCGTAGCTGACGATGCGCGCGGTGACGCCCACCTTGGCCCAGTCGGCCTGGATCATTTGCGCCATGCGCTGGCCGTTCGGGTTGTAGGCCCGCACCACCGGCATGGCCCAGAGCGTGAGGTTCAGCGGCAGCACGCCGGCCTTTTGCAGCAGGGCGCGCGCCTTGGCGGGGTCGTACGGCGCGCTTTTCAGGCTGGCGTCGTGCGCCCAGTTGGCCGCCGGCATGGGGCTGTGGGCCACAGTGCCAGCGTCGCCGTACACCACGCGCACCAGGGCCGCCTTGTCGATGGCCATGTCCAGCGCCTGGCGCACCTCCAGCTTGGCCAGCGCCGGGCGGCGGGTGTTGTAGGCCAGGATGCCCACGTTCATGCCCGGCGCGGTGGCCATGCGGATCGCAGGGTCCTTTTGCAGATCGGCCATTTCGGCCGGGCCCACCGGCGCGGCCAGGTCACATTCGTCGCGCTTCAAGCGCTGCGCGCGCACGCTGCCGTCTGGGGTCACGGCAAACACCAGTTGGTCGGCCCGCGGCCGCTCGGCCTGGCGCCACCAGCCAGGGTGCTTCACGTAGCGGATCACGCTGTCGGCCCGGAAGCTCTTGAGCTGGAACGGCCCGGTGCCCACCGGCATCTGCGCGATGCGCTGCGGCGTGCCGGCCTGCAGCAACTGCGCGCCCAGCTCGGCCGACTGGATCATGGCGAACGCAAAGCTCAGCGCCGACAGGAAGGACGCGTCCCGCTCGGCCAGCGTGATGCGCACCTGGTGGTCGCCCAGCCGCTCGACCTTCTGGATGAGCTTCTCCCAGCCAAAGGACACCACATAGGGCGACACGCTGGGAAAGGCCTTGGCAAAGGCGCTGTCGCGGTTGAGCAACCGGCCGAAGGTGAACAGCACATCGTCGGCATTGAACTCGCGGCTGGGCTTGAAGCCCTCCACGGTTTGCCAGCGCACGCCGCGGCGCAGCTCGAAGGTGTAAGCCAGGCCATCGGGGCTGACGCTCCAGCTGGCGGCCAGACCGGGCAGCAGTTCATCGCCGCCGCGTCGGGTCTCGACCAGGGTGCTGAAGATGGGCAGGTGGGCTTGGTGGTCGATGCCGCTGTCGGTCATCGCCGGATCGAAGCTCTTGGGGCTGCCTGCGGTGCACAGGCGCAACGTGGTGTCGGCGTGGGCGCCGGTGGCGCCTGCCCATCCGATCAACAGCGCCAGCAGCGTGGCGCCGCCGAACCCGCAGAGGCGCCCCGGGCTGCTCACCGGCGAACCTCGGCCGCCGGCACGAACGGGCGGATGCCCATGCTCTCGAACAGCGCCGCCGGCGACAGCGCACGGGCCTCGTCGCCCTGCGCCTGGATCACCAGCGCCACCCGGCGCAGCGCACGGATGTCGGCGGTGGGGTCGCCCTCCACCAGCAGCAGGTCCGCGCGTTTGCCGCGCTCGATGCTGCCGATCTCGTTCAGGCGGTCGCTGTACTTGGCGCCGTTCCAGGTGGCGATCTTGAGCGCCTGCGCTGCCGGAATGCCGGCCTGCACGTAGAGCTCCAGTTCCCGGTGCAAGGCGAAGCCCGGCGTGGCGTCGGTGCCCGACACCAGTGGGATGCCGGCCTCGTGCAGGCGCCGCAGCAGGTCCATCATGACCTTCCAGCTCGCGCCCCAGCGGCGGGCCTTGGTGTCGTCCAGGTCGCTCTCGGCCGCCAGCAGGCCGCGCTGCACCACGGCTGGCAGGTGGTCGGCCACCATCGCGTAGCTGGGGTTGGGCTGGCCCTGACGCTGGGTGTACTGGCCTTCAAACGCCACCATGGTGGCATCCACCACGGTGCCCTTTTTCTTCAGCAGGGCCAGGAAGTCTTGCGTGCGCTGGTCGTTGAGCTTCAAGTCTGCCGCCTTGTCGCCCGGCAGGTTGAAGCGCAGCAACGTGCGGGTGTCATCGCCCTTGCCCACCAGGAAGTTCAGCGTCACCTGGTTGATGTGGTGCAGCTCGTCGTAGCCGGCTTCCACCGCCTGGCGGGCGGTCATGAAAGCCGGCACGTGGCCGCCGGTGCGCAGGCCCAGGGCGCGGGCGTGCGCAACCATGGGCGCCACCCACTCCGGGCGGATGGAGTTGTAGAGCTTGAGCTGGCGGTAGCCGTGGGCGGCGTACCAGTCGATGGCGGCCAGCGCGTCGGCCAGGTTGTCGGGCACGAAATCGGCCTGCGACGAGAACGGGCTCTTGCCTTCGATGAAGCCATTGGCCGAAATGCGCGGCCCCAGCACTTCGCCGCGGGCAATGCGGCCCCGCAGCTCGGCCAGGTCGGCATTGCTGTTGCCCACGTCGCGCACCGCGGTCACGCCGGCCGCCAGGTTCAACAGCAGGTCGCCCACGCCCACGTGGCCGTGCATGTCCACCAGGCCCGGCAGCAGGCTGCGCCCTGCGCCGCTGATGCGCTGCTGCGGCGTCACGCCTTTCAGCCGGCCCGGCGCCACCACGGCGGCGATGCGCCCGTCCTGCAGGTACACGTCCGCCGGCCCTCGCATCACGGCCGCTGCGGCATCGAACCAGCGCACGCCTTCAATCAGGGTCAAACCAGCCAGCGGCTGCGGCAGCGTTTTGGCCAGCCGCTCCAGGCGCACCAGCTGCGCGTTGCGCTGGGCGTCGGACAACCGATCCAGTTCGCCCTCGAAGCCCTGCTCCAGCGTGCCGCCCCAGCCCGGGGCCACTTGCGCAAACAGGCGCTGGTCGTCTTCGCGCAGCCACAGGTACACGGGCTCCAGGTCCAGCCCTTCCAGGGCATACAAGCCCACGTCGAACGAGGCGCCGGCGGGTTTGAGCGTTTGCACACGCTCGATGCGCAGGCGCCCCACCGGGAGCGCGTCGGCCTGGCGATTCGGGCGCTGCAGCAGGCTGCGCGCCAGGCGGCCGGCCCATGCCGGGCTGGCCTGCACCGGCAGGTACACGAGTTCCGGGCTCACACCGCTGCGCTCGCCCCGATCGACCGACGACTCCCACTGCGCCCGGCTGCCGTCGCGCTCGAAGCGGTCGGCAATGCGGGCGCCGTACGTGGCCACGCCCTCGGTGCGGTAGGCCAGCCAGGTGCCATCGGGCGCGAAGGCCATGGTCTCCTTCTGGTCGGGGCCGCGGCCGTTGTTGCGGTAGCTGTAGTCCACCTCCAGGCGGCCGGCACTTTCTTGCACCTTCAAGTGGCCGCACGCCACCTTGGCACACACGACGGTGTAGGTCTGCGCTGCAGGCGCGTGGGGCTGAACCTGGGCCTGGGCGGAGGCCGCCAGCAGCAACGCCAGCAGCGGGGTCAGAAGCTTCATGGGCAGAGTCCCGGGAGTCGGTGGCGCGGACTTTACTGACGCGCGCGGCCAATGGAGGCCACGCCCTGGTTGGCCAGCGCGTCGGCGCGCTCGTTGCCGGGGTCGCCCGCGTGGCCCTTCACCCAGCGCCAATCCACGTGGTGCAGCTTGCGCAAGGCATCCAAGCGCATCCAGAGGTCGGCGTTCTTCACCGGCTTGCCGTCGGCGGTTTTCCAGCCGCGGCGCTGCCAGTTCACGATCCACTCGGTGATGCCCTTGCGGACGTACTCGCTGTCCAGATAAATCACCACATCACAGCTGCGCTTGAGGGACGCCAGGGCCTCGATGGGCGCGGTCAGTTCCATGCGGTTGTTGGTGGTGCCGTGCTCGCCGCCGAAGAGCTCTTTGTCGTGCCCACCACTGGACAGCCAGGCCCCCCAGCCGCCGGGGCCCGGGTTGCCCTTGCAGGCGCCGTCGGTATAGATCGTGACCTGGGGGCGCTTCACGGCCACGGCAGGTTTAGGTGCTTCCGTCATTCTTCTTGTGTTGGTTGTTGAGCGCGACGGCCGCCGCCTTTTTGGCGGCCGCGCGCGAGTTCCGGGCCAGGCCGATCATCCGGGTGCCGCGCACCCGCTTGACCGCCTGAATGAAATACACGGCGCCGAGCACCGGCCACCAGCGGGCGCCCACGCCGTCCACCCACGCCCAGCGTTGCAGCCAGGCCTCGCTGCGCAGGGGCGGCCGGTAGACGCCAAAGCGGGCCGCCTCCACCTCCAGGTTCAGCAGCTTGAGCCAGTCGCGCAGGCGCCAGTAGCCGATGAATTCGCCGTCGCGCGGCAGGTAGGGCTCCCCCCGGCCCAGCCACGGGCCGAGCTTTTGCCGCATGCCCCACAGGCTCGCGGGGTTCAGCCCCAGCAGAATGAGCCGCCCCTCCGGGCGCAGCACCCGGTCCACCTCGCGCAGCAGCGCATGGGCATCGGCCGCTTGTTCCAGCGCGTGCGGCAGCAGCACGAGGTCCAGGCTCGCGGTCGCGAAGGGCAGCGCATCGGGCTCGCAGTGCAGGTCGCGCCCGACTTGCCAGCGGTGCGTCATGCGGTTGGCTTGCAAGCCGTTCAGCTCAGGCAGGCCCAACTGCAGCGCATGGAACCCGAAGAGGTCGGCCACCGCGGCGTCCAGCTGCGCCTGCTCCCAGGCCAGCAGATGGCGGCCGGGCGGGGTCTGCAGCCAGGCTGCCAAATCTATACTCGGCGCTTTCTCTGTCATGGGTTGGCGCCACATTGACGCTCAGTTTGACGCTCACGCCTGTCCCCGCTTTCGACGACAACTACCTCTGGCTGCTGGACAACGGCCGCGAGGCCCTCGTCGTCGATCCCGGTGATGCCGCGCCGGTGGTGGCGGCCCTGGATGACCGGGGCCTGACGCTCGCCGGCATTCTATTGACCCACCACCACGGCGATCACGTCGGCGGGGTGGATGCGCTTCGCCCCCGCCTGAAAGGCCCCGTGTTCGGCCCGGCCCGCGAACGCTTGCCCGAACCGGTGCAGCGCGTGCAGGCCGGCGACCATGTCGAGCTGCTGGGCCTGCGCTTTGCCGTGCTGGACGTGCCAGGCCACACCGCAGGTCACGTGGCCTACTTCGCGCCCGATGCGGGCGAGGCCGGCCCGCTGCTGTTTTGCGGCGACACGCTGTTCAGCGGCGGATGCGGCCGGCTGTTCGAAGGCACGGCCGCCCAGATGCACGCCTCACTGCAAGCCCTCGCCGCCCTGCCCGGCCGCACGCGGGTGTGCTGCGCGCACGAGTACACCGTGTCCAACCTGCGGTTTGCCCGCGCCGTGGAGCCTGACAACGTGGCCCTCGCCCAGCACAGCGATTGGTGCGACGCGCAACGCGCCGCCGGCCAGCCGACGTTGCCCGCGCGGCTCGACACCGAAAAACGCATCAACCCTTTCCTGCGTTGCGCAGAAGCCCCGGTGCAACACGCCGCGCGCCAGCACGCCCCCGACCGCCTGACCGCGGCCGCGCACCCCGACGAGGTGCTGGCCGTGCTGCGCGAATGGAAGAACGGATTCCGATGACCCCTCTCTTTCGCCTTGCTCCGGCCCTTGCGGCCTTCGCATCCGTGCTGCTGACGGCTTGTGCCAGCGCACCGCCCGCCGCCCCACCGATGGCGCCCCCCGCCACGCAAGAAGCCGCGCCCGTGGCTGCCTCGCCCGCCGTGCAAGTGGCCGCCGCACCGCGCGCCCTGGGCGCCGAGCTGCTGGAAGACAACCTGCGCCCGGGCGAGAAGATCGAGCTGGACGGCCCCGACGTGAATGCCGACCTCTGGGCCCGCGTGCGCCGCGGCTTTCAGCTGCAAGACCTGGACGACGACTGGGTGCGCAAGGCCGAGGCCTGGTACAGCGCACGGCCCGACTACGTGGAGCGCATGACCACCCGCGGCAGTCGCTACCTGTTCCACATTGTTGAAGAGGTGGAAAAGCGCGGCATGCCGGCCGAGCTGGCCCTGCTGCCCTTCGTGGAAAGCGCGTTCGTCACGCACGCGGTGTCCAGCGCCAAGGCCACGGGCATGTGGCAATTCATGCCGGCCACCGGGCGCGATTTCGACCTCAAGCAAAACATCTTCCGCGACGACCGCCGCGACGTGCTGGCCTCCACCCGCGCCGCGCTGGACTACCTGGGCCGCCTGTACAAGCAGTTCGGCGACTGGCACCTGGCGCTGGCCGCCTACAACTGGGGCCAAGGCAACGTGCAAAAGGCCGTGGCCCGCAACCAGCGACTGGGCCTGCCCACCGACTACGCCAGCCTCAAGATGCCCGACGAGACGCGGTACTACGTGCCCAAGCTCCAGGCGGTGAAGAACATCGTGCTGGCCCCCGAGCGCTTTGCGCTGGGGCTGCCGCCCGTGGCCAACCACCCGTACTTCCTGAGCGTGCGCATCGAGCGCGACATCGACGTGTCGCTGGCGGCCGAACTCGCGGGCATCTCGCTGGAAACCTTCCAGCAGTTCAACCCGCAGATGAACAAGCCGGTCATCCTGGCCGCCGCCACGCCCCAGGTGCTGCTGCCGTTCGAGCAAGCCAGCGCGTTCGCCGACAACCTGGCCCGCCACAGCGGCCCCATGGCCAGCTGGACGGCCTGGGTCGTGCCCAAGACCATGAGCCCCGCCGAGGCCGCACGGCAAAGCGGCATGCCCGAGTCGCTGCTGCGCGACATCAACAAGATCCCGCCCAAGATGCTGGTGAAGGCGGGCTCCACGCTGCTGGTGCCGCGCGGTGAGCATGTGCAGGACGATGTGTCGGAGCGCCTCGCCGACACCGCCAGCTTGAACCTCGCCCCTGACGCGCCGCCCCTGCGCCGCTTCACGCACAAGGCCGCCAAGGCCGACACCCTGGCCAGCATCGCGGCGCGCTACCAGGTCAAGGTGGAGCAGTTGGCCCAGTGGAACAAGCTGACCGTTGGCAGCCGCCTCAAAACCGGGCAGGCCGTCACCGTGTACACCGCAGCGCCGCCGGTGCTGGCCAAGGCGCCGGCCGCCACCGCATCACCGGCCAGCAAGCCCGCCGTGAAGGCCAAGGCGCCCACGCGCACCGCCGCCGCCAAGCCCACCGCACCGACAGCCACCGTGGCCAAAGCGCGTGGCGGCAAGGGCCGCAGCAACGTGGTGGCGTCCGCCGCGCCCTGAGCGTTTGAATTGCGCCGCGCCATGGTGCGGCGCCGCGCGTTCAGCGCACGAAGAACAGGGCCAGACTCAGGCCCAGGCCCGTGGTCCAGGCCAGCGAGCGCAAGGTCGCCAGGTCGGCCAGGTACAGGCCGATGAAGGTCAGCCGCGCAGCCAGAAAGCCCACCGCCAGCGCATCGACCGTGGCCGCGTCGGCCTGATGCTGGTGCGCCACGAACAGGCCCGCCACGAACACCGGCAACGCCTCCCAGCTGTTGCCTTGCGCTGCCTGCGCGCGGGCGTGCCAGCCCTCCAGCCCCGCCAGCCAGGCCCGGGGGTTGTGGTTGTCAAAGCCCCCTTCGCGGCGGCGCTTGCCGAAGCCCTTGGACTTCGCCAGCAAGGCGCAGCCCATGGGCAGCAGGCAACTGACGAGCAAACAGATTTGGGCCAAGGTCATGGGCAGGCTCCATTCAGCCGGGTGATAGGAAGGGTGGCGCGGACTGCACGCGGGCGAGGCTCCAGCGAGCGTCAGCGCCGGTCAGACAGCGCGTGGGCGATGGTGCCCAGGTCCACAAATTCCAACTCACTCCCGACCGGCACGCCGCGCGCCAGCCGGGTGGAGCGAACACCGCGTGCGCGCAGGGCTTCGGCCAGCACATGGGCTGTGGCTTCGCCTTCGGCCGTGAAGCTGGTGGCAAGGATCACCTCCTCCACCCCCGACTCCGCAGCCCGCTGCAGCAACTCTGCCGCGCCGATCTGGCGCGTGCTCACGCCATCCAGCGGCGACAAGCGCCCCAACAACACGAAGTAGTAGCCCCGGTAGGAGCCCGTGCGCTCAAGCGCGGCTTGGTCGGCCGGTGTTTCCACCACGCACAGCAGACGCGCATCCCGCGTCGCATCGGCACACACCGAGCACAGCGAGGTTTCACTGAAGGTGTGGCAGCGCTCGCAGTGGTGGATGCGCTCCACCGCCGCCGTCAGCGCGTCGGCCAGCCGGTGCACGGCCGGGCGGTCGTGCTGCAGCAGGTGGTAGGCCATGCGCTGGGCCGACTTCTGCCCCACGCCGGGCAGGCGCTTGAGCGCCTCGATGAGGCTGTCCAGCGCGTTCAAGCCGCCGCCCTCCGGTCAAGCATCGACGGCGGCCGCTGCGGGCTCGAAGCGCTTGGGTGGCAGGTCAAAACGGGAACTTCATGCCCGGAGGCAGGGGCATGCCGGCAGTCAGCTTGCCCATCTTCTCGGCGCTGGTGGCCTCGGCGCGGCGCACGGCATCGTTGAACGCGGCCGCCACCAGGTCTTCCAACATGTCCTTGTCATCGGCCAGGAGGCTGGGGTCGATGCTGACGCGACGCACTTCGTTCTTGCAGGTCATCACGATCTTCACCAGACCGGCGCCGCTCTGGCCTTCCACCTCGATGCCGGCGAGTTCTTCCTGCGCCTTCTTGAGGTTGTCTTGCATCGCCTGGGCTTGCTTCATCAAACCGGCGAGTTGGCCTTTCATCATGATCGTTTCCTTGTTTATGTCGAGGGAGTCAGCACGGGCTGCACGGAGCCCGGCAGGATGCGTGCGGACGGAAATTGAGACAGCAGCGTGCGCGTCATCGGGTGGGACGCGGCCAGTTCCTCAGCCGCGCGTTGTTGCGCTTCGGCACGGGCCACGGCGCGCAGTGCGATGGAGTCTTCGGCCACGCCGGCCTCCATCTCGATCTGCGCATTGAGGGCAGCTTCCAGCTTGGCCACCAGCGCTGGCTGGCGCAGCGACTCGCGCTCCACCCGCAGGCGCCAGACCTCCCGCTCGCCGTCCATGCGGCAGGACAAGGCCTGGGCTTGACGTGCCAGCTCGCCCGTCATGCCCAGCACGTTGGCCGCGGCGATGCGCTCGGCCCATTGCGCGCCTTCGGCGGTTTCACGCAGCACCACACGCGGCGGCGCATCGCGCTCGGGCTCGGGCGCTGACGCGGCACTGCTCGGGCCGTCGTCCGCGTCCATCCACGGGGGCGGCGCATCGTCCGGCGGCGGGCCGTCCATGCCCAGGTCGTCATCGTCAGCGGCCACATGTTCCACCGGGCGCGGCCGCAACCGCGCGCCAAAGCTGCCTGGCGTCGGCTCGGCCGGCTGGGGTGTTGCGGCCGGCACGGCCGGGGCCAGCATCTCCGCAGCAGCCGAATCCGCAGCAGCTCCGGTCGGTGCCGCTGCCGGCGGCGCAGCTTCCTGAACCGGGGCCGCCGGGGCCATGGCCTCGCTGACCGTCGTGGCGAGCGTTGAATCAGCAACCGGCGGTGCAACGGGCGCCGTCAGGTGTTCGGCACTCGGCGCGGCAGCAGGCTCCGCAGGCGGCACGGTGGCCGGCACCGCCTTGGGCAACGGCACCGGCACCACGGCCTTTGCGACGGCAGCCGGCCGCACCAGCGGGGCCGACTTCAGCGCCTTGGGCACCGTGCCGGCGGGGCGAAACGCCAACATGCGCAGCAGCACCATCAGCAAGCCGGCGTATTCGTCGGGCGCCAGGTGCAACTCGGCCCGGCCATGCAGGGCCATGCTGTACATCAGCTGAATCTCATCGGCCGGCAGTGCCGTGGCCAGACGTCGAATTTCGGCGGTTTCCGGGTCGGCGTCGTCCAGCGCCGTCGGTGCGGCCTGGGCCAGCGCCATTTGCTGGAACAGCGTCGCCAAGTCTTCCAGCGTGCCAGCGGCTGACAACCCGGCGCTGCGCAGCGCATCGGCCTGCGCCACCACGGCTTCACCACTGGCCGCGGCCAGTGCGTCGACGATGGCCACCACGTGGCCACGGTCCACGCTGCCCAGCATCTGGCGCACACCGGCTTCGCTCAAGCTGCCAGCGCCGAACGCGATGGCCTGATCGGTCAGCGACAGCGCGTCGCGCATGGAGCCGCGCGCGGCACGCGACAGCAGCCGCAGCGCGCCGGGTTCGGCCGGCACGCTCTCGGCGCCCAGCACGTTGCCCAGGTGCATCTGCACATCGGCTGCCGCCATCGGCCGCAGGTTGAACTGCAGGCAGCGCGACAGCACCGTCACCGGCACCTTTTGCGGGTCAGTCGTGGCCAGCACGAACTTCAGGTACTCGGGCGGCTCCTCCAGCGTCTTGAGCATCGCGTTGAACGCGGTGTTCGAGAGCATGTGCACTTCGTCGATCATGTAGACCTTGAAGCGGCCCACCACTGGCTTGTAGATCGCCTGGTCCAGCAGCTGCGAGATCTCCTCGACACCGCGGTTGGAGGCCGCGTCGAGCTCGACGTAATCGACGAAGCGACCGGAGTCGATGTCCCGGCAGGCCGCGCACACGCCACAGGGCTGCGCGGTGATGCCGCCGGTGCCATCGGCCCCGGTGCAGTTCAGGCTTTTCGCCAGGATGCGCGACACCGTGGTCTTGCCCACGCCCCGCGTGCCGGTGAAGAGGTAGGCGTGGTGCAGACGGCCCTGCGTCAGCGCATTGGCCAGGGCTTGCACCACGTGCTCCTGGCCAACGAGTTGCTCGAAACTCTGCGGGCGGTATTTGCGGGCCAGGACCTGATAGCTCATGGGCGCGGATTCTAGGAGGCTGCCGGACCAGGGGCTGGGGTCGCGCCGGTAGGCATTGCCGGGCGAGGCCAGGCGCGGGCGCGGCGTGGGGTGGCGCCCCACCACGAGCTCGCAACGCCGGATCACCCGGCAATTCACACCGGCCCTTCGGGTTGGGCCTGCAAGGGGGCTGATCCAGCGTTGCGATCCAGCGTTGCAAGTGCTCGCGATACTCTGCGTAGCACTGCGCGCGGCGCCTGGGCTGAGCCCCCTTGCAGGCCCAACGCGACCCCAGCCCCTGGCCCGGCAGCCTCCTTGGCCGGGCCACCGGGGATAATCCCGCGCCATGAGCTCCACCGCCCCCCTCACCTACGACCAAGCCGGCGTCAACTACGACCTCATCGACCCGCTGAAGGTCACCGCCCAACGGGCCGCCGCCGCCACCGCTTCCCACCTCGCCAGCCACGGCTTCACCGAGGTGCAGGCCTCGCGCGGCGAGTCGGCCTATGTGGTCGATGTGGGGCCGTTCTACGTGGCATCCATCGTCGAATGCCTGGGCACCAAGACCCTGGTGGCCGACGAAATGGCCAAGCTGACGGGCAAGAGCTTTTTCGCCGGCATCGCGCAAGACACGATCGCCATGGCGGTCAACGACCTGATCACCGTGGGCGCCACGCCGCTGGTGGTGCAGGCCTATTGGGCGGCCGGGGGCAGCGACTGGTTCGGTGACGCCCAGCGCGCGCAAGCGCTTGTGGCCGGCTGGAAGGCCGCCTGCGACACCTGCCAAGTGGCCTGGGGCGGCGGCGAAACGCCGGCATTGGCCGGCATCGTGGAAGACGGGCGCATCGACCTGGCGGCCTCCTGCACGGGCTTGATCAACCCCAAGGAACGCCTGTCCGTCGGCGACAAGCTGGGCCCGGGCGATGCCATCGTGCTGCTGGCCTCCAGCGGCATCCACGCCAACGGCCTGAGCCTGGCGCGCAAGCTGGCTGAACGCCTGCCCCAGGGCTACCTGACCGAAATCGAGCCCGGCCTGACCTACGGCGAAGCCCTGCTGGCCCCCACGGCGCTGTACTCGCCCGTGACCGAAGCGCTGTGGAAGGCCGGCATCGCGCCGCACTACTGCGCCAACATCACCGGCCACGGCTGGCGCAAGCTGCTGCGCCACCCCAGCGCGCTGACCTACCGCATCCACACCGTGCCGCCGAAGACGGCCGTGCTGGAGTTCATCCAGAAAGAAGCCGGCCAGGACGACCGCGAGGCCTACTCCACGCTCAATATGGGCGCAGGCTTCGCGATTTTCGTGAAGGCGGAGGACGCCGAACGCACCGCGCAAGTGGCACGCGACTGCGGCATCCAAGCCTGGGTGGCCGGCACGGTGGAGGCGGGCCCGAAGCAGTTGCTGATCGAGCCGCTGAACATCCGCTTCAGCGAAGACGACCTGGCCCTGCGCTGAGCGCGGCGGCCACGCGCATTCCGGTTCGCTGTGAACTGGTACTACTCCGAAATGGTCCAGTGGCATGTGCTGCTGGCCTGGTGCAGCGTGACGCTGTTCTTCGGTCGCGGGCTGCTCGCCCAGTTCGGCAACGAACGCGCGCGGGCCATGGCGCAAGACGCCCGGCTGCTGGTCGTGGTGTTCGCCGTGAACATGTGCCTGGTGGTGACCGGCCTGAGCCTGTGGGCCGCGGTGGGCTACCACCCGGTTCGCAACGTCTGGCTGGGCGTGAAGTTGCTGGCCCTGGTGGGCTATGCCTTCTGCGGGCATTGGGCCCTCAGCCAAGCACGCCTGCACCTGCTGGGCTACCTCACCGCTCTGGCTTTGCTGGCCTTGGCGATGGATCTTTCCATCAATCGCCAGTTCCTGCCCGGCTGAGCCCTCAGACGCCAGTAGAATGGCGAGTGACGGGCCTCCCCGCATGGAAGCGCGCCCAACCGGGTCAGGTGGGGAACCAAGCAGCCCTAAGCGTTGCAACCAGTGCCGGGGGTAAGGCTCGTCACCCTCCCCCTCCCCTCCTTGTTGGTTCGGTGCCTGCGATTGGCGCCCCGGATCAACTGCCGGCCGGCCGGTCCGAGGTTGCCGCCGTGCTGCGCACCGTCAGCGACTGCAGTTGGCCGCCGGCCTCCACGCTGCCCGTCACCTCGCCTTCGCGCACGCGGCGCTCACACAAGTCACGGTCTTCCGCGGGTTGAGCCTGGCAGCGCAGCAGCGCATTGCGGGCCCATTGCGCCGGCCCATGGCCCTGCGCAGCCAGCTGGCCGCGGCGCAACTGGGCGTAGGCAGCTGACGCCTCCTTCAAGCAAACGTCTCGCGGCTGACGGGTCTGACCCGTGATGCAGGCGGCGCGCTCGCGCTCGAACTGCAAGCGCAACGGGTCAGCGCTGGCGGCATGCGCCGGCCGGGCGAGCCCCAGGCCCGCCACCGTGGCGGCGCAGCCCAGGCTGGCCAGGATCAGGTGTCGAATGGAATGCATGGCGCACCTCCCGTTCAGCTGCGCGAGCGCACCGGCTGGTCGTCCCGCGAGATGTAGACCTCCACGCGGCGGTTCAGGGCTCGGTCCGTCGCGGTGGCATTGCTGGCCACCGGGAAGGCCTCACCGTAGCCGCGAATTGCCACGCGGCTGGGCTCGATGCCCTGGGCCTGCAGCGCAGCAGCCACGGCTTGAGAGCGGCGCTGCGACAGGCTCAGATTGGCCTGGTCGCCGCCCACACTGTCCGTAAAGCCCTCGATCAGCACGCGACGATCCGGGTGCTGCCGCAGGTACTGCGCCAACTTGCCGATGGACGCCTGCGCGGCTGGCTTCACCTCCGCACGCCCCGACTCGAACAGCACATCCCCCAGCGTGACGAGCATGCCCCGGTCGGTCTGGCGCGCTTGCAGGTCTTGCAGTTCCGCCTGCAACGCCGATGCCTGGGCCTGGGCCTGTGCGGCATCACCCTGGGCCAGCGCGGCCTGTTCCCGCGCCTGCTGGGCCTGTGCCTGCGCCTGGGACGCCGCCTGGCGTGCATCCAGCGCTTGCGCCTGGGCGCTTTGCGCGCGCTGCGCATTGGCGTCGGCCCGTGCGCGCTCCCGGTCGGCCTCGGCGGTGCGAATGGCTTCTTCGTCGGTCGCCGCACGGCCCAGCGCCTGCGCGGTGCGAGCCTGGCTGTCGGCCACATGCGCGGCAGCGTCGATGTCGGCCGGCGACTCGCGCTGGGCGCTCAAGGCTTCGGCGCGGCGCAGCGCATCACCCGCGCGCTTCACGTCCAGCGACGCGTACTTCACCGCAGCCGGATCAATTTCGGCCGCTTGCACCCGGGCACGGGCTTGCTCCAGGGCGGGTGTGACGGTGGGCGAGCTGGCGCAGCCGGCGAACACCAGGCAGGCGGCCGCCAAGGCGGTCAGGGACAGGCGGGAATGGATCGACTTCATGGCAGGGTCCTTTCAGCGGTCAGGCGCGGTGGATCGGGCGCGGTGGATCAAGAACGGTTGAGCTGGCTTTGCAGTTGCTGGATGCTTTCGCGCACCTCAGCCAACGCCCGGCTGGCCCGCACGGAACGCGCGGTGGCCTGGGCCAGCGCAGCGTCGGCCGTGGCTTCGTCAGCCAACTGGCGGGCTTGCACGTGATCGCCACGCGCCAGCGCCGCTTGGGCGCGAGCCAGCTTGTCGCGCGCCACGGCCAGCTCGGCCGGCGCATCGGCCGCATTGCCCGAGGCCTGATCGACCGCCGTGCGCGCCGCAGCCATCTGCTCCTTGGGTGGGTCGCCGGCCGTGGCGCAGGCGCTGAGCGTCAGAACAGCCGCGCCGAGCAGCAGTGCCCACGGGCCGCGCGAAGGGAAACGAAGTGGATGCATGGGAACTCCTGGGTTGTGGCCCGCATCGCCGCCGCCTGCACCCCAGGTCGGGTGAGCGGCGGGACACGGTGAACCCAGTATTCGCGGCGCACGGCCCCGCCCCTATCGGCCCGCAACGCAAGGGCCTGTGGGAGCCGCCCTACACCCGCGCCTGCCGGCGCAAGGCACTCAACCCGTCGACTGCCGGAAGGCCATCACGGCCTGGTTGCGCAAGGTGCGCAGCAGCGAGAGTTCCTTGTCCGCCAGCGCCACGGCATGGGCCTGCGCATGGTCGGCATAGATGAGCCCCAGAGGCGCGCCCTTCACCATCAAAGGCAGCACCAGAAAGCTTTGCGCCTGCAAATCGCCTTTGAACCACGCGGGCAGCCGGGCCGCGATGTTGGGCGCGCGGGCGTCCTGGATCAGGGTGTCCGCCCCCTTGAGGCACACGGCGCCGAACAGGTCGGGCGGCTGCAAGGTCAGGTCCACCCGCAGCAGCGGCGCCAGGCGCTCCACGTCACGCCCCACACCCAGCCGGCCGATCAGCGTCTGGCCGCGCGCGTCGCGCAGGGCAACGATGACGCGGCGGAAGCCCAGCGAGCGGTAGATGGTTTCCAGAATCATGCGCAGCACGGCATTGAGCTGGAAGTTCTCGACCATGGCGTCGGTGATGTCCTGCACCCCGGCCGCCAGCAACTCGGTGGCGCGCTCGGCCGGCGTGCTCGCGGTGGAGGCGTGCGTGCGGTCCAGCGCAAGCGTGGGCGTGAGTTCGTGCACCGTGAGCGAGTCGTCCGGTGCCGGCGTGAGCGGCAGCAGCAGGCGCTGCGCCCGCGAGTCCCGCGGCAGGTTCAGCTCCAGCGCCTCGATGATCTGCGTGAGTTGGCGGCGGGCGCTGTCCACCGCGTCTTCAAAGGCTTCGGCCGTCAGGCCCAGGGCCCGGGCATGGCGCTGGGCCATGGCGTGCAGCCGCGCATGCGCTTGCTCAGGCGGCGTTTCCAGCAGCAGGTCGGCCATGTCGTTGGACGCGCGCGCCAGCCAACGCTGGCGTTCAGCCCCCTCCTCCAGCGCGCGCTGCGGCACTTCACCGGCCGGACGGCACATCGAGCGCTGCAGCGCCTCGGGCAGCCCCCACTGGCGCGCCACGCCCAAGCCCAAGGCTTCGTAGCTCATGCCCAGCACGTGCACCGAGGCTGCTTCCTCCGGAACGCCCGGCTGCCCCGCTTCCGCCGGGCTCACCAGGCGTCGCACGGCCTCAGCCTCTTCCGGGAAGTAGAACTCCGTCAGCGAGCGCCCGAGGTGGTGGAACATGGCGCCGAGGAAGGCTTCCTCCGCCTCGCGAGGGTTGGGGCACAACTCGCGGGCCAGCGCTGCGGCCATGAGGGAGCGCAGGTACTCCTCGCGCAGCCGGCGGGCGTGGCTCTTGTTCTCCATGCGCTCCAGCAGCACCAGGCTCAGCGCGAGGTTGCGAATGCCCGCAAAGCCGATCAGCGCCACCGCCCGCGACACCGTGCTGATGCCGCCACCGCCCGCGTGACGGTACTGCACGGTGTTGACAACGCGCAGCAGCTTCTGCGTGAGCGCCACGTCCTTCAGGATTTCATTGGACAGCGAGGCCAGGCTCTCGCTCTCGGACTGCGTCAGCCGCTGGATGCGAACGATGGCGTCCGACAGCGCCGGGAAGTCGCTCTTGTGCCGCATGCGGCGCAGCAGGAAGTCCAGCACCGGCGCGTCCTGCGGGGCGTCCATCGTGGTGTCGGCCACTGGGCGCAGCCAGGCCGCCAGGGCCTCGCGCATCTGTGCTGCACTGGGCCAGCGCTCGGCCGCGTCACGCGCCAGGCCGCGCTGCACGATGGCCCGCAGCGCATCGTCCACGCTGGCGTCCAGGTCGGGCGGCAGGGTCAGGTCGGTGGTTTGCACCCGGCGCACGCTGCGCCAGGGGTCGACGTCGTGGTTCAAACGCCGGCCGCTCAGCATCTCGGCCAGGATCACCGCGGCCGCGAACACGTCCATCTGCGGATGCGGCGCCGCCCCCCGGGCCGCCTCGGGCGACAGGTAGCTGGGCGTGCCGACGATGCGCAGCGGCCCCTGCGCGTCGGTGGACATGCGCGCGGCAATGCCGAAGTCCATCACGCGCGGGCGGCCTTGGGCGTCGAGCAGGATGTTGCTGGGTTTGAGGTCGCGGTGCACCAGGCCGGCCGCGTGGGCCGCAGCCAAGCCGTCCAGGATGCCCAGCATCCAGGTCACCGCCTCGGCCGTGCTGGGCCGGGGCCCGCTGCGCAAGCGCTGGCTGAGCGTGCCGCCGCTGACGTACTCGAACACCAGGTAGGAGTGGCCCGCCTGCGTGTCGGCCTCGAACACCGGCACGATGTTCGGGTGGGTCAGCCGGCTGACGGCGCGGGCCTCGTGCAGCCATTGGTCCACGCTGCCGCCGTGGCCTTCGGTGTCGTCGGCCGACTGCGGCTTGAGCAGCTTGACCGCCACCTCGCGGTCCAGCAGCGGGTCATGCGCCAGCCAGACACTGGCCTGCGCGCCCTCCCCCAAGGGCTTGATCAAGCAGAAGCGGCCGAGTTCGGGGGGCAATGAATCGACCATGGATCAGGCTCAGGACCCGCTGCGGGCCGTCAAACGCTGGCGCAGCGACGCGCCAGCGGGGGCAGGCGTGGGCCCGGCGGAAGCCGTGGGCGCACCGGCACCGCCCGGCACCGGCCCGGTGGTAGCGCCCGGCGGGGCCGGCATCGGGGGCGGCGGCACCCGGCCGGTGGCGGCTTGCACGCGCGGCGCGGGCGCCGCGGCGTCGCGGCGCGTGCTGGGGTTCAAGGCCTCCATCACCTCGCGCAGGCCCAGGCCGAGCGCCTTGGCGTAGCGGCGCGTGGCCACTTCCACGCCCGCGCGGCGGCGCGCCTCGGGCAGGCCCAGCGCATCCACCAGTTCGTTGGCCAGGCTGCAGGTCAGGCGCAGGGTGTCGGCATCGGTGCGCGGGGTGTGCACCGGCGAGTCCAGCGGCTGCCGGCGAATCATCTGCAGCAGCTCGTCACCCAGCCCCCAGTGCCGCGCCACAGCCGCGCCCAGGCTGTCCAGATCACACCCCAGCACCGCGTAGGCCGCCGCCTGCTCGCTGAGCGAGGTGGGGTTGGGGTGGTCTTCCGTGGGTTCGGGCGGCAGCATCAGCTGGCGGATCTGCTGGGCGTCGTCCGGGAAGTGGTACTGCAACAGCAGGCGGCCGAGGTTTTGCATCACCGTGATCAGGTGAACCACCTCGCCGTCGTAGCCGGCCGGGCGGAGGTCTTGCGCCACCTCGGCGGCCTTGACCACGCGCGCCATCAGCTGGCGCAGCATCTCGGCTGCCACCGGCGCCAGCGGCCCGGGCCAGGGTTTGAGCGCGTTGGCGGCGAACTGCAAGCCGTTCAAGCCCAGCATCTGGATGGCGCGCTGCATGTTCAGCACCGTCTCGCCCGCATGCCCGGCCTGCTTGAGCGCCAGGTTCACGCGGCGCACCAGCTCCAGGCTGAGGGCCATGTCCTTGAGCACCAGCTCCGACAGCGCGCTGGTGTGCTGCGCCTCCAGGCCCGACCCCGCCGTCAGGCGATGCAGGCCGCTGGTGGTGCTGGGCAGGTGACCGCTGCGCTGCAGCTTGTCGAGCAACAGCACGATGGGGCCGCCGGCGTCATGCGCGGCCGCTTGGCGCCAGCCGTCCAGCGCCCGCCAGAAGCTGCGGGCCAGGTGGTAGCGCTGGCGCAGCTGACGGTCGGTCGCCCGGTTGCATATCGCGCGCAGCGGATCGGGAATCGGGTGCGGCGTTTCCCACCCAAGCCGCACCAGCTCGCGCCCGTTGGGTTGCATCTGGCGCACGACCTGCTGCAGGTCTCGCTCGTCCAGCACCAGCCGGCCACTGAGCAGACGGTTCAGGATGAGCCCCACGCACAGCACATCCTCTTCGGCCGACTCCCGCACCGCGCGGCGGGTCACGGTGTTGAAGTCCACCGTGGCCGGGAACACTTCCTGTGCCACTTCCAGGCCGATCAGCCGCACCTTGTCGTGGGCATCGATCAGGACGCTGCCGGTCTGCAGGTCGCGGTGGGCGTGGCCCGCTTCGTGCGCAAAGGCCAGGCCCTCCAGCAACTGCGCCACCCACCCGGCGGCGTCCAGCGGCAGCGGAGACGGCTGGCGGGCCAGGCGCTCGTCCAGCGTCTCGCCCAAAGCACGTTCATAGGCCACATAGGGCCAGCCCTCCACCTCGCCGATCTCGAACACCGGCGCCACCTGCGGGTGCTGCACCCGCTCGCTGCCCCGTGCCATGCGCAACCAATGCTCCAGCGCGGCCGGGCTGTTGGGCTTCTCGCGCGGCATGCACAGCACCATCTCCTGGCCATGGCGCGGGTCGGCCACGCGCCAGATCAGGCTGCGCGAACTTTTGGACAGCAACGCGCGCAGCTCGAAGCGGCCAAAGGATTTCAGCGAAGGTGCGGCGGTCGGTGCGTCAGACACGGCAGGGCAAGCGGGAGGTCGGCATCAAGGTGCCCGCATTGGACTCCAGCCTAGGGGTGCGCACCCCAAGGGCAAGCCCCGAAATGAGACGGATTTCCGCCCCCGCTCACTCGGCGCGCGCCGCCGCGTGCATGAACGCACGCCCGGAATCGACGGCTCTGCGGTGGATCCCCGGCGGCCCAGCAGGGGCGCTACGGGGCGTCAGCGGCGGTTCAACCGCCCGTCAGCTGCCCCCACACCTTCTCCAGCCGTTTCACGCTGACCGGCTGCGGCGTGCGCAGCTCTTGCGCAAAGAGGCTCACCCGCAGTTCCTCCAGCTGCCAGCGGAAGTCGTCCAGCCGGCTGTCCTTCACGCCCTTGAGCTCCGCCAGGCGCCGCGTGTAGCGCTGCTCCAGCGGCTTGACCTCGCTCATCAGCTTGGTGTCCCGGGCGGCATCGGCACGCAGTTTGTCCAGCCGGGCCGTGACGGCCTTGAGGTAGCGCGGCAGGTGCTGCAGCTGGCCCCAGGGCGTGTCCAGCGCGAAGCGCTTCGGCACCAGGCGCTGAAGCTGGGCGGCGATGTCGTCCGACACTTCCTTGGCCGGGCGCGAGTCCTTGAGCTTGCGGCTGGCGTTGGCCAGTTCCTGCAGCACGGCGTGCACCGCGCGGGCCACTTCCTGCGCGATCAGGTTGAGCCGGCTGCGGCCTTCTTCGATGCGCTTCTTGAAGCTGATCGGGTCGGTGGGCAGCGGGTCGCCCAGGAAGGCGCGGTCCAGCGCCACGCCGATGATCTGGTCGCGCAGTTCCTCGGCCGTGCCCAGGCCCATGAACAGCACCGACATGCGCTGCAGGTCGGGGATGTTCTTTTCCAGAAACTTCAGCGGCTCCTTGAGCTGCAGCGCCACCAGGCGGCGCAGGCCGGCGCGGTGCTTGGCGGCGGCCACTTCCGGCTCGTCGAACACCTCGATCTCGACATGGGCGCCCTTGTCGATCAACGCCGGGAAGCCGATCAGCGTCTGGCCACCCTTGCGCACTTCCAGCAGCTCGGGCAATTCGCCAAAGGTCCAGTCGGTGTAGGCCTGGGTGGCGTCACGCGCCGGCTCGGGCTTCTTGACGATCTCAGCCCGCACGCCCTTGCCCGCCACCGGGGCCGGCGCCGGCTTGGGCGCCTCGGCCGCCGGCAACTTGAGGGCGGCCAGCGCCTGGAAGGCCGAGCGCGCCTGCCCACCCAACTCCGCCTTCAGCGCCGCCAGTTGCCGCCCCTGGCCCAGCTGGCGGCCATGCTCGTCCACCACGCGGAAGTTCATGAACAGATGGGCGGGCAGCTGCTCCAGCTTGAAGTCGTTGCGCTGCACGGCCAGTTGGGTGCGCTCCTTCACGGCCTTGAGCAGCACGTCCACCAAGCCGCCCTGCGCGAACGCGTTCAGCTCGATGAACTCGGCCACGAAGTCCGGCAGCGGCGTGAGGCGAGCACGCGGCTTTTGGTGCAGGCTTTTCAGCAGCGCCGTCACCTTTTGAGCCAGCATGCCGGGCACCAACCACTCCGCGCGCTCGTCGCTGACCTGGTTGAGCGCAAAGATGGGCACGGTCACGGTCAGGCCGTCGCGCGCATCGCCAGGCTGGTGCAAGTAGTTCGCCGCGCAGTCCACGCCGCCCAGGCGGATGACCTTGGGGAAGGCTTCGCTGGTGACGCCCGCCGCCTCGTGGCGCATCAGCTCGTCCTGGCTGAGCTGCAGCAGCTTGTCGTTGGCTTTGCTGGCCTCCCGCCACCACTTCAACAGCGTGGCGCCTGAAAAGACGTGCGCCGGCAGCTTGTCGTCGTAGAAGGCGTAGATGAGTTCGTCGTCCACCAGCACGTCCTGGCGGCGGGACTTGTGCTCCAGCGCTTCCACCTTGGCGATCTGACGCCGGTTGTGGCCGATGAAGGGCAGCTGCTTGACCAGGTCTTCCGGCAGTTCGTCGTTGACCAGGCCCTCGCGGATGAAGATCTCACGCGCCGTCTTGGCGTCCACGCGGCCGAAGTTCACCCGTTTGCCGCTGTACAGCACGATGCCGTAGAGCGTGGCCCGCTCCAGCGCCACCACCTCGGCCGCCTTCTTCTCCCAGTGCGGTTCCAGCAGCTGGGTCTTGATCAGGTGGCCGGCAATCGGCGGCAGCCATTGCGGCTCGATGTTGGCCAGGCCCCGGCCGTACAGCCGCGAGGTGTCCACCAGTTCGGCCGCGACGATCCAGCGGCCCGGCTTCTTGCTCAGGTGCGCGCCCGGGTGGCGGTAGAACTTGATGCCGCGCGCGCCGAGGTACCAGTCCTCGTCGTCGCTCTTCTGGCCGATGTTGCCCAGCAGACCGGCAAGCATCGACAGGTGCACCTGCTCGTAGGTGGCCGGGCTCTGGTTCAGCCGCCAGCCGTGCTCGGTGACGACGGTGTGCAGCTGAGAGTGCACATCCCGCCACTCGCGCACCCGGCGCGGGCTGACGAAGTTCTCGCGCAACAGCGCCTCGTGCTTGCGGTGGGACAGCTTGTGCTCGCCCTCGCCACCTTTCGAGTCACCCAGCCATTTCCACAGCTTCAAATAGCCCATGAACTCCGACTTCTCGTCGTCGAACTTCTTGTGCTTTTCGTCGGCGGTCTGGGCGGCTTCCTGCGGTCGGTCGCGCACATCCTGGCCGCTGAGGGCCGACGCGATGACCAGCACCTCCGTCAGCGCATCCCGCGTGCGGGCTTCCAAAATCATGCGGCCCACGCGCGGGTCCAGCGGCAGGCGCGACAACTCTCTGCCGAGCGGGGTCAGCTCGTTGGCATCGTCCGTCGCCCCCAACTCGTTGAGCAGTTGGTAGCCGTCGGCAATCGCCTTCGGTCGCGGTGCCTCCAGGAACGGAAAGCGCTCCACGTCCCCCAGGTGCAGCGACTTCATGCGCAGGATGACGCCGGCCAGGCTCGACCGCAGGATTTCCGGGTCGGTGAACTTGGGCCGCTCGTTGAATTCCTTCTCGGAATACAGCCGCACGCAGATGCCGTTGCTCACCCGCCCGCAGCGGCCCGCCCGCTGGTTGGCCGCCGCCTGGCTGATGTTCTCGATCAGCAACTGCTCGACCTTGTTGCGGTAGCTGTAGCGCTTGACGCGCGCGAGGCCCGGGTCGATGACGTAGCGGATGCCGGGCACGGTCAGCGAGGTCTCGGCCACGTTGGTCGCCAGCACGATGCGGCGCGCACCGTGGGGCTCGAACACCTTGTTCTGCTCGGCCTCGGACAGGCGCGAGAACAGCGGCAGGATGTCCACGCCCGGCGGGTGGTGCTTGCGAAGTGCCTCAGCCGCCTCGCGGATCTCCCGCTCGCCGGGCAGGAACACCAGCACATCCCCCCCACCCTCGCGCCAGAGTTCGTCCACGGCATCGCAGATGGCGTTGTTCAGGTCGTACTCGCGGCTCTCCTCGAACGGGCGGTAGCGCTGCTCGACGGGGAACAGCCGGCCGCTGACCATCAGCACCGGCGCCGGGCCCTTGGCACTCTCGAAGTGCTTGGCAAAGCGCTCGGCGTCGATGGTGGCCGAGGTGACGATGACCTTCAGGTCCGGCCGGCGCGGCAGCAGCTCGCGCAGATAGCCGAGCAGGAAGTCGATGTTGAGACTGCGCTCGTGGGCCTCGTCGATGATCAGCGTGTCGTAGGCCTTCAGCAGCGGATCGCTCTGCGTCTCGGCCAGCAGGATGCCGTCGGTCATCAGCTTGACCGAGGCGCCTTTGGAGAGGCGATCCTGGAAGCGGACCTTGTAGCCCACCACGTCGCCCAGCGGCGTCTTCAGCTCCTCGGCAATGCGCTTGGCCACGCTGCTGGCGGCAATCCGCCGCGGCTGGGTGTGGCCGATCAGGCCGCCCCCGTTGACCCGGCCACGGCCCATGGCCAGCGCGATCTTGGGCAGCTGGGTGGTCTTGCCCGAGCCGGTCTCACCGCAGACGATGACGACCTGGTGCTCGGCCATCGCCTGCATGATCTCGTCACGACGCGCGCTGACCGGCAGCGATTCGGGGAAGGAAATGGAAAGAGCCGGCGCTGGAGACCGGCTCTCGAGGTTTTGGGAACTCATTGCCGCGCCATTGTCCCGCAGGCCCGAGAATCTCGTCCCATGAGCGGTCTCGTCTTCCCACACACCTTCGTGCCCTGGTTTCGGTCGGTGGCGCCTTACATCCACGCCTACCGTGGCGAGACCTTCGTCGTGGGCATGCCGGGCGAGCTCGTGGCCGCCGGCAAGCTGAATAACTTCGTGCAAGACCTGGCCATCTTGCACGCCATGGGCATCAAGATCGTGCTGGTGCACGGTTTCCGTCCGCAGGTGAACGAGCAACTGGCCGCCAAAGGCCAGGTGCCCCGCTACAGCCACGGGCGCCGCATCACCGACGCCGTGGCGCTGGATTGCGCCCAGGAAGCCGCCGGCCAGCTGCGCTTTGAAATCGAGGCTGCGTTCAGCCAGGGCCTGCCCAACACCCCCATGGCCAATGCCACGGTGCGGGTGGTGTCGGGCAATTTCCTGACCGCCCGCCCCGTGGGCATCGTCGACGGGGTGGATTTCCAACACTCCGGCCTGGTGCGAAAGGTGGATGGCGCGGCCATCCAGCGTGCGATCGACATCGGCGCCATCGTGCTGCTGTCGCCGTTTGGGTTTTCACCCACCGGCGAAGCGTTCAATTTGTCGATGGAAGACGTCGCCACCTCGACCGCGATTGCGCTTCAGGCCGACAAACTGCTGTTTGTCTGCGAAGTGCCCGGCGTGCCGGAAAACCCCGGCGACCCCGAAAGCCCAATCGACACGGAATTGGCGCTGGCCGACGCCGATCGCATGCTGGCCGATGCCAGCCCGACGCCGGAACCACACGACGTCACCTTTTATTTGCGCCATTGCGCCGAAGCCTGCCGCGCCGGGGTGGAGCGCTCGCACATCATTCCGTTTTCGGTGGATGGCGCGCTGCTGCAAGAGGTGTATACCCACGACGGCATCGGCACCATGGTGGTCGATGAAAAGCTGGAAAGCCTGCGCGAAGCCAGCGCCGACGATGTGGCCGGCATCATCCAATTGATCGAACCCTTCGAGCGCGATGGCACGCTGGTCAAACGCAGCCGCACGGAAATCGAACGTGACGCCGAGCTCTACACGGTCATCGAACACGACGGCGTGATATTCGGCTGCGCGGCCTTGTATCCGTATGTTGAAGCGCGCACCGCGGAAATGGCGGCGCTGACGGTTTCATCTGAAGTTCAAGGCCAGGGCGACGGCGACCGCCTGCTCAAACGAATCGAACAACGGGCCAAAGCCATGGGTCTGGACAGCATCTTCGTGCTGACCACCCGCACCATGCACTGGTTCATCAAACGCGGCTTCCAGCAGGTCGACCCCGAATGGCTGCCCGAGGAGCGCAAGCGCAAATACAACTGGGACCGGCGCTCGCTGGTGCTGGTCAAGAAATTCAACTAAGCCCCGAAGCCCTTCCGCAAGGCTTGCCATAGCAGGCGCCGCTACAGTGCGCGCCGTTTCACCTTTCACGTCTCAGGAGTTCCCCATGTCCCGCACCGTCCAATGCGCCTATCTGAAGAAGGAAGCCGAAGGGCTGGACTTCCCGCCCTACCCCGTGCACACCGAACTCGGCAAGAAGGTTTGGGAAAACGTGAGCAAGGAAGCCTGGGCCGCCTGGATGAAGCATCAGACCATGCTCGTCAATGAAAACCGGCTGAATCTGGCCGACCTGCGGGCCCGCCAATACCTGATGCGTCAGGCGGACCAATTCTTCTTCGGCACTGGCGCCGAGGCCGTGGCTGGATACGTGCCGCCGACGAATTGATTTCATCTCCGCCCAACGCAACACTGGGCGCCAACAAATGCCCCGCCACCGCCTGCCGGTGGCGGGGCATTCTTTTGCCTGACACCCCCCAACAGGGCACAGAAACCCCACACGGGTTTACCTTAGCCATCACATACCCGTCGCCCTCAGCCGACAAAATCTCTTGCGGGATTTTGATGATCGCGTTTTAATTCGCCCACGGAGATATTGGCGAGCACGCTCGCCTCCCGCTCCGAGGCCGCAAGCCCAAGCATTGCGGCCTCATCGGCCAAATCGCAAGAGGAATAGCAGCATGTCCAGTCTCAAGGAACTTCTGGCCCAGCGCGCCGCGCTGGATGAGCAGATCAGCCAAACCAAGGAGCGCGAGCGCAGCGAAGCCGTGGCCAAGGTTAAATCCTTGATGACGGAATATGGCCTGACCATGGCTGACCTCACCATGCGTGCGCCCAAGCCTGCGAAGGTTTCGAAGGTGGCCGCCAAATATCGCAACGCCGCCACGGGCGAAACCTGGAGCGGGCGCGGCCTGCAGCCGAAGTGGCTGAAGGCCGCCATCGCCGGTGGCGCGCAGCTGAGCGACTTCGCCGTCTGACATCAGTGGCGCAGCCGCACGGGCTGCGCTGCCAATGGGGGTTGTCGCCTCAATCGGGCACATGACAAGCACCCACTCAAGGGGCCATCTAGGGGATGGCCCTTTTCATTGGAGCAGGCGCCGCGCCTAAACTGCGGCATGGCTTTCGCTAAACGTCTTGTTGCTGGGATGCCCGAATCTTTTCGGCCCAAGTCAGCAGCATCGATATTCATCTCGCGCCAACCTGGCGCCATGAATGGGGCGTGAAACCATGGATCTGCATTCCGGCGCTTCGGACACCGCTCCCCCAAGCCAAGGCTCTGATCTGAGCCTGCAGGCGCCCCCCACCACGCAGCTGCCGCCCGGGCCTCGCCGCATCCGTCGCAGCGCCTGGCGCCAGCTGCATCGGGTGGTGCGTGCCGGCATCGCGGGCTCCGCGGGCGCGTTGGTTGTAGCCTTGAGCCTGCTCGCGCCGCGTCTGCCCGCCGCGCTGCAACTGCCCCAACCCGCGGGCAGCTACGCCGCGCAAGACCTGCTGGTGCCCGGGCTTGTTGCCGCGCTCGGCTTGATGACCTTGTGGCGCCTGTCCACCTGGATGCTGCCGCTGGTGATGGGCACCTTGCTGCTCGGCTGTGGCCTGCCTTTGTTGCTGGCGGCATCCGACACGCCAGCCCGCATCCTGACCTCACCTTTGTTGGCCATCCTGTGCCTGCCCGTGGTGGCGCTGGCGCTGCATCGCACCTGGTTGCGTCGCTTGGGATTGACCGGCCGCCTGGCGAATTGGCGTGAAGTGGGCGTGTTCGCCGCGCTGGCCGGGGTGCTTGCCCCCGCCTTGGTGACCTTGGTGCTGACCGCCACCGGCACCCTGGCTGGCACGGGTTGGGCCGCGGCCTTCAGTGCATCGCTGCCTATGGCGGGCGCGTTCTGCTTGGCGCTCTTGGCCGCCGGCACCGCGATGCAGGCCAGCATTCAGCGCCCGCGCCGCGGCAGCCGTCGCCTGGGCCGCGCACTGGCGCTGGCGGCGCTGGGCGCTCAAGCTGTTCTGTCATGGCGCTCGGGCTCCAGCAACTGGCTGCTGCTGCCCCACCTGTTGCTGGCCATGCACGCACTGCAGGCGTCGCCGCGCTCCAACGCCAACCTGAGCTGCGTGTTGCTGGCGCTGTGGGCCCTGGGAGCGCAGCCCAGCACCCCCGCCTTCCTGGCCGGCGCCGCCCTGGCGGGCCTGCCGCTGCTCATCGCCGGACTGAGCCAGCAGCACTTCCGCGACCGCGACGGCTGGCGCAGTGCGCTGGATGCCCAAGGGCTCGCGCTGGCGGAATGGCGCCTGCCCGAAGGGCGCCGGCATGCCTCGGCACGGTGGGTGGCGCTGACCACGCCGCTGGACGGCTCCGCTGGCGGCTCGGGCCCGCTGGACTGGTTGCGCTTGGCCCACCCGCGCGACCGCGACGGCATTCGCCGCGCCTTGCGCGATCTGCTGGCCGACCCCGAACGCAACCACCTCAGCGTGTCACTGCGCCTGGCCGCCGACGGTGGCGACTGGCGTTGGCACGAGCTGCAGGCCCATGTGCCCGTGCGTGACCGCGACGGCAAAGCCGGCGGCCTGATCGCATCCCTGGCCGACGTCAGTTGGCGCCACACCGCGCAAGAACGCGAACGCATGTCCGCCACGCTGTTCCAGCAAGCCAGCGAAGGCCTGGCTGTGGTGGACACGCAGTGGCGCATCGTGGAGGTGAACCCGGCGTACTGCGACATCGTCCATGCGTCCCGCGAATCCTTGATCGGCCGCGTGGCCGCGCCCCTGAGCCTGTCCAACCTCCAGCGCAGTGGGCTGGAGCCGATTGCCTTGCTGTCGGAACTGAACGCCGGCCGCAGCTGGGCGGGGCAACTGCAAACCGAACTCAGCGACGGCGGCAAGCATGTGTTTGCCGCCAAGCTGAGCCCGGTCGCCGAGCCCGACGGCGTGACGCCGCGTTGGCGGGTGTTGAGCCTGACGGACTTGGGTGAATCCCTGCGCCAGCAGGAATTGCTACGCCGGCGGATGCGCTATGACTTGGCCACCGGGCTGCCCAACCGGGACGAGTTCATGCGCCTGCTGCAACAGGCCATGGCCGCCGCCACGCGGGACGGCTTCCAGTTGGTCGTGGCGGTCATCGACCTCGACGACTTTGCCAAGGTCAACACCGAGCACGGGCCCGTCGTGGCTGACGCCGCGCTGTTGCAACTCAGCACGCGCTTGAAATCGGCGCTTCGCGGGGCGCGGGGCGCCTCGCCGGACACGGCCGATCAACTCGCGCGGCTGCATGGCGACGAGTTCGCGGTCGTCATGCGCGCCCAGACCCCAGAGGAAGCCCAACGCGGCGTCGAACGCCTGCTGGCGGTGCTGGGTACGCCCGTTGCCGTGCGGGGCAGCCGTGCCGGCGCTAGCCTGGCGCTGGAAATCGGCGCCAGCGTGGGCGCAACCGTCTATCCGCGGGACGACGCCGACCCGGAAACGCTCTTGCGCCACGCAGGCCACGCCCTGTACCGCGCCAAGCACGCCGGCCGCAGCCGAGTCCAGTTTCACGACCCCAACCTGGATCAGCGCGACGAAGCGTCCCTCATCGCGCTGGCCCGGCTCCAGAAGGCGCTGGACGCGGGCGAACTGGTGCTGCACTACCAACCTCACGTGGACCTGCGCACCGGACAGGTCATGGGCGTGGAAGCGCTGCTGCGCTGGCAGCACCCAGACCGCGGCCTGCTGGCGCCAGCGCATTTCCTGCCGCTGATCGAAACCACGGGCTTGGCCGTGCAGCTGGGCGACTGGGTCATTGAACAGGCACTGCAGCAAGCCGCGCTGTGGCGGCAAGAAGGCATTCGCGGCGGCACCGGGTTGCCGGTCAGCGTCAACGTGGGCGCCCGGCAGCTGAATCAACCGGACTTCCCGCAGCGCCTGCAGGAACTGCTGCAGCGCCAGCCCGCCGAGGTGGCGTCGCTGCTGCACCTGGATGTGCTGGAAGCCGACGCCTTGGCCGAGACCGAAGCCACCCAGGCCTTGATCCAACGCTGCCTCACGCTGGGCATGACCATCGCGCTGGACGACTTCGGCGCCGGTTACACCCACCTCGCCTCCTTGAAGCGGCTGCCGGTGGACACCCTGAAACTGGACCGCAGCTATGTGCAAGGCATGCTGGGCGACGCACAGGACCTCTCCTTGGTGGAGAGCGTGATTGCGTTGGGCCGCAACCTCGGCTGCGCCGTGCTGGCCAAGGGGGTGGAAAGTCGCGCACACGCCCGCGAGCTGCTGCGCATCGGCTGCCGCTACGGCCAGGGCAATGGCATTGCCGCCGCCATGCCGCCGGCGGCCTTGGCCGACTGGATGCGCAGCTTCGCCGCCAGCGACTGGACGCAACAGGTCAAGGGCGGCACCCAGCTGCCTCTTTAAACTCGAGGGGTGATTCCCCAAGGCTTCATCCAGGATTTGCTGGCCCGCGTCGACATCGTCGACGTGGTGGGCCGTCACGTGGACCTGAAAAAGGCCGGCATCAACCACAAAGGTTTGTGTCCGTTCCACGGCGAAAAATCGCCGAGCTTCATCGTCAGCCCCAGCCGACAGACCTATCACTGCTTCGGCTGCGGCGTGCACGGCAACGCCATCGGTTTCCTGATGGAGCACACGGCGGCCACCTTCGTCGAAGCCGTGGAAGACCTGGCGCAACAGGTCGGCATGGTCGTGCCGCAAGATGAACGCAGCCCGGAGCAACGGGAGAAAGCGAAGGCCGAGAAGGCACGCCAGCAAAGCCTGACTGACGTGCTGGCCCGCGCCTCTGATTTTTACAAAGCACAACTGCGCAAGTCCGAGCGCGCGGTGACCTACCTGAAGGGCCGCGGCCTGACCGGGCAGATCGCCGCCCGCTTCGGCCTGGGCTATGCGCCGGAAGGCTGGCGGTCGCTCGCCAGCGGCTTTCCGAGCTATGACGACCCGCAGCTGGTGGAAAGCGGCCTGGTGATCACGCCCGAAGCTGAGCCAGGGCAGGACGCCAAACGCTACGACCGCTTCCGCGATCGCATCATGTTCCCCATCCGGAACGTGCAGGGCGAGGTCATCGGCTTCGGCGGCCGAGTGCTGGACAAAGGCGAACCCAAATACCTGAATTCGCCAGAGACCCCCGTCTTCCACAAAGGCAAGGAGCTGTACGGCCTGTACGAAGGCCGGCAGGCCATGCGCCAGCGCGGCTATGCCTTGGTCGTGGAGGGTTACATGGATGTCGTCGCGCTGGCCCAGCACAACTTCGGCAATGCCGTGGCCACGCTCGGCACGGCTTGCACGGCCGACCACGTGCACAAGCTGTTCCGCTTCACCGAATCCGTTGTGTTCAGCTTCGACGGGGACGCCGCAGGCCGCCGCGCCGCCGTGCGGGCGCTGGAGGCGGCCCTGCCACACGCCACCGAGACCCGCACCGTCCGGTTCCTGTTCCTGCCGCCCGAGCACGACCCGGACTCCTACGTGCGCGACCTGGGCAGTGATGCATTTGAGCGCTGCGTCGAGGGCGCCATCCCGCTGTCGCGACAGCTGTCCAACGTGGCCGCCGACGGGTGCGATCTGGGCACGCCCGAAGGTCGGGCCCGCATGCTCAAGCAGGCCCACCCGTTGTGGAATTTGCTGCCTGACGGGCTGCTGCGCCGGCAGTTGCTCGGCGACCTGGCCCGGCAGGGCCAGATGCCGGAGGCCGAATTGCAAGCGCTGTGGCTGGGCGCGCCGGTCGTGTCGCAGGACGAGGCTGCACCGGCCCATGCAGCCAGCGCCGAAAAACCCCGCTGGCAGCCCAAGGGGGAATGGAAACCCAAGGGCGAGTGGAAGCCCAAGGGGGAATGGAAAGGCAAGCGTCGTGGCGAAGAAGAACGCCCGGCAGGCCCTCGCGCCGCCCCTTCCACACCCACCGACAACGCGGTGCGCCTGCTGCTTCAACATAGCGAACTCTGGGACAGCCTGACCGACGAAGACCGCGCGCTGCTTCACGACCTGCCGGGCTCGCATGGGGAGCTGATCCATTGGCTGGAGCGCCACCTCACCCACCACGGCGCCGGGCCCTGGGCGGTCGTCCAGGCTGGATTGACCGCTGACGGCCTGGGCGACTTGGCGCAGCGTCTCGTGCGGCCGTCGCAAGAGTTGGGCATCGAGGAACTCGACCCCGCGGGCGACCTCCGGCACGCGCTGGCGGAACTGCATGCCCGTGCGCCGGCAGCCTTGCCAGGTGGCGTGGGCGCCACTGACGACGACCGCCGCCGGGCGCTGGAGGCGCTGGCCCGCCTGCGCGAGCGGCATGGCATCCTGAATACCCCCGCCTCCGGAAAGCCAAATCAGGGTTAGCCCTGTCACGCTTTTGCAATTCGGCGATTTGTCGCTGATAATCTTGCGTTTTCCGCGCGCGTCAACAAGAGTGACGGCAGAGAAATGCCGGACCCCGGCCGCCCAGCGACACTGGGTAACCCAACGGGATGACCCAAGGGGTTTCAAAGGCCAACTTTTCCGCCAGCTCTGCACACCAAACGATCACGCCAGCTTGTTCGCGCCACGTCAGGGTCCCTCGGTTGCTTGCTGACCGACACCCCGGCGACGAAAGCCACCGCTCCCTCCCCGCCGGTTTGACGCCGAGCCTGGGCTGGCAGCGGTGGCTGCTGCATTTCTGAATTGACCGCGCCCAAACCGAAGGACCTGCATGACCGCCAAGAAGACCGCGACCAAGGCCAGCCCCGCTCCCGCCGAAGAGCCCAAGAAGAAGACGGCCGTGAAGGCGGCTGCCGCCGAGGCGCCTGCCAAGCCGGCCAAGGCAGCCAAGCCTGCCGCCAAGGCGGCCAAGGCCACGGACGAGGACAAGCCCAAGCGCGGTCGCAAGCCCAAGGCTGAAACCACCTCGAAGAAGGCGGGCAAGAAGGGTGCCGAGGAAGAGGAAGAAGACTTCTCCGACATCGACGCCGAGGTGGAAGGCGAAGAGCCCGAAGTCGAGGAAGTGGCGGCCGTTGAAGAAGACACGCCCAAGGCCAAGCCCCTGCGCATGAAGGTGAGCCGCGCCAAGGAGCGCGCGCTGATGCGTGAATTCGGCCTGGAAGAAACCGCCCTGACCGAAGAGGAAGCCAGCAAGCGCCGCAGCGAGCTGAAGACCCTCATCAAAATGGGCAAGACGCGCGGCTTCCTGACCCACCAGGAAATCAACGACCACCTGCCCGAGAAGCTGGTCAGCGAGGAAATCCTCGAGGCCATCATCTCCATGCTCAACGACATGGGCATCGCGGTGTACGAGCAGGCACCCGACGCCGCCACGCTGCTGATCCAGGGCAACACCACCGCCACATCGACGGAAGAAGAAGCCGAAGAAGCGGCGGAAGCGGCGCTGTCCACGGTCGATTCCGAGTTCGGCCGCACGACCGACCCGGTGCGCATGTACATGCGCGAAATGGGCACCGTCGAACTGCTGACCCGCGAAGGCGAAATTGAAATCGCCAAGCGCATCGAAGGCGGTCTGCAGGCCATGATGCTGGCCATCTCGGCCTCGCCGACCACCATCGCCCACATCCTCGAATACGCCACCAAGATCCGCGCCGGTGAGATGCAGATCTCGGACGTCGTGGACGGTTTCGTGGCCGAAGACGAAGCGGACGACTATGTGGCCGAAGAGGACTTCGACGAATTCGACGAAGACGACGACGACGACGGCAACGGCGGCTCCAAGGCACTGACCAAGAAGCTGGAAGAACTCAAGACCGCCGCATTGGTGAAGCTGGACGCCATGTCCGACAGCTTCGACAAGATGCGCAAGGCCTTCGAGAAGGACGGCTACAAGTCCGCTTCGTACAACAAGGCACAGCAGGCCATCAGCAGCGAGCTGATGACCATCCGCTTCACCGTCAAGACCATTGAAAAGCTGTGCGACATCCTGCGCAGCCAGGTGGACGATGTGCGCCGCTACGAACGCGAACTGCGCAAGATCGTGGTCGACAAGTGCGGCATGCCGCAAGAGCACTTCATCAAGACCTTCCCGCCCAACGCCCTGAACCTGAAGTGGGCCGAGAAGGAAGTGGCTGCGGCCAAGCCGTACAGCAACATCCTGAGCCGCAACCTGCCGCCGGTGCAGGAACTGCAGCAAAAGCTCATCGACATCCAGGCCAAGGCCGTCGTGCCGCTGGATGACCTGAAGGACATCAACAAGAAGATGAACGAGGGCGAGAAGGCCTCTCGTGACGCCAAGAAGGAAATGATCGAGGCCAACCTGCGCCTGGTCATCTCCATTGCCAAGAAGTACACCAACCGTGGCCTGCAGTTCCTGGACCTGATCCAGGAAGGCAACATCGGCCTGATGAAGGCGGTGGACAAGTTCGAATACCGCCGCGGCTACAAGTTCTCGACCTACGCGACGTGGTGGATCCGCCAGGCCATCACCCGCTCGATCGCGGACCAGGCCCGCACGATCCGCATCCCGGTTCACATGATCGAGACGATCAACAAGATGAACCGCATCTCGCGTCAGCACCTGCAGGAGTTCGGCTACGAGCCGGACGCGCCGACGCTGGCCGAGAAGATGGAGATCCCCGAGGACAAGATCCGCAAGATCATGAAGATCGCCAAGGAGCCGATCTCCATGGAGACGCCGATCGGCGACGACGACGACAGCCACCTGGGCGACTTCATCGAGGACACCAACAACACCGCGCCGATCGAAGCCGCCATGCAAGCCGGCCTGCGCGACGTGGTGAAGGACATCCTCGATTCGCTGACCCCGCGCGAGGCCAAGGTGCTGCGCATGCGCTTCGGCATCGAGATGCAGAGCGACCACACGCTGGAAGAAGTCGGCAAGCAGTTCGACGTCACCCGCGAGCGCATCCGCCAGATCGAGGCCAAGGCCATCCGCAAGCTCAAGCACCCGAGCCGCTCGGACAAACTCCGCACGTACCTGGACAACCTGTAAAGGTTGACCGGGGACGGGGCCGCCGCAAGGCGGTGCGGACTGCTTGCAGACCGCACGGAGTTGGCGCCCTGACTCGCACTGCGAGGCAAGGCACAAGCTGCACGCACACCCCAAAGCACAGGCCGGCCCGTCCGGCCTTTTTTGCGTCTGTAAACTGCCACCATGACCGCCATCCGCGAGCGCACTGTCCTCTTTGCCGACCTGCGTGGCAGCACCGGGCTGTACGAGTCCCTCGGCAACGCCGAGGCCAGCGCCCTGGTCACGCAGACCGTGGGGCAGATCAGTGAAGCGGTGCTGGAAAGCGGCGGCCAGTTGATCAAGACCCTGGGCGATGGCCTGATGGCTGCGTTCGACACCCCGCGTGACGGCGTGCGTGCTGCCCAGCGCATGCAAGACATGCTGGAGCGGACCGTGCAACGGGCCCGGCGCCTGAACAACCCTGCCATGCTGGCATTGCGCCTGCAGGTGGCCCTGGCGCGCGGCGAGGTGGTGGAACTCAACAGCGACTGTTTCGGCGACGCCGTCAACGTGGCCGCGCGGCTGATCGACCACGCGGGCGATGGCGAGACGTTGATCACCGCCGAAGTGCTGGCCGGGCTGCACCACGCGTCCAAAGGGCGGTTTCGCAGCCTGGACCGCATCTCGGTGCGCGGTCGCATCGAGCCCGTGCACGTGTACCGCATGGACGCCGCTGCCCTGCTCAGCGCGGACGACGCCGCCACGCAATTCGGCGAGCCGATGCGCTCCGTCGAACCCGACGGCATGCGCTTGACCTGGGGCGACCTCGACCGCGTGTTCGACATCCACGCCATGCCCATCGTCCTGGGCCGCAGCGTGCAAGCCACCTACTGCATCACCGACGCCCGCGTGTCGCGCTCCCATGCCCGCATCGACTGGCAAGGCAGCAGCTTCGAATTGACTGACCTGTCCTACAACGGCACCTACGTTCGCTTCGGGGAATCGGGCGAAATGCTCAGCCTCAAACGCGGCAGTTGCACGCTGCACGGCTCGGGCGTCATCGGCTTGGGCGGCCCGCCGACCGATGAACAGTCGCCCATCGTCCGATTCGAGGTGCTGCACTTCGCGGACACCGAACCTCAACAGCCCTTCGGCCTGCGCGGCCGCCGCTGACTACCCTCACCCATGCCTTTTCAGCCTGAACCGCCGTACCGCCACGGCAGCGCGCCCGCGGGCCCCATCGCCACCGATGTGGCCGTGCTCTTGTGCAACCTCGGCACGCCCGACGCTCCGACCGCCCCCGCCCTGCGCCGCTATCTCGGGCAGTTCCTCGCTGACCCGCGGGTCGTCGAGATCCCGCGTCTGGTTTGGATGGCCATCCTGCACGGCATCATCCTGCGCGTGCGGCCGGCCAAGTCGGCCGCCAAGTACGCCACGGTCTGGACCCCGGAAGGCTCACCTCTCAAGGTGTGGACGGAGAAGCAGGCCAAGCTGCTGCAAGGCCAGCTCGGCGAGCGGGGCCTGCGCGTGCGCGTGGCGGCTGCCATGCGGTACGGCCAACCCGCCATCGGCACGGTGCTGGACGCCCTCAAGCGCGACGGCGTGAAGCGTGTGCTGGTGCTGCCGGCCTACCCGCAGTACTCCGGCGCCACCACCGCGAGCGTGATCGACGACGTCGCACGCTGGGCCCTGAAAACCCGCCACCTGCCCGAACTGCGCTTCATCAACCGCTACCACGATGACGCCGCGTACATCAACGCCCTGGCCGCCACCGTGCGCGAACACTGGCAGCGCGACGGCCGGGCCGAAAAACTGGTGATGAGCTTTCACGGCATGCCCGAGCGCACCCTGCACCTGGGCGACCCGTACCACTGCGAATGCCTGAAGACCGGCCGGCTGCTGGCCGAGGCGCTGGGCCTGAAGCCGGGCGAATGGAAGGTCACCTTCCAAAGCCGCTTCGGCAAGGCGAAATGGCTGGAGCCGTACACCGAACCCAGCCTGATCGACCTGGCCCAGAAAGGCTGCAAGTCGGTGGACGTCATCTGCCCGGGCTTCGCGGCGGACTGCCTGGAGACCCTGGAAGAAATCAACCAGGAGGCGCGTGAAGCCTTCCTGCACGCCGGCGGCCAGCGCTTCAGCTACATCCCGTGCCTGAACGACCACCCGTCCGGCATGCGCGCGCTGGCAGCCCTGGCCGAGCGCCACCTCCAGGGCTGGCCTACCACGCCGCCCTCCCCTGACGCCCTGGCCTTGCAACAGGAGCGCGCCCGCGCGGCAGGGGCCTCCGCTTGAGCGAGGCGCCGGCCAGCATGCGGCTGGACAAATGGCTGTGGGCGGCGAGGTTCTACAAAACCCGCGCCCTCGCTGTGGATGAAATCAACCTGGGCCGGGTGCGCGTGGGCGGCGTGCCGGTCAAGCCGGCGCGCGACGTGCGCGTGGGCGATGTGCTGAGCATTCGCATCGGCGCGGTGACGCGGGAAGTGGAAGTGCGGGGCTTGTCCGCCCAGCGAGGTCCGGCGCCGCAGGCCCAGGCCTTGTACGCCGAGACGCCTGCCAGCATCACTGCCCGCGAAGCCGCGGCCGAGGCTCGGCGCCTGGCGCCGGAGCCCGCCGCCAGCCTGACGCAAGGTCGCCCCACCAAACTGGATCGACGCCGCCTGGCGGACTGGGACCGCTGGTCGGCATCGGCCGACGACCTCGACGCAGGCACCGACCCGGGCTGATTCGGGCGACTTTTTTCAAAACCCCTCTTGAAACCCGGATATCGCGCCCCATGTCGGCGCGGTTCCGACCTTTTTTGCCATGACAACCGACACCCCTCTGCCCGAAGACGCCGCTGGCGCCCCCGAGCCCACGGCCGCTGAACTGAACCCCGAGATCAAGATCGCCGAGCTCGAAGGCCGCCTGGCCGAGATGAGCGACGCCTACCTGCGCGCCAAGGCCGAGGTGGAGAACGTGCGCCGCCGGGCCGACGAAGATGTGGCCAAGGCCCGCAAGTTCGCGGTCGAGGCGTTTGCCGAAGCCATGCTGCCCGTGATGGACAGCCTGGAAGCGGCCATCGCCACGCCGAGTGCCAGCGTCGAGACCGTGCTGGAAGGCGTGCACGCCACGCGTCGCCAGCTGTCCAGCGCGCTGGAGCGCAACAAGGTGGTCGAGATCAACCCCGGCCAGGGCGCGAAGTTCGACCCGCACCAGCACCAGGCCATCTCCATGGTGCCGGCGCCGACGCAGGAGTCCAACACGGTCGTGACCGTGCTGCAAAAGGGCTTCCTGATCGCTGACCGCGTGCTGCGCCCAGCGCTCGTCACGGTCGCCGCGCCCAAGTAATTCACAACCCGCCGCCCTTGAAGGCGCGCGAGTTATCCACAAATCCAAGACATCCAAGCATTCACCAGGAGCAAGAACATGGGAAAGATCATCGGCATTGACCTCGGCACGACCAACTCGTGCGTGGCGGTCATGGAAGGCAACACCACCCGCGTGATCGAAAACGCGGAAGGTGCGCGCACCACGCCGTCCATCATTGCCTACCAGGAAGACGGCGAGATCCTCGTCGGCGCCTCGGCCAAGCGCCAATCGGTGACCAACCCGAAGAACACGCTGTACGCCGTCAAGCGCCTGATCGGCCGCAAGTTCGGCGAGAAGGAAGTGCAGAAGGACATCGACCTGATGCCCTACACCATCGCCGCCGCCGACAACGGCGACGCCTGGGTGGAAGTGCGCGGCAAGAAGCTGGCGCCCCCGCAGGTCAGCGCCGAAGTGCTGCGCAAGATGAAGAAGACGGCCGAGGACTACCTCGGCGAGGAAGTGACCGAAGCCGTCATCACGGTGCCGGCTTACTTCAACGACGCCCAGCGTCAGGCCACCAAGGACGCCGGCCGCATTGCCGGTCTGGACGTCAAGCGCATCATCAACGAGCCCACCGCCGCGGCCCTGGCCTTCGGCCTGGACAAGCACGGCAAGGGCGACCGCAAGATCGCCGTCTATGACCTGGGCGGCGGCACGTTCGACATCTCGATCATCGAGATCGCCGACGTGGATGGCGAGATGCAGTTCGAGGTGCTGTCCACCAACGGCGACACCTTCCTGGGCGGTGAAGACTTCGACCAGCGCGTCATCGACTACATCATTGCCGAGTTCAAGAAGGAACAGGGCGTCGACCTGACCAAGGACGTGCTGGCCCTGCAGCGCCTGAAGGAAGCGGCCGAGAAGGCCAAGATCGAGCTGTCCAACAGCTCGCAGACCGACGTCAACCTGCCCTACATCACGGCGGACGCCTCGGGCCCGAAGCACCTGAACGTCAAGCTGACCCGTGCCAAGCTGGAGTCGCTGGTGGACGAGCTCATCGAGCGCACCATCGCCCCCTGCCGCACGGCCGTGAAGGACGCCGGCGTGTCGCTGTCCGACATCGACGACGTGATCCTGGTCGGCGGCATGACCCGCATGCCCAAGGTGCAGGACAAGGTCAAGGAGTTCTTCGGCAAGGAACCGCGCCGTGACGTGAACCCCGACGAAGCCGTGGCCGTCGGCGCCGCCATCCAGGGCCAGGTCCTGGGCGGCGAGCGCAAGGACGTGCTGCTGCTGGACGTCACCCCGCTGTCCCTGGGCATCGAGACCCTGGGCGGCGTGATGACGAAGATGATCAAGAAGAACACGACCATCCCGACCAAGTTCAGCCAGACCTTCTCCACTGCCGACGACAACCAGCCGGCCGTGACCATCAAGGTCTACCAGGGCGAGCGTGAGCTGGCCCAGGCCAACAAGTCGCTGGGCGAGTTCAACCTGGAAGGCATCCCGCCGGCACCGCGCGGCGTGCCCCAGATCGAGGTGAGCTTCGACATCGACGCCAACGGCATCCTGCACGTCGGCGCCAAGGACAAGGGCACCGGCAAGGAAAACAAGATCACCATCAAGGCGAACTCGGGCCTGTCGGAAGCCGAGATCGAGAAGATGGTGAAGGACGCCGAAGCCAACGCCGCCGAGGACAAGAAGAAGGTCGAGCTCGTCACCGCCCGCAACCAGGCCGACGGCCTGGTGCACAGCGTGCGCAAGTCGCTGTCCGAGCACGGCGACAAGCTGGACGCTGGCGAGAAGGACAAGATCGAAGCCGCCGCCAAGGACCTGGAAGAAGCCATCAAGGGTGACGACAAGGCCGCCATCGACGCCAAGACCGAAGCCCTGATGACCGCCAGCCAGAAGCTGGGCGAGAAGATCTACGCCGACCAACAGGCTGCGCAAGCGGCTGCAGGTGCCGCCGCCGGTGCCGAACAGCCCCAGGCCGCACCGCAAGGTGAAGCCAAGCGCCCGGCCGACGACAACGTCGTGGACGCCGAGTTCAAGGAAGTCAAGGACGGCAAGTAAGCCCTCCAAGACCGCGGCCCGGACGCGTCCCCACGCCTCCGGGCCTTTGCTGCTTTAAGAGACGAGCATGGCTTCCAAGCGCGATTACTACGAAGTTCTCGGTGTGGCTAAAGGCGCCACTGAGGACGAGATCAAGAAGGCCTACCGCAAGCTGGCCATGAAGTACCACCCCGACCGCAACCAGGGCGACGGGGCGAAGAAGGCCGAAGAGCAGTTCAAGGAGGCCAAAGAGGCCTACGAGATGCTGTCGGATGCGCAAAAGCGCGCGGCCTATGACCAGTACGGCCATGCCGGCGTGGACCCCAACATGGGTGCCGGCCGTGGCGGCCCGGGTGCGGAAGGCTTCGGCGGCTTCGCCGAGGCGTTCGGCGACATCTTTGGAGACATCTTCGGCGGCCAGGGTGGCGGGCGCCGCGGCGGCGGCCAGCAGGTGTATCGCGGCAGCGACCTGAGCTACGCGATGGAGATCACGCTGGAAGAAGCCGCCCGCGGCAAGGAAACGCAGATCCGCATCCCGAGTTGGGAAGGCTGCGAAACCTGCGGCGGCACCGGCGCCAAGCCCGGCACCAGCGCCAAGAGCTGCGGCTCCTGCGGTGGCTCGGGCCAGGTGCACATGCGCCAGGGCTTCTTCAGCATCCAGCAGACCTGCCCGCACTGCCACGGCAGCGGCAAGATCATTCCCGACCCCTGCACCAGCTGCAACGGCCAGGGCAAGGTCAAGAAGCAGAAGACGCTTGAGGTCAAGATCCCGGCCGGCATCAACGAAGGCATGCGCATCCGCTCGGCGGGCAATGGCGAGCCTGGCGTGAACGGCGGCCCTGCGGGCGATCTCTACATCGAGATCCGCATCAAGCAGCACGACATCTTCGAGCGTGACGGCGACGACCTGCACTGCACCATGCCGGTGTCGATGATCACCGCGGCCCTGGGCGGCACGATTGAAGTGCCGACGCTGGGCGGCAAAGCCGAGATCGAACTGCCCGAGGGCACGCAGCACGGCAAGACCTTCCGCCTGCGGGGCAAGGGCATCAAGGGCGTTCGCTCGAGCTACCCCGGCGACCTGTACTGCCACATCGCGGTGGAAACGCCGGTCAAGCTCACCGAGCACCAGCGCAAGCTGCTCAAGGAGCTGGACGAGTCGCTGAAAAAGGGCGGCGAGAAGCACTCGCCCAACGCCAAGACCTGGACGGATCGGGTCAAGGACCTGTTCAAGTAAGCGCAGGGGCTTCAGGCCAGCCCCAGGACACCCTGCTCACCCCAAGCCGCGACGCCTCACGGGCCTCGCGGCTTCTTCTTGCCCGCCCCACGCAGACAGGCCCCGGACAGGCCGCGCCTGGACAGCCTGCGTCGTAAGTCACGCCCCGCCCCGCAACGCTGGTAAACCATCTGAAAACGGTTGTCAAAGGCTCCTAAAGTCAACCGTATTGCTTTCCGATGAATCCCTTGTGATTGTTGCGACCGCCCACTCCAGCCTTTTCCACGGCCCCGCGCCGCGTCAGGAGGCTGCATGTTCCTGATGGACGACACCATCCAGGATGCGTCGGCGTTGATCATCGACAGCAATGCGAACTCACGCAGCCTGATGTCCGCGCAACTGCGCGACCTGGGCGTGGGCACGGTGCGCCAGACCTCGCGGGTGAAGGATGCCCGGGTCATGCTAGAGCACCAGACCTACGACATCGTGCTGTGCGACTACCACTTCGACACCAGCGACACATCCGGCCAGGACCTGTTGGACGAACTGCGCCGCGAAGGTCTGCTGCCCTACTCCACCGTGTTCGTCATGGTGACGAGCGAGGCCACTTACGCCAAGGTGGCCGAAGCCGCGGAAGCCGCACTCGACGCTTACCTGATCAAGCCCTACACCAGCGCCAACCTGGCGGAACGCCTGGCGAGCGCGCGGCTGCGCAAGCGCATCCTGAAAGACATCTTCGAGGCGATTGAGAACCAAGACTTCCAGACCGCTGCCGACTTGTGCCTCGCCCGCTTTGAGGCGCGCGGCAAGTACTGGCTGTATGCCGCCCGCATCGGCGCGGAACTTCTGCTGCGCCTGAAGCGCTTCGACGAAGCCCGGACGCTGTACGAGGCCATCATCGCCGCCAAGACGGTGCCCTGGGCGCGCTTGGGCGTGGCCCGCACCGAAGTGGCCGGCGGCAACCTGCAGGCAGCCCGCCGCACGCTGGAAAACCTCATCGGCGAGTTGCCCGATTACGCCGACTCGCACGACCTGATGGGCCACGTGCAGATGGAACAAGGCGACCTGCACGAGGCCCTCAAGACCTACCAAACCGCCGCAACGCTCACGCCCGGCTGCCTGCTGCGCTTGCAGCGCTGCGGCTCGCTGGGCTTTTATGCCGGCGAGCGCGCCGAAGCGCTGCGCATGCTGGAACGGGCGATGTCGCAAGGCCTGCGCTCCAAGCTGTTCGACATGCTGAGCCTGGTGCTGATCGGCTTGATGCGGTTCGACAACAAGGACTACAAAGGCTTCAAGTACGTCCACGACGCCCTGCTCGCCGCGCTGGAGCGCGCGCCGGGCTCGATTCGCTTGCAGCGCTTCGACCTGGTGTTCCGGGGCCTGGCGTTCCTGCTGGAGCGCCGTGTCGGGCAGGCCATGGTGGTGGCACGCGAGTTCACCGAACACGCCAACCAGGGCAACTTCGACCTGGAAGCTGCGTCGCTGCTGACGGCGTTGTGGATTCGACTGTCCAGCCAGGAAGTGGAGCTCGAGGAAATGATGCCCATCCTGCAAGGCCTGGGCATGCGCCATTGCGCCACCAAGGCCAGCACGGAAATTCTGGTCGCCATGACCGAAAGCCATGTCGCGGCCGCCGAGCAGTTCCGTGAGTGCCACCAGCAGATCTTCAACGTGGCGGAAACCGCCATGCGCCACTCGTTGCGCGGCAGCGCCAAGGTGGCCGTGGAACTGCTCATTCAACAGGGTGAGAAAACGCGCAACTCCAAGCTCATCGACATGGCTGGGCTGGTGCTGAAACGCCACGCCGAGAAGATCGAAGGCGCACCCATGCTGTCGGAGCAGATCGAAACCCTGCACGCCCGGTTCGTGAAGCCCATGGCCAACACCACGAGCCGCGGGCATCCGGCCGGCGGCATTGCGCTGCGCGCGCCGGCAGCCGCACCGGCCTGACGGCTGAGAACCCTGGGGTGAACCCCCGGCCCCGGCTGCAGCTGGGCTTCATGTGCCGCAAGGACAATGGCGGGCACTGCCTTCTCTGTTGACACGCATGTCCTTGCTCAAGCGCCTGCTGGCCTGGTTCCAGCCCGACACCACCCGCCCGCTGACCCAGGTGTGGCTTTGCAGCCTCTGGATGGGCGTGCTGGCCAACCTGCCGCTCTGGCAGCAACTCCACGGCATGCCGGGCAGCCGCCTGAGCTTCCTCCTGGCCTTTGTGGGCATGGTGACGGCTGCCACCGGCGCGGTGCTGAGCCTGCTGGCGTGGCCGCGATTCGTGAAGGGCGCGCTGGTGGTGCTGCTGATGTCCGCGGCGGCGCTGGCCTATTTCATCGGCGCGTACGGCATCGTGTTCGACCCGACCATGGTGGTCAACATGGTGCAAACCGACGCGCGCGAGACGCGCGACCTGCTGAGCTGGCGCCTGGCCGCCACGCTGCTCGCGCTGGGCGTGCTGCCCGCCGTGTGGTTGCTGCGCCGCCCCGCCGCACCGGCGCAGGCCCTGCGGCAGCGGGTGTTGGGCAATCTCGGCTCCTTCGCGCTGGGGCTGCTGGCCATGGTGCTGCTGGCCCTCAGCGTGTTCGCAACGCTGTCGTCCACCATGCGCAACAACAAGACGCTGCGCTACATGGTCACGCCGCTGAATGCCGTGTATTCGGTCAGCGCTGTGGGTGTGCGCAGCCTGTCCGGCCCCAAGGGGCCGCCGGTGGTCATCGGGGCCGATGCCCAGTTGCTGCCGCGTGCGGACGGGGCCAAGCCCCCGCTGCTGCTGCTGGTGGTGGGCGAAACCGCGCGCGCGATGAACTTCAGCCTCAACGGCTATGCGCGCCCGACCAACCCGGAGCTGGCGAAGCTGCCGGCCGACCAACTGATCAGCCTGCGCCAGGTCAGCTCGTGCGGCACCGCCACCGCAGCGTCGCTGCCTTGCATGTTCGCGCCGCAGGGCCGCGCCGATTTCGACGCCGACAAGCCGCAGGAGAACCTGCTGGACGTGCTGCAACGTGCTGGGCTCGCTGTGCTGTGGCTGGACAACCAAAGCGGCTGCAAGGGCCTGTGCGACCGCGTGCCCAACAGCTTCACCGCCAAGCTGCCGGCAGGCGCCGCCCCGCTGCCCGCCGGCTTGTGCGACGGCGAGGAGTGCTTCGACGAAGCGCTGCTGCACGCACTGGACGCCCGCATCGCAGCACTCGACCCGGCTCGGCTGCAACGCGGCCTGGTGCTCGTGATGCACCAGATGGGCAGCCACGGCCCGGCGTACTTCAAGCGCTCGCCAGCCGACCTCAAGCCCTTCCAGCCCGAATGCCGCAGCAATGAGTTGCAGCAGTGCCCGCGCGAGCGCGTGGTCAACGGCTACGACAACACCATCGCCACCACCGACCGACTCCTCGCCCGGGCGATTGACTGGCTGGGCACCCAGACGTCACGGTTCGACGCCGGCATGCTCTACGTGTCAGACCATGGCGAATCGCTGGGCGAGAACGGCCTGTACCTGCACGGCATGCCGTACGCCATCGCACCCAAGGAACAAACCCACGTGCCCATGATCTTCTGGGTGCCGCAAGCCGGCGCGCTGGCGGCCACGCTCAAGCCCGGCTGCCTGCAGGCCCTGCGGGACCAACCCGCCTCGCACGACCACCTCTTCCACACGGTCATGGGCTGGGTGGGTGCGCGGGCCGACGTCTACCAACCGGGGCGCGACCTGCTGGCTGGCTGCCGCCGCTGAACGGCACGGACACACCAGGACAACGGCTGCAGGCGATTCGGTCAGAACAGGCTGGCCTGCGCACTGGGCTTCACGGGCGGCTGGAACAGCGCCAACTGCACGGGCCGGCGCTCGGTGGCTAGGCCCAGCCGGCGCGCGGCGCGCGTCAGGCGGGCCCGCAGCAAGTCGGCCCACAGCCCCTCACCCGTCATGCGGGTGCCGAAGCGGGCGTCGTTGTCCTGCCCGCCCCGCATGTCGCGGATGCGCGCCATGACGCGGTCTGCGCGGTCGGGGAAGTGGCGCTGCAGCCAGTCTTGGAACAACGGGTTCACCTCCCATGGCAAGCGCACCGGGATGCTGAACGCGCTGCGCGCTCCTACCTCGGCCGCGGCCTCCAGGATGCGTTCCAGCTCAGGCTCGTTGATGAATGGAATGATGGGCGACACGCTAACCCCCACCGGCACGCCGGCTTCGGCCAAGGTGCGCAGTGTGCGCAAGCGCCGGGCCGGTGCCGCAGCACGCGGCTCGAGGATGCGGGCCAGGTCGTTGTCGAGCGTGGTGACCGACACGTAGACCGACACCAGCCCTTGCGCAGCCATGGGCGCGATCAGGTCCAGGTCGCGCTCGATGCCGCTGCTCTTGGTCACCACGGAGAACGGATGCCGGCTTTCGGCCAGCACCTCCACCACCTGCCGGGTCAGGCGCAGGCGGCGTTCAATCGGCTGATAGGCATCCGTGGCCGTGCCGATCACGAGCGATTTGGGCACGTAGCGCGCGCCCGCCAGGGTCTCACGCAAGCGCTCGGCCGCATTCATCTTGGCCACCAGGCGGGTTTCGAAATCCAGCCCCGGGGAGAGGTTCAGGTAGCTGTGTGTGGGCCGCGCAAAGCAGTAGACGCAGCCGTGCTCGCAGCCCCGGTACGGGTTGATGGAGTAATCGAAGGAAATGTCGGGCGACTGGTTGCTCGACAGGATGCGCCGCGCCTGCTCCTCGATCACCTCGGTGGCGGGCGGCAGCACCTCTTGGGCGGCCTCCTGCTCCCAGGTGCCCCAGCCGTCGTCGAACTGCTCGCGCTCTGAGCGCTCGAAGCGGTGCGGCATGGCCGTGGCGGCACCTCGGCCCTTGATGGAAGACAAGGGCACCAGGGCCGGTTGCGCGGCAGCGATCGGTCGGGGGGCTTGCGGCATACTGTAAATATATACAGTTTTGTCGCCCTGCTCCACGCCGGACGCAGTGTCCGCAGGCGCGGTCCGATCCCAGAGCCGTGCGTCAGTACTCGTCGCGCTCCACGCCCACGTAGCCGGGGGCGAGGTTCTCGAACTTGGTGTGCATGCGCTGGAAGGCCAGCTTCACCGTGCCGACCGGGCCGTTACGCTGCTTGGCCACGATGATCTCGGCCACGCCCGGCTCCTTGCACTCGTCCTTGGTGTAGTACTCGTCGCGGTAGATGAACATGATGATGTCCGCGTCCTGCTCGATGGCGCCGGATTCCCGCAGGTCAGACATCATGGGGCGCTTGTCAGGGCGCTGCTCCACCGAACGGTTCAGCTGCGACAACGCAATGACCGGGCACTTCAGCTCCTTGGCCAGGGCCTTCAAACCCCGTGAGATTTCACCGAGCACGGTGGCTCGGTTTTCCTCGTTGCCACCGCCGTTGCCGGTCATCAGCTGCAGGTAGTCGATCACGATCAAGCCCAGCTGACCGCAGATGCGCGCCTGCCGCCGCGCGCGCGCCCGCACTTCCGAAGGACTCAGGCCGGGGCTCTCGTCAATGAAGATGCTGGCCTTGCCCAGCTTGTCCACGGCTTCCGACAGGCGGCTCCACTCGTCGTCCTTGAGCTGGCCGGTGCGCAGGTGGCTTTGGTCGATGCGGCCGATGGAGCCCACCATCCGCAACGCCAGCTGCGCCGCGCCCATTTCCATGGAGTAGATGACGACGGGCAAGCCTTCGTTGATCGCGACGTTTTCGGCGATGTTCACGGCAAACGCCGTCTTGCCCATGGACGGGCGCGCGGCCAGCACGATGAGGTCGCCCGGCTGCAGGCCGGCGGTCTGCTTGTCCAGGTCATAGAAGCCGGTGCGAACGCCGGTCACGTCCTGGTGGCCGGCTTCGGCCAGTTCGTTGACGCGGTCGATCAGCGCGATCACCAGGCGGTCCATGCTCTGGAAGCCCTGCTGGCTGCGTGAGCCTTCTTCGCCGATCTTGAAGATCTTGCCTTCGGCCTCGTCCAGGATCTGGGTGACGGCACGGCCTTGCGGGTTCATCGCAGCGGTGGCGATCTCATCGCTGGTGGCCACCAGCTTGCGCAGGATGGCCCGCTCCCGAACGATTTCGGCATAGCGGCGCATGTTGGCCGCGCTCGGCACGCTCTGCGCCAGCGCGTTGAGGTACGACAGGCCACCGCACTCTTCCGCGCGCCCGACCGAGGTGAGCTCGTCGAACACCGTCACCACGTCAGCCGGCTTGCCCGCGTTGATGAGCTTGCCGACCGCCGCGAACACATGCTTGTGCTCGAAGCGGTAGAAGTCGCCCTCGGTCAACAAGTCGGCGGCCTTGTCCCAGGCGGAGTTGTCGATCAGCAACCCGCCCAGCACGCTCTGCTCGGCCTCCACCGAATGCGGCGGCACCCGCAGGCGGGCCACCTCGTCATCGGACGGAGAGGAAGACGAAGAGGTGGGCAGGATCGCGGACATGCTTGTGGATAAAGCTGTGGACGGACTGGGGTCAACCGGTGGCCAAGGCGGGACAACCTCAGCCCCAAAAAGCTGAAGGCCGAAACCCAGAGGGTATCGGCCTTCACTCGATGTTGCGGCGACCCAAGGTCACCGCGCCATCAGGGGAAGCGAGCTTCCTGGAAACCGATCACTCGGCTTCAGCAACCACCTGAACGGTGATTTCCACCACCACGTCGGTGTGGGCAGCCACGTTGACCGGGAACTCGCCCACGGTCTTCAGCGGGCCGTTGGGCAGGCGCACTTGCGACTTCACGATAGCCGAACCGATCTTGGTCAGGGCATCTGCGATGTCGGCATTGGTCACGGAGCCGAACAGGCGGCCGTCAACACCGGCCTTCTGGGCGATGCGAACGGTCTTGCCAGCCAGGGCTTCACCCAGCTTCTGAGCGGCAGCCAGCTTTTCAGCGGCAGCCTTTTCGAGCTCAGCGCGCTTGGCTTCGAATTCCTTGATCGCGGCTTCGGTGGCGCGACGAGCGGCCTTGGTCGGGATCAGGAAATTACGGGCGTAGCCGTCCTTGACCTTGACGACATCGCCGAGGTTGCCGAGGTTGGCGACTTTTTCGAGCAGGATCACTTGCATGTCGTCAGCTCCTTAGACCTTGTGCTGGTCGCTGTACGGCAGCAGAGCCAGGAAGCGCGCGCGCTTGATGGCCACCGTCAGCTGACGCTGGAAGAAAGCGCGCGTGCCGGTCAGGCGAGCGGGCGTGATCTTGCCGTTTTCAGCGATGAAATCGCGCAGCGTGTCGATGTCCTTGTAGTCGATCTGCTCAACACCGGCGACGGTGAAGCGGCAGAAACGCTTGCGACGGAACAGCAACGACTGTTGGTTGCGCTTGGGCTTCTTGTCCTTGGAGAAGCGACCTTTGCCACGAAGAGGGGGCATGTTGGACCTCTGTTAAATCTATCCGGATTCAGTGGTGCCGAGTCTCAGGCAGCGAGCGGTTCGATCACGGTGACGTGGGCAATGAACCCGCGGCCGTTGCGTTGGTGGGTCAGGAAACCGCGGAACAAACCGCTGCCACCGACTCCCAACGCCTGCAACTGGCGGGCCACCTCCCCCATCGCCACGGCCTTGATCTCTAGAGAGACCTTGCGTGGCTTGCCGGCTTCGATGACTTCGGAGTCAGCCTTGAGGCTGGCATCCAGGGCCATCAGCCCGGCAGGGGTGTAGCGGATTTGACCGAGTTGCTGGATCTGCGCCTGGAGGTGAAGCTGGTTCACGCGGTCCTGACGCCTTGAATCACGTTGCTTGAAAAACTGGGCTCTTCAGCGATGAGCCTGCGCTCAGGCCGCTTCTTGTTGCGGCGCCTTGCGGGCTTCTTCGCGCTCAACGGCCTTCATCATGACCGAGGGGGTCGTGATGGCCTTGTCTTGCACTACGGTCAGGTGGCGCAGCACGGCGTCGTTGAAGCGGAAGCCGGTCTCGAGCTCAGCCAGGACTTCCTTGCTGCATTCGATGTTCAGGCACAGGTAGTGGGCCTTGGCCAGCTTTTGGATCAGGTAAGCCATCTGGCGACGGCCCCAGTCCTCAACGCGGTGCACCACACCGCCGCCGGCGGTGATCAGGCCCTTGTAACGCTCCAGCATGGCCGGAACTTGTTCGCTTTGATCCGGATGGATCAGCAGAACGATTTCGTAGTGACGCATGTGTACTCCTTGTGGATTCCAGCCCGGGCTTTGTCGGAATGAACTGCCCGGTCTGTGGAAGCCGTGCCACGGCGTCTACTCGTGGGTACGGCAAGGGGGAACCCAGCATTCTAGCCGCTCTGGCTCAAACCGCCAAATCGCGAACGCCTGGTACGGTCAGCGCCCCACATCAGCGCCCCACATCAGCGCCCCACATCAGCGCCCCACATCAGCGCCCCACATCAGCGCCCCGCGTCACCGCCACTCCGGGCGGCGCAAGGCGTCGATGAAATCCCGTTGCCTGGAGCTTGGCGGCGCCGTGACCAGGCTGACCAGCACCAATGCGACCGCGCCAGCTGGCACGCCGAACAGCCCGGCCGCCGCCGGCTGGATGCCCCACCAGCCGGTCACCGGCCCCGGCAGCCCCACCAAGGCGCGCAAGCCCGGGTGGGCCATGCACAGGTACACCAGGCAGACACCCAACCCGGTCAGCATGCCGGCCAGGGCGCCCGCGCGGTTGGCCCGGCGCCAGAACACGCCCGCCACCAGCGCGGGGAAGAAGGTCGAGCCGGCAATCGAAAACGCTGCCGTCACCACCGCCAGGATGTCGGCCGGCCGGCTCGACGCAATTGCCGCCGCAGCCAGGGCAGCCGCCAGCAACAAGGCCTTGGACAGTGTCACCCGCCGCGTGCGCGAGGCGTCCGGGTTCACCGCCTTGTAGTAGAGGTCGTGCGACAACGCGCTGGAGATGGCCAGCAGCAAGCCGTCTGCCGTGGACAGCGCGGCCGCCAGGCCGCCCGCTGCCACCATGCCCGACACCACAAACGGCAAGCCCCCCAGCTCCGGCACCACCAGCATCACCAGGTCGGGGTGCAAGCGCAGTTCCGCCAGCTGGAGGATGCCGTCGCCGTTCAAATCGACGGCCGACAGCAGCGAGGGGTCCACCCGCTGCCACTGCCGAATCCAGGCGGGCAGTTGGTCAAAGCTGCTGCCCACCAAGCCGTTGAACACCTCCGTCTTCACCATGACCGCCAGCGCCGGCGCCGTGAGGTACAGCAAGCAGATGAACACGAGGGACCACGCCACCGACTCCCGCGCTGTCGCAGCCGTGGGAGTCGTGTAGTAACGCGTCAGCAGATGAGGCAAGGCCGCCGTGCCCACCATCAAGCAAAACACCAGCGCCATGAAGTTGCGCCGACCGTCCTGCTCCGCCGAACCGACCCCGGCGGCATCGGCGCCCGGCACATCCGACGCAAACGGTTGGGTGTGCGGCGCCAGGCCCGACAACGGACGCGCCCATTGGGCCTCCGCCTGCTGCTCGCGCCGCCAGCGCGCTTCGGCCTCGACCTGGGTCCGCGGCAGCGCAGCACGGGCCTTCTCGGCCGCTTGAATCTGGGCCAGCGGCGCGTTCGCGGCCTTGAGCTCCGACACGCGCGCGGCGGCAGCAGCCTGCTCCTGCGCCAGTGCGGTCGGCACATCCGCAAGCCGCCGCGTCGCCGCATCGGCACGCTGCTGATGCAGAGCCCGCACCTGCAACTCGCCCGGGTCCACCGTCAGTTGCGCCTCGCGCTGCGCCAACTGGTGCAGCTGCTGCCCGTACACCAGCTGCGGCACCGGCCAGCCAGTCTGCTTCACGCTCAGCCAGATGACGGGCACCAGGTAGGCCAGGATCATGATCAGGTACTGCGCCACCTGCGTCCACGTGACGGCGCGCATGCCGCCCAGGAACGAGCACACCAGCACGCCGCCCAGGCCCACAAACACGCCCACCTCGAAGCCCAAGCCGGTGAGCCGCGTGGTGATCAAGCCGACGCCGTAAATCTGCGCCACCAGGTAGACGAAGGACACCAGGATGGCTGCACTGGCTCCCACCCAGCGCAAGGTGCGACTCTCGAACCGTTCGGCGAGAAAGTCTGCCAGCGTGTATTGGCCGAACCGCCGCAAGTACGGCGCGATGCACAGGGCCACAAGGCAGAAACCACCCGTCCAACCGAGCACGTAGGCCAGGCCGGCGTAGCCCGTGGCGTACAGCGTGCCGGTCAGGCCAATGAAGCTGGCGGCGCTCATCCAGTCCGCCCCCGCGGCCATGCCGTTGTAGACCGCCGGCACGCGCCGGCCCGCCACGAAGTACTCGGCCGGGTCGGTGGTGCGGCACAGGATGCCAATCACGGCATACACGGCCACGGTCGCGATCAGGAAGCTGTAGCCGATCCAGGCCTTGGGCATGCCGTGCTGCTCGGCCACCCCCAGCCCAACCACCAGGGCCATGAAGCTGAGGATGAAGAGCGCGTAACGACGATGAAGCGAGCGAACCGGCACGAACGGGATCATGACAACAAAAAGCCCGAGTTCCCCTTACGGAGAACCCGGGCCGGCGTTCAGGCGCGAAGGCTTACTTGGCGGCCAGGCGCTGCCAGGTGTCGATGACCGTGTCGGGGTTCAGCGAGATGGACACGATGCCCTCCTCGGCCAGCCATTCGGCGAAGTCGGGGTGGTCGCTGGGGCCCTGACCGCAGATGCCGATGTACTTGCCCGTGGCACGGCAAGCGCGGATGGCCCGCGAGATCATGGCCTTCACGGCCGGGTCGCGCTCGTCGAAGTCGCCGGCCAGCTGCTCCAGGCCGGAGTCCCGGTCCAGGCCCAGCGTGAGCTGCGTCAGGTCGTTGGAGCCGATGGACATGCCGTCGAAATGCTCCAGGAACTGCTCGGCCAGGATGGCGTTGCTGGGCACCTCGCACATCATGATCAGGCGCAGGCCGTCCACGCCCCGCTTCAGGCCCTTCTCGGCCAGCATGTCGACCACGCGAGCCGCCTGCTTCACCGTGCGCACGAAGGGCACCATGATTTCGACGTTGGTCAGGCCCATGTCCTTGCGCACGCGCTTGAGCGCCTCGCATTCCATCGCGAACGCGTCCTGGAACTCGCCGCTGATGTAGCGGCTGGCCCCGCGGAAGCCCAGCATCGGGTTCTCTTCATCCGGCTCGTAGCGGGTGCCGCCGATGAGCTTGCGGTACTCGTTGGACTTGAAGTCCGACAGCCGCACGATGACCGGGCGCGGGAAAAAGGCGGCGGCAATCGTGGCGATGCCTTCGGCCAGCTTGTCCACGTAGAAGGCGCGCGGCGAGGCGTGGCCGCGGGCCACCGACTCCACCGCCTTCTTCAGGTCGGCGTCGATGTTCGGATAGTCCAGGATGGCCTTGGGGTGGACGCCGATGTTGTTGTTGATGATGAATTCCAGGCGGGCCAGCCCCACGCCGCCCGAGGGCATTTGCGCGAAGTTGAAGGCCAGCTGCGGGTTGCCAACGTTCATCATGATCTTGATGGGACAGTACGGCAGCTCGCCGCGGTGCACCTCGCTGACCTCGGTTTCCAGCAGGCCGTCATAGATGTAGCCGGTGTCGCCTTCCGAGCAGGCCACGGTGACGAGCTGGCCGTCCTTGAGCTTGTCCGTCGCGTCGCCACAGCCGACCACGGCCGGGATGCCCAGTTCACGCGCAATGATGGCCGCGTGGCAGGTGCGGCCGCCGCGGTTGGTGACGATGGCGCTGGCGCGCTTCATCACCGGCTCCCAGTTCGGGTCGGTCATGTCGGTGACGAGCACGTCGCCCGGTTGCACGCGCTCCATCTCGGCGACGCTGTCGACCAGGCGCACCGGGCCTGTGCCGATCTTCTGGCCGATGGCGCGGCCCTCGGCCAGCACAGCACTGTGGGCCTTGAGCTTGTAGTGGTGCTCGACCTGACCGGCGGCCTGGCTCTTCACGGTCTCGGGGCGGGCCTGCAGGATGTAGATCTTGCCGTCCACACCATCGCGGCCCCACTCGATGTCCATCGCGCGGCCGTAGTGCTGCTCGATGATCAGCGCGTACTTGGCCAGCTCGGTGACTTCCGTGTCGTTCAGCGAGTAGCGGTTGCGGGCCTCAGGCGCGGTGTCCACGGTCTTCACCAGCTTCTTGGTGGCGGCCTTCTCCTCGGGCGTCGAGAACTCCATGCGAATCAGCTTGGAGCCCAGGTTGCGGCGGATGATGGCCAGCTTGCCGGCCTTGAGTGCCGGCTTGTGGACGTAGAACTCGTCCGGATTCACAGCGCCCTGCACCACTGTTTCGCCCAGGCCGTAGCTGGAGGTGATGAAGACCGCGTCAGGGAAGCCGCTCTCGGTGTCGATGGTGAACATCACACCGGCCGAGCCCAGGTCGCTGCGCACCATGCGCTGCACGCCGGCGGACAGGGCCACGTCGCCGTGGGCGAAGCCCTTGTGCACGCGGTAGCTGATGGCGCGGTCGTTGTAGAGCGAGGCGAACACCTCGCGCATCTTGTGCAGCACCTCGTCGATGCCATGCACGTTCAGGAAGGTTTCCTGCTGGCCGGCGAACGAGGCGTCGGGCAGGTCTTCAGCCGTGGCGGACGAGCGCACGGCGAAGGTGGCGTCCGGGTTGTCGGCCGTGAGCTGCGCGTACGACGCGCGCACACCGGCTTCCAGGTCGGCCGGGAAGGGCTGGTTTTCGATCCAGCCACGGATCTCGGCACCGGCGTCGGCCAGCGCACGCACGTCGTCGGTGTTCAACGTGGACAGGCGCGCCGCAATGCGGGCGTCCAGACCTTCGTGCTTCAGAAACTGTCGGAACGCGAATGCCGTGGTCGCGAAACCACCAGGCACGCGGACGCCGGCATCCGAGAGCTGGGAAATCATCTCGCCAAGGCTGGCGTTCTTACCGCCAACGGCCTCGACGTCGGTCATCCTCAGGTTCTCAAACGGAACGACCAGGGCGGTCGCCTCAAAGCGTGCAGCAGACATGGGAAAACTCCGGGAGGTTGAAAACTCTGGGCTGTGTCCGCTGCACCCCGACACGGCACGTAACCGGCCGTGATCCCACCGCTTGGGCGTTGTTGGAGTCGGGTGGAGGAGGTGCGCATGGCTGGGCAAAGCAATTGCGGCTGATTCTAGAGGGGCGCGCTTCTATGATGGGGACTTCCCCCACCCCCGCGTTCCTGTGACGCGCTTGCCATGACCGACAGAACCGTGTATTTCGTCTCGGACGGCACCGGCATCACCGCCGAAACCTTCGGTAACTCCATCCTGGCCCAGTTCGAGATCAAGCCGCGGCACGTGCGCCGGCCGTTCATCGACAGCGCAGAGAAGGCGCACGCGGTGGTGCAGGAGATCAACGAGGTGGGGCTGCGCGAAGGCCGCCGGCCCATCGTGTTTGCCACGCTGGTGGACCGCGAGGTGCTGAAAGTTGTGCGCGAGCACTGCCAGGGCCGGGTGATGGACATGTTCGGCACCTTCATCGAGCCGCTGGAAGACGAGTTCAGCATCAAGAGCAACCACCGCGTCGGGCGCTTCTCCAACGTGGCGCAAAGCCAGGAGTACCACGACCGGATCGAGGCCATCAATTTCTCGCTGGCGCACGACGACGGGCAGTCGTCCAAAAACCTGGACACGGCCGACGTCATCCTGGTGGGCGTGAGCCGCTGCGGCAAAACGCCGACGTCGCTGTACCTGGCCATGCAGCACGGCATCAAGGCTGCCAACTACCCACTGATCCCCGAAGACTTCGAGCGCCGCAAGTTGCCGGCGCCGCTGTTGCCGCACAAGCGCAAGTGCTTCGGCCTGACCATCGACCCGGAGCGCCTGGCCTCCATCCGCAACGAGCGCCGCCCCGGCAGCAAATACGCCGATGTCTTGAACTGCCGCTACGAAGTGAACGAGGCCGAGGCCATGATGAAGCGCGAGGGCATCTCGTGGCTGTCGTCCACACACAAGAGCATCGAAGAAATCGCCACCACCATCCTGCGCGACATCCGGCCCGACCGGCTCATCTACTGAGATGCCGGCGTCGGCCCTCGCGCTGGTCCTTGCTGCCGCCCTGCTCCACGCCCTCTGGAACCTCGCGGCCAAGCGCTGGGGTGGTGGCCCCCATTTCGTACTGACCTGCGCGTTGGGCGTGGTGCTGGTGTGGCTGCCGGCGGCCCTGTGGGTGGGCGTCCAGGACATGCCGCACTGGACACCCACGGTATGGGTGCTCGTCACCGCCAGCGCCGTGGTGCACCTGCTGTACTTCAATTGCCTGGTGGCCGGCTACCGGGCCAGCGACCTGACCGTGGTGTACCCCGTGGCGCGGGGCAGCGGGCCGCTGCTGTCCGCCTTGGGCGCGGTGCTGTTGCTGGACGAGCGCCTGGGCCTGCACGGCGCGCTGGGTTTGGCCGGCGTGGTGGGCGGCATCCTGCTCATCACGCTGGGCCCGAAGCTGCTCGGGCGCGGCCTGCCGCGCGACGCCGTGGCTGAACGTCGGCGCCGCCACGGCATCTATTGGGGCGCCGCAACGGGCGCCTTGATCTCCGGCTACACCGTGATCGACGGCTATGCGGTGAAAGCGCTGGCGGTGTCGCCCCTGTTGCTCGATTGGTTCGGCAACGTGTTGCGCGCGGTGATGCAACTGCCCATCAGCCTGCGCCAGCGGCACAGCTTTTGGCCCGAGGTTCGCCAGTCATGGCGGGGCATTCTGGCCGTGGCAGTGCTGGGGCCTGCCGCCTACATCCTGGTGCTGCTGGCGGTGCGCGAAGCGCCGCTGTCGCGCGTGGCGCCGGCCCGCGAGGTGTCCATGCTGTTTGCAGCGTTGCTGGGCGGGCAGTTGCTCGGCGAGTCCGAGCGCGGATGGCGGTTGGCCGGTGCAGGCTTGATTGCTCTCGGGGTCATTGCCCTGGCGGTCTGACCACACCGCCACTCACGAATCCCTAACCCAAGGGAAAGTGGACATTCCCCACCCCCTGGCGCGGCCATCACTCCTGTATTGCGTTGCGGCGTTCTAGCGGCGTCCAACGCGTGAACAGGGAGTTCCACATGAAAAGCATTTCCACTTCGCTGCGCCGCGCATCGGCTGCCGCAGCGCTCGGTCTGGCCGCGGCGGCAGCCCATGCCACGCCCGTCGTCTGGCAACTCGACAACGTGAAGTTCACCGACGGCGCCAGCGCCACCGGCAGCTTCACCTTCGATGCCGACACGCTGTCGTACTCCGCCTGGAGCATCCAGACGACCAACGGCATGTTTGCCGGCCAAACCTACGACACCAGCACGTCAAGTACCTACAGCGCGCTGAATTCGGCGCACCACTTCTTCATCAACCTGCTGAACAACAGCCGCTACCTGACCTTTGATCTGGTCGGCGACCTCACCAACGCCGGTGGCGCAGTGGCGATTCGCACGCCGGCCGGCAACAGCGCCCGCGACGGCAGCTTCGAGTGCCTCAACTGCGCGCCCTAGCGCATGATCGCTTCTGGCTCCATGGTGGCCCAGGCCGTGCCGGAGCCGGGTTCGCTGGCGCTGGTGGGCGGCTCGCTGGGCCTGCTGGGCTGGGTCGGCCGTCGCAACCGCAGCCGCAGCTGACCGCCGGCGCCTGGCCTGCGGCTCACACGCCGCAGACTGCGTGTTCGTACACCGCCCGGTAGCGGGTGGCCGCCGTGTCCCAGCCCCAGCGCTGGCGCATGGCGGTTTGCCGAACCTGCGCCCACTCGGCCGGCCGGCTCCACAAGGCCAGCGACCGCCGCAGCGCACGCCGCGCGGCATGGGCCTCAAACTCACGGAACGCAAACCCGGTGGCGGTGCCCGCCGCGAGGTCTTCCAGCGTGCAGTCCACGACCGTGTCGGCCAACCCGCCCACGCTGTGCACCAGCGGCAAGGCCCCGTAGCTGAGACCATAGAGCTGCGTCAGGCCGCAGGGCTCGAAGCGGCTGGGCACCAGCACCACATCGCTGGCTGCGTAGATGCGGTGGGCCAGCGCTTCATCCATGCCGGTGCGCCGGGCCACCTGGCCCGGGTGCTGCGCAGCCGCCGCCGCGAATTCCGCCTCCAGCCGCGCGTCGCCACTGCCCAACACCACCAGTTGCCCGCCCGCGGCCAGCAGGTCCGGCAGGATCTGCAGCACCAGCGGCAGCCCCTTTTGCTCCGTGAGGCGGCTGACCACGCCATACAACGGCGCCTGGGAATTCGCCGCCAACCCGCACTCTCGCTGCAAGGCCGCCTTGCACACTGCCTTGCCCTGGGGCGCATCGGCGCTGTAGGGCTGCGCCAAGCTCGCATCGGCCTCGGGGCACCACAGCGCGTAGTCCACGCCGTTCAAGATGCCGTGCAGCACATCGGCCCGGCGGCGCAACAGGCCGTCCAGCCCACAGCCTTGTTCGGGGGTCTGGATCTCGACCGCGTAGGTGGGGCTGACAGTGGTGAGGGCATCGGCAAAGTGCAGCCCGGCCTTCATGAACCCGACCTGCCCGTAGAACTCCAGGCCCTCCATGGCGAAGTGCGCGGCGGGCAGGCCCAGTTCCGCGAAGTGCGTCGCCGGGAACAACCCCTGGTAGGCCAGGTTGTGGACGGTGAACACCGTGCGGCACGCGGTGCGCTTGCGGGCACGGCTGGCGGACACGTGGGCACAGGCCAGCCCAGCGTGCCAGTCATGCGCATGCACCACGGCAGGCTGCCAGGTCGCGTCCACGCCCTCCGCCAGCCGCGCGGCCGCGAGGCCCAGCAATGCAAAACGCCGGTGGTTGTCGGCGTAGGCCACGCCGGCTGTGTCGGCATACGGATTGCCCGGGCGGTCGAACAAGCCCGGCGCGTCCAGCAGGTATGCCGGTGCGTCCAGGCCCGGCAAGGTGCCGCGCAGCAGCGCCGCCCGCCCCTCACTCCACGGCAAGGCCACGGGAGCCACGGCCTGGGCCGGCTGGAAGGCGTCTCGCAGCGCCGGGAAGCCCGGCACCAGCACCCGCACTTCCACGCCCACGCGCGCCAACGCCGCGGGCAAGGCCCCGGCCACATCGGCCAACCCGCCGGTCTTGAGCCACGGGAACAACTCGGCGCTGACCTGCAGCACGCGCATCACACGCTCCCCATCCAATCCGCGCCAGGCACCGCAGCTTCGGCGCCGATCACAGGCGGGCCAGCATGGGTTTGGTGATGAGCACCACCCCGTTCTCGGTGCGCTCGAAGCGGGCGGCATCCAGTGCCGCGTCTTCCCCCACCACGAGGCCGTCCGGAATCTCGCAGCCACGGTCCACGATGACCTTGGTCAACCGGCAATGGCGGCCCACTTCCACGCCGGGCAGCAACACGCATTGGTGGATGTTGCAGAACGAGCGGATGCGCACGTTGTTGAAGAGCACCGACTGCACCACGTGCGAGCCCGACACGATGCACCCCGCACTGACGATGGTGTTCACCGTCATGCCGTGCATGCCGTTGTGGTCGGGGATGAACTTGGCCGGCGGCAGTTGGCGTTGGTAGGTCCAGATCGGCCAGTCGGTGTCGTAGATGTCGAGCTCGGGGCTGATGGACGCCAGGTCCAGGTTGGCCGCCCAGAACGCGTCGAGCGTGCCCACATCGCGCCAGTACGGCGCCGCGCCATTGGGGTTGTGGATGCAGCTCATCGCGAACGGGTGGGCCACCGCCCGACCCTCGGCCACGGTCTTGGGGATCACGTCTTTGCCGAAGTCGTGGCTGGAGTTGGGGTCGGCGAGGTCTTCGTCGAGCAAACGGTAGAGGTAGTCGGCGTTGAAGATGTAGATGCCCATGCTGGCCAGGCAGGCATCGGTGCGGCCGGGCATGCAGGGCGGGTCGGCGGGCTTTTCCTGGAAGGCGGTGATGTGGCGCGCATCGTCCACCGCCATCACGCCAAAGGCGCTGGCCTCGGCTTTGGGCACCTCAATGCAGCCCACCGTGCACCCGGCGCCGCTGGCGACGTGGTCCACCAGCATGCTGGAGTAGTCCATCTTGTAGATGTGGTCGCCTGCCAGCACCACGATGTACTCCGCCCCGGTGCTTTGGATGATGTCGAGGTTTTGATAGACCGCATCGGCCGTGCCGCGGTACCAGTGCTCCTCGTTCACCCGTTGCTGGGCGGGCATCAGGTCCACGGTTTCATTCAGCTCGGCGCGCAAAAAGCTCCAGCCGCGCTGGATGTGGCGCAGGAGTGAATGGCTTTTGTACTGCGTCACCACGCCGATGCGACGGATGCCGCTGTTCACGCAGTTGGACAGCGCGAAGTCGACGATGCGGAACTTGCCGCCAAAGTACACGGCCGGCTTGGCGCGCGCGTCGGTGAGTTGCTTGAGGCGGGAGCCCCGCCCCCCCGCCAGCACCAGGGCGATGGCGCGGCGCGCAAGTTGATGGGGCGAAGCGACGGTGGCCATGCGGGGTCTCCAACGAAATCTCGATGCAGTGTGCGCCCCAAGTTTGCAGCCCCGCAGCGGGCTTGCCCTCACTCAACGGGCCCGCTGCCTTCGCTCAGCGTGATTTCCGCCCACACACGTTCGAAGGCGCTGCGGCTGGGTGTCTCGACAAACACGCAGCGTTTGTGGTGCCGCTTGCAGTGGTCCTTCACGCGCCAATACGCATCGTGGCTGATGCAGCCGGTCTGGCATATCACCAGATCCGCCGCAGCCAGTTGCGGCTCCAGTTGCGCCGGCTTGTGTTCTTCGCCGCCGTCGTGGTGCAAGAAGGCCACGCCCCGCCCTTCCACCGCCTGCCGGTAGTGGGGCACGCTGCCGCTGCGCCCGCCCACGCAAAGCACCACGCGAGGCCGGGGCGCCAGCGGCTGGGCGGCGTTGCTGCCCGCCAGATGCCGTGGCCCACACGACACGACCTGCGGGGGTGTCGCTGGCGCAGATCGCGCGACGGGGGCGTCGTCTGCCGGGCGAGGGCGTGAGGCGCACCGGGCCGACGCGGCAGAAGGCGGTATCCGTTCCGTGGCGCGCGTCGACGCTGCGGCCACCGCAGCCCCCACGGCCGGCAGTGCCTCCCGCCGCAGGGCCAGTTCGGTGCGCAGGCGCAGCACCTCGCCGCGCAGCTGGATGCGCTCGCGCTCCCACTGCTGCTGCTCGGCCGCACGGGCTTGCGTCCAGGCCGTCATGCGCTGCTGCACTTCGGCGTAGGCGCGCAGCAGTGTCTGGTGCTCGCCGGCGAGGTCAAGATAGCGGCGGGCCGACTGGCGCTGTGCGGCCCCCACCTGGTGTTGAAGCATGTGCACCTGGGCCAGCACCCGCAACTCCAGCGGCTCGTCACACCGCGGGTGCGTGAGCGTGGCCCACAAGGCGCCGGCGAGGTCACAGCCCTCGGCTTGCGAGGCCCACCACACGGCCAAGGCGTCAGTGGTCTTGGCGGAGGCGGCCTGCCGGACGAGCAGTGCGTGCTGCTGCTCCAAGTCCTTGTGGACCGCCTCGGACACCGCGTTGCGGCGCCCGGCCATCGAGACAAGCGTGCAATGCAGGCTGTAGTCATCGGCCGCGGGGGGCGTCAGGTGGCGGCGGGCCAGGGCGCGACCCCGTTCCAGGGGCAGACACACGCCGATCACCGGGCAATGGGTGTGGGTTCCGAGATCCCACAAGCGCCGCCGCCGCGACCCGGGCGTGGGCGTTGCGGGCGGCGCGTTGGAGCAACAAGCTTGGGCCATGCAGACTCTCCTGAACACAGGGAGCGCTGGCGGGCGGTGGCTGGCTGGCGCGAGGGGGATGATGGGGCGGCAGAAGCCGCTGAGGGCGGCTACTTCGTCAGGATCAGCTTGCCCAGTGACGTGACCCGCAGCCGGTACAGCTGCTCGCCATGACGGATCCACACCTCACCACGTGGCCCGAGCACCGAAGCGCTGTCGAGCACGCGAGGCGCCTTCACGCCGCCGGGCTGAGGCAACGGGAGGCGCGCGGGTTCGGCCATGGGGTGGGCGTCGTCAATCATGCCGACACTTTAATGAGAACGATTCTCATTTGCAAGCAATCCGCCGCCGCGTGGGCGGGATGGCGGCTCAAGCCTGCTGGCGGTGGCTTTCGTACAAGCAGATGGCCGCTGCTGCGGCGACGTTGAGCGACTCCTCGCCACCCGGCTGGGGAATGCCCACCGTCAAGGCGCAGCGCGACATCAACTCTGCCGACACGCCCTGCCCTTCATGCCCCATCACCCACGCGCAAGGTCGGGGCAAGGCCACCCGGTGCACCTGATGCTCGGTGTGCGAACTGGTGGCCACCAGCGGGGTCTGGAGCGATTGCAGATCGGCCACGGCCAGGCCTTCAATCAACCGCAGCCCGAAATGCGCGCCCTGCCCTGCCCGCAGCACTTTGGGCGACCACAAGCCGGCAGTGCCTTTCAAGGCCAGCACCTGGCGCACCCCGAAGGCTGCGGCGCTGCGGAGGATGGCGCCGACGTTGCCGGCGTCCTGCAGTCGGTCCAGCACCACGCTGGCCGCGGTCACGTCCAGCGCGGGCATTTCGGGCAGCAGCAGCTCAGCGCCGATCTGGGCCGGCGACTCGAGGCCGCTGATGCCCTTGAACAAGGCCGCGGGCACCACCAACGCACGTTCGGCGGCAGCCACCAGCGCGGCCAACGCGGGGTCTTGCATCGCGGCCTCGGTGGCCACCACCAGGTCCAGGCGCCAACCGCGCTGGCGCGCGGCGCGCAACAGGTGGTCGCCCTCCACCCACACCCGGCCCAGCTTGCGGTAGGCGCCGGGGTCGGCCGCCAGCTTGCGCAGGCGCACCAGGGCGGGGTTGTCTTTGGAGGTGACGGGCTGCACCGGCGCGTTCATCGCACGCTCTCCCGCACCGGGCCGAAGCTGCGCCGGTGCCACGGGCTGGGGCCATGGGCGCGCAGGGCAGCCAGGTGCTCCGGCGTGCCGTAACCCTTGTGCGTGGCGAATCCGTACTCTGGATGGGTCTGGTGCATGTGCTCGCAGAAAAGATCTCGGGCCACCTTGGCCAGGATGCTGGCCGCCGAGATGGCCTGCACCTTGGCGTCGCCTTTGACGATGGCTTCCGCCGGCATGGGCAGCACGGGCAAGCGGTTGCCGTCCACCTGCACGAACGCTGGCTTCAGGCGCAGGCCTTGTACCGCGCGCTGCATGGCCAGCATCGTGGCTTGCAGGATGTTGATCTGGTCGATTTCTTCGGTGCTGGCCTGCGCAATGCAAAAGCACAGCGCCTTGGCACGGATCTCGTCGTACAGCCGTGCCCGGCGCGCAGCGGTCAGGGCCTTGGAATCGGCCAAGCCGGCAATGGGCTGCAGGTCGTCCAGGATCACGGCGGCCGCGAACACCGGGCCGGCCAAGGGGCCGCGGCCGGCCTCGTCCACGCCGGCCACAAGGCCGGGCGGCGTCCAGTCGAGCGAGCCCTGTTCAGGCGCCGATGAGCGTCGCGATCGCATCGCTGGCGCGCCGTGCGGTGTCTTGCCGCAGCAGCTGGTGGAGGTCAACAAAGCGGGCGTGCAGGCCCGCCTGCCGCGGCGCATCGGCCAGCAGCGCTTCGGCTTCACGCGCCAGGTTCTCGGGCGTGCAGGCATGCTGCAGCAGTTCAGGCACCAGGAACTCGCGCGCCAGGATGTTGGGCAGACCCACCCAGGGCAGCAGGCCCTTGTCCTTCATGCGCCACCAGTTCAGCCAGTTCATCCGGTAGGCAATCACCATGGGTCGCTTGAAAAGCGCCGCTTCCAGCGTGGCTGTGCCGCTGGCCACCAAGGTCAGGTCGCAAGCGGCCAGGGCGGCGTGGGACTGGCCGTCGATGAGTTGGATGTCTGCCCCGTTCAGCAAGGGCTCGATCCAGCCGCGCAGCCCCGGCACCACCGGCATGATGAAGCGCCGACCCGGCTTCGCCATGCGCTTGGCTGCACCGATCAGCGCGGGCGCGATGTAGCGGATCTCGCTCTTGCGGCTGCCAGGCAGCAACGCGATGACGGTGTCGCCCTCGGCCAGATTCAAGCTGGCACGCGCGGCCGCACGCGGCACGTCCATCGGGATCGCATCCGCGAGCGGATGGCCCACATACGTCGCGCCAATGCCCGCCTGGTGCAGGATCTCCGGCTCGAACGGGAACAGGCACAGCACGTGATCGGCCGCCGCCTTGATCTTCTGCACGCGCTCGGGGCGCCACGCCCAGATGGACGGGCAGACGAAATGAACCGTCTTGATGCCCGCCTCGCGCAGGCGCGTTTCCAGGCCGAAGTTGAAGTCCGGCGCATCCACGCCGATGAACACTTCGGGCTTGTTGGCGATGAGGCGGTTGCCCAGTTGCTTGCGGATGGCCAGCAACTCGCGGATGTTCAGCAGCGCATCCACGTAGCCGAAGATGGACAACTTGCTGTGAGGCCACCAGGTCTCAAAGCCTTGCGCGATCATCTTGGGGCCACCAATGCCCTGCGACTGCAAGCCCGGCCAGCGGGCCCGCAGCCCTTGCAGCAGCAAGCCGGCCAGCAAATCACCGCTGGCCTCGCCAGCCACCATGCCGAGGCGCGGAGCGTGTTGCATGGGGTCAGCGAACAATGCCGCGGGTGGAGGCCGCGAGGAATCGCAGCATGGTGTCGATGTCGCCATCGGCGGCACCGGCGTCGGTGCCGCGCAGCGCTTCGATGGCCGCCTTGGCCTCGTCCAGCGTGTGGCCGCTGCGATAGATCAGCTTGTGCATCTGGCGGATCACGCCGATGCGCTCGGCACTGAAATCACGGCGCTTGAGCCCCACCACATTCACCGCACGCGCGGTCAGCGGGTTGCCGTCCACCGTCATGAAGGGCGGCACGTCCTGCGCCACGTGGGCCTGGAAGCCGATCATGGCGTGGTCGCCGATACGCATGCGTTGCAGGATGCCGGTCAGCCCACCGATGGTGACGTGGTCGCCCACCTGCACATGGCCCGCCAGCGTCGCCCCGTTGGCCAGCACGCATTCATTGCCCAGCACCACATCGTGGGCCAGGTGGCAGTAGGCCATGATCCAGTTGTCGTGCCCCACCGTGGTTTCGCCGCGGTCTTGCACGGTGCCGATGTTCAGCGTGCAGAACTCGCGCACGGTGTTGCGATCGCCGATCACCAGCGTGGTCGGCTCGCCGGCGTACTTCTTGTCCTGGTTGGCCGCGCCAATCGAGCTGAACTGGAAGAAGGTGTTGTCGCGCCCGATGGTGGTGTGGCCTTCGATCACGCAATGCGGGCCGACCTTGGTGCCCGCACCGATCTTCACGTGCGGCCCAATCAGCGTGTACGCGCCGACCTCGACCGAACTGTCCAGCTCCGCCGCTGGGTCGACGATGGCAGTGGGGTGGATGGCCATCGCGTCGGTCCTCAGGCCTCGATGCGGCGCATGGTGCACATCAGTTCGGCTTCGGCCGCCACCTGATCGCCCACCAAAGCCTTGGCCGAGAACTTGTAGATGCCGGCCTTGGCGCGGCCCAGCGTCACTTCCAGCACCAGTTGGTCGCCCGGCTCAACCGGGCGCTTGAATCGTGCGCCGTCGATGCCGGCGAAGTACACCACCGAGTGCTCGTCCAGCACCATGTCCATGCTGCGCAGGGCCAGTAACGTGGCGGCCTGGGCCATGGCTTCCAGGATCAGCACGCCAGGCATGACGGGACGGTGCGGGAAGTGCCCGAGGAAGAACGGCTCATTGATCGAGACGTTTTTGATGGCACGGATGCGCTCACCCTTGACCAGCTCCACCACACGATCCACCAACAGGATGGGATAGCGGTGCGGCAGGCGCTTCAGGATTTCGTGGATGTCCATCGTGATCGTCTCGGTCGTCATTTCTTCTCCAGCGCGCGCACACGCTCTCTCAGGGTATGCAACTGGCGCAGCGTGGCGGCGTTCTTCTGCCAGCTGGCGTTGTCTTCAAAGGGATGCGGGCCGCTGTACACGCCCGGCTCATGGATGCTGCGGGTGACGGTGGTGGCGGCCGAAATGTGCACGCCGTCCACCAAGGTCAGGTGCCCGATGATGTTGGCGGCACCGCCGATCGTGCAGTTCGCACCGATGCGTGTGGAGCCCGCCACGGCGGCACATCCGGCCATCGCCGTGTTCTTGCCAATGTGCACGTTGTGCGCGATCTGGATCAGGTTGTCCAGCTTCACGCCGTCTTCGATGACCGTGTCGGCCAACGCGCCGCGGTCGATGCAGGTGTTGGCGCCAATCTCGACGTCGTCACCGATGCGCACATTGCCCAACTGCTCGATCTTCACGTAGCCCTGCTTGCTTGGCGCGAGGCCAAACCCGTCCGCCCCGATGACCGCACCGCTGTGCACCAGGCCTCGCGCGCCGATACGGCAGCCGTAGCCCAGCACCACGCGCGGGGCGAGGCGCGTGTCCGCGCCCACCTCGGCATCCCGCTCCACCACGCAGTGCGCGCCGATGCGGGCGCGGTCGCCAATCACGGCGCCAGCTTCGATCACCGCCAATGGCCCGATGGACACCTCGGCCCCCAAACGCGCCTCAGGCGACACCACGGCCGACGGGTGCACGCCCGCATGAACCGCAGGACGGGTGCGCGCCGCCCACCACTGGGTGAGCTTGGCGAAATACAGATAGGGGTCGGGCGTGACGATGGCCGCGCCGCGAGCCGCCGCGGCTTCCGCCTGGGCGGGCCCGACGATGACGCAAGCCGCGGCAGTCTTCGCCAGTTGAGACTGGTATCGCGAATTGGCCAGGAAACTGATGCTGGCCGCATCCGCCTCGTCCAACGGCGCAATGCGGGAGATGGCGATGTCCGACCCACCAAGCAAATCGCCGCCCAAGGCGGCGATCAGTTCAGCGAGCGCGACGGTCGTCGAGCCCATGGCGCGCGCGGCTTACTTCTGCGCGTTCAGCGCATCAATCACCTTCTTGGTGATGTCCACGCGGGCGCTGAAGTGGATGGCGTCTTGCAGGATCAAGTCGTACTTTTCAGCATCGAAGATCTGCTTGATGACACGGTTGGCCTTTTCGACCACGGCCGACAGTTCCTCGTTCTTGCGCTGGGTCAGGTCTTCCTGCCATTCGCGGCGCTTGCGCTGCAGGTCACGCTCCTGCTCCACCACATCACGCTGGCGGCGGTTGCGTTCGTTTTCCGACAGCGTCGGCGCATCCTTTTCCAGCTTCTCGGCGGCGCCGCGCAGCTTGGTTTCCAGGTCGCGCAGTTCCTTCTCACGCTTGCCGAATTCGGCTTCCAGCTTGGCTTGCGCCGTCTTGGCCAGGTTGGCTTCGCGGAGCACGCGCTCGCTGTTCACGTAGCCAATCTTGAGTTCCTGGGCTTGCACAGCCGCAGTGGCCACCACCATCGACGCGGCCAGAGCCACCGATTGCAAGAGCTTGCTCATCATCAGAATGCAGTCCCGATCTGGAATTGGAATTTTTCGATTCTATCCGTGCGCTGCTTGCGGATAGGTTTGCCATAGCTCAGGCGCAGCGGGCCCATGGGCGAGATCCAAGACAGGCCCAAGCCGGCCGACACACGGATGGTGTCGAAGCTCACCTTTTCTTTGGCGTCGCTGCCCCACACGTTGCCGGCGTCCATGAAGCCGAAGATGCGGAAGCTCTTGTCGTTGCCGCTGCCCGGCACCGGCAGGTAGAGCTCGGCATTGGTGTTGAAGCGGCGGTTGCCGCCGCTGTACGAGCCCGTGACGTCCACCGGTCCCAGCGAGCCGGCCTCGAACACCCGCACCGATCCGAGACCGCCGCCGTAGAAGTTCTTGAAGATCGGGTACGGCTTGCCGCCCAGCCCCACACCCCAACCGAGCTCGCTGTTCACGCCCAAGGTGATCTTGTTGGTGATTTCGAAGTACTGCTGGTACTGCAGGTTCACGCGGGCGTATTGCGCATCGCCCACCGCACTGGCTTCGACGTTGACACGTTGGTAGCGGCCCTTCATCGGCGAAATCACGCTGTCGCGGCTGTCGCGCTGCCAACCGATGGTGAGCGGCACCGAGTTGCTGCGTTGGCCGAACTGATTGGCAAACAGGAAGTAGCTGTTCGGCAGGCCCTTGGAGGTGGTGATGTTGGTCTGCTCGTAGCCCAGACCGAAGAACACCGTGTCCACCTCCGAGAACGGCACGCCGAAGCGAATGGCACCGCCTTTGGTGACGTACTGGTACTCCTCGCCCAGCGTGTTGATCGGGCGCGTGGTGCGATAGAACACGTCCACTGCGCGCGATACGCCGTCCACCGTGAAATACGGATCGACCGTGCTCACTTGCAACTGACGGCCCGTGCGGGCCGTGGCCAAGTCGATGCCGAGGTAGTTGCCCGAACCGAACACGTTCTCCTGACGGATGGACCCGTTGAAGGACAGCTTGGTCTGACTCGAGTAACCCGCGCCCACCGTGATGGCACCCGTGGGACGTTCCACCACCGTCAAGATCACATCAACCTGGTCTTGCGCCCCCGGCACCTCTTGGGTGTCGATGGTGACTTCCTTGTCCTTGAAGTAGCCCAATCGCTCGACGCGGTCACGCGAAGCCTTGATCTTCTGGCCGTCGTACCACGCCGCTTCGAACTGGCGGAATTCGCGGCGAATGACTTCGTCACGGGTGCGCGAGTTGCCCGACAGGATCACCTTGCGCACGTACACACGGCGCTGCGGCTCAGCCACGAACGTGACCACCACCTGACCGGTTTCCCGGTTGATTTCCGGGCGGCTGTCCACGCGAGCAAAGGCGTAGCCGTAAGTCCCGAACAGGTCACTGAACGCACGCGTCGTCGTGGCTACGGCTTCGCCCTGGTAGGCCTCACCGGGCTTGAGGTAGACGAGGTGCTTGAAGTCTTCCTCGCGGCCCAGGTAATCGCCTTCCAGCTTGATGCCGGTGACGGTGTAGGGCTGGCCTTCGCTGACCGTGACGGCAATGCTGATGCTTTGTTTGTCCGGCGAGATGGTGACCTGGGTGGAGGTCACGTTGAACTCGAGGTAGCCGCGGTTCAGGTAGTAGCTGCGGATGGTTTCCAGGTCGGCATTGAGCTTGGCGCGCGAATACCGGTCGGTCTTGGTGTACCAGGTCAACCAACCGCTCGTGGTCTGCTCCAGCAGCCCGAGCAGCGTGCTTTCGGAAAACACCTTGGTGCCCAGAATGCGGATCTCCGCAATCTTCGCGGGCTCGCCTTCGCTCACGTTGAAGCTGACGTTGACGCGATTGCGCTCGATCGGCGTGATCGTCGTCGTCACCTCGGCGCCGTAGAGGCTGCGGGTGAGGTATTGGCGCTTGAGTTCCTGCTCGGCGCGATCGGCCAAGGCCTTGTCGAACGGCTTGCCTTCACCAATGCCCACGTCCTTCAAGGATTTGGTCAGGGCTTCGGTGTCGAACTCCTTCAGGCCGACGAAATTGACGTTGGCAATGATCGGGCGCTCATCGATCACCACCACGACGGCATTGCCCTCGATGCTGATGCGCACGTCCTTGAACAAGCCGGTCGCGAAGAGGGCACGCAGAGCGGCCGCGCCCTTTTCGTCGTTGTAGGTGTCGCCGATGCGGAAGGGCAACGAGGCGAACACGGTGCCGGGGTCGGTGCGCTGCAGGCCCTCCACCCGGATGTCTTTCAGCGTGAAGGGATCCACCGCCCAGGCCGCTCCCGACTGGAAGATCCCCGCGAGAGCCAAAGCCAGGAGTGAGGGGCGACGTGGCGCTCCCGAACTGAATGAAAAGGACATGGGAACCGGGGAGTGTCAGTGCCAGCCCGCGAAACGGGCGACGTCGTTGGAAAGGGCCAAGGCCATCATCAGCAGCAGGATCAAGGCGCCTGCACGCTGCAGTTGCTGTTGCCACCACTCGGAGACGGGACGTCCCGTCAGGCCCTCAAAAAGATGATACATGAGGTGCCCTCCGTCCAGCATCGGCAACGGCAGCAGGTTCAGTACGGCCAAGCTCATGGAGATCTTGGCCAGAAAGTCGAGGTACGGCGCCAACCCGGCCTGAGCCGATTGCCCTGCGTAGTCGGCAATGGTCAGCGGCCCACTGAGGTTCTTCACCGACGCCTCACCCACCAGCATGCGGCCCAGCAAGCGCACCGTGGTGGTGGCCATGTCCCAGCTTTGCTCGACGCCACGCCACAGGCTCTCGCCCAAGCCATAGCTCACGAACACGCGCTCCGGCGGCGTGCCCACACCAATCTCCAACCGGGCCACGCGGTGCCCCGCTTCGTTGACCAACCGCGGCAGCGCACTCAACTCCAACGCTTGGCCGGCACGCTCGATGCGCAGTGTCAGGGTGCGTGGCTGCTCGCCGTCATGGGCACGCCGGATGGCGTCGCGCAAGAACCCGGCGTCGGGAACGACTTGCCCATCAATCAGCAAGACGCGATCGCCGGCCTGCAGCCCAGCCGCGGCACCTGCGCCCCCGGCAGCCACCTGACGGACCAGGGGCTGCGCCCAGGGAGACAACCCCACGTCCTGCGCCATCCGCGCATCCGGCACGCGGCCTGCGAACTGGTCGGTGGCCAAGCGAACGCTGCGCGCGCCGTGCCCTTGAGCATCCGTGACCGACAGGTGAACCGCCTCGCCCAGGCTCTGTGCTCGCACGACCGCGGCCAACAGGTCCGGCAGCGAGGCGATGTCTTGCCACTGCTGGCCGTCGTCGGACACAGCCCGCACCCAATCGCCCGCATGCAAGCCAGCCCGGTCCGCCAACGACCCCGCCGGCGGCGTGCCGAGCAAGGCCTTGGGCGCTTCGGTGCCCAGCATCGACACGAGCGCGAACAACACGATCGCCAAAATCCAATTCGCCGCCGGGCCAGCCGCCACGATGGCCGCCCGCTGCCGCAGCGGCCGTTGGTTGAAAGCTTGCCCGCGCTCCTGCGGCGGCACCGGCCCGTCTCGCTCGTCGAGCATCCGCACATACCCGCCCAGCGGCAGCGCGCTCAACGTGAACTCGGTCCCGTCTCGCCCCACCCGACGCCACAGCACCCGTCCAAAGCCGATGGAGAAGCGCAGCACGCGCACGCCGCAAGCCCGCGCCACGCGGTAGTGGCCCCATTCATGCACGGCAATCAGCAGCGCCAGGGCTGCGAGGAAGGCGATCAGCGTGGTCACGACAGTCGGCGGGCCAGTTCCAGCGCGTGGACTCGGGTCCGAGCATCCAGCGCCAACAGGCCCTCGATGCTCGAGCAATCGCCCGGCTGAACGTCTTCCAGGCACTGCGCGTTGACCGCGTGGATGCGATCAAACCGCAGGCGTCGGTTCAGGAACTCCTCCACGGCCACTTCATTGGCTGCGTTCAGCACCGTGGTGCTGCCCTCCGCTGCCCGCAGGGCCTGCCAAGAGAGATGAAGGCCCGGAAAGCGAACCGCATCCGCTTCCTCGAAGCTGAGGCTCGGCGTGGTCAGCAGGTCCAGCCGGCTCGCGCCCGAAGTGATGCGCTCGGGGAAGGACAAGCCATAGGCAATCGGCACCCGCATGTCGGGCGTACCCAATTGGGCCAGCACCGACTGGTCACGGCAAACCACCATCGAGTGGATGATGCTTTGCGGGTGAATCAACACCCGGATTTGCTCGGGCGCGAGGTTGAACAGCCAGCGGGCTTCAATGACCTCCAGCGCCTTGTTCATCATCGTCGCCGAGTCGACGGAAATCTTGCGGCCCATGACCCAGTTCGGATGGGCGCACGCCTGCTCCGGGGTCACGTCCGCCAGCGTCTGGGGGTCGCGACTGCGGAAGGGCCCGCCGGAGGCCGTCAACACGATGTGGTCGATGCGCTCCGCCCAGACCCGGCGATCCTCCGGCAGGCACTGGAAGATGGCGGAGTGTTCGCTGTCGATGGGCAACAGCGTGGCGCCACCCTCCTCCACCGCACGCATGAACAAGGCGCCCCCGACGACGATGGCCTCCTTGTTGGCGAGCAGCAGTCGCTTGCCAGCGCGCGCCGCAGCGATTGCGGGCGCCAAGCCCGCAGCGCCGACGATGGCCGCCATCACCGTGTCCACATCGGGGTGCGCGGCCACGGCGGCCAGCGCATCGGCCCCATCCAGCACCTCGGTCGGACTTCCCGCCTCACGCAGACGTGCACGCAACTCGGCCGCCGCGGTCTGAACGGGCATGACCGCGTAACGCGGCGTCCACTTCAGGCACTGGCCAAGCAGTTCATCCACCCGGCTCATGGCGCTGAGGGCGACCACTTCGTACCGCTCGGGGTGGCGCTCGATGACGTCCAGCGTATTGACGCCGATGGAGCCCGTGGAGCCGAGCACGCAAACGCGTTGACGATTCATGGTGAAGTCAGACACTGATCAGGGCCAGGGCCAGCGGAAAGACCGGCAGCAGGGCATCGATGCGATCCAGCACGCCCCCGTGGCCGGGCAACAAGCCGCTGCTGTCCTTGGCGCCCACGGCGCGCTTGACCAAGCTTTCGAACAGGTCGCCCACCACACTCATGGCGCCCAGGAAAACAATCGCCAGCAAGGACACGACGCCGTGCCGCTGGACGAGCAGCGTGAAAAGGCTGGGCGAATCCACCGCCAGCCGCACGTCGATCACGTGCACCCAGGTGAATCCCAACAGCAGCACGCCCACCAGGCCGCCCCACACCCCTTCCCAGCTCTTGCCAGGACTGATCGCGGGCGCCAGCTTGCGCTTGCCGAACGCACGGCCGCAGAAATAGGCTGCGATGTCAGCCATCCAAACGAGGCAGAACACCGACAGCAGGAAGTTGATGCCGTGCACCTTGGCCTGCACGATCGCCAGCCACGCGCCCCACAGCAGCAGCGCACCGAGCGCCAAACGTGCCTCACGCGCAATACGCGGCCATCCCGCGGGGCCGGCGCGCAGCGCGTACGCGCCACCCAACACCCAGGTCAAGCTGGCCAGCGACCACACCCACGGCGGCGGCGCGTGCAGCTCGCCCACCAGCAGCGTCCAAACGCACACCAGCGCCAGCGCCACGCCAGCCGCAACAGCCCCCGAGCCGGGCAAGCCATTGAGCCGGGCCCACTCCCAGCCCGCCGCGCCCATCAACACCACCGTGACCCACGCAAAGGGCCACGGCGAGGTCTGGAACAAGACCGGCAACAAAAGAGCCAACAACACGATGGCGGTGATGACGCGAGTCTTGAGCATGGCTGCGAGGGGAAAAGCGGTCAGGCCGCGACTGGGGCGTCCTTGACGCCCCCAAACCGGCGGTCGCGCTCATGGAACGCAGCAATGGCGGCGTCCAGTTCCCGCTCGCCGAACTCGGGCCAGAGGCAGTCCGAGAACACGAATTCCGTGTATGCCACCTGCCAGAGCAGGAAGTTGCTGATGCGCACCTCACCGCCGGTGCGGATGAACAGATCCGGGTCCGGCGCGTAGCTCATGGCCATGAACTCCGACAGCTTGGCTTCGCTCATGTCCTCGGGCTTCACGCCAGCAGCCAGGGCCTTCTTGCAGGCCTGCACGATGTCCCAGCGACCGCCGTAGTTGAACGCCACGTTGAGCGTCAGCTTGGTGTTGTGGGCGGTGGTCGATTCCGCCTCGTTCCACGCATTTCGCAGTTTGTCGGACACCGCGTCCCGGTCGCCCACGATGCGGATGCGCACGCCCATGGCCCCCATCTTGGCCAGGTAGCGGCTGACGGCGGCGAGCACAAGGCCCATCAAGCCAGAGACTTCGTCGCTCGGGCGCTTCCAGTTTTCGCTGGAGAACGCGAACACGGTCAGGTGCTCGATGTCGCGGTCGATGCAGGCCTGAACGACCTTGACGAGCGCGTCCACACCCGCCTTGTGGCCGAAGAAGCGCGGCAAAAAGCGCTTCTTCGCCCAGCGACCATTGCCATCCATCACGATGGCCACATGGCGCGGTGGCGCCAATGCAGAGGAACTCACAGCGAGTTCCGAACTCAAACCGCCATGATCTCGGCTTCCTTGGCCGAGATGATTTTGTCGATCTCAGCGATCACGCGGTCGGTCAGCTTCTGCACGTCGTCCAGGCTGCGACGCTCGTCGTCCTCGCCGATTTCCTTGTCCTTGAGCAGCTTCTTGGCTTGCTCGTTCGCGTCGCGGCGCAGGTTGCGCACGGCCACCTTGGCGTCTTCGCCGGCATTGCGCACCACCTTGGTCAGGTCGCGGCGGCGCTCTTCCGTCAGCGGCGGCATCGGCACGCGAATCAGATCACCTTGGGCGGCCGGGTTCAGGCCCAGATCGCTTTCGCGAATCGCCTTCTCGATCTTGGGGCCCATGCCCTTTTCCCAGGGCTGCACGGAGATCGTGCGCGCGTCCAGCAGGGTCACGTTGGCGACCTGGCTGATGGGCACCGCCGAGCCGTAGTACTCGACGCTCACCTGGTCCAGGATGCCGGGGTGAGCGCGCCCCGTGCGGATCTTCTGCAACTCGCCTTTCAGCGACTCCACCGACTTGGCCATCTTGGCCTCGGCGTTCTTCTTGATGTCAGCAGTGCTCATGTCGATCGTCTCTCGTAGATTCGCTGTCAAACGTGGACCAGGGTGCCCTCGTCCTCGCCCTGCACCACGCGCTTGAGCGCGCCGGGCTTGAAGATGCTGAACACCTTGATCGGCAGCTTCTGGTCGCGGCACAGCGCGAACGCAGCGCCGTCCATCACCTGCAGGTTGCGGCTGATGGCCTCGTCGAACGTGATGGCCGCGTAGCGCTTGGCCTGCGGGTCCTTCTTGGGGTCGGCGGTGTAGACGCCGTCGACCTTGGTGGCCTTGAGCACGACCTCGGCACCGATTTCAGCGCCGCGCAGCGCAGCCGCCGTGTCGGTGGTGAAGAACGGGTTGCCCGTGCCCGCTGCGAACACCACCACCTTGCCCTCTTCGAGGTACTGCAAGGCCTTGGGGCGCACATAGGGCTCCACCACCTGTTCGATCGCGATGGCGGACATGACGCGAGCCGTCATGCCCTCTTGGCGCATGGTGTCCGCCAGGGCCAGGGAGTTCATCACCGTGGCCAGCATGCCCATGTAGTCGGCGGTGGCGCGGTCCATGCCGACCGAGCCGCCGGCGACGCCGCGGAAGATGTTGCCGCCGCCGATGACCACGGCCACCTCCACGCCCATCTGCGTCACTTCACGCACTTCTTGCACCATGCGAACGATGGTCGCGCGGTTGATGCCGTAGGCGTCGTCGCCCATCAGGGCTTCACCAGAAAGTTTGAGCAGGATGCGCTTGTACGCGGGCATGGTGTCCTCAGTAAATCGGGCCGCTGGTGGCCCAGAAGTTTAAAGGGCGCCAACTTGGCGCCCTTTCATTCCGCAAGAGTCTTTACTGACCCTTTGCAGCCGCCACTTGGGCAGCCACTTCGGCCGCGAAGTCGTCGACCTTCTTCTCGATGCCTTCGCCCACGACGTACAGGGTGAAGCCCTTCACGGTCGTGTTGACCGACTTCAGGTAAGCACCGACGGTTTGCTTGCCGTCAGCGGCCTTCACGAAGACCTGGTCCAGCAGCGAGACTTCCTTCAGGAACTTCTGCACCGAGCCTTCCACCATCTTGGCGACGATGTCGGCGGGCTTGCCGGATTCGGCAGCCTTTTCGGTGGCGATCTTGCGTTCCTTCTCGACCAGCTCGGCCGACACGTCGGCAGCCGACAGCGCAGCGGGCTTCATGGCGGCGATGTGCATGGCCACGTCCTTGGCCGCGACGTCGTCACCGTCGAACTCGACGACCACGCCGATGCGGGTGCCGTGCAGGTAGCTGGCCAGCTTGGTGCCGGTGTAGCGCTGGAAGCGGCGGATCGTCATGTTCTCGCCGATCTTGCCCACCAGACCCTTGCGGACGTCTTCCACCGTCGGGCCGAAGCCTTCTTGCGACAGCGACAGGGCCGACAGGGCCGCCACGTCAGCCGGGTTGTGCTCAGCCACCAGGGCGGCCAGCGCGTTCACGAAGGCCAGGAAGGCGTCGTTCTTCGAGACGAAGTCGGTCTCGCAGTTCACTTCGATCAGGGCACCGTTGCCGTTCACAACCGCGGTCGACACCACGCCTTCAGCGGTCACACGCGAAGCGGCCTTGCCGGCCTTGTTGCCCAGCTTGACGCGCAGGATCTCTTCCGCGCGGGCCAGATCGCCGTCGGCTTCCGTCAGCGCCTTCTTGCACTCCATCATCGGGGCGTCGGTGCGGGCACGCAGTTCGCCCACCATGCTTGCAGTGATTGCAGCCATTTCTCTCTCCAGATTTCGGTTGGCCAAATTCAGTTGGCAAAAGGGGCCTCGCGGCCCCTTTCAGATGCAGGGTCGAAGGGGCTTAAGCCTCTTCGGAAACCTCGACGAACTCGTCGCCAGCGGGGGCCACGGCAGCCAGCACATCGGCAGTGGCATTGGCCTTGCCTTCCAGCACGGCGTCAGCCACAGCACGGGCGTACAGCGCCACAGCCTTGGCGGAGTCGTCGTTGCCGGGGATGACGTAGTCGATGCCTTCGGGCGAGTGGTTCGTGTCGACCACGCCGATGACCGGGATGCCCAGCTTCTTGGCTTCAGCCACGGCAATCTTGTGGTAGCCCACGTCGATCACGAAGATGGCATCGGGCAGCGCGGTCATGTCCTGGATGCCGCCGATGTTCTTTTCCAGCTTGGCGATGTCGCGCTGGAACAGCAGGGCTTCCTTCTTGATGGCGGGCTGGGTGCCGGCTTCGACCTGGGCTTGCATGTCCTTCAGGTTCTTCAGCGAGCTCTTGACCGTCTTGAAGTTGGTCATCATGCCGCCCAGCCAACGCTGGTCGACGTAGGGCATGCCGGCGCGCTGCGCTTCGGCGGCGATGAACTCACGAGCTTGGCGCTTCGTGCCGATCATCAGGATGGTGCCGCGCTTGGCCGCCAGCTGGCGGACAAACTTCATCGCCTCGTTGAACGCGGGCAGCGTCTTCTCGAGGTTGATGATGTGAATCTTGTTGCGATGGCCGTAGATATACGGGGCCATCTTGGGGTTCCAGAAGCGGGTTTGGTGGCCAAAGTGGACGCCGGCTTCCAGCATCTCGCGCATCGTGACAGACATGGGTCTTACTCCGAAGGTTGTGTCTAAAATCCGGCCCGAATCGCGCCGCGGCGCCCGTCAAAACCCGTTTCATGGGCCAGCCGGAGCCGCAAGCCGCAACACCTTTGTGTGGCCGGTTTGCGATTGGTTGTGCCTGACGCGCCGAACCGACGTCGCCCGATTCACAACCGTTTCCGCCGTTGATCGATGCGCGCTCAGCGCACCTCCCCCGGCAAAACTCGCAGAGTATACACGCCCCATGCCCGCCTTCCATCGACTGTTTGTCGAGCGCACCGATTTCCTCGCATCGACGGCCGCACCGCAGGGGCACGCGTGGGCTTGAAGATCGCCGTGGTGGGCGCCGGCCTCAGCGGCGTGACGACAGCCTTCGAGCTGGCTGCACTCGGCGCTCAGGTTCACGTGTTCGAGCGGGGCGGCAGCGTGGCCGAACAAGCCAGCTTCGCCAGCAACGCGCAGTTGCGGCCGTGGCTGCCGGGACTGCCTGACGCCACGAACACCGCCCCACTGGCCTTTCGCCTGAAGCACTGGCGGCAGCGGACACGCACCCAAGCCGGTCAGGCTGCCTGGACGGCCGTGAGTTTGCTGGGCCTGCGCCGCGCCGCCACACTGCGCCATGAGTTCAACATCGACGACGAAAGCGCCGAAGGCGTGCTGGTCGCACTGAGCGATGACAAGCAAGCAGCCGCCCTGCGCGAACTGCTGCCAGTTTGGTCGGCTGCGGGCGTGCAGGTCAGCGAACTCGACGCCGCACAGTCGCGCGCCGCCGAACCGGGCCTGAACACGGATGCCCCCCTGGTGGGCAGCCTGCGCATTGACGGTGGCGTCGGCAACGCGCGGCTCTTCGCACAGCAATTGCGGCATCAGGCGCAGCGCCGGGGTGTGGAGTTTCGATTCCACACGACGGTGCGCCGGCTGACCGATGCCGCCGGCGGGGTCGTGCTGACCCACGAACACACGCCACCGGACGAACCGGCGCTGCGCACGACGCCACGCGACGCGGGCGACACACTGCCCCAACCCATGGGCCCCCAAGACGATCGCTTCGACGCGGTGGTGCTGTGCAATGGGCTGGACGCCCCCGCCCTGCTGGGCCGGCGTCTGCCGCTGTTCGCCCAGCTCGAGGCCACAGTCACCGCGCCCCTGCGCCTGCTGGAAGCGCACCCGGACCTCGGCCCCAAAGCAGGCTGGCTGGACGCCGCCCGTGGGGTGAGCGTCGCACGCATCGGCCAGCGCGTGCGCGTCACGGGCGCCTTGCGCATCACCTCGCCCAACGCCACCCCATCGAACCGCGCGGATGCATTCGAGTCCTTGCACCAGTGCTTGCAGACCTGGTTTCCAGGCTGCGTGCCGCATCAGCAGGTGCAGCAGGGCCTGAGCCGCCGCGCCATCGCCGCCGACGGCCTGCCGCTGCTGGGAGCTTCGGGGCGCCCGGGCGTTTGGCTCAACCTGCCCACAGGCGGTCACGGCTGGGGCTCCGCCTGCGGTGCCGCCCACAGCTTGGCGCAAATGATCGCCGGCCAGCCGCCCGCCGCAGATCTGGCCGCCCTCAGCCCAACCCGGCTGGCCTAAGCTGCGGGGCATGCGCCCCCTGCTGCCCACCACCCGCCCCTGGCCGCTGTTCGACACGGCCGCCACCCGCCGCATTGAAGTTGCCGCTCTGGCGGCCACGCCGGATCTGATGGCGCGCGCCGGCCATGCGGTGGCCAAGCTGGCCTTGGCGCTGCGTCGCGGCGATGGCCCCGTGTGGCTGGCCTGCGGCCGCGGGAACAACGGCGGCGATGGACGAATCGCGGCCGATGTGCTCGCCGCCCATGGCATTCCCACGCATGCCGCACTCCAACCACCTGCAAGCCCACCCAGCCTGGTGGTCGACGCACTGTTCGGCATTGGCCTGAACCGGCCGTTAGATGCTGCCAGTGCCGCAGTCATCGAGGCGATGAATGCCTGCAGCGCACCAATCCTCGCCGTGGATGTGCCGAGCGGTCTGCTGGCCGACACCGGGCAACCGGCCGGGACCATCGCCGGCCTGGCGGCCGACGGTGTGGCCGTCCGAGCCACCCACACGCTCAGTCTGCTGACGCTCAAGCCCGGCCTGTTCACGGGCGAAGGCCGCGCGTTGGCCGGCAGGATCTGGTTTGACCACCTGGGCGTCACGCCCGCAGAAGCGCCGACCGCCTGGCTGAGCGCGCCTCAAGCCCTGCCTGCATCGCTGGCCAGCCATCACAAGGGCAGCCACGGACAGGTGCTGGTGGTTGGCGGCGCGGCAGGCATGCAGGGCGCTGCGCGACTGGCCGCTCGAGCCGCGCTGCATGCGGGCGCCGGGCGGGTCTACGTCGACCTGCTCGCCCCAAACGACGGCGGCCCGGCCGATGCCGGCCAACCGGAACTGATGTGCGGCAGCCTGGCTGAGTGCCCTCTCGCCGTGGGCGTGATCGGATGCGGCGGCGGCCCGGAGATTGCAGCCCGCCTGCCGGCCTTGTTGAGCGCCCTGCCCCGCGCGGTGCTGGACGCCGACGCGCTCAACGCGATCGCAGCATCCGCGCCGCTCCAGGCCGCCGTCGCGTCGCGTGCGCCGGGCACCACCGTGATCACCCCCCACCCGCTTGAAGCCGCGCGGCTGCTGCAGATCACGGTCCAGGCGGTTCAACAGGATCGACTGGCCGCCGCGCAAACCCTGGCGCGCCAACTGCGGTGCACGGTGCTGCTGAAAGGCTCAGGCTCGGTGATTGCGTCACCGGGCGAAACGCCCACCGTGATCTCCACGGGCGGCCCCGCGCTGGGCACAGCAGGCAGCGGCGATGTGTTGGCAGGCTGGCTGGGAGGCTGGTGCGCCCGCCACGCAGCGATGCCGCTGCACACCCTGGCCTGCGCAGCCGCACACGCGCATGGCGCGGCCGGCGAAGTCAACCACGTGCTGCCCGCCGGCGAGTTGATCGCACCCATGACCCGATTGCTCTGAAGCGCACCCTGAACTGCGCTCAGCGGCAAGCCCAAGGGGCTCACCACTGCGGCCTTCACAGGCTCAACGACGCTTGCGAGCAGTGGCCTTGCCGACCGTCTTCTTGGCCGCCTTGGCCGCAGCGCGCTTGGCCGCCTGCTGCGCGGCCTTGACCGGATGGAGCGCCGCCACCACCTCCTTGCGGCTGCGCTGGACTTCACGGTCCGCTTGCCGCACGTCCTCCAGCGCCTCAACGGCCGATTTGGGCGCGCGCTTCTTACCAGGGTTCTTGGCCTCGACCTTGCCAGCCGGCTTGGCCGCACCGCGCCCGCCGCCGCGGCCGTCCTCCGTCTCACGCACGAGGCGGAAGTCGATGCGCCGGCCGTCCAGATCGACGCGGCTGACCTGAACCTGCACACGCGCCCCAGTGGCGTAGCGAATGCCGGTGCGCTCACCACGGAGCTCCTGGCGGGCGTCGTCGAACTTGAAGTATTCGCCGCCGAGCTCCGTGATGTGCACCAGCCCCTCGACGTAGAGGGCGTCGAGCTGCACGAACAGCCCGAACGAGGTGACCGCACTCACCGTACCGGCGAACTCTTCGCCCAGACGGTCGCGCATGTAGCGGCACTTGAGCCAAGCTTCGACGTCGCGGCTGGCTTCATCGGCACGCCGCTCGTTCGCACTGCAATGCGCGCCCACCACCTCCCAGCGCTCCTGCTCGTTGCGCGCCTCGGCCGGATTGGGTGGCATGGCCCGCCCCGGGCGCTTGGGCGCCTGCAGCACCTGCATCTTGGCGGCGTCCAGCGTGTAGCGCTTGTGTGCCAACAAAGCCTTGATGACCCGGTGCACGAGCAAGTCGGGGTAGCGCCGAATCGGACTGGTGAAGTGCGTGTAGGCCGGATAGGCCAGCCCGAAGTGGCCCGAGTTCGTGCCGGTGTAGATGGCCTGCTGCATCGAGCGCAACAGCATGGTGTGGATCTGCTGGGCATCCGGGCGGTCTTTGGTCGCCTCGGCCAGTTGCTGGAATTCGCGCGGCGTGGGATCGTCCGACAGCCCCATGCCAATGCCCAGCGAGCGCAGGTAGGCCTGCAAGGTCTGCCGCTTCTCAGGCGTGGGTCCTTCATGCACGCGGTAGAGCGACGGGTGCTTGGAGCCCTGGATGAAATCCGCCGAGCAAGTGTTGGCCGCGAGCATGGCCTCCTCGATCAGGCGGTGGGCGTCATTGCGGGTGCGCGGCACGATCTTTTCGATGCGCCCGTTGTCATCGCAAACGATCTGCGTTTCGGTCGTCTCGAAATCGATCGCGCCGCGGCGCTGCCGCTCGCCCAGCAGCGCGCGGTACACCTCGTGCAAGTGCAGCAGGTGCGGCACCAACTCCCGCCGCTTGGCCGCCTCGGGCCCGTGCGTATTGCCCAGAATGGCGGCCACTTCGTTGTATGTGAAGCGCGCGTGCGAGGAGATCACGGCCGGGTAGAACTGGTAGGCCGTGACCGCGCCGTCGCTGGAAACCAGCATGTCGCACACCATGCTCAACCGGTCTTCGTACGGGTTGAGAGAACACAGCCCGTTGGACAGCTTCTCGGGCAGCATCGGAATCACACGACGCGGGAAGTAGACCGACGTGGCCCGCTCGTACGCATCGGCGTCCAGCGGCTCACCGGGCTTGACGTAGTGCGAGACATCGGCAATGGCCACCAGCAGCCGCCAGCCCTCGACGGCTTTCTTGCCCCGCCCTTGTTTGAAGGGCTCGCAATAGACGGCGTCGTCGAAATCGCGCGCGTCCTCGCCGTCGATGGTGACCAGCGGCACGTCGCGCAGGTCCACACGCTGCTTCAGGTCCACGGCGCGCAGCTTCTCGGGCAGCTTGGCGCTTTGGGCCAACGTCTCCGGGCTGAAGCGATGCGGGACGTCGTACTTGCGCACGGCAATCTCGATCTCCATGCCCGGGTCGTCAATCTCGCCCAGCACCTCCACGACACGGCCCACGGGCTGCGAATACAGCGATGGCGGCTCGGTGAGTTCGACGGCCACAACCTGCCCCGCGGTGGCATTGGCGATGCCATTCTTCGGGATCAGGATGTCCTGACCCATTCGGCGGTCTTCCGGGGCAACCAGCCAGACGCCGGATTCGAGCAACAGGCGGCCGATCAGCGGGCGCTTCTTGCGCTCGAGGATCTCCAGCACCTTGCCCTCGGGGCGCCCACGCTTGTCGAAACGCACCACGCGGACACGAAGCCGGTCTCCATGCATGACGGCGTGGGTTTCCTGGGCGGACAAGTAGATGTCAGACGACCCGTCGTCCGGAATCAGAAAGCCATGCCCGTCGCGATGCCCTTGGAGCGTGCCCTCCACTTCGCCGAGCAGGCCGGCGCTGTCGCCGCTAGGCGAGGAATTTGTGTTCTTCAAGTTTTTGATGATATAGTCTCGGTTTTCCTGAAACGGCCCAGGACTTCTTCAGAAGTTTTGAGCACCTTGCCCAGGTGGCGGAATTGGTAGACGCACTAGTTTCAGGTACTAGCGGGTAACTCCGTGGAGGTTCGAGTCCTCTCCTGGGCACCAAACAAAGACAAAAAGGCCGATGCGAAAGCATCGGCCTTTTTGCTTTGGTGCCCAGGAGAGGACTCGAAGGGTTTGTCGCCGGGACCGAGGGCAAGCCCTGTGGCTTGCCCGACGCCAGGCGCAGGCTCTGCGCTTGCAAGCGCAGAGCCGGCAAACCGGGGTAGCGCTTGCGTGACCGAGTCCCCGACGATGCGCCCTCGATGGACGCTTCGTCGAGTGGTGGCACAAACCGAGCTTTCTTCGATCCGCGCCACAACCACCATCCTCAAACGACGAATTTCTTCGCCAGCGCTTCCGGCCCCATGCCGTCGTATTCCTCGAACGGCTGATGGATCCACGGCGAGGTTTCAAGCATCTCGCAGTAGTAGTCCGGCGTGTAGGCCGACACCTTCTTCGTCCAGATGACAGCCGAGCGCAACTCGGTGATGGCCGGCATGCCACGCAGACGCTCGACCACTGCCTTCAGCGTGACGCCGGAGTCGGCCAGGTCGTCCACCAGCAGCACGCGCCCGGCGAGTTCGCCCTTGGGCATCGTGATGTACTTGGCCATGTCCAGGCGACCCTGAATCGTGCCGGCTTCAGCGCGGTACGAGCTCGTGGACATGATGCCCAACGGCTTGTCGAAGACGCGCGACAGCACATCGCCCGGACGCATGCCACCTCGGGCCAGACACAGGATTTGGTCGAACTCCCAGCCCGAAGCATGGACCTTCAAAGCCAGCCGCTCGGTGAGCAGGTGGTATTCGTCCCAAGATACGTAGAGGTGCTTGCCGTCGTCGGTCAACATGGTGGTGTTGTCTCCGTGGATTGGTGAATGATCAGGTTCAGACGTGGCCAGGGTCAGGCCGAATAGGGGTGGCGCAGCACGATCGTGTGTTCACGATCCGGGCCCGTGGACACCATGTCGATCGGCGCGCCGATGACTTCTTCCACACGCTTGAGGTAGGCGCGCGCATTCGCCGGCAGTGCGTCCCAGGACGTGGCGCCGAAGGTGGTCTCCGTCCAACCCGGGAAGGTCTCGTAGACCGGCGTGCACGCCTCAATCTCGTCCGCATCCAGCGGCAGGATGTCCAGCAGTTGGCCATTGAGCTGATAGCCAACGCAGACCTTGATCTCGGACAGACCGTCCAGCACGTCCAGCTTGGTCAGGCACAGGCCGGTGATGCCGTTGATGATGATGGACCGCTTGAGGGCTGCTGCATCCAGCCAACCGCAGCGACGCGCGCGCCCAGTGACGGTGCCGCGCTCCTGGCCCACCGTGGACAAGTGGTAGCCCACGGTGCCCGGCTTTTCCCAATCGAGCTCCGTCGGGAACGGCCCCGAACCCACGCGCGTCGTGTAAGCCTTGGTGATGCCCAGCATGTAATGCAGCATCTGCGGGCCCACGCCCGCGCCAGCGGCCGCATTGCCAGCCACGCAGTTGCTGGACGTGACATAGGGGTAGGTGCCGTGGTCGATGTCGAGCAGCGTGCCTTGTGCGCCCTCGAACAGGATGTTGGCGCCAGCCTTGCTGGCCTTGTGGATCATGTAGCCCACGTCCGCCAGCATCGGCTTGATGGCCTCGGCCATCTTCATGGCTTGCTCAAAGATGGGCTCAAACGCCAGCTCTTCACCCTTGAGGTACCCACGCAGCGCAAAGTTGTGCAGGTCCAGCAACTCGCGCAGCTTCTTGGCGAAGCGTTCGGGGTGCTTCAGGTCTTGGGCGCGCAGCGCACGGCGCGCCACCTTGTCTTCGTAGGCCGGGCCAATGCCCTTGCCGGTCGTGCCAATCTTGCCACTGCCGCTGGTCTCGCGCAGCGCTTCACGCGCCTTGTCCACCGCCACATGAAACGGCAGGATCAGCGGGCAGGACTCGCTGATGAACAGACGCGAACGCACCTCCACGCCTGCTTTCTCCAAACGCTCGATCTCGCTGAGCAAGTGGGTCGGGTCCAGCACCACGCCGTTGCCGATGTAGCAGGCCACGCCGTCACGCATGATGCCGCTCGGAATCAACTGCAGCGCGGTCTTCACGCCCTTGATGACCAAGGTGTGGCCTGCGTTGTGGCCACCCTGGAAGCGCACCACACCCTGGGCGTGGTCGGTCATCCAGTCCACCACCTTGCCCTTGCCTTCGTCACCCCATTGGGTGCCGACGACGACCACATTGCGTCCACGCGCGGTTTGGCTCATGTTCATTGCCTGTCTTGCTTGAAATGGGAATGTGGGTGCCGCGCCTTACAGCGTGCGGACGACCCAGGCAGTGTGCTCGCGAACCAGTTCGCGGTCACAGTCGAATTCATCGGCCTCGTGCTCATGGCCGGGCAAAACGCACACGACCGTCTCACCCTGCTCGCGCAGCGCCCGAACAGCGCGGCGCAGTGCAGCGTCGTCACTCCAAGGTGCACGCACGGCGGCACGCAGCGGACTGGACGGGGCCAGCGTCACCAAGGTCTTGAGATCCAGGCTGAAGCCCACCGCTGGGCGGCGGCGGCCAAAGGCGGCGCCCACCTCGTCGTAACGGCCGCCGCGCAGCACGGCATCTGAGCAGCCCGCGGCGTAGGCCGCAAAGCGGATGCCCGTGTAGTAGGCGTAGCCCTGCAGGTCCGCCAGGTCGAAGCCGAGTTGCACCTCGGGGTGCGTGGCTTCCAGGTGGCGTGCGAGCCAATCCAGGTCTGCCAGCGCCGCACGCACCAGCGGGTGGTCGGGCAAGCGTTGAGCGGCCAGCAGCAGCACCTCGCGCCCGCCAAACAGGGTGGGCAAGGCCAGCAAGGCTTCGCGCGAAGACGCGGGCATGTCACGGGTCAGCTCGGACAGCACACCCATGTCCTTGGACGCCAACGCGGCAGTGAGCGCCTCGAGCGTCGCCGACGGCAACTCGATGCCGTCCAGCACGCCGCGCAGCAAACGCGCGTCCCCCAGGTCCAACATCACGTGGCGAAGGCCCGCGCGCTGCAGCGCATCCAGCGCCAGCTCATGCACCTCGAGGTCGGCCTCCAGCCCGGCGTGGCCGTACACCTCCACCCCGAATTGCAGCGGCTCGCGGCTCGTGTTCAGGCCATCGGGCCGCGTGTGCGCCACCGGGCCGCAGTAGCACAGGCGGGTCACGCCGCGCCGGTTCAGCAGGTGCGCGTCGATGCGCGCCACTTGCGGCGTGGTGTCTGCGCGCAAACCAAGTGATCGGCCGGAGAGTTGATCGACCAGCTTGAACAGCTTGATCTCGGAACCGTTGCCCGTCCCGGACAGGAGGGAATCGAGGTGTTCCAGGAGCGGCGGGATGACCAACTCGCAACCATAGCCACGGGCCATGTCGAGCAGTTCCCTGCGCAACTCTTCGATGCGGCGAGCCTGCGACGGCAGGACATCAGCAATGTGCTCTGGCAGCAGCCAAGCAGAGGACATGGGCGCGAGCGGGGCGGTTAAAAACGGCATTGTACCTATGCCCTCCCCGCTTGAGCATTCGGTTCAACGCAAGGACGCCCATCCCATCACGCCACACGCCACGCAGATCAGTCCGACAAACCGCAGCTGCCCATCAGACAACCGGGTCAGGCGACCGAACCAGTCCTTCCACTGCGCCGGCATCAACAGCGGCAACGCACCCTCGATGATCAGCACCATCGAGAGCACGGCCAACCAGTCGGTCACTTGCGCGCCGGAGCGGCAGCGGGGCCAGCACCCGGTCCGCGCAATGCCTTGAAGAAATCGCTGCTCGGGTCCACCACCATCACATCGCTCTTCTTGGCGAAGCTGGCGCGATACGCCTCCAGCGAGCGGTAGAACTGCGCGAACTGCGGGTCACGCCCAAAGGCTTCGGCATACAGCGCCGACGCCTTGGCATCACCTTCGCCCTTGATCTTTTGAGCGTCGCGGTAGGCCTCCGCGACGATGATCTGGCGTTGGCGGTCGGCGTCCGCCTTGATCTTTTCGCCCTCGGCGGCACCGGTCGAACGGGCCTCGTTGGCCACGCGCTTGCGCTCCGACTCCATGCGGCGATAGACCGAGTCGGTGATGCTGGACGCGAAGTCCACCCGCTTGATGCGCACATCCACCACTTCGATGCCGAACTGCTTGGCCTCATCGGCCAGGCGGTTGCGAACATCGTTCATGACCTTCTCGCGCTCGGTCGCCAACACGGCAATCACCGTGCGCTTGGTCACTTCTTCGTTGAATGCCGCTTGCACGATGGGCGCCAGGCGGTTCTCGACGTTGCGCAAGTCCGCGCCGCTGTTACGGATGAACTGGCGGGGCTCGGTCACGCGCCACTTGATCAGCCAGTCGATGACCAGGCTCTTCTTCTCGGCCGTGAAGATCGGCCGAGATTCCGCGCTGTCCAGCGTCTGCACGCGGCGGTCCAGAAGCACCGCGTTTTGCAGCGGCGGGGGCAGCTTGAATTTGAGGCCGGGCTCGGTGATGACTTCCTTGATTTCGCCCAGGGCGTAAATCACCGCGAACTGGCGCTGGTCCACGATGAACAACATCGAGGACAACAGCATCAAGCCAACGAAAGCGCCAACGACGAGGGCAGCAATACGATTCATGACGTCAAGCTCCTCGTTCAGCGACCGTCACGGCTGCGTTGGTTGTCACGGCTTCGCAGGTCGTTCGCGCTGGGCACGGCCTGCGGCTCCGGCAGCGCGGTGGGCTGTGGTGCCGACACCGTCACGCTGCTGTTGCCCTGAATGAGCTTGTCCAGCGGCAAATACAGCATGTTGGAGTTGCTCTTGCTGTCCACGAGAACCTTGCTGACGTTGCTGTAGATCTGCTGCATGGCGTCGATGTACAGGCGGTCCCGCGTCACTTGCGGCGCCTTCTGGTACTCGGCCAACACACTCTTGAACCGTTGGGCATCGCCCTCGGCCGTGGCCACCACGCTGGCCTTGTAACCCTCGGCTTGCTCACGCAGCTTGGCCGCGTCACCCTGTGCGCTCGGGATCACCTGGTTGGCGTACGCCTGCGCCTCGTTCTTGGTTTGCTCGCGGTTTTGACCCGCCTTGAACGCGTCTTCGAACGCCGCCTGCACTTGCTCGGGCGGCTGCACGCTCAACACGTTCACGTTCTTGATCTGGATGCCCGCTTTGAGGCGATCCAACTGCGTCTGGATCGACTTCACCAGGTCTGCGGCGATGGCGTCACGCTGCTCATAAAGCACAGAGTCCATCGAACTCTTGCCAACAATCTCACGGACCGCGGACTCCGCGGCCAACAGCACCGCCTGCTCCGGGTCGCGGTTCTCGAACAGAAAATCCTTCAGATCGCGAATCGTGAACTGCACCGTGAATCGGATGTCCACGATGTTTTCGTCCTGGGTCAGCATCGACGAGTCGCGCAGGCCGGTGGCAGCGACGACTGAGCTCCGGCCGACTTCGACCTGCCGCAGTTGCGACACCGGCTGCACTTCATGCGCCTGGAACGGGTACGGCAGCCGCCACTGGAAGCCCGCGTCCACCGTCTTGCTGTACTTGCCAAAGGAGCTGATCACCCCTTGTTGGCCTTCCTGCACGATGAAGAAGCCGCTCGCCAACCACCCCAGCGCGACAACGCCCACGATCAGCCCTGCACCGATGCCAGCGCCTTTCATGTCCGGCCCGCCGTTGGACCCCGTCGGGCCACTGGGCCCGGTCGGCTTGCCGCCGAACATGCCCGACAGCTTGCGGTTGAAGTCGCGCCACAACTCATCCAGATCGGGCGGACCGTCGTTGCGGCCGTTGTTCAGCAGACGCCCGGCAGCGCGCGCCACCGGGGTCAGGATGCGCTGGAGCCATGGGCTGCGGGGCGGTGTGTGCAGGGTGCTGCTCATGCCTTGGAAGCGTCAGGGGGTAAGGGGCTCGTCGTCGAGCGGTTGCACGTCGAAACGTGGGTCCCGCTCGTCGGGAATCAAGGGTTGGGTCTGCATGGCGTCTGCGATCAATTGACGCAGCTCAGCCAGCCCGCGGCCGTCGAGTGCGCTCACAGACACTCGCGGCGTCGGCGTGGTGCTGCCGTGCGCACGCAGCACGGCATCGACCATCTCGCGCGGACGCTGATCGTCCGGCAGCAGATCCTGCTTGTTGTAGACCAAGATCTGCGGCACACCTGCGGCGCCGATTTCCTCGAGCACGCGCTCGACTTCCACCATCTGTTCCTCCAGCACCGGGCTGGAGGCATCAACGACGTGCAGCAGCAAATCAGCGTCAGCCGCTTCCTGCAGCGTGGCGCGGAAGGCTTCGACAAGCTTGTGGGGCAAGTCGCGAATGAAGCCGACGGTGTCGGACAGCGACACGCTGGCACCGGCTTGCTCCAGGTACAGCGATCGGGTCGTGGTGTCGAGGGTGGCGAACAGCTGGTTGGCGGCGTACGCACGGGCCTTCACGAGCGCGTTGAAGAGTGTGCTCTTGCCGGCGTTGGTGTATCCCACCAGGGACACCTTGAACACACCGTTGCGGCCACGAGAGCGGCGCTGCGTGTTCCGCTGGCGCTGGACCTGCTTGAGCCGGTCCTTGGTCTTCTTGATGCGGTCGTCGATCATTCGACGGTCCAGCTCAATCTGCGCCTCACCGGGGCCGCCGCGCATGCCGATGCCGCCGCTCTGCCGCTCAAGGTGGCTCCAACGACGCACCAGCCGGGTGGCCAGATATTGCAAGCGGGCCAGCTCCACCTGCAACTTGCCCTCGTGGCTTTGCGCGCGTTGCGCAAAGATCTCCAGAATCAAGGCGGTTCGGTCGGCGACCGGCACGCCGAGCACCCGCTCGAGGTTGCGCTGCTGCGCCGGCGAAATTGCTTGATCGAACAGCACGGTGTGGGCCTGATGGGCCTGCACCAGCAGCTTGATCTCGTCAGCTTTGCCCGAGCCGACGAACAACGCCGCGTCGGGCGCCTGGCGGCGGGCAATCACCCGGGCGACGGGGGTGTCGCCGGCCGATTCGGCCAGCAACGCCAGCTCGTCCAGGCTTTCATCAAAGCCCTGCTTGGCGGACTGCCGACCGAAGTCGACACCAACCAAAATGGCGCGCGCTGCCTCGGAAGGCAGCGTCACGTCAGCGGAGGAAGTCGAGGACAAGGGGTGGCAGTCAGGCGTCCGGAGCGGAATCGCCCGCGTGGAAATTCACCGCGCGGCCCGGAACCACCGTGGAGATGGCGTGCTTGTAGACCATCTGGGTCACCGTGTTGCGCAGCAGCACGACGTACTGGTCGAACGATTCAATGTGGCCCTGGAGCTTGATGCCGTTGACCAGGTAGATCGACACGGGCACGTGCTCTTTGCGGAGCAGGTTCAAAAAGGGGTCCTGCAAAAGTTGGCCTTTGTTGCTCATCGGTATGCTCCGAGTTTTCAGGTGAGGGGACTACGGGTTAGACCTTAACACAGCGTTCCCACGCTGCCGGAGGTCTCCCTAGCTCTTGTCGGTGAATGGATTCTTGGACGAACGCAGCTCAATTTTGAGCGGCGTGCCGACCAGCTTGTAGTGCGCGCGGATCCGGCCTTCGAGGTAGCGCTTGTAAACCTCGGTCACGCCCTCCAGCGCATTGCCGTGGATGACGACGATGGGCGGGTTTTGTCCGCCCTGGTGGGCATAGCGCAACTTGGGGCGAGACACACCCGCACGCTTGGGCTGCTGGTGCTCCACGGCTTCCTGGATCAGGCGCGTGAGCACCGGCGTGGTCATCTTGCGATAGGCCGACGCGTACGCATCGGCCATGGCGTTCCACAACGCCGCCAGGCCCTGCCGCTTGAGCGCGGAAATCTGGTGCAGCGGTGCGAACTTCAGGAAGGCGAGGCGTTGCTCGATCTGCCGCTTGAGCGTTTCACGCTGGTAGCTGTCGACGGCATCCCACTTGTTGACGGCCAGCACTACGGCACGACCGCTATCGAGGATGTAGCCGGCAATGTGGGCGTCTTGGTCGGTCACGCCTTGCGTGGCGTCCAGCAGCAACAGCACCACGTGCGCATCGGCGATGGCCTGCAGCGTCTTGACCACCGAGAACTTCTCAATGGCCTCAAACACCCGGCCCTTGCGGCGCAGCCCGGCGGTATCGATGAGCTTGAACTTCTGGCCGTTGCGCTCGAAGTCCACCGCGATCGCGTCACGGGTGGTGCCGGGCATGTCGAACGCGACCAGGCGCTCCTCGCCCAGCCAGGTGTTGATCAGCGTGCTCTTGCCCACGTTGGGGCGGCCGGCCACGGCCAGGCGGATGACGCCTTCGTCCGGCGCGTTGTCGTCTCGCTCCGTGGCGTCGAAGGGCTCCAGCACGGCGTCCAGCAGGCTGCGGATGCCCTGGCCGTGCGCCGATGAAATCGGGTGCGGCTCCCCCATGCCCAGCTCATGGAACTCAGCCAGCAGGGGGGACTCAACCATGCCCTCGGCCTTGTTCACGGCCAAGTGGACACGTTTGTTGACGCTGCGCAGGTAGCGGGCGATGTCGCTGTCGTGGGCCGACAAGCCCAGGCGAACGTCCACGACAAAGATGACGGCATCCGCCTCAGCAACGGCCTGCTTCGTCTGCTTGGCCATCTCCTTGACGATGCCGGTGCTGCTGTCCGGCTCAAAGCCCCCGGTGTCGATCACGATGAACTCGCGATCGCCGAGACGGCCATCGCCGTAGTGGCGATCGCGGGTCAGGCCCGCGAAGTCAGCCACGATGGCATCGCGCGTTTTGGTCAGCCGATTGAACAGCGTCGACTTGCCCACATTGGGGCGGCCGACAAGGGCGATGACGGGCTTCATGCTCAGGCCTTATTCCGCCTTGACCGCAAACAGGCCACCGCTCTTGGTGGCCACCAACGCGGTGTCACGCAGCAGGGTCACGGCGATGACGGCGGAGCCATCGGTGGCCACGCGGGCGCGGGTCTTGCCCGTGTCACGATCGATGGCGTGGACGTAGCCCTCGAAGTCGCCGACCAGCACTTGCTTGTTCAGCACGACCGGCTCGGCCAGCTTGCGGCGCTGGAATTGGTCGGCCGACCAGGCCAGGTCGCCGTTGGCCAGCTTCCAGGCGGACAGGCGGTCCGACGCATCACCTGCCACCACGACGCTGTCATCCGCGCCGATGCCATTCACACCGCCCACCACACGGTTCCAGACCGCGCTGCCGCGTTCGACGTTCACACAACCCACGGACGATTGGAACGCGCGGGCGCAGACCAGGTCGCCCTGGCGCACGGCCGGCCCCACCAGGTCGGCCAGGCGCTCCACTTCGTTCGTGCCGCGCGGGGTGGCCACGCTGGCCTCCCAACGCAGTTGACCCTTCAGCGGATCAACACCCGCCAAGCGGGCGCCCTGCCCGACGATGAGCGTGTCCTTGTGCGCCAGCAGCACGCCTGCCTTGGCCAGCGTGAGCGGATCGCCGGGCCGCTTCATTTCCCAGATCTTGCGGCCGTCGAGTGCGTCGAAGGCGAGCACCTGGCGATCCAGCGTGAGGGCAAACACGCGCTCACCGGCCACCAGAGGGGCTGCCACCACCGGCGTCGGCAAGGCCTTCTTCCAGGCGACGCGGCCGGCGTCCAGCACGACCAGCTCGTTGTCGCGGTTCACCACCGCGGCGAACCGGCCGTCACTGCCCACGCCAGCCGACAGCTTGGCGCCCACGCTCCCTTGCCACAGCACGCGTCCATCGGCGGCCGCCAAGGCGCGCACCACGCCGTCGGTGCTGGCCACCACGAACCGGTCGCCCGGCGTGGCCACACTCAGCGGAAAGCCGATGCTGTCGCCCCGCGTGGACCAGACCACGCGCACCGTCGACGCGCCAGTCAGGGTCTCCAGCGCAGCGGGCTTGTTCTTGTCATCGCCGAACCATTGGTTCCAGGTGGACGAGATCGTGGAACAGCCCGACAGCGACGCTGCGAGCAAGCCAATCAGAACGACGCGCTTCATTGCGGCGCCCCTGCGGCTTCCACCACGGTCGGCACACCCAACGTGGCCAGCTTGGCCTCGACGATGCGGCGGTAGTCTTGCGTCTTGTCGAGGGCAGACAGCGCCTTTTGATACTCCGCCTTGGCGGCATCGCGCTTGTTCTGCAGCAGCAAGAGGTCGCCACGACGATCGGCCACCAGCCCGGCGAACTCGGTCGACTTGATGGCGTCCAGCGTCTTGCCGGCCTCGTCAAACGCCTTGGCATCCAGTTGCAAGCCAGCCAGACGCAGGCGGGCCACATCGCGGTAGGGCCCGGCGTCCACGCCGTGCTCCGCCACCCACGTCAGGCTTTGGCGCGCGTCGTCCGCCTTGTCCTTGTCCAGTTGCAGCTTGGCCACTTGCAGGCCCGCCTGCGTGGCATAGGCCGTGCCCGGGAAGCGGCTGCGCAGGTCACCGGCGGCACCGGCAGCCTTGTCGAGGTCTTGCGACGTCAGGGCGCGGTCGAACTCGTCATACATCGCGGCCGCCTGGGCGGCCTGGTCGCGCTGGTACCAATTCCAGCCCTGCCAAGCGGCGAAAGCCGCCAGCGCAGCGGTGATCACCCAAGTGATCAGATTGCCCCAGCGCTTCCAGAACGCTTTGAGTTGTTCGAGTTGTTCTTGTTCTTCGAGGTCGAGATGGGCTGCCATGGGAGGAACTTGTCGAGAAAGGGGCTCGGGAGGCCCGGGATTATGCGGGGAGGAGGTCGGCGACCCAGGAGGTCACATCGCCCAGGGCGCGGCACACCTGCTCGGTGCTCTCGCCTTCACGGGCGCGCAGCGGCTTCACCGCCACTTCACCCCGGGCGAGTTCGTCACCGCCAAACACCAGCGCGAAACGGGCGCCAGACTGATCGGCCTTCTTGAATTGCGACTTGAACGAGCCGCCACCGGCATGCATCTGCACCGCCACGCCCGCCGCCCGCAAGGCTTCAAGCGTCGGCAGGATGCGGGGCAAATCCGTCGGCTCTGGCACCACGGCGTACACATCGGGCGACGCGGCTGGCGCTTGCAGACCCAGCGTTTCCAGCAGCAGCAGCAGTCGCTCCAGCCCCATGCCAAACCCGACCGCGGGCGCGGCTTTGCCGCCCAGTTGTTCGATCAGGCCGTCGTACCGGCCGCCAGCGCACACCGTGCCCTGAGCGCCGAGCTTGTCGGTCACCCACTCGAAGACGGTGAGGTTGTAGTAGTCCAGCCCGCGCACCAAACGCGGGTTGATGCGGTAGGCAAGGCCGACCGCGTCCAGCAGCGCACGCACGCCGTTGAAGTGGGCGAGCGACGCTTCGCCCAGGAAGTCCAACAGCTTGGGCGCGCCCTCTGCCATGGCTTGCATCGCCGGGTTCTTGGTGTCCAGCACCCGCAGCGGGTTGCTGTACATGCGGCGTTGCGCCTCTTCGTCCAGCACGTCCTTGTGCTGCTCCAGATAGGCAATCAGCGCGGCACGGTGGGCGGCGCGCTCGTCCGGCTGGCCCAGGCAGTTGATTTCCAGCGAGACGTCTTCGCCTTCCTTCAGGCCCAGCTCACGCCACAGCGTGCGCGCCAGCAGAATGACCTCGGCGTCCACATCCGGGCCCGAAAAACCCAGCGCCTCGATGCCCATCTGGTGAAACTGGCGATAGCGACCCTTTTGCGGCTTCTCGCGGCGGAACATCGGGCCGATGTAGTACAGACGCCGCGCGCTGTCGCGCAGGTAGCTGTGCTCAATCATCGCGCGCACGACGCCAGCCGTGCCTTCCGGGCGCAGCGCCAGGTGCTCGGCCTGGCCGTGCTTGTCGGCACGGTCTTCGAAGGCGTACATCTCCTTCTCGACGATGTCCGTCACCTCGCCGATGCCGCGCACGAACAGCGCGGTCGGCTCGACGATGGGCACGCGCACATTGCTGTAGCCATAGCGCGCCAGCACGCTGCGCATCTTGGCCTCCAGCCATTCCCAGCGCGCCGATTCCGGCGGCAGGATGTCGTTCATGCCCTTCACAGCCTGCAAGGGCTGCACTTTCTTGGTCTCGCTCATGGAATCCGTGTTCAGGCCGAAGCCGTGGCGCCGAAGCGCTTCTCGATGTAGTTCTCGACCAGGGCGTGGAACTCCTGGGCGATGTTGTCGCCGCGCAGGGTCACAGCCTTTTCGCCGTCGATGAAAACCGGGGCGGCCGGCGCCTCGCCGGTGCCCGGCAGGCTGATGCCGATGTCGGCATGCTTGCTCTCGCCCGGGCCGTTGACGATGCAGCCCATGACGGCCACCTTCATTTCCTCGACGCCCGGGTACTTGTTGCGCCACACCGGCATCTGCAGACGCAGGAAATCGTCGATCTGCTTGGCCAGCTCCTGGAACGTGGTGCTGGTGGTGCGACCGCAACCGGGGCAGGCCGTGACGCTGGGGTTGAAGTGCCGCAAGCCCAGCGCTTGAAGAATCTCCAGCGCCACGACGACTTCCTGGGTGCGCGACTCGCCCGGTTGCGGCGTGAGGCTGACGCGGATGGTGTCGCCGATGCCTTCCTGCGCCAGGATGCCCAGCGCCACCGACGAGGCCACCGTGCCCTTGGTGCCCATGCCGGCTTCGGTCAGGCCCAGGTGCAGCGCGTAATCGCAGCGGCGGGCCAGTTCGCGGTAAACCGAGATCAAATCCTGCACACCGCTGACCTTGCAGCTGATGATGATGTTGTCGGGGTTCATGCCCAACTCGCGGGCATACGCGGCCGAGGTCAGCGCCGATTCGACCAACGCCTGGTACATGACCGGCTTGGCGCCCCACGGCGTCGCGCGGCGGGCGTTCTCGTCCATGAACTGCGCAAGCAGTTCCTGGTCCAGGCTGCCCCAGTTCACGCCGATGCGCACGACCTTGTCGTACTTCATGGCGGCTTCGATCATCTGCGCGAACTGCTTGTCCTTCTTCTCGCCCTTGCCCACGTTGCCGGGGTTGATGCGGTACTTGGACAGCGCCTGCGCCATGGCCGGATAGTCCGTCAGCAGGCGGTGGCCGTTGTAGTGAAAGTCGCCCACCAGCGGCACGTCGATGCCCATGCGGTCCAGCTGCTCGCGGATGTAGGGCACCTGCTCGGCCGCTTCCGGCGTGTTGACCGTGATGCGCACCATCTCCGAGCCGGCGATGGCCAGCTCCTTGACCTGGATGGCGGTGCCGATGGCGTCCACCGTGTCGGTGTTGGTCATGGACTGCACGCGCACGGGCGCGTCGCCGCCCACGGTCACCACGCGCGAACCCCACACCACCCGAGCCTGGCGGCTGCGCCGCGCGGCCGGCTGGGCCTCGGGAATGATCATGTCGCTCATCAATTCAACTCCAGGCGCGCGACGTTGTTCGACGCACGCGACGTCAAGTCGACCGCCTGCCCGCGCCACTCCACCTGGGTGCCGCGCACGTTACCGACCTTCAAGCGAAACGGACCGGTGCCGTCGAAGCTGGGCTGCTCGCCCGCGCGCACCAGGCGCGACAACAGCACACGGCCTTGGGCGTCCACAAGCTCGATCCAGCTGTCGCTGTGCACGGTGATGCGCACCGCGGACGCGGCGGCACCCGCGGGCACCGAGGCCACACCGTCTGGTGCAGCAACAGGCCGCACTTGCAGGGGGGCCGAAGCAACGACATTCGAACCCGGCAACGCGGCCGCTGGGGCCGATGCGACCTCACCGCGCGGCGTGGCCGCAGACGACGCCGCCGACGCAGCGGCTACCGGCGGTTGAGTCATCGCCAGGACGGCGGACGCTGCCGGCGCGGCGATGAAATCCACCCCCGGCGCACTCGCGGACGCATCCGCCGGCCCGGAAGCCGGCGCCGTCGCGGGCTCACCGCGCTCCGGCAACCAGCCCGCCGGAAGCCAATACACGAACGCCGCAGCCGCCAAGAGCAACGCCGGCCCCCACACGACCGGCCGGACGATTTGGGCCAGCCAACCGGATTCGATGGGGCCGCCCGCACGCTCACGGAAGGGCTGGTTCAAACCCGGGCGCACATCGAACTCGCGCTCGTGCGTGCGCGGCAGCAAGGCCAGCACGGGGGCGGAATCCACTTTCAGAGCGCGGCACATCGCCGTGGCCAGTGCGCGCGCGAAGGTCGCGTCCGGCAGCAGGTCGAACCGGTCGGCTTCCAACGCCTCCAACTTCGCTTGCGGCACCTTCAGCGTCACCGCCAGGGCCGCGATGTGCAAGCCCCGTTGCTGGCGCGCCTGCCGCAGCCACGCACCGGCGGTGGTCGGATCCACCTTTCGTCCCTCGGAGTTCGGTTCCATGTTCTTGTCGTTGTGATGATCACCAGCCACGCGGGCTTACTCGTCGAAACGCCCGGCGTCCAGGGACTGGGTTTCAGGCGACTGCGGATGCTTGCGGCGCAGTTGCAGCGACAAATCGTCCACCGCATTGCGGTTGTCCAGTCGCCGCTCGATGCGCAACTGAAGCCACAGGCTCTGCGCATTGGCCTGCTCCGGCAGCGCATTGACGCGCTTCACGTAGAAGCGCGCACGCTCCAGTTCGCCATTGCGGAACAGCACTTCAGACAGGTTCACGGCAATGGCCGGGCTGCCCGGGTCCAGCTCGAAGGCACGCGACAAGGTCTTCTCGGCCACCAACAAGCGGCCCGCACGCGCCTCGCACACGCCCTTGGCGAGGAAGGTCCGCGCAGGCGCCCGGTAGGTCGACTGGCTGAGCGCCTGGTCGAACAAGGAGTCGGCCGTGGCCCAGCGTTGCTGCTGGCACATGAACCAGCCGTAGTTGTGCAGGGTGTCCGGATCGTTCGGATACACCGCAAGCGCTCGGCGGAAGGCCTCCTCGGCCAAGCCGTTGTCGCCCATCGCCGCGTAAATCAGACCGCGCAGGTTGACGGCCTCACGCATGTCCGGCTTGACCATCAAGGCCTGCTTCAATTCGTCCAGCGCGGTGGTGTACTGGCCGCGCGAGAAGTAGCCCTGCGCCAGCTCGAGCCGGATGCCCGCCCGGCGATCAGCATCGGTCTGGTCAGAGTCGGTCTTGATTTCACGATTGGCTGCGGGGGCCGTTGTGCCCGCACAGCCCGCCAACATCCAGGCGGCCATGGCGGCGGCGAGCACGGTCAACAGTCGCTTCATCGAATTCTCGGGAGATGACATCACCCGGATTTAGCCACCGACACGGGGGCCCTGACCATGCGGATATGCGCGCGGGTGCGGTCTTGCACCTCCCCGGCCAGCTGGCCGCAGGCGGCGTCGATGTCATCACCGCGCGTCTTGCGCACGGTGGTGACGATGCCGGCTTGAATCAGCACCTCGGCGAAAGCCTGCACGCGGGCATTCGTGCTACGCACCAAACCCGATGCCGGGAACGGGTTGAACGGGATGAGATTGATCTTGCAGCTGACGCGCTGTTTGAGCAGCTTCACCAGCTCGCGCGCCTGCTCGGGCGAATCGTTCACCTCTTGCAGCATGCAGTACTCGAAGGTGATGAAGTCGCGCGGCGCTTTTTCCAGGTAGCGGTTGCACGCGTCCAGCAGCTCGGCGATCGGGTACTTCTTGTTCAGCGGCACGAGCTGGTCGCGCAGCGAATCGGTCGGTGCGTGCAGACTGACGGCCAGGGCCACGGGGCAGTCCTCACGAAGGCGGTCGATCATGGGCACGACGCCCGACGTGGACACGGTGACTCGCCGACGGCTGAGGCCGTAGCCATGGTCGTCCAGCATGGTCTTGAGGGCCGGCACGAGCTGGTCGTAGTTCTGCAGCGGCTCGCCCATGCCCATCATCACCACGTTGGAGATGACGCGTTCGCTGATGCCTTGGCGCTGTCGCAGGTTGTGCTCGGCGAACCACAACTGCGCCGTGATCTCGGCGGTGGTCAGATTGCGACTGAAGCCCTGATGGCCTGTCGAGCAGAAACGGCATCCCACGGCGCAGCCCGCCTGGCTGGAAATGCACAAGGTGCCCCGGTCGTCCTCGGGGATGAAAACCGCCTCGACGGCATTGCCTGCGCCGACGTCGAACAGCCACTTGATGGTGCCGTCCGCCGACACATGCTCTGAAATCACCGGCAGCGCGGTGATGTGAGCACGCCCCTTGAGCTTGTCGCGAAGGGACTTGGCGAGGTCGGACATGGCTTCAAAGTCCGACGCGCCTTTTTGGTGGATCCAGCGGAACAGCTGGGTCGCACGAAATTTCTTTTCGCCCAGTTGCTCGCAGTAGGCGGCCAAGCCTGACAGATCGAATCCGAGAAGGTTGACCGCTTCCATGCGAGCCTCTGAAACGGGGGCATGCCCCCTTGGAAATTACCGGCCGGCGTAAACGTTCATGCCGGGGAAGAAGAACGCCACTTCCACAGCAGCGGTCTCAGCAGCGTCAGAGCCGTGCACGGCGTTGGCGTCGATGCTGTCGGCGAAGTCGGCGCGGATGGTGCCCTTCTCAGCCTTCTTCGGGTCGGTGGCGCCCATCAGGTCGCGGTTCTTCAGGATGGCGCCTTCGCCTTGCAGGGCCTGGATCATCACCGGGCCGCTGATCATGAAGTTGACCAGGTCGTTGAAGAACGGGCGGGCCTTGTGCACAGCGTAGAACTGCTCAGCCTCGACGCGCGACAGGTGCACCATCTTGGCAGCCACGACCTTCAGGCCAGCAGCTTCGAAGCGGGCGTAGATCTGGCCGATGACGTTCTTCGCCACGGCATCGGGCTTGATGATGGACAGGGTGGTTTCGATCGCCATGAGATTCTCCAGATGGGGCGTGTTAGACAAAGCCTGCGATTGTAGCCGCTAGGGATGACCCTATTGCGTCAGCGCGCGGGGCGGCACGCCACCCCGCGCACGATCGATCAACGCTGACGGCCGCCGAAGCCACCGCCAGAGCGACCACCGCCACCGCCGCCCTTGCCACCGCGGCCACCGCCGCCACCGCCACCGCGGCGCAGGTAAGCATCGGCGCCGATGTAGCCCACCGAGGTCTGCATCGGGTCCGGCTCACGCGGACCGCCCTTGTTGCCGCCCTTGCCTGGGCGACGGTTGTCTTGTTGCGCACTGCCGCCCGCACCGAAGCCTTGCGGAAGTCCGCGGCGTCCGCCCGTCGCATGGCGGCGGTCGAAGGTTTGCTCCAGCGGGTTGATGTGGTGCGGGATGAAGTCGTCGTCTTCGTCCTCGTCGTCGCGGCGGTGCACGCGCTCTTCGCGCGGCGGCCGCGCTTGCGGCGCCTCCGGCGGGCGGCTGGGGCGGGGGCCTACGCCGCTGTGGCGCCCGTCCGAGCGGCGCTTGTTGCGGTCGTTCTTGTCGGCCTGGCCGCCACGGGCAGCGCCCGGCGCCGATGCACCGCTCGTGACCCCAGGCACGTGCCCCGCAAGGCGGCGAATCACGCGCACATCGTCGTCGCCCAGTTCCACCCACACGCCGCGCTTCAAGCCACGCGGCAGCACCACGGTGCCATAGCGGATGCGGATCAGGCGGCTGACCACCATGCCCACGGCTTCGAACAGCTTGCGCACTTCGCGGTTGCGACCTTCGGTGATGACCACTCGGTACCACCGGTTGGCACCCTCGCCGCCGCCGTCTTCAACGCTCTTGAACGAGGCCACCTGGCCATCGACGTTCACGCCTTCGAGCAGACGGGCGCGCTGCTCGTCGGTGAGCGAGCCCAGCACGCGCGCCGCGTACTCCCGCTCCACCCCGAAACGCGGGTGCATCAGCTGGTTGGCCAATTCGCCGGAATTGGTGAACAGCAGCAAGCCCTCGGTGTTGATATCCAGCCGGCCGACCGACTGCCATTTCTGGCCCGGCACGCGCGGCAGACTGCGGAACACGGTGGGGCGGCCTTCCGGGTCATTGAAGGTGGACACCTCGCCCGTGGGCTTGTGGTACGCCAGGATGCGCGGCGTGGGCGGCGAGATGCGCACGCGCACGGGCTTGCCGTTGACGCGCACCTGGTCGCCAAACGAGATGCGCTGACCCACGTGGGCCACCTCACCGTTCACTTCAATCTTGCCCTCGGCAATCCAGTCCTCGATGTCACGGCGCGAACCAATGCCAGCCTGGGCCAGCACCTTTTGCAGCTTCGGCGCATCGGCATCCGGGGCCAGCACGCGCTTGCCGTCGCCATCCACACCCTCGGCGTCGGCGGCCGCCTCGTCCGGCTCGGGGCGCAGCTGCGGCATTTCACCAACCGGCCCTTCCGACTCGGCGTCCAGGTTGCCAGACAGCACATCGGCGAAACGGGCACCGGCCGCCTCGACAAGCTCCGGCGCAACCACGACGCCTGCCACCTCGCCGCCAGCCCCGGCTTGACGCTCTGCGCGATCCTTGCGGTTGCGGCGGCGGTTGCGGCCCCTGCCGCCGCGTTCGCCATCCTCGCCTGCGTCCTCCATGCCGCCTTCGCTCGTCTCGGCGCCCTCACCCGCCGACTCCGACCGCGCAACCACCGCGGGCTCAGCACGCGGCTGCTCCGAGACCGCAACGGGCGCGGACACCGCTGCATCGCTCACCACCGCCTCCGCAGGCTCGGCGGCCGCCTTGCGCGGGGCGCGCTTGCGGGCGGGAGCCGGGGCGTCGCCCTCGGCCGGCGCTGCCGCAGCGGCCTCATCACCGGCGGCTGCAACGGGCTCCGGCTTGCGACGGGTTCGCTTGGCCGGAACCGCCGCCACGTCGACGGCTGCGGCCTCACCGGCCGACTCGGCAGCCTTAGGCGCCGCACGGCGGCGCTTGGGCGCTGCGGGCGCTTCAGCGTCGGTCACAGCGGGTTGGGGAATGTCTTGATCAGCGGCGTCGTTCATGCGGATTCAGGAGGAGTTGCGGGAGGCAGGTCGGGGGAAAGGGGGGATTCGGTCAATTCAGTGGGCGGCAAGGCCGGAGTGCCATCGGCACCAAACAAACTTTGCGAGGGCGCCGGCCATGCAGGAGTCGCGTCCGATGGCATCGCGCTCTCAGGGTCAGCGGCCTCAGCGGGGCCGCCATCCACGGGAAGTTCATCGACGACAGCCTGCACATCCGCGTCAGCGGCGTGAGCAGGCTCAGGCGCAACCACCGACTCGGCGCTTGGCTCGGGGCCAAACGGCGAGGCTGGCGCGTCTGTCGCGAGCAGGTCAGCCTGCACAGCGGCCGGCTCGCCAGGCGCCGGTGCGTCGGGCTCGTCCTCGAGCAACTGACCCTGGAGTGCCTCGAAGGCCGGCGTCGGCGCGCTCGCCTCCAGGGCCGGCAGCTGCTCGAGGCTGGCCAGCCCGAGGTCGTCCAGGAACGCCTTGGTGGTGGCGTACAGCGCCGGGCGCCCCGGGGTCTCGCGGTGGCCGATGGCTTCGATCCAGCCGCGATCTTCCAGCTGCTTGATGATCTGACTGGCCACCACCACGCCGCGGATGTCTTCAATGTCGCCGCGGGTCACCGGCTGACGGTAGGCAATGATGGCCAGCGTTTCCATCACGGCGCGGGAATAGCGCGGCGGCTTCTCGGGGTGAAGCCGGTCGAGGTACTCCCGAAGCTCCGGGCGGCTCTGAAAGCGCCACCCCGAGGCCAAGGCCACCAACTCCACGCCGCGACCGTCCCAATCACGGGACAGATCGTCCAACAAGGTGCGCAAGGTGTCGGCACCCAGTTCGTCAGCGAACAGGCTGCGCATCTCGCGAAGCGTCAGCGGCTGCGAGGCACAGATCAGCGCGGTCTCAAGGACGCGCTTGGCATCCTGGGTGTTCATGAACGCAAAGGCGCCCTCAATCAAGCCATCACTGGCATTCCGCTTCGCCTGGGTCGCTCACTGCAACCTTCAGGCCTCTTTCACGGGGTTCTTCCGACCGCCACCGGGGGACTCATCAGTCAATCCGCGGGGCGTGTTCGGGGCGGTGGGCCGGCGGGCGGGTCAACTGCTCTCCGCGCGGTTCGCGCCACCTGGGCGCGTCGGCTGCCACAACAACCGGGGCACATTGTAGCCGGTCAGTCCGGCAGCACTTCGGCGCCCACCTGCGACCACGCCGCGGCCAGGTCCGCCGGCAGCGGCGACGTGAACCGCAACGCCGTGGACAAGACCGGGTGTTCAAAGCCCAGGCGCGCCGCGTGCAGCGCTTGCCGTTCCAGCCCGAGGGCCGGGACTCCGCCGTACAAAGCGTCAGCCACCAGGGGGTGACCGCTGTGCATCAAGTGCACGCGAATCTGGTGCGTGCGCCCGGTGTGCAACACGCAATGCACCGCGCTCACCGGGCGGCCTTTCACCTCGCCCACACCGAGCGGATAGACATCCGTACGGGCGGGCTTGCCCAGGTTGGCCGGCGCAATCGCCATCTTGACGCGCGACAGCGGATCGCGCCGCATGGCTTGGTCCACTGTGAACTCCGTCTCCACACGACCCCAGGCGAGCGCAAGGTATTCACGGTGCACCTCGCGCGCGGCGATCTGTCGGGTCAACGCGGTCACGGCCTCCAGCGTCTTGCCCACGACCATCAGGCCGCTGGTGTCCTTGTCCAGCCGATGCACGATGCCGGCGCGTGGCAGCCCCGCCGCCGCCGGGTGGTGCGCCAACAAGCCATTCATCAGCGTGCCCGACCAGTTGCCGGGCGCTGGGTGCACCACCAGACCCGCAGGCTTGTTGACCACCAACAGGTGCTCGTCTTCGTGGACGATATCCAACGCCATGGACTCCGCTCGGAATGCTCGGCTTTCGTCGGTGGGTTGCAGTTCCACTTCCACCTGCTGGCCGGCGCGCAACTTGTGCGCGGCTTTACCAACGGGCTGGCCATCCAGGCGCACACAACCGCGCTCGATGAGCGACTGCAAGTGGTTGCGCGAGAACTCGGGAGCCAGTCGGGTCAGCCAACGGTCCAGGCGCTCCCCGTGGCCGTCCGCCTCCACCCCCGCCGAGCGGCGCTCGACTTCGCTGCCGTCGTCGACGTCAGCTTCGGGGTCACCCCCCACCCTATACTCCGCGTCCATTGTTCCCCGTGACCGGCCGGCGCCTTCGCCGTCGATTTCAGACATGTGTGTTGAGAATTTCAAGGCCGGCCGCGTCGTCGCTGGCGCTGTGTTGGTGGCGTTTGCGCTGGGCTTGAGCGGCTGTGGCTCCTCACCCAAGGAAGACCCCAACTCGCAAGCGGCGCTCGACAAATTGTATGCAGACGTCAAGGACGACCTGAGCTCGGGCAGCTACGACCGCGCGATCAAGTCGCTCGAGAAGATCGAAGGCCGCGCAGCGGGCACCACCATGGGCCAGCAAGCCACGCTGGATCTGGCCTGGGCCAACTACCGCAGCGGCGAACGCGCCCAAGCCATCGCCACGCTGGACCGCTTCATCAAGCTCAACCCGTCCAGTCCCGCCATGGACTACGCCCTGTACATGAAGGGCATCGTGAACTTCAACGAAGACCTGGGTCTGTTCGGCCGCCTGGCCAACCAGGACGTCTCCGAGCGTGACCAGCAGGCCTCGCGTGAAGCGCTGCTGGCGTTCCGCCAGCTGGTGGAGCAATTCCCGGACTCGAAGTATTCGGCCGAGGCCACGACCCGGATCAACTTCATCACCAACACGCTGGCCGCGTACGAAATCCACGTGGCGCGTTACTACTTCAACCGCAAGGCCTACGTGGCCGCGGCGAACCGCGCCCAGTCGGCGGTGGCCGAGTTCCAGTACGCTCCGGGCATCGAAGAAGCGCTGTTCATCATGGGCGAGAGCTACGACAAGCTGGGCCTGACGCAGCTGCGCGACGACGCCCGCCGCGTGCTCGACAAGAACTTCCCGAACAGCCTCTACGCCTCGGGCAACGCGGGCAAGCGCAAGCCCTGGTGGCAGTTCTGGTGACGGGTCGCGGCGGGTAAGCACACCCGCAACACGCAAGAGATTCCAACGGGCCGTTCAGGCCCGTTGTTCATTGAGTTGCTGCAACCAGGCCAGGGCTTCGGCCTCGTTGGCCACGGGCGTCATGGGCGGCAGTGCGGCGCGCAGGCGCCGGCCGTAATTCATGCCGGCCATGCGCGGGTCGCACACCACCAGCAAGCCGCGGTCGGTTTCCGTCCGGATCAACCGGCCACCGCCCTGCTTCAGCGCGATGGCGGCTTCGGCCACAAAGTATTCAGCAAAGGCATTGCGGCCCGCCGCCTCCAGGCGCTGCACGCGCGCCTCCACAAGCGGGTCGTTGGGCGGCGGGAACGGCAGCTTGTCGATGACCACGCACTGCAGGGCGTCACCGGGCACGTCGATGCCCTCCCAGAAGCTTGCCGACCCGACCAGCACCGCCAAGGGGTTCTCCAAAAACTTCTGCAGCAGCATGCGTTTGGGCAAGGCCCCCTGCTGCAGCACGGCGATCGCGTCGCCCGACTCCTCGAACCGTTCACGCAGCGCATCGGCCACGGTCTGGAGGTTTCTCAGCGTGGTGGTCAGCACGAAGGTGCGCCCACCCAGGGTGCGCGCCAGCCGCGACGCCAACAACCCCACGCTGGCGGCGTGGTGCGGCTCGCTCGGCTTGGGAAAGCCCCGCGGCACGTACAGCCGGGCATGGGCGGGGTAGTCGAACGGGCTGCCAACCCGCAGCACCTCGGCGTCCTCCAGCCCGGCGGGCTCGGTGAACCAGGTGAGCCGCTCGTCGTCGCCCAGCGTGGCCGAGGTGAAGACCCACGCCTTGGGTGGCCCCTCCAGTTGCTGCTGCATCGCCTGGCGGATGTCCAGCGGCGACTCCACCAGCCGCGCCGCGTGCGGACTCAGGTCAATCCAGCGCACATCGCCCGGGTCGGCCTCCGTCGCAAAGCGCTGGGCCAGATCGCGCAGCGCCTGCGCTCGCTCGCACAGACGCGCGAAATCGGGGGCCGACTCGCGCACCGCCGTCAGGGCTTCCAACGCTGCCGCCGTGGTGGCCTGCACGCCGTCCAGCGCCGCGCCGAACGCAGGCGAGGCCGCGCGCTCCTTCCACGCGAGCTTCAGGGTGCCGCGCAGCTCGCGCCCAGCCGTGGCCAGCGCGCCTGCCGCAGCCAGTCGCAGCTCGCGTGCGGCCTTCTCCACGCTCGCGTGCAAGGCCTGCCAGTCGTGCACGCCGCGCGCGTGCGCCAGCCCTTGGGCCAGCAGGTCGCGGGCGAAATCGATCAGCGCGGCCGTGCCCAGCACCGTGCCCAGGAACTGCACGCCCGCCTCGGCCAGTTGGTGCGCCTCGTCAAAGATGGCGACGTCGACGCTGGGCAACAGTTCCGCAACGCCGGTGTCCCGCAGCGACATGTCAGCGAAAAAGAGGTGGTGGTTCACCACCACCACGTCCGCCTCCATGGCTTCGCGGCGCGCCTTGACGACGTAGCAGGCCTTCCAGTCCGGGCACTCCTGCCCCAGGCAGTTCTCGCGGCTGGAACTGACGATGGGGATGATGGGCGAGCGCTCGTCCAGGCCGTCGATTTCGGCGAAGTCCCCGGTGTGCGTGCCCAAGGCCCAGCGCTCGATGCGCGCGAGCGACAGCGCCGTGCGCCGGTCCGGGAACTCGCCGGACACGCGCGCCTCCTTCATGCGGTGCAGGCACAGGTAACTGCTGCGGCCTTTGAGCAGTGCCAGCCGGGCCGGCATGTTCAAGGCCTGCACCAGCCGCGGCAGGTCGCGCAGGAACAGCTGGTCTTGCAGGCTCTTGGTGGCCGTGCTGATCAAGGCCCGGCTTCCCGCAAGCAGGGCCGGCACGAGGTATGCGAAGGTCTTGCCCACACCGGTGCCCGCCTCCACCACCAGCGCCTGCCGGCGGCTCAGCGCCCGGGCGACGGCGCGGGTCATCTGCAATTGCGGCTCGCGGGGCTTGTAGCCCGCATCCAGCCGGGCCAGCGGGCCCGAGGCGTCGAACGCGGCCTCCACGGCCTGCACCAGCTCGTCCGGGTCGGGCCCGGCCGCCGGCGTGGCCTCGTCCAGCGCGTCCAGCCAGTCGTCCAACTCAGGCGAGGTCATCCGGCTCCACGCTGGCCTCCAGCCGCGCAATCATGTCGCGCAGGGTGAGGCGACGCTTCTTCAGGCGCTGCAGGGCCAGCTCGTCCAACGGCGCCTGCTCGGCCATGCGGTCGATCAGGGCGTCCAAGTCGGCGTGCTCCATGCGCAGCTCGATCAGCCGCCGCGTCAGCGAGTGAAGTTCTTCATCCATCCGGGGTTTACCAGTGCGCGCCACGGGCGGGCGGCGGTGGGCGGGCCAGTATAGTTTTCGCCATGTCCTCGCCCTCCTCCGTCGGATTCAGACTCAGCGCCGCCACCGGCACCCACCGGGGTGACCGGGCGTATCAGCAAGACCAGGTCGCCGTGATTGCGCATCCGCGCATCAAGGGTTGCGTGATGGCCGTGGTGGCCGACGGCATGGGCGGCAAGAGCGGCGGCCGCAAGGCGGCGGACCAGGTGATCCTGACGGCCCGCCAACTCTTCGAGCGCTACTCCCCGGAAGACGAACTGCCCACCGAGCTGCTCAGCCAGATCGTGTCCGAGGCCCACCTCATGATCAAGCTGACGGCCATCTCCGCCGAGGAGGAACCGCACAGCACCGTGGCGGCTTTTGTCGTCACGAACGACCGCTGCGCTCACTGGATTCACTCCGGCGACTCGCGCATCTACTGGTTCCGAGGGGCTCGGCTCGTCCAGCGCACCATGGACCATTCCTACGTGCAGCGCCTGGTGGACGAAGGCCAGCTGACCGAGGCCGAAGCCAGCTCACACCCGCAGAGCAACCTGCTCACCGCCTGCCTGGGCACGGTGCAAGACCCCACGGCCACCTCCGAACGTTTTGAAGGCCTGGAGGTGGGCGACTCGCTGATGTGCTGCAGCGACGGCCTGTGGCACTACTTCACCCCGCAGGAACTCGGCAGCGTGCTGTACAGCCTGCCCCCGCGCGAAGCCGCGGAGTTGCTGCTGAGCAAGGCCCGGCAGCGCGCCCGGGGCGGTGGCGACAACCTGTCGCTGGCGATCATCAAGGTCGAAAACCTCGACTGACCGACGCCCGGGGTTCGCCCCAGACCGAAGCGCCGTCAGCGCTCTCGGTTCGCCTCAGCGCCCGGCCGCCGCCGCACTGGCGGCCGAGGGCACGGGCAGCGGTGCGGCAGCGGGCTTGCTGCGGGCTCGCAATTTGGCCTCGTGCGCCTGGAGGCGCTCCTCCTGCAGGCGCACCCGTTCTTGCGCCTGCGCCCGGCGACGCTCGGCGTCGGCCGCCGCCTGCACGTCGGCCGCCTGCCGCTGGGCCACACGTCGTTGCGCGTCGCGCTGCCGAGCGATCGCCGAAGCCGCCGGCGCGGGGGCCGCAACCGGCGGCCGCTCGCGCGGCGCCGGGGCCGCGGCGCTGGCCTGCTGCTCACGCTCACGCACCCGCTCGGCCTGGGCCGCTGCGCGCGCCCGGCGCTCGTCCGCGGCCAGTTCATGCTCGCGGCGCACCAGCGGCGCCAGCGCCTCGTGGCGACGCAGGCGCACATCCTCCAGGCAGGCGGCCACGTTGAAGCGCTGCTGACAGTCCTGCTTCTCGCGGTCCAACCGCTGCTCGATCGCGGCCCGCTGGGCTGCAACTTCGGCGCGGGTGGCGGGCTGGGCAATGGCTGGGGCCACAGCCCCAAAGGCCAGGCTCCACAGACAGGCAATGCGCAAGTTCATGTCAGTGACGTGTCCACCTCGCGGCGGGCGAGTGCCAGGTATTCGGCCGAACGCATCTCCTGCAAGCGCGAGACGGTGCGCGGGAATTCATGCGCCAGCGGCCCCTCGGTGTAGAGCTGCTCCGCCGGCACCGCCGCCGAGATGATGAGCTTGACCCGCCGGTCGTACAGCACATCCACCAACCAGGTGAAGCGGCGGGCCTCGCTGGCCAAACGCACGGGCATCTCCGGCACGTCCGACAGGATCAGCGTGTGGAACTGGCTCGCCAGCTCCAGGTAATCGTTCTGTGAGCGCGGGCCGCCGCACAGGGTTTGGAAATCGAACCACACCACGCCGCCGGCGCGTCGCCGAGCCCACAGCGCACGATGCTCGATCATCAGCTTGCGGTCTTCATCTTGCGCCTCGGCCAGTGACTCGAACGCCTGGGTCAGCGCCTGCTCATTGGCCTGGTTCAGCGGGGTCATGTAGAGGTTCATGTCCTCCAGGGTGCGGCGGCGGTAGTCGGTGCCGGCGTCCACGTTGATGACTTCCAGGTTGTCTTTCAGCAGCTCGATGGCCGGCAGGATGCGGTCACGGTGCAGGCCGTTGGGATAGAGCTCGTCCGGGTGGAAGTTGGACGTGGTGACGATGGACACCCGGTTGCGGAACAGCGCATCCAGCAGCCTGTGCAGGATCATCGCGTCGGTCACGTCGGCCACGTGGAACTCGTCGAAGCAAATCAGCCGGAAGCGCCGTGCGATGCGCTTGCCCAGTTCCTCCAGCGGGTCGGCAATGCCCTTGAGCTCCTGCAGTTCGCGGTGCACCTCGCGCATGAACTCGTGGAAGTGCAGCCGCGTCTTGCGCGTGAGCGGCACAGCCTGGAAAAAGCAGTCCATCAGGAAGCTCTTGCCCCGGCCGACGCCACCGTACATGTAGACCCCGCGCGGAATCGGCGGGCGCACCAGCAGCTTGGTCACGGCGTTGCTGCGGCGGGATTTGTAGGCTTCCCACTCATCCTGGCATCGCTGCAGCGCGGCAATGGCGCGCAGCTGGGCCTCGTCGGCCTTGAAGCCACGCTCGGCAAGGGTCTGCTGGTAAAGCTCGCTAACGGAAGGCATGGACGGGGACTCTGGGAACGAAAAAGGGCGACTGTTGAGGCCGCCCCTTGCTTGCTTGCGCGTTGCCGATCAGAAGTTCAGCGTGCGCTTGTCGACGGCCAGGGCCGCCTCCTTGGTCGCCTCGGACAGCGACGGGTGCGCGTGGCAGATGCGGGCGATGTCTTCGGCCGAGGCCTTGAACTCCATGGCCACCACGGCTTCCGAGATCAGCTCGGACGCGAACGGGCCGATGATGTGCACACCCAGGATCTCGTCGGTCGTGGCGTCGGCCAGGAACTTGACAAAGCCGGTCGTGTCACCCAGCGCGCGGGCACGGCCGTTGGCCAGGAAGGGGAATTGGCCAGCCTTGTAGGCCACGCCTTCCGCCTTGAGCTGTTGCTCGGTCTTGCCGACCCAGGCGATCTCGGGCGAGGTGTAGATGACCCACGGGATGGTGCCGAAGTTGACGTGGCCGTGCTGGCCCGCCATGCGCTCGGCCACCGCCACGCCCTCTTCCTCGGCCTTGTGCGCGAGCATGGGGCCGCGCACCACGTCACCCACGGCCCAGACGCCGGGCAGGTTGGTCTTGCACTCGTCGTCCACCACGATGGCGCCGCGCTCGTCCAGCTTCAGGCCCACGGCTTCGGGGTTCAGGCCGATGGTGTTGGGCACACGGCCGATGGACACGATGAGCTTATCGACCACCAGCGTCTGCTCGGCGCCCTTGGCGTCGGTGTAGGCGATGGTGACGTCGTTCTTGCCCTTGGTGACCTTGCTGATCTTGACGCTCAGCTGGATGTCCAGGCCCTGCTTCTTGAAGACCTTGGCGGCTTCCTTGGCCACGCCTTCGTCGGCAGCCGCCAGAAAGGCTGGCATGGCTTCCAGGATGGTGACCTCGGAGCCCAAACGGCGCCACACCGAACCCATTTCCAGGCCGATGACGCCCGAGCCGATGACGCCCAGCTTGCCCGGCACGGCCGGGATGCGCAGCGCGCCGTCGTTGGACAGGATCAGTTCTTCATCGAACTCCGCGCCGGGCAGCTGGCGGGCGTTGGAACCCGTGGCCAAGATGACCTGCTTGGCGAAGACGGTCTCTTCGCCAGCCTTGAGTTCATAACCGCCGTCCTTGGCGGCAACGAAGCTGCCGCGGCCGTGGAAGAAGGTGACCTTGTTCTTCTTGAACAGGTAGAGGATGCCGTCGTTGTTCTGCTTCACGACGGCGTCCTTGCGGCCCACCATCTTGGCAACGTCGATCTTCAGGTTGTCCAGGCTGATGCCGTGCTCGGCGAAGTGGTGGCCGGCGTGGTCGAAATGCTCCGACGACTGCAGCAGCGCCTTGGACGGGATGCAGCCCACGTTGGTGCAGGTGCCACCCGGGGCCGGGCCGCCCTTCTCGTTTTTCCACTCGTCGACGCAGGCGACGTTCATGCCCAGTTGCGCTGCACGAATGGCCGCGATGTAACCGCCGGGGCCGCCGCCGATGACGACGACGTCGAATTGCTTGGTGCTCATGTGTATTCCTTGTCTACGCGAAACCCCGACGGTGCGGGGCGTAGCGAGCGGCTTCAGGGTAAGGCGCGGGTGCCGAGGCACCGGAACGTAACAGCGCTACGTGAGGATGCTGAGGACAGGACCCGCAACGCTGCCATGGAGCCGCGCAGTAGCCCTTGATCAGATGTCGAACAGCAGGCGGGCGGGGTCTTCCAGCGCTTCCTTCATGGTCACCAGGCCCAGCACGGCTTCGCGGCCGTCGATGATGCGGTGGTCATACGACATGGCGAGGTAGTTGATCGGGCGAACCACAACCTGGCCGTTCTCGACCACGGCGCGGTCCTTGGTGGCGTGGACGCCCAGGATGGCCGACTGGGGCGGGTTGATGATGGGCGTGGACAGCATCGAGCCGAAGGTGCCGCCGTTCGAGATCGAGAACGTGCCGCCGGTCAGCTCTTCGATGGACAGCTTGCCTTCCTTGGCCTTGGCACCGAACTCGGCGATCTTCTTCTCGATGTCGGCGAAGCTCATCTGGTCGACATTGCGCAGCACCGGCACGACGAGGCCGCGCGGCGAACCGACCGCGATACCGATGTCGAAGTAGCCGTGGTAGACGATGTCGTTGCCGTCGACCGAGGCGTTCAGGATCGGGTACTTCTTCAGAGCGGCGACCGCAGCCTTCACGAAGAAGCTCATGAAGCCGAGCTTCACGCCGTGTTCCTTCTCGAACTTCTCCTGGAACTTCTTGCGCATCTCCATGACCGGGGCCATGTTGACTTCGTTGAAGGTGGTCAGGATGGCGTTGGTGGACTGCGACTGCACCAGGCGCTCGGCGATGCGGGCGCGCAGGCGGGTCATGGGCACGCGCTGCTCCGGACGCTCGCCCAGGCTTTGCTGCTGCGGCGCGGCCACAGCGGGCAGCGGCTTGGCCACGGCCGGGTTGGCGGCCACGGCGATCGGGGCGGCCACGGCGGCGGGCTTGGCGGATGCGGCCAGGGCGTCGCCCTTGGTCACGCGGCCGTCCTTGCCGGAGCCGGCCACGTCGGTGGCAGCCAGGCCCTTCTCGGCCAGGATCTTGGCGGCGGCGGGCATGGCCACATCGCCCTTGTTGGCGGCAGCCGCCGGAGCAGCCGCAGCGACCGGGGCTGCAGCAGCTGCAGCCGGGGCGGCAGCCGCGCCGGCCTTGCCTTCGGTGTCGATCTTCGCGAGCAGTTGCTGGCTGGTCACGGTGCTGCCGTCACCCACCAGGATGTCGGCCAGCACGCCGGAGGCCGGCGCGGGCACTTCCAGCACGACCTTGTCGGTCTCGATTTCAACGAGGGTCTCGTCAACCGAGACGGCTTCGCCGGGCTTTTTCTTCCAGGTCAGCAGCGTGCCTTCAGAAACAGATTCGGAAAACTGGGGAACTTGAACGTCAACGATGGCCATGGTTTGAGGCTCCGTGTTCTGTATTCGGTGTGATGTGGTGCGAGCGCGAGCAGGCGCGGCGCCGGCCTGAACAGGCGGCGCCGCGCGTCGGCGTTACTTGGTGAGGATGAAGCCCTTGAGCTTGGCGAAGGCCTGATCCAACAGGGCCTTTTGCTGCTCTTGGTGCAGGTGCGCGTAACCGCACGCCGGGCTGGCGCTGGCCGGGCGGCCGGCGTAGCCGAGCTTCTGACCTTCGGTCATGTTCTCGTGCACGTAGTGCTGCACGAAGAACCAGGCACCCTGGTTTTGCGGCTCGTCCTGGCACCACACGATTTCGGTGGCGTTCGGGTACTTCTTGAGCTCGGCGGCGAAGGCCTTGTGCGGGAACGGGTACAGCTGTTCGGCGCGGATGATGGCCACGTCGCTGTGCTTCTTCTCGGCACGGGTGCGGACCAGGTCGTAGTACACCTTGCCCGAGCACACGATGACGCGCTTGACCTTGTCGGCCGCGATGGTGTCGTCACGCTCGCCGATGATGGTCTTGAACTCACCCTTGGTGAACTCGGCCAGCGGCGAGGTGGCGTCCTTCGCACGCAGCAGGCTCTTGGGGGTCATGATGACCAGCGGCTTGCGGAACATGCGCAGCATCTGGCGACGCAGCACGTGGAAGATCTGCGAGGCCGTGGTGGGCTGCACGATCTGCATGTTGTTGTCCGCAGCCAGCTGCATGAAGCGCTCCAGGCGCGCCGAGCTGTGCTCGGGGCCTTGGCCTTCGTAGCCGTGCGGCAGCATCATGACGAGGCCGTTGGCGCGACCCCACTTCACTTCGCCGGAGGCGATGAACTGGTCGATCACGACCTGCGCACCGTTGACGAAGTCGCCGAACTGGGCTTCCCAAATCGTGAGCGTATTCGGCTCTGCCGCGGCATAGCCGTACTCGAAGCCCAGCACAGCCTCTTCCGACAGGATGGAGTCAATGACCACGAACGGCGCCTGGCCATCTGCCACGTTTTGCAGCGGAATGTAGGTGCCTTCGTCCCAGCTGGCGCGGTTCTGGTCGTGCATGACCGCATGGCGGTGCGTGAACGTGCCGCGGCCGCTGTCCTCACCGGACAGACGCACCGGGTAGCCCGACGCCACCAGCGACGCGAAGGCCATGGATTCGCCCATGCCCCAGTCCACATTGATCTCGCCGCGGCCCATGGCTGCGCGATCGGCGTAGAGCTTTTGCACCAGGTTGTGGGGCGAGAAGTCCTTCGGGATCGTCGTCAGCTTCTCCGACAGGCGCTTCCACTCCGTGGCCGGAATGGCGGTGTCGCAGCTGTCCGTCCACTTCTTGCCCAGGAAGGGCGACCAGTCGGTGGCGAACTTGCTCTTGAAGTTGGTCAGCACCGGGTCAACGGTGTGGCGGCCTTCGTCCATGGCGGCACGGTAGGTCTTGACCATCTCGTCCGGACCTTCGGCCGTCAGCACGCCTTGAGCGACCAGCTTGTCGGCGTAGACCTTGCGGGTGCCGGGGTGCTGGCCGATCTTCTTGTACATCAGCGGCTGCGTCAGCGCCGGGGTGTCCTGCTCGTTGTGGCCCAGCTTGCGGAAGCACACGATGTCCAGCACCACGTCCTTCTTGAACTCGGCGCGGTAGTCCATGCACAGCTGCATGGCCCACACGACGGCTTCGGGGTCGTCACCGTTCACGTGCAGCACCGGGGCTTCGACCATCTTGACGACGTCGGAGCAGTACCAGGTCGAGCGCAGGTCGCGCGGGTCGCTGGTGGTGAAGCCGATCTGGTTGTTGATGACGATGTGCACCGTGCCGCCCGTGCGGTAGCCACGGGTCTGGGCCATGGCCAGGGTTTCCTGCACCACGCCTTGGCCGCCGAACGCGGCGTCACCGTGCACCAGCACCGGCAGCACTTGGGCGCCGGCCTTGTCGCCACGGCGGTCTTGGCGGGCGCGCACGCTGCCTTCCACCACCGGGTTCACGATTTCAAGGTGCGACGGGTTGAACGCCAGCGACAGATGGACCGGGCCGCCAGGCGTGGACACGTCGGAGCTGAAGCCCTGGTGGTACTTCACGTCACCGGCCGGCAGGTCTTCTGCGGCCTTGTGCTCGAACTCGGCGAACAGGTCCTTGGGCATCTTGCCCAGCGTGTTGACCAGCACGTTCAGGCGGCCGCGGTGGGCCATGCCGATCACGATTTCCTGCACCCCACGCTCGCCGGCGCGCTGGATCAGCTCGTCCATCGCGGCGATGAAGCTCTCGCCGCCTTCCAGCGAGAAGCGCTTCTGGCCGACGTACTTGGTGTGGAGGTAGCGCTCCAGGCCTTCGGCCGCGGTCAGGCGGTCGAGGATGTGCTTCTTCTCTTCCGCGGTGAAGCTGGGCTTGCCGCGGGCCTTCTCCAGGCGCTCTTGCCACCAGCGCTTTTCGCCGGGGTCGGAGCCGTGCATGAATTCGGAGCCGATGCTGCCGCAGTAGGTTTCGCGCAGGGCTTGCACGATCTGGCGCAGCGTCATGGTCTCGCCACCGAAGTAGCTGTTCACGGCGCTGAACGAGATGTCCATGTCGGACTCGGTCAGGTCGTAGAACGCGGGGTCGAGTTCAGGAATCTTGGGGCGCTCGGCGCGCTTGAGGGGGTCCAGTTCCGCCCAGCGATTGCCGAGGAAGCGGTAGGCCGCGATCAGCGACTGCACGTGCACCTGCTTGCGGGCCACGGCCAGATCGGCGCTGGAAGCCTTGTTGGCGAAAGCGTTGGCCTTGGCGCGTTGGGCAAAGGACTCGATCACGGGGGCGTGAGCCACATCGCGCGATTCGGTGCCATCCACGGCCGGCACGTGCTGCAGCGCGTCGAAGTAGGCGCGCCAGTTGTCAGGCACGGAGCCCGGGTTGTCGAGGTAAGCCTCGTACATCTCCTCCACATACGGGGCATTGCCACCGAACAGGTAGGAGTTCGACCTGTATTGCTGCATCATCTTTCGCTCACCTCATACCCCGGTTTCCAGGGAGTTGGCTGGTTGAAGAACCTTCCGCGACACGGCTCGACCGGTTGGCGGATTGCGACCCACCTTCGCTGTTACCAGGCAAAAGGGACGGGAAGGACCATAAGTCTCAAGGGTCTGAACTCTAGCACCTCGGGTTTGCCCGGCAATGCGGACGATGTGCGACATCCGTCACTGACCCAGATCATAAAAAGTTGACTGAACCGTAAACTTGCGGTGCGACAGCCCCGAGATTGAATGGCTGCGCGAGGGACATTCAGGAGATCCCCATGCACGTCCAGGTCGTTGATTACCGCGCTCCAGACGCGGCCGAAAAGTTCACCCGTTCACTGCACGAAACCGGGTTCGGCGTCCTCACCAACCACCCCATCCGCCAGGCCCTGGTGGAGAAGATCTACGCCGACTGGCTCGCGTTCTTCAACACGGAGGCCAAGCACGACTTCGCGTTCTCCAAGGAAACGCAAGACGGCTACTTTTCGACCGAGATTTCCGAAACCGCGAAGGGCTCGACGCAAAAGGACATCAAGGAGTACTTCCACATCTACCCCTGGGGCCGCGTCCCGGCGCAGCTGAAGGAAGACGCCCTCACCTACTACCGCGAAGCCAACGCGCTGGCCGCCGAGTTGCTGGGCTGGGTCGAGCGCTACACGCCGCCGGAAATCGCCGCCAAGTACCGCGAGCCGCTGTCGAACATGATCGCGGGCAGCAGCCAGACGCTGCTGCGCGTGCTGCGCTACCCACCGCTCACCGGCCTGGAGCCCGCCGGCTCGCTGCGCGCCGCGGCGCACGGCGACATCAACCTGCTGACCATCCTGCCCGCGGCCAACGAGCCCGGCCTGCAGGTGCTGGGCAAAGACGGCGCCTGGCATGACGTGCCCTGCGATTTCGGCACGCTGACCATCAACATCGGCGACATGCTGCAGGAAGCCTCGGCGGGCTACTACCCGTCCACCCAGCACCGCGTGGTGAACCCCACCGGCGAAGGCGCCACCAAGAGCCGCGTGTCGTTGCCGCTGTTCCTGCATCCGCGAGACAACGTCGTGCTGAGCGACCGCTACACCGCCGGCGCATATTTGGACGAGCGTCTGCGCGAGCTGGGCGTCAAGACCTGAGCCCGGGCTCTGCGACGATGGCGGGGTGAGCCGCCACCGCGTCATTGAAATCCAGCCCGCCGCGCCGGCCAAGCCGACGGTGGGCGCGCCCTGCAACGGCTGCGGCGTGTGCTGCCTGGCTGAGCCTTGCCCGCTGGGCGTACTGCTGACGCGACGTCTGCACGGCGCCTGCGCCGCGCTGCAATGGGATGGCACACGCTACCGCTGCGGCGCGCTGGACGAACGCGCCGGGCCTCTGCGCCGCTGGTGGGTTCGCCGCTGGATTGCGGCCGGCCAGGGCTGCGACTGCACGCTGGAACCTGCGGGCAAGCCCTAGCGTCACGTTTCACACCCAGCGAACTAGCATGGGGCACCACTGTGCAAGGGGAGCCCGATGAAGCTTGTGTCGCGCCTGCTGCCGCCGCTGATGCCGTTGTTGGCGGCGCTGGTTCTGAGTTCCGCCACCCACGCCGCGCCGCTGCGCTGGGCCGCGCAGAACGACATCCTGACGCTGGACCCTCATTCGCAGGACCACACCAGCTCCAACACCATCTCGGCCCACATCTACGAGGGGCTGACCCGCCGCAACGAGACCTACCAGCCGGAACCGGCGCTGGCCACCAAGTGGACTTACCTGTCGCCCACTCAGGTGCGATTCGACCTGCGGCGTGGCGTGAAGTTCCACGACGGCTCGCCATTCACGGCCGACGACGTGGTGTTCAGCTTCGACCGCATCCGCCAGCCCTCGGGCACCAAGCAGACCTACGTGTCGGGCATCAAGGAGGTGCGCAAGATCGACGACCACACGGTCGATCTGCTGCTGGAAGCCCCCACGCCGATGCTGCTGCCCAACATCGTCAACTTCAACATCATGAGCAAGACATGGTGCGTGAAGAACAACGCCGCGCAGATCGCCGACTACAAGGCCAAGGATGAAAACTTCGCCAGCCGCAACGCGGTGGGCACCGGGCCGTACCGTTTTGTGTCCTGGCAACCGGACCAAGCCGTCAAGCTCGTTGCCAACAAGGATTGGTGGGGCACGAACAAGGGCAACATCACCGAGCTGAGCTACCTGCCCATCAAGACGCCGTCCACTCGCGTGGCCGCCCTGCTGTCGGGCGATGTGGACATCGTGACCGACCTGCCGCCAGCCGACTTCTTCAAGGTCAAGGAAGACGGCAAGCTCAAGCTGATCGAGGGCGCCGAAGTGCGCACCATCTTTTTCGTGATGGACCAGGGCAGTGACGAACTGCGCGACGCCAGCGTGAAGGGCAAGAACCCGTTCAAGGACAAGCGCGTGCGCGAAGCCATGAACCTGGCCATCGACCGCGAAGCCATCAAGCGCAGCATCATGCGCGGGCTGTCGGTGCCGGCGGCCCTGATGGTGCCGCCCGGCGTGAACGGCTGGGACGCCGCGATGGACGTTCCGGCCAAACCCGACCTCGACAAAGCCCGCAAGCTGCTGGCCGACGCGGGCTATGCGCAGGGCTTTGAGGTGCCGCTGCACTGCCCCAACAACCGTTACGTGAATGACGAGCAGGTGTGCCAGGCGGCGGTGGCGATGTGGGCCAAGATCGGCATCAAGGCCAAGCTCATCGCCACGCCGTTCATCACCCACAGCCAAACCTTCCAGCGGGGCGAGGCGCCGCTCTACGTGCTGGGCTGGGGCGTTTCCACCTACGACGCGCAGTACGCCATGCAGGCCTGGGGCCACACCCGCACGAATGGGCCTGATGGCAACTTCAACTTCGGCAAGGTGAGCGACGCCAAGCTGGACGCGCTGATCCAGCAGATCAAGTTCGAGCCCGACACCGCCAAGCGCAACGCGCAGATCCGTGAGGCCCTGCTGCGCATCCGGGACGAAGCACTGTTCGTGCCCTTGCACCACCAGATCCGCCCGTGGGCGATGAAGCCCGCGGTGGACACCCTGCACCGCTCCAACGACCAGTTCGAAGCCCGTTACACGAGCATCAAGCCATGAACGCACACACGCCCATCGCCGTCACCCTGCTGCTGACCTCCACCTTGGCCGCTGCCGCGCCCTTGCGATGGGCCGCGCAGAACGACATCTTGTCGCTGGACCCCCACGCCGCCAACCACGGCACCACGACCACACTCACCGGCTATGCCTACGAAAGCCTGGTGCGCTACACCGAGAAGTTCGAGATCGAACCCGCACTGGCCACCAAATGGACTCAGGTCAGCCCCACCCAGATTCGGTTCGAGTTGCGCCGGGGCGTGAAGTTCCATGACGGCCAGGCGATGACAGCCGAAGACGTCGTGTACTCGATGGCCCGGATTCGCCATCCCGCCAGCAAAATGACCGTGTTCGCCACGGGCATCAAGGATGTGCGCAAGGTCGACGACTACACGGTTGACCTGCTGCTGGATTCGCCCCAACCGGTGCTGCTGCGCAACCTGACCTACGTGCGCGTGCTCAGCAAGGAGTGGCTGGTCAAGAACAAGTGCGAGAAGCCGCAGGAGCTCAAGGACAAGGAAGAAACGTTCTGCTCTCGCAACGCCAATGGCACCGGTCGCTACAAGGTGGTGTCTTGGCAGCCCGACCAGAAACTGCAGTTCACGCAAAACGCGGCCTGGTGGGACCAACCCCGCGGCAACGTGACCGAGCTGACCTACCTGCCCATCAAGCAAGACGCCACGCGCGTTGCGGCCCTGCTGTCCGGTGACGTGGACTTGCTGACCGACCTGCCCCCGCAGGACGTGGCCAAGCTCAAGGCCGACCCGCGGCTGAAGATCATCGACGGGCCGGAGAACCGCACCATCTTTTTCTTCATGGACCAGGGCAGCGACGAACTCCGTGGCAGCTCGGTCAAGGGCCGCAACCCCTTCAAGGACAAGCGCGTGCGCCAGGCGCTGAGCCTGGCCCTGGATCGCGAGGCCATCAAGCGCAGCATGATGCGGGGCTACTCCGTTCCCGCCGGCTTGATGGTGGCGCCGGGCACGGCCGGCTGGAGTGCTGACTTGGACACTGCCACGCCCGTGGACCTCGCTCGCGCCAAGGCCCTGCTGGCGGAGGCCGGCTACGCCGATGGGTTTGAGGTGCCGCTGCGTTGCCCAAATGACCGCTACGTGAACGACGAGGAGATTTGCCAGGCGGCGGTGGCGATGTGGTCCAAGATCGGCGTGCGCGCCAAGCTGACCACCCAGCCCATGTCGCAGTTCACGCCGGCGCTGCAGGCCTTTGACCTCGTCTTCGGCTTGTACGGCTGGGGCGTGAACACGTTCGACGCGCAGTACACGCTGCAAGACATCGTGCACACCCGCACCTCAGGCGCCGACGGCAAAGGCAACTACTTCCGCTTGAGTGACCCGGTGGTGGACGGACTTGTGCAACAGATGCGCAGCGAGACCGACCCCGCCAAGCGCCTCGGCCAGATGCAGGACGCGCTCAAGCGAACCCGAGACGAAGTCCTCTTCATTCCACTGCACCATCAGGTGCGGCCGTGGGCGATGAAGGCTGGGGTCAGCATTCCGCACGCGGCGAACGACGCCCCGCAGATTCGCTTGGCCACGGTGAAGTGATCGGTTGAGGCCGGCGACCGGGCCACGCCCGCGCGGGACAATCCGCGCCATGAGCGACGCCGCGTTCCAGCCCCGACACATCACCCCCAGCGAAGAGCAGCTCGCCATTCAGCTGCGCCGCACGCGGCTGCTGCTGGTGGAAGCCAACGCAGGCGCGGCCAAGACCACGACGCTGGCCCTGCGCATCGCGCAGGCGCTGCACCGGGGCGCGCCGCCCGAAAGCGTGCTCGCGCTCACCACCACCGAGCCGGCGGTGGACGCGCTCAAGGCACGCCTGGCCTTCATCGGCGTCGAGAAAAGTACGCTGGCGCGCCTGCGCGTGCTGAGCTACGAGACCTTCAGCCGCGAGGTGCTGGCCATCGCCGAAGGCGGCACAACGCCCGGGCTGGAAACGCCCGAGCAGGTGCAACCCTATGTTGTGCGCGCCGTGGAGCGCGCCCTCACGCTGCCCGACGAACCCCACCCGGACGACCTCGACACCGACGCCCGGCCGGCGGACCTCGTGGAAGGCCTGCTGCAAAGCTTCGACACCATCAAGGGCCGCATGCTGCTGCAGCAACTGGACGCCGAGCAGCGACTGACACCGGCCATCGCGGCCGACCTGGGGCTGGACTACCTCACCCTGCGCACCTGGCTGTGCTACGAATTCATCCGCCGCGGCGGGCACCCGGACCACCCCGAGTTCCGCTACGCCGGGGACGGCCCTTACGACCTGGCCCGGCAGTTGTTGAGTGGTGAAGTCCAGCCTGGCGACACCGCCCTGCCCCACGGCCTGGCGCTGATCTGCGTGGACGAGATGCACGACCTGAACCGCGCCGCGTTCACCGTGCTCAAGGCCGTACTGGCCAGCAGCCCGCGCGCCGCGTTCGTGGGCGTGGGCGACCGGGACCAGGTCATCCACGCGCAAACCGGCGCGGAGGCCGCCTTCATGGCCGAGCACTTCAAGGCCGAGATCGGCCAGCCCGAGGTGCTGCCGCTCACCACGACCCGGCGCTTCAGCACCCAGCTGGCGCAGCATGTCGGCGCCCTGGCCCGCAAGCCCTACGCGGCGGACCCGCAAGCCCAGACGCACATCGCCCTGGAACCCTGCGACACGCCCCGCCTCGCGGCGGAACTCATCGCGCGGCTGGCCCAGGCGCACCACGCACAGACGGCGCAAACCGCGCTGCGCGTGTTGCTGCGGCACGCGTCGCAGTCGGTGCTGATCGAGCATGAGCTGCTGCGGCACGGCATTGCCTACGGGACCGCGGGCTTTGCGCCCTACCTGGCGCGGCCGGAGATTCTGCTGGTGCGCGGCCTGCACGCGCATGCCCGGCAGGACTACGCCGGCTTCAGCACGCCTGAGCAACGCGCCCGCCTGCTGGACGCCTGGCTGCTGTTCACCGGCGCGCGGGTGGACAGCCTGGAGCTGCGCCACCTGGACGCCCGCGACGCCCAACGCGTGGCGGTGGCCGAAGCCGCCGCATCGGCCGACAGCACCCACAGCTTCGTGGAGGGGCACGCCTTGCGCAGTGCCCAGCCCGCAGCCCGCCGCGCGCTGGAGGCCACCCTGGCGTTGCTGCGCAGCGGCGATGCCGACGCGTTCGAAGCGTCGTTCCTGACCCTGCTGGACCCACACCGTCTGGCCGCCCGCGTGTTCGTTCGCGAGGCCGATGCCGAGCGGGTGGCGGCCAACATCACCCAGTTGCACCGCGTCGCGCTGGCCGAGGGGGGCGATGTGGACGCGGCGTTTCGCCTCTTCAACCAGCTGGACGCCGTGCGCCAGCGCAGCCGTGGCAGCGAGCGCGTGGTGCTGTCCAGCATCGAAGCGGCCAAAGGCCTGGAGTTCGACCATGTGGTGCTGCCGCACCTCACGGCGGGCGAATTCGGCGCAGGCACGGTGGAGAACCGCAACCTGCTGTACGTGGCCCTCACCCGTTCACGCCAGCGGCTGACGCTGACCTTCGACCCCGCACGCCCGTCGCGCTTTCTGAAGGACGCGCGCTTTCTCATCTGAATCGCGTCACGGCGGCGCCTACCGCGCGCCGCGGCACAGAACTCGGCACGCCCTGCGGCGGCCCACCCACGACCTGCCCATGAAACCTCCCGTTCTGAACTTCTCGACCCTGCAAGCGGCGGTGGAAATCGCGGCCACGCTGGCCTTCGCGCTGTCCGGCCTGCTGGCCGGTGCCCGCAAGCAACTGGACATGGTGGGCCTGTGCGTCGTGGCCGGCTTGTCGGCCTTCGGCGGCGGCACGCTGCGCGATGTGCTGCTGGACCGGCGCCCGTTCTTCTGGGTGGAACACGCCGATTGGCTGTGGGGCTTGATGGGCCTGTGCCTGGTGGCGATGCTGGGCATGCGGCGCCGGCATGTGGCGCTGACCGAGCGGGCCATTCAATGGCCCGACGCGCTGGGGCTGGGCCTGTTCACGGCCAACGGCACGCTGGTGGCGCTGGACGCGGGCATGCCCGCCATCGTGGCGGTGTTGATGGGGGTGATCACCGCGGTGTTTGGCGGCGTGCTGCGAGACATCGTGTGCAACGAGATCCCGGCGGCGTTTCACGACCACCGGCCCTACGCGCTGTGCAGCTTCGTGGGGGCCTGGGTGCTGGTGGCCGCGGTGGCGCTGAATGCGCCGCAGTGGGCCGCCATCAGCACCGCGGCCGCGACAGCAGTGCTGCTGCGCGGCCTGGCCTTGTGGTCGGGCTGGACGCTGCCGGCCTGGCGCCTTCACAGGCGCTGAGCGCGGCAGCGAACCGGCGGCTTACCAGCCGATGGTGAAGGTCACCGTCGTGGGCGCTGCGGTGTGGATGGACGGGCTGAAGTCGCCCACATCGTCATACGCAAAGCCGTAGGCCTTCTTGTTGATGCTGTGGTCGTGCCAGAACTTGGAGAACCAGTTGCTGCGCTGACCGGCCGGGTGGTGGGCCGACTGCACATACCAGTTGGCCGGCGTTTCCAGCACATGGCGGTTCAGCGCGGCGCAGATTTGCGCCTGGATCTGCAGCTGCGTGCCGATGTTGGTCGGGTTGCCGCTGGCATCGGCCAGCAGGCCCGCACCCAGCAGCACCATGGCGGTGTCGGGCTTGCCGTTGATGTAGAACGTGCCGGCCGGCGAGCCCCCCGTGAAGGTGAAGCGGTCACCGCTGATGCGGCCACGGAAGGTGCCCAGGTTCTGCAGCGTGAACACCAGGTCTTCGTTGCGGTAGCGGGCCCACACGGCGTCGATGTAGGGCTGCAGGTAGTTGGCGTTGGCGCCGCCCGGCTTGAAGTTGCCGTGGGCGGGCGCAGTGATGCGGTACGGCGAGTACGGCGCTTGGGCCAGGTTGCGGAACTCGGCCGGCACTTCCGCCTGGTAGCGGCTGAACAGTTGGTCTCGCGTTTCGGTGAGCGGCTCGCCGACCGACTGGTCGAAGCCCCCCAAGCCTTGCACACGCAGCTTCACGGGGAAACCGAACTGGTCCACGCGGGTGGTGTTCACGAAGATGCCGGGGTTGGCGTTGCCCGGGGGCAGGATGGCCATTTCACCGAAGTCGAAGTAGACGTCGATGTTGGGGTCGCTCGGGTTCTCGATGTTGGCGCCGGCATAGCCGACGTTGCCATTGCCATCCACCACCACGCGGATGTACATGGGCGAGCCCACCGACATCAGCACGCGGGCCGAGTCCAGCGGCGGGATGGTCACCGAGCGGGTGTTGCTCAGTTTGTGGAAGTAGTTCGTGTAGGTGACGCCCGCCTTGGTCAGCGCGCCGTTGTCGCCCGTGGACATGGGGATCAGGTTGCCCGAGGCATCCACGCGCACGAACTTGCCGGTCGACCAGTCGCGGCCAATGATGGCCCAGTAGACCTGATCGTCGGTCCAGCGGCCGGCGGTTTGGTTCACGATGTTGAACGTGGTGCGACCGTTCCAGGTGCCCGAGGCCTGGCCGACCTTGTAGGACGAGGTCCGGTCATTGAAGCCCCGGTTCACGAGGTTGGGCTCGTTGGCGGTCAACACCAGCGACGAACCACCGAAGTTGATGTCGTTGTAGAGCGTGAGCTGATAACCCGCCTGCACCTTGACCGACGAGATGCGGTCGTTCCAGGCGGTGCCGATCCAGCTGGAATCCGCGCTCACGCACAGGCTGTCGCCGGTGTAGTTCACATCCGCGTAGAAGCAGATCGGGCCGGTCGCAGTATTGCCGTTGACCGTGTAGCTGAACTTCGGCGTGTCGTACGCCGGCGCGCCGTTGTTGTACGTGAACCAGTAGCCGATGACGTTGCCGCTGGCGACCGTCAGCTTCTGCTCGTAGCGGCCGTTGGCAGCCGGCATGCGGATGTTTTGCTGGGCGCCGTTGTTCACGGTGTAGTGAACGTCGACCCAGGTGGTGGCCACGTTGGACTTGAACCAAATGGTGGCCGTGGTGCCGCTGACGGTCACGCCTTGGTCGTAGTCCGCCGCCGAAGCCGTGCCGAAGAGGCCCAGCGTCAGCAAAAAGCACGCACTCAGGAAGCGCATGCAACGCATGAATAGATTCACCTTTGTCTCCTTCACCCGCTCGTCGCCCGGATCGGCAGGTGGTTCAGGGCCCCAACGTGTTTCGGGATCAAGAGGCCGGTCGCGACTGCGAAGACCTACTGCGCGTTCCGGCATGCAGCCGCTGCCGGAACGAGGTCGCAATTCGAGGGCGCAATGAAAGCGCTTTCAAATCAAGGCGCGATCCTCCCTGGGGAGGCAAGAAAGCGGTTTCATGGATTACCCGTGACCGCCCGGCTTGGACGTCACCAGGTTCAGGGACGGCGCTTCCCTAGGCCCGTCGCTCAGTGCCCGTGCACCGACCGCAAATGCGACGCCACCACCGGTGCGCCCCCTTCCTGGGCTGCTGCGGCCAAGCCGTTCAAGATGCCGCACTGCGCCGCGCCCTGGGCTGCGCCGCAACGCTGCCGCAAGTCCTTGAGCTGCTTCTCCAGCGCCCGCAGTTCGCGCACGCGCTGCGACACATGGCCGATGTGCGCGTCCAGCAGCGCGTTCACATCCCCGCAGTCAGCACCGGGCGCGTCTTTCACCCGCAGCAGCACGCGCACTTCGTCGAGTGACATGTCCAGCCCGCGGCAGTAGCGAATGAACTGAAGGCGCTCCAGGTGTACCGCCTCGTACACCCGAAAACCACCCGCCGTGCGGGCCGGCGCGGGCAGCAAACCCTCCCGCTCGTAGTAGCGGATGGTGTCGATGGCCGTGGCCGAGGCGGCGGCGATGTCTCCGATCTTCATGGCGTGCTTTCATCGGCGAGGCAGGGACCGAGTCTAAGCACTTGACTCTGGAGTTGCTCCAGGGATTCCAATTCCCCCAACAACGCCTGAGCCCGCGCATGACTTCCCACCCACAAGCCCACCGAAACACGCACGATCACGCCCACGATCACGCCCACGATCACGCCGACGATCACGCCGACGATCACGGCGATCACGGTCACGGTCACTGCAAAGACCACGACCACGGGCACGAGCACGGGCATGCCCACGGACACGACGCCTGCGCCGTCTCAGCCCCCGCCGCTGCGAGCTGCTGCCATGGCGGTGCCTGTGGCGAGGCCACGGCCCTGCCCCGCCCCGTGGGCACCGCCGGCGCCCTGCTGCTGCGCATTCCGGCGATGGACTGCCCGACCGAAGAGGCGCAGATCCGTCGCGCGCTCGAAGGCCTGTCGGACGTGCATCACCTGCAGTTCGACCTGCCCGCCCGCGCACTCCGCATTGACGCCCCGGCCGCGCGCTGGGAGGCCATCACGGCTGCCATCCAACGGGCCGGCTTCAGCACGCAAACCCTGTCCGCCCCACCCGCCGCGGCCGACACGGCCCGGGCCCGCAGCGCAGAGCAGGCGCGCCTCGTCGCAGCCCTGGGTGTGGCTGCAGCCGCCGAGGCCCTGCACTTCATGGCGCCCGACACGCTGCCTTGGCAGTGGGCGGGCATGGCCGTGGCGGCCTTGGCGATTGCCCTGTCGGGCCTGGCGGTGTTTCGCAAAGGTCTGGCGGCGCTGGCGCGCGGGCAGCTCAACATCAATGCGCTGATGGCCGTGGCCGTGACCGGCGCCTTCGTCATCGGGCAATGGCCCGAAGCGGCCATGGTGATGGCGCTGTATGCGCTGGCCGAACTGATCGAGGCCAGGTCGGTGGAACGGGCGCGCGACGCGATTGCCAGCTTGCTGGCGCTGTCGCCGAACGAGGCCGAGGTACGCCAGCCCGATGGGGCTTGGATGCGCGTGGCCGCAGACGGCATCGCCGTGGGCGCCGTGGTGCGCGTGAAGCCGGGCGAGCGCTTCGCGCTGGACGGGCGCGTCACCCTGGGGCACAGCGCCGTGGACCAATCCCCCGTCACCGGTGAGAGCCTGCCGGTGGACAAAGGCCCGGGCGACCCGGTCTATGCCGGCACCATCAACCAGGCCGGAGCCCTGGAGTTCGAGGTGACCCGGCGGGCGACCGACACGGTGCTGGCCGGCATCATCCACGCGGTCGAGTCGGCCCAAAGCCAGCGGGCGCCAACACAACGCTTTGTCGACCGGTTCGCCGCTGTCTACACGCCGGCGGTGTTCGTGCTCGCACTGGCCGTGGCCCTGGGCACGCCGTGGCTGCTGGGCTGGCCTTGGCTGACAGGCCTGTACAAAGCGCTGGTCCTGCTGGTGATCGCGTGCCCGTGCGCCCTGGTCATCTCCACGCCGGTCACCGTCGTCAGCGGCCTGGCTGCCGCCGCGCGCCGCGGCATCTTGATCAAGGGGGGCGTGCATCTGGAGCAGGCCCGCCGGCTGAAAATGCTGGCGCTGGACAAGACCGGCACGCTCACCGAGGGGCGGCCCGAGCTGGTCGCCCACCACGTCCTTGCGGCCGACCTGCCACCGGAGCACGTGCTGCGCCTGGCGCGCAGTTTGGCGGCGCGGTCAGACCACCCGGTCTCCAAAGCCGTGGCCTCGGGGCTGGCGGGCGAGGCGCTGCCTGTGGAGGCCTTCGGAGCAGACCTGGGCGTGGGCGTGCACGGCGAAATCCAAGGGCGCACCTTGACCCTTGGCCACCCCCGCGGACTGCTGGCGCGCAACCTCGCGGGCAGCGCCACCCTGGACACGTGGATGCATGAGCAGGAGGCGCTGGGGCGGACGGTGTCGGTGCTGGCCGATGCACACCGCGCCCTCGCCGCATTCGCCGTGGCCGACACCGCACGCGCCACCAGCCGAGACGCCGTGGCGGAACTGCACGCGCTGGGCGTGCGCACGGTCATGCTGACGGGCGACAACCCGGCCACGGCCCAGGCCATTGCAGCCCAAGTCGGCATCACCGACGTGCGGGCCCAGCTCATGCCGCACGACAAGCTGCAACTCGTGGCGGCCCTTCAGAGCGAGGGACCGGTGGGCATGGTGGGCGACGGCGTGAACGACTCGCCCAGCCTGGCTGCGGCCACCGTGGGTTTCTCGATGGTTGCGGCGGGCACCGACACCGCCAAGGAGGCGGCCGACGTGCTCATCATGAACGACGACCTGCGCAAGGTGGCCGAGACCATCCGCCTGTCCCGCCGCACCCACGCGGTGCTGTGGCAGAACATCGCATTGGCACTGGGCATCAAGGCGGTGTTCTTCGGGCTCGCCGTGTTCGGCAACGCAACGATGTGGATGGCTGTGTTTGCCGACATGGGCGCCAGCCTTCTGGTGGTGTTCAACGGGCTGCGCCTGCTGCGCGGCGTGCGGCGCTGACATGAAAACGGCCACCCGAAGGTGGCCGTGCTGCGTGCGAGGAGCGCGGATCAGCCCAAGGCCAACCGGGCCCGTGCGGCGGCGTACTCACGCTTGAAGCGCGCCACCAGTTGGGCGGCGGGCAGCACTTCGCGCACCGCGCCGATGCCCTGCCCGCTGCCCCAGATGTCCTTCCAGGCCTTGGCCGCGCCACCGCCGAAGTTCATCTTGCTCGGGTCGCTCTCGGGCAGGTTGTCCGGATCCAGGCCGGCGGCCACCACCGAGCCGCGCAGGTAGTTGCCGTGCACGCCGGTGAAGAGGTTGCTGTAGACGATGTCGTCGCTGTTGCAGTCCACCACCATCTGCTTGTATTCGGCGCTGGCACGCGCCTCGTCGGTCGCGATGAAGGCGGAGCCGATGTAGGCCAGGTCGGCCCCGCAGGCCTGCGCGGCCAGGATGGCGTCGCCCGTGGCGATGGAACCCGACAGCGCCAACGGGCCGTCGAACCACTCACGGATTTCCTGGATCAGCGCGAACGGGCTCTTCACGCCCGCATGGCCGCCAGCACCCGTGGCCACGGCGATCAGGCCGTCCGCGCCCTTCTCGATGGCCTTCTTGGCGAACTTGTTGTTGATGACGTCGTGCAGCACGATGCCGCCCCAGGCGTGCACGGCGGCGTTCACGTCCTCCCGCGCGCCCAGGCTGGTGATGACGATGGGCACCTTGTACTTGGCGCACACCGCCATGTCGTGCTCCAACCGGTCGTTGCTCTTGTGCACGATCTGGTTGATGGCGAACGGCGCGGCGGGCTTGTCGGGGTTGGCCTTGTTGTAGGCGGCAAGTTCGGTCGTGATCTCGTTCAGCCACTCGTCCAGCAGTTCGGCCGGGCGGGCATTGAGCGCGGGCATGGAGCCGACGACGCCGGCCTTGCACTGCTCGATGACGAGCTTGGGGTTGCTGATGATGAACAGCGGCGAGCCGATGACCGGCAGCGGCAGGTTCTTCAGGATGTCGGGCAATGCCAAGGTCTGTCTCCTCAGAAGGCGTCCAGCGCCAGTTCGGTCACGCTGTCGGCGCCATCGACGATGGCGGCACGCAGAGCACCGGTGCGCGGCAGGATGTGTTCGGCATAGAAGCGCGCGGTGGCGATCTTGGCCTGCATGAAGGCGGTGTCCGTTGCCAAGGCGTCTTCGGCCACCAGCAGCGCACGCGCCAGTTGCCAGCCCGCCACCAGGTTGCCGGCGAGCATGAGGTACGGCACCGAGCCGGCATAAGCCGCGTTCGGGGTGCCCTTGGCGGAGCCTGCGATGAAGTCCACCACGGCCAGGAAGTCCTCGCGAGAGGCGCGCAGCGCCTTCAGCACCGCGCGCGCCGCAGCGCTGTCACGTTGGGCCAGTTGACCTTCCGTGACCTCGATCTGCCCGGCAATGCCGCGTGCCAGCTGGCCGCCATCGCGTGCGGTTTTGCGGCCCACCAGGTCGTTGGCCTGGATGGCCGTCGTGCCTTCGTAGATGGTCAGGATCTTGGCATCGCGGTAGTACTGCGCCGCACCGGTTTCCTCAATGAAACCCATGCCGCCGTGCACCTGCACGCCCAGGCTCGTGACCTCCAGGCTCATCTCGGTGCTGTAGCCCTTCACGAGCGGCACCATGAAGTCGTAGAACGCCTGGTTTTGCTTGCGCGCGTCAGCGTCGGGGTGATGGTGCGCAGCGTCGAAGGCGGCTGCGGCGGTGCTGGCCATCGCACGGCAGCCTTCGGTCAGCGCGCGCATCGTCATCAGCATGCGGCGCACGTCCGGGTGGTGAATGATGGTGGCGCTGCCGGGCTTGGAGCCATCGACCGGGCGCGATTGCACGCGGTCCTTCGCGTACGACACGGCCTTTTGGTAGGCGCGGTCGGCAATACCCACGCCCTGCAGGCCCACGCCGTAGCGAGCCGCGTTCATCATGATGAACATGTACTCCAGACCGCGGTTTTCTTCACCGATCAGCTGACCGATGGCGCCGCCGTGGTCCCCGAACTGCAACACCGCCGTGGGGCTGGCCTTGATGCCCATCTTGTGCTCGATGGACACGCAATGCGCGTCGTTGCGTGCGCCCAGCGAGCCGTCGGCATTCACCAGGAACTTCGGCACGATGAACAGGCTGATGCCCTTCACGCCCTCCGGCGCGCCAGCCACGCGGGCCAGCACGAGGTGGACGATGTTCTCGGCCATGTCGTGCTCACCGTAGGTGATGAAGATCTTGGTGCCGAAGATCTTGTAGGTGCCATCCGCCTGCGGCTCGGCGCGCGTACGCACCAGGGCCAGGTCCGAACCGGCTTGCGGCTCGGTCAGGTTCATGGTGCCGGTCCAGGAGCCGTCCAGCAGCTTCGGGATGAACGTGGCTTGCTGCTCCGGGCTGCCGGCCGTCAGCAACGCTTCAACGGCGCCGTCGGTCAGCAGCGGGCACAGCGCGAAGCTCATGTTGGCCGCCTGCAGCATTTCATTGCAAGCCGCGGCGATCGTCTTGGGCGCGCCCTGACCGCCGAAGTCGGTCGGGTGCTGCAAGCCCTGCCAGCCGCCTTCGGCGTAGGCGCGGAAGGCGTCCTTGAAGCCGGGCGTGGTCGTGACCTGGCCGTCCTTCCAGAACGACGGGTTCTTGTCGCCGTCCCAGTTCAGCGGGGCAATGACGTCTTGCGTGAGCTTGGCGCACTCTTCCAGCACGGCACCGGCGGTGTCCAGGCCGAAGTCGGCAAAGGCGGGGATCTGTTGCGTCAGCGTCTCCAGTCCAGCCAGGTGCTGGATGTTGAAGAGCATGTCCTTCACGGGGGCTTGGTAACTCATTTGTTCCTCCAGGCGGATACAAAAAGGGCGCCGCAACGACCAAAGTCGGGGCGCCCGGTGCAGTCAGCGTGCGATTTACAGCGTGTTCACCAGTTCCGGCACGGCCGTGAACAGGTCGGCTTCCAAACCGTAGTCGGCCACCGAGAAGATCGGGGCTTCCGGATCCTTGTTGATGGCCACGATGACCTTGGAGTCCTTCATGCCGGCCAGGTGTTGGATGGCGCCGGAGATGCCGGCCGCCACGTACAGCTGGGGGGCCACGATCTTGCCGGTCTGGCCGACCTGCCAGTCGTTGGGGGCGTAGCCCGCGTCCACCGCAGCACGCGAGGCACCCAGGGCCGCGCCCAGCTTGTCGGCCAGCGGCGTCAGCACTTCCATGAACTTCTCGTTCGAGCCCAGCGCGCGGCCGCCCGACACGATGATCTTGGCAGCAGTCAGCTCGGGGCGGTCGCTCTTCGTGACCTCACGGCCCACGAAGCTGCTCTTGCCCGAGTCGGCAGCGGCAGCAGCGGATTCCACAGCAGCGGAACCACCGGCGGAGGCCGCCGGGTCAAAGCCGGTCGTGCGCACAGTGATCACCTTGGTGGCGTCGCCGCTCTGCACGGTGGCGATGGCGTTACCGGCGTAGATCGGACGCTCGAAGGTGTCGGCGCTCACGACCTTGGTGATGTCGCTGATCTGGCCCACGTCCAGCAGCGCGGCAACGCGCGGAGCGACGTTCTTGCCGGCGGCGGTGGCGGGGAAGAGGATGTGGCTGTAGCCCGAGGCCAGCGCGATGACTTGCGCGGCCACGTTTTCAGCCAGGCCTTCAGCCAGGGCGGCCGAGTCGGCGTGCAACACCTTGGCCACGCCGGCGATTTGCGCCGCAGCGGCGGCCGCAGCAGCCGCGTTGTGGCCAGCCACCAGCACGTGCACATCGCCACCCAGGGCGGCGGCGGCAGTCACGGTGTTCAGCGTGGCGCCCTTGATCGAGGCGTTGTCGTGTTCGGCAATGACGAGTGCGGTCATGTCAAAGTCTCCAGATTCTTTGCGTTAGATGACCTTGGCTTCGGTCTTCAGCTTGGTGACGAGCGTCGCCACATCGGCCACCTTCACGCCCGCGCCGCGCTTGGGCGGCTCGCTGACCTTCAGGGTCTTGATGCGCGGGGTCACGTCCACACCCAGATCCGCCGGCTTGACGATGTCGAGCTGCTTCTTCTTGGCCTTCATGATGTTGGGCAGCGTCACGTAACGCGGCTCGTTCAAGCGCAGGTCGGTGGTCACGACCGCCGGCAGGCTCAACGCCACGGTCTCGAGGCCGCCGTCCACTTCACGGGTCACGTTGACCTTGTCGCCGGCCACTTCCACCTTGGAGGCGAACGTGCCCTGCGGCATGCCGGTCAGCGCGGCCAGCATCTGGCCGGTTTGGTTGCAGTCGTCGTCGATGGCCTGCTTGCCCAGGATGACCAGGCTCGGGCCTTCCTTGTCCACCAGCGCCTTGAGCAGCTTGGCCACGGCCAGCGGCTGCAGTTCGACGTCGGCTGCGGTTTCCACCAGGATGGCGCGGTCGGCACCGATGGCCATCGCGGTGCGCAGGGTTTCCTGGCACTGCGTGACGCCGCACGACACCGCGATCACTTCAGTGACCGCGCCTTTTTCCTTCAGGCGAACAGCCTCTTCGACGGCGATTTCGTCGAAAGGGTTCATGGACATCTTGACGTTGGCGATGTCGACGCCCGTACCGTCGCTCTTGACGCGCACCTTGACGTTGTAGTCCACGACGCGTTTGACAGGGACCAAGACCTTCATCGAAAACTCCAGCTCGAATTGACGTAAACGTTAACCAGATTCTACGGGCGCTCCGCGCGGGAGTCGCGCATAAAAAAGCACGATCGTTCGATTCTAGCCAGACCACCGTCCGCGCCGCGTGAAGTCTTTTTGGAGAGCCCACTCAAATTGCGGGGCTAGACTGCGCCGCCCATGTCCATTGCACCGTTCGAGTCCCCTTCAATCGGCGTGTTCGACTCCGGCGTCGGCGGCCTGACCGTGTTGCGCGAACTGCGCTCCTTGCTGCCCCACAGCGCGCTGCACTATCTGGCCGATGCCGCCTACGCCCCCTACGGCACGCGCACGCCCGAGGAGATTCGCGCGCGTAGCAGGGCCATCACGGCTCATTTGCTGGCCCAGGGCGCTCGCATGGTCGTGATCGCCTGCAACACGGCAACGGCTCATGCCATCGATGACCTCCGCGCCCAGTGGCCGCAGGTGCAGTTCGTCGGCACCGAGCCAGGCATCAAACCCGCCGTCGCGTTGACCCGCAACGGGCGCATCGGGCTTCTGGCAACCCCGTCAACCGCCGGAAGTGACCGACTGCGTGCATTGATCGCGCGCCACGGCGGCACGTCAGAGTTCGTGGTGCAAGGCTGTGCTGGCGTGGTGGACTGCATTGAGGCGGGCGACTTGGACAGCCCGCGCCTGAGCGCCCTGGTCGACCGCTACTGCGAACCGCTGCGGATGCGGCGCGTCGACACCGTGCTGCTGGGTTGCACGCACTACCCGCTGATCCAGCCCCTCTGGGAAGCCGCCATGGGCCCAGATGTGCGCGTGGTGCGCATCGAGGTGGCCGTGGCGCGGCGCGCCTGTGACCTGTGGGCCGAACCAACTCCGGCGGCCCCGAGGATGCAAATCGAGACCAGCGGCGATCCGGCGGCACTGCAACGCTGGATTTCACACGTGCTGGGCTGGCAAGACACGCCGGTTCACGCTTGGCACGCTGACACCGAGCGCGCCTGAGGCGGCTTCAGCAGGCTTGGTGCGCGGGACGGGACTTGAACCCGTACGCCTGTTGAGGGCGGCGGATTTTAAGTCCGCTGCGTTTACCGATTTCGCCACCCGCGCGCGCCACGCATTATCTGAGCGCCAGAAAAGAAAAACGGGAGACTCGACGAATCGAATCTCCCGTGATTTGGAGCGGGTAACGAGGCTCGAACTCGTGACCTCAACCTTGGCAAGGTTGCGCTCTACCAACTGAGCTACACCCGCGCATTTTTGCTTTGCCTGCCGGGGCAAAACGTCGGTGCGACCGACTTTGACTGGAGCGGGTAACGAGGCTCGAACTCGTGACCTCAACCTTGGCAAGGTTGCGCTCTACCAACTGAGCTACACCCGCATGGTGTCTTTTGGAGGCGCGGTCCGGAGTCGAACCGGACTAACCGGATTTGCAATCCGGGGCATAACCGCTTTGCTACCGCGCCGCCGTAAACCCAATCGGAATCGTTGGTGCGACCCCGACGAAAAAGGGAAGCCTGGGCTTCCCTTTCGGAAGAAACTGGAGCGGGATAAGAGGCTCGAACTCTCGACCTATACCTTGGCAAGGTATCGCTCTACCAACTGAGCTAATCCCGCTTTGTTTCGCTTGTCACGCTGCGTCTGCTGCGTTCCTAGCGAAGCTGAAATTCTAATCCAGAAATTCAGGGCTCCGCAAGACTTTTTAAAAAATCAGTGCGGAACGACGCTGCCCTTGGCCGCTGCATCGCCTGCAGTGGCCGCGGCCACCGGCACTTCTTCCTCGGGCAGCGGCGTCGGCAGGGTCTCCAGCGCCACCTCCAGCACACGCTCGATCCAGCGCACCGGCACGATCTCGAGTTGGTTCTTCACGTTCTCCGGAATGTCCTGCAGGTCCTTGACGTTCTCTTCCGGAATCATCACGGTCTTGATGCCGCCGCGGTGGGCTGCGAGCAGCTTTTCCTTCAGGCCACCGATGGCGGTGACTTCACCGCGCAGCGTGATTTCGCCGGTCATTGCCACGTCTGCACGGACCGGGATGCCGGTCAGCGCGGACACGAAAGCCGTCGTCATCGCGGCACCCGCGCTCGGGCCGTCCTTGGGCGTGGCGCCATCGGGCACGTGGACGTGCACGTCACGCTTCTCGAAGACCTCGTCCTTGATACCCAGGCGACGAGCGCGCGAACGCACGACGGTGCGAGCCGCTTCCACGGACTCCTTCATCACATCGCCCAGCGAACCGGTGCGGATGATGTTGCCCTTGCCCGGCATCGCGGTGGCTTCGATGGTCAGCAGATCGCCGCCCACTTCGGTCCACGCGAGGCCGACCACCTGACCAACCTGATTCTTCTTCTCGGCACGGCCGAAGTCGTACTTGCGAACGCCGAGGAAGTCGTGGAGGTTGTCCTCCGTAACGGTGACCTTGCCCTCGTACGTCTTGAGCTGGATGCCCTTCACCACCTTGCGGCAGATCTTGGACATTTCGCGCTCCAGCGAACGCACGCCCGCTTCACGTGTGTAGTAGCGAATCACGCCGCGGATGGCGGATTCGGCGACCTCCATCTCCTCGTCCAGCACGCCGTTGTTCTTGCGTTGCTTGGGCAGCAGGTACGTTTGCGCGATGTTGACCTTCTCGTCCTCGGTGTAGCCCGACAGGCGGATTACTTCCATCCGGTCCAGCAGCGCGGGCGGGATGTTCATCGAGTTCGAGGTGGCGACGAACATGACATCGGACAGGTCGAAGTCGACCTCGATGTAATGGTCACCGAAGGTGTGGTTCTGCTCGGGGTCCAGCACCTCCAGCAGCGCCGACGACGGGTCGCCACGGAAGTCCATGCCCAGCTTGTCGATCTCGTCGAGCAGGAACAGCGGGTTGCGCGTGCCGACCTTGGTCAGCGACTGAAGCACCTTGCCCGGCATGGAGCCGATGTAGGTGCGACGGTGACCGCGGATCTCGGCTTCGTCGCGCACGCCGCCCAGCGCCATGCGGACGAACTTGCGGCCCGTGGCGCGCGCAACGCTCTGGCCGAGCGAGGTCTTGCCGACGCCCGGAGGGCCGACCAGGCACAGGATGGGCGCCTTGACCTTGTCGACGCGCTGTTGCACCGCGAGGTACTCAAGGATGCGGTCCTTGACCTTCTCGAGGCCGTAATGGTCTTCGTTCAGCACGTCCTCGGCGTTCTTGAGGTCGTGCTTGATCTTGGTCTTTTTGCTCCAGGGCAGGTTGACCAACGTGTCGATGTAGTTGCGCACCACGGTCGCCTCGGCGGACATGGGCGACATCAGCTTGAGCTTCTTGAGCTCGGCGTCGGCCTTCTTGCGCGCCTCCTTGGGCATCTTGGCGGCGAGGATCTTCTTCTCGAGTTCCTCCATGTCGGCGCCGTCTTCGCCGTCACCGAGCTCCTTCTGGATGGCCTTGACCTGCTCGTTAAGGTAGTACTCGCGCTGGCTCTTCTCCATCTGGCGCTTGACGCGGCCACGGATGCGCTTTTCGACTTGCAGGATGTCGACTTCGTGCTCGAGCAGGTCGAGCAATTTTTCCAGGCGCTTGGCGACGTCGGCCAAGTCAAGCACGGCCTGCTTGGCGTCGAGCTTGAGCGGCAGATGCGCGGCGATGGTGTCGGCCAAACGACCCGGGTCGTCGATGCCGCCGATGGACGTGAGGATCTCGGGCGGGATCTTCTTGTTGAGCTTGACGTACTGGTCGAACTGCTGCGTCACGGCACGGCGCAAGGCTTCGACTTCGGGCGCGTGCTCGGTCTCCGGCGGGATGGGGGTCACTTCGGCCACGAAGTGCTCACCCGGCTCGGTGATGGATTGCGTCGTGGCGCGCTGAAGGCCCTCGACCAGCACCTTCACGGTGCCGTCAGGCAGCTTCAGCATCTGCAGGATGCTGGAAACGCAGCCGACCTCGAACATGTCTTCGGGCTTGGGCTCGTCCTTGCCGGCGGCCTTTTGCGCGACCAGCATGATCTGGCGGCCGGCTTCCATCGCGGCTTCCAGGGCCTTGATGGACTTGGGGCGCCCGACGAACAGCGGGATGACCATGTGCGGGAACACGACCACATCACGCAGCGGCAGCAGCGGCAGCGTGATGGGGTCGGCGGGGAGGATGGGATGTCCGGACATGAAGACCTCTCTTTCTCAAGCCGATGTGCGGCCTGAGGGGGCGATTGCAAGCAGTGGGATGCGCGCGTTCAGGCGCTGGCCTTGGCTTGCTCGCGGTAAACCAGCAGAGGACGCGCCGAGGCGTCCTCGATGTTGTGCTCGTCGAGCACCACCTTCTCCACGCCTTCCAGGGCGGGCAGTTCGAACATGGTGTCGATCAGTGCCTGCTCCATGATGGACCGCAGGCCGCGAGCGCCAGTCTTGCGCGCCAAGGCCTTGCGCGCGATCGCAGCCAGCGCCGGCTTGCGGATCTCGAGATCCACACCGTCCATCTGGAAGAGCTGCTGGTACTGCTTGACCAGCGCGTTCTTGGGTTCCGTCAGGATCTGAATCAGCGCATCTTCCGTCAGTTCACCCAGCGTGGCCACCACCGGCAGGCGGCCGACGAGTTCGGGAATCAGGCCGAACTTGATGATGTCCTCGGGCTCGCACTCGCGGAAGACTTCCGACACCCGCTTTTCGCTCTTGCTCTTGACCGTCGCGCCAAAGCCGATGCCCGACTTCTCGCTGCGGTTTTGGATGACCTTTTCCAGGCCATCGAAAGCACCGCCGCAAATGAAGAGGATGTTGGTGGTGTCGATCTGCAGGAAGTCTTGGTTGGGATGCTTGCGCCCGCCCTGCGGGGGAACCGAAGCCATCGTGCCTTCAACCAGCTTCAGCAACGCCTGCTGCACGCCCTCACCCGACACGTCGCGCGTGATGGACGGGTTGTCGGCCTTGCGGGAAATCTTGTCGATTTCGTCGATGTAGACGATGCCGCGCTGCGCGCGTTCCACGTCGTAGTTGCAGTTCTGCAGCAGCTTTTGAATGATGTTTTCGACGTCCTCGCCCACGTAGCCGGCTTCGGTCAGCGTGGTGGCGTCGGCGATGACGAAAGGCACATTCAACAGGCGCGCGAGTGTCTGCGCCAACAAGGTCTTGCCCGAGCCCGTGGGGCCGATCAGCAAGATGTTGCTCTTGGAGAGCTCGACCGAATCCTTGGCCGTGCTCATGTGGCGCAGCCGCTTGTAATGGTTATAGACGGCCACCGCCAGCGTGCGCTTGGCCACGTCCTGACCGATCACGTATTGGTCCAGGCTCGCCTTGATTTCGCTGGGAACGGGCAGGTCTGACTTGCCCGCGCGCGCGGCCGGCGCCGGGGCGGGAACTTCATCGCGGACGATGTCATTGCACAGCTCGATGCACTCGTCGCAGATGAAGACGGACGGTCCGGCGATGAGCTTCTTGACCTCGTGCTGGCTCTTGCCGCAGAAGGAGCAGTAAAGAACTTTCTCGCTGGAGTTGCCTTTTTTATCGGCCATGGAACTGCTCGAAGAAGAGGCGAAATGCCTCGGATGATGATAGTCCAAACGATCTCGGGGCCCCTACGGGGATAAGGGCCCCGAAATCGCAGCGTCTTCCGCCCCTTTCGAGGGGCCGATCACGTCAAGGACGGTGTTCCAGCACCTGGTCGATCAGACCGTAGCCCTGGGCCTCCGCCGCCGACATGAAGTAGTCGCGTTCGGTGTCTGCCTGGATTTTGTCCAGCGGTTGACCCGTGCGCTCGGCGAGGATGCGATTGAGCGTGTCACGCGTCTTCAGGATTTCACGGGCGTGGATCTCGATGTCCGTGGCCTGACCCTGGGCGCCACCGAGCGGCTGGTGGATCATGACCTTGGCGTTCGGCAGCGAGAAGCGCTTGCCCTTGGCACCGGCCGACAACAGGAAGGCACCCATGCTGGCCGCCATGCCCATGCACAAGGTCGACACCTCGGGCTTGATGAAGTTCATGGTGTCGAAGATCGACATGCCCGCCGACACGCTGCCACCGGGGCTGTTGATGTAGAGCGAAATCTCCTTGTCCGGGTTTTCGCTTTCCAGGAACAGCAGTTGCGCCACCACGAGGTTGGCGACGGCATCGTTGACAGGGCCCACCAGGAACACGATGCGCTCACGCAGGAGGCGCGAGTAGATGTCGTAGGCGCGCTCGCCACGGCCCGACTGTTCGATGACCATGGGCACGAGGCCGAGATTGCGGGTGTCCAGAGCGCTCATTCAGATCCTTGAAAACTAATTCAGCTGCAACGGTTATGGGGGCTGATTATGGCCACGCAAGTAAAAAGGCGCCGGGCCTTGCGGCGCGGCGCCTTCGTCATGCGAAGGGCTTTCAGTTGCCCTGAGCCATCAGCTCGTCGAACGGCAGCGCCTTGTCGGTCACCTTGGCAGTGGCCAGCACAAATTCCGTGACGTTGTTCTCAACGACCACGGCTTCGACTTCGGCCATGCGCTCACGGTCCGTCAGGTACCAACGCATGACTTCAGCGGGCTTCTCGTAGCTCTGCGACAGCTCTTCGATGTGCGCTTGCAGCTGGGCCGGCTTGGCTTGCAGGTTGTTGGCACGCACCAGTTCGGCCACCACCAGGCCCAGGCGCACGCGGCGCTCGGCTTGGGGCTTGAAGATGTCGGCGGGGATTTCGGCCTTGTCGGCATCCTTCACGCCACGCTTCTTCAGGTCTTCGCGGGCCTGGCCGACCATGCGCTCGGCTTCGCCTTGCACCAGGGCGTTGGGCACGTCCAGTTCAGAGGCGGCCACCAAAGCGTCCATCACGGCACCCTTGTTACGAGCCAGCACGCGGAACTTCACTTCACGCTCGAGGTTCTTCTTGATGTCGGCGCGCAGGCCGTCCACCGAAGCGTCCTTGATGCCCAGGGACTTGGCGAACGCCTCGTTCACTTCAGGCAGATGTTGGGCTTCGATCTTCTTGACCGTGACCAGGAAGTCGGCTTCCTTGCCGGCCACGTCCTTGCCGTGGTAGTCCTCAGGGAACTGCAGCGGGAAGGTCTTGCTTTCGCCAGCCTTCATGCCGCGCACGGCGGCGTCGAACTGCTCCAGCATCTGGCCTTCGCCGATCAGGAACTGGAAGCCTTCGGCCTTGCCGCCGGCGAAGGGCTCGCCGTCGATCTTGCCTTCGAAGTCGATGGTGACGCGGTCGCCAGCCTGGGCGACGTCAGCGGCCGCGCGCTGGGCGAAGCTGCGACGCTGCTTGCGCAGGATTTCGACAGTCTTGTCGATGGCTTCGTCGGTCACTTCGCTGGTCACGCGCTCAACGTCGGCGGCAGCAAGATCACCAATCTTGACTTCAGGGTAGACCTCGAACGTCGCGTCAAAAGCCATTTGGCCTTCGGGCGCTTCGTTCTTCTGCTCGATGCGGGGCATGCCGGCCACGCGCAGTTGCGCTTCGTTGGCGGCGGCGGCGAAGGCTTGACCGAGCTTGTCGTTCACGACTTCGTATTGCACCGAGTAGCCGTAGCGCTGGGCGACGACGTTCATCGGCACCTTGCCGGGGCGGAAGCCGTCGGCCTTGACGGTGCGAGCCAGCTTCTTGAGGCGGGCTTCGACTTCGCTGTTGATCTCAGTGGCCGCCACGTGCAGGGTGATGCGGCGTTCCAGCTTTTCGAGGGTTTCGACGGTGACGGCCATGATGGACTCGGGAACAGTTGAAGGGACAGAGGTGGTGCGCGGGGCCGGACTCGAACCGGCACGCCCGTGAAGGCGTCAGGACCTAAACCTGGTGCGTCTACCAATTTCGCCACCCGCGCGGGTCTTGCTTGGGTTGCTGCAAATCAGATCAGCAGCAACCCCGTAGGCGATTCGGCAAACCGGCGATTGTAGCGAGGTCGCGCGCACCGGCCGGTGCGCGATCGCTGGGCGGAGGAAACCCTGATGAATCAGGCTTGCTCGGCGGTGGTGTCAGGCCACTGGCTTTGCAGGCGGGTCTGCTCTTCTTCGGCCGGGCGGGTCACGCGGAACCACGCGGCGTACATGGCCGGCAGGGCCAGCAGCGTCAGCACGGTGGCCACGATCAAGCCCCCCATGATGGCCACCGCCATCGGCCCCCAGAACACGCTGCGCGACAGCGGGATCATGGCCAGCACGGCCGCTGCGGCCGTGAGCACGATGGGGCGGAAACGCCGCACCGCAGACTCCACGATGGCCGACCAATCGGGCACGCCACGGGCCCGGTCTTGCTCGATCTGGTCGATCAAGATGACCGAGTTGCGCATGATCATGCCCATCAGCGCGATCACGCCCAGCAGTGCCACGAAGCCAAACGGGCGGTTCAGCAGCAGCAAGGCCATGGCGACACCGGCAATGCCCAGCGGCCCGGTCAGGAAGACCAACATCGCCCGGCTGAAGCTGTGCAGCTGCAGCATCAGCAGCGTGAAGGTGATGAACAGCATGATGGGCACGCCCGCGGCGATCGAGCCTTGACCCTTGCTGCTTTCTTCCACGGCGCCAGCGATGTCGATGCGGTAGCCCGTGGGCATCTGCTTTTGCAACTCATCGAGCTTGGGCCAGACCTCCTTGGTCACGGTCGCGCCCTGCAGCCCTTCGGCCACATCGCCTTGCACGGTCACGGCGTAGGCGCGGCCCTCTCGCCACATCACGCCCGGCTCCCAGTCGAAATCGACCTTGGCGATTTGCGTGAGCGGAATCGCGCGGCCGGTGGTGGACGGCACGTAGGCGTTGGCCATGTCGGTGATGACCGAGCGCTCATCGGCCGGCTGGCGCAGCACGATGTCGATCAGCTTGTCGGCCTCGCGGTACTGGCCGATGACGGTGCCCGACAACATGGTGCGCGCGGATTGCGCCAAGGCCTGGCTGGACACCCCCAGCGCGCGGGCCTTGTCCTGGTCAACGTTCAAGCGCAAGGTCTTGACGTTTTCGTTCCAGTTGTCGTTGACGCCGCGCATGTTCGGGCTGGCACGCAGGATCTCCTTGGCCTTGTCGGCCCAGGCGCGCACCACCTTCGGGTCGGCCCCGCTCACGCGGAACTGCACCGGATACGGCACCGGCGGGCCGTTGGGCAGCAACTTCACGCGGCCGCGCGCCTCCGGGAACTCCTCGGCCAGCAATGCGGGCAGCCGCGTGCGCAGTTCCTCGCGTTCGGCCAAGCTCTTGGGCACCAAGATGGCTTGGGTGACGTTGGCCTGCGGAAAGATCTGGTCCAGCGGCAGGTAAAAGCGCGGCACGCCCGACCCGACCCACGTGGTGACCGTGCCGATGCCCGGCTCCTTGAGCATGCGCGCTTCAAACCGGCGCGCCAGGGCGTCGGTCTCCTGGATCGTGGAGCCCTCGGGCAACCACAGGTCCACCAGCACCTCTGGCCGGCTGGAGTCCGGGAAGAACTGCTGCTGCACGCGCCCCATGCCAGCGATGCCCAGCGCGAACACGAACAAGGTGATGCCGATGGTCTTCCAGCGGTTCTCCACGCACCAGCGCACCACGGCGCGGAAGCGGTTGTAGAACGGGGTGTCGAACAGTTCGTGCGCCTCGCCGTGCGCAGGCTTGGCCTTCAGCAGCAACGCGCCAAGGTAGGGCACGAAGTACACCGACACAACCCAGGAAATGATCAACGACGCGGCCGTCACAGCAAAGATGGCGAAGGTGTACTCCCCCACCGTCGACTTCGCCAGCCCGATGGGCAGGAAGCCCACCGCGGTGATGAGCGTGCCGGTCAGCATGGGCATGGCGGTGACGTCGTAGGCATAGGTCGCCGCGTGCATCTTGTCGTAGCCCTCTTCGAGCTTGCGCACCATCATCTCGACGGCAATGATGGCGTCGTCCACCAGCAGGCCCAGCGCGATGATCAGCGAGCCCAGCGAGATCTTGTGCAGGCCCACGCCCCAATAGAACATGGTGACGAAAGTGATCGCCAGCACGAGCGGAATCGTGATGGCCACGACCAAGCCCGGCCAGACGTCGATGGTGAACTTGAAGCCCGGGCGCATGTGCAGGCCCAACGACACGAAGCTGACCGCCAGCACGATCACCACGGCCTCGATCAGCACGTGCACGAACTCACCCACGGAGGTGGTCACGGCCTTGGGCTGATCCTGAATCTGCTCCAGTTGCACACCGGCCGGCAGTTCACGCTCGATGGCCTTGAGCGCCGTGGACAGGGCCTTGCCCATGGCAATGATGTCGCCCCCCTTGGCCATGGACACGCCCAATGCCAGCACTTCCTTGCCCTGGTGCCGCACCTTGGTGGTCGGCGGGTCGACGTAGGCGCGCTTGATTTCGGCGATGTCGGCCAAACGCATCTGGCTGGCCACCCCGCTTTGCGGGTTCACGATGCGGATCGGCACCTCGCCCAGCGCCTGCGCGCTGGTGAATTGCCCTTGCACGCGAATCTGGAAATTGGCGCTGCCGGCGTTGAGCACGCCCGCGCCTTCCACCGCGTTCTGAGCGCCGATCTGGGCGATGACCTGGCTGAAGTCCAGGCCCAACTGGGCCAGGCGCTTTTGCGACACCTCGACGAACAGCTTCTCGGGCTGCACACCGAAGATTTCGACCTTGGCCACGTCCTTCACCTGCAACAGCGCCTGACGCACGCGGTCGGCGTGCTCGCGCAGTTCCTCACGGCTGAAGCCGTCGGCCGACAAGGCGTAGATGGAGCCGTAGACGTCGCCGAATTCGTCGTTGAACACGGGCCCGAGCACGCCTTGCGGCAGCGTGGAGCGCATGTCGTTGATCTTCTTGCGGGTCTGGTACCAGAGGTCCGCCACTTCCTTGGGCGGCGTGTTGTCCTTCACCTGGAAGACCGTGAGCGACTCGCCCGGCTTGGTGTACGAGCGGATCTTGTCCGCGTGATTCACTTCCTGCAGCGTTTTCTCGATCTTGTCGGTGACCTGGTCGGCCATCTGCTGCGCCGTGGCACCGGGCCAGAAGGCCTGGATGACCATGGCGCGGAAGGTGAAGGGCGGGTCTTCGTCCTGGCCGAGCTGAAAGTAGGCGGCAAAGCCCATCAGCATCAGCACCACCATCAGGTAGCGCGTCAGCGCCGGGTGCTCCAGCGCCCAGCGTGAGACGTTGAACCCGCCGACGCGGGGCTCTTGGGTCAGGGGCGACGTCATGCGTGCCTCGCTCAGCGTGAGACCACCGGGGCCGCGGGCTGCACGGCCGCAGCCGAACGCGGCGGCACGTAGCGCTTGACCTTCTGGCCCGGCGTGAGCACGTGCACCCCGGCCACCACCACCTCAGCGCCTGCCGAGAGGCCGCCGGCCACCAGCACATCGTTGCCATCCGCGCCGGCCACCTGCACCGGCACGGGCTGCACGGTCATGGCCCGGCCATCCAGCACCCACACCGAAGTCTTGCCGCCCTGCTGCAACACCGCAGCCAAAGGCAGCTTGATGACGCCAGGCAACTGCGGCAACTCCAGCAGCACGGTGCCCGACTGGCCGGGCTTCACATCCAGCTTGCCGGCATCGGCCTTCACCTGGAAGGTGCGCGTGACGGGGTCCGCTGCCGCGGCCACCTCACGCAAGGTCAGCGGGTAGGCCTGTTCGCTGCCCCAGAGCTTGATCTTCAACGCCCCGGGGCGCCCTGCTGCCGCCCGCACGCGGGCGATCTGGTCTTCCGGCACCGAGAACAGCACGTCACGCGGGCCGTCCAACGCCACGGTCACCACCGGCGTGCCCGCCGCAAGCACCTGCCCCGGCTCAGCCGTCACGGCCGTCACCACACCCGCCGCATCGGCCAGCAACTGCGCGTAGCCGGCTTGATTGCCTTGCACATCGGCCTGCGCCTTGGCCTGCTCCAACTGGGCTTGCGCGGCCTTGAAGGCCGAGTCGCGGCGCTCCAGTTCGGCCGCGCTGATGAAGCCCTGGCGCTGCAGGTCCACGAAGCGTTTGTAGTCTTGCCCCGCTTGATCGCGGTTGGTGCGCGCAGCCGCCACAGCCGCGCTGGCGGCGGCTTCGGCCAGCTTGAGGTCTTGCGCATCCAGGCGCGCCAGCAACTGACCGGCCTTCACGCTGTCACCCAGGTTCACCTGGCGCGCCAGCAGCTTGCCGCCGACGCGGAACGACAACCGCGACTCCACCCGCGCCCGCACCTCGGCCGCATACTCATGCACCGCCGCAGACGCACCGGCCTGAACCACCTGCGTCCGCACCGCGCGCTCGGGCTCCGGCGCGGCAGGCTGCTTTCCACAGGCTGAAAGCAGGGCCGCCAGCAGCAGGGGCGACGCGAGACGCAAAAAATGAGACATGCAGACCTCGGCAGGAAGGGATCACCGGCCCCGAAATTTAATGACCGGCGGGTCAGTAATGTATTCAGAGCCTGTGACGACTGTCAAACCTGACGAAATTTCGCTGCAACGGCAAGCATTTGCAAGCCGAACTTGAGAACGAACTTGAGCAGCGTTGATCATTACGAGAACTTTCCCGTGGCCTCCTGGCTGTGCCCGCGGGCCCTGCGGCCGGCGGTGGTGGCGCTGTACCACTTCGCCCGCACCGCCGACGACCTCGCGGACGAAGGCGACGACGCCCCGCCGGAGCGGGCGCTGGCCCTGGCGGCTTACCGGGCCGACCTCGACGCTGCCATGGCCGGCCAACCCGCCTCCGAGCGCTGGCCGGCCGTGTTCGACGCTGTGGCCCGGGAACGACACCGCCTGGCGGCGCCGCTGCTGCACGATTTGCTGGACGCCTTTGTTCAAGACCTGACACCGCCGCTCTACCGCGACCGCACCCACCTGCTGGACTACTGCCGGCGTTCGGCCAACCCGGTGGGCCGGCTGTTGCTGGGCCTGTACGGCGTCACGGATGCCGAATCCGCCCGCCGATCGGACGCGATCTGCTCGGCCCTGCAGCTCATCAACTTCTGGCAAGACTTCACCCGCGACGGCCCCCGGGGCCGGCTCTACGTGCCTCAAGCCGACCTCGCTCGGCATGGTGTGTCGGCCGAAGCCGTGCTGCAGTGCCACGACAGCCCCGCCGCGCGCCGGCTGGTGGCCGACCTGTGCGCGTGGGCGCGCGAGTTGATGCTGGACGGCGCCCCCCTGGCCTTGACGCTGCCGGGGCGCATCGGGTGGGAATTGCGGCTGGTGGTGCAAGGCGGGCTGCGCATCCTGCACAAGATCGAGCGCGGCGGGCAAGACAGCCTGCGGCGTCGCCCCGCCCTCACCGCCTGGGACCTGCCCTGGATGCTGTGGCGGGCGTTGACAATGCGTGCCGCATCTTGATCGCCTCGCCGTGACTCCCGAACAGTACGTCCAAGACAAGGCCGCAGCCAGCGGCTCCAGCTTCTATTACGCCTTCCTGTTCCTGCCGCCTGCGCGGCGGGCGGCCATCACGGCGTTCTATGCCTTCTGCCGCGAGGTGGATGACGTGGTGGACGAAACCCAGGACGCAGGCGTGGCGGCCACCAAGCTGGCCTGGTGGCGCAAGGAAGTGGCCGGCGCCTTTGCAGGCCACCCCACGCACCCGGTCATGCTGGCCCTCATGCCGCACACCACGGCGTTCGACATCCGGGCCGAACACCTGAACGCGGTCATTGAAGGCTGCGAGATGGACCTGCAGCAAACCCGCTACCTGGACTTCCCCGGGCTGGCGCGCTATTGCCATCTGGTGGCCGGCGTGGTGGGCGAGGTGGCCAGCGGCATCTTTGGCCGCACGCAGCCGCAGACGGTCGAGTACGCGCACAAGCTGGGCCAGGCGATGCAGCTGACCAACATCATTCGCGACGTGGGCGACGACGCCCGGCGCGGCCGCATCTACCTGCCGGTGAACGAGTTGCAGCAGTTCGGCGTCAAGGCCAATGAAATCCTGCTGCGCAGCAAGCCCTGGGGCTACAGCGAGCGCTTCACCGCGCTGATGAAGTTCCAGGCCGAGCGTGCGCATCGGCTGTACGACGAAGCCTTTGCGCTGCTGCCCGAGGCGGACCGGGCCACGCAAAAGCCCGGACTGATGATGGCCAACATCTACCGCGCCCTGCTGGTGGAAATCGAGCGCGAGAACTTCCAGGTGCTGCACCAGCGCATCTCGCTGACGCCGCTGCGCAAGCTCTGGATCGCCATGCGCACCAACTGGCGCGGCCGGTGAAGGTCGCCGTCGTCGGGGCCGGCTGGGCCGGCTTGTCTGCCGCCACGCGCCTGGCCGACAGCGGCGCCGACGTGGCCGTGTTCGACATGGCCCCTCAGCCCGGTGGCCGCGCCCGCAGCGTGGCGGGCGACCCGCCGTACGACAACGGCCAGCACATCCTGATTGGCGCCTACCGCGACAGCCTGGCCCTGATGCAGCGCCTGGGCGTGGACGTGAACGCGGTGTTGCTGCGGGCCCCTCTGGCCCTGCCCTACCCGGGCGAGCCCGGGCTGCAGTTGCCCCCGGGGCCGCCGCTGCTGGCGTTCACGCGCGGCGTGCTGGCCCACCGCGGCTGGCCGCTCCCGGCCCGCCTGCGGCTGCTGATGGCGGCCACCGGCTGGCTGGTGCGGGGGTTTCGCTGCGCACCGGGCGAGAACGTCGCGCATTTGTGCAGCGGCTTGCCCCGCGTCGTGCTGCAAGACTTGATCGAGCCCCTGTGCGTGGCCGCACTCAACACCCCGGCGGCGGAGGCCAGTGCCGAGGTTTTTTTGCGGGTGCTGAAGGACGCTCTCTTCAGCGGCGCCGGCAGCGCCGACTTGCTGCTGCCGCGGCGCCCGTTGTCTGAATTGCTGGCCACACCGGCGCACGCCTGGCTCGGGCCCCGCCTGCAGTTGGGGCGGCGCGTGCAGCGGATTGAACCTGAATGGCAGGTCGACGGCGAAGCGTTCGACGCGGTGGTGCTGGCGTGCTCCAGCGTTGAAGCCGCGCGGCTGACCGCCGACATCGCCCCTGACTGGGCCCACACCGCGCAGCAGCTACCGTTCCAGCCCATCGTCACCGTGTACCTGCAAAGCCCCGGCAGCCGCCTGGCCGCGCCCATGCTCGCGCTGCGCGAAGGCCCGGACGCACCGGCGCAGTTCGTGTTCGACCACGGGCAGCTTGGCGGCGCGGCCGGGCGATTTGCCTTCGTCGTCAGCGGTGCGGCGGACTGGGTGGCACGGGGCGACGCCGGGCAAGCGGTGCTGGCGCAGGCGTTGCGCGAACTGGCCTGGGCCTCACCCCCGGTGCTGGACCGTGTGCTGACCGAAAAGCGCGCCACGTTTGCCTGCACGCCGGGCCTGCAGCGGCCGGCGGCGCACATCCGGCCCGGGCTGTGGGCCGCGGGCGACTACGTGGCCGGCCCCTACCCGGCCACGCTGGAGGGCGCGGTGCGCGCGGGGGCGGCGGCGGCTCAGGGGGTGCTGGCCCAGGGCGCGGCCAAGGGCTCGCCCACGAACACGCCCTGAGCGGGCCACAGCACGCTGCGCCAGTAGGCCTCCAGGGCGGTCAGCCCCTGGGCATAGGCCTGCATCAACACCTGCGGATGCGGAAACTTCTGTAGGTGGTTGCAGGGCTCGCTGACCGTGCCGTAGCTCGCCGTGGCGCCCGCTTCGATCCAGTCCAGCACGTTCATTTGCCCATCGCCCACGGGCCGATCCAACTGACCGCCAAACGAGGTGAGGTGATCCGCCAAGGCGCCGGGCAGCCACTCGCCGCCCAGGGGCGGCGGCACCCGCGCCAAGCCCGTCTGGTACAGCACGGTGCGCCGCAAAGGCGGTAGTGCCTCGCTGCGCACCCGCACCACGTCCAACGGGGCTGCGCCCGGCCCGGTCGAAACGGCCCCTGCCGGAGGGAACAGCCGCTCGCGCACGTTGCGCGCTGTATCGGGCGTGGCGGCCAGGTAGGCATGGACGGGCGCCACATCAGCCCGCGCCAGGCTGTGGTCTGACGCGATGCCACGCTCGATCAAGGCCTGCGCCGTGACCACGGACCGGGCTGCGATGTGCATGACCGGCCGCACGCCCAGCACCGACCAGGTCCGCGCGCCCGAATAGTGCGCCAGCGGGCTGGGGCGCGTGGCCGCACAGCTGTCAGCACACACACCCGGCTGCAGGCCCAAGGCCAGGGCGCTGCCCAGCGCGTTGCACTCCACCGCGTACGGCTGCACCCAAGCCAGGGCCAGGGCCTGCACCGCCTCGGGCATGTGGGCCCGCACGGCCTGGTTCAGCGCCTGAAACTCCTCCCGTGAGAGGCTGGCGCGCACCGGCAGGCGCACGCGCAACACGTGATCGGCGGCAATGCCACGGCGGCGCACATAGGTCTCGCCCACGGCCACCGAATACGGATCGGCGGTGTTGATGACCAGCCCGAGCGACGCTGCCGTGAGGCGCGCGTGGTACGCCGGCGCGGGTTGCCAGCCCGGAGCGGGTTGGGCGCTCGGCGACGCAGCCGCCATCCACGCCCCCAGCCACACCGCCGCCGTGGCGCAACGCCTGAGCGCATGCCACCAACTGAAGGCGGCTTTCGCCATACAAAACACGCGCAATCTCCCCGACAATGCCGCCATGAAAGCCAAAGACTCGCCCCAGACCCCGGCCATTCAGGTTCTGGAGCGCATGTTCGCCCTGCTGGATGTGCTGGCCACCCACCAGGATCCGGTCTCGCTGAAGGCCTTGGCCGAGGCCACGGGCCTGCACCCGTCAACGGCCCACCGAATTCTCAATGACCTGACCCTGGGCCGCTTTGTGGACCGCCCCGAAGCCGGCAGCTACCGCCTGGGCATGCGCCTGCTGGAACTGGGCAACCTGGTGAAGGCCCGGCTGGATGTGCGGGACGCCGCCCTGCCCGCCATGCGCGAACTGCACAAGTTCACGCACCAGCCGGTGAACCTGTCGGTGCGCCAGGGCGACGAGATCGTCTACATCGAACGCACCTACTCCGAGCGCTCGGGCATGCAGGTGGTTCGCGCCGTGGGCGGCCGCGCGCCGCTGCACCTCACCTCGGTGGGCAAGCTGTTCCTGGCCAGCGACGACAGCCCGCGTGTGCGCGCCTACGCCACGCGCACCGGCCTGTCGGGCCACACCCGCAACAGCCTGACCGACATCGGCGCCCTCGAACGCGAATTGGCCATGGTGCGCCAGCGCGGCATCGCGCGGGATGACGAGGAACTGGAGCTGGGCGTGCGCTGCATGGCCGCCGGCATCTACGACGACCAGGCCAAACTGGTGGCGGGCCTGTCCATTTCGGCCCCGGCGGATCGCCTGGAAGAAACCTGGGTGGTGCGGCTGAAGGAAACGGCCGCGCAAATCTCGTCCGCCCTGGGCTACCGCGGCTGATCAAATGAAAAGCGGCGCCCGTGGGCGCCGCTCGCTCATTGGGGCACGGACCGGCGTCAGAACTTCGCCGACACCGGGCTCGATTCGGCCTGGGCCGACAGCCACTTGCGCATGCGCTCGGCATCGGCAATCCGCGAGGCCTTGCCGCTGGAGTCCAGGAACACCATGATGAGCTTGCGGCCTGCCATGCTGGCCTGCATCACCAGGCACTTGCCCGCCTCGTTGATGAAGCCGGTTTTCTGCAGGCCGATGTCCCACAGCGGGTTGGACAGCAAGCCGTTCGTGGAGCGGAACTGAACCAGGCGCTTGCCCAAGGCCACACGCGCCTCGCGCGAGGTGGACAGATCACGCAGCAAGGGCACCTGGCTCGTGGTGTCCACCAGCTTGGCCAGGTCGGCAGCGCTGCTCTGGTTGCGGCTGGACAGGCCGGTGGGCTCGACGTAGTGCGTGTCCGTCATGCCCAGGCTGTGCGCCTTGGCGTTCATGGCGGCCACAAACGCCTCCAGACCGCCCGGGTAGTGGCGGCCCAGCGCGTGCGCCGCACGGTTTTCACTGGCCATCAGGGCCAAGTGCAACATCTCGCCGCGCGTGAGCGTGGTGCCCACGGCCAAGCGCGAGCGGGTGAATTTCTCGGTGTCGACGTCGTCTTGCGAGACGGTCAACTTCTCCTCCAGCGGCAAGCCGGCATCCACCACCACAAGCGCCGTCATCAGCTTGGTGATGGACGCAATCGGCAGCACCGCCTGCGGGTTCTTGGAGAAGAGCACCTCGTTCGTGTCTTGATCCAACACGTAGGCCACGCTGGACTTGAGCGACAGCGGGTCGTCCACGGTGTGGAGGCCGGCAACCTGGCCGAACGTGGGCACGGCGGGCAGCACCGGCGCGGCCTTGCGCACCACCACCGAGCTGACCTTGCGCGTCGCGCCCGATTTCACCGCCGGTTTCGTCGCGGCTTGCGCTGACGATTTGGCCGGAGCGCTCGCGCTGGCTTTGGACTTGGCCGGCTGGGCGGCCGCTTCCGCGGCGGTGCCGCTCGCCAGCGCGGAGAGGCTCAACAGAGCAGCAATCAATGGCTTCAATGGAACCCCCAAAACAGCAGGTGGCAGTGTAATAGACCGTAAAACCGTTACCAAGACAAACACTTAGGTGCTTTTCCTCAAGTGAACTCTTGTCGTCAACCGGTGGCGTGCCAGACCCAACGCCTGACAGTGAACCGCGGCTGACACGGTTCGAACATCCGGGCTGGCCCGGTACGCACCCGATGTTCGCCAATTCATGGTGCCGCACTGCGACGCTCACCGCTGTCCGACTTGACACGCCATCGCCCGTCAATTCGGGCCAGCGCGCCACGCAAAAGCAAACGGCGTGACACGGATCACGCGTCACGCCGCTCGTCGGACACGGAATCAGCCTTGCGCGGCGACCCGCTCGGTCTTGCTTTGCAGCTTGTTCAGGGCGGCCAGGTAAGCCTTGGCCGACGCCACGACGATGTCCGGGTCGGCGCCCACGCCGTTGACCACGCGGCCGGCGTGCTGCAGGCGCACGGTGACTTCGCCCTGGGACTCGGTGCTGCCACCGGTGATGGCGTTGACCGAGTACAGCACCATTTCCGCGCCCGACTGCACGACCGACTCGATGGCCTGCAACGTGGCATCCACCGGGCCGTTGCCGTCGCTCTCCGCGCGGTGCTCCTGGTGCCCCATCGCGAACACGATCGCGGCGTGCGGGCGCTCGCCGGTTTCGCTGCGCTGGGCGAGCGACAACAAGCGGAAATGCTCTTGGTCGGCCGTGACCGACTCGTCCATCACGAGGGCGATGATGTCTTCGTCAAAGATCTCGTTCTTGCGGTCAGCCAGGTCTTTGAAGCGCTGGAACGCCGCGTTGACCTCGGCCTCGCTGTCGAGTTGGATGCCCAGTTCCTGCAACCGCTGCTTGAACGCGTTGCGGCCCGAGAGCTTGCCCAGCACGATCTTGTTGGCCGCCCAGCCCACGTCCTCGGCACGCATGATTTCGTAGGTGTCGCGCGCCTTGAGCACGCCGTCCTGGTGGATGCCGCTGGCGTGTGCAAACGCATTGGCGCCCACCACGGCCTTGTTGGGCTGCACGACGAAGCCGGTCGTCTGCGACACGAGCTTGGAGGCCGGAACGATTTGCGAGGTCTCGATGCCCACGTCCAGCCCGAAGTAGTCGCGCCGCGTCTTCACGGCCATGACGACCTCTTCCAGCGAGCAGTTGCCTGCCCGCTCACCCAGGCCGTTGATGGTGCATTCCACCTGCCGGGCACCGCCGATCTTCACACCGGCCAGGGAGTTGGCCACTGCCATGCCCAAGTCGTTGTGGCAGTGCACGCTCCAGATGGCCTGGTCGCTGTTGGGCACCTTTTCGCGCAGGCGGCGAATGAAGTCACCGTACAGCTCCGGGATGCCGTAGCCCACCGTGTCCGGGATGTTGATGGTGCCGGCGCCTTCGCGGATGACGGCCTCGCAGACCCGGGCCAGGAAGTCGATGTCGGAGCGGTAGCCGTCTTCCGGCGAGAACTCGATGTCCCCGCACAGGTTGCGCGCAAAGCGCACGGCCAGCGTGGCTTGATCGAGCACCTGCTCGCGGGTCATGCGCAGCTTCTTCTCCATGTGGAGTTCGCTGGTCGCGATGAAGGTGTGGATGCGCGAGCGTGCGGCCGGCGCCAGCGCCTCGGCGGCGCGGGCGATGTCACGGTCATTGGCACGGGCGAGCGAGCACACGGTGCTGTCCTTCACGGCAGCGGCAATCGCCTTCACGGCCTCGAAGTCACCGTTGCTGGACGCGGCAAAACCCGCCTCGATCACGTCCACCTTCATGCGCTCCAGCTGGCGCGCGATGCGCAGCTTTTCTTCCCGCGTCATGGACGCGCCGGGCGACTGTTCGCCGTCGCGCAGCGTGGTGTCGAAAATGATCAGCTTGTCGGTCATCGCACGTTTTCCTTTTGTTCCTGGGGCACCACCACCGGCGCCCGAGACAGGCCGGACAAGATGGCCTGCATGGACGCACGCACGATGCTGCCATCAATGCCCACGCCGTGGCGGGTGACGTCACCCACGCGAATTTCCAAGTAGGCCACGGCCCGGGCGTCGGCGCCGCTGCCGATGGAGTGCTCGTGGTAGTCCAACACGCGAACCTCCTGACCCAACCGCGCCGACAGCGCGTGCACGAAGGCGTCGATCGGGCCGTTGCCCTCGCCCTGCACGTGGCCTACCCAGCCGCCCAACACCACCTCGGCCGACAGCTTCATGGCGCCGCCCGCGAGTTCGGTCATCTGCGGCTGAACGACCGACGCACCCGCGTCGCCAATGCCGTATTCGCGCTCGAAGATGCCGTAGATGTCGGCCGCGGTCAGCTCCTTGCCGGCGTCGTCCATCACCCGCTGCACCACCTGGCTGAACTCGATCTGCAGGCGGCGCGGCAGTTCCAGCCCGTACTCGGCTTCCAGCAGGTAGGCGATGCCGCCCTTGCCGGACTGGCTGTTCACGCGGATGACGGCGTCGTAGCTGCGGCCCAGGTCCTTGGGGTCGACCGGCAGGTAGGGCATGTCCCAAATGTCGCCGTCCTTGCGGGCGGCAAAGGCCTTCTTGATGGCGTCCTGGTGGGAGCCGGAGAAGGAGGTGTACACGAGATCGCCCACGTACGGATGGCGTGGGTGGACCGGGATCTGCGTGCAGTGCTCAACGCAGCGGCGCACCTCGTCGATGTCCGAGAAGTCCAGCTGCGGGTCCACACCCTGGGTGTAGAGATTGAGTGCGATGTTGACGAGGTCGACGTTGCCGGTGCGCTCGCCGTTGCCGAAGAGGCAGCCCTCGATGCGGTCGGCGCCGGCCATCAGGGCCAGTTCGCCGGCCGCCGTGCCGGTGCCGCGGTCGTTGTGGGGGTGGACCGACAGCACGATGGCATCGCGACGCTCGAGGTGGCGGTGCATCCACTCGATCATGTCGGCAAAGATGTTGGGCGTGCTGTGCTCGACCGTGGACGGCAGGTTGATGATGCACTTGCGCTCGGGCGTCGGCGCCCACACCGCCGTGACGGCATCCACCACGCGCTTGCTGAAGGCCAGCTCGGTGCCCGAGAACATCTCGGGCGAGTATTCAAAGCGCCAGTCGGTGCCCGGGCGAGCCGCGGCCAAATCCTTGATCTGTTGGGCATGGGTGGCGGCCAACTCGACGATGCCGTCTTCGTCCTGCCCCAGCACGACGCGCCGCATGATGGGCGCCACCGCGTTGTACACATGGACGATGACGCGCTGAGCGCCGTCCAGCGCCTCGAAGGTGCGCTCGATGAGGTGCGAGCGCGCTTGCGTCAGCACCTGGATGGAGACGTCCTCCGGAATGTGGCCGCCCTCGATCAGCAAGCGCACGAAGTCGAACTCGGTCTGCGACGCCGACGGGAACCCGACCTCGATCTCCTTGAAGCCGATCTTCACGAGCTGCTGGAACATGCGCAGCTTGCGCGCGATGTCCATCGGCTCGATGAGCGCCTGGTTGCCGTCCCGCAGGTCGGTGCTCAGCCAGATCGGCGCACGGGTCAGCACAGCATCGGGCCAGGTGCGGTCCGGCAAGCTGACGGGGGCGAAGGGGCGGTACTTGAGCTGCGGTTGCTTCAACATGGTGTCCATCCAGGAGCGTGGGTGGGGCAACCAGCAGCATCAGAAAACAAGAACGGCCCGCTGCGGTTGCAATCGGGCCGTTAAAGGTCAAGAAGAGCGTGCGTGCGCGACTGACTAGCGAACCCGAAGTTCCTCTAGGGCTAGTAGCAGGGCGAATTGCGCGGCGCGGTCCATGGGTTGGGAATCTAGCACGAATGCTTACTGGTGCAAGCCGCGCTCGTCGGGCTCGTCGGTGCTGGTGGAGATGACCGAAACCGGCTTTCCCTTGGCCTTGCGCCAGCCGTAGATGACATAGCCCGAAAGCCCGTAAACACAGAAGACACCGAAGAGAACTCGCGATGGATCGAGCGCCGCCAGACCGATGCCGAGCATGATCATGACCAGCACCACGAAGGGCACGGAGCGCCTCCTGTCGAAGACTTTAAAGCTGTAGAACGGAGCATTCGTCACCATCGAAAGCCCGGCGAACAAGGTGATGCCGTAAGCCGCCCACGACTCCCAACTACCCGCCTTCACGCCAGAGTAGTTGGCCTGGTCCACCACGGCCCAGATCAGGCCGATGACCAGCGCCGCAGCGGCGGGGCTGGGCAGGCCCTGGAAGTAGCGCTTGTCCACCACACCGATGTTCACGTTGAAGCGCGCCAGGCGCAACGCCGCCCCAGCGATGTACACAAAGGCCGGAATCCAGCCCGGCTTGCCCATGTCCTTCAGCGCCCACATGTAGACGATGAGCGCCGGCGCCGCGCCAAAGGCCACCATGTCCGACAGGCTGTCCATCTGCTCGCCGAAGGCCGACTGCGTGTTGGTCATGCGCGCCACACGGCCATCCAGGCTGTCCAGGATGGCGGCGGCAAAGATGGCCACGCAGGCCACCTCGAAGCGGCCGTTCATGGCCATGACGATGGCGTAGAAGGCGCTGAACAAGGCGCCCAGGGTGATCGAGTTCGGCAAGGCGTAGATGCCTTTGCGGCGGGGGCGGACCGACGTGCTGGGCTCGTCGTCCTCGAGGGAGTCAGGGGTCATAGGGCGTCAGGATAGCTGACAGATCCCGGCAAATGCCGGACCTAGCATGTCGAAAACGACAGGAAAGCACCACCTTGAAGCTGATCGAAGTTCGCACCTACCGCCTGAAGCCCGGCTGTGCCGAGCGCTTCACCACCGCCGTGAAGCAGGCGTTGCCCTTGGTGCAGGCCAGCGGCATGGACGTGGTGGCCTTCGGGCGTTCGGATCACGAGGAAGAGAGCTTCTTCCTGATCCGCGCCTTCGACAGCCGCGAACAACTCACCGCCCAACAAGACGCCTTCTACGGCTCGACCATCTGGCGCGAGGGGCCACGCCAAACGCTGGTGGACTGCCTGGAGACCTACCTGAACACGCTGCTCTGGCTGCCCCAAGAGGCCGTGGATGCGCTACGCGCCAACCATCGGCTCTGAATGAAAAAAGGCCGGCATGCGCCGGCCTTGCTATTGCCCGACAAGGGCGATCAGTTCTTGGCCTTGTCGACCAGCTTGTTGGCCTTGATCCAGGGCATCATGTCGCGCAGCTTGGCGCCAACCTGCTCGATCGGGTGCTCGGCCGTCAGGCGGCGGCGGCTGATCAGCGTGGGGGCGCCAGCCTTGTTCTCCAGGATGAAGGACTTGGCGTATTCGCCGGTCTGGATGTCCTTCAGGCACTGGCGCATCGCGTTCTTCGTGGATTCGGTCACGACCTTCGGGCCGGTCACGTACTCACCGTACTCGGCGTTGTTCGAGATCGAGTAGTTCATGTTGCCGATGCCGCCTTCGTAGATCAGGTCCACGATGAGCTTGAGCTCGTGCAGGCACTCGAAGTAGGCCATCTCGGGGGCGTAGCCAGCTTCCGTCAGCGTCTCGAAGCCTGCCTTGATCAGCTCGACCGCGCCGCCGCACAGCACGGCCTGCTCGCCGAACAGGTCGGTCTCGGTCTCTTCACGGAACGAGGTTTCGATGATGCCGGCCTTGCCGCCGCCGTTGGCTGCGGCGTAGCTCAGGGCCAGGTCACGGGCCTTGCCGGTGGTGTCTTGGTAGACGGCGATCAGGTGAGGCACGCCGCCACCCTGGCGGTAGGTGCCGCGCACGGTGTGGCCGGGGGCCTTGGGGGCAACCATCCAGACGTCGATGTCAGCGCGCGGCTGCACCTGGCCGTAGTGCACGTTGAAGCCGTGGGCAAAGGCCAGCGAAGCGCCCGCCTTCAGGTTGGGGGCGACTTCCTTGTTGTACACGTCGGCGATCTGCTCGTCGGGCAGCAGGATCATGACCACGTCAGCCGACTTCACGGCTTCGGCGATCTCGGCGACCTTCAGGCCCGCGCCTTCGGCCTTGGACCACGACGCGCCGCCGCGACGCAGAGCGACCGTGACCTTGCAGCCGCTGTCGTTCAGGTTTTGCGCGTGGGCGTGGCCTTGTGAGCCGTAGCCGATGATGGTGACGTTCTTGCCCTTGATGAGGCTGAGATCGGCGTCCTTGTCGTAGTAGACGTTCATGTTGGGTCGCTCCAGGAAAAAACTTGAAAGAAGGGTCGGACGCGTCGATCAGACGCGCAGGATGCGCTCACCGCGGCCGATGCCGCTGGCACCGGTGCGGACAGTTTCGAGGATCGCTGCGCGGTCGATCGCGTCGATGAAGGCGTCGAGCTTGCTCGCGTCGCCGGTCAATTCGATGGTGTAGGTCTTCTCGGTCACGTCGATCACGCGGCCGCGGAAGATGTCGGCGGTGCGCTTGATTTCCTCGCGCTCCTTGCCCACCGCGCGCACCTTGATGAGCATCAGCTCACGCTCGGTGTAGTTGCCTTCGGTGAGGTCCACCACCTTCACCACTTCGATGAGGCGGTTCAGGTGCTTGGTGATCTGCTCGATGACCTCGTCGGACCCGGTGGTCACGATGGTCATGCGTGACAGCGACGGGTCTTCCGTCGGCGCCACCGTCAGGCTCTCAATGTTGTAGCCCCGAGCCGAGAACAGGGCCACGACGCGCGACAGCGCACCCGGCTCGTTCTCAATGAGCAAAGCAATGATGTGTTTCATGGGATGTCGTCCTTCGCGCTCTTCAGTGCCGGCGGCGGTAACCGACGGACCTTGGCAGCGGGTTCGAATCGTTGAGGAGGATTGCCTTCGTCGGCTGCGTTCGCCATCTGCCACCGGCCCCAGCGCGCGCGGTAACGCGCGCCAGAGCCTGCGGCTTCAGTCGCTCACAGGTCTTCCGAGCCCAGCAGCATTTCCGAGATGCCCTTGCCCGCCTTGACCATGGGCCAGACGTTCTCGGTCGGATCGGTGCGGATGTCGAGGAACACCGTGCGGTCCTTCAGGCGCATGGCTTCCTTGAGCGCGCCTTCCACGTCACTGGGCTTCTCGACCAGGATGCCCACGTGACCGTAGGCCTCGGCCAGCTTCACGAAGTTGGGCAGCGCATCCATGTAGCTGTGCGAGTAGCGACCCTCGTAATCGAGCTGCTGCCACTGGCGAACCATGCCGAGGTAGCGGTTGTTCAGCGAGACAATCTTGACCGGCGTCTTGTACTGGAAGCAGGTCGACAGCTCCTGGATGCACATCTGGATGCTGCCCTCGCCGGTGATGCAAAACACATCCGATTCCGGCTTGGCCAGCTTGATGCCCATCGCGTACGGCAGGCCCACGCCCATCGTGCCCAGGCCACCGGAGTTGATCCAGCGGCGCGGCTCGTCGAACTTGTAGTACTGCGCCGCCCACATCTGGTGCTGGCCGACGTCGGACGTGATGTAGGTGTCGCGGTCGCGGGTCAGCTTCCACAGCGTGTCCACCACCATTTGCGGCTTGATGACCTCGGTCGAGTCCTTGAAGACCAGGCACTCCTTGCGGCGCCATTCATTGACCTGGTTCCACCACGCGTTCAAGGCGTCGGCATCCGGCTTGGCCTGCGCTTCCTTGATCTGCGCAATCAGCTCCTGCAGCACGTCCTTCACATCGCCCACGATGGGGATGTCCACGCGCACGCGCTTGGAGATCGACGAAGGGTCGATGTCCACGTGAATGATCTTGCGCTCCACCGACCCGAAGTGCTTGGGGTTGCCAATCACGCGGTCGTCGAAGCGCGCGCCCACGGCCAGCAGCACATCGCAGTGCTGCATGGTCATGTTGGCCTCGTAGGTGCCGTGCATGCCCAGCATGCCCAGGAAGCGCGGATCGGTGCCTGGCATGGCGCCCAGGCCCATCAGCGTGTTCGTGCAGGGGAAGCCCAGCAGGTCGACCAGCTGGCGCAGTTCAGCCGTCGCTTCACCCAGAATGACACCGCCACCCGTGTAGATGTAGGGCCGCTTGGCTTGCAGCAGCAACTGCACCGCCTTGCGGATCTGGCCGCTGTGGCCCTTCTTCACCGGGTTGTAGGAGCGCATCTCGATGCGGTCCGGGTAGCTGAAGGTGGTCTTGGCGAGCGAGACGTCCTTCGGGATGTCCACCACGACCGGACCGGGGCGGCCGGTGCGGGCGATGTGAAAGGCCTTCTTCATCGTCAGCGCCAGATCGCGCACATCCTTCACCAGGAAGTTGTGCTTGACGATGGGGCGCGTGATGCCGACGGTGTCGCATTCCTGGAAGGCGTCCAGGCCGATGGCCGGCGTCGGGACCTGACCCGTGATGATGACCATCGGGATCGAGTCCATGTAAGCGGTGGCGATGCCGGTGATGGCGTTCGTCACACCCGGGCCGGAGGTCACCAGCGCCACGCCCACGTCACCCGAAGCCCGGGCAAAGCCGTCTGCGGCATGAACGGCCGCTTGTTCGTGACGCACCAGCACGTGCTGGATGCTGTCTTGCTTGTACAGCGCGTCGTAGATGTAGAGCACCGCGCCACCGGGGTAACCCCAAAGGTGACGCACCCCTTCGGCCTGCAGGCAGCGAACGAGGATCTCGGAGCCATTGAGCTCCGCGGTGGAGGATTGGGTAGTGGAAGCTTGTTGCGCCAGGGCGGCGCGCTTCGTATCAGCGGCAGACATGTCCATTTTTCGAACCTCTGTGAATTTCTCTAACGAAAAACCATTGGTGCCCCTCTTCTCGCCCTCGTGAGGCGGATTCGGAACCTGCGCAGTCAGCCAGTGGGGCCCCAGTCGGGCGGCCATGGAGAGAGCATTGACTCTTTGTGCGAAGCAGCATTATGCCCAGCAAAAACCTTCGAGCCTTCGTATAAGACGAATGCCATAATCCGCGCTGCTGTCCGGAAGCTCCCTCGCCTTGGCCACCGACAAAGAACTCAACGAATTCCTGCGCACCGTCGACCGTCGAGCGTTCAAACGCACGGCGTACCTGGTGCGCGACGACGATGCGGCACTCGACATCGTTCAGGACGCCATGATCAAGCTGGCCGAAAACTATTTCGACCGGCCCGCGGCTGAATTGCCGTTGTTGTTCCAGCGGATTCTGTCCAACGCAACGATGGACTACTTCCGCCGGCAGAAAACGCGCAACGCCGTCCTGACCAACATGTCGGACTTTGAAGGCGGCGACGGAGACGGCGACTTCGACCTGCTCGAAATCCTCGAATCCCGTGACGGCGCTTTGGGCGCCGAAAGTGCCGCCGACGAAGTCAGCCGCGCACAAATCTTGCAATCCATCGAAGCCGAAGTGGAGCAACTGCCGGCGCGTCAACGCGAAGCCTTCCTCCTGCGTTACTGGGAGGAGTTGGATGTCGCAGAGACCGCTTCGGTCATGGGCTGCTCGGAGGGAAGTGTGAAAACGCACTGCTCCCGCGCCGTCCATGCCCTGGCGAAATCACTGAAGGCCAAGGGGATCACGCTATGAACAAGTCGAACCACACCACCCGCGAGGACGTTCTGGAAACCCGCGTTTCCGAATTCGGCCGCCGCGTTGCCGCGCACTTGAGCGAGCAACAGGCCGCATTGCCCCACGATGTGACGGAACGCTTGCGATTCGCCCGTGAGCAGGCGCTGCAACGCGCCGCCCAAGCCCGCGCCGCCCAGGCTCACGTGGCCGCTGCCGCATCGAGCACCACCACGGTGCAAATGGGCGCCACGCTCGCGCTGCAAGGTGGTGCAGGCCGCCCCGCAGGTGACGAACGCGGCCTGTGGGCCAAGCTGATTTCTGCCCTGCCCCTGCTGGCCCTGCTGGCCGGCCTCGTGTTGATGCAGCAAAGCCGCCTGCACCAGCAAATCGTGGCGGCCGGTGAAGTGGACACGGCCTTGCTGAGTGACCAACTGCCGCCGGATGCCTTCCGCGACCCGGGTTTCGCGGAATTCCTGCGGGACGGACAAGAATGACCGGATGCCCATGACTCGAGCCGCCAAGTCGCCTGCGGCAATCGCCCTGCCTTGCTTCCTGACCTTGCTGCTCAGCGCCGCAGGGTTTTCTGCTTTCGCGCAGGCCAATGACGCCGCCTCCGCGCCTGAGGGCGCCAGCGCCAGTGCGCCGGCCGTGCCTTCCGCAGCAGCCCCCACCCCCTTGGCCGCCCGCCCCTCACCCGCCGCATTGCCGGCCGTGTCGGCGTTGGCGCCAGCTCCCACCTGGCAGGCGCTCAACCCTGCGCAGCGCAGCCTGCTGGCACCGCTGGCCCAGGACTGGGACCACCTCAGTGCCAACCAGCGCAGCAAGTGGCTGAGCACCACCCCACGGCTCGCCGCCTTGCCGCCGGCTGAACTCACACGGCTTCACGAACGCATGCGGGACTGGGCGCGCCTCAGCCCGGCCGAGCGCACCGATGCGCGCGTCACCTTCCAGGTCGCACAACAGGTAGGCGCCGATCAGCGCCAAGCCAAGTGGGAGGAATACCTGGCCCTGCCCGCCGAAAAACGCCAAGAACTGGCGGACAAGGCGGCAGCGCGTCGGGCCGCCCAAGCCCAAGCCAAGGCCCCCGGCGCGGCAGCCAATCCGCTCGCCAACGCCAGCACCAAGTCCAACACCGTGCCGGCCGCACCCAAGATCGTGGTGCCCGTGGCGGTGGCGGGCAGCTTGGTTCAAGCCAAACCCGGCGCCACAACGGTGTTGATCACCCGGGGCCTCGCCTTGCCCAGCCACCATGCGGCGGGCGAATCCAAGGTGGTGGCAGACCCGGCGTTGGTGGACCCCAAGACGCTGCTGCCCAAGTCGCTCAAGGCCCCCCAAGCGACACCCGAACGGCCATGACGCTGGCCGCCGTGGTTCCGACGACGCCGCCGGGCCTCGCGCGGCGCTTTGCCGCGTTTCTGTACGACGGCGTGCTGCTGTTCGGCGTGGTGTTCTTCAGCGGCTTTCTCTACAGCGTGCTGACCCGCCAACAGCACGCGATGCAAGGCCGCACGGGCATGGCCATCACGCTGTTTCTCGTGCTGGCGGCGTACTTCATTGGCTTCTGGACGCGCTCCGGCCAAACGCTGGCCATGAAGACCTGGCACTTGCGTGTGGTCACGGAGGACGGACAACCGCTGCGCTGGCCCCAAGCCACCGTGCGCTACTTGTTGAGCTGGTTGTGGTTTCTGCCCGCCTTGGCCAGTGTTTCTGCATTCGACTTGCACGGCGGCGGTGCGATCATCGGCTGCCTGCTCGGCGGCATCGCAGCCTATTTGCTGGTGGCCCGGCTGCACCCGCAGCGCCAGTTCCTGCACGATGTGATCTGCCGCACCCGCGTCATCACCCAGCTTCCCATCCGTTCATGACCAACCCGCACAAGGGCCGCACCGGCCTGGACCGCATCATTCACGCGGCCGGTTATTCCTGGGCGGGCTTGAAGGCCGCCTACACCGGCGAGAGCGCCTTCCGCCAGGAAACCTGGCTCTGCATCGTGGCTGCGCCTTTGACCTACTGGCTGGCCAAGACCTGGGAACAGGCGGCGCTGCTGCTGGGTTCGCTCCTGATCGTGTTGATCGTGGAGTTGCTCAACTCGGCGGTCGAGGCCGTGGTGGACCGCGTGTCGTTCGAGCGGCACGAGCTGTCCAAGCGCGCCAAAGACATCGCCAGCGCCGCGGTGCTGATGGCGCTGCTGCTGGCGGGCGGCATCTGGGGCGCTGCCGTTTGGCAGCACCTGCGCTGAAACGCCGGACGGCGCTCCAGCGCTCGCCATGTCAAACGGCCGTCAACCGGCCGTCAAAAGGTGATCAAACGGCAGCTTCGTCCGTCTCGCCGGTGCGGATGCGGATGACCTGCTCCACGGGCACCACGAAGATCTTGCCGTCGCCGATCTTGCCGGTCTTGGCGGCCTTCAGGATGGCATCGATGCAGCGATCCACGTCTTCATCCTTCACCACCACTTCCACCTTCACCTTGGGCAGGAAGTCGACCACGTATTCGGCGCCGCGGTAGAGCTCGGTGTGGCCCTTCTGGCGGCCAAAGCCCTTCACTTCCGTGACGGTCAGGCCCGACGCGCCCACTTCGGCCAGCGCTTCGCGCACTTCGTCGAGCTTGAAGGGTTTGATGATGGCGGTGATCTGCTTCATGGGGCGGGGCTCCTGGTTTTGACTGAGGTCGATTTAAGCATGTTCGTCCGGGATGCGATCCAGATCGGCCAGCCACACGGCCGCTTCGGAATCGCTCGGGGCGCGCCAGTCGCCGCGCGGCGAGAGTGAGCCGCCGCTGCCCACCTTGGGCGCGTTGGGCACGCAACTGCGCTTGAACTGGCTACCTTTGAAGAATCGCTGCACGAAGATGCGCAGCACGCGCTTGATCTCGCCCAGCGCGTAGACCTCGGTCCACGCATGGCGGGCCAGGAAGGCAATCTTGGCCGGCGCGTAGCCGTGGCGCAGCGTGTAGAAGAGGTTGAAGTCTTGCAGCGCGTAGGCGCCCACCGTGGCCTCGGTGCTTTGAAGGCTGCCAGGAATCAGCTCGGGGCTGATCTCGGTGTCCAGGATGTCGCGCAGCACCTGCGCGTCAGTGCCCTCGCCCAGCTGGCCCGTTTCGGCCACCCAGCGCACCAAGTGCTGGATCAGCGTCTTGGGCACGCTGGCGTTCACGTTGTAGTGCGACATGTGGTCGCCCACGCCGTAGGTGCACCAGCCCAGCGCCAGTTCAGACAAATCCCCCGTGCCCAGCACGAGGCCGCCGGTCAGGTTGGCCAGGCGGAACAGGTGGCTGGTGCGCTCGCCAGCCTGCACGTTCTCGAAAGTGATGTCGTAGACGGGCGCGTCCTCGCGGTGCGGGTGGCCGATGTCCTGCAGCATTTGCACGCAGCTCGGCCGGATGTCGATCTCGCGCGCCTCGCAGCCCACGGTGGCCATCAGCCGCAGCGCCTGCTGGCGCGTGCGCTCGCCGGTGGCAAAGCCGGGCATGGTCACGCCAACGATGTTCATGCGCGGCAGGCCCAGGGCGTCCATGGCCCGCGCGGCCACCAGCAGCGCGTGGGTCGAGTCCAGCCCGCCGGAGATGCCCACCACGAGCTTCTGAATGCCGCTGGAGGCCAGGCGTTGGGTGAGGCCCTGCACCTGGATGTTGTAGACCTCCTGGCAGCGCTCGTCGCGGCGGCTGGCGTCGGCCGGCACATAGGGAAAGCGCTCCACGCGCCGGCGCAGCGGCAACGGCTGGTCAAGCGCCAGGTTCAGCGTGAAGCTCGCGTCACGGAAGCCACTCAGCTGCGCGGCATGCAGCCGCACGGACTGCCCGAAGCTCGTCTGCCGCATGCGCTCGCGGGCCAGGCGTTCCAGGTCCACATCCGCCGTCACCAGCTGCGAGCGGCGCTGAAAACGCTCGGACTCCACCAGCAGCTCGCCGTTCTCGCACACCAGCGCCTGACCGTCCCAGGCCAGGTCGGTGGTCGACTCGCCGGGCCCGGCTGACGAATAAACGTACGCCGCCAGGCAGCGCGCGGATTGCTGCGACACGAGCTGACGGCGGTAGCCCGCCTTGCCGATGACGACGTTGGAGGCCGACAAGTTCACCAACACCGTCGCGCCGGCCAGCGCCGCGAAGGAGGACGGCGGGATGGGCGTCCACACGTCCTCGCAGATTTCCACGTGCAGGCGCAGCAGCGGCAGGTCGGTGGCGGTGAAGATCTGGCGGCTGCCGAACGGCACGACCTGGCCCAGCAGCGTCACGCTGCTGACGGTGGCCTCCTCCCCCGACGCGAACTGGCGCGCCTCGTAGAACTCGCCGTAGTTGGGCAGGAAGGTCTTGGGCACCACGCCCAAGATGCGCCCGCGTTGCAGCACCACGGCGCAGTTGAACAGCCGCTGCTCCACCCGCAGCGGCATGCCCACCACCGCCAGTGTCGGCACCTCCGCGGTGGCGGCCATCACCTGCGCCAAGGCGGCCTCGCAGCTGTCCAGCAACGCGCGCTGGTGGAAAAGGTCGTCACAGGTGTAGGCCGACAGGCCCAACTCCGGGAAGGCCACCACCGCCGCGCCGTCTTCCGCCGCCTGCTTCAGCAAGGCAATGGTTTGCGCGGCATTGAAGGCCGGGTCGGCCACGCGGCACAGGGGCAGGCCCACGGCCAGGCGGGCGAAGTCGTGGCTGTAGAGGTTGTCAAAACGCATGGGCTGCATCCTGCCATCAAGCCAGCCCCTGCGCGGCGCGCGGAGCCCACGTCATGCAGAAGCCCCGGGTTTTGCCGTGATTGCCCGGAGCCCTTCCAATACGCCCCATGCCCACCCTTCGCGTCGACGACTCTCCCGCCGCCCTGCCCCGCGAGGCCTGGAACGCCTTGCTGGCCCGCTCGCCACACCCCACCCCCTTCATGCGCCACGAGTACCTGCAGGCGGTGCACGACTCGGGCTCCGCCACGGCCGACACCGGCTGGCAGCCGATGTTTCTGAGCGCGTGGGACGGCGATGCATTGCTGGCGGCCTGCCCGGCGTGGCTGAAGAGCCACTCCTACGGCGAGTACGTGTTCGACTGGGCCTGGGCCGACGCCTACCGCCGCCACGGCCTGCGCTACTACCCCAAGCTGCTGGTGGCCGTGCCCTTCACACCAGTGCCCGGCAGCCGGCTGCTCGCGGTGGACGACGATGCGAGGGCCCTGCTGGCCCAGGCGCTGCGCGGGTTGGCCAACGAGACCCAAGCATCATCGCTGCACGTGCTGTTCGGCGACGCTGCGGACCAGGCTGCTCTGGCCGGCGCCGGCTGCTTGCCTCGGGCCGGCGTGCAGTTCCACTGGACGGCCGACGGTGATGCGGACTTCACGGCCTACCTCGCGCGGCTGCAGCGCGACAAGCGCAAAAAAATCCAGCAAGAGCAGCGCCGCGTGCGCGAAGCTGGCGTGGTGTTCGAGGCCCTGGAGGGCGCCGCCATCACGGCGGACGACTGGGACTACTTCTACCGCTGCTACCAGCAGACCTACCGCGAGCACCGCAGCACGCCCTACCTCAGCCGCAACTTCTTTGCCCGCATGGCGGCCGACATGCCCGAGCACTGGCTGATGTTCACCGCCCGGCGAGGCGGCGAACGCGTGGCGGCGTCGCTGATCGCGCTGGACCCGGCACGGCGGGCCGCGTTCGGCCGGTATTGGGGCGCGACAGAGCACATTCCCAACCTGCACTTCGACGCCTGCTACTACCAGCCGCTGGCTTGGTGCATCGCCCATGGGTATCAACGCTTCGAGGGCGGCGCGCAGGGCGAGCACAAGATGGCGCGGGGCCTGATGCCCACGCCCACCGCGTCCAGCCACTGGCTGGCGCACCCGTCGTTTGCCGACGCGGTCAACGACTTCCTGGCCCGGGAGGGTGAGGCCATGGCCGGCTATCTGGGCGAGTTGAACGAGCACGGGCCGTTCAAAGCGCCGCCCACGGGCCCTTAAAAAACAAAACGCCGCGAATGCGGCGTTTTGACAGCGGGCTCGGCTTGGGTGCCGATCAGGCCTTGGCGAAGTTGGCCATGCCTTCGGTGATCTCGCGCTTGGCGGCGTCCACGCCTTCCCAGCCCTTGACCTTGACCCACTTGCCCTTTTCCAGGTCCTTGTAGTGCTCGAAGAAGTGCTGAATGGCCGCGCGGCGGGCCGGGTTCACGTCTTCGATCTGCTGCCAGTGGTCGTACATCGGCAGGATCTTGCTGGTAGGCACGGCCAGCAGCTTGGCGTCGCCGCCGGCTTCGTCGTCCATCATCAGCACGCCCAGCGGCCGGCAGGTCACCACCACGCCGGGCTGCAGCGCGAACGGGGTGATCACGAGCACGTCCACCGGGTCCCCGTCATCGGCCAGCGTGCGGGGGATGTAGCCGTAGTTGCAGGGGTAGTACATCGGCGTCGTCAGGAAGCGGTCGACGAACAGCGCGCCGGTTTCCTTGTCGACCTCGTACTTGATCGGGTCGGCGTTCATCGGGATCTCGATGATGACGTTGAACTCGTCGGGCGCCTTGGCGCCGGGGGACACGTTGTGCAGGCTCATGCTCGTGGTTCTAGTGCTAAGGAAAACCCCGATTCTAGGTTTGCTGGTAAACGCTCCCCTTACACGCCGAAGTCGGCACTTAAGCTCCGCCGCGCAGGCCCCCGGCAGCCCGCTCGGGGCCACAGATGACACGCACCTGAGGAGACTTTCTATATGTCGACGGAGATGGCGCTGTATTTCGCGCTGGCCTGTGGCCTCGCGGCCGTTTTTTATGGCTTCATTCAACGAAGCTGGATCCTGAGCCAAGACGCGGGCAATGCCCGCATGCAGGAGATCGCCACGGCGATCCAGCAAGGCGCGGCGGCCTATCTGGGCCGGCAGTACCGCACGATCGGCATGGTTGGCGTGGTGCTGGCCATCGCAATTGCCGTGTCGGGTCTGGGCACCACCACGGCGGTGGGCTTCGTGGTGGGCGCGGTGCTCTCGGGCATTTGCGGCTTCATCGGCATGAACATCTCGGTGCGCGCCAACGTGCGCACCGCGCAGGCTGCCTCCAAGGGCATCGGCCCGGCACTGGATGTGGCCTTCAAGGGCGGCGCCATCACCGGCATGCTCGTTGTGGGCCTGGGCCTCTTGGGCGTTGGCGGCTTCTACCTCGCCATTGGCGGCGGGCATGACAGCACAGCCTTGAAGCCGATGCTCGGCCTGGCCTTCGGCTCATCGCTCATTTCCATCTTCGCCCGCCTGGGTGGCGGCATCTTCACCAAGGGCGCCGATGTGGGCGCCGACCTGGTGGGCAAGGTCGAAGCCGGCATCCCGGAAGACGACCCCCGCAACCCGGCCGTGATTGCCGACAACGTGGGCGACAACGTCGGCGACTGCGCCGGCATGGCGGCCGACCTGTTCGAGACCTACGCCGTCACGCTGATTGCGGCGATGGCGCTGGGTGCGCTCATGGTGATGGGTACGTCGGCGCAAGCCGGCGTGGTGTACCCGCTGGCGCTGGGCGGCGTGTCCATCATCGCGTCCATCATTGGCTGCTTCTTCGTGAAGGCCAGTGACGGCATGAAGAACGTGATGCCGGCGCTCTACAAGGGCCTGATCGTGGCCGGCGTGCTGAGCCTGATCGCCTTTTTCTTCGTCACCAAGGCCATGTTCCCGGGTGATGTGGAGCTGACCGGTGGTGCCAAGACCAACGCGATGGCGCTGTTTGGCGCGTGCGTGGTGGGCCTGGTGCTGACGGCCGCCATGGTCTGGATCACCGAGTACTACACCGGCACGCAGTACCACCCGGTGCAGCACGTGGCGCAGGCCTCCACCACCGGCCACGGCACCAACGTGATTGCCGGCCTGGGTGTGTCCATGAAGTCCACCGCCTGGCCGGTGCTGTTCGTCTGCGCGGCCATCTATGCGGCGTATGCGCTGGCGGGCCTGTACGGCATTGCGATTGCAGCCACCTCCATGCTCAGCATGGCCGGCATCATCGTGGCGCTGGACGCCTACGGCCCCATCACCGACAACGCCGGCGGCATTGCCGAGATGGCCGAACTGCCCGCTGCCGTGCGCGACGTGACCGACCCGCTGGACGCCGTGGGCAACACCACCAAGGCCGTCACCAAGGGCTACGCCATCGGCTCCGCCGGCCTCGCCGCGTTGGTGCTGTTTGCGGACTACACCCACGCGCTGGAAGCCCGTGGCGCGCACATCAACTTCGACCTGTCGGACCACAAGGTGATCCTGGGCCTCTTCATCGGCGGCCTGATTCCCTACCTCTTCGGCGCCATGGCCATGGAAGCCGTGGGCCGTGCCGCCGGTGCCGTGGTGGTGGAGGTGCGCAAGCAGTTCGCCGACGGCGCCATCATGGCCGGCAAGCGCAAGCCCGAGTACGGCGCCGCGGTCGACATGCTGACCACCGCGGCCATCAAGGAAATGATCGTGCCGTCGCTGCTGCCCGTGGCTGCGCCCATCCTCGTGGGCCTGACGCTGGGCCCGGCGGCGCTCGGCGGCCTGCTGATGGGCACCATCGTCACGGGTCTGTTCGTCGGCATCTCGATGTGCACCGGCGGCGGCGCCTGGGACAACGCCAAGAAACTGATCGAAGAAGGCTTCACCGACGCCTCCGGCGTGCTGCACAAGAAGGGCGGAGACGCGCACAAGTCCGCCGTCACCGGCGACACCGTGGGCGACCCGTACAAGGACACCGCCGGCCCCGCCGTGAACCCCTTGATCAAGATCATCAACATCGTGGCGCTGCTGATCGTGCCGCTGCTGCCCCTGCCCGCCGGCAGCGATGCGCCGCAAGCGGCCGCCCCGGTGGCCGCGGCCAGTGCGGCCGCGCCCGCGGTGATGGATGCACCGGCATCGGCAGCCCCTGCAGCCCCGGCGGCCTCGCAGTAAAGCCCCGGTAAATCTCGTCAAAAGCGGCCCGAACGCCCCCGCGTCTCGGGCCGCAGTTGCGTCTGGCACAGGCAAAATCGCATCCCATGGCGAGCATGGCAATCACGAGGCACGAGCTGTCCCGGCGGCGCGAGCAGCTGCAGGACCTGCAGCGCTACCTCGCCGTGCTGGAAGCCGACCACGACGGCGCCCGGGCCAAGTTGCTGGGCTTTCGCCAGCGCTACCTGGAGGCCCTGGGCCCGTTGATGCGCGAACTCGACGAGCTGGAAGCACAGCTGCGTCAAGCCACCAGCCTGCTGGCCGAGACACTGCAGCGGCAAGGCGTGGAAGTGCCGGTGCCGGCCCAGCCGCGCGTCAAGGCCTGGCCGGAGATTCCGGCCCTGCCAGACGCCACGCCCCTGCCGCCGGAGCCCACCGGCCCCATGACCGACCTGCCCCCGCCCAGCCTGAAGACGCTGTACCGGCGCGCAGCCATGCGCTTTCACCCCGACCTGGCCCCGTCCGGCCCGGAGCGCGAGGTGTGCGAGCAACGCATGATGGTGGTGAATGAGGCCTATGAGGCCGGCGACCGCAGCCGCCTGGAAGCCCTGTTGCTGGCGGCCGGCGAGCTGCCCGAACGCGTCATCGGCGGCCCGGCCGACGCGGTGCGCGCCTGGATCGGCCTGTGCGAGCACATGGTGCAGGGGCGCATTCGCATCGTGCAGGCGCAGATGGCGGTACTGCAGGCCCAGCAGATGCACGAACTGCGCGTGGCCGTGGAGCGGGCCGAAGCGGGCGGCATGAAGCCGCTGGAGATCATGGCCAACCGGCTGCGTGCGCAGATTGCGGAGCGCCGGCAGGAGCTCTACATCGGCGAACGCGTGGGCGCCGATGCGGGGCTCGCGGCCGACTTCCTGCGCCGCCGCTACGAGCGCATGACCGGGCGGGGCCCGCAATAAGGCAGCGCCGCCGTGAGCGGCACTGGCCTTTCAGAGCCCGCTGCCGTTGGTGAGCTCCGGGTCGGAGCTGGCGTAGAGGCCATCCACACTGCCGGCCTTGGAGAACAGCAACACGATGCCCTTGGTGACCACCGTGCTGGGCGGCATGGGCACCTGCAGCGAGCCCGTGCCGTCCGTGGCGCTGAAATTGCTGTCGGTCATCACCGGGGGGCGGCCCAAGGTCTTGAACGAGGCGCCCAGCAACACGAGTTCAGAGCCATCCGCCTGCGCGATGGCGCAGGCCGTTTCGCCGTAGGAAATGCTCAGCGTGCTGCCCTCGACGGGTTGTTTGGCGGCCTGGTCCAGGAAGTAGCTGCAGTCGGCATAGTTGCCGTCAGCGCTGATCTTGCCCTGGACGTAATACGTGGTGATGGCGGTGGTGGTCATGGGACGTCCTCTCTGCGGATGGGGATGAACTCAACGGCGGCTCGCCAGCCAATCCCGAACCTGCGCGGTCTCGGGATCGGGCTCGCGCCCGGGGCACGACTGTGCAGCCAGCCAGGTGGCCGTGACCGCCTGGTCTGTGCGCAGGAATGCACGCATCCCGCTGACATCCGTCAGCACGGCGTCGCAAACATCGCGATACGCCGCAGCGGTGGCCGGCGTGCGCGCCAGCCATGCCTGGTCCAGCCAGGCCAGCGCTCGGGCGAGACGCTCATCCTCGGGCCGGGCCTTCAGGCCGTCTCGCAGGCGCTGCCGTGTCTCTTGCAACACCGCGTCGGCGGCATCCGGGCGCGTGCTGGGGTGTGCCGCATGCAGCCGGGCCCATCGCGCGCGGTCTGGCAGGCGCCGCAATTGCTGGGGTTGGCCACCGGCTTGCTCGATCTGCTCCAGTCGCGCGCGCAAGGCTGCGAGTTCGGCAGCCGTGCCCGGATGCCCGGCACGCAAGCGGGCCTCTTGCGCCATCAGTTCCGTCACCAGCAGGTCGATTTGCCAGGTCTTGTTGGTCGCGTCCAGCGCGGTGGCCTTGGTGAGCAGGGCCACGGCGGCTTGCAAGTCCGCCTGGGCGTTCTCCGGGTGGCCCTGGGTCAGCAAGGTTTCGCCCATCCAGCGGTGCAGCATGGCTTCGCGGAACAACCAAAGCCCATCGCCCGGGTGCTTCTCACGCACCGGGGCAATCTCGGCCAGGGCCTCGCCAAAGGTGCGCAGCGCAGCGCTGAACTCCCCGCGCCAGAGCTGGGTGGTGCCCAGGTAGCTGAGGCTGTTGGCGAGTTCAGCCGTCGGGCCGTCCCGTCGCGCCCCGTCCAGCGCCTGCAGGGCCTGGCGCTTGAGGGCAATCGATCGGGTGAAGGCCCCGTCGGCATCGGTCAATCGTCCGGCGTCCATGGCCATGCTGCCCAGGTTGGCGTAGGCATACGACAACTCCACCGCGGCCTCCATGTCCTGGGGAAGCGCCTCCAGCCAGCGCGCGCTGACCACGCGGTAGTCCTCGAACGACTGCTGAGCCGCCGGCAAGTCGCGCTTGAGCAGCATCACATGGCCCAGCCAGAAGGCCGCGGCACCCTGCGCCTTGCGCCACGCCGCCGTTTGCGCGGCCTCCGGCGGGTCCCCCTGCAGCAGCGCCCGCGCGGCGCGCAACGGCTCCAGGGCCGCATCTAGGTCGCGGCGCGTCACGCGCACTTCGCCGATGACGGTCAAGGCCTTGGCCCGCTGCAGCCGCTCGGTGGCGCTCGCGCGCGGGTCGTCAGCCAGGAAGCTCAAGGATTTGCTGCCCACGCTGTCCAGCAGCTCCAGCCGGCCGATCGGCCGCAGTTTCTCGGCGAACTCCCCCAGCATGTAAACGAGCAGGTCTTCCGCTTGATGGCGGCGCGCCTCGGCCTGGACCTCGGCCTGCTGCGCACGCTGGGCCTGCAGCACCGACACGCCGGTCAAGCCCAGCAGCGCGACCACGGCGGCGGAGCCTGCCGCCACCGCCCAACGGTGCCGGCGAACGAAGCGCCCCAGCACATAGAGCCGGCTGTCCGGTCGGGCCGCAATCGGCTCATGCGCCAGCCAGCGCTGCAGGTCGTCCGCCAAGGCCTGCGCATTGGCGTAACGCTCGCTCGGCGCCTTCTTGAGCGCCTTGGCCACGATGGTGTCCAGATCCCCGCGCAGCGCACGCGCTTGCGAGGCCGTGATCGGGTCGCCCTGCCGAACGGCCGCCTCAGACAAGGCACGCGGCACGTGTTCGACGATGGACTTGAGGCGATCCAGCTGCGTCTGCGTGTCCGCCTGAGTGGGGTGCGCACCGCTGAGCAGCAGGTACAGCAGCACGCCCAGCGCGTACACGTCAGTCGCGGTGGTCACGTCGGCCTGCTGCACCTGCTCGGGCGCGGCAAACTGCGGCGTGTAGGCATTGCCGGCATGCCGCGTCAGCTCGGTGGCACCTGCCCCCTCGGTGGCCTGCGCCTCGTCCTGCAGCAGCTTGGCAATGCCGAAGTCCAGCAGCTTCACCTCGCCCTGCGGGGTGACCAGGATGTTGCTGGGCTTGAGGTCGCGGTGCAGGATCAGGCGCGCATGGGCATGGCCCACGGCGGCCAGCACATCCAGGAACAGCCGCACCCGCGCTTCGATACCCAGCCGGTGCTGGCGGCAGTACGCGTCCAGCGGCTGGCCATCCACAAACTCCAGCACCAGGTAGGGTTGGCCCTCCTGCACGCCGGCGTCCAACAGCCGCGCAATGTGCGGGTGCGACAGCCGCGCCAGGATTTGGCCTTCACGGGCAAAGCGCCCGGCGTCTCCGGCCGCGAACAGCCCGGCTTTGAGGAACTTGACGGCCACCCGGCCTTCGAAGCGCCCATCGGCCCGCGTGGCCGTCCAGACGCTGCCCATGCCGCCCTGGCCGATGGGTCGCTCCAGCCGGTAGGGGCCGATGAGCTGCCCTTCCTGCTCGATGCCCGGGCCCGGCGCCGCGATGTTCAGTGCCGCCACGGCGGGCGCTTCCAAAAAATCGCTCTGCCCCGCCTCCCCTTCAGCAGCCAGGCAGCGGCGCAGTTCCTCGCCCAGTGCCGGGTCTTGCGCGGCCAGCGCCGCCAGTCGTTCGGCGCGCGCCGGGCCGTCCAGGTCCAGCAGTTCGTCCAGCAAGGGGCTCAGGGCCAGCCAGCGGGCTTTGTCCATCGTCATCACTCCGCGGCCGGTGTTGGGCGCCGCATCTCAGCCCTGAAGGCTCATGGCCAAAAAGATCTTGGCCTTCTGCCAGTCGCGTTGCACGGTGCGCTCGGTCACACCCAGCGCCTGCGCAATTTCCTGCTCCATCAAGCCGCCGAAGTAGCGCATCTCCACCACCTGGGCCAGGCGCGGCTCCACCTGCGCCATGTCGTCCAGCGCCTCGTGCACGCGCAGCACGTGCTCCTCGCTCTGCGGGACGAGGTCGGCCAGGGCGGTGTTCAGCGTCAGCGCCTGCACGCCGCCACCGCGCCGCTCGGCTTGGCGGGCACGCACCAGGTCGATGACCACACTGCGCATCGCACGGGCCACATAGGCCAGGAAATGCCGCCGGTCCGGGAAGTCCACCGCCGGCACGCCGTCCAGCCGCAGCCAGGCTTCATGCACGAGAGCCTGGGTGTCGAGCAGGGTCAGGTCGCCCGAGCGGCGCATCTGGCTGCGCGCCAGGCGTTGCAGGTCGGCATACAGCTGCGCCACCACCTGGTCGGCGGCGGCGCGGTCGCCCGCTTGGGCGGCCTTGAGCAATTGGGTGATGTCTTGCACCGGCCGCACTCTACCGGCAGCGCAGGCGCCTCTTGCCCGGTGCAAACACGACGGCAGTGCGGGGAAATCAAAAAAAGGTTTGTTGCCGATGTCGGGTTGCGGCGTGCGGCTGCGTTCATGAAAGCGAGGGCCAATTCGCCTTGATGTTCCAGGGAGGCCGGCAAGTGCCGGAGCTGAAAGGCGAACTGGCCCTCACCCACCCAGCCCTTCCCGTTGTCCGCACCGCATGCTGTCCGACACCACCGCCTCCGCACTGACCTCTGCTGAACTGCTGCACAGCGAATCCTTGATGGACGCCGACGCTCCCACGCCGTCTGCAGCCGGGCGCGGGGAGCACGCGGCGCCGGCGCTGCCGCGTGCCGCGTCGCTGGCGGCACTCGGCCCCATGCTGGCCCGCCAGCTGGCGAACAGCCGGCGCAGCGGCGAGTCCTTGAGCTTGCTGTGGATTGAAACGGAACTGCTTGAAGCCCACGCATCGGCCGATGAGCGCGCCGTTGAGGCGGCGATGACCGCCGCCGCCGGGCAGCGGCTGCGGCAGCGCGTGCGCGGTGTGGACGAGGTGATTCAAGTCGGCCACAACGCATTCGCCGTGTTGCTCAAGGGAGCTGCACCGGCCGACACCGCCATGGTGGAACAGCGCCTGAAACACGCGCTGGGCGGGGCCTACAGCGTCACGGAGCAACGCGTGTATGTGGGGGTGCGCATGGGCGTGGCGCACTTTCCGGACTGCGGCCGCACCGGCGCCGAACTGGCCGAGGCCGCACAACGCCAAGTCGCGCTGCACCACGGCCCCTGAACCCGAGCCGGGCGCGGCGCTCGGCGCTCACACCTCCAGCCACTCCTTGCGGATGTAGGCGTTGGCCCGCAGGTCGGCCGGGGTGCCTTCGAACACGATGCGGCCGTGGCCCATCACGTAGCAGCGCTCCGAGATTTCCATCGCGATCGCCAACTTCTGCTCCACCAGCAGCACGGCAATGCCCCGGTTCTTGAGTTCCTTCAGGTACTCGGCCACCAGCTCGACGATCTTGGGCGCCAGACCCTCGGTGGGCTCGTCGATCATGATGAGGTCCGGGTCGCCCATCAGCGTGCGGCACAGCGTGAGCATCTGCTGCTCGCCGCCCGAGAGCACGCCGGCCTCGGTGTGCTGACGCTCCTTCAGGCGCGGGAACATGCGGTACATGTCGTCAAAGCCCCAGCGTGAGGCTTTGCTGCCGCCCTTCTGCCCGAGCATCAGGTTCTGGTGCACGGTGAGCTTGGGGAAGATGTCGCGGTTCTCGGGCACATAGCCCAACCCGAGGTGCGCGATCTCATAGGCCTTGCGGCCCACGAGTTCCTGGTCACCCCATCGCACCGAGCCCTTGGCATCCACCTGCCCCATGATGGTCTTGACCGTGGTGGAGCGCCCGGCCCCGTTGCGGCCCAGCAGGCTGACGATTTCGCCAGGCCGCACCTGCAGGGTCACGCCGTGCAGCACGTGGCTCTTGCCGTAGAAGGCGTGGACGTTGTCCAGCTGCAGCACACGGCCCGCGGTCATGCGGCGGCTCCTGCAGCTTGTTGCTCGGCCAGCACCGAGCCGAGGTAGGCCTCCTGCACGCGCGCATTGGCACGCACTGCGTCCGGCGTGTCGAAGGCAATCACCTCACCGTACACCAGCACCGCAATCTTGTCGGCTAGGCCGAACACCACGCCCATGTCGTGCTCCACGGTCAGCAGGGTCTTGCCCTCGGTGACCTCGCGAATCAGTTGGATGAAGCGCTTGGTCTCGCTCTTGCTCATGCCGGCGGTGGGCTCGTCCAGCAAGATGACGCTGGAGCCGCCCGCGATGGTGATGCCGATCTCCAGCGCGCGCGCCTCGGCGTAGGTCAGGTTCATGGCCAGCACGTCACGGCGCTTGTCGAGCTTGATCATTTCCAGGATCTGCTCGGTGCGGTCGTTGGCATCCTCCAGGTCGGCCAGAAACTTCCAGAAGGCATAGCGGTGGCCCAGGCTCCACAGCACGGCGCACCGCACGTTCTCGAACACGCTCAACCGCGTGAACAGGTTGGACACCTGGAAGCTGCGCGACAGGCCCTGGCGGTTGATCTCAAACGGCTTGCGCCCGTCGATGCGCTGGCCGTGCAGGTGGATGCTGCCCGAGGTGGGCGCAAACCGGCCGCTGATGAGGTTGAACAGCGTGCTCTTGCCCGCGCCGTTCGGGCCAATGATGGCCACGCGCTCGCCGGGCTGAACCGCCAGGTTGGCGCCGCGAATGATTTCACTCTTGCCGAAGCTCTTGCGCACGTCGCGCAGTTCAAGCGCAAACGTCATAGCGCTTCCCTCCGCTTGATTTCTTTCTCGATGTCTTCCTGGATCTCGCCCCACTCGTGAACGTACTGGCGGCGCACCAGCTCGAACAAGGCCACGCCCACCACGATGAGCAGGCCGGCACCGAACCAAGCATCCAGGCCCGCGCTGTTCAGCGTGGCACCCATGAAGCGCAGTTCCGGCCCCAGCGCCTCGTTGAGCTGGCGGTGGTAGACCATCTCGATCATGGTGGCCGCGCCCACCAGGGCCGCCAGCGCCGTGCCGCCCAGCGCGAGGTAGCTCGTCCAGAGCTTGCGCAGCTTGCCGAACGCAGCCACGCGCAGGTTCATCAAGATCAAGCTGGCAAAGCCGCCCGGCGCGTACATCACCATGAACAGGAAGATGAGGCCGAGGTACAGCAGCCACGCCTTGGTGAGTTCGGACAGCAGCACGCCGCAGATCACCATCAACACCGCGCCGATGATGGGCCCAAAGAAGAACGTGGCCCCGCCGAGGAAGGTGAACAGCAGGTAGGCCCCGGAGCGGGTGGCATGCAGCACCTCGCCGTTGACAATTTCCGTGTTGATGGCACCCAGGCCGCCCGCGATGCCGGCAAAGAAGCCGGAGATGGTGAAGGCCATGAAGCGCACCCAGTGCGTGTCGTAGCCCACGAACTCCACGCGCTCGGGGTTGTCGCGCACGGCGTTCAACATGCGGCCCAGCGGCGTGCGCGTCAGCGCGAACATGGCCGCCGTGCAGATGAAGCAGTACACCGCCACGAGGTAGTACACCTGGATCTGCGGCCCGAAGCTGATGCCCCACACCGGCTGCCCCACCACGCGGTTGCTGGACACCCCGCCCTCGCCGCCGGAGAACTCCGGCAGCATCAGCGCCAGCGCAAACACGAGTTCACCCACGCCCAGCGTGATCATGGCGAACGGCGTGCCCGCCTTCTTGGTCGACACATAGCCCAGCAAGGCAGCCACCACGAGGCCTGCCACCCCGCCCACCAGCGGGATCAGGCTGACGGGCAAACCCAGCGTGCCCGCACCGGCCATGTTGAGCGCGTGAATGGCCAGAAACGCCCCCATGCCGCTGTACACCGCGTGCCCGAAGCTGAGCATGCCGCCCTGCCCCAGCAGCATGTTGTAGGCCAGGCAGGCAATGATGCCGATGCCCATTTGGGTGAGCATGGTTTGCGCGAGGCCACTCGTCCAGATGCGCGGCGCCACGAGCAGCGCCAGGGCAAACAAGCCCCACACCAGCCACCGCCCCACGTTGAGCGGTTTGAAATGGAATTCCTTGGGCTTGGACATCAATCCTCCCGCGTGCCGAGCAGGCCCTTGGGCCGGAAGATCAGGATCAGCACCATCAGCAGGTACGGCAGGATCTGCGCCACATCTTTCAAGGCCAATCGCAGCACGGGGTAGCCCGGCGTTTGCGGCGTGACGGTGACGCCGAGCGACGTCAACGCGGACGCCAGCGAGGCGTCCACCGTCAGCGGCAGCGTCTGCAGCAAGCCGATGACCAGCGAGCCCACAAAAGCGCCCGCCAGAGAACCGATGCCCCCCACGACCACCACCACGAAGATGATGGACCCGACGATGGCGGCCATGTTGGGCTCGGTCACGAAGGTGATGCCCCCGATCACGCCCGCCAGCGCTGCCAGTGCACAACCACTGCCAAACACCAGCATCAACACGCGCGGCACGTTGTGGCCCAAGGCCTCCACCATCTCCGGATGCGTGAGCGACGCCTGAATGACCAAGCCGACGCGGGTGCGCGTCAGCAACAACCACAGCGCCACCAGCATCAGCAAGGCCACCAGCATCATGAACGCGCGAGTCAGCGGGAAGGTCGAGCACAAGGCCGCCGCACACAGTTCCGGCCCTGCCTTGCCCAGCACGAAGGACACGCCCTGCGCAGGCGAGGAAATGATGGTGAACGCCGAACCCTGCAACGCCTCTGGCGGCGAGAACGGCACCGCCGTGCGCCCCCAGATCAACTGCACGAGCTCCAGGATGACGTAAGACAGGCCGAAGGTGATCAGCAGCTCCGGCACATGGCCGAACTTGTGAACCCGCCGCAAGGCGAACCGCTCAAACCCCGCGCCCAGCAAACCCACCAGCACTGGCGCCAGCAGCAGCGCGGGCCAGAACCCCACCACGCCCACCAGCGAATAGGCCACGTAAGCGCCCACCATGTAGAAGCTGGCGTGCGCAAAATTCAGCACGCCCATCATGCTGAAGATCAGCGTCAGGCCCGAGCTCAGCATGAAGAGCAGCAGGCCGGACGACAGACCGTTCAGCAGGTTGATGAAGACTTGATCCAAAAGGCCACCCTCAGAGCAATCGTTGCAAGATGAGCGCTGCGGTTGGCTCAGCTTGCGTCGCGAGCGGGTCGAGGTCGGGGTCGAGGCGCGCAGCCGTACTCCCGTACGGCGAGCACCACGAGCCCGAGATCGGCCCGCGCAGCAGCAAGATGAGTCGACCGGCTTAGCCCGGCCGCTTCATTTGGCAGGAGGTGGGGGTCGACGACACGTAGCTGTCGTACTGCTTCACCGGGGCCAGCGTCATGCCGGTTTTCTCGGGGCTGTAGGGGTACTTGGCGTCCGCCTTCTGCCAGACCGAGATGAACAGCGGCTGCTGGAGTTGGTGGTCGGTCTTGCGCATGGTGACTTCGCCGTTGAAGCTCTTCACCGACAGACCTTCCAGCGCGGCTGCCACCTTCACCGGGTCGGTGGACTTGGCATTGGCCATGGCCTGGCTCAGCATCGTGTAGATGTGCTGGATGCTCAACGTGTACATGTCATCGTTGAACTTCTTGTTGTACTCCTCAGCGTCCTTTTGTGCCTGACCGCCCATGTTGTAGTGGCTATAGGCCACCTGGAACACGCGACCTGCACCGCCGGTGCCCAGCGCCGTGGGCGTGCCGGTCACGCCGGTGTAGTACGTGAAGAACTTGCCGTTGTAGCCCGCCTCGTTGGCGGCCTTGACCAGCAGTGCCAAGTCCGAACCCCAGTTGCCGGTGATGACCGTGTCGGCACCGCTGGCCTTGATCTTGGCGACATAAGGCGCGAAGTCACGCACCTGCGCGAGCGGGTGCAGGTCTTCGCCGACGATCTGCACGTCAGGCCGCTTGCGGCCCAGCATTTCCTTGGCGTACTTGGCCACTTGGTGGCCGTGGGCGTAGTTCTGGTTCAGCAGGAACACCTTCTTGACGTCGGCCTGATCCTTCATGAACGTGGTCAGCGCCTCCATCTTCATCGAGGTGTCCGCGTCGAAGCGGAAGTGCCAGTAGCTGCACTTGCTGTTGGTCAGGTCCGGGTCCACCGCCGAGTAGTTCAGGTAGACGATTTCCTTGCCCGGGTTGCGCTCGTTGTGCTTGGCGACCGCATCGCTCAACGCCAGCGCCACGCTGGAGCCGTTGCCTTGCATGATGTAGCGAATGCCCTGGTCAGCCGCTGCCTTCAGCAGGTTCAGCGACTCCGCCGGGCTCAGCTTGTTGTCAAAGGTGACCACCTCGAACTTCACGCCAGCCGGGTTGCTCTTGTTGAACTTTTCACCCAGGAACTGGAAGGTCTTGACCTGGTTCTGGCCCACGGGACCCATCAGGCCGGAGAGCGCATCGATGTAGGCCAGCTTGACCGTTTCACCCTTCTGCGCCTGCGCACCGGCTGCAGCCATCGCCAGTGCGGCTGCCGCGGCCGCCATGCGAATCGGGGAGCGGGTCGAGATCGTGTCGAACATGCTTGTCTCCTGTGTTGTGGCTTGAATGTGAACGAAAGTTAATCCAGCGGGCCGGCGCCGCGATTGGGGGCTTACCCGGCCGCTCAAGCGGTGGGCAGCGTGTGGTTCAGGAACTGGTCACGCAACTTGAGTTTTTGCACCTTGCCCGTCGCGGTGTGCGGAATCTCTGGCACGAACACCACGTCATCCGGGATCTGCCACTTGGCGATGCGGCCCTCGTAGAAAGCCAGCATCTCCTCGCGCGTCAACGTGGCGTCGGGTTTCTTCACCACCACCAGCAGCGGCCGCTCGTCCCACTTCGGGTGCTTGGCCGCAATCACCGCCGCCTCATGCACGGCCGGGTGGGCCATCGCAATGTTTTCCAGATCGATGGACGAGATCCACTCGCCGCCGGACTTGATCACGTCCTTGCTGCGGTCGGTGATCTGCATGAAGCCATCGGCATCGATGGTGGCCACGTCGCCCGTCGGGAACCAGCCCGGTTCGCCGTCCACGCTCACCAGCGGTGAGGTGTCGTGGTTGAAGTACTTGGCAATGACCCAGTGCCCGCGCACGACCAGGTTGCCGGCGCTCTGACCGTCCCAGGGCAACGAACGACCGTCGTCGTCGATGATGGCCATGTCCACGCCGTAGATGGTGCGGCCCTGCTTTTCGAGCAGCCGCTGCTGCGCCTCGCGCGGCAAGGCCAGTTGCCGCGTGGTGAGCTTGGACAGCGTGCCCAGGGGCGACATCTCGGTCATGCCCCAGGCGTGAATCACTTCCACGCCGTAGTCGTCTTGCAGCGACTTCATCATCGCCGGCGGACACGCCGACCCACCGATGACGGTGCGCTTGAAGCTGGAGAACTTGAGGTTGTTGGCCTTCACGTAGTTCAGCAAGCCCAACCACACCGTGGGCACGCCGGCGCTGAAGCTGACCTGCTCGCCCTCGAACAGCTCATAAAGACTCTTGCCGTCCAGGTGCGGCCCGGGCATCACCAGCTTGCAACCCACGATGGCGGCGCTGTAGGGCAGCCCCCAAGCGTTCACATGGAACATGGGCACCACGGGCAGGATGACGTCGCGCCCCGAGCAGTCCATCGCGTCCGGCAGTGCTGCGGCGTATGCGTGCAGCACGGTCGAGCGGTGGCTGTACACGGCGCCCTTGGGGTTGCCGGTGGTGCCCGAGGTGTAGCAAATGCTGGACGCCGTGTTCTCGTCGAACTGCGGCCAGGCGTAGTCGCCACTCTCTGCCGCGAGCAGATCGTCAAAACAGAGCAAATTGGGAATCGCCGTGCCGGCGGGCATGTGCGCCCGGTCGGTCATCAGCACGAAGTGCTTCACCGACGTCAGGGCCGGCGCAATCTTCTCCACCAGCGGCAGGAAGGTCGCGTCAAAGCACAGCACCCGGTCGGCCGCGTCGTTGGCAATCCAGACGATCTGCTCCGGGAACAGGCGCGGATTGATGGTGTGGCACACCAAGCCCGCGCCCGACGTGCCGTAGTAAATCTCAAGGTGGCGGTAGCCGTTCCAGGCCAGGGTGCCCACGCGGTCGCCGGGCTCACAGCCCAAGCGCGCCAGGGCTTGCGCCGTTTGGCGAGAACGCTTCGCCACTTCACGCCACGTGGTGCGGTGCAGGTCGCCCTCCACGCGCTTGCTGACGATTTCGGTATCGCCCGAATGCCGCTCGGCGTGCCTCAGCAACGACGAAATCAGCAATGGGTCGGACATCATGCGGCCCATCAATGCCATGGTTGTCTCCTGGCGGTCTTGTCGGCCCAGTCTAGCCCCGCGCTCAAATCCCTCAACGTCACAACCGCGACCCCAAGCCCCCGGGGAAACACCCAGCCGAGCCAGGCAAAAGCCCCCTCACTAAACTGGGGCAATGCATCCGTTTGACGGTCTGACCTGGACCCACCGCTTCGCCGAACTCGGGCCGAACTTCTTCACCGAACTCCCGCCCCAAGGCCTGCCGGACCCGCATTGGGTGGCACGCAGCCCCGCATGCGCCGAACTGCTGGGCTGGCCCGCACACTGGGCCGACGCCCCGCAAGCGCTCGACGCGATGGCAGGGCGCGCCTGCTGGCCCGGCATGCGGCCGCTGGCCACCGTCTACAGCGGGCACCAGTTCGGGGTGTGGGCCGGCCAGTTGGGCGACGGCCGGGCACTGTGGCTGGGCGAAGTGGCCACGCCCCACGGCCCGCACGAACTGCAACTCAAGGGCGCCGGGCTCACGCCCTATTCCCGCCGGGGCGATGGGCGCGCCGTGCTGCGCTCGTCCATCCGCGAGTTCCTGTGTTCCGAGGCCATGGCCGCCCTGGGCGTGCCCACGACCCGTGCCCTGTGCATCACCGGCTCCGCCTTGCCCGTGATGCGCGAACGTGTTGAAACCGCCGCCGTGGTGACGCGGGTGGCACCCAGCTTCGTGCGCTTCGGCCACTTCGAGCACTTCGCCCACCACGGGCAGCCCGAGGCCCTGCGGCAACTGGCCGACTGGTTCATTCGCCACCACGCCCCGGAGTGCGCCGAAGCGCCGCAGCCCGTGGTGGCCTTGCTGGCCCGCGTGGCGCGTCAGACCGCGGAGCTGATGGCGCATTGGCAATCGCTGGGGTTCTGTCACGGCGTCATGAACACCGACAACATGTCCATGCTGGGCCTCACGCTGGACTACGGCCCCTTCGGCTTCATGGACGCCTTCGACCCGGGCCACATCTGCAACCACAGCGACGACCGCGGCCGCTACGCCTACGCGCGTCAACCCGCCGTCGCCTTCTGGAACCTGCATGCCCTCGCGCAGGCACTGCTGCCGCTGATGCCGGGCGAGCCCGAGGCCGCCGGTGAACAACTGCTGGACGCCGTGGAGGGCTACCGCAGCCACTTCGCCCAGGCCATGCAGCAGCGCATGGGCGCCAAGCTCGGCCTTGCCGGCAGTGACGCGAGCGATCAGGCCCTGATCGACGACTTTCTGAAACTCATGGCCGCCTCGCGCACCGACTTCACCCTGAGCTTTCGCCGCCTGGCCGACGCCTGGCACACGCCCGAGCCGCTGCGCGACCTGTTCATCGACCGCGACGCGCTGGACGCCTGGCTGGCCCGCTGGCGCCAGCGCACCACGGCGTCGGCGCAGGCCGGCATGCGGGCGGTCAATCCGGCCGTGGTGCTGCGCAACCACCTCGCCGAAGGCGCCATCCGCGCGGCCGAGCGCGGCGACTTCAGCGAAACCGAGCGCCTGCTGAAAGTTCTGAGCCGCCCGTTCGACGAACCCGAGAACCCCGGCGACGCAGCCCTGCCGCCCGACTGGGCCTCCACCCTTGAAGTGTCCTGTTCATCATGAGCCACGATTCCAGCAAGACCTACCCCGTCCAGAAGACCGATGCCGAGTGGCGCGAGCAGCTCGACCCGATGCAGTACCAGGTGGCCCGCCATGCCGCCACCGAACGCGCCTTCACCGGCAAGTACTGGGACCACTTCGAGCACGGCCGCTACAACTGTGTCGGCTGCGGCACGCCGCTGTTCGAGGCGGACACCAAGTTCGACGCCGGCTGCGGCTGGCCCAGCTACTGGGCGCCGGTGAACGGCGAAGTCATCGAGCGCGTGGTGGACCGCAGCCACGGCATGGTGCGCGTGGAGGTGCGTTGCAACCGCTGCGGCTCGCACCTGGGGCATGTCTTCCCCGACGGCCCGCAGCCCACGGGCGAGCGTTACTGCATCAACTCGGCCGCGATTGATTTCGTGGCCGACAATTCCGCCCCATGAAACTGCTGCTCGACTTCCTGCCGCTGATCCTGTTCTTCGTCGCCTTCAAGGGCGCCGAAGGCAACCCGGACGCTGCGGCCGCCCTGGCCACACAGCACTTCGGTTTTCTGGTGCAAGGCGGCACCGTTGGTCCGCAGGAAGCACCTGTGCTGCTGGCCACCGTGGTGGTGATGCTGGCCACCCTCGCCCAGGCCGCCGTGCTGAAGCTGCGCGGCAAGAAGATCGACCTGATGCTGTGGATCAGCCTCGCGCTGGTGGTGGTGCTGGGCGGCGCCACCGTCTGGTTCCACAACGACACCTTCATCAAGTGGAAGCCCACCGGCCTGCACTGGGCCATGGCGCTCACGCTGTGGATCTCGCAGGCCTGGTTCGGAAAGAACCTGATCCAGAAGATGCTGGGGGCAGAGCTGCACCTGCCGGACGCCGTGTGGCTGCGCCTGAACCGCGCCTGGGTGCTGTTCTTCGCCGCCATGGGCGTGGCCAACCTGTACGTGGCCTATCACTTCACCACGTCAGCATGGGCCAACTTCAAGGTGTTCGGCGTCACCGGGCTCATCGTGCTGTTCACGCTGGCCCAAGGCCTGTACCTGGGCAAGCACCTGCCGCCCGAAGAAGGGCCCAAGGCATGAGCTCGCTGACCCAAGACATCGAAGCGCGGCTGCGCGCCGAACTGGCTCCGACCGAACTCACGCTGCGTGACGACAGCGCCCTGCACGCCGGCCACGCCGGGGCCAAGGAAGGCGGCCACTTTCACGTGGCTGTCGTGTCCGATCGCTTTACCGGACTGCAACGGGTGGCCCGCCATCGCCTCGTTTATCATTGTTTGTCCGACCTGATGCAGCGTGGCATTCACGCGCTGGCCATCGACGCCCGAGCCCCGGGCGAGCGTTGATCAGGTCGAGCGTGATCGAACCGCGCGCCCTGACCGGGCGCGATTTTTTTAGCCTGATTCACACCTACTCATGAAGAAGTTTGCGCTCGCCGCCGTCGTCGCGGCCACCGTTTCGGCCCTGCTGCCGGCTGCTGCAGTCGCGCAGAACGTCGCCACCGTCAACGGCAAGGCCGTGCCGAAGGCTCGCGTCGAGGCGTTGATCCAGCAGGTCACCAAGAGCGGCCAGCAACAGCGTTCGCCCGAACTGGAAGCCCAGGTCAAGGACGAAGTCGTGCGCCGCGAAATCTTCATGCAGGAAGCCGAGAAGCGCGGCGTGCCGCAAAGCGCCGACTACAAGGCCCAGATGGAACTCGCCCGCCAGATGCTGCTGATCCGCGGCCTGATGGAGGACTTCAAGGCCAAGAACGCGGTCAGCGACGCTGATGCCCAAGCCGAGTACGACAAGTTCAAGGCCGCCAACAGCGGCCAGGAATACCGTGCCCGCCACATCCTGGTGGACAAGGAAGAAGACGCCAAGGCCCTGATCGCCCAGATCAAGGCCGGCGCCAGCTTTGAAGACCTGGCCAAGAAGAACTCCAAGGACACCGGCTCTGCCCAGAACGGTGGCGACCTGGACTTCGCCAACCCCAACAACTTCGTGCCCGAATTCAGCAAGGCCATGGTGGCCCTGCAAAAGGGTGAAGTGACCGCCGAGCCCGTGAAGAGCCAGTTTGGCTACCACGTCATCAAGCTGGAAGACACCCGCCCGGCGTCCTTCCCGGCGTTCGACGATGTGAAGGCGCAAATCAAGCAGCGCATCGAACAGCAGAAGATGGCCGAATTCCAGGAAAGCCTGGTGAAGAAGGCCAAGACGGACTACACCTTCAGCAAGTAATCGGCCGCCACGGCTGCCTTCCGCAGCCGCGCCGCCACCGAAGCCCGCAGCGCCTTGCGCCCTGCGGGCTTTTTCGTTTTCAGGCGGCCAATCGCCCGGCCTCAATGCGCAATTGGCGGTCGCAGCGCGCCGCGATTTCGCGGTCGTGGGTGACAAGCACCAGGGTCGTGCCGGCCTCGCGGTTGAGTTCGAACATCAGCTCCATCACGGCGGCGCCTGTGGCGAAGTCGAGGCTGCCGGTGGGTTCGTCCGCCAGCAGCAGCGCCGGACGCTGCACGAACGCGCGGGCCAGCGCCACGCGTTGCTGCTCTCCGCCCGAGAGCACGCGCGGGTAGTGCGACAGGCGCTCACCCAGGCCCACGCGCGCCAGCATCGCCGCGGCTTGATCGCGGGCCTGGCGGTCGCCGCGCAACTCCAGCGGCAGCATCACGTTCTCCAGCGCATTCAGGTTGGGCAGCAGCTGAAAGCTCTGGAACACGAAGCCCAGCTCTTGCGCCCGCAGCGCGGCGCGCGCGTCTTCATCCAGCACGAACAGGTCTTGCCCGCGCAGCCGAACGTGGCCACTGCTGGGCGTGTCCAGCCCCGCGAGGATGGCCAGCAGCGTGCTCTTGCCCGAGCCCGAGGCACCGACGATGGCCACCGATTCCTGCGCCGCGAGGGAGAAACTGATGTCATGCAGAATCGTCAGCTCCCCGGCGGCGTCACAAACGCGCTTGGTGATGTGATCAACTTGAACAAGGACTTCGGGCATGTCGGGATTGCGTCGGCGGGCGTTGGTGGCGCACTGTAGCTTGGGGGTGCTGCTCGGCGCGTCCTCAGGGACATGGGCCGCCGCGCAAGGCCCGGTGGTGCTGGTGGTGGGCGACAGCCTGTCGGCCGAATACGGCCTCAAGGCCGGCGACGGCTGGGTGGCCTTGCTGCAGCAACGGCTCACCGCGCAGAAGAAGCCGCATCGGGTGGTGAACGCCAGCATCAGTGGCGACACCACGGCCGGGGGGCGCAGCCGGTTGCCGGCCGCGCTGAAGGCGCACCGCCCGTCGGTGGTGGTGGTGGAACTGGGCGGCAACGACGCACTGCGCGGCCTGCCCTTGGCCAGCACCCGTGACAACCTGCTGGCCATGACGCAAGCGGCTCAGGCGGCTGGCGCCAAAGTGCTGATCGTGGGCATGCAAGTGCCGCCCAATTACGGCGCAGCGTACACGCGCGATTTCGAGGCGGTGTTCGCGGATGTGGCCCGGCAAACCAAGGCGCCGCTGGTGCCCTTCCTGCTCAAGGGCGTGGCCGACCGGGCCGATGCCGCCGACTGGTTCCAGCCCGACCGCATTCACCCGGTGGCACGCGCCCACCCGGTGATGCTGGACAACGTGTGGGCGGCCCTCTCACGGCTGCTCTGAAGCCGGCGCGGCCGGCTTCAGGTCGGCAGGTTCAACGCTCGTTCTGGCGGCCGTCGCCGGGTTGCTTGTCACGCTTCACCGGCACGCCATCCTGACGCCCCCGCTGCGGGCCATCGTCGCGTGGCTGGGCGCGCGGCACATTGGGCGCGGGTGACGCAGCGGGCGGCATTTGCACACGGGGCAGATCGGCACCCCGCTCGGGTTGCGGTTGGCGCCGCATCTGCTCCTCGCGGCGCTGCATCTCGCGCTGCTGCATCTCACGTTGCTGCATCTCACGTTGCTGCATCTCGCGTTGCTGCATCTCGCGTTGCTGCATCTCGCGTTGCTGTGCCTCACGTTGCTGCATCTCACGTTGCTGCATCTCACGTTGCTGCATCTCACGTTGCTGCGTCTCACGTTGCTGCATCTCACGTTGCTGCATCTCACGTTGCTGCATCTCACGTTGCTGCGTCTCACGTTGCTGCATCTCGCGTTGCTGCATCTCGCGCTGCTGCATCTCACGCTGCTGCATCTCACGCTGCTGCATCTCGCGCTGCTGCATCTCGCGTTGCTGCATCTCGCGTTGCTGCATCTCGCGTTGCTGCATCTCGCGCTGCTGTGCCTCGCGCTGCTGTGCCTCGCGCTGTTGTGCCTCGCGCTGTTGGGCGTCGCGGTTGACGCCGCGCAGCGGCAGGTTGTCGTGACCGGGCGCCGGCACGGCGGCGGGGGGCGTGGTCGGCACGGTCACGGGGGCGGGCGCCAGCATGGCCGGGGGGGCGTCCACGCGGCCGTCGCGGCGCACGGGCAAGGCGCCCTCACTGCGCCACGCCGGCGGCACGGGGGCGCCCCCCTCCGGGGCGCGCGGCGCCGGACGACGATCACCCTCGGGCGGGCGAACCGGCAGGCTCGGCAACGCAGGCGCCAAATCCGAGCGTCCGGGTGCGGAGGGCAACGGGCGGGTCCAGCCCGGGTCAGGTCGGCGATCCGGACCGCGCACGGGCAGCGGCTGGATGGCCGCACCGGGCGCCGGCAGCACGCTCACCGCGCCCGGCACCTCGCGATACCGATGGGGGCGCTGCACGGTGACCGGGTCGCGCAAATCTCGCGGATCGTTGATCCGCCCCACGTAGCGAGGCGAATGCCGATAGCCGGGCACGAACACTTCGCGCGGTGCGAGGGGGTACCAGCCGAACTGCGGCGGCACGGGCCGGCCGCCCACCCCAATGCCCACCGTCACAGCGCCGCTGCCCACCCAGCCCACCAGGGCCGGGGCGTACACCGGCCGGTGCACGTAAGCGCCCGGCGCCCAGCACCAGCGCCCGCCCCACATCACCCAGCGGCCGTAATGGAAGGGGGCAAAACCCCAGGGGGCATCGTCCACCCAGGTCCAGCCCCAGTGGCGCGACCACACCCAGCGCCCGTAGCGGTAGGGAGCCCAGTCGGCAACGACCATCGTGGTGGGAATCCAGACCGTACCGTACTCGGGCGCCGACTCCCAGCGGCCATGGCGGTCCAGGTCTTCAGCGCCGGTCATCTCGGGTGACACGTAGCGCGCCACCGGGCGGTCGCCCTCTTCCCGGCTCTCGGCCAGCACCCAATCGCCGAAGCCGTCGGCGTACAGCGGCCCACGCTCGGCGCGCGGGCTGTCGGGCCACCAGAGCTCGACCTGTTCGCCGGTACTCATCCACACGGGCGACGCCGGGCGTGCCCAGTCAAAGCGCATGCGGCCCTGCCACACGTACACCTTGCTGCCACGGTCCAGTTGTTCCACGCGGTACAGACCCTCGCGCTCGGGCTGGGCCGTGCCCTCGCGCGTGCGCAGGCGGGTCTCGGCGGCGTTCTCGGCCGAGCGCAGGCGCACGGCCACATCACCCCGGTCGAGTTGCAGCAGGGTTTGCCCGTCGTCGAGCTGGCTCAGTTCCAGGTCGCTGCGTTCGTCCAGCCAGATGGTGGTGGACCCGGTGCGCAAGCTCACCCGGCCCCGCTCATCGGTGCGCACCCGGTCGCCCTCGCCCACGGTCTGGTTGCGGGTCAGCCGCAGCCACTCGCGGGTTTCGTGGTCGAAGAGCCAGGCGTCGCCCACCACCTCCACCACGCGCGCGGCGCGGCTGGGGGGGTCTCGCAGGCCGTCTTGCGCCTTGGCCATCGGGGCCAGGGCGAACAGCAGGCTCAGCGCCAACACCCGCCAGGTGCGGCGGGTCAGGACGTACGAAGGGGCGGCAGACAGGGCCATGGCGTGAAGCTCCTTGATGGCACGCTAACGCACCAGGGCAGCGCTCGGTGGACGGCGCTTACAAACCTTGCAGATTCAGTCGTCGTCGGCGTGGGGGTCGAGCTCGGGGAAGAGCACCGAGGTGAAGCCGAAGCGCGTGAAGTCAGTCACCCGCATGGGGTAGAGGATGCCGTCCAGGTGATCGCACTCGTGTTGCACCACGCGGGCGTGGAAACCCTCCGCCACGCGGTCGATGGGCTGGCCGTCAGCGTCGAACCCGGTGTAGCGGATGCGCTCATCACGCGCCACCACGCCACGCAGGCCCGGCACTGACAGGCAGCCCTCCCAGCCCTCGGTGCGCCCGCCCTCCAGCACTTCAATCACCGGGTTGATCAGCACCGTGGGCGGCACCGGCGGCGCGTCCGGGTACCGCACGTTCTTCGTGTAGCCGAAAATGACGAGCCGCAGGTCCACGCCGATCTGGGGCGCGGCCAGGCCCGCGCCGTTGGCCGCTGCCATGGTCTCGAACATGTCGGCAATCAGCGCCTTCAGGGCCGGCGTGCCGAACTCCGTGACGGGCTGGGCCACGCGCAGCAAGCGCGGATCGCCCATTTTCAAAATCTCGTGAACCGCCAATCGGGCCTCCTTGGACTATCGTCCCGACCATTCTAGAAACGCCACCATGCCCGCTCCGCTGCCCGATTTCCTCGAAGACCTTGGCCATGGCATCTACGCCATCGACACCGGCTTCCAGCGCCCACGCTTCGATGCGGCCTACCTGATGGTGGAAGACGGCCGGGCGGCCTTCATCGACACCGGCACCAACCACGCCGTGCCGCGCCTGCTGGCCGCGCTGACCGCGCTGGGGCTGAGCCCGGACGCTGTGGACTGGGTGATCCCGACCCACGTGCACCTGGATCACGCCGGCGGCGTGGGCCTGTTGATGCAATCGCTGCCCCAGGCGCGCGCGCTCGTGCACCCCCGCGGCCTACGCCACATGGTGGACCCGAAGGCCCTGTGGCTGAGCGCCCTCACCGTGTACGGCGAGGCCGAAATGCAGCGCAGCTACGGCAAGCTGGTGCCGGTGCCGGCGGAGCGCGCCGAGGCTTCGCACGACGAGCAGGTCATCCACCTGGCCGGGCGGCCCCTGCGCCTGATCGACACCCCCGGCCACGCCAAGCACCACCATGCCATTTGGGACGCCCGCAGCCGCAGCTGGTTCACGGGCGACACATTCGGGCTTTCGTACCGCGTGTTCGACGTGGCAGGGCGCGCGTGGATCTTGCCCACCAGCACGCCAGTGCAGTTCGAGCCGGACGCACTGAAGGCCACGGTGCAGCGCCTGTTGGCGGCGGAGCCCGTGGCCATGCAGTTGACGCACTACGGCCGGGTAGGCGGCTCCGAAGGCGAAGTGCAGCGCCTGGCCGCCGAGCTGGTGGCGCAGGTGGACGAGATGGTGGCCGCCGCCCAGGCCTTGCGCCACGCCCCGGACCGCCACACCCAACTGCGCGACCGGCTGCTGAGCGGCTACCTCGCCCGGCTGGCTGCACACGGCCACACCCAGCCCGCCGAGGCCGCCGACTGGCTGGCCATGGACGCTGAACTGAACGCTCAAGGCCTGGAGGTGTGGCTGGAGCGCGCCGCGCCATGAACATCCTGCTGGTGGACGACCACCGCCTGCTGGCCGAGGCGCTGACCGGGCTGATCGAAGCCCGCTTCCCCGACGCCCAGGTGCACCAGGCCGGCACACTGGCCGACGCGCTGCGCCTGCTGGACGACCGCTTCGAGCTGGTGCTGCTGGACCTGAGCCTGCCCGACGCCACCGGCATGGAGGCCGTACATGCGGTGCGCACCCACGCGCCTCAGACCCGCACCGTGGTGATCTCGGCCGACGACCGGCCTGACACCGTGCGCGCCGCGATCGAACTCGGCGCCAGCGGCTTCGTGCCCAAAAAAGCCGACAGCCGGCAGCTGCTGGCTGCGCTGTCTGCCACGCTGGAGGGCGGCGTGCCCTTGCCGCCGGCCTTGCTGGCGCAAGCCCCCTCGCCCGCGGTGGACACCACGCACGAACTCACGCCCCGCCAGCGGGATGTGCTGCGGCTGTTGATTCAAGGGCAGTCCAACAAACTGATTTGCCGGCACCTGGGGCTGTCGGAGTCGTCCGTGAAGACGCACCTGGAAGCGGTGTACCGGCGCCTGGGCGTGTCCAGCCGCACGCAGGCCGTCATGGCTGCCGCGCGCTTGGGGCTGAAGTTCCCTGCGGCCTGATCACGCCCAGGCCCTACCCGCACCATTCAAACGGGCCCGTTCACCAGCGGGCGCAGCGCCTGCGCCAACTGCTCCGCGCGGAAGGGCTTGTGCACCACCGGCAGGCCGCTGGCGCCGAGTTCGGCCAGATCCTCCGGCGCGGTGTTGCCCGTGACGATGACGGCAGGCACCGGCCCTTGCGCTGCACGCAGCGCAGCCACCACGTCCAGCCCGCTGCCACCGGGCAAGCGCATGTCGGTCACCAACAGGTCGAACGCCGGCCAGCGGCCCTCGGCCAGCCCCTCGCGCAACTCGGCCGGAGACGCCAGTGCCACCACCTCACCGCCCCACGCCTGCAAGCGCAGGCGCAAGGCCTCGCGGGCGCCGTCGTCGTCTTCCACCAGGCACACGGTGCGCCCGCTCAACGCCGGCCCCGGCGGTGGCGCCGATTCAGCCCGCGGCGCCGCCGCGGCATCCACGGCCGGCAGGTCCAGCGCGAAACACGAACCGCGCCCTGGCGTGGAGCGCAGCAGGATCTCCGCACCCAACAGCCCCGTCGCGCGGCGCACGATGGCCAGGCCCAGACCTAGCCCGCGGCTGCGGTCGCGCTGCGGGTTGTCCAGCTGAACGAAGTCCTCGAACACCCGCGCCTGCTCGGCAGCGGGAATGCCGCGCCCGGTGTCCCACACCGCCACTCGCCAATGGGCGCCGCGGCGCCGCACGCCCACCAGCACGCCGCCGCGCTCGGTGTAGCGCAGGGCATTGCCCACCAGGTTGCGCAACACCTGCTCGATGAGCACCGCGTCGCCCAGCACCGTGGCCTCGGCCGGCACCCGCACGCGCAGGCGCAGGCCGCGCTGCACCGCGGCCTCGCGTTCGTGCGCCGCCAAGGCCTCCAGCAGCACACGCAAGTTCACCGGCTCGCGCGCCACGCGCAGCCCCGCCGCGTCCAGGCGCGACAGGTCCAGCAAGCCCGCCAGCAGGCCCTCCATGGCCGCCACGGCTTCGTCCACGCGCCCGATCAGCCGCTGCTGGGCGGGCGACACCAGTTGCTCCCGCAGCACGCCCACCAGCACCCCGATGGTGACCATGGGTTGGCGCAGGTCGTGGCTGGCCGCCGCGAGGAAGCGGGTCTTGGCCGTGTTGGCGGCCTCCAGCGCCGCGGTGCGCTCGCGCACGCGTTGCTCCAGCACCTGGCCGGCGCGCTCGGAATCGGCCAGCGCCTGCACCAGCCGGCCACCCAACATGCCGCCGTAGATCAACACCAGCAACGGCCCCAGCCAGGGCAACACGAATTCCCAGTGCTGGGGCAGCCGCCCGCCTTGCAGCAGCATGTCGTACGTGCCGCCGGCCAGCAGTGCCAGGCCCAGCAGGGCCAGCAGCCAGAAGCCCCGACGCCGCTGGCGCCAGGCCGCGCGCCCCAGCAGCGCCGTGGCCACGGTGGCATTGGCTGTCAGCAAGGGGTACACCCACTGGCGCAGGCGGTCCAGCGAGGCCGCATCGCCCGGCCACACCAGGCCGGCGATGGTGGCCGCCACCGCCACCACCACCAGCCACACGCGCCACGCGCGCCAACCCGGCGCCCCAAGCGACACGCCGAAGAACCCGTACAACGCGTTCACCGCCACGATCAGCAGGTACATGCCCTGCCCGGCCCCGGCCGGTGACGGCGCGCCGGGTTCGACGAAGGCGATGTTGCGCAACGCCAGCAGCAAGGCCAGCGCGCCGTACCAGCCCAGCGTGACCTCGTGGCGCCGCCGCGCCCACAGCAGCAGCGCAAACAACGCCGCGCCACCGGCCAGCCCGTTGAGCGTGCGCGACAGGTCCACGGCCATGCGGCGGTACCACAGCGCTTTCAACTCCACATCGGCCACCGGCCCGGCGTGCAGCACGCCCAGGCCGGCGCGCAGCCCGCCTTTCTCTTCAATCAGCACCTCGTTGGCGCCCGGCCGCAGCAGCTGGCGCGGCAGGCGCACCAGCCACGGCGTGGTGCGGGGCTGGAAGGCATCGGGCACCTCCAACAGGTCGCTCACCACCGTGCCGTTGAGCCAAACGCGGTGGTGCAGTGGAAAGCGGGCCGACCACAGCGCCCAATCGCCCGCCCCGTCGGCCTCCGCCCAGGTGAGCTGCACGCGGTAGCGGCCCTGCCCCGGGCGCGGCACGCCACGCAGGCGCCAGTCGTCCGGCAGGGCCACGGCCTGCCAGGCCCCGTCGGCGGCCTGCCAGTCCACCGCGTCGACGCTGCGGGCGCCCGGGGCCTGGGCGTGCGCCCCGCTGACGGCCAACACCAGCGCGAACAGCAGTGCGAACAACCGCCCCGTTGACCACCCCACCCGCCGTTGCCCCAGGCGCAGCCAAGCCCCCGCCACCCGGAGCGGCAGCAGCGACGGCGGAGTCCAACGAAGGCAGGTCAGCATGGGCGCGGCAAAGCTTGGCGCAATGTAGACGCTGCGCCACACGGGGGCATCGGCCAAATGGCCGAAGCGAATGGCCGAAGCGCAATGCCGAGCGGGCGAGTTGGCACGGCCTCCGCCCTCGAAGGCGGGGCGTGTGCGCCAGCAGCCCAGCGCCCAACGCCAGACGTCGTTTCGGCCATTCGGCCGATACCCGCAACGCACCCTGCTCCGTAAGGTCCCGCCGCAACTGACACACGTCAGCCTCACCTCAGGGACCCACCATGAAACCCACCCCTCTGCCCCGCTCCGGCGCCCTGGCTGCGGCCGCGCTGACCCTGCTGTTGTCCGCCTGCGGCGGTGGCGGCAGTGACGCCCCGGCTCCGGCGCCAGCACCGGCCCCCACCCCGGCTCCTGCGCCAACTCCGGCTCCAACACCCGCGCCCACCCCAGCGCCCACGCCCGCCCCGGCCCCCGCACCGGCGCCTACCACCGTCACCGGCACGGCGGCCACGGGCGCGGCCATTCAGGGCACGGTGCAGGCCGTCGACGTCAACGGCAAGCTCTCGCCGGTGGCCGTCACCAGCGGCACCGGCGCCTACACGCTGGACGTGAGCGGGCTCACCGCCCCCTTCCTGCTCACCGTCAACGGCACCTCTGGCGGCCGGCAGGTGATGCTGACCTCCATCGCCACCGCAGCGGGCCAAACCGTCAACCTGACGCCGCTGACCGACTTCATCGTGGCCGCTGCAGCCGGCCAGTCGGCAGGCGGCACGCTGGTGAACGCCTGCACGGCCAACAGCGGTGGCGCAGTGGCGCCGGCCTGCCTCACCGCACTGCAAAACGCGATGACCGGCACCCGCCTCAAAGACGCCGCCCAGCAGGTGGCCGCGATGGTGGCGCCGCTCAACACCGGCGGCACCGACCCACTGAACGGCGCCTTCAAGGCCGACGGCACCGGGCTGGACGCGGTGCTGGACCGCGTGCTCGTGGCCCCCAACAGCGCCGGCCAGGCCACGGTGACGCTGGTGGCCACGCAGGCCGTGATCGGGCAGACGGGCAGCAACGGCGCCCTCACCGTCACGCCGCCCACCGCCACGCAGGTGCAGCAAGCCAATGCCGTGGCGACCGTGCTGCCCGAAGTCAGCGCCTGCATGGCCTCGTTCGCCGCGCTGTACCCCAGCACCGGCTTCAAGGCGCCGAGCACAGCGCAGGTCGAGCCCTTCATCGACGCCAACTTCAACGGCTTCGGCGCAGACAAGGCGGGCCTGGTGGCCTTCCTGACCAGTGGCAAGGCGCCAGCGGTGGGCGGCTTCTCGTTCAGCGTTCTGTCCCTGGGCCGCCGAGACATGACGCCGCTGACGGCCAATGAGATCACCGTGCTGACGGACAACTCGACCACCAACAAGGTCACCACCATCCTCGACGCCCGCACGCAAGGCGGTGCCCCGGTGCGGCTGGACGCCACCGGCCAACCCACCAGCGCCTGGGTGCGGATCGGGATCAACAGTGACTCCACCGTGATGCAGTACACCAAGGGCGCGGCCTACGCGGGCTGCCCGGGCGGTTGGCGCCTCGCCGGCGGTCAGCACGTGGAGATGCACATGGCCGCTCGCGTGGCCCGCAACGAATCGGTGGCCGGGGTGGCTGGCATTGAGCGGGTGCGCGCCTTCCACCTAGAGCGTGCCGATGTGGCCGCTGAAGTGGCCAAGGGCATGGCGGACGTCGACACGGTGGACGTCCGCGGCCCCGGCATCGTGCTCTACAGCGGCAACCCCAGTGCGCCTGTGGGCGACAAGACCAAGCTCACGCTGGTTCGCTCGGCCAACAGCTTCATCAGCCACTACGTGGTGTCCGACGCCACCAAGTTCTACCGCGACAGCGACGCGCTGATGAGTTGCACCGACGTGGCCGCCGCCAGCGGCTCGGCCGCCGGCACGCCCTGCCTCGACGAAAGCCCGGTGAACGCCGGCCAGGCCTACATCTGGGCGCTGAAGGCGCTGGGCACGGGCAAGGTGGTGCGCGCCTTCCCGTTCGAGGTGGGGGCGGTGCCGCTGTCCAAGGCCTTTGCGCTGGCCAATGCGTCCAACCTGTTCGCCACCATCACCGGCGTCACGCCGGCTTCGGTGGCCGACATCAAGACGACCCTCAGCAGCGCCAGCGGTTCGGTGCTCGATAACGTGTTCAGCATCTCGTACACGCAGGGCTCGGCCTACGGTTCGCGGGTGGACGAATGCAACCTGGGGCTGTTCGATGCCATCGGCAATTACCTGCTGAACGCCGAGGTCAATGCCATCGGGCGCGAGACGAAGTGCACCTTTGTCACCAGCGAGCTCAACTCCGGCTCGCTGGCCAAGCCCACGGGCATCACGGCCTCGGCCTCGGTCAGCGTGGCCACCATGGTGCTGGGCAACCAGGTCACCACCACGCGCCGCCTGCCCTGACGCCACCGCCTGCACCCGGCCTGGCGCGCCCGCGCTGTGCCGGGCGCACCGCAGGCGTGCGCGTTTGTGCACCAGCCTTGTGCCAGGCCCGGTTCTGCCGGGCCTTTTCATGGGCGAGCCCCAGGCGGGCGGGCCCGGCACGGCTTTTGCGATGACCTGAACGGGGACGCCGCGCGCAGCCCCAGACCCATTCGCCAACGAAGGCGACCCAGCGCAACGGCGCGACTCTTGCGGCCCCGACCGAGCAGACCTCTGCTGGCGGGGCCTTCTTACTGGTGGCTTCGCACCTGCCCGCCCGTGGCGGACGGGTGCCGTCTTGTCAGGCAGCAATCCATGCACATCGTCCTCATCGGCCACGGAATGGTGGGCCAGAAGTTTCTTGAATCCCTCGCGGACAGCCCCGCCGCAGCGCAGCTGCGCGTGACGGTGCTGTGCGAGGAGCCGCGCCCGGCCTACGACCGCGTGCACCTCTCGGAGTTCTTCTCCGGCAAGACGGCGGACGACCTGTCACTGGTGCCGGCGGGCTTCTTCGAGCGCACGGGCTTCGAGTTGCGCCTGGGCGCCCGGGCCATCGCCATCGAGCGCCGCGACCGCACGGTAACCACGGCCGACGGCGAGGTGCTGCACTACGACAAGCTCGTCATCGCCACCGGTTCCTACCCCTTCGTGCCCGCCGTGCCGGGCCGCGACCGCGCGCACTGCCACGTCTACCGCACCATCGAAGACCTGGAGGGCATGCAGGCCAGCGGCGCGGTGTCCAAGAGCGGCGTGGTCATCGGCGGCGGCCTGCTGGGGCTGGAATGCGCCAAGGCCCTGCGCGACATGGGCCTGCAAACGCATGTGGTGGAGTTCGCCCCGCGCCTGATGGCCGTGCAGGTGGACGACACCGGCGGCCGCGTGCTGCGGGAAAAGATCGAGGCGCTGGGCGTGTCGGTGCACACCGGCCGCAACACGGTCGACATCACCGACGGCGCCGCCGCGCGGCACCGCCTGGTGTTCGCCGACGGCACCTGGCTGGAGACCGACATGCTGGTGTTCTCCGCCGGCATCCGCCCGCGCGACGAGCTCGGCCGGCAGTGCGTGTTGGCCATCGGGCCGCGCGGCGGCATCGTGGTGGACGACCACTGCATCACGAGTGACCGGAACATCTACGCCATCGGCGAAGTGGCCGCCTGGAACGAACAGACCTTCGGCCTGGTGGCGCCGGGCTACGAGATGGCCCGCGTGGCCGCCCGCCACCTCACCGGCGACGCCACCGCCGCCTTCACCGGTGCGGACATGAGCACCAAGCTCAAGCTCATGGGCGTGGACGTGGCCAGCATCGGCGATGCGCACGGCAAGACGCCCAAGTGCCGCAGCTACCAGTTCGTGGACGAGCGCAAGCAGGTCTACAAGAAGATCGTCGTCAGCGAGAACGGCGAGAAGCTGCTGGGCGCGGTGCTGGTGGGCGACGCCGAGGAGTACGGCACGCTGCTGCAGATGGCGCTCAACGGCATCCAGCTGCCGCCCGAGCCGGAGTTCCTGATCCTGCCCAGCAGTGACGGCAAGGCCAAGGTGGGCATCGGGCCCGACGCGCTGCCCGACAGCGCCCAGCTCTGCTCGTGCAACAACGTCACCAAGGGCCAGATCTGCGCTGCGGTGGGCGAAGGCTGCACCACCATCGGTGAGATCAAAGCCTGCACCAAGGCCGGTGCCACCTGCGGCGGCTGCGTGCCGCTGGTCACGCAGGTGATGAAGCTGGAGATGACCAAGCGCGGCATGGCCGTGAACAACCACCTGTGCGAGCACTTCCCGCACTCGCGCCAGGAGCTGTACCACCTGATCCGCGTGGGCGGCATCAAGACCTTCAGCGCCCTGCTGGCCCAGCACGGCCAGGGCCTGGGCTGCGACATCTGCAAACCCGCCGCGGCCAGCATCTTCGCGTCGTGCTGGAACGACTTCGTGCTCAAGCCCGAACTGGCCAGCCTGCAGGACAGCAACGACTACTTCCTCGGCAACATCCAGAAGGACGGCAGCTACTCCGTCGTGCCGCGCATGCCGGGCGGCGAGGTGACGCCGGACGGGCTGATTGCCGTAGGCCAGATCGCCAAGAAGTACGGCCTCTACACCAAGATCACCGGCGGCGCCCGCGTGGACATGTTCGGCGCCCGCGTGGAGCAGCTGCCGCTGATCTGGGAGGAGCTGATTGCCGCTGGGTTTGAGTCCGGCCACGCCTACGGCAAGAGCCTGCGCACCGTGAAGAGCTGCGTGGGCAGCACATGGTGCCGTTATGGCGTGGACGACTCGGTGGGCTTGGCCGTCGAGATCGAGAACCGCTACAAGGGCCTGCGCGCGCCGCACAAGATCAAGTTCGGCGTGTCGGGTTGCACGCGTGAATGCGCCGAGGCGCAGGGCAAGGACGTGGGCATCATCGCCACCGACAAGGGCTGGAACCTTTACGTCTGCGGCAACGGCGGCATGAAGCCGCGCCACGCCGAACTGATCGCCAGCGACCTCTCCAAGGCCGACCTGATCAAGTTCATCGACCGCTTCTTGATGTTCTACGTGCGCACGGCCGATCGCCTGCAGCGCACCAGCACCTGGCGCGACAACCTGGAGGGCGGGCTGGACTACCTGAAGGCCGTCGTCATTGACGACAAGCTGGGCCTGGGTGCGGAGTTGGAAGCTCAGATGCAGGCCGTGGTTGACACCTACCAATGCGAGTGGAAAACCGCCGTGACCACGCCTGCCGTGCGCCAGCGCTTCCGCTCCTTCGTGAACAGCGACCAGCCGGATGAACACATCGTGTTCGTGGAAGAGCGCGGCCAGATCCGCCCGGCCCGCGCTGAAGAACGCGTGGCCGAGCACGCGGGCCAGCGCAACGAAGCGCCCGACGAACAACCGGCCTGATCCGCCCCCCCACCGCCCTTCAAGGAGTTCCGCATGAGCCCGTCTTTCAGCCCCGTCTGCACGGTGGACCAGATCCTGCCCAACACCGGCGTTGCCGCGCTGGTGAAGGGCCGCCACGTGGCGGTGTTCCGCATCGGCGACGACCGCTTTCACGCCATCGACAACGTCGACCCCCGCTCCGGCGCCAGCGTGCTGGCCCGCGGGCTGGTGGGCAACCTGGGTGAGCGTGTGGTGGTGGCGTCACCGCTGTACAAGAACCACTTCGACCTCAGCACCGGCGAGTGCCTGGAAGCGCCGGAACAGTCGGTGCGCGCGCACGCGGTGCAGGTGCAGGACGGACGGGTGTACGTCGCGCTGGACTAGTCCCGCCCCAACGCTGGAACACAAAAAAAGGCCGGCGCACGTGGCGCCGGCCTTTTCGCTTGGGACGCGATGCGTCAAACGTCCAGGCCGAGTTCCTGAATCTTGCGCGTGATGGTGTTGCGGCCAATGCCCAGCTTCTGCGCGGCTTCGATGCGGCGCCCGCGGGTCAGGTCGAGTGCGGTCAGGATGAGCTGGGCCTCGAAGCGCTTGGTCAGCACGTCCCACACATCGGCCTCGCCGGCGGCGAGGCGGGCGCGTGCGTCAGCGGCCATGTCGGCCAACCAGCCTTCACCACTGCTGGTGTTGGCGGGTGCGGCGGGCGCCGGCGCGGGCAGGCTTGAGGTGGCCTGCGGGGCCACCACCGGGCTGGTCATGGCCGTCAGGGACGGGGCCGGCACATAGCCCGGCTGCAGTTCGTCGGGCAGGTCTTTGGGCTCCACCGTTTGGCTGGGCGCCATCACGCTGAGCCAGTGGCAGATGTTTTCCAGCTGCCGCACGTTGCCCGGGAACTCGAAGTTCGACAGCACGGCCAGCGCCGCGTCAGAGAGGCGCTTGGGCTCCACGCCCAGCTCCGTGGCGCTGCGCTGCAGGAAGTGGCGGGCCAGCGCAGGCACGTCTTCCTTGCGCTCGCGCAGCGGCGGCAGGCGCAGGCGGATGACATTGAGGCGGTGGAACAAGTCCTCGCGGAACACGCCTTGCCGCACACGCTCTTCCAGGTTCTGGTGGGTGGCGGCGATGACGCGCACGTTGCTGCGCATGGGGCTGTGGCCGCCCACGCGGTAGAACTGCCCGTCAGACAGCACACGCAGCAGGCGGGTCTGCAACTCGAAGGGCATATCGCCGATTTCATCGAGGAACAGCGTGCCGCCGTCGGCCTGCTCGAAGCGGCCGCGCCGCGAGGCTTGGGCACCGGTGAACGCGCCGCGCTCATGACCGAAGAGTTCGCTTTCCAGCAGGTCTTTCGGAATGGCGGCGGTGTTGATGGCCACGAACGGGCCTTCGCCGCGCGGGCTGTGCTTGTGCAGCGCGCGCGCCACCAGCTCTTTGCCCGAGCCGCTCTCGCCGGTGATCATCACCGTGACGTTGCTCTGCGAGAGCCGGCCGATGGCGCGGAACACGTCCTGCATGGCCGGGGCCTGGCCCAGCATCTCGGGCACTTGTGCGGCGGCCTCCTGCTCGCCGGCCTCACGCTGGCTTTCTTCCTGCGCCCGGCGGATCAGCTCCACGGCGCGCGGCAGGTCAAAGGGCTTGGGCAGGTACTCGAACGCGCCGCCTTGGAAGGCCGACACGGCGCTGTCCAGGTCGGAGTAGGCCGTCATGATGATGACGGGCAGCGCCGGCAAGCGGGCTTTGACCTTGGCGAGCAGTTCCAGCCCCGAGCCGCCGGGCATGCGGATGTCGGAGACGAGCACCTGCGGGGTGTCGTCGTCCAGCGCCGCCAGCATGTCGCGCGCATTGCTGAATGACCGCACCGGCAGCCCTTCACGGGCCAGTGCCTTTTCCAGCACGAAGCGGATCGAGTGATCGTCGTCAACAACCCAGATGGATTTCATGAGGTTCCTCAGCCGATCCCCTCACCTCGTGGGCTCAGGGCAACGGCAGCGTGATTCGAAAGTTCGTCAGGCCCGGCTCGCTTTCGCAATCGATCATGCCCTGGTGTTGCTGGGCGATCGTCTGCGCAAGCGTGAGTCCGAGCCCCGAGCCGCCATCCCGCCCGGAGACCAGGGGGAAGAAGATGCGATCCCGGATCTCGGCGGGGACGCCGGGACCGTTGTCCTCGATATGCAATTCCAGTGCCAAGCGCCAGCGCTGCTTACCGATGGTGACCTGTCGAGCCACCCGCGTGCGCAGCACGATCTGCGCGTCGCCCGCTGCAATCCGCGAACTCAACACTTGAGCGGCGTTCTGAACGATGTTCAGCACCATCTGGATGAGCTGCTCGCGGTCGCCGCGGAAGTCGGGCAACGAGGTGTCGTAATCGCGCTGGATGATGAGGCCCTTGGGGTGCTCAATGAGCACCAAGGAGCGAACCCGTTCGCAGATTTCGTGGATGTTGACGTCGCCCACCACCTGCGCCTTGCGGTGCGGGGCCAGCAGGCGGTCCACCAGGCTTTGCAGGCGGTCCACCTCGTGCACGATGACCTGCGTGTACTCGGTGAGCTCGGCGCTGCCGTCCTGCAACTCCAGCGCCAGCAACTGGGCCGCGCCGCGAATGCCGCCCAGCGGGTTCTTGATCTCGTGCGCGAGGTTGCGCGTGAGCTCCTTGGTGGCCTGCACTTGATCGAGGTTGCGCTCGTCGCGGCCCTGGCGTGCCTGCTGCGCGATTTCAATCAGTTCCACCAGCACGCGGGGCGCGCCGTCGGGTGCCGCATCCATCTGCGACACGATGACGTGCACCGGCAACCCGTCTTCCGGCGCCCAGGCGCCGCGGCGCAGCAGCGCGTCGAAACGGCTGCTGGAGTACTGGTTGGCGGCCACACCGGCGAGGGTTTCGGTCAGGCGCTGCGCGTCGTCAAACCAATCCGGCAGCTGCGCCTTTTGCACTGCACGGCGCGACACGCGCATCACGTTCTCGAACGCAGTGTTGGCGAAGCGGCAGTCGCCCTGGGCACCCACCACCACCACCATGGTGGCCAGCAGGTCCAGGCCCGCGAATTCGGCGGGCACGAGTGAAGCATCAGGCATGAAAAGCCTCGAATCCATCGAAAAGGGGCGCACGGCGCCCGCAGGGACGGCCGGCACGGCGGCGTCCCGAGACGGCAGCGTCAGGACGGCAGCTTGGCGATCTCGCGCTTGAGCGCCTGCACGTCGGCCTCGTAGCGGGCGATGTTGTCCTTGAGCTCGCCCATGCGGTCCAGGTACTTCTGGTAGTTGCGCTCGTCGCCGCGGCGCTCGCCCTGGCCGTTGTTGAATTCGCGCTGCGCGCTGGACAGGCGCTCTTCGGCCTGGCGCAGCTCGGTTTGCAGCACGCGACGGCGCTCGTCGTCGCGCACGCGCTGCTGGCCGGCGTCGACGCGGTTGTCATTGGCACCGGCCCGCGGGCCATCGGGCGCGGGGGCTGCACCCGGCCGGGGTTTGGCACCCTGCACCACCGTGATGGGCGTGCCCTCGATGGTGCGGCAACCCTTCTCGCTGGCTTCCTTGGCGGACAGCGCGTCGGTGTACAGCACCGGTGGCCCCGGGCAGCGATACACCGGGCCCTGGGCCTGGGCGCCCAGGCTGGCCAGAAGAATCAGCGGTGCCAGCAGTCGATTCAGCATGGCGGCATTGTGGCTCAGACACTGCAATGAAAAAGGGGCCGCACGGGCGGCCCCTCTCCAGGGATGACCAGGCAGCGGGATGGCTGCCTGCGTTCATCACAGGGCGTAGTACATGTCGAATTCGACCGGGTGCGTGGCCATGCGGAAGCGGGTCACTTCCTGCATCTTCAGGTCGATGTAGGCATCGATGTACGCATCGGTGAACACGCCACCCTTGGTCAGGAACGCGCGGTCCTTGTCCAGGTACTCCAGAGCCTGGTCCAGGCTGTGGCAGACGGTCGGGATCTTCGCGTCTTCTTCCGGCGGCAGGTGGTACAGGTCCTTCGTGGCGGCTTCGCCCGGATGGATCTTGTTTTCCACGCCGTCCAGACCGGCCATCAGCAGTGCTGCGAAGCACAGGTACGGGTTGGCGGAAGGATCCGGGAAGCGGGCTTCCACGCGACGGCCCTTGGGGTTGGCCACGTACGGAATGCGGATAGAGGCCGAGCGGTTCTTGGCCGAGTAGGCCAGCTTCACCGGGGCTTCGAAGCCCGGCACCAGACGCTTGTACGAGTTCGTACCCGGGTTGGTGATGGCGTTCAGCGCGCGAGCGTGCTTGATGATGCCGCCGATGTAGTACAGGGCGAAATCGCTCAGGCCGGCGTAGCCGTCACCGGCGAACAGGTTCTTGCCGTCCTTCCAGACGGACTGGTGAACGTGCATGCCGCTGCCGTTGTCGCCGACGAGCGGCTTGGGCATGAAGGTGGCCGTCTTGCCGTAGGCGTGCGCCACGTTCTGGACGATGTACTTTTGCAGCTGAGTCCAGTCAGCGCGCTGCACCAGCGAGCTGAACTTGGTGCCGATTTCCATCTGACCGGCGTTGGCCACTTCGTGGTGGTGCACTTCGACCGGGATGCCCATCTGTTCGAGGATCAGGCACATCTCCGAGCGCATGTCCTGGCCGCTGTCGACCGGGGGCACGGGGAAGTAGCCGCCCTTGACGGTGGGACGGTAGCCGGAGTTGCCGTGCTCGTATTCCTTGGACGAGTTCCAAGCGCCTTCTTCGGACTCGATCTTGAAGAACGAGCCGGACATTTCATTGCCCCAGCGCACGCTGTCGAAGATGAAGAACTCGGGTTCCGGACCGAAGTAGGCGGTGTCACCCAGACCCGACGACTTCAGGTACGCCTCGGCGCGCTTGGCCAGGGAACGCGGATCGCGCTCGTAGGCCTTGCCGTCGGCGGGGTCGACCACGTCGCAGGTCAGGATCAGGGTCGGCTCTTCGAAGAACGGGTCGATGTTGGCCGTGTTCGGGTCCGGCATCAGCAGCATGTCCGAGGCTTCGATGCCCTTCCAGCCGGCGATGGACGAGCCGTCGAAGGCGTGGCCCGACGTGAACTTGTCTTCGTCAAAAGCGGACACCGGCACGGAGACGTGCTGCTCCTTGCCACGGGTATCAGTGAAGCGGAAGTCAACGAACTTGACTTCGTTCTCCTTCACCATGTTCATCACATCGGCGACGGTCTTGGCCATCAAAAGCTCCTAGCGGAATCGGACAGGGGTGGGATGCTGCCGCCAGCGCTCGCGCGCCAGCAGCCACGAGAAAAATTAAAGCAGGTTGTGTGCCAGATGCACCGACATGGATCGTCGCCCGCTGCTGCTGGGAATTATGGTGTGACGTCGGTTACGGGGCCAGAACTATCGCACCAGCTCAGTGCTGATCGATGCACCAAAGTGGATCACGCCCTGTTTCAGTGCATCGTAGGCGGGCAGCAGTTGCTCGGCGTCACCTTTGACGCCCAGTTCGATGCAGCGGCCCCACTGCGGGTGGTCGACGCTGGGCAGGCTGAACACCTTGATGCCCGGGAACTGGGCCTCCAGCGCTTCCATCAGCGGCGTGAGGCTGGCCTCCATCGCGCCTTGCACGATGAGCGACCGCTCCAGCACCTGCACCGCGCGGTGCAATTGAGGGTAGCGATCCAGCACCCAGGACATCATGGGGTGCGCCATCACCGGGAAGCCCGGCACGAAGTGCACATGCCCGACGAAGAAGCCCGGGATCTTGTTGTACGGGTTGGGAATGATGCTGGCGCCTTCAGGGAACACACCCATCTCGAAGCGCCGCAGGCTGTCCGGCTCGTCCGCCGTGACGGCCTTGCCTTGTTCGGCCGCCATTTGCTGGATGCGCTGCCAGATGAGTTCGCGCGCCTCGGGGTGCAGCGCCAGCGGCCGGCCCAGCGCCAACGCGGCGGACTGGCGGGTGTGGTCGTCCGGCGTGGCGCCGATGCCGCCGCAGCTCACCACCAGGTCGCCACTGGCAAAGGCCTCGCGCAGCCGCTCGGTGAGGCGCTCGCGGTCATCGCCCAGGTACTGCACCCAGGACAGCTGCATGCCGCGCTCCGACAGCAGCTCGATGAACTTGGCCATGTGCGAGTCGCGCCGCTTGCCCGACAGGATCTCGTCGCCAATGATGATCAGACCGACTTGCATGAGGTTCAACTTTCCAAAACAAGGGCCGACTCGGCCACAGGCTCCGCCCCGCGGCGGGCCTGCAGGGCGGCCAGCGCGTAATGCGCGAACCAGGCCGTGGAGAAGGCGAACACCAGGGTGTAGAGCCAAATGGCCACCAGCACCACAAAGGGGGCAAAGATGATGCCGGTGACGCCCAGCAGCGCCCACAAGAGCGACGGCACCGCCCCGAGGTAGCCGCTGAACACGCCCATGGCCAGCATGGGGGCGCGGTGCTCGCGCATCAGCGCCAGCCGCTCGTCGCGCGAGGCGTGCTCGGCCAGCACATCAAACCCGAACACCCGGTACGTGAGCCAGCCCCAGATCAACGGCGGCAGCACCATCACCAGCGGCGGAATCAGCCACAGCGGCATGGACAGCGCCAGCAGCAGCAGCGCCAGCAGCGTGGCGCCCAGCGACGCCAGCGCGCTTTGCACGAGCGAGCCGCCGCGCTTCTTCTCGAGCAGCGGGAAGCGGCGTTGGGCCACCAGGCCGACGATGGCCGGCGTCATGCACAGCGCCACCAGCAGCAGACTCAGCAGCAGCACCACCGGCAGCACGCCCGCCAGCACCACGATGGCGGCCAGCGCGCTGCGGAACTCCTGCAAACCGAAGGTGTCCAGCCACTGCAGCAGGCTCTCCACCAGGCGCCAGTTCTCCAGCGTGGCGCGCACGCTCGCCACCGACGCTTCCCAGAAGAAGTACATGAAGCCAAACACCAGCACGCCGCCAATCACCAGCGGCAGCAGCGACAGCGCGATGACGCGCGGATGCAGGCAGTAGGCCGCCGCGCGCCAGAAGGAATCGATCAGGCCTTGCATCAGGCGGGCTTTCCTCGGAAAACAGAAATCAGACGCTGCAGGCCCAGCCACTGCTGGCGCCAGAAGCCGCGCCCGTAGTCGCGTCCGCCCTCTTCGGGCAGTTGGTCTCGCACGCCGGTGGGGTCGAAACGGGGCGAGAAGTTGGCGGTGCGGAACAGCACATCCCACACCGGCAGCAGCACGCCAAAGTTGTGGCCGCCCAGCGTGCCCCGGCCAGCGCTTTCATGGCCGATGCCGATGCTGTGGTGCAACCGGTGAAAGCGCGGGCTGATCAGCAAACGCTCGCCCACGGCCCCAAAGCTCAGCCGGGTGTTGGCGTGCTGCAGGCTCTCCAGCAGCTGCGTGATGACGGTGATGGCCACGAACTGCCCCGGCTCCACGCCAATGACGCGGGCCAGCAGCGCGAACGCCGTGCCCGTGATGACATCGTCCAGCAGGTGGGTGCGGTTGTCGCTCCACATCGTCATCTGCCGCTGGCTGTGGTGCAGGCTGTGCAAGGCCCACCACCAATTGAATTGGTGCTGCGCGCGGTGCAGCCAGTAATTGACGAAGTCGAACACCACCAGATAGATCAGCAAGCTCACCCAGCCGATGTCGGTCACGCCGGGCCACATCGCATCGAGCTGCCAGGTGGGCAGGCCCGCCAGGCGCAGCTGGCCGGCGATGGCGTCCCACGCCGGTTGCACCGCAAAGAACAAGCCCAGCCGCACCAGGCCCAGGCGGTGGATCAAGGTGTAGATCACATCGGTGCGCACGGCCGCGCGGTCGGTCACCGGCTCGGCGGGCCAGCGGCGCTCGAGCAGGCCGATGCCGAGCAGCAGCACGGCAATCTGGATCACGCCCCACAGCAGCCAGCCGGTCGCGTCGAACGCGTCTTCCAGCAGGTTGCCAAAGCCCAGCCCGAAGGCGATGGGCTGAACGACGGCCTCGTACAAGGCCAATTGCAGGGCGTCGAAGGTGTTGGAGATCCAGTCGATCACGGCTTGCTGAACAGCGGGGCAAAGCGCGGGTGCTCGCGCAACGGAGCGAAGCATAGGCCGCGTTGCTCCAGCCCGGTCATCAGCGGCTCCAGCACCGCAGGCGCCCAAGGGTCTTGGCGCTCCCAGATGCCCAGGTGCGCCAGCAGGATGTCGCCAGGCTTGATGTCGCGCAGCGCCTTCTCCAGCAGGGCCGAATTCGGGTGCGCCTGGCTGGGCAGCTCATCGCCCAGGAAGCCAGCCCGGCTCCAACCCACGTGGGTGAAACCGCAGCTTTTGGCGGCGCTCAACAAGGCCGCCGAGGTGCGCCCGGCCGGCGCGCGGAACAGCGGCGACAAGGGCTTGCCGGTCATCGCCGTGAAGCGCTCGCCCACCTTCTTGAGGTTGCTGCAGTACTGCTCGGCCGTCAGCTCCCGCACCACCGCAGGGCTCACCCCGGCCTGGGTGCGCACCTTGAAGCGGGTGACCTTGCCGTCGGCGTCGGGCAGGTCTTCCAGAAAGACGTCGTGGTCCCAGGTGTGGGAGCCGAAGTCGTGCCCCTCCGCCACGCGCTCGCGCCACCAGGGCGCCCAGGTGTCGTCCAGCGTGGTGCCACCGGTCTTGGTGGGCTCACTGGCCATGAAGAACGTGACCCGGGCGTTGTGCCGCTTCAGGGTCTCGGCAATCAGCGGCGCCACGCCCATGTGGCCGGTGTCGAACGTGAGGTACACCGGCTTGTCGCACGCCGGCTGCGCTGCGGCCGCGCTTGCAGCCAGCAGCCAAATCCAGGCTTTCATAGACGCGGCTTGTGATCCAGCGTCCACAGGCCGTGCGGCGACTTGCCCACTTTCACCTGACGCACCACCTTGCGGGTGGTGGTGTCGATCTGCGTGAGCTTGCCCGCCCAGCGGGAGGTGACGAGCAGCGTCTTGCCGTCGCCCATCACTTCCATGTCGTCCGGGCCCGCAGGGCCAGGGAACTGATCCACCACCGTGAAGGTGCTGAGGTCGATCTTGCTGATGGTGTTGGCCGCCCGGTTGCTGACCAGCACGTGCCGCTGGTCGCCCCAGGCCCGGAACGAGTGCGCGCCGTTGCCCGTGGGCAGGCGCTTGACGAGCTTGGGCTTGGCACCGCTCACGTCCCACACCTCCACCACGCTGTCGCCGGTGAGGCCCACGAGGATGTGCTTGTCGTCCGGCGTCAGGTAGATGTCGGCGGGCATCTTGCCTACCGGCTGCTTCCACTTCACCGCCTGCGTGGCCAGGTCGATGGCCAGCAGTTCATCGCTGTCTTGCAGGCTCACGTAGAGCGTGGTGCTTTTCGTGTCGATGTTCAGGTGGCTGGGCGTCTTGGGCGCCGGGATGCGCTTGACCAGCTGCAACGGCTCGGCCGCGGTGCTGCCTTGCCAGCGGTACAAGTCCACGCGATCCAGGCGGTTGGACGCGGTCACGAACCACTTCATGTCGGGCGAGAACCGCAGGTGGTACGGGTCCGGGATGCCGCGCACCACGCGCTGCACGTCGGCCGTGCGGGGGTCCACGAAGGTCAGGGAATCGCCCAGCGCGTTCGCCACGATCAGGGACTTCTCGTCCGGCGACAGGTACAGGTGGTGGGGCTCTTTGCCGGTGGGGAAGCGCTTGACCACCGTGAAGCTCACTGGATCGATGACGGAGATGTCCGCGTCCAGCGAATTCAGCACAAAGATCGGCGGGCGTGCCGACTGGGCCTGGGCCCCCAACGCTGCCACCAACCCCAAGGCCACCGCCCAACTGCGCAACATCCCGACACTCCAACGAAAAGGGCGGCCCATTGCCGCCCCTGCGCCAGCCAGTTTACCCGGGGGGTCCGAGCGAACCCTGTCCCAAGTCAAGCGTCGATCAGTCGTCGTCGCCGCCCAGCAAACCGCCCAACAGGCCGCCGCCGGCCACCGCGCCGAGCATGGAGCCTTCTTCACGACCACCACCGCCGGTTTGCGGTGCGGCGGCAAAGATGCGCGAGGCCAGGCGCGAGAACGGCAGGCTTTGCAGCCACACCTCGCCCGGGCCGGTCAGCTTGGCCAGGAAGAGGCCTTCACCACCGAACAGCGCGGTCTTGATCTTGCCGACGTACTGAATCTCGAAGTTCACGCCGGGCGTGTAGGCCACCACACAGCCGGTGTCCACCAGCAGCGTCTGCCCTGGCTGCAGCGTGCGGCGCACCACCGTGCCGCCTGCGTGCACGAAGGCCAGGCCATCGCCGTCGAGCTTTTGCATGATGAAGCCCTCACCGCCGAAGAAGCCGGTGGACAGCTTCTGCTGGATGGCAATGCCCAGCGACACGCCGCGTGCGGCGCACAGGAAGGCGTCCTTCTGACAGATCAGGGTGCCGCCGAGCTTGGACAAGTCCATGGGCAAGATCTTGCCGGGGTACGGCGCCGCAAAGGCCACGCGCAGCTTGCTCGCGCCCTGGTTCGTGTAGATCGTGGTGAACAGCGACTCACCGGTGATCAGCCGCTTGCCCGCCCCCAGCAGCTTGCCGAAGAAGCCGCCCGTGCTGGCCGAGCCATCGCCGAACACGGTGTCCATGACGATGCCGGCGTCCATGAACATCATGGAGCCCGCCTCGCCAATGGCGGCTTCGCCCGGGTCCAGTTCGACCTCGACGAACTGCATCTCCGCGCCCTTGATTTCGTAATCCACAACATCCATCGCCATGCGGCTCTCCTGCCAGACAAAAACGGGGCCGCATGATAGCCACGCCACAACAGTCGCCCCACAATTTCTCTGTTGACAGAAACTTCAGAAGGCGTACGCTGTGCGCCATGGAACTCACCGACATCAGCCGCCGCTTCATCGTCCACTGGGGCGAAATGGGCAACAACTGGGGCGTGAACCGCAGCGTGGCGCAGATCCACGCGCTGCTGTACGTGCACGGTCAGCCGCTGCACGCCGAAGACATTGCCGACACCCTGGTGTTGGCACGGTCGAACGTGAGCAACAGCCTGAAGGAGTTGCTGAACTGGCGCCTCATCCGCGTGACGCACCTGTTGGGCGACCGGCGCGACTACTACGAGACTTCCAGCGACGTGTGGGAGCTGTTCCGCACCATCGTGCGCGAACGCAAGGAACGCGAGTTCGACCCCACCGTCGCCCTGCTGAAGGACCTGACCGCCGACCCGGCGCTCGACCGCGAATCGCCCGCCTTCCAAGACCGGCTGCGCAGCACGCTGGCACTGATGCAGACGCTGGGCACCTGGAGCGACGAAATGCTGCGGCTGAGCCCGGCCACGCTGGAAAAGATCTTGCGCTTGGGTGCCCAAGTGCAGCGCTTTGTGCGCCCGGCCAACCCCACCGACACCGCCGGCCCCGCCTCCACCGACACCTCCACCATTTTCCCCGTCATGCCGCCGATTCCACCCATGGGCTGAACGCCCGCGCCCAGCCCCACGGCCCTCGCGGCCTGTTTTTTGGCCCTTTAATTTCTCTTTATACAGAAATAACAGCCATGAATGCCAACAACACCCACGCCACGCCCCACACCCACACGGTGTACTACGACGGCGACTGCCCGCTGTGCAGCAGCGAGATGGCCTTCCTGATGCGCGCCAACCGCGACGGGCTGCTGCGCTTCGTCAACATCGCCCAGCCCGGCTTTGACGCCGCGGCCTTGGGCGTGACGCGCGAGGCCTTGATGGCCCTGCTGCACGTGCGCGACCGCAGCGGCCGCTGGCTCATCGGTGTGCCTGCCGTGCAGGCCGTGTACGCCGCCACCGGCCACGCCCGCCTGGCCGCTGCGCTGGACCACCCCGTGCTGGCGCGCCTGGCCCGCCCGGCCTACGCCTGGCTGGCGCGCAACCGCTACCGCCTGCCCCGCTGGCTGCTGGCGGCCACGCATCTGCACACGGGCCATTGCGCCCCCGACGGCGCCTGCCGCACGCGCTGACAGCCGGGTGATAGGTAGGCCCGACGGAATCCCAACCCCTCTGAGGAGAACTCACCATGTTTGAACTCAACCTCGCCCTCACCCTGCTGATCGCCGTGCTGGGCCCGCTGCTGGCCATTGGCTACGTGCAACCCTATCTGCTGGTGGTGCTGGACGCGCTGTGTGCGAACCGCCTGCCCGGCAAGGTCGGCGCCCACTTCTGGATTCGCAGCGCCTACGTCATGGCCATTGCCGGCTCGCTGGTGCTGGGCCTGAGCTTCGGCGAGTTCTACGGCAGCGTGCTGGACACCTTGCGCCGCGCCGTGTGGCTGACGGCGGCCGGCAGCTTCCTCAGCGTCGCGTTCATCACACGGCGCGTCTGGGCGCCGGTGCAGCAGCAGCTTCAAGCACCGGCCGCCCCCCGTGCGCCCGCCACCCCAGCGGCCCCTGCCCACCCCCTGCCCCGGAGCTGAGCCATGCGTGTCCTGATCGTTGGCGCCGGCGGCTTCATCGGCCGGCATGTCGTTGCCGCCCTGCAGCAGGCCGGGCATGAGGCGGTGCGCGGCGCACCCCGCCCCGTCACCACCTGGGAGCAGCCCAGCGCCTGGCAGCCGCTCCTGCGCGGCGTGGATGCGGTGGTCTACACCGCAGGCTGCCTGCGCGACCGGGCCGGCGGCGTGAGCGACCTGCTGGACCTGCTGCACCACCGCGCGCCGGCCGCCTTGGCCAGCGCCTGCGAGGCCGCCGGCATTCGCCAACTCGTGCACCTGTCCGCCCTGTGCGGCGGCGTGAGCGCCTACGCCCGCAGCAAGCACGCGGGTGACACCGCCCTGGCCGGCCGCGCCTGCATCGTGCGGCCCAGCCTGGTGGTGGGTGTGGGCGGCACCAGCAGCCGCATGCTCGACCGGCTGGCCTGGCTGCCGTGGCTGGCGCTGCCGCCCCAAGTGGCGCGCTGCCGGGTGCAACCCGTGCATGTGCAAGACCTGGCGGCCGGAATCGTCGCCTTCCTGCAAGGCCCAAGCTGCACCGGCACCTGGGACGCCGTCGGCCCCGAGCCGCTGACCGTGGCCGACTGCATCGCCCGCCGCCGTGCTGCGCGGGGCCTGGCGCCAGCACGCCTGTGGGCCCTGCCCTGGCGGGTGTCGCGCGCCTCGGCCCGGCTGGGCGACCTGCTGGCCTGGGGCCCCTGGTGCAGCACGGCGCTGGAGTTGCTGGCCCATGACAGCGTGGGCGACACGCCGCCCGCCGCTGCGGCCCAGCCCGCCACCGCGCACCCGCCGCTGGCACAACCCCTGCGAGACGCCCTGGCCGGCGCCTGGGCATGAGCCCCGTGGGCATGCTGCGGGGCTCGCTGGTGCTGCTGTGGTGGGGCACGGTCGTGGCCAGCCTGCACGATGGGGGCGCCGCCGGGGCCGCCTGGCTGCAGCGCGCGGCAGGCTGCACCGCAGGCGTGGCCCAGGCGGGCGTGTGGATGGGCTGCGCCTGGGATGCGGTGGTGGGCCTGCTCCTGCTGCTGCGCCCCACGGTCGGCACCACCCGGCTTGCGGCTGCCGGCGTGATGGGCCTGACGGCCATGGCCACCGCCCTGGCGCCCGGCCTTTGGCTGGATCCCTTCGCCCCACTGCTCAAAAACCTGCCCGTGCTGGCCGCGCTGGCGGCCCTCGCCTCCCAACCCGCCACTCCCGTGCGATGAACGCCTACCTGATCGTCAAATGGCTGCACATCGTGTCCAGCGTGTTGCTGGTGGGCACCGGCTTTGGGTCAGCCTTCTACCTGTTCTTTGCCAACCGCAGCGGCAGCCTGGAGGCCCGGGCGGTGGTGGGCCGGCTGGTGGCACGGGCGGACCTGTGGTTCACCACCCCGGCCGGGCTGGTGCAACCCCTCAGCGGCGCCTGGCTCGCACACACCGCGGGCTGGCCGCTCACCATCCCCTGGCTGGCCGCCTCGTTGGCGCTTTACCTGCTGGCCGGCGCGTGCTGGCTGCCCGTGCTGGTGCTGCAGCTGCGCATGGCCCACGAGGCCGAGGCCGCCGTGCGCGAACGCCGACCGTTGAGCCCAAGCTACCACCGATGGCAACGCCGCTGGGAAGCCCTGGGCTACCCCGCCTTCGCGGCGATGCTGGCGATCTTCTTCCTCATGGTGAACAAGCCCGGCGGCTGAGGCCCAAGCTGAGGAGGCGTTGACGGGGGAAGCCGTTGAAGCACGCGGTCACGCGGCGTAGCGAGATGTCAGGATGGACCGCGCCTCGCGCCGATTTGTGACGCGATGCGTCGGCCGCCTGAAGGCCCGGACGCATCGCGATACAGATCGCCGCACCAGCGCGCCACCCGCCGCGCACACTGCCGGCATGGACCTGCACCTCGACCCCCAACTGCCCGAACTCACTCCCGCACAGGCCTTGACCGGCTGGCGCCGCGAGCTCTGCATCGAACTGCTGGGCGACGGGCGCGCCCGCGTCTTCATGCGGCTGCTGCACGCGCCCTCGCACAAAGCGGCGGAGCTGCAGCACGGCGTGCTGTTCCACCGCGTGGGGGCCGGGTTTCAAGACCTGCCCGGGTGCATGGAGGCGGCGGGCGACGCGCTGCGGCGCCTCGTGGCGTCGGCCCAGCGGCAACTGCCCTGCCGCGAGAACCTGTTCGTGGCCGTCATCCACGACGCCCAAGCCTGGGAGGCGGTGACGGACGCGGTCGACCGTTGGCAGCGCCGGCCCCATGCCATGGCCACTTTGCGGGCGCCGACCCTGGCTGCGCCGCCACGCGACACGCGACCGAGCCTTAGGCAGTTGCCCATCCTGGGCCGCCCGGCTGCACGCACCCAGCCGGGCCTTCGCTGAACCTCGCGCCAGGCGCCGCCCCGCCCAGAAAAAACGGCAGCCCGCGGGCTGCCGTTTGCATGGGGCTTGGCGCCCGCATGAGCCGGTATCAGCCCATGTGCAGGCCGCCGTTGCAGGAGAAGTCAGCGCCCGTCGTGAAGCCGCTGTCCTCGCCCGCCAGCCAGGCCACCACCGAGCCGATTTCCTCGGGCGTGCCCAGGCGCTTGACCGGAATCGTCGCGACGATTTTTTCCAGCACTTCGGGCTTGATGGCCTTGACCATGTCGGTGCCGATGTAGCCCGGGCTCACGGTGTTCACCGTCACGCCCTTGGACGCCAGCTCTTGCGCCAGCGCCATGGTGAAGCCGTGCATGCCGGCCTTGGCGGCCGAGTAGTTGGTCTGGCCGGCCTGGCCCTTTTCGCCGTTGACCGAGCTGATCTGGATGATGCGGCCCCAGCCCTTTTCCACCATGCCCGGCACGACCTGCTTGGTCACGTTGAACATGGAGTTCAGGTTGGTGTCGATAACGGCCTTCCAGTCTTCCGGCGTCATCTTCAGGAACATGCGGTCGCGGGTGATGCCGGCGTTGTTGACCAGCACATCGATGGCGCCGTGCTCGGCAATCGACTTCTGGAAGGCTTCCACGGTGGAGTCCCAGTCCGCCACGTTGCCCACCGAGGCGTAGAACGTGAAGCCCAGGGCCTTCTGCTCATCCAGCCACTTTTGGTAGTCGCGGCTCGGGCCGCAACCGGCGATGACCTTGAAGCCGGCCTTGGCCAGCTTCTGGCAGATGGCGGTCCCGATGCCGCCCATGCCGCCGGTGACGTAGGCAATCTTTTGGCTCATGTGTGTCTCCTTGTGGTTGGAGTGTGTGGGGAAATTGTGGTTGGGCCCGGATCAGCGCTCGACGGTGAGCGCCACGCCCATGCCGCCGCCGATGCACAGCGAGGCGATGCCCTTCTTGGCGTCGCGCTTGACCATCTCGTGCAGCAGCGTGACCAGCACGCGGCAGCCGCTGGCACCAATCGGGTGTCCCAGCGCGATGGCGCCGCCGTTGACGTTGACCTTGCTCGTGTCCCAGCCCATTTCGGCATGCACGGCACAGGCCTGTGCGGCAAAGGCTTCGTTGATTTCCAGCAGGTCCAGGTCAGCCGCCTTCCAGCCGGCGCGAGCCAGGGCCTTTTGCGCCGCCGGCACGGGGCCCATGCCCATGAAAGCCGGGTCCAGGCCGGCAGACGCGTACGACGCGATGCGGGCCAGCGGCGTGAGGCCCAGGGCGGCCGCCTTGGCGGCGGTCATCACCATCACGGCGGCGGCGCCGTCGTTCAGGCCCGAGGCGTTGCCAGCGGTCACGCTGCCCGCCTTGTCGAACGCAGGGCGCAGGCCGGCCAGCGCTTCGGCGTTGCTCTTGCGGTTGATGAACTCATCGGCCGAGAAGACGATCGGGTCGCCCTTCTTCTGCGCGATGCTGAACGGGACGATCTCGTCCTTGAAGCGGCCGGCGTCTTGCGCGGCGGCGGCCTTTTGCTGCGAGGCCAGGGCCAGCGCGTCCTGCTGCTCGCGGGTGATGCCGTACTTCTTGGCCACGTTCTCGGCGGTGATGCCCATGTGGTACTGGTTGTACACGTCCCACAGGCCGTCGTTGATCATGGTGTCAACCATCTTCCAGTCGCCCATGCGCTGACCGTCGCGCGAGTTGGGCAGCACGTGCGGGCTCAGGCTCATGCTCTCCTGGCCGCCGGCGATGACGATCTCGCTGTCACCGTCGCGAATGGCCTGGGCGGCCAGCATCACGGCCTTCAGGCCCGAGCCGCAGACCTTGTTGATGGTCATGGCCGGCACGCCATGCGGCAGGCCCGCCTTCACCACCGACTGACGTGCCGGGTTCTGGCCTACGCCCGCGGTCAGCACCTGGCCGAGGATGACCTCGCCGATCTGCTCGCCCGCCACGCCGGTGCGGCGCAGCAGGTCTTGCAGCACGGCCGCGCCCAGTTCGCTGGCCGGCGTCTTGGCGAGCGTGCCGCCGAACTTGCCGATGGCGGTGCGGGCCGCAGCGACGATGACGATGTCTTGTTGGCTCATGGTTCAGCTTCCTTTGTCAGTGAGTTCGGGAATTCTTCGGTGCGAAGGTCAAGCGGCGTGCCAAGCGGGCCACCGGCCGGTGGCCAACCGCGCGTGCGGCGCCGCCCGCCCGGGCGAGTCGCCCCATCTCAGGCCTTGACCTTCACGTAGCGGCCGGGTGCGGGTTCGATTGCCTTGAACTTGCGGCTGCCCGGGGTCTTGGGCGCGGGCTTCATGGCGCCTGCGTGGGAGGCCAGCCAGGCGGACCAGTCCGTCCACCAGCTGCCCGGGTGCTCGGTCGCACCGGCCAGCCAGGCGTCAGGGTCCGCCGGCAGGGCGGTGTTCTTGCTGATCCAGTGGCTGCGCTTGCCCTTGGCCGGCGGGTTGATGACACCGGCAATGTGGCCGGAGGCGCCCATCACGAAGCGGCGCTTGCCCTTGAAGATCTGCGTGTTCCGGTAGGCGGCCTGCCAGGGCACGATGTGGTCCTCGCGGGAGCCGTACACGTAGACCGGGCAGTCGATGGCGCTCAGGTCCAGCTTCTTGCCGCAGACGGTCAGCTTGCCCGGGACTTTGAGTTCGTTTTGCAGGTAGGTGTGGCGCAGGTACCAGCAGTACATGGGCCCGGGCAGGTTGGTGGAGTCGCCGTTCCAGTACAGCAGGTCGAACGCCGGCGGGGCTTCGCCCTTGAGGTAGTTGCCCACCACGTAGTTCCACACCAGGTCGTTCGGGCGCAGGAAGCTGAAGGTGGTGGCCAGTTCCTGCCCGTGCAGCAGTTGCGGGCCCTGCGGCGCGCCCGGCCCCAATGTGGCTTCGCGCAGCCGCACGCTGGCCTCGTCCACAAAGATGTCCAGCACGCCGTTGTCGGCGAAGTCCAGCAGCGTGGTCAGCAGCGTGAGGCTGGCGGCGGGGTGTTGCCCGCGCGCGGCCAACACCGCCAGCGCCGAGGCGAGGATGGTGCCGCCCACGCAGAAGCCCAGCGTGTTGACCTTGTCTTGCCCCGAGATCTCCTGCACCACGCGCAGCGCCTCGATGGCGCCTTGCTCCACGTAGTCGTCCCAGGTCAGGTGCTTGACCTCGTCGTCCGGGTTGCGCCAGCTGACCACAAAGACGCGGTGGCCTTGCGACACCGCATAACGGATCAGCGAGTTGTCGGGCTGCAGGTCCAGGATGTAGAACTTGTTGATGCACGGCGGCACCAACAGGAAGGGGCGCGCATGCACCTCGGTGGTGAGCGGGGCGTATTCGATGAGCTGAAACAGCGCGTTCTCGAACACGATGCTGCCCGGCGTGGTGGCCACGTTGCGGCCCACCTCGAAGGCGCTCTCGTCGGTTTGCGACACGTGGCCGCGCTGCACATCGCCCCACAGGTGCTGCAGGCCGCGCGCCAGCGTCTCGCCCTTGCTGTCCAGCGCCAGCTTCTGGGCTTCGGGGTTGAGCGCCAGGAAGTTGCTGGGCGCGGCAGCGTCCACGAACTGCTGCACCGCGAACTTGATGCGGGCCTTGGTCTTGTCGTCGGCCTCCACGGCCGCGGCCATCTTGCCCAGCATGTTGCCGTTGAGCAGGTACAGCTGCGACATGAAATGAGCCGCCGGGTTGGCGCGCCACTCCGGTGCCGCAAAGCGCCGGTCGCTCGCTGCCGGAGCCTCGCTCTGGCCCAGGGCGCCGTTCCACAGCGCGGTGGCTTGCTTCAGGTAATCGGCCTGCAGTTCGGCCAGGGTCGAGGGGGAGATCTGCGGCAGATGCGCCATCTGCTGCATCCAGTCGGCGAAGGGCTGAGCGTCCATCGCGGGCGGGGCGTCGTTCTTCTTGCGGGTGGCCATGAAGTTCCTCGGTTTTGTCAGCCGTGGCGGATGTGCCCCAGGTCGTTGCAATAAGCTTGCCACATGCTGCCGATGCAGCTTTGTAACCTCAGGCGCTGACGCGCCCATGACACTCCTCGCTCCGCCATGTACCTCGTTGCCATCGCCTGGGCCTACGTCGCATTGATGATGGCCGCCGCCGAAGCGCTGAGCCCGCAGGGCACGCTGTTCGGCGCGTTCATCACGCTGCTGCTGTACGGCGTGCTGCCTTTGGGTTTGCTGATGTACATCCTCGGCACGCCGGGCCGCAAGCGGCGCCGCCAAGCCCAGGAGCTAGCGGCGCAGGCTGATGCAAGCGGCCATGCGCCCACGGGGTCGGCCCAGGGCCTCGCCGCGGAACGAAAAGAAGCTTGATTCTTCCGTCAGCGTGCACCAGGTGCCGCCGCTGATTCGCGTGACATTGACCGAAGTCAAGCGTTCGCGAGCCAGCAGTGCCAGGTTCGCGCGCCAGCGAGGCTCGGGGTTGGGCCGGTACACAAAGCCCGGCTGATCGATTGGCAGCGGCTCGCGGCCAAACGCCGCCACCACCTCCGGCCCCACCTCGAAGGCCTCGGGCCCGATGCACGCCCCCAGCCACGCGCGCACGTCTTGCGGCCCGCAGCTCGCCGCGTCGCACAAGGCCGCCACGGTGCGCTCCAACACACCGCCGGCCAAGCCGCGCCAGCCGGCGTGGGCCCCGGCCACCGCACCCGGCGCGCTGAAGAGCACGGGCAGGCAGTCGGCCACCAGAATGGCCACAGCCAGGTCCGGGTCGGTGGACACCGCGGCGTCCGCTTCGGGGGCGTTGTCGTCGTGCCAGTCGGCACGCAGGCGCACCACCTCGGCGCCGTGCACCTGGTCCAAAAAAATCGGCCGCGCGCCGAGCAACTCCACCAGGCCCGCGCGCTCGGCCCGCACGGCTGCCGGGTCTGCGGCCTTGCGGCCGAAGTTGGGGCCGCGGGTGGTCATGAACGCGGTGACGTCCGGCCAGTCGGGCCGCAACCAGCGCGGGTCAGGCCGCTGCATCGGGGCAGACGCTGGGGTGCGTTTGAGCAAAGGCCGGCAGCGCCAGGCAGGTGGCGTTCACGCGCAGCACGGTCGGGAAGGCCTCCAGCGGGCAGTCGAAGCGCTGGGCGTTGTAGACCTGCGGCACCAGCAGGCAGTCGGCCAGCGTGGGCGTGTCGCCAAAGCTGAACTGCCCGGCGGTGGCCTGCAGGCGCTGCTCCACGATGGCCAGGCCCGTGGCAATCCAGTGGCGGTACCAGCGGTCCACGGTGTCCTGATCTTGGCCGAGGTCGCTCTTCAGGTAGCGCAGCACGCGCAGGTTGTTCAGCGGGTGGATGTCGCAACCGATGTCTTGCGCCAGCGCGCGCACCTGGGCGCGGGCCACCGGGTCGCGCGGCAGCAGGGGCGGCTCGGGGTGGGTGTCGTCCAGGTACTCCAGGATGGCCATGGACTGGCTCAGCCAGCGGCCGTCGTCCAGCGCCAGGGCCGGCACCAGGTGCGACACCTGCTGGTTGGCAAACGGCTCGGCGAATTGCTCGTTCTTGGCCAGGTGCACCGGGACGTAGTCGTAATCGAGGCCCTTGAGCGCCAGGCCGATGCGCACGCGCCAGGAGGCGGACGAGCGGAAGTAGTTGTAGAGCTTCATGTCGGAGTTCCTCGGTGGCACGACTGCGGCCGCGCCCACTTGAAAGAAGGGCTCACTCTAAACTCGGCGACATGCCTTTCCCCACCCGCCTCCAGCACTGCTCCACCTGTGGCGCCGCCGTGCAGTACCGCGTGCCCGCCGACGACACGCGCGAGCGCGCCGTGTGCCCCGCGTGCTCGGCCATCCACTACCAGAACCCGCTGAACGTGGTGGGCACGCTGCCCGTGTGGGAAGCCGACGGCCGCGTGCTGCTGTGCCGCCGGGCCATCGAGCCGCGGCACGGGCTGTGGACGCTGCCCGCCGGCTTCATGGAACTGGGCGAGACCTGCGCCGAGGGCGCGGCCCGCGAGACCGCCGAGGAAGCCGGCGCCGACATCGAGATGGGCCCGCTGTACGCCCTGATCGATGTGGTGCGCGTGGGCCAGGTGCACCTGTTTTACCGTGCGCGCCTGCGCTCCACCACCTTCGACCCCGGCCCGGAATCGCTGGAAGCGCGCCTCTTCAGCGAAGACGAGGTCCCGTGGGACGAGATCGCCTTCCGCACCACGCGCGAGACCCTGCAGCGCTACTTTGAAGACCGCCGCGCCGGGCGGCCGTTCGACTTCTTCAGCCTCGCGCTGCAGTGAGCCTCAACCCAGGCGCACCAGCAAGGTCGCCTGCAGCACGCAGCGGCGCTTGAGCGCCGCCGTCGCGTCACCGTCAAGCGACGCCGCCAAGGCCGCCGTCGGATGAGACGGCAGTGCCAGGCCGGTGAACACCGGCACGCCCGCACTGCGGGCGATGCGCGCCACCAGCTCAGGCGGCAGATGCTGGCACTCCACCGCGTCGTACAACTGACCCAGCATGCGGGCGGTGGCTTCCACCTGCGCCGAGGAGCTGTGGTCGTCCAGGCCCGCCCGCACGTGTGACACGCGGGCACCCAGCGCCTTGGCCGCAGCCATGAACTCCTGCGCTGCAGCGTCTCCCGCGTCGGGCGACAGCAACGCCAACTGCTTGCCCGCCATGAGTGCCGGCGCAGCGCCCGCATGGGCCACCAGCGCCCGCGCCTGCCGCAGCACCGCCGCCGCTTCGGCGGGGCTGGACAACTCGGCGTGGGCCTCGGCAGTGCGGTCAGCAGAACACATGGCCGGCAGCGTATCGAATCGATTTCAAGCCATCTTGATGAATGTCAACCCGCGTGAAAGCGAGCTGCGCTTGACTGGCGTTACCGACCGTTCACGCAGTGTTACCCAGTGCGACCGAAGCGCGCGTTCCATTCCTCATCCATTGGCATGGCCTGCCTAGCATGAGCTCCATTCCACCGAACCCCGGAGCCCGCCATGCTGACCCAGACCTCGCCGATCACCGCCCGCCCCCTGCCGGTTCCCGCGTCGCCGACACCGGTCACGGCGCTGGCAGCCGCCCCGGCGGTGTGCCCGCAGGAAGGCCAGCGCATTGCCAGCAACCTCAAGCTCGTGGCCTCGCTGCTGAGCCTGAAGCGTCGCATCGTGCACGCCGGGGACGTGATCTACCGCGCCGGCGAGCGCTTCAGCCAGCTGCACATCCTGAACTCGGGCTTCTTCAAGCTGGTCAGCATGTCCAGCGACGGCCGCGAGCAGGTCGTGGGCCTGAAGTTCCGCGGCGACTGGCTGGGCTTTGCCGCCATCGCCAACGGCAGCTACAACTGCGACGCCATCGCCCTGGACACCGCCGAGGTCTGGAGCGTGCGCTACGACGAACTGCTGCTGGCCTGCGCCGAGCACCCGGGCCTGATGGCCATCGTGCACGAGGCCATGAGCCGCGAAATCATGCGCGACCGCGACTCGCTGGTGGCCATCTGCACCCTGCCGGCCGACACCCGCGTGGCCACCTTCCTGCACCACTGGGCCCAATCGCTGGCCGTGCGCGGCCTGCGCGCTGACCAGTTCAGCCTGCGCCTGACACGTGCCGAGATCGGCAACTACCTGGGCCTGACGCTGGAAACCGTGAGCCGCGTGCTGTCGCGCCTGGCCCGGGCCGAGTTGATCGCCTTCAACGAAAAGAGCCGCCGAGACATTTGCATCCCCGACTTCCACGCCCTGGCTGCCTACGTGGAAGGCCGCGACCACCACGCCGGCCTGCACTGAAGCGCACCGCCGGGTTGCACTGACGCCGCCCGGCGTGCAACGGGCTTGCGGGCTGGCGCCCCGAACGGCGCCGCCAACGAACGACAACGTCCGGAGCCGCCATGTCGACAGCACCGCCGTCTGCCCCCAACACGGCCCAAAGCGCCGCCCAAAGCGCCACCCAAAACGGCGCCACCGGGCCCTCCCCCTGGGACGTCACGCCCCCGCGCCTGACCCCGTGGCTGGCCACGCCGGGCCTGCTCGCCCTGACCTACGCCGCCGCCGGCCTGGTGTGGGTGCTGCTATCCGACCAGGTGCTGCGGGCCTTCTCGCCCGACGCCGCCACCCTGGCCACGCTGGACGAGATCAAGGACATCGGCTTCGTGCTGATCACCGGTGCCTTGATCTACGCGTTGGCCAAGCGCCTGCACCAGCGCGCGGTGCCTGCCATGCCGCACGCCGTGCCTGCGGCCACGGGGTTGACGCACCCCAGCCCCGCGGCCCTGATGTGGGTGTTCGCCGCGCTGTGCGGTGTGATCGTGGCGGCCAGCCTCGTCGGCTATTCACACTCGGCGCGGCACGCGTATGAACACCGCGCCGCCGAACTGCGCCAGGACGCAGAGCTGAAGGCGGGCATCGTGCACGGCTGGATGCAGCGCCGCGGCGAGGAAGCCCGCCAGCTGGCACAAGACGCGAGCCTGCGCGCCGGCGTGGCCCGCTGGCACCGGCGCAGCGACGAGACCGTGACCGAAGCCCTGCGCGGGCAGCTGCAAATGCTGCGCGCCTCGGGGCGGTTCTCCGAGGTGCTGCTGGCCGATGCGCAGGCTCAGGTGCTGCTCAGTGCGGACGACGACACCCCCACCGCGCCCCTGTCGCCCGAGCTGCAAACGCAAGTGCGCCGCGCCTTCGACACCGGCCAGGTGGTGCTCAGCGATTTCATCGCACGCGGAGCCACCACCGACGGCTTGGCCTTCGAGCAGGCCATTCCGCTGCGCGGCGGCCTGGAGCGGCCCGAAGCCGTGCTGGTGCTGCGCTCCGCGCTGGGGCGCACGCTGCTGCCGGCCTTGCTGGCCGGCGCCACGGCCGACAGCCCCACTCCCTTGCTGCTCCACCCAAGTGCCGACCCAAGTGCCAACTCAAGTGCGGCCCCTCCCGTGGCGTTGCGCGTGGACGGCCACCAGCCCGCAGCCTCGCCGACCGACACGCCCTGGCCCGAGGCCCTGCGCCAACTGCCCCAGCACCCGGAGTGGCTGGGCACCGTGCAGCCCGGTCTGCCCCACGGCGGCGAGCCCACCGTGGCGGTGGCCGCCGCCGTGCCGGGGTCGAGCTGGTTCGTGGCGGTTCAGGCCCCGGAACGGGAACTGATGGCGGACGACGTGGCGGCCAGCGCCGGGGGCTTGCTGGCGGTGAACGTGGCCGCCGTGCTGGCCGCGGCCGCCGTGGTGTACGCCGCCCTGCAGCGCCGCGAGGCGGTGGTGGCCGCGCGCATGGCGGCGGAGCAGGCCGAAAAGCAGCGCGGCTGGCAAATTGCCGAGGCGATTGCCAACAGCTCGGGCGACCTGATCTTTGCGAAAGACATGCAGGGCCGCTACCTCTTTGCCAACGACGAGCTGTGCCGCGTGCTGGGCCGCAGCCGCGACGTGCTGGTGGGCGCGCCGTTCCAGGGCCTGTTCCCGGCCGACCAGGTGCGGCAAATGCTGGAAGACGACGCCGCCGTGCTGCGCGCGGACCGGCCCATCCGCATTGAAACCCGCCTGAGCACCGCCCAAGGGCCCCGCGTGTTTGCCAGCACCAAGGGCAAGCTGATCGACGCGCAGGGCCAGGTGATGGGGGTGTTCGGGGTGTCCAGCGACATCACCGACCGGCGCGACCTGCAGCAGCGCCTGCGCCAGTGGACGACCGCGTTCGACGACCTGCGCGACGGCGTCATCGTGACCGACGCCACCGGCCGCATCCAGTCGGTGAACCGGGCGTTCACGCAGATCACCGGCTACGACGTGGCCGAGGCCGTGGGCAGCACCATGCGGCTGCTGCACTCAGGGCGACACGGCAAGCCGTTCTACGAGCAGATGTGGCGCGTCATCCAGCAAACCGGCCACTGGCAGGGCGAGGTGTGGAACCGCCGGAAAAACGGCGATGTCTACCCGGAGTGGCTGAGCATCCGCGCGGTGGCCGACGACGGCGGCCCGGCCACGCACTACGTGGGCGTGTTCACCGACGTGAGCCGCCTGAAAGACAGCGAAGCACAGGCCGAATGGCTCTTCCACCACGACCCGCTGACGCGCCTGCCCAACCGCGTGCAACTGCAACGCCACCTGGAGCACACGCTGTCCCGCGCCCGCCGCCGCCAGACCCGGCCCGCCGTGCTGGTGCTGGACCTGGACGGCTTCAAGACCGTGAACGACAGCCTGGGCCACCCCGCCGGCGACGAGTTGCTGATGTGCATTGCCGAGCGGCTGCAGACCCGGCTGCGGCACCGCGACTTCCTGGGCCGGCTCGGGGCGGACGAGTTCCTGGTGATCCTGGAGCACGGCGCTGACGAAGCCACCACCTCTGCACTCGCCAAGGAGCTGCTCACCGCCGTGGCCGAGCCGGTGGCGCTGAGTTGCGGGCACGACGCCTACCTCACGGCCAGCATCGGCATCAGCCTGTTCCCCGCGGAAGGCAGCCCGACGGCGGTGGAGCTGCTGCGCGACGCCGATGCGGCCATGCACCGCGCCAAGGAACTGGGGCGCAACCGCAGCTGCTTCTACAGCGGCGACATGCAAACCACCGCACTCACCAAGCTGGCCGTGGAAGCAGCGCTCAGCCGCGCCATCGAGCGGCGCGAACTGCTGCTGCACTACCAGCCGAAAGTAGACGCCGCCAGCGGCCGCGTGCTGGGTGCCGAAGCGCTGCTGCGCTGGCAGCGGGGCGAGCAGGGCCTGGTGCCACCGGGGCAGTTCATTCCGCTGGCCGAGCAAAGCACGCTGATCCTGGACATCGGCGCCTGGGTGATCGACGAAGCCTGCCGGCAGATCCGCGCCTGGATGGACCAAGGCCTGCCGCTGGTGCGACTGGCCGTGAACGTGGCGGCCCGCCAGTTCGCCGCCGGCGATCTGGACACCGTGGTGGCCGACGCCCTGCACCGCCACGGCGTGCCGGCCGCGCACCTGGAGGTGGAGCTCACCGAAGGCATGCTGGTGACCAACCCCGAGGCCAGCGCGGCCATCCTGCACCGGCTGCGGGCGCTGGGCGTCAAGATCTCGCTGGACGACTTCGGCACCGGCTACTCCAGCCTGGCCTATCTGCAGCAGTTCCCGATCGATGCGCTCAAGATCGACCAGTCCTTCGTGCGCCGCATTGGCGATGAACCCGACGGCGCGGCCTTGGTGGATGCCGTCATCGGCCTGGCCCACCGCCTGCGGCTGCGCGTGGTGGCCGAAGGCGTGGAAACCGCCACGCAGCGCGACTACCTGCTGCAGCAGCACTGCGACGAAATGCAGGGATACCACTTCGGCCGCCCCGCCCCGGCCGACGCCCTGCAGGCGTTGATCGCCTCGCAGGGCCAGGCGTCAGCTGCGGGCTGACACGGCGCGGGCGATGGCCTGCGCCAGCTCGCCGCGCGAATACGGCTTCTGCAGCAGCTCCCAGTCGGGCGGGCAGGCCTGGTCGGCCTCCAGCAAATCCGCCGAGAAGCCCGACATCAACAGCACCGCCAGGGCTGGCCAGCGCCGCTGCGCCTGCTTGGCCAGCTCGGTGCCCCGCATGCCGGCGCCCAGTGCGATGTCGGACAGCAGCAGGTCGAACCGGGCCTCGCCGCCCAGCACCAACAAGGCCTGCTCGGCACTGGCGCACGCCGTGACCTCGCAGCCCAGCGTGGCCAGGAAGCGCAGCGCCACGGCGCGCACCTCGGCGTCGTCCTCCACCATCAGCACCCGAAGGCCAGGCGGCAGGGCGTGGCTGACGGCGGGCTCATCGGCCGGCTCGGGCGCCTCGGCCCAGGGGCGGGGCAGGTACAGCGTGAGCGTGGTGCCCGCGCCGGGGGCGGAGTCGATGACGACCGCACCGCGCGACTGCTTGGCAAAGCCGTACACCGTGCTCAAGCCCAGGCCCGTGCCGCGCCCGGGCTGCTTGGTGGTGAAGAAGGGCTCGAACGCACGCTCCTTCACTGACTCGGGCATGCCAGTGCCGGTGTCGGCGATGGCGATGCGCAGGTAGCGTTCATGGCGGGCGCTCGGGTCGTTCAGTTCGCGGCGCACCGCACCAGGCAGCTCCGTGGCGGGCGCCGCGGTGAAGGTGAGCGAACCGCCCTCCGGCATGGCGTCGCGCGCATTGATGGCCAGGTTCAACAGCGCCGCTTCCAGCTGCCCAGGGTCGGCCAGCACGGCCAAGGGCTCGTCGCCCGAGGGGGGCAGTTGCACGCGGATGGCAATGCGCTGGTCGAGCGTGCGGCGCAGCATGTCGGCCAGGGCCTCCAGCAACGCCGCCACATCCACCGCCGCCGGCTGCAGCACCTGCCGGCGCGAAAACGCCAGCAGCTTGCTCGTGAGTTCAGCCCCCCGGTGGGCCGCCCGCGTGGCGGCCGACACCAGCTGCTGGCCGAACTCGTGCCCGGCCAAGGCCGGCAGTTCTTCCAGCACCTGCAGGTTGCCCTGGATGACGGTGAGCAGGTTGTTGAAGTCGTGCGCGATGCCGCCGGTCAGCTGGCCCACGCTTTCCAGCCGCTGGGCATGGCCCAAGGCCTCTTCGCTTTGGGCGCGTTGCAAGCAGGTGGCCAGCAAGTCGGCCAGCGACTGCAGAAAGCGGGTTTCTTCCTCGCCAAACTGCGCCGCCACGCGCGAGCGCACACACATCACGCCGGTGGTGCGGCCGCGGTCCGACAGCGGCACCGCCAGCAGGTTCACCATGCCGGCGTCCAGCTCGGCCTGGGGCACCTCGAAGCGCCGTTCCTGCGCGAGGTCCGGCACGAGCAGCGGCTGGCCGTGCGCCAGCACATAGCCCGCGGCGGACGCGCCCTGCACCGGCAGACAGCGGCCCACGGGCATGGACGCGAACTCGCCGTAGCGACTCACCAGCCGCAACTGCTGCCGGTCCGGCTCGAGCAACATGACGCTGGAAAACTCGGCCTCCAGCGCCTGGGCAGCCAGTTCGGGCGCGCGCATCAGCAACTGCTGTGGGTCCCGCTCATCCACGGCCATGCGGCCCATGAGGGCCAAGTGCTCGCTATAGCGTGCCCGCTTCAGGGCCTGCTTCACGCGGGGGTAGGTGCTGATGTCGCGGATGGCCGCCACCACATACGAGGCGCCGTGGCTGCGCACGGGGCTCAGCGCAATTTCCACCAACACCTCGCTGCCGTCCTGGCGGCGGGCCGCCAGCTCGCTGTGCGTGCCCATGGGCCGCGCGCGGGGGGCTTCGTCGTAGGCCTGCCGGTAGGCGGCGTGCCGGGGGCGGATGCTGTCGGGCACAAGCTGGTCCACCGACACGCCCACCAGCGCCTGGGGCGCGTAGCCCAGCAGGTGCTCCACCGCCGCATTGGCCAGCACGATGGCGCCCGTGCTGTCCACCAGCAGCAGGCCGTCGGCCGCGGCAGAAAACAACGAGCGGTAGAACGCCAGGTCGTCCACCACCGGCGGCGGCGGGGCCAGCTTGGCGGGTGGCGCGGGCGGCAAATCGGAGGCGCTCATTCAGCCCCCAGCGCCGACCGGCGGCACGAAGATGTAGCCCGCCCCACGCACCGACTTGATGATCTGCGGGTTCTCGGCGTCGGCTTCGAGCTTCTTGCGCAAGCGGCCCACCTGCACGTCGATCGTGCGGTCGAACGGCGCAGCCTCTCGGCCCCGGGTCTGTTCCAGCAGGAAGTCGCGCGAGAGCACACGCCCGGCGTGCTGCACCAAGGCGGCCAGCAGATCGAACTCGCCGGTGGTGAGTCGCACCTCATGGCCCTCCGGCGCGTCCAGCCGGCGCGCGGCCAGGTCCAGCTGCCAGCCCAGGAAGCTCAGCCGCGCCGGTGCGGCAGGAGCCGATGCGGGCAACGCGGCCGGGGCCGAAGCGGGCGCCGGCGCCGCCACCGGCTCCATGCGGCGCAGCACCGCCTTGATGCGGGCCACCAGTTCGCGCAGGTCAAACGGCTTGGTGACGTAGTCGTCCGCCCCCACCTCCAGGCCCACCACCTTGTCCACCGAGTCCCCCCGGCCGGTGATGATGACCAGGCCACAGCGCCAGTGCTCGCGCAGTTGGCGCGCGATGGCAAAGCCGTCTTCCCCGGGCAGGCCCAGGTCCAGCAGCACGAGGTCGGGCGGGTCGGCGGGCATCAGCGCCATCAAGGCGTGGCCCGAGTGGAGTTGGGTGGTCCGGAACCCGTGGGTTCCCAGGTAATGCGCCAGCAGCTCGGTGATGGCGGTTTCGTCGTCGACCACGGCAATGTGAGTTGGCGTCACGGCGGCGAGGGGTACGTTGTCACACCAAGGATTCTTGCACCGAACGGGGGCGTGAGCCTCCGTCAGTAGGTGGTGTGCAGTTGCGAATCACCCGGTGCCCGCAGCGGCAGGCGCAACGAGAACATGGCGCCGCCGTCCGGCCGGTTGGCGGCCTTGATGCTGCCGCCGTGCACTTCCACGATCTTGCGGCTGATGGCCAGCCCCAAGCCCGTACCGCCCGAGCCGTCTTTCGTTTTGCTGGACTGCACGAAGGCCTCGAAGATGGACTCCAGCTCCTCGGGCGGAATGCCCGGCCCGCGGTCTTCCACGGTGAGCAGGAATTCCTCGGGGGTTGCGGCCACGGCCCGCACCTCCAGCGGCGCGCCCTCCGGCGAAAACTTGATGGCATTGGCCATGACGTTGCGGATCGCCTGCTGGATGCGGCCCGGGTCCACCTTGGCCGACAGCGGCTCGTCCGCCACCCGCAGCACCAGCCGCAGCCGCTTCTTGGCCATCAGCGGGTCGAGTTCGCGCAGCACGGCCTGCACCAGGTTGCGCAGGTCGCAGCGCTCCAGCTCGAAGGTGCCCACCGAGCTTTCGATCTTGGCCACGTCCAGCAGGTCATTCACCAAGGCCAGCATGCGCTGGCCGGACTGGTGGATGTCGGTGAACATGGCCGCCAGCTTGGGGCTCTCACGGCCGCGGGTGTAGCCCAGCTCCGAGAAACCCAGGATGGCCTGCAGCGGGGTGCGCAACTCGTGGCTGATGTTGGCGATGAACTCCGACTTGGCGCGCGACGCTTCTTCGGCGGCATCCCGGGCCTCGAGCGTGGCGCGCTCGGCCGTGCGGAATTCGCTCACGTCCATCAGCGTGCACAAAATGCCCTCCGGCCCGCCCTGCCCGCCCGGCACCAGCACCTTGGTGATGACCATGTCGCGCCGCGTGCCGTCGCGGTGCTGCACCTGGGTTGCGTAGCTGAGCCGGCCGCCCTCGGCCAGCAAGAGTGCGTCCTGCTCGGCATGCAGTTGCGCGTCCACCTGGGCCAGCGATGCGCCAACCGAGGTGCCGATCACCATCTCGCGCGGCTGCCCCACCAGTTCTTCCCAGGCCTGGTTGACCAGCACATACCGGCCGGCGGTGTCGAACATGGACACCGGCAAGGGGCTCAGTTCCAGCAGCAAGCCGGTGAAGTCCAGCTGGCGTTGCAGCTGCGCATCCGACGCCACCCGCTCGCTCACATCCACCGCGCTGCCGGCAAAGCCGACGATGCGCCCGTCGCTGTGCAGGGGCACCACCGCCACCAGAAAGTGCCACGGGCGACCATCGGGCGCGGTGATGCTCACCTGCGCCTGGCGCGCCCCGGCCCTGTCGTCCAGGCGGAAGAGCGCCGCGGTGCGAACGCGGTCGTCGGCCACCACCAGGTCCGCCAGCCGTCGCCCCACCACCTGCGCCCGAGACTCGCTGCCCACGGCCGCCCAGCGGGCGTTGATGAAGGTGATCACGCCGGCTGCATCGGTGCGGAAGATCAGCTCCTGCACGCTCTTGAGCAGCACGGCCATCTCGCGTTCGCGCAGTGCCACTTCCTCGTGGGCGCTGTCCAGCGCAGTGCGCGCCTGTTCGCGGGCGCGCATCTCGCGCAGCAGCACCCCCAAGCCGCCGGCGATCAACATCAACGCCAGGCCCCCAAGCCCGGCCAGCCAAACCAGGCGGTCGGACCAGCTTTGCAGCAGCACTTTTTCGTCCAACTCCACCAGCATCACCAGCGGGCGGGTGCGCGAGGCCCGGAAGGCCACCACCTGCGGGCCAGCCTGCGCGCCAGTGCCACGGTAGGCACCGTGCTCCCGAGCCGGCAGCCATTCCGCGAACACCGGGTGCGTGTTCAGGCGCGCGCCCGGCGCTGGGGTGGACTGGTCATTCGCCGCCACCAGCGTGCCGTCCAGACCGGCCAGCAAGGCCACGCTGCCGGGTTCCGACAACGCGCCTTGCGAGAAGTTGGCCAGGGCGCCAGGGTTGATGAGGGCCACCAGCAGCACGCGCTGCCCGTTGGCCGTGCGCAGCGCCCGCAGCAACGGCACCATGCCCACATCCGTCGCGCGGGGCGGCGCTTCGGCGGCCGTCAGGTCCGCCAGGCCGCGACCGGGCATCCAGGCCAGCAGGCGCTCCTGCCCGTCACGCGGCCAGGCACCGAAGCGGGCCACGGCCAAGCGAAGGCCTTGCTCGGCAGCGATGGAGCTGGCGAGCACCCGCCCATGCTCGTCCAGCACCGCCACGCTGCGCAAGAACGGCAGGTTGGCCACCAGGCTTTGCCCCAGCAGGGGTTGCAGGCGATCGGGCTCGGCGTTGGCCTGCCGCGCGATGCCCTCGCCCAGGGCCTTCAGGATGAGCGCTGCGGAATCCACCGTCCGCGTGACGTGGTCTTCCAGCGTGCGGGCGAGCAACTCGGCGCGGTCTTGCGCGTGCTCCAGCGCCTCCCGGCGTTCGTACTCGGCAATGCCCGCCAAGCCCAGCAGCACGGCCAAGGCCAGCAACCCGGCCAGCACCCGCGCCAGCAGGCCGGCGCGCCCCAGCACGGACGCGTTGGGCCGGGGCGTGCGCGCGGCTCTCGGCATGCGTCAGCGGGTCACCACGATGTCGGCCAGCCCATGCCGGCGTGCCGCGGCCAGCAGCCGCCCGTCCCGCTTGATGGCCGCCACGAACTCGTCCACCCGCGCCAGCCAGCGGGCCTCGCCCTTCTTCACGGCGTAGCCGTAAGGCAGCACATGGAAGGGCTTGGGCGGCGACACGAGGCGGGCCCAGTCGGCGTTGTCCAGCAGGCGACGGCTGTAGGGGTAGTCGGTCATGAAGACATCCACCCGGCCGGCTTCCAGTTCCTGCTCGCGCGTGGCCGGCGGCTTGATGACCACCATGCGGGCCTGCTTGAGCGCATCCTTCATGACGGGTTCCATGAAGGTGCCGGCCTGCACCGCCACCACCACGCCGGGCTGGTCGATGTCGGCCCACTGGCGCACCGTGCGGCTGGCGCGGTTGGTCACGCCGTAGATGTCGCTTTGCATGTAGGGCTCGGTGAAGGCCAGCACCTCCTTGCGACTGGGCGGCATGCCCACGGCGAACATGGCCACATCGCACCGCCCGGCGTTCACATCGGCCGCCAGCTGCGGGAACGAGGTTTCCACATGCTCGAGCTTCACGCCCAAATCACGCGCCAGTTCGGCCGACAGGTCGATGTCGATGCCGCCCAGTTGTTGCGTTCGCGGGTTGCGGAAGGTCACGCCGTAGTACTCCGGCCAGATGCACACGCGCAGCACGCCGGCCGAACGCACCTGGTCCAGCACGTCGGCCAGGGCCGGGCGGGCGGCTAGCAGCAGGCCCAGCATGCACAGCAGGGTCCACATCGCGTTGAACATCGACGTCCGCCACGCCACGTTGCGGCGGCCCGCCGGGCGCCACGACCACTCCGCCTGCACACTCACAGCGTTCACTCCAGCTCCGCCAGTTGTTCGAACGTGGGCGGGTTCGCATTGATGCGCTCCCGCAACTCCACCAAAGCCACCACGTTGGCCAAAAAGATGTCCACCACGCGCGGGTCGAACGCCACGCCGCGCTGCTCGGCCAGCATGCGCAAGGCCACATCGTCCGGGAAGGCCTTGCGGTAGCAGCGGTCCATGGTGAGCGCGTCGAAGAAATCCACCACGGCCACGATGCGGCCGCTCAGCGGGATGTCGTCTCCAGCCAAGCGGCGCGGGTAGCCGCTGCCGTCCCAGCGCTCGTGGTGGGTCAGCGCCACTTCGGCCGCCAACTGAAACAGCGGAATGCGCGAGCGGCCCAGGATGTTGGCACCCATCTCCGCATGGCGGTTCATCTCGGCCCGCTCGTCGGCGTTGTAGGCCCCGGGCTTCTTGAGCACCGCGTCGGAGATGCCGATCTTGCCGACGTCGTGCATGGGTGCGGCGCGGCGCAGCATGGCGGCATAAGCCGGTGTTTCGCCCAGCGCCAGGGCCATGGCTTCGGCCAGGTACCCGATGCGCACCATGTGCACGCCGGTGTCGTCGTCTCGAAAATCAGCGGCCAGGGCCAGCCGCAGCAGCGCCTCGTGGTGGGCGCGTGTCACCTCGCGCAGGGCCTCGTTGCGCTCGTGGTACATGCGGCGCAGGTCCTGGACGATGCATTCCATCTGCGCGGCGGCGGCCGCATCGAAACTGTGGTCGGGCAGGCTCATGGCGGCTGCCTCGAGGGCGGAAGCGCTCACCGGTGGGGGCTCCTCAGACGGCCGCCCACAGCTCCGAGATGCAGCTGATCAACTGCAGCGGGCTGAACGGCTTGACGAGGTAGGTGTCGGCCCCGGCCTGGATGCCGGCCTCTCGGTCGCTGGCTTGCCCCCGGGCACTGAGCATGATGATCCGCGGACCTTCCCCCGGGGCGGCTATCGCCCGCAAGCGGCGGCACACCTCCAGGCCGTTGAAGGCGCCCGGCATCATCACGTCCAGCAGCACCAGGTCCGGCCGATGCTCATGCGCCATCTGCAGCGCCTGCTCGCCATCCGCCGCCTCGCGGATGTCGTAGTCCTCAAACTCCAGCGTCATCCGGATCAGGCGACGGATGTCCGCGTGGTCGTCAACGATGAGGATTTTTTTCATGGCGCACTTTCCCGAAGCAGAGGGGATAGGGGAATTATCAGTTTTATCGAATGAATTCGCCGGGTCCATGAGTCCGGTTTTACTCCGGGTGATGCAAAAGTTCTCACTTCTGCGTCGAACTTTGTTGCCCAGGCCATGAATTGCAACGCGGCCTTTGCAAACGGCTGCGCCGCATTGCAACGGCCGTCCACACGCCGAGGCCCGCCCCCGGCACACCAGGGATGCCGGCCCAGTGACAAATTCCACGCCAGCGGCACCAAAAAAGGCAAATATCTATCGAATGTGGTATCAAATATATCACATCAACTTGGGAGCCCCTGATGACCGCCTTGTCCCTCATCGAACACCACGCCGTCGAGGCCGCCTCGCCCCGTGAAGTGCTGACCTGCCGGCTCGGCACCGAGGAATACGGTCTGGACATCTTGGCCGTGCAGGAGATCCGGCGCTACGAGGCGCCGACGCGCATCGCCAACGCGGCAATTCACATGCTGGGGGTGATGAACCTGCGCGGCGTGATCGTGCCCATCCTGGACCTGCGCTACCTGCTGGGGGTGCCGGCGGAGGTCAGCACCAACACCGTGACCATCGTCGTCAACGTGGCCGGACGCACCGTCGGGTTGGTGGTGGATGCGGTGTCGGATGTGCTGGCGTTGACGCCCAAGCAGGTCAAGCCCCGCCCGGCGCTGGGCCGCCAGACCCAGGCCGACTTCATCGTCGGGCTGGCGCACGTGTCCCATGGCGACGTGCACCGCCTGCTGCTCTTGATGGACCTGCCCACCCTGCTGCAAGACCTCTGAACCTCGGGCCGCACCGCGGCCTGGCCACGGTGGGCGGGCAAAGGTGGGCCGTGCGTGAGCCGTGAGCCGGCAGTGGGCCGACGGCAGGCGGTCAGCGGCCGCCCAGCACCCGCGCGGGCAGCATCACCACGGCGCGCAGCAGCGCGAACACGCCCTCCACCGCCACCCCCAGCAGCCGAAACGGCAGCAGCAACAGCCACACCAGCGGCCACAGCAGCAGCGCCAGCACGGCCAGCGGCCAGCACGCCACGAACAGCACGCACCAGAGCAGGAAGGTGAACATCTCGGTCTCCTTGTGAGGTGCCGCCAATCTAGCGACGACCGAGCCCCGCGGCCCGGCGCATGCGACGAAGCGCATGCCCGCCGGGCTGAAGCGTCACACCTGCTGACGGCCCGCCACGTAGCAGGCGGCCAGGTTGCGCTCGTCGGCCAGCGTCATCCACGCAAACACCCGCTCGTGCAGCTCGCGCGCCACGGCGTCGCGGGCCTCGGCCACCGGGCCGTGCGCCCAGTCCCACACGCACAGATCGGCCATGCAGCCGGGTGAGAGGCTGCCCATCTCGCCGCCCAGGTGAAGCGCCTCGGCCGCGCCGCGCGTGGCCGCATGCAGCGCCACCCAGGCCGTGAGGCGTTCACCGCGCAGGGCCTGCACCTTGTAGGCGTCGCCCATGTTGCGCGGCAGGCTCAGCGTGGTGCCGCCGCCCACGTCGCTGGCCAGGCTCACGGGGAAGCCCGCCTCTTGCGCGCCCGGCCAGTCGAACAGGCCGCTGCCCAGGAACAGGTTGCTGGACGGGCAATGCGCCACCTGCGCGCCACGCCGCGCCAGCAGCGACTTGTCCACCGCGTCCAGCCAAATGCCATGTGCCAGCACGGCACGCTCGTGCACCAGGCCCACGCGCTCGTACACGTCCAGGTAGCTGCGCGCGTCCGGGAACAGTTGCGCCACCCAGGCCACTTCGGCCCGGTTCTCGGCCACATGGGTTTGCATGAAGAGGCTGGCGTCGGCCCGGCACAGGGCACCCGCCATGGCGAGCTGCTCGGGCGTGCTGGTGGGCGCGAAGCGCACGGTCACGGCGTAGGCGTTGCGGCCCTGGCCGTGGAAACGGTCGATCAAATCGACGCAATCGCGCTCGGCCTGCGCCACGTCGTCCCGCAGCCCATCCGGCGCGTGGCGGTCCATCAGCACCTTGCCGGTGATGAGCCGCATGCCGCGCGCCGCAGCCGCAGTGAACAAGGCCTCGGCCGAGACCTTGTGCACCGTGGGGAACACCACCGCCGCCGTGGTGCCGCTGGCCAGCAACGCGTCCAGGAACACCGCCGCGCCCGCATGGCTGCGGGCCGGGTCGGCAAAAGCGCGCTCGGCCGGGAAGGTGTAGCGCTGCAGCCAGTCCAGCAGCTCGGTGCCGTAGGAGGCAATCACCTCCAGCTGCGGGCAGTGCACGTGGGTATCGATGAAACCCGGCAGCACCAACTGGCCGGCATGGTCCTTGCGCACCCAGGAATCGTCGGGCGCCTGCGCCTGTCGGCCCACGATGCGGCCGTCTTCGATCAGCAGCCAGTGGTCGCGGTCGAAGCGCACCGCGGGCGACTCGGTGTCGCCCCAGCGCGGTGCGGCGGTGAAGTCCAGCAGGTCGCCGCGCAGCGCCCAGCGGCGGGGAGCCTCGTCGGCGGACGCGAATTTTTCCTGGTTAGTAAAACTCATATGGCAATTCTGAAGCAACGCTCGACAATCAGCGCCAGCATGAATACCCGCCCCATCCGTTTTTTCCATCGCGGCGAGGTCGTCGAGGTGGGCGACCTGCCCCCCACGACCACCGTGCTGCAGTACCTGCGCGAGCATGCCGCCTGCACCGGCACCAAGGAAGGCTGTGCCGAGGGCGACTGTGGCGCCTGCACGGTCATCCAGGGCGAGCTGGACGCCGCCGGCCAGCTGCAGCTGCGCAACGTCAACGCCTGCACGCAGTTCCTGCCCACGCTGGACGGCCGCGCGCTGCTGACCGTGGAAGACCTGGGCGGCCCGGCCCGCCTGAACCCCGCCCAGCAAGCCCTGGTGACCTGCCACGGCTCGCAGTGCGGCTTCTGCACCCCGGGTTTCGTGATGACCCTGACGGCGCTGTACGAGCGCCACCAAAGCGCCGGCACCCGGCCGGACCGCCAGCAACTGGCGGACGACCTGGCCGGCAACCTGTGCCGCTGCACCGGCTACCGGCCCATCCTGGACGCGGGCGAGCAGATGTTCGACGCCCCCGCCCAGGTCATCGACCGCGCGCCCCTCACCGCGGCGCTGCAAGCCCTGGCGGCCGATGAGCCGCTGGACTTCCACCACCCCGCCGGGCGCTTTCATGCCCCGCAAACGGTGCAAGACCTGGCCCTGCTGCGCGAAACCTACCCCGACGCCACGCTGCTGGCCGGCTCCACCGACATCGGCCTGTGGGTGAACAAGCAGTTCCGCGCCCTGCCCCACCTGATTTACACCGGCCGCGTGACCGCCCTGCGCGAGATCCGCACCGAGGGCGACGCGCTCTGGATTGGCGCCACCGCCTCGCTGGAAGACGCCTGGGGCGCGCTGGCCGCCCTGGCCCCCTCACTGGCCGAGCTGTGGCGGCGCTTCGCCTCGCCCCCGGTGCGCCACGCGGGCACGCTGGGCGGCAACATCGCCAACGGTTCGCCCATCGGCGACGGGGCCCCCGCCCTGATCGCGCTGGGCGCCGAGGTGGTGCTGCGCCAAGGGCTGCAGCAGCGCCGCCTGCCGCTGGAGCAGTTCTACCTGGGCTACATGCAGAAGGACCTGCGGCCGGGCGAGTTCGTGGAAGCGATGGTCGTGCCCAAGCCCGACACCAGCTGGGCCATCTCGGCCCACAAGATCAGCAAGCGGCACGACAGCGACATCTCGGCCGTGTGCGCCGTGCTGGCCGTGCAGTTGCGCAACGGCACAGTGCAGCAGGCCCGCTTCGCCTTCGGCGGCATGGCCGCCATCGTCAAACGCGCCGCCACAGCCGAAGCCGCCGTGCTGGGCCAGCCCTGGGTGCAGGCCACGGCCGACGCCGCCGCGGCCGCACTGCCGCAAGACTTCACCCCCCTCACCGACATGCGCGCCTCCGACCGCTACCGCCTGAAAGTGGCGCAGAACCTGATGCGCAAGCTGTGGCTTGAAACCTTGGATCGCAAGACCATCACCGTCTGGCGCGCCGGGAGGTTGGCCGCATGAACGAGCCCGTGGTGGGGCGCTCACGCCCGCATGAATCGGCACACCTGCATGTGCGCGGTGCCGCCCCGTACACCGACGACCTGCCCGAACCCGCCGGCACGCTGCATGCCGCGCTCGGCCTGTCGCCCCTCGCGCACGGCACGCTGACCGGCATCGACCTGGACCTGATCCGCCGCCAGCCGGGCGTGGTGGCCGTGCTGACCGCAGCCGACATCCCGGCCGAGAACAACTGCGGCCCGCTGCTGCACGACGACCCCATCCTCGCGTCGGGCGAACTGCGTTACGTGGGCCAGCCGGTGTTCGCCGTCATCGCCACGCACCGCGACCTGGCCCGCCGCGCCGCCGCGCTGGCCAAACAGGCCATCCAGGCCGAGCCCCTGCCCGCGGTGCTGACGGCGCTGGACGCCCACGCCGCCGGCCAGTACGTTCTGCCGCCCATGCACCTCACGCGTGGTGAACCCGCCGAGCAGCTGGCTCAAGCCCCGCACCGCCTGCAAGGCACGTGGAGCCTGGGCGGGCAGGAACAGTTCTACCTGGAAGGCCAGATCAGCCTGGCCGTGCCGCAGGAAGGGGGCGAAGGCCTGCTGGTGCATTGCTCCACCCAGCACCCCAGCGAGATGCAACAGCTGGTGGCCCACGCCCTGGGCTGGCCCGCCCACCGCGTGGCCGTGCAATGCCGGCGCATGGGCGGCGGCTTTGGCGGCAAGGAGAGCCAGTCGGCGCTGTTTGCCTGCGTGGCCAGCATCGCGGCGCTGCGGCTGGGCAAACCGGTCAAGCTGCGCGTGGACCGCGACGACGACTTCCTCATCACCGGCCGCCGCCATGGCTTTGACTACCGCTGGGATGTGGGGTTCGACGACGCGGGCCGCATCCTTGCGGTGGACATCGACCTCATCTCCAACGCTGGCCACAGCGCCGACCTCTCCGCGCCGGTCATGGCCCGTGCGCTGTGCCACTTCGACAACGCCTACTGGCTGCCCCACCTGGCCATGCACGGCTACTGCGCGAAGACCAACACGCAGAGCAACACCGCGTTCCGCGGCTTTGGCGGGCCGCAGGGCGCGATTGCCATCGAGATGATCCTGGACGGCGTGGCCCGCCGCCTGGGGCTGGACCCCGCCGAGGTGCGCCAGCGCAACTTCTACGCGGCCGGGCAAGACGTCACCCCCTACGGCCAGACGGTGGACGAGCTGCACGCCCAGGCGCTGACGGCCCAACTGCTGGCCAGCAGCCGCTACGCCGAGCGCCGCGCGGACATCGCCGCCTTCAACGCCGCCAGCCCGGTGCTCAAGAAGGGCCTGGCATTCACGCCGGTGAAGTTCGGCATCTCCTTCAACGTGGCCCACCTGAACCAGGCCGGCGCGCTGGTGCACGTGTACACCGACGGGTCGGTGCTGGTGAACCACGGCGGCACCGAGATGGGCCAGGGCCTGAACACCAAGGTGGCCCAGGTGGTGGCGCATGAGCTGGGGCTGCCCTTCGACGCAGTGCGCTGCTCGGCCACCGACACCAGCAAGGTCGCCAACACCTCGGCCACGGCCGCCTCCACCGGCAGCGACCTGAATGGCAAGGCCGCGCAAGACGCGGCACGGCGCATCAAGACGCGGCTGGCCACGCTGGCGGGCGTGCGCTTCGGCTGCGCGGCCGAAACCGTCGTTTTCACCGACGGTGAAGTGCGCGGCGGCGGGCACCGCCTGCCGTTCAAAGACCTGGTGGCCGCGGCCTACCTGGAGCGCATCCAGCTCTGGAGCGATGGCTTCTACGCCACGCCGGGCCTGCACTGGGACCGCACCAAGCTGCAGGGCCACCCGTTCTATTACTTCGCCTGGGGCGGCGCCGTGTGCGAGGCGCTGGTGGACACGCTCACCGGTGAAAGCCGCATCACGCAAGCCGACCTGCTGCACGACGTGGGCACCTCGCTCAACCCGGCGCTGGACATCGGCCAGGTGGAAGGCGGCTTCATCCAGGGCATGGGCTGGCTGACGATGGAAGAGCTGGTGTGGCACCCCACCACCGGCCAGCTCACCACGCACGCGCCCAGCACCTACAAGATCCCGACCGCGAACGACTGCCCCGTCGAGTTCCGCACCACCCTGTTCGGTGTGGCCAACGCGAACGACACCATCCACCGCAGCAAGGCGGTGGGTGAGCCGCCGCTGCTGCTGGGTTTTGCGGCCCTGCTGGCCATCAAAGACGCCTGCGCCGCGGCCGGGCCCGAGGGCTGCGACCCGCCCCTGCGCGCGCCGGCCACGGCCGAGGCGGTGCTGGACGCCATCGACGCCATCACGGCCACGGCACCGCAGGCCTGACGGGAAATCGAAGCACCGGCGACGCCGGTTCAGCCGCGCACGCGCTGCGTCGCGGCCACCACGGCCTGCGTGCGGGAGGTGACGCCCAGTGCCTTGAGCACGGCGGCCACGTGGTCCTTCACGGTGTCGACGCTCAAGCCCAACTCGCGGGCGATGAGCTTGTTTGACAGGCCCTGCGTCAGCAGGTGCAGCACGTGCTTCTGGCGCGGGGTGAGCGGCAGCTCCGCCCACTCCGGCAGCGCCGCCACCGGCGCGGGGCTCGGCGGTGCGGCCTCGAGGCGGGTCTTGAGCGCAGGCACGTAAATGCCGCCCGCCAGCACCAGCTTCAAGGCTTGCACCAGGGTCGTGAGGTCGCTGCGCTCGGGCACGTAGCCCATGGCGCCGGCGCCCAGGGCCTGCAACGCCTCATCGGCGTCGCCACTGCCCGAGATGACCACCACCGGCAGCGCCAGGTGGGTCTGGTGGATGTGCTCCATGAGGGCCAGACCCCCATCCAGCCGCAAGTCCAGCAGCACCAGGCGGGGCAAGCCGAGCGCCAGCGCCGCGCGGGCCTCGGTGACGTTGTCCACGCCCTGAACCTGGGCGCCGTCGAAGTTTTGCTCGATGAGGCCGGTGAGTGCGGCGCGCACCATCGGGATTCCATCGACCAGCAAAAACTTCATTGCGCACCTGCCCCTTTCCGTGGGCACGGATGATAGTCAACCCCATGCCTGAACTGGCCCGGCACGCCGGCCGCGGTGTGCGCAACTGCACGGCACGCCACCGGCAGTGCGGCCCCGCTCAGTGCGCCTCTTCCCAGTTGCTGCCCACGCCCACCTCGGCCAGCAGCGGCACCTGCAGCTGGGCCACGCCGGCCATCAGGCGCGGCACCTCGGTGCGCATCCAGTCCAGCTCGGCCTCGGGCACCTCGAACACCAGTTCGTCGTGCACCTGCATCACGATGCGGCTGTGCTTGCCCGCGCGGTCCAGCTCGGCCTGCACGGCCAGCATGGCCAGCTTGATGAGGTCGGCCGCCGTGCCCTGCATGGGGGCGTTGATGGCCTGGCGCTCCGCGCCCGCACGGCGCGGGCCGTTGCCCCCGCGGATTTCCGGCAGGTAGATGCGCCGACCGAACAGCGTGGACACATAGCCCAGCTCGGCCGCGCTGGCCTTGGTTTCGTCCATGTAGCGCTTCACGCCGGCGAAGCGGGTGAAGTAGCGGTCGATGTAGTCCTTGGCCGCCTTCTGCTCGATGCCCAGCGACGACGCCAGGCCGAACGCACCCATGCCGTAGATCAGCCCGAAGTTGATGGTCTTGGCGTAGCGGCGCTGCTCGCTCGTGACCTCGTCCAGCGGTGTGCCGAACACCTCGCTGGCGGTGGCCTTGTGCACGTCCTGCCCCTCCTGGAAGGCCTTGAGCAGGCCCGGGTCCTGGCTGATGTGGGCCATGATGCGCAGCTCGATCTGCGAGTAGTCGGCGCTCATGATCACGTGGCCGGCAGGCGCGACGAAGGCCTCGCGCACGCGCCGCCCTTCCGCCGTGCGGATGGGGATGTTCTGCAGGTTGGGGTCGTTGCTGGACAGGCGCCCCGTCACCGCCACGGCCTGCGCGTAGTTGGTGTGCACGCGGCCGGTGGCGGCGTTGATCTGCTGCGGCAGCTTGTCGGTGTAGGTGCTCTTGAGCTTGGCCAGGCCCCGGTATTCCAGGATCTTGGCGGGCAGCGGGAAGTCAGCCGCCAGCTCGGTCAGCACCTCTTCGTCGGTGGACGGCGCGCCGGTGGCCGTCTTCTTCACCACCGGCAGGCCCAGCTTGTTGAAGAGGATGTCGCCGATCTGCTTCGGGCTGCCGATGTTGAAGGGCTGGCCGGCGATCTCGTAGCACTGCTGCTCCAGCGCGAGCAGGCGCTGGCCGATCTCGTGGCTTTGCGCCTGCAGCCGCGAGGCGTCGATCAGCACGCCGGTGCGCTCGATGCGCGCCAGCAAGGCAGCCGAGGGCATCTCGATGTCGCGGTAGATGCGCGTCAGGCCGGGATCGGCCTCGATCTGCGGCCACAGCACGCTGTGCAGGTGCAGGCACATCTCGGAGTCTTCACCCGAGTAGGTGGTGGCCTGGGCCACATCCACCTGGGCGAACGGGATCTGGTGCACGCCCTTGCCGCACAGGTCTTCATAGCTCAGCCCCTTGCGGCCTAAGTGGCGCTCGGCCAGGGCTTCCAGGTTGTGCGTCTTGTGGGCTTCCAGCACGTAGCTTTGCAGCAGCGTGTCGTGCTGCACGCCGGCCAGCGCGATGCCGTGGTTGGCCAGCACGTGGCGGTCGTACTTGAGGTTCTGGCCGATCTTCTTGGCGGCGTCATCCTCCAGCCAGGGCTTCAGGCGCGCCAGCACCTCGTCCAGCGGCAGTTGGGCCGGAGCGTCCGGGCCGCTGTGGGCCAGCGGCACGTAGGCGGCCTCGCCCGGCTTGTCGGCGAACGAGATGCCGACGATGCGCGCGGCCATCGGGTCCAGCGAATCGGTCTCGGTGTCCAGCGCGCACAGCGGTGCGGCGCGCAGGCGGGCGATCCAGGCATCCAGCGCCTCGAAGCTCAGGATGCAGTCGTACTGGCGCGGCAGGTCCGCCGCACCGGCGGACGGCTCGGGTTCGTCAAACAGCCCGGGCGATGCAGCCACCGGCCGGGCCTTGGGCGCAGGGGCTTCCCCGGTCAACTCCTCCAGCCAGCCCTTGAAGCCGTTGCGGCGGTAGAACTCGGCCAGCGGCGCCGCCTCCGGCGCCCGAAACGCCAGGGTCTCCAGCGACGGCCAACCGGCCACGTGCTCGGCGAGATCGCAGTCCAGCTTCACGGTGACCAGCTGACGACCCATAGGCAGCCAGTCCAGCGCGGCGCGCAGGTTTTCGCCGGCCTTGCCCTTCACGCTGCCGGCTGCGGCGATCACGCCGTCCAGCGAACCGTACTCGGCCACCCATTTGGCGGCCGTCTTCGGGCCCACGCCGCTCACGCCGGGCACGTTGTCCACGGTGTCGCCCATCAGCGTGAGGTAGTCAATGATGCGGTCCGGCGGCACGCCGAACTTGGCCAGCACACCGGCCTCGTCCAAGCGCTCGTTGCTCATGGTGTTGATGAGCTCCACGTCAGCGTTCACCAGCTGGGCCAGGTCTTTGTCGCCCGTGGAGACGATCACGCGGTGGCCCTGCTGCACGGCCACCCGGCTGAGCGTGCCGATGGCGTCGTCGGCCTCGATGCCGGGCACGGTCAGCACCGGCCAGCCGAGCAGTTTCACCACTTCATGGATGGGCTCGATCTGTGCGCGCAGCTCCGGCGGCATGGGCGCCCGCTGGGCCTTGTACTCGGGGTACCACGCGTCGCGGAAGGTGGGGCCCGACGCGTCGAACACGCACACCGCGTGCTCCGCGCCAATGTCGCTCTGCAACTTCTTGAGCATGGCCACCATGCCACGCACCGCGCCGGTGGGCTGGCCCTCGGGCCCTCGCAGGTCGGGCATGGCATGGAAGGCGCGGTACAGGTAGCTGGAGCCGTCAACCAGCAGCAGGATGGGTTTACTCATGGAAAGCATTCTCGGACAGGCGCCCACCTAGAATCGACAGCATGCTTCGCCCTGCCGTCCTCCTGCTGCTGGCCCTCGCCGCCGGCAGCGCCCTCGCTGAACCGCCCCCCGAGCCCAAGGTGGAGCGCACCGTGGCGGAGGACGATCAAGTCCGCATCGAAGAACTCAAGGTGCGCGGCGAGACCAAGAAGGTCACGGTGAAGAACAAGCTCAGCAAGGCGCCGGACTACGAAATCGTCGTCACCGACGCCGGTCGTGAGTCCGCCGGCGGCACCGGAACCGGCCTGCCCAAGAGCGGCGCCGGCACCCGCGTCTGGCGCGTTCTGAACTTCTGACCTCCGGCGCGGCGCCCTGCCGGACCGCACCCCCACGCTTTTCACGCCCTCCCCATGGCCGTTTTCACCGAAGTCAGCCCGGCGCAGGCCCAAGTCCTGCTTGACCACCTCCAACTGGGCACGTTGAGCTCGCTGCGCGGCATTGGCGCCGGCATCGAAAACACCAACTACTTCGTCGACTGCACCGGGGACGATGGCCACCTGCATCGCTACGTGCTGACGCTCTTCGAGCGCCTGACCGCCGAGCAGCTGCCGTTCTACCTGCGCCTGATGCAACACCTGGCGCAGCGCGGCGTGCCCGTGCCGGAGCCGCATGCCGATGCAGCCGGCGAAATCCTGTTCGAAGTGGCCGGCAAGCCCGCCGCCATCGTCGACCGCCTGCACGGCGGCCACCAACTCGCGCCGGACGCCTTCCATTGCGATCAGGTCGGCGCCACGCTGGCGCAGATGCACTTGGCCGGGCGCGATTTCCCGCTGCACCAGCCCAACCTGCGGGGCATGAGCTGGTGGCGCCAGGTGGTGCCGCAGCTGATGCCCTTCCTGGACGCTCAACAGGCTGAACTGCTGACCGCCGAGATGGCCTTCCAGGAGCACCTGGCCGCCTCGGCCGAATACGCCCATCTGCAAGCGGAGCTGTCGGGCCCCATCCATGCCGACCTGTTCCGCGACAACGTGATGTTCGAGCCCGGCGAGGGCCCCGGCCGCGAGCGCCTGACCGGCTTCTTCGACTTCTACTTCGCCGGCTGCGACACGTGGCTGTTCGACCTGGCCGTGTGCCTGAACGACTGGTGCATCGACCTCAGCGACGGCCGGCTGGTGGAGGAGCGTGCCGCCGTGTTCGTGGCCGCCTACGAGCGCGTGCGCCCGCTGACCGGCGCCGAGCACCGCCTGCTGCCCGCGCTGCTGCGCGCCGCGGCGCTGCGGTTCTGGCTGTCGCGATTGTTTGACCTGCACCTGCCGCGCGAGGCCAGCCTGCTCAAAGCCCACGACCCGCGTCACTTCGAGCGCGTGCTGCGCGAGCGCATTGCGCGCCCCTGGCACGCCCTGCCCGGCGAGGCCCAGGCATGAACATGCAACTGCACCTGCAAACCGTGCCGGTCCGCAACGGCCGGCTCTGGATTCGCCACGGCTTCAAGGTCTTCCAACGTCAGCCGCTGGCGCTCTCCAGCCTGTTCGGTTTGTTCTTGTTCGCAGGCTTCGTGGCGCTGCTGATTCCGGGCCTCGGCCTGCCGCTGACCATGGCCATGCTGCCGCTGCTGTCGCTGGGCTTCATGCTGGCCACACATTTGGTGCTGCAGAAGAAAACGCCCACGGCCGCGGTGTTCGTGGCGCCACTGAAGCTCACACCCGAGCGCCGCCGCAGCCAGCTGCTGCTGTGCCTGGGCTATGCCGCGGCCATGCTGGTGGTGGGCTTTCTGGCCGACTGGGTGGACGACGGCAGCACGCGCGAGCTGCAAAAGCTGATGGAAAGCGCCGACAAGGCCGACGCCGATGCCATCGCCAACGCCGCTTCCGACCCGCGCCTGTTCTGGGGCATGGCCACCCGCATGGGGCTGATGGGCCTGCTGTCGGTGCCCTACTGGCATGCCCCGGCACTGGTGCACTGGGGCGGCCAGGGCGTGGCGCAGGCGCTGTTTTCCAGCACGCTGGCGCTGTGGCGCAACAAGGGTGCGTTCGCGCTCAACACCTTCCTGTGGGGCGCCCTGCTGCTGACGGTGGCCAGCGCCGTGAGCCTGGTGTTCGGCCTGCTGGGCCTGCAGCAACTTGCCCCCTTCGTGCTGATGACCGCAGGCCTGCTGCTGTCCACCGTGTTTTACGCGTCGCTGTACTTCAGCTTTGTGGACTGCTTCATGTTCGGCGCCCCGCAAAGCGTGGTGGACCAAAGCGCCTGACGCGCTGGTCGCCGCTCGCGGAGCGGCAAGGGCTTTCACGAGATCGACATGCAAGCTGCATAGATTGCTGCGGTTTTCACCGCCAACGCAGTCTGCAGCCTCATGTCTCAACACTCCGCTCCCACCCGTCGCCAAGCCCTGAAGGTTCTGGGCACGCCCCTGATGCTGCCGCTGGGCGGCACGGCCGTCGGCAGCTTGCTCACCGCCTGCGGCGGCGGTGGCAGTGACAGCCCCGCCCCCGTGGCCAGCTTCGCCTCGGCCAGCTTCGTCTCCATGGCTGCCCCCAGCCTGGCTGCCCCGGCCGACATGGCCAAGACGCTCGTCAACTCGACCTTGATGGTCAAGTTCAGCGACGACAGCAGCCAAGGCTTCTCGCTGAGCTACGCCCCGTTCTTCACCACCGGTGACCTCGTGCCGGACGGCAAGGGCGGCACCGTCCTCGCGGGCGGCTATGTCGACTTCGCCGGCAAGCCCATCGTGGACGCCACCGTGGCCGGCAAGGAGCGCCAGTACTTCAGCGACTCGCCGGACGGCACCTCGCTGCTCAAGCTGGACAACCCCACCGTCACCGGCATCAAGGGCAAGGCGGTGTTCGCGGTCGTGCAGTTCGAGTACACGACCTGGGCGCAAGACGGCAAGACCGACATGTACGGCAAGCTGCCCTCCCCCATCGCCGTGCTGACGCTGGACCAAGACCCCAGCACCGGCAAGCTCAGCCTGGTGAAGTACCACAACGTGGACACCGCACCCGCCATGGGCCTGTGGATCACCTGCGGGTCCAGCCTCTCGCCCTGGGGCACGCACCTGTCCAGCGAAGAGTACGAGCCCGACGCCTTCACCATCGCCAACAACACGATGTTCAAGGCCTACAGCCAGAACCTGTTCGGCGACGCCACCAAGGCCAACCCGTACCACTACGGCCACCTGCCGGAAGTGACCGTCAACCCCGACGGCACCGGCAGCATCAAGAAGCACTACTGCCTGGGCCGCATCTCGCATGAGCTGATCCAGGTCATGCCGGACAACCGCACCGCCATCATGGGCGACGACGCAACCAACGGCGGCTTCTTCATGTTCGTGGCGGACAAGGAGAAGGACCTGTCCTCCGGCTCGCTGTATGTCGCCAAGTTCGGTGCCGGCTTCTCGCTGGACCCGGCGGCGGCCGGCGCGCCCATCAGCTGGATCAAGCTCGGCTCGGCCACCAGTGCAGAGATCAAGGCGCTGGCCGACACGGTCAAGCCGACCGACATCATGGACGTGTCCACCACCGACCCCAAGGACGCCACCTTCACCAAGATCTGGCTCAGCGGCAAGACCCAATGGGTGCGCCTGAAGCCCGGCATGGAAAAGGCCGCCGCCTTCCTGGAGACGCACCGTTATGCCGCGCTGGTGGGCGGCACCATGGCCTTCACCAAGATGGAAGGCACGACCGTCAACATCAAGGACAAGGTCGCCTACTCGGCCCTGCAGAACATGCAGAGCTCCATGGTCAAGGGGAATGCCGCCAACAACCCGGACTACCCCGTCAGCATCGACAAGGCGCTGAACGCAGGCGGCGTGTTGGCCCACACCCTGAGCACCGGCCAGAAGGACACCGCCGGCGCCGCCATCAACAGCGATTGGGTGCCCTCGGTCACCAAGGCCCTGCTGATCGGTGAAGACCTGGCCGCCGCCGACGCACTGGGCAACCTCGCCAACCCCGACAAGATCGGCGCGCCCGACAACCTGAAGTTCTCGGAAAAGCTGCGCACCCTCTTCATCGGCGAGGACAGCAGCTACCACGTCAACAACTTCCTGTGGGCCTACAACGTGGACACCAAGGTGCTGAGCCGCGTGGCCTCCATGCCCTCGGGCGCCGAAGCCACGGGCCTGGGTGTGGTGGACGACCTGAACGGCTGGACCTACATCACGGCCAACTTCCAGCACCCCGGCGACTGGATCACCAACGCGGCCGGCACAGGCCTGCACGACAAGGTCAAGGCCACGCTGGACCCGCTGGTGCGCGCCAACTACAAGGACCGCTTCGGCGCCCAGGTCGGCTACCTGACCGGTGCGATCACCAGCGTGAACCTGACCAAGAAGTCGGTCTGACGCGACTCAGACGTCCGGCTCACGGGCTGGACGTCGTGCAAAGACAAGGGGCTGCCGCGGCAGCCCCTTTTTCGTGGACGTGCGCCTGGCCCTAGCGGGCCACCGACTGCGGCAATGGCGGCACGGCCCGGCGCTCACAGGCAAAGGCATCGCACTGCACCACGCAACTGCGCGCAGCAGCCGGCTCGCAGGCCGCGGGCGCGAGTTGGCCCGGCCACAGCACCGTCAACGACACATGGCATCGCGACACCGAGTAATTTCGATTGGGCTCCACCTGCCATTGCGCAGGCACGCCGCCCCACGCGGGCCGCTGCTCACGCAGGCGGGCCAGCAGCGCGGCCGCGCGGGCTCGCACTCGATCCAGGCTTTGCTCGACGCCCTCACCGCCCAAGGCCGGCGGCGGTGAGGCCGCCGCCTGCTGGGGGTCCAACGACAGCATCAGCCGGGTCGGGGTTTCGGAGACATCAACGGCGGCCAGGAAACGCATCCACGCCGCTTCTCCGCGCTCAGACAAGACGGCCCGGTCGTCCTCGAACGACAAGCAGGCCGTCACGGACAGCACGGCCGGCGGGTTCACGAAGGCGGCTGCGCTGAAGCACGCCCCCAGCAACCCCAACCCGGCCCATGCCCGCTTCATGCGCGGCCTCACCGCTCACGCGGGATGGAGTACGTGCCCGTGGCGTGCGCCACCGGCTCGTCCATGCCCTCGGAATGGATCCAGACCTCGCCCACCGCGAGGCTTTTGCCCAGCTTCATCAGCTTGCAGCGGCCGAGCAGCCGCCGGTCGGCTTGGGGCTTGCGCAGGAAATTGATGCTCAAGCTGGTGGTGACTGCGAGCGGCACCAGGCCGATTTGGGCCAGGATGGCCACGTACAGCGCCACATCGGCCAGCGTCATCATGACCGGGCCGGACACCGTGCCGCCGGGGCGCAACTCGGCCTCGGTAATCTCGTGCGCGACGACGACGCCGTCATCGGCAATCGCCTCCACCGTCACCCGCGTCTGCGGGAACTCGGCCGCCAGGAAGGCGGCCATCTCGTCGCGGGTCACGTTCGCCATCGCGGCGCCTTTCAATCGATCGGGGTGAGTTTGGCCACCGACAAGGCCAGCCACTTCGTGCCGTGCCGGCCGAAGTTCACCTGCGCCCGGGCATCGGCGCCCGTGCCTTCCAGCGTCAGCAGCACGCCTTCGCCGAACTTGGTGTGGAACACGCCCTTGCCCACGCGCAGGCCGCCGTGTTCTTCCGACACCTTCTGCTTCATGCTGGCGGGCACCGGCGGCTCCACCCAGGCAGCGCGCTGGCCACGATCCGCCACGCGCCCGGCGCCCACCATGCCCTTGAGGCCGCTGCCACGCTCCCAGGCCTGTTGGTATTCGCGCGCAAAGCCCGAGCCGAAGCCCTGGTTGCGCGGCGTCAGCCACTTCAGGCTGGTTTCGGGCAACTCGTCGAAGAAGCGGCTCTTGACGTTGTAGCGGGTCTGGCCGTGCAGCATGCGGGTCTGGCAGAAGCTGATGGACAGCTTCTTGCGCGCCCGCGTGATCGCCACGTACATGAGCCGCCGCTCTTCTTCCAGCCCGTCGTGGTCCGACATGGCGTTCTCGTGCGGGAACAGGCCCTCTTCGAGCCCCGTGATGAACACCGCGTCGAACTCCAGGCCCTTGGCCGAGTGCACCGTCATCAGCTGCACGGCGTCTTGCCCGGCCTGGGCCTGGTTGTCGCCGGCTTCGAGCGAGGCGTGCGTGAGAAAGGCCACCAGCGGCGACATGATTTCGCCCGTCTCGGCGTCCGGCACGGCGCCGGGTGCGCCCGCGGCCGTGAGCGTAGGCGCCACCTCGTCCACCGGCAGGCCCACGGCGTTCTTGCCGAAGCCCTCCTGCATCACGAAGGCCTCGGCCGCGTTGATCAGTTCGTCCAGGTTCTCCAGCCGCTCGGCGCCGTCCTTGTCGGTGCGATAGAACTCCAAGAGGCCCGAGGTCTCCAGCACCTGCTCGATGATTTCGCGCAGGGTCATGCCCTGGGTCAGGTTGCGGGTCGAGTCGATCAGGTTGGTGAACGCCACGAGGTTGGCGCCGCCCTTGCCGGGAATGGCGCTCACGCTCTGGTAGAGGCTCCGGCCGGTGGCCTTGGCGGCGTCTTGCAGGTTCTCCAGCGTCTTGGCGCCGATGCCCCGGGTCGGGAAGTTCACCACCCGAAGGAAGCTGGTGTCGTCGTTCGGGTTCTCCAACAAGCGAAGGTAGGCCAGCGCATGCTTCACTTCGGCGCGCTCGAAGAAGCGCAGGCCGCCGTACACCCGGTACGGAATGCCCGAGTTGAAGAGCGCCGATTCAATGACCCGCGACTGCGCGTTGCTGCGGTACAGGATGGCGATTTCCTGCCGGTCCAGCCCGCCGCGGTGCAGGCTCTGGATTTCCTCGATCAGCCACTGCGCCTCGGCGAAGTCGCTCGGTGCCTCGTGCACACGGATCGGGTCACCCTGGCCGGCGTCGGTGCGCAGGGTTTTGCCCAGGCGCTGGGTGTTGCGGCTGATGAGTTCGTTGGCCGCGTCCAGGATGTGGCCGAAGCTGCGGTAGTTCTGCTCCAGCTTGATGACCTTCTTGACGCGGTACTCGCGCTCGAAGTCGGCCATGTTGCCCACGCGGGCGCCGCGGAAGGCGTAGATGCTTTGGTCGTCATCGCCCACGGCAAGCAGGCTTTGGCCGCTGCCCGAGCCCGGCGGCGCGAACATCTTCAGCCACGCGTACTGCAGCTTGTTGGTGTCCTGGAACTCGTCCACCAGGATGTGGCGGAAGCGCGCCTGGTAGTGCTCGCGCACCGCCGGGTTGTCGCGCAGCAGCTCGTAGCTGCGCAGCATCAGCTCGGCAAAGTCCACCACGCCTTCGCGCTGGCATTGGTCTTCGTAGTTGGCGTAGATCTCCACCAGCTTGCGGGTCTGCTCGTCGTGGGCCACCACGTCGCCCGGGCGCTGGGCGTCTTCCTTGCAGCCGGCGATGAACCAGCCCACCTGCTTGGGCACGAAGCGCTCTTCGTCCAGGTTCATGGCCTTGATGACGCGCTTCACCGCGGAGGTGGTGTCGCTCGCGTCCAGGATCTGAAACGCCTGGGGCAGGTGCGCCAGCTTCCAGTGCGCGCGCAGGAAGCGGTTGCACAGGCCGTGAAAGGTGCCGATCCACATGCCGCGCACGTTGAACGGCAGCATGGTGGACAGGCGCGTGAGCATCTCTTTCGCGGCCTTGTTCGTGAAGGTCACGGCCATCACGCCGCCCGGGCTGACCTGGCCGGTTTGCAGCAACCAGGCGATGCGCGTGGTCAGCACACGGGTCTTGCCGGAGCCGGCGCCGGCCAGGATGAGGGCGGGCTCGGCGGCGGCGGTGACGGCGGCCAGCTGCTCGGGGTTGAGGTTCTTGAGAAGGGGGCTGTGCTGGGCAGCGTCTGCGACCGAATTCATCGACGCATTTTACGGAGCCCTACCTGCGGCGCGCCTTGCCCGCCCGGCCCGCCTTGGACCACTCATACGCCTCGCCATCGGGCGTGCGGCCGGCCTCCACCGCGGCCACGCCGGGCCGGCCCACACTCTCGGCCAGCTCGGTGGAGATGCTGACGTGCCGGTGGCCCTCGCGCCGGCGCGCCTCGGCGCACGCAAGCGCTGGCGTGAGGTCTTGACTGCCGAACAGCTCGCACACCGGCCGGGCGTCGTCGCCCTCGCCCTCCAGCCAATACACCACGATGCCCATGCGCCCTCCGCGAGAAAGCCACAGCCTAACGGCTCCGAGGCCTCGCCCGCGCGCACCAGTGCAGTGCCACAGAGCACCATCACGGGCACTGGCCCGGCCCACCACGGCAGGCACCGCGCCAGCCGTGGGGCTGAGGTGTGCAATGGTTCTCGATTCAACGGCGACCGCGTCTGGCATGCGATTTGCGCTGCACACGCGCATGACCAGCGATCCGGGCCTCACGGCGCCCGCCCCCCTGTTGCCGCCGCCCCCGTCGCCCGGGCTCCACGCCGGCGCGCGCTCATCGGCCTCGGTGCTGGAGCAAGCCGCCGGCTTCGGCGAGTGGTGGCACGAGCCCCAGAGCGGCCACACCCAACTCTCGCCGATGGCGGCCGAGTACCTGGAACTGTCGGCCGGCACGGCGCACCCGCTGGACGCGTGCTTTGAACACGTGGTGGCCGACGACCTGCCCGCCCTGACCCGCGCCTGGACCGGTGCCTGGCCCCAAGCCGCCGCCGACGTGCGCGTGGTGGCTGGCGCGCGCGGCATGCGCTGGGTGCGGGTGACGCCGCTGCCGCCCGACCCGGCCCGCCCGCGCTGGCGCCACGGGCTGCTGCAGGATGTGACGGCGCTGAACCACGCCGCCGTGCGCGAGCGGCTGGGCTACGCGTTGACCGAATACCTCGTGGGCACGCACACGCTGGACGACGCGATCGGCAACGTCATCCAGCTCATCTGCCGCAACCTGGGCTGGGAATGGGGCGCCTACTGGGCCATGGAGCCGCAAGACAACGACACCGGCCGCCTGCATTGCCGCCACTCGTGGCACGCCCAGGCCGGCGCGCTGGAGCGCTTCAGCGCCGCCAGCGCCGCCTTGCGCATGGCACCGGGCGAAGGCCTGGTGGGCCGGGTGTGGGCCACCGGCCGGGCCGAGTGGGTGGAGGACATGAGCACCGACCCGCGCTTCCTGCGCCGAGGCAGCGCGCAGATGTGCGGTCTGTGGTCGGGCTACGTGTTCCCGGTGACCTACGTGTCGGACAGCGGCGAGCAGCACCGCCCCGGCGTGCTGGAGTTCTACAGCAGCCTCACGCGCCAGCCCGAGGCGCAGTTGCCCAAGGTGTCGGCCACCATCGGCGCATTGATCGCGCAAACCGCCCAGCGCCTGGAAACCGAGGCCGTCATCCACCGCCTGGCGCAGGTGGACGAGATGACCGAGCTGGACAACCGCTCGCACTTTTACGTGCAGCTCAACCGGCATTGCGCGTTGAGCCAGCGCCTGGGGCAGCGCTTTGCGTTGATGTTCATCGACCTGGACCGCTTCAAGCCCATCAACGACGCCTTCGGCCACGAAGCGGGCAATGCGGTGTTGCAAACCTTCGCGCGCCGGCTGCGCGAACTGGCCCCACCGCCGGCCCGCGTGGGGCGGCTGGGTGGCGACGAGTTTGCGGTGCTGGTGCCAAATGCCGACGACGGCCAGGCACTGACCACGCTGGTGGACGCGGTGCTGTCTGCCGCCAGCCAACCCATCGTGTACGAAGGCCTGTCCCTCAACGTCTCCGCCAGCATTGGCGTGAGCCGCTTCCCGGACAACGGGCAGACCGGCCCCGAGCTGCTGCGCAGTGCCGATGCGGCCATGTACCGCGTCAAGCAAAACGGCCGCAACGGCAGCAACGTGTTCTCCACCAGCAGCCCCAACATGCTGGCCGAGCAGCGCGCCAAGCTGGCCCGGCGGCTGGCCATCGAGACCGAGTTGCGCGAAGCCCTGCGGGCCGACCAGCTGCGCCTGGTGTACCAGCCCATCGTGGACCTGCGCTCGGGCGACCTGCACGGCGTCGAGGCGCTGATCCGCTGGCACAAGCCGGACGGCAGCAGTGTGTCGCCGGACCTGTTCATTCCGATTGCCGAGCAGAGCGACCTGATCGTGGACATTGGCCGCTGGGTGATGGGCCGTGCGCTGCGCGACCTGGCCTCGCTCAAGGGCACCGCGCTGCAGGCGCTCAAGGTGCACGTGAACATGGCGGCCTCCGAGTTCACCAGCACCGCCTTGCCCGACCTGCTGCGTGCGGTGGCCCAGGAGCTGGCGGTGCCTGCATCGCAGGTGGTGCTGGAGCTGACCGAAGGCATGCTGATGCGCCAGCCCGAGCAGGTGGTGCGGGTGATGCACGAGCTGCGCGACATCGGGTTCGAGATCTCGCTGGATGACTTCGGCATGGGGCACTCGTCGCTGGCGCTGCTGAAGAACCTGCCGATTCGCTCGCTCAAGATCGACCGCAGCTTTGTGCGCGACCTGCCCACTGGAGAACGTGACCGCGCGATTGCCCAGACCATCGTCGACCTGGGCCGGCACCTGCAGCTGGACATCATTGCCGAGGGCATCGAGGGCGACGACCAACTCGGCGTGCTGCGCGCGTGCGGTTGCCGCTTCGGCCAGGGCTGGCTGCTCGGCCGGCCGTTGTCGCTGAAGGCCTTGGTGCACCGCTTCCCGAACGGTCGCGCCACGGCTTGAGCCGCTAGAGTGCCGGGCATGGACGAAGCCCTGCCCTGCCCCTGCGGACGCCCCACCTCGTATGCCACCTGCTGCGGCGCCCTGCACCGGGCCTTTGCCGCCGGAGCGGGCCTGACTGCAACCACGCCCGAGGCCCTCATGCGCTCGCGCTACAGCGCGTTTGTGACCGACCGGCGCGACTACCTGCTGGCCACCTGGCACCCCAGCACCCGGCCCGACGTGCTGGAGCCGCCTGAGCCCGGGCTGAAATGGCTGGGGCTGCAGGTCAAGGGCAGCGCGATGCAAGACGCCGATCACGGCACCGTGGAGTTCGTGGCCCGCAGCAAGCTCGGCGGCCGCGCCCACCGGCTGCAGGAGCGCAGCCGCTTCGTGCGCGAAGCGGGCGCTTGGTTCTACGTGGACGGCGATCTGTCTTGACCCTGCGCCTGCTGCACGCCGACGAGCACGTCGTCGCCATCGACAAACCCGCCGGCCTGCTGGTGCACCGCACCCAATTGGCGGCCGGTGAACAGGAAGCCGCACTGCAGCAACTGCGCGACCAACTCGGCCGCACGGTGTGGCCGGTGCACCGGCTGGACCGCGGCACCTCCGGGGTGCTGCTGTTTGCGCTGTCGGCCGAGGTGGCCTCGCAACTGGGCGCCAAGTTCGAGCAGGGCCAGATGACGAAGCGCTACCTGGCCCTGGTGCGCGGCTGGCCGGCGGCCGACCGCGGCCACATCGACCACCCCTTGGCCCGCGACCCGGAACTGCCCTCGGCGGGCCAGCCGATGCTGGAGGCGCAAACCGATTGGTCGGTGTTGAGCCGGCTGACCTGGCCCGTGGTGACCGACCCGCGTTTCACCGGCACCCGCGTGGCGCTGCTGGAGGTGGCCCCGCGCCAGGGCCGGCGCCACCAGATCCGCCGGCACCTCAAGCACATGGCCCACCCCATCCTGGGTGACGCCACGCACGGCAAAGGCCCGCTCAACCGGGCCGTGGCGGCTTACCTCGGCGTGCAGCGCCTGTGGCTGCACGCCGCAGAGCTGACCTTGCAGCACCCGGTGACGGGCACCACGCTCACGCTGCATGCGGAGCCCGGCGCGCAGTGGCCGATGCTGCCCGGTCTCAGCTCGCCTGGGTGCGGAACACGCTGACCTCGTCGGCCATCTTCTGCGCCTGATCGCGCAGGCTCTCGGCCGCAGCGGCCGACTGCTCCACCAGGGCCGCGTTCTGCTGGGTGACCTGATCCAGCTGGCCCACGGCCTGGTTCACCCGGCCGATGCCGTCGCTCTGCTCGCTGGCAGACCGAGCGATGTCACCGATCAGTTGCGCCACCTTTTCCACGGCCGATTCGATGTCGCGCATGGCCGTGCCGGCTTGCTCGACCAGCGAGGAACCCGCCGCCACCTGCTCGCTGGAGGTGGCAATCAGGCTCTTGATGTCTCGCGCCGCTTCGGCACTGCGCTGCGCCAGGCTGCGCACCTCAGACGCCACCACGGCAAACCCCTTGCCCTGCTCGCCCGCCCGCGCGGCTTCCACGGCGGCGTTCAGCGCGAGGATGTTGGTCTGGAAGGCGATGGAGTCGATCAGCGTCGTGATCTCGCCGATGCGCGCCGCGCTTGAGTGGATGGCGCCCATGGTGCTCACCACCTCCTGCACCACGCCCGAGCCGCGTCCGGCGGCGGTGGCGGCGCCCGTGGCCAAGCCATGCGCGCTGCGTGCGGCCTCCGCGGTTTGACCCACGGCCTGCGTCAGCGTGGCCATGGACGACGCGGTCGCCTGCAGGCTGGACGCCATCTCCTCGGTGCGCACCGACAGGTCTTGATTGCCCGCCGCGATTTCCGAACTGGCCCCGTCGATGCTCTTGGCCGCCAACTGAACCGAGTGAACCACCCCGTGGATGCGATCCACCGCTTGCAGCAGCGCGCCGGCGGCGCCCAAGGTGCCGGGCTCATGCGGCACATCGAGGTTGATGCGCTCGTCCGCCGTCAACGACTCCACCAGCCGCACCAAGGCCACTTGCTCCACGGCACGTTGGTGCATCTTGTAGGCGATCAGCACCTCGAACCCAGCCTGCGCCACCACGTAGCCGGCATGCACCAGCACCCGCGAGAAGCCGGGATCGGTGAGGCAGTACACACCGGCACCGGCCGCCTGCAAGCGGTCAAACAGGATGTGGTGAACCGCAATCACGGCGGCGCCGGTCAGCACGGGCGCCCAGTGCCGGTAGACGAGCAGGAACGCCAGCGTGACGAACACCCCGAAATGGAACTCGACCATGCCGCGTGCCAGCTGGATGTGCAGGGCCACCATGCCCATGGCGGCGGTGGCCATGATGTGCGCAGCCATGGCCGTGCCACCCAGTGCCGCCTGCGCCGCGGCAGCCCCGGCGAAGAGCAGGAGCCCCATGCCCACGGCCAAGCCAACCTGGTCGAACTGAAAGCCCAACACCAGCGCGAGCACGAAATACAAGCCCATGCAGGCCAGCATCAGCCGGTTGGCGTCACGCCAGGCAGCCTCGCGGGAGCTTTCGGATCGCGGGGCATTTCGCGCATCACTTGCAGCCCAGGTGTGACGAGAGGCCATACCGGTCATGGGTGTCTCCTTTTCAGTGCCAACTTGTGACGATGCTAGGCCGAGCCTGCCCCGCACCGCAACGGGGCGGCGTCGCGGATATGCACCATGTCACGGCGCATCCGCGCCCGCCAACCATCGCGCGCGAATCCGGCGCAAGTCACCACGGGCCTCCAGGCGCAAGATGGCCGCATTCAGGGTCTGCAAATCGCTCTCGGTCAGCGTCTTGGGGCTCAACCGGTACGCCACCACGCCTTGCACCAACGGAACCGGCAGCTCCGTCAACGACAGCCGAGCCGCGCCAGCGGCGTGCAGCACGGCCAAGCGATCTCCCAGCAGCACATCGCCACGCTGCTGTTGCAGCAGCTCGATGCCCCGCGCGTAGGTCTCGAACCACGCCACCTGGCCGCGCGCGATGAACTCTTGCACCGTCGGCGCATTGGCGGGGCCCCGGTGCGTGATCAGCCGCAAGCCGCTCCGCAGCACGTCGTCCACCGACCTCAAGGCGTCTCGGCCCTCACCGGCCCTGACAAACAACGACAGCCGCTCGTCGCGGTAAGGCTGGGTGTACCAGCCGGCATCGGCCTTCGGGGTGGCCGCCAGCAGCAGGTCCAGCTGGCCGTTGCTCAACAGCAGTTGCCGGCGGTTGTGCGGCACGTCGCCGACGTAGACGACACGACAGCCCGCCTCGCGGGCCACAGCATCCAGCAACTCGGTTTCCAGGCCGGTGTGCCGCGTCCCGTCCATGTAGGAGTAGGGCCGCCAGTCCTCGAAGGGCACGCGCAGCGCGCGCGAGCACCCGGCGTGCACCCACACGGGCCAGCACAGCACCGCAACCAGAACCCGACGCCACATCCCGGCTCCGACGGCGCCCCACGGATCGGGGCGGCCATGAAGCATAGCCCCGGCGGGGCGCCTCAGCGCATCGGCAACACCTGCACCTGCAAGCCCGACGGCTGATCACGCCAGAAGTACAGCCGCTGCGTGGCGGGCTGGAAGTCTTCGGCCCGCGCGCTGCGGATCGGCACGAAACGCTGCGGGTTGCGGTCGATCAGCGGGAACCAGCTGCTTTGCACCTGCACCATGATGCGGTGCCCGCGCCGGAAGCTGTGGTTCACGTCCTGCAGCGTCACCTTCAGTTCCTCCACCTGGCCGGGCACCATGGCCTCGGGCGTTTCCAGGCTGTGGCGGAAGCGCCCGCGCAGCGGGTCGGCCCGCACCAGTTGCTGGTAACCGCCCATCGGCGACTCCGGCGCCTCGACCTCCTCGGTGCGGGGGCGCTTCTTGCGGGGCGGCGGGTCTTCCACCTCCGGCGGGTACACGTCGATGAGCTTGACCACCCAGTCGGCATCGGTGCCGCTGGTGGACGCGAACAGCCGCGCCACCACGGGGCCGGCCAGGGTCACGTCTTGCTCCAGCACCTCGCTGCGGAAGGTGAGCACGTCCGGCCGCGTGGCGGCAAAGCGTTGGTCGCTCACCATGTACTCCTGCGGCATGCCCAAGGCCGTGTAGCCGATGAACGGCACCGGCTTGGCCGGGTCGCTCACCCAGCTGTCGAACTGCGGCTGCGGGGCCGGCGGCGGCGTGAAGCTGAGCTTGCCGCCGGGCGCAAAGTACAAGGTGCGCGCCTGGGCGGTTTGCGGGGGCCAAGCGTCGTAGCGGCGCCAGACGTTGGTGCCCGTTTCAAACACCGTCGCCTTGGCGATGGGGGTCTTGGGGGCCACTTCCCGCAAGTGCTGCTCGAAGAACGGCAGCAGCACGTCTTTCTGGAACTGCTCGGCTGTGGGCTGATGGAACTGGACACGGCCCAGGCTGCGGCCCGGTGTGCCGATCCAGCCGCCATGCACCCACGGGCCCATCACCAGCCGGTTGTCGGTGGCCGGGCTTTGGCGCCCGATGGCGCGGAACACCCCCAGCGGGCCAACCAGGTCTTCGGCATCGAACCAACCGCCCACGGTCAACACCGCGGCGCGGATGTTCTTCAGGTGCGGCAGGATGGCCCGCTGCTGCCAGAAGTGGTCGTAGCGGTCGTGCTCCAGCTGCACATTGAAGTACGGGTTGGCGCCGCCGTCCTTGCCCAGGCGCTCGGCCATGGCGTCGAGGTTGGTGAACTGCAGGAAGAACTCGTAGCCGTCGCGGGTGCCGTAGTCGAACTCAGGCCACTGCCGGGGCGGCAGAACCGGCGTCTGCTGGGGTTTGAAGAAGCTGTAGAAGCCGAAGTTGGCCGCCAGCATGAAGGCGCCACCGTGGTAGCTGTCGTCGCCCTGGAACAGGTCGCCAATGGGCGCCTGCGGCGAGGCGGCCTTGATGGCCGGGTGCGAGTCGATCACCGAGGCCGCCGTGTAGAAGCCCGGGTAGCTGATGCCCCACAGGCCCACGCGGCCGTTGTGGCCGGGCACGTGGTCCAGCAGCCACTGCACGGTGTCGTGCGTGTCGGTGCTTTCGTCCACGTCGGTGGGCAGCTTCTTGATCGCCCGGTGCGGCGTCATCTCGATGAACTGCCCTTCCGACTGGAAGCGCCCGCGCACGTCCTGGCACACGAAGATGTAGCCGGCCTTCAAGAAGTCCTCGTTCGGCGCGAGCTGCTTCACGCCGTCGCGGTCCACGCCGTACGGGCCGCAGCTGTAGGGCGTGCGCACCATCAGGAAGGGGTAGCGGCGGCTCTGGTCCTTGGGCAGGTACACCGCCGTGAACAGCGTCTTGCCGTCGCGCACGGGCACGCGGTACTCGTACTTGGTGTAGTGCTCGCGCGGCTGGTAGGCCGGCGGCTTGTCCTCGTCAGCCGCGCCGGCCGGCACGGTGATCAGGGCAGACAGCAGCAGCGGCAGGCTGCGCATCAGGGGCATCAAGGACATGGCAAGGGCGTGAGGCCGAGGAGGCGCGCAGTCTGACACCGCCGCCCGGCCCTGCCAGAGGCCACATCGGGTTCAACCGAACTTGACCGCGTAGATGGGCGGCAGGTGGGCTGACACCGTCTCCCAGTGGTCGCCACCATCGGCGCTGGCCCACAGCCCTCCCGTGGTGGAGCCCATCATCAGCTGCTCGCCGCCATCGTCCACCGCCAGGCCATGGCGGTAGATGAGGTCGTAGCAATGTTGCTGGGGCAGGCCCGAGCGCAGCGTCTCGAAGGTCTGGCCTCCGTCGCGGGTGCGGGTCACGCACAGCGCAGCATCGACCGGAATGCGGCGCTCGTCTTTCACCGCTGGCGCGAACCAGGCGGTCAGCGGGTCTCGCGGGTGGGCGGCCACGGCAAAACCGAAGCTGGACGGCGCCGCGCGGTGCTCCTGCCAGCTGGCACCGTTGTCGGTGGAGCGGAAGATGCCGCAATGGTGCTGGCACCACAGCACCTCCGGCACGTCGCGGCAGCGGGCGATGAGGTGGGGGTCTTGGGAGTTCTCGTCGTCCGCCAATTCGGGCGGCATGAAGTCAGCCCGCATGCCTTTGGCGCGCAGCGCCCAGCTCTGGCCACCGTCGGTGGTGCGCCAGGCCCCGCCGCAGGACACGCCGATCAGCAGCTCCTCCGGGCGATCGGGGTGCGGGCAGATGGAGTGCAAGGCCGGCGCCGGGTTGCCGCCGCCCATCCATTGCTCGCGCCGCGGGTCACGCCAGAGGATTTCGTCCAGCGTCCAGGTCTCGCCACGGTCCCGGCTGAGGAACAGGCCGCCGGGCACCGTGCCGCACCAGATGGCGTCGCCGGCGCGTTCCAGCGAAAACACCTGATCGAGCTTCCAGGCCGGGCCCGCCGCGCCGTCTGGCTGCGGCGGGAACGTGGGGGCTGCCACCTCGCGCCAAGTCTGACCGGCATCGTCGCTGGCATGCAGCTTGGCGCCGAAGTGGCCGAGGTTCAAGCCGGCCAGCATGTGGCCCGAGGCGTCAGGCGGCAGCAGCATGGTGACCGGGTCGGCGGTGAAGCTCAGGCGCTCCACCTCCCAGCGGCCACTGCGGCGGCGAAGTTCAAACAAGCCTTTGCGGGTCGCGGCCCAGGCGCGGTCTTGGTTCATGGTTCAGCCTCCGGAAAGGGCTTGCAGGACGTGAACCCGGCTTTCAGGGCCGAGCGGGTCGGTCAGGCCACGCAGGTCGCGCACGCGCCGGCCGTCGATGAAGATGACGACATTGACCCGCAGGTGGCCTTGGTCATCGAGGATGTAGCCCCGCAGCCGGGGGTTGATGGCGAAGGCGGCATCCAGGCCCTGGCGCAGCACGGTGGCCGGGGTGTCCACCACCGGGGTGTCCACGAAGCGGTGCAGCTGCGGAGTGAATTCAATGCGGGCCATGGTGTGACGACGAACGAGGCGCGCCGAATTCGACGCCCGAGCCCTGACTTCAGCCTCCGGATTAACCCCCAACGACAATGCCGCGCATGAACCCCGGCATCCTCTACGCCCTCGGCGCTTATCTCAGTTGGGGTCTGTTCCCGCTGTATTTCCGGCAAATCGCCACCATCCCGGCCCTGCAGGTGGTGGCGCACCGCACGATCTGGTCGCTGGCCTTCGTGGCCCTGGTGCTGCTGGCCACGCGCCACCTGCATTGGCTGCGTGAGGTCAGCGCCGCCACCTGGCGCCGGTTCGCGGTGTCGGCCCTGCTGATCGCGATCAACTGGCTGACCTACGTGTGGGCGGTCGGGAACGGCCACGTGCTGGACGCCAGCCTGGGCTACTTCATCAACCCGCTCGTGAACGTGGCGCTGGGGTTTGCAGTGCTGCACGAGCGGCCGCGGCCGGTGCAGTGGCTGGCCGTGGGCCTGGCCGCGTTCGGCGTGCTGTGGCTGACGGTGGCCGCCGGCCGGCTGCCGTGGGTGGCCCTGGTGCTGGCCGCCAGCTTTGGCCTGTACGGCCTGATGCGCAAGACCGCCGCGCTCGGCGCGATCGAAGGACTGGCGCTGGAGACGCTGATCCTCGCGCCACTCGCGCTGGGCGGCCTGGCCTGGTGGAGCCAGGCCGGCAGCCTCGCCGGCCAGACCGCCGCTGACTGGGCCTGGCTGATCGGCACCGGCCCCGTCACCGCCGGCGCGCTGCTGCTGTTCGCCGCTGGCGCGCGGCGCATTCCGCTGGCCACGCTGGGCCTGGTGCAGTACGTGTCACCCTCGCTGCAGTTCCTGCTGGGCGTGTTCCTGTTCCGCGAGCCCATGGATGCGAGCCGCCTGGTGGCTTTTGGCTTCATCTGGAGCGCGCTGGCCGTGTACAGCGCCGAGGGGCTGTGGCAAGCCCGGCGCCCGGCACCGCCCCGGGCGGCATGAGACAGGCACCCTGCCCCGCGCTGGTCAACCGAACACGCCCGCCCGGCGTTGCCCCAGACACCGTCACCCGCGAGCCCACCATGCACCGCCTTGCCCGCACCCTGATCGCCTCCGCCCTGATCGTTGCCACCGGCGTGGCCGCCGCGGGGCCACGCTACTACGACGACCGTCGGCCGGAGCCCCGCCACCACCATGGCGGCTCGGGTCTGGGTGCGCTGGTGCTGGGCCTGGCCGTGGCCGTGCCGCTGATTGCGCTGGCGCATGAAGCCAGTCGCCCGCCGGAGCCGGTGTATGTGCCCCCGCCGGCCCCGTTGCCGCCGCCCGTGGTGTACGCCCCGGCACCGCCGGTGGCCTATGTGGCACCCCGGCGCGCGCCGGTGGTGTCGGCGGCCGTGCCGGTGATCTACCCCCGCAACGGCCAAAGCCCCGCCCAGCAGGAGGCGGACTACCAGGACTGCAACCGCTGGGCCACCACCCAGCAGGCGGCAATGGCGGACACCTCCGTCTTCAACCGCGCTGTGGACGCCTGCATGGACGGTCGCGGCTACACGCTGCGTTGAAAGCACAAGGCGCCCCGCGGGGCGCCTTGTGACGTGGGCAATGCCCGCTGGGCTGGCCCGCCTCAGCTGCGCATCAGGTGGTCGAACGCGCCCAGCGCGGCCTTCGCGCCATCACCGGCGGCGATGATGATCTGCTTGAACGGCACGGTCGTCACGTCACCCGCCGCGAACACGCCGGGCACCGAGGTCGCACCCTTAGCGTCCACGATGATTTCGCCGTGCTTGCTCAGCTCCACCGTGCCGCGCAGCCACTCGGTGTTGGGCACCAGGCCGATCTGCACGAAGCAGCCTTCCACCTCCACACGACGCGCCTCGCCGGACACACGGTCCGTGTAGTTCAGGCCGTTGAGCTTGCCGCCCGCACCGGTGAATTCGGTCGTTTGGGCGTTCTTGATGATGGCGACGTTGGGCAGGCTTTCCAGCTTCTTGACCAGCACCGCGTCCGCCCGCAATTCCGCGCCGAACTCGATCAGCGTCACGTGCTTGACGATGCCGGCCAAGTCGATGGCCGCCTCCACGCCCGAGTTGCCGCCGCCGATCACCGCCACCGGCTTGCCCTTGAACAGCGGGCCGTCGCAGTGCGGGCAGTAGGCCACGCCCTTGTTCTTGTACTCGGCTTCGCCGGGCACGTTGACATTGCGCCAGCGCGCGCCGGTGGACAGGATCACCGTCTTGCCCTTGAGCGTGGCCCCGTTGGCCAGTTGCACTTCGATCAGGCCGCCGGGCTCGGTCGCCGGGATGAGTTTTTCTGCGCGCTGGAGGTTGTGGATGTCGACGTTGTAGTCCTTCACATGGCCTTCCAGGGCGGCGGCGAACTTCGGGCCGTCGGTCATGGACACCGAGATGTAGTTCTCGATGCCCAGCGTGTCATTCACCTGGCCGCCGAAGCGCTCGGCCGCCACGCCGGTGCGGATGCCCTTGCGGGCGGCGTACACGGCGGCTGCCGCACCGGCGGGACCACCGCCGACGATGAGCATGTCGTACGGCGCTTCAGCGTCAAGCTTCTTCGCATCCCGCGCGGCGGAGCCGGTGTCGAGCTTCGCGATGATTTCTTCCAGGCTCATGCGGCCCGAGGCAAACGGCTGACCGTTCAACCACACGGCGGGCACCGCCATGATGTTGCGACCCTCGACCTCGCTCTGGAACAAGCCGCCGTCGATGACCGTCGTGCGGATGCGCGGGTTGACGATGGCCATGAGCGAGAGCGCCTGCACCACGTCCGGGCAGTTGTGGCAGGTCAGACTCATGTAGATCTCGAAGTCGAGATCCGCGTCCAGCGCCTTGGCCGCGTCGATCTGCGCGGCATCGACCTTGGGCGGGTGGCCGCCGGTCCAGAGCAGCGCCAGCACGAGCGAGGTGAACTCGTGGCCCAGCGGGATGGCCGCAAAGCGCAGGCTCTGCTCGGTGCCAGTGCGGCGCAGCAGGAAGGACGGGGTGCGGGTGTCCACGCCATCGGCGCGGAAGGAAATCTTGTCGCTCATGCCGGCAATTTCTTCCAGCAGTTCGCGCATCTCGGCGCTGCTGGCCGAGTTGTCCAGCGAGGCGATGATTTCGAACGGGAGCTTGACGTGGTCCAGGTAACCCTGGAGCTGGGTCTTGAGAGCGGCGTCCAACATGGAGAACTTCCTTTCAGTGAGGCGTGGCGGGGCTGGCCACTGCTGAAAGGGTCCCCAGGCTTGGAGGCCCTTTCAGCAGAGCCGAATGAGCTCTGCGGAAAGCAGGAGCCCTCCCGGGCTCCGTGCAAATGTCATGAACTTAGATCTTGCCGACCAGGTCCAGCGACGGGGCGATGGTCTTGGCGCCTTCCTTCCACTTGGCCGGGCAGACCTGGCCGGGGTTGGCGGCGGTGTACTGGGCGGCCTTCAGCTTGCGCAGGGTTTCCGACACGTCACGGGCGATTTCGTTGCTGTGCACTTCGGCCGTCTTGATGACGCCTTCCGGGTTGATGATGAAGGTGCCGCGCAGGGCCAGGCCTTCTTCCGGGATGTGCACGCCGAAGGCGTTGGTCAGCGTGTGGGTCGGGTCGCCCACCAGCGGGAACTTGGCCTTGCCGACGGCCGGCGAGGTCTCGTGCCACACCTTGTGCGAGAAGTGCGTGTCGGTCGTCACGATGTAGACCTCAGCGCCCAGCTTCTGGAACTCGGCGTAGTTGTCAGCGGCGTCTTCCACTTCCGTCGGGCAGTTGAAGGTGAACGCGGCCGGCATGAAGATCAGCACGGACCACTTGCCCTTCAGGGACTCGTCGGACACGCCGACGAACTTGCCGTTGTGGAAGGCTTCGGTCTTGAAGGGCTGAACTTGGGTGTTGATCAGGGACATGGATGCTCCGTGAGGGCTGGGTTGATGGGATAGCCAGAACTATATAGATCCTGGCGTTTCAGTTGAAAACATTAATCAAATGACCGCTATTGGTGGAGCCTATGGCGGGGCTCAGGCCTCGTAGCGGCGGTCGTAGAGCTGGTGCGGGCTGAGCTTCACACGCAGCATCTGCGCCGACGCGAGCGCGGTGATGGCGTATTCACCAGCGGCCGTGTCGCGTCGGATGGGAGAGCCTAGTGCATCTCCGTGTCGATTCATAACCGCACTGACGATGGGCGTATTGCCCGCAGTGCCTCGCCGCACCGCCACGGCCAGTTCGCCGCTGGCGAGCTTGACCAGCGTGCCCGGCGGATACAGGCCGAACTCTTTGACCAGCAGCGCGGCGAACGGGTGGCCGTTGCTGCCGGTGTACAGGGCCTTGGCGGCTTGCGGGGCCGAGAGCCCGGCCCGCCCGCCGCGGCTGGCCAGCTTGGCCAGGAAGATGTCCACCAGGCGCAGCAGTTGCGCGGTCTCGGTGGGCTCGGCAGTGCCGCTGGGGTAGCCGCCGCCGCCGGGTTGCTCGTGGTGCTGGGCCACGGCGGCCAGCCAGTCGGCGTCGTCCAGGCCGGCGGCGCGCAGCAGGGCCACAGCTTCATCGGGGTGGCGATCGATCGCGGCACGGTGCGCAGGAATCAGCTTGCCGCCGCGCGAGGCCAGGCGTCCTTGCAGGTCGATGATGGAGAGGTTCATCGTCAGCGCCGCGCCCACCAAACTCTTCTGCCGTTCGGGCGACCAACCCAGCCGCCGAGACAGCAGCGAGCACACCGCTGCGGTGTGCAGCAGGTGCACCAGGCCGTAGACCTCGTGGCGCGCGTGGTCGTGCTGGATCACGACGAACAGCAACTGGTCGCTGAAGCGATCGGCCCAGCCGATGAGCTGCGCCGCACACTCCTTCACCCGGGGCAGGAACAGCGTTTCCTGCGGCGCGCGAAGCAACACCGACAGCCGGGTCTGCAGCGCCTCCCAGCGCGCGAAGAAGTCTTCGCTGCCCGTGCCGCCGTCTCCGCTGCGGCCCGATGCCTCGCGCAGTTCGTCCAGGTCCACGAACACGCCGCGATTGAGCAGCGCCTCGCGCATCTGATCGTTGGGCACCATTTGCCCCTTGGCCAGCAACAGCTTGCCTTCGGCATCTCGCACGCCGAAGGGCAGCGCGGCACCCGCTTTGATGTGCCCGCCAACCTGTTGAATGGGAACCAATTTCATTTCCCGATGATCACCGGAAAATGACAACCCGCCCTCAGGATTGACAGCAGCGCGTCAGTTTTCGAGTGCCAACAATTCCTCGACTGTCTGCCGGCGACGGATGCGCCGCGCGGCGTCGCCGTCCACCAGCGCCTCCGCCACCAGCGGCCGGCTGTTGTAGTTGCTGGACATCGAGGCGCCATACGCCCCCGCGTCGTGCACGACCAGCAGGTCGCCCACCTGCGCATCCGGCAGCGCGCGGGTCAGCACCTCGCCGCCCGCGGCCTGCGTGAAGACGTCGCCCGATTCACACAATGGACCGGCCACCACCACCTCCCGCACCGGGCGCGCCGCGCCGTCGCGCGGCAGCAGCGTCATGTCGTGGAAGCTGCCATACATCGCCGGGCGCATCAGTTCATTGAAGCCAGCATCCACCAGCACGAAGCGGTTGGCCCCGGCGTTCTTCACGGCCCGCACCTCGGCCAGCAACACAGCACTCTCGGCCACCAAGTAGCGGCCGGGCTCCAGCTCCAGGGTCAGGTCGTGCCCGACCAGCACCTGGGCTTCCCGGCGCGCGGCGTCCCAGAGGCCGAAGTAGTGGTCCACATCAATGCCCGCGTCGCCCTCGCGGTAGGGAATGGACAGCCCGCCGCCCGCCGAAATGGCGTGCAGGTCATGACCGGCCGCCACCGCCTGCTTCACCAGGCCCACCATGGCCTGGCCGACTTGGGCCAGGTGTTCGTAATCCACCCCGGAGCCGATGTGCATGTGCAGGCCCACGAGCGTCAGGCCGTGCTGGCGAATGGCCGCCAGCGCCTCGGGCAGGTCTGCATGCCAGATGCCGTGCTTGCTGTGCTCGCCGCCGGTGTTCGTCTTGTGGCTGTGGCCGTGGCCGAAGCCGGGGTTGATACGCAGCCACACGGCGTGCCCCGGCGACGCCGCGCCCAGCTGGTGCAGCATGTCGATGGAGCCGGCATTCACCGGGATGCGGTGCTCGACGACCGTGGCCAGCGTGGCGTGGTCCAGCAGGTCCGCGGTGAAGACGATCTCGTCACCGCCCGCCGTGTAGCCGGCGGCCAGCGCGCGCAGGATTTCGCCGCGCGACACCGCATCCACCTTGACGCCCTCGGCCCGCAGCACGCGCAGGATGTGCGTGTTCGAGCAGGCCTTCTGCGCGAATCGCACCACGTCGAACCGCTTCAGTGAAGCGGCACGCGCCCGAATGGTGGCAGCGTCGTACACCCACAGCGGCGTGCCGTGCTCGGCAGCCAGTGCTTGCAGGCGGGTGGGGTTCAGGGCGGCGGGCAAGGGTTTGGTCATGGCGTGCAGCATGCCCGGCCCAACCCATTCAATCAAATTGCAATTCTTCAGTACGTGATTCAATCCTGATATGGACATTCAGCACCGCCACATCGAAGTGTTCCGCGCTGTGATGACGGCCGGCAGCGTCACGGGAGCTGCCGCCCTGCTCCACACCTCGCAGCCCACGCTGTCGCGCGACCTCGCGCGACTGGAACAGCTGCTGGGCTACGCGCTGTTCGAGCGCGAGCGTGGCCGGCTGCGGGCCACGGCGCGCGCCCGGGCGCTGTTCGACGAGGTGGAGCGCAGCTTTCAAGGCCTGGCCCGCGTCATCGAGCATGCGCAAGCCCTGGGCCGCGACGAAGGCGCCGAGCTGAGCGTGCTGTGCCTGCCCGCGCTGAGCCACGCGCTGCTGCCGGGCGCGCTGGCCACCCTGCTCACGCACCACCCGGCCGCCCGTGTCGACATCACGCCCGCCGAGCCGCCCTTGCTGGACGCCTGGATGAGCGAACAGCGCTTCGACCTCGGGCTGGCGGAACAGGCCACACCCCTGCCCGGCGTGCGCGTGGAGCCGGTGCTGGAAGCCGACGAGGTGGCGGTGCTGCCGGCCGACCATCCGCTGGCCTCCCAAGCAAGGCTGAAGCTCACGCACTTTGAGGGCCACGGCTTCATCAGCCTCGCCGCGGACGACCCCTACCGCCGGGAGATTGACGCTCGCTTCGACGCCGCCGGGGTCACCCGCCGGCTGCGCGTGCAAACCCACAGCGCCGTGGCGGTGTGCGAGCTGGTGCGCGCCGGCTTGGGGCTGGCGATCGTGAACCCGCTGACCGCCGCGGCCTGCGCAGGCGACGGCCTGGTGGTGCGGCCGCTGACCGTGTCAATTCCGTACCGGGTCAGCGCGCTGATGCCGCTGCACCGGCCGGCACAGCCGCTGGCCGAGCGCCTGCTCAGCGCGTTGCGGCCGCGCGGACGACCTGGGGCTTCTCGCCGAAGCGCTTGACGATGCTGGCCTCGATGCCCGCCGCGTCCAGGCCGCACAGGCTCATCAGCTTGGCGGGGTCACCGTGCTCGACGAATTCGTCCGGCAGGCCCAGTTGCAGCACGGGAATAGCAATGCCGGCAGCATTCAAGGCCTCGGTGACGGCGCTGCCAGCGCCGCCCATGATGCAGCCGTCTTCCACGGTCACCAGGGCGTCGTGCGTGCGGGCCAGTTCCGCCACGAGTTCAGCGTCCAGCGGCTTCACGAAGCGCATGTTGGCCACCGTGGCATTCAGCCGCTCGGCCGCGGCCAGTGCCGGGTAGAGGAGCGTGCCGAAGGCCAGGATGGCGATGCGTTCGCCCTGGCGGCGCAGTTCGCCCTTGCCCCAGGGTTGCGCCGTCATCTCTGCCACCGGCGTGACGCCGGCGCCCGAGCCGCGCGGGTAGCGCACGGTCACAGGGCCGTCGTGCAGGAAGCCGGTGTACAGCGCCTGCCGGCACTCGTTTTCATCGGCCGGCGTCAGCACCGCCATGTTGGGAATGCAGCGCGTGTAGGCGATGTCGTAGTTGCCGGCGTGCGTGGCACCGTCGGCCCCCACCAGGCCGGCGCGGTCCAACGCGAAGAGCACCGGCAGGTTCTGGATGGCGACGTCGTGCACCATCTGGTCGTAGGCGCGCTGCAGGAAGGTGGAATAGATGGCCACCACCGGCTTCACGCCCTCGCACGCCAGGCCCGCCGCGAAGGTGACCGAATGCTGCTCGGCGATGCCGACATCGTGGTACCGCTGCGGAAAGCGCTTGTGGAACTCCACCATGCCCGAGCCCTCGCGCATGGCCGGCGTGATGCCCACCAGGCGCGGGTCGGCCTCGGCCATGTCGCACAACCAGTCACCGAACACTTGCGTGAAAGTGAGCTTGGGCGGCGTGGCCGGCTTCACAAAGCCCACAGCCGGGTCGAACTTGCCGGAGGCCGCGTGGTACTTCACCGGGTCGGCCTCGGCCAGCTTGTAGCCCGCCCCCTTCTTGGTGACGATGTGCAGGAACTGCGGGCCCTTCTTGTCGCGCAGGTTCTCCAGCGTCGGGATCAGCGATTCCAGGTCGTGCCCGTCGATCGGGCCCACGTAGTTGAAGCCGAACTCCTCGAAGATCGTGCCGGGCACGACCATGCCCTTGGTGTGCTCTTCAAACTTACGGGCAAATTCATACAGCGGCGTGTGCTTGAGCACGCTCTTGGCGCCTTCGCGGGCGGCCGTGTAGAAGCTGCCGCTCATCAGGCGCGCGAGGTACTTGTTCAGCGCGCCCACTGGCGGGCTGATCGACATGTCGTTGTCATTCAGGATGACGAGCACGTCACCCAGCACGCCGCCGTGGGCGACGCCAGCGTTGTTGAGCGCCTCGAAAGCCATGCCAGCGGTCATGGAGCCATCACCAATGATGGCCACCGCCTTGCGGCTCTCGCCCTTGAGCTTGGCGGCCATGGCCATGCCGTGCGCGGCAGAAATACTGGTGGACGAGTGACCGGTGCCGAAGGTGTCGTACGGGCTTTCGTCCCGCCGCGGAAAGCCGCTGATGCCGCCGAGTTGGCGCAAACCGCTCATGCGGTCGCGGCGGCCGGTCAGCACCTTGTGCGGGTAGGTCTGGTGGCCCACATCCCACACCAACCGGTCTTCCGGCGTGTTGAACACGTAGTGCAGCGCCACGGTCAATTCCACCGTGCCGAGGTTGGACCCTAGGTGCCCGCCGGTCTTGGAGACGCTCTCCAGCACGTAGGCGCGCAGCTGGTCGGCCACTTTTTTCAGCTCGGTGCGCGGCAGCCGGCGCAAGTCGGCGGGGCTGTCGATGCTGTTCAGCAGGCTGTAGTCCATGGCGAAGCTCTTCAGGGGTGATGCAACCGAGCCGGGCTCAGTTGTCTCGCTCGACGACGGAGTCGGCCAGCAGGCTCAAGTGGCTGACATTGGTCAGACCGCTGGCCGCCAGGGCCGACTTGGCCTCGGCACGCAGTTGCTGCGCCAACGCGCGGGCAGCATCCAGGCCCAGCACGCTGACGTAGGTGGGCTTGTTGGCGTCTTGGTCCTTGCCGGCCGTCTTGCCCAGCACATGCGACTCTTGCGTCACATCCAGGATGTCGTCCACCACCTGGAAGGCCAGGCCCAGCGCAGCGCCGTAGTCCGACAGGCATTGGGTGGCTTGCGCCGAGGCGGGGCCACAGGCGGCGCCCATCATCACGCTGGCCTGCAAAAGCACGCCGGTCTTGCGGCGGTGCATGTCGCGCAGCGTGCATTCATCCAGCTGCTTGCCGATGCTCGCCAGGTCGATGGCCTGACCGCCGGCCATGCCGTCGTGCCCAGCCGACCGGGCCAGCAGCGCACACAAGCGGGCCTGCAGCGCGGGCGCGATGCCCTCGTCGGGCGTCAGCACCTCGAAGGCCAGCGCCTGCATGGCGTCACCCGCCAGCATGGCCTGGGCCTCGCCGTAAGCCACGTGCGTGGTCGGCTTGCCGCGGCGCAGCACGTCGTCGTCCATGCACGGCATGTCGTCATGCACCAGCGAGTACGCGTGAATGAGTTCCACCGCGCAGGCCGCTCGCATCGCGGCGAAGGTGTCACCACCCACGGCGGCGCAACTGGCCAGCACCAACAAGGGGCGAAGGCGTTTGCCGCCGCCCAGCACCGCGTAGCGCATGGCCTCACCCAAACCAGCGGGCGCACCGGCCGGCACCAGGCCATCCAAGGCCGCCTCAAAGGCGGTCAGCGATGCCTGCGTCCAGCGCTCAAATTCAACTGCGTTCAAGATTCCGGGCCCTCCCAGGCCTTCAGGTCCGCGCCGTCCAACAGCTTGACCTGCTGCTCCACCGCCTGCAGGCGCCCCCGGCACAGCGCGAGCAACTCCGCGCCGCGCTTGTAGCTGTCCAGCAGCCGGTCCAGCGGCAGTTGCTGGCCTTCCATGGCCGCCACCAAGCGCTCCAACTCGTCGAGTGCTTGCTCGTAGCTCAACGCCGGAGCGTCGGGCGTGGCGGATTTGGTGCGGGATGGGGGTTTGGTCATTTCAAAGCGCGAAACGGCAATTGTAGTCAGCGGGTTAACCCAAACCGCCCGTGCCCTCGGCCCCGCGTCGGCACGGCGAGACAGGCATGCGTAGAATCCCGACCCTCTCGCCCGAGCGCGCCCGCGCGCCCGCTGGCACTCCCCACCACCACGCAACCTGGCCGACTCGGTTTGTTCCGAGATGCGCCGGAGGGACGCAGCACCCCTACTCCGCCTGAAAGACCCGCCTGGATCATGTCCGACCTGAGCCTTCCCGTCTCGGCGCTGCAACGCAGCCAGACCCAGCTCCCGGTGAGCGCCTACTTCGACTCCGATCTGTTCCAGCGCGAGCAGGCGAGCCTCTTTCAGCGAGGGCCCCGCTATGTCGGCCATGCACTGGCTGTCCCCGAGATCGGGGACCACTACGCCCTGCCGCAAGAAGGAGAAGGTCGGGCCTTGGTGCGGTCGGCGCAGGGCATCGAGCTGCTGTCCAACGTGTGCCGGCACCGCCAGGCGGTCATGCTCAAGGGGCGGGGCAACAGCAAGTCCAACATCGTGTGCCCGCTGCACCGCTGGACGTACTCGCACCAGGGCGAGCTCATCGGCGCACCGCATTTCGACCACGACCCCTGCCTGAACCTCAAGCAGTACAAGCTGCGCGAGTGGAACGGCCTGCTGTTCGAAGACAACGGTCACGACGTGGCCGCCGAACTGACCCACCTGGGCCCGCGCGCGCAGCTGGATTTCTCCGGCTTCGTGCTGGACAAGGTGCAGGTTCACGAGTGCAACTACAACTGGAAGACCTTCATCGAGGTCTATCTGGAGGACTACCACGTCGGCCCGTTCCACCCGGGGCTCAGCGGTTTCGTCACCTGTGACGACCTGGCCTGGGAGTTCGGCAAGCACCACTCCGTGCAGACCGTGGGCGTGCACAAGGGCCTGGAGCGTCCGGGCTCGCCGGTGTACCAGCGCTGGCACGACCAGCTGATGACGTACCGCCAGGGCCGCCCGCCCGAGGCCGGTGCGATCTGGCTGACCTACTACCCGCACATCATGGTGGAGTGGTATCCGCACGTGCTGGTGGTGTCGACGCTGCACCCGCAAGGGCCGCAGAAGACGCTGAATCTGGTGGAGTTCTATTACCCCGAGGAAATCGCCGCCTTCGAGCGCGAATTCGTCGAGGCCCACCAGGCGGCCTACATGGAAACCTGCGTGGAAGACGACGAGATCGGCGAGCGCATGGACGCCGGCCGCAAGGCGCTGTTCGACCGGGGCGACAACGAAGTCGGCCCTTACCAGAGCCCCATGGAAGACGGCATGCAGCACTTCCATGAATGGTTCCGCCGCCAGATGGGCATGGACGCGACCGCCTGATGCCCGCATCGGTGCTCATGGTTCTGGCGACCTTCCTGTTCGCCACCATGGGCGTGTGCGTCAAGCTCGCCAGCGAGCTGTACGCGGCCAGCGAAATCGTCATGTACCGGGGCCTCGTGGGCTCGGTGATGATGACGCTCATCGCCCACCGCCAGCGCGTCAGCCTCAAGACCCGGCTGCCGGGCATGCACCTGTGGCGCAGCATCTCGGGCGTCACGTCGCTGTGCCTGTGGTTCTACGCCATCGGCAAGCTGCCGCTGGCCACGGCCATGACGCTGAACTACATGTCCTCCGTCTGGATGGGTCTGTTCCTGCTCGGCGGCGCGGTGCTGCTGGGCGCGCAGAAGCTCGACTGGCGGCTGATGGCGGCGGTGTTGCTGGGCTTCGTGGGCGTGGCGCTGATCCTGCGCCCGACGCTGGACCAGCAACTGCTCTGGTACGGCCTGGCCGGCCTGCTGTCCGGCATGATCGCCGCGATGGCCTACCTGCAGGTGTCGGCGCTGGGGCGGGCGGGCGAGCCCGAATTGCGCGTGGTGTTCTATTTCTCCATCGGCGGCTGCCTGGCCGGCGCGGCGGTCACGGCGGTCACCGAGGGCGGGCTGAGCGCCCACACCTGGCGCGGCGCGGCGCTGTTGCTGGCCGTGGGCGTTCTGGCCACCACCGCGCAGGTGTGCCTGACGCGCGCCTACTCCATCGGCCGGCCGCTGGTGAACGCCTGCCTGCAGTACCTCGGCATCGTGTTCTCCTTCCTGTACGGCATGCTGCTGTTCCGTGACCCACTCACGTGGCAGGCGACGGTGGGCATGCTGCTGATCATTGGCGCCGGGCTGACCGCCACCCTGCTGCGCAGCCGCGTGGCACCACCCGCCAAGGACAGCCAGTTCAACCCTGCTGAATCCTGAGCCCTGGTCGGGCGCCACGTCTGCACGGCAACGACCCGGGCCTTTTTCCACGGAGACCCCTGCTCATGCCTTTCCAGACGCTGATTTCCGCCGCAGACCTGCGCGCGCTGCGCGACCCGCTCGTCATCGATTGCAGCTTTGATCTGGCCGACACCGACGCGGGCGAGCGCGCCTATGCCGCTGGCCACATCCCCGGCGCCTTCTATCTGCACCTGGACCGCGACCTGTGCGGCAACAAAACCGCGCCGGACGGCGCTTTCCGCGGCCGCCACCCGCTGCCCTCCCGCGAGGCGCTGACCGCTGTGCTGCGACGCCTGGGCCTGACGGCCGACCGGCAGGTGGTGGCGTACGACCGCCAAGGCGGCCCCTATGCGGCGCGACTGTGGTGGATGCTGCGCTGGATGGGGCACGACGCGGTGGCGGTGCTGGATGGCGCCTGGGATGGCGAACTCAGCACCGACACGCCCACCGCCGTGGCCACCGAGTGGTGCCCCGGCGAACCCAGCGTGGCCACGCTGGATGCGCGCATGTTGCTGGGCCGCCTCGGGCGGGTTCGGCTGGTGGACGCCCGCGCGGCCGAACGCTTTCGCGGCGAAGTGGAGCCGCTGGACCCGGCCGCCGGCCACATCCCGGGCGCCAGCAACCGGTTCTTCAAAGACAACCTGGGTGCAGACGGTCGATTCAAGCCGGCCGCCCAACTGCGCGCCGAGTTCGAGGCCCTGATCGCCCCGTTCGCGGCGCGGGATGTCGTTCAGCAATGCGGCTCCGGCGTCACGGCCTGCCACAACCTGCTGGCCATGGCCCACGCCGGGCTGGGCGACAGCGTGCTGTATCCGGGGTCGTGGAGCGAGTGGTGCAGCGACCCGAGCCGCCCGCTCGCCCGCGGCTGACGCCGACGCACCGGCACCACGCCACGGCTTGATCTCCGACAAACCACCGCGCGGCCGTTGGGCCACACTGAAGTCCTCCCCTCACCCCTGGAGGACTGCATGTTCCAACGCATCCTGGTGCCGACCGACGGCTCCGACATCACCGTCAAGGCCGTCAACATGGCGGTACAGCTCGCCAAAGCCCACGGCGCACAGCTGCTGACACTGAGCGTCATGGAGCCCTTCCCCTACAGCGCGGTCTCGGAGATTCAGCCCGTGCCGCCGCAAGAGTTCATCGACGCCCAGCAGCGCGTGGCCAGCCAGCGTGTGCAGGCCGTGGTGGAAGCGGCTGCGGCACAAGGCCTGGCCTGCAAGGGCCACACGGTGGAAGCGCTGCACGCCTGGGAAGCCATCCTGGACCACGCCAAAGCCGAGGGCGCCGACCTCATCGTCATGGCCTCCCACGGCCGCCGTGGCGTTGCCGCCCTGCTACTGGGCAGCGAAACCCAGAAGGTGCTGACCCACGCCGAACTGCCGGTGCTGGTGGTGAAGTGATCCCTCGGCCGGGCGCTGCCCGGCCCACACAGCCCGCGTTCCAGTGACAAGGGTCGCAGTTTGCGACGCCTTGCGCTGCCACGGTGCACGCAGACCCGCTCAAAAATGGCATCGATTGCTGAGGCAACGCCCCGCTGGCGCTGCCCCATCCCGCCTCCACCCTGAGGCTGCGGACAGCCAGGTTGCCATGACGGGTCCCGAAACCACGCCACCAACTGCCACTGCCGACCGACGCGTCGAAGAACGCCGCACCTACCGCACCACGGCGGTGGCCGTGGCTGCGGGCCAGGAGTTCGCCGTCCGCACGCGGGACATCAGCCGCAGCGGTGTCTGCATCGTGACGGCCATCAATCCGCCAGCCGGCCTGAAATTCCGCCTGCGCATGCAACTCACCCGCCAGCCCCAAGGCACGGCGTCCTTCGAGGTGGAAGTGCAGGTCATGCACAGCGTGTTTGCCCGCCAGGAAGACGGTTTCCGGATCGGCCTGCGTTTCGTGCAGGCCAGCAGCGACCTGATGCGCGCCATCGGGCACTTCATGGAGGCGTGATCCGCCCCGGATTACCGAAGGCCGCCGCGGGCGGCGCCCCTCAGTGCGCGCCGTGCAGCATCTGCGACACGCCGAAGGCCACGCCCAGCCCCACAGCCAGCCACACCACCTGCGCCAGCGTTTCACGCCAGGCCAGGCGCTGCTGCAACTGCGGCAACAGATCGGCCACCGAGATGTAGATGAAGCTGCTGGACGCCAGCACCAGCAGGTAGGGCAGCGCGCCATCGAAGCTGCCGATCAGGAAGTACCCCAGCACGCCGCCCACCACCGAGGCCATGCCCGAGATGGCGTTGAACAGCAACGCCTTGCGCCGCGACAGACCGGCGTTCAGCAGCACGATGAAGTCGCCCACCTCCTGCGGAATCTCGTGCATCACGATGGCCAGCGCCGTGGCCACGCCCAGCTTGGCATCCGCCAGGAAGGCCGCGGCGATGATGGCGCCGTCGCAAAAGTTGTGGATGCTGTCGCCCACCAGCACGGTCAGCCCGCCGCGGCCGGCCTGCTCCGCGTCGAAATGGTGATGGTGGTGGTGGCCGTCGTCCTCGTGGTGGTGGGTGTGGCGGTACAGCTCCACCTTCTCCAGCAGCCAGAAGAACAGCAGCCCGCCCAGCAGCACGGCAAACAGCGTCTGCGGCTGGGCCGAATGGCTCTCGAACGCCTCCGGCAGCACGTTCAGCAGTGACGTGCCCAGCAAGATGCCGGCCGACAGGCTCACCAGGCTTTTCACCAGCCGGGTCAGCACACCCACGGTAAGGCTCGCGGCGACAAGCACCGACAGCAGCCCGCCCGCAAAGGTGGCGAGCACGATGTAGAGAAGGGTCATGAGTTCAGGCAAAAGCAACGGGCCACAGTCAAGAACTGCGGCCCGAACACCGTCAGCCTAGCAGAGCTGTCAAGCCACGCCGTGGCGGCGGAACCAGGCCAGCGCCCGCGCCCAGGCGTCGTCAGCGGCCGCCTTGCGGTAGCTGGGGCGGTAGTCGGCATAAAAGGCGTGCGGCGTGTCGGGGTAGACGACGAACTCGCACTTCGTGTTGCCGGCGGCCTTCAGGGCGGCTTCCAGCTGGCTGAGGGTGTCCACCGGAATGCCCGTGTCGGCCGCGCCGTACAGCCCCAGCACCGGCGCCTGGATGCGGGCCGCGCGGTCGATCACCGTCGCATCGCCCGCGAAATAGCTGCGCGCCACCGGCCCGTACCACGCCACCGCCGCGCTCAGCTGCGGGTTGTGCGCCGCGTACGACCAGGTCGTGCGGCCGCCCCAGCAAAACCCGGTGATGGCGAGCTTGCGGGTGTCGCCGCCCTGGCGGGCCGCCCAGGCCACGGTGGCGTCCAGGTCGGCATTCACCTGGGCATCCGGCGCCTTGCTGACCACCTCGCTGATCAGCTTCGGGATGTCGGTGTAGGCCCCGGCGTTGCCCTGCCGCGCGAACAGCTCCGGCGCAATGGCCAGGTAGCCCTGCTTGGCCAGGCGCCGGCACACGTCGGCAATGTGCTCATGCACGCCAAAGATCTCGCTGGCCACCAGGATGACCGGCAGGTTCTTCTTGCCCGCCGGCTGCGCCCGGTAGGCCGGCATCGCGAAGTCGCCCACCGCAATGCTCACCGGCCCGGCTTCCAGCCCTTGCGTGTCGGTGCTCACGGCCTGCGCGCCCACCGGCAGCACGGCGGCTGCAAAGCCACTGCCCACAGCCGTCTGCACAAAGCCACGGCGGCTGAAGTCACGCCCCGGGGCGAGGCTGTCGATCTCTTCTTTGACCATGCGCACTCCATTGCGTCGGCGGTTACGAAAGTGCGTCAAATTTTGCCCGGACAATGAATCCCCATGAGCACACGCCCCCATGCCAGCGGCCAGCCCTGGGCCTCCATCGACATTGGCTCCAACAGCTTCCGCCTGGAATTGGCGCGACTCTCCGGTGACCGGTACCAACGCATCAGCTACACCAAGGAAAGCGTGCGTTTGGGCGCGGGGCTGGACGCCCAAGGCAACCTCACCGAAGCCGCCATACAACGGGGCCTGGCCTGCCTGAAAGGCTTCGCCAGCCAGTTGGCCGGCCTGCCCGCCGAGCGTGTGCGCGCCGTGGCCACGCAAACCCTGCGCGAGGCCCGCAACCGCAACGCGTTTCTGGAGCGCGCCCAGGCCGTGCTGGGCCACCCGGTGGAGGTGATTGCCGGCCGTGAAGAAGCGCGCCTGATCTTTGCCGGCGTGGCACGCCTGCAGCCGTCGGACAAGCCCCGCCTCGTGATCGACATCGGCGGCCGCTCCACCGAAATGATCCTGGGCCAGGGCCGCAAGCCGCTGCTGGCGGAATCCTTCGGCGTGGGCAGCGTGGGGCTGTCGCTGCGCTTCTTTGCTGATGGGCGCTTCACCCCGGAAGCCTTCCGCGCGGCACAGGTGGCCGCGGGCGCTGAACTGGAAGAGGCGCTGACCCTGTTCCGCCCCGAGCTCTGGCAGGAAGCCCTGGGCTCCTCGGGCACCGTGGGCGCGGTGTCGCAAATCCTGGCCGCCACGGGGCAAACCGATGGCCGCGTGACCCCCGCCGCGCTGCGCTGGTGCATCGAACGCTGCCTGGAAGCCGGCTCGCAAGACCGGCTGCAAATGCCCGGCCTGAAGGACGACCGGCGCCCTGTGGTGGCCGGTGGCCTGTGCATCCTGTACACGCTGCTGATGCAGTTCGGCATCGACGAACTGCTGCCCACCAAGGGCGCGCTGCGCCAGGGCGTGATCTTCGACCTCGCCGAACGCCTGCAACCCAGCGTGGCGCGTGACCCGCGGGCCGCCTCGGTGGCCGAGTTGCAGCAGCGCTTTGCCGTGGACACCGCCCAGGCCGAACGCGTGGCCCAACAGGCCGAGAAGCTGTACCGCCAGCTGCAGCCGCACCCCACGCCGGAACTGATGCGTGAGCTGGGCTGGGCGGCCGCCCTGCACGAGGTGGGCATGCTGGTGTCGCACCACGACCACCACCGCCACAGCGCCTACGTCATCGGCCACGCCGACGCCGCAGGCTTCTCCAACAACCAGCTGCAACGCCTGGCCACGCTGGCCCTGGGCCAACGCGGCCGCCTGCGCAAGGTGGAAGACGCCCTGGGCGACGCCAGCGTGCTGGACCAACTCATGGCCCTGCGGCTGGCCGTCATCGTGTGCCACGCGCGCAGCGTGCCGGCCGGTGCCTTGAAACTGACCCGCCAAGGCCAGCAGTTCACCCTGCAGTGCCCCAAGAGCTGGGGCGCCGGCCAGGCCCGCACGCGCTACCTGCTCAAAGAAGAGGCCGAAGCCTGGGCCCGCACCGGCGTGGCCAGCTTGCAACTGGCCTGAGCCCGGTCCAAAGCAGCGCAGCCGGCGAAGCGCCGGGCCGGTTTACAACGCGTCCGGCCCCTGCACCGCGTGCAGGGTGACCTCGGCTTCACCGTCGCGCTGGCGCCAGCGCAGCCACCACACGGCGCCCTTCTTCACGGCCCAGTCTTGCTCCACCCCTGCCAGCAGATGCGCGGCCAGCCGGCCCAAGGTGGGCTGGTGGCCACAAATCAGCACCGGCTCGCTCGAGCGCGGCCAGCGGGCCGCCTCAATCAACGCCTGAATCGGGGCATCCGGCGCCAACGCGGGCAGCACCCGCACCTCGCGGCCCAGCGCCTCCACGGTCTGCCGGCAGCGCCTCGCCGGGCTCACCAGCACCCGGGTGGAGGCGGCCAGCCGGTGGTTGAGCCAGGCCGCCATGCGCCGGGCCTGACGCTCGCCCTTGGGCGTGAGGGCGCGCTGCAGATCGTCTTGCCCTTCCGACAGCACTTCCGCCTCGGCGTGGCGCCACAAGATCAGGTCCATCGGCCGCTCCTCAGTCGCCGTAGCGATGCATCAGCGCCTGCTGCGCGCTCACGCCCCCTGGGCCGCCGATGCGCACCGAGTGCCCGTCCGGCCCGAGCTGCCAGGCGTCCATGGTGTCGTTCAGGTAGGGCACCAGCGCTTCGTCGATGACGCGCTGGCGCAGGCGCGCGTCCAGCACCGGCCAGGCCACCTCGATGCGGCGGAACATGTTGCGGCTCATCCAGTCGGCACTCGACAGGTACAGCGCCTCGCCGGCATCGGTGTCGTCCCAGCGGAAGTACAGCACCCGGGTGTGCTCCAGGAAGCGGCCCACCACCGAGCGCACCACGATGTTGTCGCTCACGCCCGGCAGGCCCGGCGGCAGCATGCAGGCGCCACGCACGATCAGGTCCACCTTGGCGCCAGCCCGGGCAGTGCGCAGCAGCGCGTGGATCAGCTCGGCATCGGTCAGCGCGTTGATCTTGAGCACCACCCGCGCTTGCGCATAGCCCGCCAGTGCGGCCTTCTCCACCTGCCCCAGCACCTCCAGCATGCGTGCATGCATGTTGAAGGGCGCCAGCAACATGCGGCGCGGCGCCTTGAACTTGCCCAGCGACGCGAGTTGCCGGAACACCGAATCCGCGTCGGCGGTGAGGTCGGCGTCCCCCGTCAGCAGGCCCAGGTCGGTGTAGAGGCGTGCCGTTTTGGGGTTGTAGTTGCCGGTGGAAATGTGCGCGTAGCGACGCAGCTTGCCGTTCTCGCGCCGCGTGATCATCAGCAGCTTGGCGTGCGTCTTGTAGCCCACGATGCCGTACACCACCTGCGCGCCCACGGCCTCCAGCCGCTCGGCCCAGTTGATGTTGGCCTCCTCGTCGAAGCGGGCCTTCAGCTCCACCACGGCCATCACTTCCTTGCCCCGGCGTGCAGCTTCGATGAGCAAGTCCATCAACTCGCTCTTGGCCCCGGTGCGGTAGATGGTTTGCTTGATGGCCAGCACGTCCGGGTCGGCCACCGCCTCACGCAGCATCTGCACCACCGGCTCAAAGCTCTCGAACGGGTGGTGCAGCAGCACGTCACCCTTCTTCAAGCGCTCGAAGATGCTCTTGTGGCGCGGCAGCCGGCGGGCGGGCCAGGCCGGCTCGTAGGGGCGAAAGCGCAGGCCCGGCGCGTCGGTCTGGTCGATCAGCTCGTTCAGGCGAACCAGGTTCACCGGCCCGTTCACGCGGTACAGCGCCGCCGGCGGCAAGGCGAACTGCTCCAGCAGAAACTCGGACAACTCGGCCGGGCAGGTGTTCACCACCTCCAGCCGCACCGCGCGGCCGAAATGACGCGTGGTCAGCCCCGAGCGCAGCGCGTGGCGCAGGTTGGCCACTTCTTCCTCGTCCACCTCCAGGTCCGAGTCGCGCGTGACGCGGAACTGCGAAAACGCCTCCACCTTGCGGCCGGGAAACAGCTCCTCCAGGTGTGCGCGGATCACGCTGGTCAGCAGCACATAGGCCTGCCGGCCGTCCGTCAGGCTGGCCGGCAGCTTGATGACCCGCGGCAGCACCCGCGGCACCTTGACGATGGCGATGCGGTTGTCGCGGCCAAAGGCGTCTTTGCCCGACAGCCGCGCAATGAAATGCAGCGACTTGTTGGCCACCTGCGGGAACGGGTGCGCCGGGTCCAGCCCCACCGGCACCAGCAGCGGCTTGACCTCGCGCTCGAAGAACTTCTGCACCCACTGGCGCTGCGCGTCGTCGCGATCGGCGTGGTTCAGGATGACGATGCGTTCGGCTTGCAGCAGCGGCATCAGCTGCTCGTTGAACACGTGGTATTGCTCGTCAATCAGCGTGTGGGCCGCGCGTCCCACGCGCTCCACGTCCAGGCCGGTGACGGTGCTCAGCGGGTCGCGCGCGGCGTCCAGCATGTCGGCAAACCGCACCTCAAAGAACTCGTCCAGGTTGCTCGACACGATGCACACGTAGCGCAGACGCTCCAGCAAAGGCACGTCCTCCCGCTGCGCCTGGGCCAGCACGCGGCGGTTGAATTCGAGGATGGCTTGTTCGCGGTTGAGCAGCTTCAACGGGGTCGGGTCGGTCATGGTGAAAAGTGTATGAACGCTTTATGACAACCGTATGTGCGGGGCCGCTCAGCCTTCGGGTTTGGATAATCCCCGCCCATGCACCTGATGATCCCCCATGCCAGTGCGCTGGACGACGCCGCACGGCATGCCTTCGGCACCCTGCAGCTGCCGCACCTGCGCGCGCACCTGGCCCGGCTGACGCCTGCCGAAACCTGGGGCGGCGACGCCTTCTCACCCCACCCGCCGCACCACCTCGCCCAAGCCGCCCTGCGCGGCCAGGCCGCCCCCAGCGCCGCCGCCTGGGCGGTGAACGAAGGTGCCGCCTGCGCCTGGGCACGGCTCACGCCGGTGCACCTGGCCGTGGGCACCGACGGGGTGGACGTGCTGCCGCCCGCCGCCCTGCCCCTCACGGCCGACGAAGCCGCCCAGTGGCAAGCGGTGCTGGAAGAACTGTGGCCCGTGGCCGAGGGCTGGCAGTGGCGCGCCTTGAAAGACGGCCATTGGGCCCTGGGCCACCCCGGCGCGCTGGACGCGCCGGAATTCAGCGCCGCCGCCAGCATCGAGCGCGCCGCAGGCCGGCCCATCGAACCCTGGCTGCCGCAAAGCCGCGTGCTGCGCCGCTGGCAGAACGAAGCCCAGATGCTGATGCACGGCCACCCACTGAACGCCGCCCGGGAAGCCCGCGGCGAGCACGCCATCAACTCGGTGTGGATGGGCGACATCGGCCGCGCCGGCCGCCTCATGCCCGACCTGGTGGTGGACGCCCGCCTGACCGCGCCGATGCTCAATGGCGACCTGGCCGCCTGGGCCGAGGCCTGGCGGCAGCTGGACGCCGGCCCGCTGGCCCAGCCCCTGACCAGCCTGACGCTGTGTGGCGAACGCAGCGCCCAGCGCTTCACCGCGCAGCCCTTGCCGTGGTGGACCCGCCTGCAACGCCGTTGGCAGGCCCCGGAACCCGCCGCCGTGCTGGAGGCCCTGTGAAGCTGGTTGAACGTGAAGTGCCGCCCCGCACCGCGTGGGCACTGGAGCAAGCCGGCGTGCCGCCCCTGCTGGCCCGCCTGCTGGCCGCCCGCGGCGTGCGAGAACCCGCCGAGCTGGACGAGAGCCTCGCGCAACTGCTGCCCCCCACCGGCCCGCAGGGGCTGAAGGGCCTGCCCGAAGCGGCGGCGCTGCTGGCCGACACGGTGCAGCGCAACGGCCGCATCGTCATCGTGGCGGACTACGACTGCGACGGCGCCACCGCCTGCGCGGTGATGCTGCGCGGCCTGCGCCTGCTGGGCGCCCAGCCGGTCCAGGTGGGCTACGTGGTGCCCGACCGCGCAGTGCACGGCTACGGCCTCACGCCCACCATCGTCGATCTGGCACTGGAGCAACAGCCCGACCTGCTCGTCACCGTGGACAACGGCATTGCCAGCCTCGCCGGCGTGGCCCATGCGCGCGAGCGCGGTCTGAAGGTGCTGGTGACCGACCACCACCTGCCCGCCGTGGTGGACGGCGCCATCGTGCTGCCCGACGCCGCCGCCATCGTGAACCCCAACCAGCCGGGCTGCCCCTTCCCCAGCAAGTCCCTCGCTGGCGTGGGCGTGGCGTTTTATGTGCTCCTGGCCCTGCGCGCCGAGCTGCGCCAGCGCGGCGCCTACCAAGAGGTGCCGCGGCTGGATGGCCTGCTGGACCTCGTGGCCCTGGGCACCGTGGCCGACGTGGTGAAGCTGGACGCGAACAACCGCCGCCTGGTGGCCCAAGGCCTCAAGCGCATGCGGGCGGGCCGCGCCCAGCCCGGGGTGATGGCCTTGTTCAGCGCCGCCAAGCGCGACGCCAGCAAGGCGCAAGGCTTTGACCTGGGCTTCGCGCTGGGCCCGCGCATCAACGCCGCCGGCCGCCTGGCCGACATGACGCTGGGCATCGAAACCCTCACCACCGACGACGCCGAGCGCGCCTGGGCGCTGGCCAGCCAGCTGGACACCATCAACCGCGAACGGCGCGAAATTGAAAGCGGCATGCGCGACATGGCCGAGGCCCGGCTGGAGGCGCTGGTGGACGCGCTGCAAGGCGCCCTGCCCTCCGCCGTGGCGCTGTTCGACGCCGACTTCCACGAAGGCGTGGTGGGCATCGTGGCCTCGCGCATCAAAGACCGGGTGCACCGCCCCACCTTCGTGTTCGCCCGCGGGGCGGACGGCCACCTCAAGGGCTCGGGCCGCTCCATTCCGGGCTTTCACCTGCGCGACGCGCTGGACCTCATCACCAAGCGCGAGCCCGACCTGCTGGCCAAGTTCGGCGGCCACGCCATGGCGGCAGGCGCCACGCTGGCGGTGGACGACGTGAACCGCTTTGCGCTGGCGCTGGCCCGCGTGGCCGATGAATGGCTGCAAGAGCAAGACCTGACCCGCACGTTGCGGCACGACGGCGCGCTGCCGCCCGAGGCCGCCACAGCCCAAACCGCGCAGCTGCTGGACGCCCAGGTGTGGGGCCAGGGCTTCGAGGCGCCAGTGTTCTGCGACCGCTTCGAGCTGGTCTCGCAGCGCCTGGTGGGTGAAAAGCACCTCAAGCTGCGGCTGCGCCAGGCCGGGCGGCTGATCGACGGCATCTGGTTCAACCATGTGGACACCCTGCCCGAGCGCGTGACGCTGGCCTACCGGCTGAGCCTGGACGAATGGCAAGGCCAGCAGCGGGTGCAATACATCGTCGAGGCGGCTGAGGTGTGACGCTTTTGGCGGCCGCCCTGCACGGGCGGCCCGGGGTCACCGGTCTGTCACATCCGGTTTCAAGAATGCGGCTCGTTGGCGGGCCTGCTGTCTTGAGCCTGCCGTGGACCCGGAGCCCTGCCCATGCGCGACGCCGCCCCCGACCCGCTCGCTGCCGCGCTGGACCGCCTCATCGCCCAGCGCGGCTTTGACATCCACTTCCAGCCGCTGGTCGCCATCGACCGGGCAGAAATCTTCGCCTTCGAGGCCCTGACTCGCGCGCCGGCCGACGGCCCCCTGCACTCGCCGCTGGTGCTGTTCGACACCGCCGCGCGCTGCGGCCGGCTGATCGAGCTGGAGCAACTCATCATCCGCCGCGCGGTGGAGCGCTTCAAGGCGCTGGGCTTGCCGGGCCAACTGTTCGTGAACGTCACGGCCGACACCCTACTGGCCGCGCACGGCCGCGTGGACCACCTCGCCGCCGAAGTGCGCGCCCTGGGCCTGGCCACCAGCCGCATCGTGGTGGAGCTGACCGAGACCCGCCCCATCGACGACCTGGTGCAGCTGGGCGACAGCCTGCAGGCCCTGCGCGCCCAAGGCTTTCGCATCGCGCTGGACGACCTGGGCGAAGGCTTCGCCTCGCTGCGACGCTGGATGGAGATGCGGCCGGACTTCGTCAAGATCGACCGGCACTTCATCGACGGCGTTGCGCAAGACCCGCTCAAGCAGCAGTTCGTGCGCTCCATCGTGGAGATGGCCGCCACCAGCGGCGGCGAGGTGGTGGCCGAGGGGCTGGAGCAGGAGCCCGACCTGGAGGTGCTGGGGCGCCTGGGCATCACCATTTGCCAGGGCTACCTGTTCGCCCGGCCCAGCGCGGCGCCCCGCGCGCAACTCGGCCCGCAGTGGAGCGGCCGACTGGCTGCGGCGGCCCAGCCGCACCTGCTGCAAAACGACCTGGCCCTGCCGCTGGAGCAAGGCGCCATCACCACTGCCGCGCAATTGGCCCGCCGCGTGCAGACCACCACGCCGGCCGCCAGTTGCCAGGACATCATCGACCTCTTCCACCGCGACGACCAACTGCTGGCCGTGCCTGTGCTGGACGAGCACCAACGCCCGCTGGGCCTGCTGCGGTCGCTGCAGGTGCTCAAGCGCAGCACCGAGCGGTATTTCATGGACATCTTTGCCCGGCGCAGCTGTGTCGAGCTGATGGACCCACAGCCGCTGGTGTTCGACGTTTCCACCCCGCTGCGGGCCATGAGCGATGCGGTGGCGAGCCTGGACGAGCGGCTGCTGACCGACGGCTTCATCGTCACGCGCGACGGGGCCTACTTCGGCTCCGGCCGCTGCTCGGACCTGCTCAAGGCGGTGTCTGACCTGCAGGTGCACGCCGCCCGCTACGCCAACCCGCTGACCCTGCTGCCGGGCAACGTGCCCATCGACAACCACCTGGACCGTTTGATCGAAGGCGGCGAAGCCTTCCTGGCCGCGGTGTGGGACATCGACCACTTCAAGCCCTTCAACGACGTGTACGGCTACCGCGTGGGCGACGACATCATCCGCCTGGCCGCCCGGGTGCTGACCCAGGCTGCCGACCCGCAGCACGACTTCGTGGGCCACATCGGCGGGGACGATTTCGTCATGGTGCTGCGCGGCGCCGACTGGGAGGCGCGGCTGAACCGCGTGTGCGCCGGCTTTGACGCCGCGGTGCGCAGCTTCTTCTCGGCCGAACACCTGGCCGCCGGCGGCTACGAAACCCTGAACCGCCAGAACCAGCCCACCTTCCACCCGCTGCCCACGTTCTCAGCCGGTGCGCTGCTGCACCAGCCGGGCAGCTTCGACAGCGCCCGCGCGCTGGCCGCCGCCCTGGCCGAGCCCAAGCGCGTGGCCAAGGGCCGCGCCGGCGGCAGCCGCTACTTCATCGACCGCCGCCTGCACGGCACCCCCCATCGCCTGCCCACGAACACCCCGTCGACCCATGAGCTTGCTGAAGTTTTCTGAGCACTGGAGCCTGCGCACGCGGCTCAGCCTGGTGGCCGTGCTGGCCCTGCTGTTGGGCCTGGTGCCCAGCGGCGTGCTGCTGCACCAGTTCGTGGCCCAGTTGGATGTGGTGGCGCAAGAGCACCAAGCCCTTCCCGCCAACCGCGCGTGGCAGGCCGTGCTGGCCGCCTTGCAGCAGCAGCGCCTGCTGGGCGCCGAGGCGCTGAGCACCCGGCCGGATCAAAAGCCCCAGGCCTTGGCCGCCGCCGCCCGCGTGCTGGAGGCCCTGGCCGCCGTGGAGCCCACCGTGCAAGCCGGCACGCTGCCCGCCGACGCCGCCCGCACCCAACTGGAGCACCTGCAACGGCTGCGCCAAGCCCACGCCCCGCTGCGCCAGGCGCTGGACCAAGGCCCGCTGGATGCGCCGCGCCTGCTGGCCGCGCAGACCCAACTGGCGCAAACCGCGTTCGACGCCGTGGCCGACCTCAACGCCGCCAGCGGCCTGTTGCTGGACCCGGAGCCTGCGTCCTACTTCGCCATCATTGCCGGGCTGCAGGCGGCGCCGCGCGTGCAAGACGCGCTCTCGGAACTGGCCGCCCTGGCGCGCGCCGCCGCGGTGGACGACCTGGCCAGCATGTCGGCCGCGCACACCCGCTACCGCGAACATGCGGCGCAGATGCTCACGCACCTGCAACTCGCCCTGCAAGCCGGCGACCCCGCCCTGCAAGCCGAACTGCAACCGCTGGCCGAGCAGGCCCGCGCCCAACGCAGCCAGGTGGACGCCACGCTGGAGGCCGCGGCCAAGGACGTGAACTTTCCGCTGGACCAACTGGCCACCCGGCTCACCGAGGCTGCCGGTGTGCAAGCGCAGCTCAGCCAGCGTGTCGTGCAGGCGCTGGAAACCGGGCTCACCGCGCGCGCCAATGCGGCGCGCTGGCACCGCAACCTGGTGGCCGTGCTGCTGCCCGCCACCTTGGCGTTGATGGTGTTCGTGATGGTGCGGTCCATCCGGCAGTTGCTGCGCCCGGTGGCGCAGATGGTGGAGGTGACCGAGCGCATTGCGGCCGGCGACCTCAGCCAAGCGGTGCCCGGCGGGCGGCGCGACGAACTCGGCCGCGTGCTGGCCGCCCTGGGCCACATGCAGGACCGCCTGCGGGGCCTGGTGCAGCACATCCACGGCGACGCCGGGCGCATTCGCCACGCGGTGGGCGAAATCGCCGCGGGCAACCAAGACCTGGCCGACCGCACCGAGCAAGCCGCCGCCCGCCTGCAGCAAACCACCAGCCACCTGCAGTCCCTCACCCGCGCGGTGCAGCACAGCAGCACCTCGGCCCGCGAAACCGAAGCCCTGGCCGCCTCGGCCGCTGCCGCGGCCACCCAAGGCGGCCAGGTGGTGGGCGAGGTGGTGCACACCATGCGCAGCATCGAAGACGCCAGCCGCCGCATCGCCGACATCACCGGCCTGATCGACGGCATTGCCTTCCAGACCAACATCCTCGCCCTGAACGCCGCCGTGGAGGCTGCCCGCGCCGGAGACGCCGGCCGGGGCTTTGCCGTGGTGGCCACCGAGGTGCGCGCGCTGGCCCAGCGCAGCGCCACCGCCGCGCGCGAGATCAAGCACCTGATCGGCCAGTCGGTGGAGCGCGTGGACGCCGGCACCGCGCTGGCGGCCGAGGCCGGGCGGTCGGTGGAGGCCATCTTGAGCCAGGTCGGCGCCATGACCCAGCTGATCCACGCCATGGCCGACCAAACCCGCACCCAGGCACAGCAAACCGCCGACGTGGGCGAGGCGGTGCAGGCCATCGACGCCATGACCCAGCAAAACGCCGCCCTGGTGGAGCAAGCCGCCGCCGCAGCCACCAGCCTGCAAAGCCAGGCCGAGGGCATGGAATCCACGGTGAACGCATTTCGACTGCAGGCCCATGGCGGCGCGGCCGCGCCCCGGGCCGAGGTGGCTGACACAATCGGGGCGTGAACCTCGATGCCAGCCTCAACGCCGACCTGCACTGCCACTCCGTCGTCTCGGACGGCACGCTGACGCCCGAAGCCCTTGCCGCACGCGCGCAGGCGGGCGGGGTGCAGCTGTGGTCGCTGACGGACCATGACGAAATCGGCGGCCAGCAGCGCGCCCTCGACGCCGCCCGGGCCCTCGGCCTGCCCTACCTGACCGGCACCGAAATCTCAGTCACCTTCGCCCACCGCGTGGTGCACATCGTGGGCCTGGGGTTCGACCACACCGACACCGCCCTGGCCGACGGCCTGCGCGCCACCCGCGGCGGCCGCGAAGCCCGCGCCCGCGAAATGGCCGCCAGCCTCTCCGAGGTGGGCATCCACGGCGCGTTTGAAGGCGCGCTGAAGTACGTGGGCAACCCGGACCTCATCTCACGCACCCACTTCGCCCGCTTCCTGGTGGACGCCGGGCACTGCCAAGACGTGCCCGAGGTCTTCCGCCGCTTCCTGACCGAAGGCAAGCCCGGCTTCGTGCCGCACAAGTGGGCGTCGCTGAAAGACGCCGTCGGCTGGATCACCCGCGCCGGCGGCATGGCCGTCATCGCGCACCCGGGCCGCTACGGGTTCACGCCGACGGAGGAATACGCCCTCATCACCGAGTTCATCGGCCATGGCGGCCGGGGCATCGAGGTGGTGACCGGCAGCCACACCGCCGACGAGTTCGTGACCTACGCCGACACCGCGCAGGAATTCAACCTCTTCGCCTCGCGCGGCTCCGACTTCCACTCCCCGGAAGAAAGCCGCATCGACCTGGGCGCCCTGCCCCCGCTCGCCGCACGGCTGACGCCCGTGTGGGCGGCACTGGCCGACCGCATCCACCGCTGACGGGCTGATTGAAGGGGGCCTGCGGCCGCACAATGCCGCATGGCCCAGCTTTTCGAAGTTCACCCCGACAACCCCCAGCCCCGCTTCCTGCGCCAGTGCGCACAGATGCTGCAAGCCGGCGGCATCGGGGCCGTGCCCACCGATTCCAGCTACGCCTTCGTCTGCCACTTGAACGACAAGGCGGCCGCCGAGGCCCTGCGCCGGGTGCGCGGGGTGGACGAAAAGCACCACCTCACGCTGCTGTGCCGTGACCTGTCGGAGCTGGCCACCTACGCCATGGTGGACAACCGCCAGTACCGGCTGCTGAAGCTGGCCACGCCGGGGGCCTACACCTTCATCCTGCCGGCCACCAAAGAGGTGCCGCGCCGCCTGTCGCACCCCAGCCGCCGCACCATCGGCCTGCGGGTGCCCGAGCACCGGGTGATTCAAGACTTGCTCGCCCAGTTCGGCGAGCCGCTGCTGTCCACCACGCTGATTCCGCCGGGCGACAGCGAGCCGCTGAACGACGCCGCCGAGGTGTGCGAGCGGCTGGACCGCCAGCTGCAGTTCGTGCTGGATGCCGGCGCCTGCCCGGCCCAGCCCACCACCGTGCTGGACCTGAGCCAGGGCGACGAGCCCGTGCTGGTGCGCCAAGGCCGGGGCGACCTGGCCGCGCTGGGCCTGCAACTGGGCTGAAGCGCCCCAAGCCGGGCGGCACGCGCTGCCGCTCATCCCTGGCTTCTGCAGTTCATCCGCCGCAGCCCGCGATTGATCGCAGCCGCCTGGAAGCGCCCGGCTCAGCTGACGAAACTGACTCCATCGAACAAGCAATCACGCGGTTCGAAACCCACCGAAGGAGTCGATCATGAGCCTGCAAACCCTGTTCACCGCCGTTGCCCTGAGCCTGACCGCGGTAGCCACCCAAGCCGCCCCGCAAGCCCCCGTGAAGCTGGAGCGCGTGGTCATCACCGGCAAGGCCACGCGTGAGGTGGCGCAGCTGCCGCGCGTCGTTGTCACCGGCTACGCCCAGCGTGAAGTGGCCCAACTGCCCCGCGTGGTGGTGGTGGGCTACAGCGAAGCCACCTTGCTGCGCCAAACCCTGGCAGCCAACAAGTCCACCACCAAGCGCGGCTGAACCAGGCGTCTGAACCCGATGCGAAAGACGCTTTTTTCCACCGCCGCCGAGCCGAGTCGCCAGCGCTGCTGAGCAGCGTTGCCGACTCGGCTCGGCTCATTCCAGCAGGGCCCGGATGCGTGCCCGGTCGAACCCCACCACCCGCTGCCCACGCACCAGCAGCGTGGGCGTGCCTTGGGCGCCCAGGGCGTCGTACTCGCTGCGGCAGGCCACGTCCTGGTCGATGAAGCATTCATCAAAGGGCAGCCCCTCCTGCGTCATCCAACGCCGCGCGGCCGTGCACCAACCGCAGGTCTGCGACGAAATCATGTGGATGTCGCCCGGCTGCACCACGCGGCGCAGCGCGGCACCGTCCTGCGAGGTCACATGGCTGCGCCAGGCCCAGGAGGCCAGCAGCGACACAACGATCACAACCATCAACGAACGCGGCATGGCCCTCATGCTACGGCCGCACGGAGGGTGCCAGGGCCGGCAAGGGTGCGTAAAGCGGCCGTTCAACGTTTGCCATGAGAAGCATGACCCGGCTTGCCGGGGCATGTCCTCTCGATGGAATGGCTAGGCCACATGTCGCTGCCTAGCCTTGCAACTTGCTGCCGAGAATTCTCTCGGATAGACGCATCTCATTTGCGGCAATGGCATCAACAAGAGAAAAGACTTCTGCCCGATCTTCTAGCGCAGAGGCTCGATTCGAGATTGCGCCGAAAGACCCAAAGTTCTTCCATGGGGATGCTTCAGGCTCGACGACTGAATAGATGAGAGATTGAGCTTCGATCCTCGCTGTCACTACTACGACTCCAGGGATCAAGCACTCTTCCGAATCGAAGCGCGCGATGGCCAAACAAAATCTGCCTTGATGTCCTTCGGACCATTGGTACCAAAACGCTGCCAGTGATTGGCCTTCTGACATGAGCCAACCATGCCCCCAATAGATGGGCCTTCCGCAACAGGAGCAGAGCGTTGCAAACTCTTCGCCTTCTTGCTCGACGGAGATAGGAATCTCTTGCATACGGCCTCATGTGTTATCGGGAGACAGAAGCTGCTGCATAACATCAGACCCGCCTCCCTAACATCGTAGGCAAACGCACCTCCAAGTGCTTGAGCAGTCTTCACTTTTCGGAATTTAACTGCACATTTGCACAGCACTATTTCCAGGCCTTTTTCCGACTTTTCTACATGTCGATGGGGTGGCCCGCTCAGCCCCTTGGAGGTCACATGCTGCCATCACTTCCCGGCGCCTTGGCACCCCGCAAAACCCTGCGTCCGCCGTCGGCCGTGCAGTTGCCGCCTTTGCAGGCAACCAATCTGTTAGATCAGGTCCGCGAGCGCGTCCGATACCTGCATTACAGCCCGCGCACCGAAGATGCCTATGTCTCCTGGACCCGGGCGTTCGTCCGCTGGCATGGTTTGCGCCATCCGGCAGAGATGGGCGGGCCGGAGGTCGAGGCTTTCCTGACGTACCTGGCGGCCGGCCGCGGCCTCGCGCCGTCCAGCTACCGCCAGGCGCTCTCGGCCCTGCTTTTTCTTTACGACAAGGTGTTGGGCTTGTGCCTGCCTTGGATGGCGGACATCGGGCGCCCACAGGTCCAGCGCAGGATTCCGGTGGTGTTTTCGCCCGAGGAGGTGTGAGCAACCCTGGCGCATCTCTCAGGCGAGCATCGACCAACCGATCCGCGCACCGGCGTGATCCGGCGCCATCACCTCTGCGACCCGACCTTCCAGCGCATTCAAGCCCGCACTCCTGGTCGCCGGGGTTGCCCAGCCAGCCACGCCGAACCCGACGCTCAACCGGGGCCGGGCCTCACGCCTCAGTACACCGCCGGCACGATGAGTTCGGCCGGCACGGGGTGGCGGATGTAGTCCTCCCGGCGCTCGCGCGGCGGCAGCACCACGGGTTCGTGGGGCACCTCTTGGTAGGGCATTTGCTGCAGCAGGTGGTGGATGCAGTTGAGCCGGGCGCGCTTCTTGTCGTCCGCCGGCACCACCCACCAGGGCGACTCGGCGGTGTGCGTGCGCTCGAGCATCACCTCCTTGGCCTTGGTGTATTCCTCCCACCGGCGGCGGGACTCCAGGTCCATGGGGCTGAGCTTCCACTGCTTGAGCGGGTCATGGATACGGCCCAGAAAGCGCACGCGCTGCTCGTCGTCGCTGATGGAGAACCAGTACTTGATGAGCTGAATGCCCGAGCGCACCAGCATGCGCTCGAACTCCGGCGCGGAGCGGAAGAACTCTTCGTACTGGTCGTCGGTGCAGAAGCCCATCACCCGCTCCACGCCGGCGCGGTTGTACCAACTGCGGTCGAACAGCACGATCTCACCCGCCGCCGGCAGGTGCGACACGTACCGCTGAAAGTACCACTGCGTGCGCTCCCGGTCGTTCGGCGCCGGCAGCGCCGCCACGCGGCACACGCGGGGGTTCAGCCGCTGGGTGATGCGCTTGATCACGCCGCCCTTGCCGGCCGCGTCGCGCCCCTCGAACAAGATCACCACCTTGTGCCCGGTGTGCACCACCCAGTCCTGCAGCTTCACCAGCTCGCTTTGCAGGCGGATCAGCTCGCGGAAGTACTGCTGCCGCTCGCTGCCCGGCGCGCCGGGCAGGCCGCTTTCGTCGCCGTCGTCCAGTTCGAGTTCGAGCTCTTCGTCGAAGTCGTCCTGCAAGTCACGGTGAATGCGCTTCACCCATTCCACGTCCATCACGCTCACTGCCGTGCTCCTCGCCGCACCGGCGGCCACCCGGCACGCTAGCCCGCGCGCATGGCAGCCCTGTGAAAACCCGGGGGTTGACGGCATCGATTACAGGCGTAATCATTCGCTCAACATTTACACGCGTAAACGATGAGCCCTACACCCCCACCCATCAGCGACGCCGAGGCGCAAGTCATGCGCCAGCTGTGGCAACGCGCCCCGCAGGCGGCTGACGAAATCGCCGCAGCCCTCGGGCCGCAGCAAGGCTGGCAGCTGGCCACGGTCAAGACCCTGCTGAACCGCCTGCTGAAGAAAGGCGCCGTGACGGCTGAGCGCGACGGCCGGCGCTTTCTGTACGCCCCCGCCGTGCCCGAAGACGCCTGGGTGGCCGACACCGGCCTGTCCCTCATCGACCGCCTGTTCGGCGGCCGCCTGGCCCCGCTGGTGGCGCAGTTCGCGTCCGAGCGCAAGCTCAAGCCCGAAGACATCGAGGCCCTGAAGGCGCTGCTGAAGGAGCAAGACCGTGGCTGACGCACTGCTGCACGCCCTGCTGCGCCAGGCCCTGCTGCTGAGCCTGGGCGTGGTGCTGCTGGCCCTGGCCCGCCCCGCGCTGCGGCGCGCTAGCGCGGGGCTGAGCTACCTGGCCTGGAGCGGCCTGCCGCTGCTGCTGCTCACGGCGGCCCTGCCCCGCCCCGTGCAAGAGCCGCTGCACCTGCTGTGGCCGGCACAAGCCCTGGCACCCACCGGGGCCGAGGCGGGCGGCGCGGTGGCTGCGCCATCGGCCTCAGCCCTGCCGCTGCCCGCCACCGCCTGGCTGGGCCTGTGGCTGGCCGGTACGGTGCTGGCCCTGCTGGTGCAGGCCACGCGGCAATGGCAGCTGGCCCGGCACGGCAGCACGCTGCCCGCCGGCAGCAGCCCGGCTCTGGTGGGCCTGTGGCGGCCGCGGGTGATGCTGCCGCTGGATTTCCAGCACCGCTTCACGCCGGCTCAGCAGGCCCTGATCCTGGCGCACGAGCACGTGCACCGCGCCCGTGGCGACAACCTCTGGGCCGGCGTGGGCACGTTCATCGCCTGCCTGCACTGGTGGAACCCGCTGGCCTGGTGGGGGCTGGCCCGGCTGCGGGCCGACCAGGAACTGGCCTGCGATGCCGCCGTGCTGCGCGCCCAGCCCCTGGCCCTGACCGAATACACCGACGCGCTGCTGGCCGCCCATGGCCTGACCGCGCCGGCCGCCCCCCTGGCCAGCCGCTGGGGCTCCGTTCACCCGCTTGTTGAAAGAGTTGCCATGCTCAAGCACGCCCGCGCCACCCGGCGCCACCACCTCGCCCTTCTGGCCGCCACACTGCTCGGGGCCATGGGCACCAGCTATGCGCTGCAAGCCGCGCCGGAAGCGCCGCCCGTGGTGGAGGGCTTCGTTCAACTGCGCTTTGACATCCGCCTGAGCCTGGATGGCCAGGAGATCTCGCACCCACGGCTGAACACCTTCCCCGCGGCGCCGGCCACGGTGGTGTTCAACGAACCCAACGGCCCGCGCTTGTGGAAGCTCACGTTCACCGGCCGCTTTGAAGGCGACAAACACCTGATGGTGGACACCGAGCTGGCCCTGTCGGAAGACGAAGCGGCTGTGCTGGCCTGGCGCAACAGCCAGGGCAAGGCCCCGCCGCCGCCGGTGCGCCAGGTGGCCGCCCCGCGCCTGCTGATGCAAGACGGCGGCAGCGGCCGCGTGGAAACCACCACGCCCGATGGCCAACACCGCCTGACGCTGGAGATCCGCGCGAACTCCTTCCGCAACCCCACGCCGGACTACAGCGCGCCCAAGCCCTGAAGGCCAGAGCCCGCGCCCCGTCCACCCTTCCTCCACGCTTTGGAGAGGCCCGTCATGCCCATTTCGATGCCCATTCCGATGTCCATGCCCACCCTCGTCCCCACGTTGCTGGACGCCCTGCTGCGCTTCACCGTGCTGGTCAGCGCGGCGCTGTTGGTGCTGGCCGTGGCCCGGCCGCTGGTGCGCCGCACGCTGGGCGCCCGCGCCACCTATGCCGCCTGGCTGCTGGTGCCGCTGGTGCTGGCCAGCCCCTGGCTGCCCCGCGTGCCGCTGGGCTGGTCCGTCACACCGCTGGCCGCCTCGATGCCGGCCGAGGTCACCACCGCGCTGGGCGTGGCTGAGCTGACCGCGCGCAGCACGCCGACCCTCAGCGCCGCCGAACCCGCCACGCCGGCAGCCCCTGAGGTCAGCCGCGCCGAGTTGTTGGCCGCCTTGTGGGTGGCCGGCGCTGCTGCCCTGGCTGCGCTGCACTGGCGCGGCCAACGCCGCTACCAGCGGGCCCTGGCGCGCACGGCCGACGGCCACTGGCAAGCGCCCGCAGGCCACAGCCCGGCGGTGGTGGGCGTGTTTCCGGCGCGCCTGGTGCTGCCGCAAGACTTCAGCCAACGCTTCGATGCCGACAGCCAGCGCTTGATGCTGGCGCACGAGGCGGTGCACCAACGCCGGCACGACAACGCCTGGAACCTGCTCGCGGCCACGCTGCTGTGCCTGCAGTGGTTCAACCCGCTGGCTTGGTGGGGTGCCCGTCGCCTGCGCGACGACCAGGAACTGGCCTGCGACGAAGCCGTGCTCGACAGCGTGGCCGACCCGGCCGCCCACGCCACCTACACCCGCGCCATGGTGGCGGCCCACGTGCGGCCGCATCAAGCCTGGCTGGCCAGCGCCTGGACGGGCGGCCACCCGCTGGTGCAACGGGTGCGGCTGCTGTCCCGCTACCGCCGGGTGTCGCGCGGCCAGCGCCTGGGCGCCCTGGCCCTGGTGGTGGTCGCCGGCACCGGCGCGGCCCTGGTGGCGCGTGCTGCCCAGCAAGCGCCTGCCGCCCAGCCTGCTGTAGACCGCCCGGCACAAGGCAAGCCGCAGGATCAAGGCCTGCAATTCACCATCGCCTCCCAACTGGGGCGGAGTGACTGGCACCACAGCAGCCTGTGGGTGCCGCTGAACCGCCCGCTGGTGGGCGGGACGTCAGGCGTCACCACGCAAGCGCTGCTGCCGGGTTGGTGCCTGTACCTGCACCTGCACATTTTTGATGGCGGCGTGGTGCGGCCCGTGGCCCAGCCCATGGACGAAACCTGCAAGCAGCCCATCGGCGAGCCGCTGGAAGTTCAGCCCAACGGCCGCGTGACTGAATTCGCCATGCAAACGCCGCAGGGGCCGCTGCAAGCCCAGGTGGCCATGCGCTGGGCCTTGCCGAACGATCCGGGCCTGCCCGCCCTGACCCGTGCCGAGGCGGCCGACGCCGCGCAACTGTCCGACGCCCAACGCGCGGAGATCGCGCAGCAGCGCGAGCGCATCAGCCAAAGCCGCCGCGAGGCCGATGCGCTGGACCGCGCCTGGCGCGCCGCGCGCGAGGCTCAGGCCGGCACGCGGTAATTCGCCGGGCCGAACAGGTCCACCCCGCACTCCAGCTGTTCCACCCAGTCGATGAACTCGCGCACGGCCGGGCCCACCATGGGCGAGCCGTGCTGCGGGGCGATCATCTGGATGTCCAACTGCCGCACCATGGCCGCCCACAGCCGCAGGATCTTGTTGCTGACCATGTAGCGGCGGTGGAAGCCCTCCATGCGCGGAATGTGCTCGGCCAGCGACTTGACCGGCTTCTCGGGGTTCAGCGTGGTGCCCAGCGACGCACCCAAGTCGCCGGAGAACAGGATGCGGCTGACCGGGTCGTAGAACTGGAAATTGCCCTCGGCGTGCATGAAGTGCGCTGGCAGGGCCCAGAGTTCGAAGGCGTCGTCGCCCTGCCCCAGGCGCAGCCGCTCGCCGCCGTCTGGCAGGCCCACCACGCGGCCGCTGGTTTTGCCCGGCTTGCAGAAGTGCGGCGCAAACCGCTCCCACAGGCGCGAGATGTAGACCGGCGCCTCGGTGGCCGTCATCCAGCGGTCCAGTGAGGCAATGATGTCGGGGTCGGCGTGCGAGGCCAGGATGGCCGCCAGCTTGTGCGGCGGGAAGAACCGCGACATGCCCAGGTACAGCTCGTTGTAGGCGATGTTGCCGCCCGGATCGAGGATGGCGCCGGTGTCGCCATTGACCAGCAGGAACTGGTTGGACTGCACGGCATCGCCGCCCTCGTCGCCCAGGCGGGCAAACATGACGCAGACGTGCCGGCCCTGGCGGAACAACTCGATGGACATCGTGGCAACCCGGGAAGTGATGGTGGTTCGTCAGGCTAACGGCGCCTGCGAACGCCGGTGTTGAGCGGGATCAAGGGGCGGCCAGATGCTGTATGCATTTACAGTTCGCGCTTTGCTTTCGAGTTCCCTGACCCATGAGCCTCGCGGACGTTCGCGCAGCGCTGAATGCCGAGTTGTCGGCCACGCCCGAGTACTACGACTTCAAGGTGCTGCACACCGAGCGCGACGGCCCGCTGTGGCGCGTGACGCTGGAGCCCGGCTACGTGTTCGCCGAAGGTCAGCGGCCGGGTGCGGCCTCGGCGCAAGCCTTGCTGGACGACAGCCTGGACGGTGCCGCCGCCTGGTGGGGCGCGCCGGCCAAGGGCGGCGCCAGCGTGCTGGCCGTGGTGGTGGAGGCCGACCAGTTGGTGCTGCAAAACGCCAGCAGCCCGCCGCCGCCCGCCGGCCATCTGATCCGGCTGTACCCCACGCGCTACCTGAACGCCGTGGCCGATGCCTGGTGGGACACGCCCTGGGCCGAGCAAGCCCTGGCCTGCCTGCCGGACTTGTCGGCGCCCCAGCCGCTGCGCGGCGGCAGCCCGCTCACCGGCGAGCCGTTCCGCTGGCTGCGCCCGGCGCAGCGCGCCGCGCTGGCGCTGACCGGCTTCAGCAGCGCCTTCCTGTGGGGCCCGCCGGGCACCGGCAAAACCACCACGCTGGGCGTGCTGCTGGCCGAGTACCTGGAGCGCCACCCCACGGCCCGCGTGCTGCTGCTCTCCACCACCAACCACGCGGTGGACCTGGCCACGCTGGCGGTGGACAAGGCCTTGCACAAGGGCCGGCGCGAACACCTGCGGCCGGCCGTACAGCGCCTGGGCACCCGGTTCGACGCCGCGGCTTACGACGGGCGCGAGCACCTCATCCCCACGCAAGACCGCGACCTCATCGCCCGCCTGGCCCGCGCCGAAAGCCAGCGCCCCACCGCGCGCGACGCCCATGCCCTGAAAGCCTGGGCCGACCGCGTGGCCGACCTGCGCGACGAGCTGCGGGCCTCGTCGCTGAAAGTGCTGCAACGCTGCCGCTTGGCCAGCATGACCACCACCCGCGCAGCCTTCACGCTCAAGACGCTGCGCGAGCTCAGCCCCGACGGTGAGGCCCCGTTCGACCTGCTGGTGTTTGACGAGGCCAGCCAGGTGAGCCTCGCGCACGCACTGGCCCTGATGCCGCTGGGCCGCGCCCGGCTGTTTGCAGGCGACCCGCAGCAACTCTCGCCCGTGCAGCGCAGCGACGACCGCCTGGCCCGCCGCTGGCTGGGCCGCTCGGCCTTTGCCGAGATGCCGCGAGGGACCAGCGCGCAAGGCGGCTCGGTGGCGCTGCTGGACGAGCAGTCGCGAATGGCGCCGCCGATTGGCGAGCTGGTGAGCCAGCTGTTCTACGACGGCGTGCTGCGCGTGGCGGCCGATGCCTTGGCCTCACCGGATTGGCAGGCCCAGCGGCAACGCGCGCTGGGCGACATCCCGGCGGAGACGCAGGTGCACGTGCACCGGCTCAAGACCGACGGCGGCTGGGTGGCGGCGGAGCGCGGCCCAGTGCGACGGGAGTCGGCAGACGCCATCGCGGCCTTGGTGACGCAGGCGCTGGAATCGGGCGACTGGGCGACGGAAGAACTCATCGTGCTGACGCCGTTTCGCGCGCAGCGGGCGCTGATCCGCCAGCGGTTGCGGGCGCTGGGCGTGCCGGAGGCGGTGCGCGTGAGCACGGTGCACCGCGCCCAGGGCAGCGAGGCGCCCGTGGTGCTGTTCGACCCTGCCGACGGCGCGCAGCCCTTCCTGCACGGGGAGGAAGCGCAGCGCCTGCTGAACGTGGCCCTGAGCCGGGCGCAGGCCAAGCTGGTGCTGTTCGTGTCACCCGCCGACGCGGCCAGCCCGCTGCTGGCACCGCTGATGCAGCGCCTTCGGCTGGCGGGTGACGTTCGGGTGGGGGTGCCGCTGGAGGTGCTGGCGCGGCAGCCGGGCTTTCCGGGCAATGCGCTCGGTCAGCGCGTTCGCGCAGGGCGGCACGAGGGCGAGGTGGTGCGGGTCAGCGCCGATGGGCACCAGTTCTGGCTGGTCAACGCGCGCACCGGCGCGGAGCAACTCATCGACGCGGCGTTCTGGCGCCAGCGGGCGCTGCAGGCCCGCTAAGCCCAGAAACAGCCCAGAAGCAGCCCAGAAGCAGCCCAGAAGCAACCAGGGCGGCCCGCCGGATGTCGACGAGGCCGCCCTGGGTCAGGCGAGAGGCAACGGGGCCGATCAGCCCGCGTGCGTTCAGACGGCGGCGGTCACCACGATTTCGATCTTCCACTCCGGGCGGGCCAGCGCGGCCTGCACGGTGGCGCGCGGCGGGGTGTGGCCGGGCGTGACCCACTGTTCCCACACGCCATTCATGGCGGCGAAGTCGGCCAGGTCGACCAGGAAGATCTGCGCGCGCAGGATGCGGCTCTTGTCGGTGCCGGCACGGGCCAGCAGCTTGTCGATGGCGGCCAGCACCTGGGCCGTCTGGCCTTCGATGCCCTGGCTGCCGTCTTCAGCAATCTGACCGGCCAGGTAGGCCACGCCGTTGTAGACGGCCATCTCCGACATGCGGGGGCCGACGTCGAAACGCTCGATGTTGTTGCTCATGGGGTCACTTCTTTCGCGAGGAGTGGTGGTGCGAGTGCCCGGCTGGCTTGGGGCCGGTGCCGTGCGGGTGTTTCTTGCTGGTGCCCGGCGCGGGCGTGGCGCCCGCGGCCTTTTGGCCCAGCTTGCTTTCAGTGCCGGCCAGCAGCTTCTTGATGTTGGCTGCGTGCCGCCACACCAGCAGCAAGCCCATGATGATCAGGGCGACGGCCGTGGGGCCGGCTTCCCAAATGAGCAACTGATACATCGGCGCGAACGCGGCCGACACGATGGCCGCCAGCGACGAGTACCGGCTGAACCACGCAATGATCAGCCAGGTGGCCAGCGTGGCCACGCCCAGCAGCGGGTTCAGGCCGAAGATGACGCCGGCCGCCGTGGCCACGCCCTTGCCGCCCTCGAACTTGAAGAACACCGGCCACAGGTGCCCCAGGAAGGCGCCGAGGCCCACCAGCGCCGCCGTGCCCTCGCCCAGCCCGTGGGGAGCGCCCCACTGCAGCACGGCCATCACGGGCAGGTAGCCCTTCAAGGCATCGAACACCAGGGTCAGGATGGCCGCGGCCTTGTTGCCGGAGCGCAGCACGTTGGTGGCACCGGGGTTGCCGGAGCCGTAGGAGCGCGGGTCGGACAGGCCCATCGCACGGCTGACGATGACGGCGAAGGACAGCGATCCGATCAGGTAGCCGACGACGGCGGCGAGCAGGGGGATGACGTTTTCCATGGGGCGCGATTGTCAGGCAGGTCGGCCCCCGGTTCGCCCGCAGCCGCTCCCGATGCGGCGCCCAATGCGGCGCCCAAACACCCGCCCGTCAGGCCGGAACCTGGACGGTGGCCTTGACGTGCTTGAGGTTGGTCACGATGGTGAAGCTCATCAACACCAGCAGCGACCACGCGCTCCACTTGCTGAGGTGCACCACCGCCCATGCGCCGAGCTGGTGCGGGTAAGCCCACAGCCCGAAGAAGGTGCCCAGGTTCTCCGCCAGCCAGATGAAGAAACCGATCAGCACCAAGGCCAGGGCCAGCGGCATGCGCCGGTCGACCCGATGCGGGCGGAACACCACCTGCGCCCGCGCATACAGCCCCAGCGCGCCGGCGGCCAGGTAGCCGCGGAAGTCACCGATGAAGTGGTGGGTGAAGAAGTTCAGGTACAGCGCCGCGGCCATGAGGCCGGCCATCCAGTACGGCGGGTGGTGCTCCACCCGCAGCTGGAACAGCCGCCACGCCTGGATGATGTAGCTGCCCACCGCCGCGTACATGAAGCCCGAGAACAGCGGCACGCCAAGCAGCTTGGAATACGCAAAGTCGGGGTACGACCAGGAGCGGATGGCGCCCGAGGTTTTGAACACCTCCAGCGCAAACCCCAGCACATGGAACAGGCAGATGGCCTTGAGTTCGTCCCGCGATTCACGCCCCGTGGCCAACATCCAGGCCTGGATGCCCACGGCGATCAGCAGCAGCACGTCGTAGCGCGGCACACCCAGCAAGCCGCCGCGCGGCACGCACAACACGCTGGCAAAAAACAGCCCGGCGAACAAGCAGGCCCGCGCTTCTTTCGCGGTGAAGTGCGCCAACTCCACGAGCAGCGCCTGCGCCCGCCGGCCCGGGCGCCGCAGGGCCAGCGAGTCGGCCGCGGGCTCAGGCGGCATCTCAGGCGGCATTGGCGCAGTGCACGGGGCGGGCGCCCAGCAGCTCGGTCAGCACCCGAGGCTCGATGCCCACCAGGTAGCCCCGCCGCCCGCCATTGATGCAGATCTTGGGCAACTCAAGAATGCTCGCCTCCACGAACACCGGCATGGCCTTGCGCACGCCGAACGGCGAGGTGCCGCCCACCTGGTAGCCGCTGTGGCGCTGCGCCACCTCGGGCTTGCAGGGCTCCACTTTCTTGCAAGGAATCTGCCGAGCCAGCTCCTTCAGGCTGACGGTGCAGTCGCCGTGCATCAGCACGATCAGCGGGTCGGCCTTCTCGTCCTGCATCACCAGCGTCTTCACCACCGCATGCTCGTCCACGCCCAGCTGCTTGGACGACTCCGACGTGCCGCCGTGCTCGACGTACTCGTACACATGCTCGGTGAACGCAATGCCGGCGCGCTTCAGAACCTGGGTCGCCGGGGTCTCGCTGACGTGGGTGCTCTTCTTGCTCATGCCGCCATTTTGAGCGACGGTGAAATTTACTTCGCCACGCTAACTATTTATTGTTTTACAGTAAGTTTTTCTTGTTTCACGAAGCCCCCATGCCCGACTCGTTCTCCATCGATGGCCTGCGCCGCATCCGGCGCCTGGCCTGGGTTGTGCGTGCGCTGTGCCTGATGGGCGTGGCCGTGATCAGCACCCTGCCCTTCATCTTCTGGGCCGAGCCCGACTGGGTGGCCGAGGTGGCCGCACGCACCTGGAACCTCAGCAAGCTGCAGCTGGATTTGGGCTCACGGCTGTGGGGCCTCGCGTCCTCCATGCTGCCCACCGGCGTGAGCCTGTTTGCGCTGTGGCAGATGTGGAGCCTGTTCGGTTGCTTCGCCCAAGGCGAGCTGCTGGCCCAGCGCCCGGCCCTGCACCTGCGCCGCCTGGGCGCGGGCGTGTGCGCGCTGGCGGCAGCCCAGCCCCTGGGCCACACGCTGGCCATCCTGGCCGTGACCTGGGGCAACCCCAAGGGCGAGCGGCAGCTGTGGGTGGGTTTGTCGTCTGACCACTACCTCGCCTTGCTCTTCGGGCTGCTGCTGTTGGCCCTGGCGCAAGTGCTGGCCGAAGCCGCCCGCGTGGCCGACGAAAACGCCGAGTTCATTTGATGCCCATCGTCGTCACCCTCGACGTCATGCTCGCGCGCCGCAAGATGCGCTCGCGCGAGCTGGCGGAGCGCGTGGGCATCACCGAAGCCAATCTCTCCTTGCTCAAGAGCGGCAAGGTGCGAGGCGTGCGCTTCGACACCCTCGCCCGCATCTGCGAGGTTTTGCAATGCCAGCCCGGCGACCTGCTGGCCTGGGAACCCGGCCCCGAGCCTCCGGATGCCGAAGCCTGACCCGCCCTGTTTTTCGCTGTACGACTCGATGTTCCTGCCTCCCTCATCCCGGATCCTGAGCACCACACTGTGCACAGCCCTGCTCGCCGCCCCGCCCGCCGTCGCACAAGAGGACAGCGACACGCAGGTGCTGCCCACGGTGCACACCGAACTCAAGCGTGACCCCACCGTGCTGCCCTACCGGCGGCTGAACGAGGTGCTCACCAAACTGCAGGTGCACGGTCAAAACCTGTTCCGCATGGATTTCCGGGTCAACACCGAAAAGACCAAGATGCCGCTGGGCGACGTGCGCATGGTGGTGCGCACCGATGACCACGACTACCCGCTGCGCATCGACCCGATGGGCTTGATCCAGCTGCCGGTGCTGCCCGAGGCCGAAGCAGCCAGCGCCGAGTTCGCAACCAACGCGCCGAAGGGCCAGCTGTCGGTGCGGCTGTCGCTGGAGCTCAACACGCCCGCCGACCAGCTGACGATGGGCAAGGTGCGCGAGATCGTCAAGGTGGGCCGAAGCGTGCGCGAAGACCTGTTGCCGTGGGCCCTGCGCTGGCTGCTGCCGCGTGTGCAAGGGGTGCGCATCTGCAGCCCCGCGCCGGGCTGGCAGCTGGAGTGGACTGAGGCCGAGCAGGTGGTGACCGTGCCCCTGCCCGTCGCCACCGACGAGCGCGACGAGCTCGACCGCAAAACCGCGCAGCCCCGGCCTTGCGCCCTGCTCACGGGCCAGGAGCGCTGGCCCGACACCGCCCGCCTGCTTCCCTCGCCGGCCACGCGCCTGAGCGTGAAGCTGTGAGGCCCACGCCCCTCTCACCCTGACTGCGCATCCGACCCAGCCGCTGCGGCCACCACACCATGCGTCACCTGCTCTCCACCGCGATCCTGGCCACCAGCCTGATGGCCGGCCCCAACGCCAGGGCGTCGGACACCGCCGTACTGCCCGCCGTGCACACCGATCTGAAGCGCGACAACAACGTGCTGCCCTACGGCCAGATCAACCGGGTGCTGATCTTGCTGCGCCAGCACGGCGAAGGCCTGTTCCGGCTGGACTTCAAGGTCGACACGCAGCGCAGCAAGGTGGCCCTGGCCGACCTGAAGCTGGCCGTGCGCAGCGACGACGCCGACTACCCAATCAAGCTCAGCGACACCGGCGCCTTCGACCTGCCCGTGCTGCCCGAGGCCGAGGGCAAGACGGCGGACCTCGCCACCAACGCCGGCAAGGGCCAGCTGTCGATTGCCGGCACGCTGGAGCTGACCGTCGCGCCGGAAGACCTGACCATGGCCAAGGTGCGCCAGATCATGCGCGTGGCCCGCACGCTGCGCGAGGAACTGCTGCCTTGGTATCTGCGCTGGCTGTTCCCCCGGATCGACGCCGTGCGCGTGTGCAGCGCCACGCCCACCTGGGAACTGGAGTGGCGCGAGAACGGCCAGCTGCTGGGCCTGCCGCTGCCACTGGCGGCGGGTGAGCGCGACCCCGAGGCCCGCAAGGGCGCGCAGGGCCGCCCCTGCACACTGCTGAACGGGCAGGAGCAGTGGCCCGACGCAGCCCGCCTGCTGCCGCCGGCCAACAGCAAGGTCTCGGTGAAGCTGTGAGCGCCGCCTGGCCTGCCACGCCCCGGTCGCAGCGTTGGACCGCACGGGGCGCCGTGGTGGGCCTGCACCTGCTGTTGCTGGCCGCGGCGTGGCAGCACCGCCCGAAGCCGCTGGACACGGTGAACCCGCCGCGCATCAGCTTGCGCTGGCTGCGCCCGGCGCCGCCCGCACCCGCCCGGCCGGCCGACACCCCACCGGCCCGGCCGCCCCTGCCTCGGCTGGCGCCGGCGCCCGAGCCCTTGCCGCCGCTGCCGTGGACGGTTGCGCCCCAGGCGGCCCCCGACCCGAGCACGCCGTCCACTTCCAACGCGGGCCCTGTCACGCCCAATGCGGAACCCACAGCCCCACGCACAACGCTGCGCCTGACATTGCCGCCGGGCTACGCCGCCTCGTCCGCTGCCGCGCGCAACCCCGCATTGAGCGACCCGCGCAGCAACACCGCACGGCGCACGCTGGAAGACCGCATCGCCGACGCCGCGGGCGCCACGGGCGAATGGGTGTCGGAGCGCGTCGACGACCACCGCACCCTGCTGCGCCGCGGTGACACCTGCGTGGAGGTGCTGCGCTCACGCATCGGCGACATGGACCGCTTCAACGAGAGCGTGGCCCCGCGGACGGTGCCGATGTTCGGCAAGCCCTACAAGTGCAAATGAGCGGAGCCGGCCCTCAGGCCGCGACCGCTGCGGCCGCGCGCTCCTGCTCCCGCAAGCGCAGCACCCGGCGCTGCACTTTGCCGGTGGTCGTCATTGGCAAGGCGTCGATGAACTCGATTTCCTTGGGGTACTCGTAAGGCGCCAGCCGCGCCTTCACATGGCCCTGCAGGGCCTGCACCAGCGCGTCACTGGCGGCATGGCCGTCGGCCAGCACCACGTAGGCCTTCACCAGCGCGCCGCGCTCGGCGTCGGGCTTGGGCACGACCGCCGCGTTGGCCACGGCCGGATGCTTGAGCAGGCAGTTCTCGATCTCGCCGGGGCCGATGCGGTAGCCCGCGGCCTTGAACACATCGTCCGCCCGGCCCTCGTACCAAAGCGTGCCGTCGGCGTCCATGCGGGCCAGGTCGCCGGTGCGGCACCAGCTGTTGGCCGGGTCGCCGGTGAACTTGGCGCGGGTGGCGGAGTCGTTGTTCCAGTAGCCCAGGAAGAACACCGGATCGGGCACGCCATGGCGGTCGCGCGCGTGCACCGCCACCTCGCCCACGGTGCCGGGCGGGCACTCGTGGCCGTCGTCGTCAATCACGGCCACGCGGTGGCCCGGATAGGCCCGGCCCATGCTGCCGGGCTGGGCGGGCCACAGCGCCTGGCAGTTGCCCACCACGTAGTTCATCTCGGTCTGGCCGAACATCTCGTTCACCGGCACGCCCAGCGCGTCGCGGCACCAGGCGAACACCGCATCGCCCACGGCTTCGCCAGCACTCATCAGCGCGCGCAGCTTCAAACCGTGGCGGCGGGGGCGCGGCTCGGCCTTCATCATGGCCTTGAGCGCGGTCGGGAACAAAAAGCTGTGTGTGACGCCGTAGGCCGCCATCAGCTCGAACGCCTTGGCCGCCGAGAAGCGGCCCTGGTAGGCCACGATGGGCCGGCCGAAGTACAGCGTGGGCAGCAAGGCGTCCATCAGGCCGCCGGTCCAGGCCCAGTCGGCGGGGCTCCAGAAGACGGCGTCACTGGGCTGGGACGCGTCGAAGGGGTCGAAGCCGAACCAGTTCTGGCTGGCAATGAACCCGGTCAGGTTGCCGATCAGCGCCCGCTGCGGAATGAGCGCGCCCTTGGGGTTGCCGGTGGTGCCGCTGGTGTAGATGAGGACGGCCGGGTCGTCCGCCTGGGTGGCCAGGGGTTTGAACTGCGCGGCTTCGGCTTGCAGCGCCTCCATCCACGGCAGTTCATCGCAATCCACCGGGCACTCGCCCACCACGACGATGCGGCGCAGCGCCGGGCAGCGCGCCTTCACCTCCCGCAGCGCGGGCAAGGCCTCGCAGGCCGCAATGGCCAGCACCGCGCCGCTGTCTTGCAGCCGGTACTCCAGCGCCTCGGCGCCGAACAGCAGCGACAGCGGCATGGCCACCGCCCCCATCTGCTGCAGCGCGATGTGGGCCACGGCCGTCTCGAATCGCTGGGGCAGCACGATGGCCACCCGGTGCCCACGGCGCACGCCTTGGTTCCACAGCGCGTTGGACAAGCGGTTGGCGGCGCGCTGCAACTGCGCGTAGCTGTAGACCGCGCGGCAGCCGCTTTCGCTGTCGAAGTAGATGGCGGTGGCCTTGGGCGTCTCGCGGGCCCAGCGGCCGCAGCAGGCCTCGGCGATGTTGAAGTCCGGCGGCACCTGCCAGCGGAACGCGGCGTGCAGCTGCTCGTAACGGTCTTCGCCCATCCGCCACCCCGAGGTTCAAACAAGGGGGGTCATGCTAGCCAGCCCATCCCGGGCCGGCGTCATGGAATGCCCGCAGCCGGCCGGCTCACAAACCCAGCCAGGCCGAGGGCGACCAACCGGCCGGGCGCTCGGGCTGCGCATAACGCTGCAGTGACTCGCCCGACAGCCGGCAGATGCGCCACTCGGGCATCACGTCCGCCCCCAGCTTTTCGTAGAACCGGATCGCATCCTCGTTCCAGTCGAGCACCGTCCAGTCGAACCGGCCGTAGCCCCGCTCACAGGCCAGTCGGGCCAGGTGCAGGATCAGCGCACGGCCCAAGCCGCTGCGGCGGTGCGCCGGCCGCACGTACAGGTCTTCCAGGTACAGGCCCGGCTTGCCCAGGAAGGTGGAGAAGTTGGTGAAGTACAGGGCGAAGGCCACGACCTCGCCATCCACCTCGCCCAAGGTGCATTCGGCCACCGGGCGGTCACCGAACAGGTGGGGCCGAAGGGACTCGGGCGTCACCTCCAGCAAATGGCTCAGCTGCTCGAACTCGGCGAGCTCGCTGATGAGTTGGACGATGGCGGGGAGATCGTGCGGCTGCGCTGGCCGCAGGGTGGGACGTGACGACATGGCGACATTCTCTTCGCCAGACGCTGGCCTACAGTGCGGACATGCCCGATGTCTACCGCCCCAAACGCCCCCATCGCGACGAATTTCTGACGCTGCGCGGCCTGCGCCACCATGTGCTGCATTGGGGTCAGGCCTTGCCCGGGCGCCCGCCGCTGGTGATGGTGCACGGCTGGATGGATGTGGGGGCCTCGTTCCAGTTCGTGGTGGACGCCCTGCGCGACGACCGGCAGGTGATTGCCCTGGACTGGCGTGGCTTCGGGCTGACCGAGTCACCCGGCGGCGACTGCTACTGGTTCCCCGACTACCTGGGTGACTTGGACGCCCTGCTGGACGCCGTGAGCCCCGGCGCGCCGGTGGACTTGCTGGGCCACAGCATGGGCGGCAACGTGGTGATGAGCTATGCGGGCGTTCGCCCCCAGCGAATCCGGCGCCTCATCAATCTCGAAGGCTTCGGCCTGCCCGATGTGGCGCCTGCGGCCGCCCCCGAGCGCCTGAGCCGCTGGCTGGACGAATTGAAAGAGCCCCCCAGCCTGCGCCCCTACGCCAGCCTGGACGAGGTGGCCGCGCGCCTGCGCAAAACCAACCCGCGCCTGCCGCCCGACAAGGCCGCCTGGCTGGCCGGCCACTGGGCGCGCCCGGTCTCCGAAGGCGGGGTGGAGGGCTACGTGCTGAACGCCGACCCGGCCCACAAGCTGGCCAACCCCGTGCTGTACCGCAAGGCGGAAGTGATGGCCTGCTGGCAGCGCATTGCCGCGCCCACCTTGTGGGTGGAAGGCTGCGAAGACCAGCTGAAGCACTTCTGGGGCACCCGCTACCCGCGGGATGACTTTGAAGGCCGGCTGGCCTTGGTGCCGCGCCTGGAACGCGTGGTGCTGGACGACGCCGGCCACATGCTGCACCACGACCAGCCCGAAACCCTGGCCGCGCACCTGGAACGCTTCCTGGGTCAGCCGGACTGAACTCCGGGCTAAGCCCCAGATCGAGCGCCAGCGCGCGCGCCACCGGCCGCGTCTGCCGGTGCAGGCACCTCGGGTGCAGCGGCCTCGGCCGCCTCCAGCCGGCGCATGCACCAGGCGTAGACGATGACGATGGCGCAAAAGCCCAGCAAGGCGCCTTGCGACGCCAGCCAGAAGCCCAGCGGCCAGCCCCACACCTCCACGCTCAACTCACGCGCAAAGTACACCGGCGCGAAGGCCACCACGGCCCAGGCGAGCAGCAGGCCCACCGTGAGGCGGCGGGTGCGGCGCCAGTAGCGGTCACTCATCCGCCAGGCCCCATTGCTGCAGCATGAAGGTGGTGGTGCGCGCGGTTTCGCGCAGCGCGTCGAACCGGCCCGAGGCGCCGCCATGCCCGGCCGTCATGTTGATGTCGAACAGCACCGGTGCCGAGCCGGTGTTCAGCTCGCGCACCTTGGCCACGTACTTGGCCGCTTCCCAATAAGGCACCTGGCTGTCGTTGATGGCCGTCTTGGCCAGCACCGCCGGGTACGCCACAGGCTTGAGGTTGTCGTAGGGGCTGTAGGCGCGCATCCAGGCGTACTCATCGGCCTTGTTGGGGTTGCCCCATTCGATGTACTCCTCGGTGGTCAGCGGCAGGCTGGCGTCGAGCATGGTGTTGATGACATCCACAAACGGCACCTGCGCCACCACGGCCTTGAAGAGATCCGGCCGCAGGTTGGTGACCGCCCCCATCAGCAAGCCGCCGGCGCTGCCGCCCTGGATCACCAACTGGCTGGGCTGGGTGTAGCCCTGCTTCACCAGCGCTTCGGCACAGGCCACGAAGTCGGTGAAAGTGTTCATCTTGCGGGCCAGCTTGCCGTCGCGGTACCACTGGCGCCCGAGGTCGCCGCCGCCGCGGATGTGGGCGATGGCGTAGATGACGCCGCGGTCCAGCAGCGACAGGCGCGAACTGGCGAAGCGCGGGTCGGTGGGCACGCCGTAGCTGCCGTAGCCGTACAGCAGCAGCGGCTGCGGCCCGCTGCGGCGCTTGTCCTTGCGGTAGACGAGGCTCACCGGCACCGCGGTGCCGTCGGCCGCCTTCACCCACAGGCGCTCGCTGGCGTAGAGGCTGGCGTCGTAGCCGCCTTGCACCGGCGCCACCTTCAGCAGGTTCAGCTTGCCCGTGGCCAGGTCGGCCTCATAGGTGCTGGTGGGCGTGGTGAGCGAGTTGTAGGCAAAGCGCACGCGGGGCGCGTCGAATTCGCGCTGGCCGGCCAGCATGGCGCTGTAGGCCACCTCGTTGAAGGCCACTTCGCGCGGCTTGCCGCCAGCCATCGGGTAGATGCGCAACTTCACCGAGCCGCCTTCGCGGATCTGCGCCACGGCGTGGGTCTTGAACGCCACGACCTGCTCGACCATGGCGTCAGGCCGGTGCGCAATCAGCTCACGGCCCCGCTTCAGGTCCTGGGCACCGAACAGCGGGCCGTTGCCCGTCTTCATCGGCAGGCGCAGCAGGCGGTAGTTCACGCCACGGTCGTTGATGCGCAGCATCAACTCGTTGCCGAACGGGGTGACGGCGTATTCCTGGCCGGTCTTGCGCGGCAGCACCTCGCGCCAGACGCCTTCGGGCTGGTCCGCAGGCAGCACGCGCCAGTCCAGCGTGTCCTTGGACATGGCCCCCAGCATCAGCGTGCGGCCGTCCAGCGACTTGGTCAGCTGCAGGTTGAACAGCTCGTCCTTCTCTTCGTGCACCAGGGTGTCGGCCGACGCGCCCAGCCGGTGGCGCCACAGCTGGTACGAGCGCCGGGCAGCGTCGTGGCGGATGTAGAAAAGCGTTTGGCTGTCTGCCGCCCACACGAAGGCATCGGCATGCGGCGTGGTGGCAACCACGCGGTCCTCGCCGGTCGCGATGTCGCGCACATGCAGTTCAAAGTCTCGGGCGCCGGTCGCGTCCACGCCATAGGCCAGCCGCTGGTCGTCGGGGCTCACGGCCAGGCCGTTGAGGTTGACGAACTTGCGGGTCTGGGCGAGCTCGTTCATGTCCACCAGCAACTGCTCGGGCGCCTGGGCGTCGTAGGCACGCTGCGGGCCCTGGGCGGCGCGGCGGAAGAAGATGGGGTACTGCTTGCCCACCTCGGTGCGGCTGCTGTACCACCAGGCGCCCTGGCGCTGCGGCACGGCTTCGTCGCGCTGCTGGATGCGACCCTTCATCTCCTCGAACAGCCGGTCGGTCAGCGCTTGGTAGGGCTTGAACCAGGCGTCGGCGTAGGCCGCTTCGGCCTTCAGGTGCGCTTGCACCTCGGGCGTGTCTTTTTCGCGCAGCCAGAAGTAGTCGTCGATGCGGCGGTCGCCGTGCACAGTCACGTCGCGCGGCTTTTTGGCAGCCACGGGCGGGGTCAGGGTCTCGGCCGCGCCGGCCGGGCTTGTGGCCAGCAGCAGGGCGGTGGCCAGGCCAGCCCAAGGGGCCAGGCCGCGCCAGGAAGGCAGCAGGGTCATGCAAACAGTCCTTTCACCGGGCGCCGCCCTCGGCAGCCAGGCCCCGGCGGGTGCCAAGTGTGCCTGCTTGCCATGCGAAAATCGCCGGTTTTGAACCGTCGTGCCTGTCATGGACATCGAACACATCAACCAAATCGGCAACAGCCTTGCCGACCTCTCAGCGCGCACCGACGCGCTAAGGGGGTATCTTTGACTTCGATCGCAAAGCCCTGCGCCTGAACGAAGTCAACGCCGCCCTGGAGAACCCCAACGTCTGGAACGACCCCAAGCGGGCCCAGGAACTCGGCAAGGAAAAGCGTGCGCTGGAGACCGTGGTCGAGACGATCACGCACCTGACCAGCTCGCTGGCGGACAACGCCGAGTTGTTCGAGATGAGCAAGGAAGAAGGCGACGAGGCCGGCATGCTGGCCATCGAGGAAGACGCCAAGGCGCTGCAAGCCAAGGTCGAGGAACTCGAGTTCCGCCGCATGTTCAACAACCCGGCGGACCCGAGCAACTGCTTCATCGACATCCAGGCCGGCGCCGGTGGCACCGAGGCCTGCGACTGGGCCGGCATGCTGCTGCGCCAGTACCTGAAGTACGCCGAGCGCAAGGGCTTCAAGACGACGATGGAAGACGAGACGCCGGGCGACGTGGCCGGCATCAAGAGCGCGACCATCAAGGTGGAAGGCGAGTACGCCTTCGGCCTGCTGCGCACTGAGACCGGCGTGCACCGCCTGGTGCGCAAGTCACCGTTCGACTCGTCCGGCGGCCGCCACACGTCGTTCGCGTCGCTGTTCGTCTACCCGGAAGTCGATGACTCGATCGAAATCGACATCAACCCGGCCGATGTGCGCACCGACACCTTCCGCGCCAGCGGCGCCGGCGGCCAGCACATCAACAAGACCGACTCGGCCGTGCGCCTGACGCACATCCCGACCGGCATCGTGGTGCAGTGCCAGGACGGCCGCAGCCAACACAGCAACCGCGACGTCGCCTGGCGCCGCCTGCGCTCGCGCCTGTACGACCATGAAATGAAGAAGCGCCTGGAAGAGCAGCAGAAGCTGGAAGACACCAAGACCGACGTCGGCTGGGGTCACCAGATTCGCAGCTACGTGCTGGACCAGAGCCGCATCAAGGACCTGCGCACGAACTACGAAACCTCCGCCACCCAGAAGGTGCTGGACGGGGACCTCGATCAGTTCATCACCGAGTCCTTGAAACAAGGCATTTGATGCCCCGGGGCCGCACGCGCGGCCCCTTGTTGCTTCTGCCCTGCGGCGACCCGCGTCGTCCGCCTCCCTCTTGTAGTTCCTCACCTCAAGGAAGCCCCTCATGCGTGAAGGCACCGCCCCGACCATCCAGCGCCTGGACTACCAGCAACCCGCGTTCTGGATCCGCAAGGTCGACCTGACGTTCGACCTGGACCCCGCCAAGACCCTCATCACCAGCAAGATGCAGGTGGAGCGCAACGCCGCTGTGGCCCACGGCCCGCTGCGCCTGCATGGCGAAGAGCTCAACGTGCTGCGCGTGCTGATCGACGGCAGCAGCGTGTCCTTCCGCCAGGAAGGCCATGAGCTGATCATCGACAACGCCCCCGACGCGGACTTCGCGCTCGAGATCCGCAACACCTGCTGCCCCGAGAAGAACACCGCGCTGTCGGGCCTGTACACCTCGGGTGGCAGCTTCTTCACGCAGTGCGAGGCCGAGGGCTTCCGCCGCATCACCTACTTCCTGGATCGCCCGGACGTAATGGCCGTCTACACGGTCACGCTGCGCGCCGACCAGGCCAAGTACCCCATCCTGCTGTCCAACGGCAACCTGACCGACAGCGGCAAGCTCGACAACGGCCGCCACTTCGCCGTCTGGCACGACCCCTTCCCCAAGCCCAGCTACCTCTTCGCGGTGGTGGCCGGTGACCTGGTGGCCCGCGAGCAGCGCATTCGCACCCGCGCCGGCAAAGACCACCTGCTGCAGGTGTTCGTGCGCCGCGGCGACCTGGAAAAGACCGAGCATGCGATGAACAGCCTCATCGCCTCCATCGTCTGGGACGAGGCCCGCTTCGGCCTGCCGCTGGACCTGGAGCGCTTCATGGTGGTCGGCGTGTCCGACTTCAACATGGGCGCCATGGAGAACAAGGGCCTGAACATCTTCAACACCAGCGCCCTGCTCGCCTCGCCCGCCACCGCCACCGATGCGGACTTCGCCCGCATCGAGTCCATCGTGGCCCACGAGTACTTCCACAACTGGACCGGCAACCGCGTCACCTGCCGCGACTGGTTCCAGCTGTCGCTGAAGGAAGGCCTGACCGTCTTCCGCGACCAGGAATTCAGCATGGACATGGCGGGCAGCCCGTCGGCCCGCGCGGTGTGCCGCATCCAGGACGTGCGCCAGCTGCGCGCCATGCAGTTCCCCGAGGACAGCGGCGCCATGGCCCACCCGGTGCGCCCGGACAGCTACAGCGAGATCAACAACTTCTACACCGCCACGGTCTACGACAAGGGCTCGGAAGTGGTGCGGATGTACCAGACACTGGTCGGCCGCAAGGGCTTTGAGGCCGGCATGAAGCTGTACTTCGAGCGCCATGACGGCCAGGCCGTGACCTGCGACGACTTCGCGCAGGCCATTGCCGACGCGAACCCGGGCTCGGCCCTCACCACCCGCCTGGACGCGTTCAAGCGCTGGTACTCGCAAGCCGGCACGCCCCGCGTGACCGCACGCGGCGAGCACGACGCCGCCGCCCGCACCTACACGCTGCGCTTCACCCAGCACACCCCCGCCACGCCGGGCCAGACCGACAAGCAGCCGCAAGTCATTCCGGTCGTCATGGGCCTGCTGGACCGCCACGGCGCCGCGCTGGCCCTGAACGCCGCCGGTGACACCGAAACCGTGCTGGTGCTGGACCAGGCCGACCAGAGCTTCGTGTTCGAGAACATCGACGCCGAGCCCGTGCCGTCGCTGCTGCGCGGCTTCTCGGCCCCGGTGGTGCTGGACGACGGCCTCTCCGACGCCGCGCTGCTGGTGCTGATGCGCCACGACACCGATGCCTTCAACCGCTGGGAAGCCGGTCAGCGCCTGGCGCTGAACCGCATCCTGGCCGCGCTGCGTGCCGGCCAGCCGCTGCAGCTGAGCCCGGCGTTCATCGAATCCATGCGCGGCGTGCTCAAGCACCCCGACCTGGACCCGGCCTTCAAGGAACTGGCCCTCACGCTGCCGGGCGAAAGCTACATCGCCGAGCAACTGGACGTGGTGGACCCGCAAGCCATCCACGCCGCCGTGATGGCCGCCCAAAGCCAACTCGCCAGCGCCCTGCGCGACGACTGGGCCGCCGCCTTCGAGGCGCATCAGGTGCAGGGCGGCTACACGCCCGACCCCGCCTCCAGCGGCAAGCGCGCCCTGGCCAACCTGGCGCTGTCCATGCTGGTGCTGGACGCCCAAACCACCGGCGACACCGTGTGGCCGGGCAAGGCCTACCAGCGCTTCAAGGACGCGTCCAACATGACCGACCGCGTGGGCGCCCTGGCCGCCCTGGTCAACGCCAACGCGGCCCTCGCCGCGCCGGCGCTGGAGCGCTTCCATGCGCTCTTCAAGGACGACGCCCTGGTGGTGGACAAGTGGTTCGCGCTGCAAGCCCGGGCGCCTGAGGCCGACGGCCGCGTGTTCGCCCGCGCCAAGGCCCTGACCAAGCACGCCGACTTCACGCTCAAGAACCCGAACCGCGCGCGCAGCCTGCTGGCCTCGCTGTGCATGTTCAACCCGGCCGCCTTCCACCGCGCAGACGCGGCCGGCTACGTGTTCTGGGCCGAACAGGTGCTCGCGATCGACGCCATCAACCCGCAGCTGGCCAGCCGCATCGCCCGCGCGATGGACCGCTGGGCCGTGCTGGCCGAGCCCTACCGCACCGCCGCCCGCGAAGCCGTGGCCCGCGTGGCCGCCAAGCCCGACCTCTCGCCCGACGTGCGAGAGATCGTCGAGCGCGCTCTGGCTTCCGGAGGCTGAACCCCATGTCCCGCCAAACCAGCCTGACCCAATACCTCGTCGAGCAACAACGCGAGCACGGCCACATCCCGCAGGAGTTGCGCCTGCTGATTGAAGTCGTCGCCCGCGCCTGCAAGCGCATCGCCATTGCCGTGAACAAGGGCGCCCTGGGCGATGTGCTCGGCAGCGCCGGCAGCGAGAACGTGCAGGGCGAAGTGCAGAAGAAGCTCGACATCATCGCCAACGAGGTGCTGATCGAGGCCAACGAATGGGGCGGCCACCTCGCCGCCATGGCCAGCGAGGAAATGGACGGCATCTACGTGGTGCCCAACCGCTACCCGCAGGGCGAATACCTGCTGCTGTTCGACCCGCTCGACGGCTCGTCCAACATCGACGTGAACGTCAGTATCGGCACCATCTTCAGCGTGTTGCGCAAGGTGGGCCATTCGCGCGGCGTCAGCGAAGACGACTTCTTGCAGCCCGGCAAGCAGCAGGCCGCGGCCGGCTACTGCGTCTACGGCCCGCAAAGCATGCTGGTGCTGACCGTGGGCGATGGCGTCGCCGTGTTCACGCTCGACCGCGAGACGGGTTCCTGGGTGCTGACGCAGGACCAGGTCAAGATCCCCGAGGACACGAAGGAATTCGCGATCAACATGTCCAACATGCGCCACTGGGCCCCGCCGGTGAAGCGCTACATCGACGAATGCCTGGCCGGCAGCACCGGCCCCCGCGGCAAGGACTTCAACATGCGCTGGGTGGCCAGCATGGTGGCCGACGTGCACCGCATCCTCACCCGCGGCGGCGTGTTCATGTACCCCTGGGACCAGCGGGAGCCCGACAAGCCCGGCAAGCTGCGGCTCATGTACGAAGCCAATCCCATGGCCTTCATCGTGGAGCAAGCCGGCGGCGCCGCCACCAACGGCACCGAGCGCATCATGAACCTGCAGCCCACCAAGCTCCACGAACGCGTGGCCGTGGCCCTGGGCTCGAAAAACGAGGTGGAACGCATCACGGCCTACCATCTTGAATCGACTGAAAAATAGTGGCTATAATGGCGGGCTTCGGCGGCAACGCTGAAATCCGCAACAGCGGGCCGGCATAGCTCAGTTGGTAGAGCAGCGCATTCGTAATGCGAAGGTCGGGGGTTCGACTCCTCTTGCCGGCACCAGGTTTCAAGCACAAAGCCCAGTCTTCACCGACTGGGCTTTGTCGTTTCTGGGCTGAGCTTCAGGACGCATGGTCCACGTGCGTTCACCTTGCCGGCGGCTGCGCGTGATCAAAGCCGGGCATCAGCCTCGCGTGCTACGCTTTTTGGATGTCGACGTCGCGTCTTGTTTGGGTCTTGCTGCTGGCCGTGCTGATGCCGTTGCGCGGCGCGCTGGCGCTGGGCTGGAGTTGCCCGATGTCATCAGGCCCGGCGAAGACGCTGACCCCGTCCCAAGCGCAACCCATGACGATGCCCACTGCGGACATGGCCGCCGGAGCCACGTGTCATGACGAAGCGCCGCCCGCGGCGGCCGAGGAGCGCTGCCCGGTGTGTGCCGCGATGTGTGCGGCTGGCATCGCCGCCCTGGCCCTGCCCGCCCATGGCCCGACGCTCGCCCTGCCCGGCGCGGGCGAGGTGACCCACTTTCCCGAGTTGCTGACGCCGCCGGCGCGCCACCTCCCCAGCGGCCTGGAGCGACCTCCCCGACGCGGCTGATGCCCGACGGTGGCCCGGCCCTCTGGGCGGCCCATCCGTCGCGGCCCGTGCTTGGGGCGCGCTGCCCCTGAAATTGCCCCTGCCCACGCCGCCCTGACGTCGGCGTGGGCACGGACGTTGGCTGGCACTGACGGCGTCGGTGCTTGGTTCTCTGGAAATTCTCATGAACGCAAACTCTTTGCGCCGCACCTCCAAGGTGACCCGCACCCTGTCGGCGGCCGCCGTCATGGCCGCCACGATGGCCGCGGTGGGGTCGCTGTCCGGCTGTGCGGCCGTTTCACCCGACGGCGGCGTGGCCTCGCTGTCTTCGCTCACGCAGGCCCGGCTGGGCCGCCCGGTGGCCGCGCAACGCACCGACGCTGACCGCGCACGTGCCGCGGAGCAAGTGCAGGCCTGGCTGGCTGAGCCGCTTACCGCCGACCGCTGTGTGGACATCGCCCTGCTGAACCACCCCGGCTTGCAGTCGACGCTGGCCGCGTTGGGCGTGGCCGAGGCCGATCGGGCCCAGGCCGCGCGCTTGGCCAACCCCACCTTGGGCTTTGGCCGCATCCGCGGCGGCGGGCACACCGAGCTGGACCGCTCGCTCACCGTCAGCGTGCTGGGGCTGCTGGCCCTGCCCGCCGCCCGAGACCTGGGCCAAAGCCGGTTCGATGAAGCCCGGCTGCAGGCCGCTCAGGCAGTGGTGCAGCAGGCCACCGAGGCTCGCCTGGCCTTCCATGAAGCCGTGGCCGCGCAAGAGTTGCTGGGCTACCACCAGCAGGTGCAAACCGCGGCGGATGCCGCCAGCGAACTGGCGCGCCGCATGCAGGAAGCCGGCAACTTCAGCCGGCTGGCGCAATGGCGGGAGCAGGCCTTCCAGTCGGACGCACGCGCCAACCTGGCGCGCGCCCGCCACCAAGCCACAGCCACCCGCGAGCGCCTGGCCCGCGCGCTGGGCCTGGCTGGAGACCCCGCCCGCATGACGCTGCCCGAACGCCTGCAACCCCTGCCCGAGGCCCCGGCCGAGCCGGCCGCCGCGCTGCGGGCAGCGCTGGAAACCCGGCTGGATGTGCAGCTGGCCCGGCAGCAGGCTCAAACCGCCGCGCGGGCGCTCAGCTGGACGCGCGCCTCGCGGTTCGTGAACGTGCTGGAGCTCGGCACCCTGCAGAAAAACCAGACCGGCGACGCCCGCCAGCGGGGCTTCGACGTTTCTCTGGAACTGCCGCTGTTCGACCCCGGCGACGCCCGCTTGGCTCGCGCCGAGGCCGAGTACCAGCGCGCCCTGCACCAGACCGCGGCCGCCGCCGCGCAGGCGGAGTCGGACATGCGCGAAGCCCACTCGGCCTACCAGGCCGCATACGCCGTGGCGCAGCACCAGTGGCACGAGGCCGTGCCGCTGCGCAAGCGCATCTCCGACGAGCAACTGCTTCGCTACAACGGCATGCTGATCAGCGTGTTCGACCTGCTGGCCGACGCGCGCGACCAGATCGGCACCGTCACCACCGCCGTGCAAGCCTTGCGGGACTACTGGCTGGCCGACGCCCAGCTCCAGGCCGTGGCGGCCGGCGCGCCGTACCGAGGCGCGCCCGTTGATGCCCCGACCCGCCCCGCCGCTGCCAACACCGCCCGCCACTGAGACTGCCCCATGACCCAACGCCGATCTTTCATCCGCGCGGCCGGTGCCGCCTTCCTGGGCGCTGCCGCCGTGAGCCGCACGGGCGCCGCCTCGTTACCCGAATCCGCCTCCGAATCCAGCGCTGCCACGCTGCCCCCGCCGCTGCCGCCCAACGGCCGGCCTTTCCAACCCCTGGTCACGCTCAACGGCTGGTCTTTGCCCTGGCGCATGAAGAACGGGGTGAAGGAATTCCACCTCGTGGCCGAGCCGGTGCTGCGCGAAATCGCGCCGGGCATGACGGCCCGGCTGTGGGGCTACAACGGCAGCAGCCCCGGTCCCACCATCGAGGCGGTGGAGGGGGACCGCATCCGCATCTTCGTCACCAACCGCCTGCCCGAGCCCACCACCGTGCATTGGCATGGCGTGCTGCTGCCCTCAGGCATGGACGGCGTGGCCGGCCTCACGCAGCCGCCCATCGAGGTGGGCAAAACCTACATGTACGAGTTCGTGCTGCAACGGCCGGGCACCCACATGTACCACCCCCATGCCGACGAGATGGTGCAGATGGCCATGGGCATGATGGGCCTGTTCATCATCCACCCGCGCGATGTGCGCCAGCACCGGGTGGACCGCGACTTCGGCTTTCTGCTGAACGCCTACGACATCGAACCCGGCAGCGCCACGCCGCGTGTGAGCACCATGCTGGACTTCAACCTCTGGACCTGGAACAGCCGCGCGTTCCCGGGCATTGACCCGCTCGTGGCCCGCACCGGCGACCGCGTGCGCATTCGGGTGGGCAACCTCACCATGACCAACCACCCCATCCACATGCACGGCCCGCACTTCGAGGTGACCGGCACCGATGGCGGCTGGGTGCCGCGCAGCGCCCGCTGGCCCGAGGTCACGACCGACATCGCCGTGGGCCAGATGCGGGCCCTGGAGTTCAACGCCATCGCAGGCGACTGGGCGCTGCATTGCCACAAGTCGCACCACACCATGAACGCCATGGGCCACGGCCTGCCCAACATGATGGGGGTGGACACCCAAGGCGTGGCCGAGAAGATTTCGCAGCTGATTCCTGGCTACATGGCGATGGGCGACAAGGGCATGCACGACATGGCGCAAATGGCCATGCCGCTGCCCGAGAACACGCTGCCGATGATGACCGGCGAAGGGCCCTTCGGGCCAGTGGGCATGGGCGGCATGTTCAGCGTGGTGAAGGTGCGCGACAACCAGAAGTCGGGCGACTACCGCGACCCCGGCCCTTACCAGCACCCCGCCGGCACCCTGGCCAATGAGTACACGGCCGAGTTGCCCGAGCCCGCGCGGCAGAACCCGCCCGCCCCGGCGGCCAGCGGTGCCGCGCAGGTGCGCAAGCCGGGCGAAGGCGCGTCTCACGGCCACCACCACTGAGGCCCGGCCTGGGCGGCGAGCTGCGCCCGCCGGTGCCGTCAGAGTGGCGGTACGTGCAAGGGCACACGCAGCGAGAACGTGGAGCCCCGCCCCACCCCCTCGCTGTGGGCATGCAACTCACCCTGGTGGCTGCGCGTGATGTGCTGGGCGATCGCCAAGCCCAGCCCCAGGCCTTCGGCCCGGCCCGTGTCGCGCGGGCCGGCCTGCCAGAACGGGTCGAACACGCGCGCCAGCTGCGCCGGCTCGATGCCCACGCCGCGGTCACGCACCTGCAGTTCGGCCCAGTCGGCGTGGCGACGCAGCACCACCTCCACCAGCCCGCCAGCTCGCGAGAACTTCACCGCATTCGTCAGCAGGTTCCAGATCGCCTGCCGCAGGCGGAGCTCGTCCGCCAACACCGGCAGCCGCGGAGCCTCCGCCGCGTCCAGCACCAGCGCCACCTGAGCCGCGTTGGCAATCGGCATCACGGTCTCCAGGGCCGCGTCCACCAGCCGCACCAGGTCGTCGGCGGCGAGGTTGAGCGTGAGCTTGCCCGCCGCCATGCGGGACACGTCCAGCAAGTCGTCCACGAGGCGGCTTTGCACCAGCACATTGCGCGCAATCGCCTCCAGCCCGCGTGACAGCAACTCCGGTGTGGGCCGGCGCTGCAGGGTCTCGGCCCAGGCGAGGATGGCGCTGAGCGGCGTGCGCAGCTCGTGCGACACGGCCGCGAGGAACAAGTCGCGCTGGCGCTCGGCGGCTTTGAAGGGCGTCACGTCGTACCAAACCACTGCACCGCCCACCACCGCGCCGTCGGCGTCGTGGATGGGGCCGGCGTTGCAGGTCACCGGAATCTCACGCCCGTCCTGCGAGCGCAGCAGCCATTCCTCGTCCCGGATCACCTCGCCCGCGCTGGCCCGTGCCAGCGGCAAGGCATCCGCGGCCAGGGGTGCGTCGTCCGGCCGGCGCCGCATCTGCCAGGCCGACCAGGCCCGCGCCGACTGCACATCCAACCCCACCATGTCGGCGCCGAATCGGCTCACATCGGCCAGGTCCGGCTCGCCCTGCAGCGCGACGGCCACGCCCACCGGCGCATGGGCCATCACGGCCCGCATGATCTGCTCCTGCCGGCTGCGCTCCAGGCGCTCGGCTTCCAGGCGCTGCTCGGCCTCCACCGTGTCGGTCACGTCGATGTTGACCCCCACCAGGCGCCCGCCGTTCAGGCCGGGCTCGCCCGGCTGACCGGTGGTGCTGGCGCAGGTCATGATCCAGCGCAGGCTGCCGTCGCCGGCCTGGATGCGAAACAAGAACGGGTCGATACCACCGCGCGCCGGGGCCGCCGCCACGGCTGCGTCCACCGTGGCCCGGTCGTCCGGGTGCAGCATCGACAAAAAGCGCTCGCCGGGCTCCAGCCCCAGGCCGCGGGGCAACCGCATCAGGTCGTACAGCTCGGGGCTCCAGAGCGAGTCGCCCGTCTCGGGGTTCCATTCCCACAGCCCCATGCGCCCGGCCCGCACGGCCGCGTGCAGGCTGAGGCGAATCAGGTCGTCGTCCAGCGCGTCGTCCAGGCTTTCACGGCGCAGCGTCACCCACCACCGGGCCCCGAGCGCTCCGCCCAGCACGGGCGACGCCTGGTAGCGCCAGCGCCCCAGCGCCTGAAACGGCCGCAAGGGCGCCCCGAAGCCACGCCCGGCGGCCACCCCGCGGTGCCAGGCCTGCAGCCCGTCCAGGCCCAGGCAGGTCTTCCAGGCCAAATGCAGGTCACCCACCGCTCCGCCACACAGCAGGCTCACGTACGCGGCGTTCACCGCCATCACCTGGCCCCGCTCGTCGGCGGCAAAGGCCGGTTGTTCTATCGCTTCAAGCGCAAGGCGCAATTCATCCATGTGGCAGTCGCCGGCACGCGGCAGTGGTGGCCCGAGACGGAATCATCGGCCACTGGGCCACCACTGCATCAAGTCATGCCGGCCATGCCGACTGACGCTCAGGGATTGCGGCGGGCGTCGCGCGCATCTTCCAGCGCCTCGCGGGCATCGCCCACGGCCTTTTGCACCTTGCCTTCCACTTGCGTGGCGGCGCCCTTGACCTGCTGCTCGGTGCTGCCGATCACTTCACCCAGCTTGCGCTGCGCCTGGCCGGCCACATCCTTGACGGTGCCTTTGATTTGATCGCTGTTCATGAGGGGCTCCTGGTTCAAACCCCGCCGGTGCGCCGGGCGACATGCCAAGCATCTGCGGTGGGGACGGAGTCAGCGTAGATGTCGCGTCAGGCCGGCGGCGCCAGCCAGTGCCGCGCGCGGCTGTGGTCAGCGTCCTACGGCCAAAGCCCCATGAGGGCGTGGCAGGGTCTCCTACAGCCGGCCGCGCCACCGTCTGCCCAGCCGGCACCCGGCGCGGGGCGATGCTTGCGCCGTGCACTCCCCTCAACCCCTTCACTTCAGGAGCATTCCATGGGCAAGTACCTTCTCGCGTGGCTGCTGGGCGTGCCCGGCATCGTGCTGGTGCTGGTGTATCTGTTCTTCCATTGACGCCCCTGCGAGCCGCGGCGCGGGCGCAAACGGTCGGCAGTTTTTACCGCCGCCCACCCCGGCCGCGGCGCGTTTTGCCGCAAAACCTGCCACCCCACCGCACCGGCAGACCGCCGGATTGAGCTGACATGACCGCCACGCCGGACGTCCCCGCCCGCCCACCCACCGCATCGACCGTGCCCGGTGCCCGCGCCGCAGCGGCGGCCTACCCCGGGCGCCGAACGCTGCAAGCCCTGCTGGTGCTGGCGGCGCTGTTTGCGGTGCGCGAGGCCCGACCCCTGCTCGCGCCCGTGGTGCTGGCCGTGGTGTTGACCTTCACGCTGGCCCCTGGCGTGCGCTGGCTGCACCGGCACGGCCTGCCCAGCCAGTGGGGCGCGCTGGTGCTGGTGACGGCACTGCTGTTGGGCGCCGTCAGCGTGGCCGCCGCCTTGGCGCGCCCCGCCGCCCATTGGTGGGAGAGCGCGCCCCGCACCGTGGCCCAGCTGATGGAGCAGGTGGAAAAACTGCGCGAGGCCGTGCCGGGTTTGGGCGCTGCGCCCCTGGCCCCCGCCCGCGCCGGGCCGACACGCACGGCCACCCCGCCGGCCGACCCGTTGAAAGAGAAGCTGGCCAGCGAAGGCGTGGCGCTGACCGGGCTGGTGCTCGCACGCGGCGTCTCGGTGCTGCTGTCCGCCGCCGCCACGGTGTTGCTGACCTACTTTTTGCTGGCGTCGGAGCATTGGCTGCTGTCGCGCACCGTGGAGGCCCTGCCCCGGCGTCGCACCCGGGCCTTGTTGCTGGGCGGGGTGCGGGCAGCCCAACGCGACATCAGCCGCTACCTGGCCGCGCTGGCGCTCATCAACGCCACCGTGGGGGTGCTCACGGCCAGCGCCCTGTGGCTGCTGGGCCTGCCCAACCCGCTGCTCTGGGGCGGCCTCACGGCCTTGCTGGGCTTCATTCCCTACCTGGGGCCGCTGGTGGTGATGGGCCTGCTGCTGCTGGCCGGCATCACCAGCTTCGCGCCCGGCCCGGCGGTGTTCGGCCCCATGCTCGCGTACCTCGCGCTGCACGCGGTGGAGAGCAATGTGGTATCGCCGCTGGTGGTGGGCCAGCGCTTGTCGCTGAGCGCACTGTCGGTGTTTTTGTCGGTGCTGTTCTGGGGCTGGCTGTGGGGCGTGGTGGGTGCGGTGATTGCCGTGCCGCTGCTCATCGGCCTGCGCAACCTCTGCCGGCGCCGCCGCAGCCTGCGGCTGCTGTGCCTGTACCTGGAAGGCACCCACCGCGCGCCGCCGCCCTCCTTGCGCAGCCTGCTGCGCAGCCCGGCCCCGATCCGGGTGCGCCGACGCTTCGGTTGAGCGCCTCAGGCGACGCCGTCGGGTTCGGGCACGGGGTTTGCAATCGATTTGCAATGCGCCGATCGTTGCGGTCGGCGGCTCGTGGGGGCGCTATGGTTGGGCCCCGCCCTTGCGCCGGCATCCTGGCATGCCAGCCTGCTAGCTTCGTTTGCCATGCCGGTCACCATCCGATCCCGTCTGCTGCTGTTGGTGTTGTCGGCCCTTCTGCCCTGCATGCTGGGCGTGGCCTGGCTGATTGGCAGCACCTACGAAGCCGAGCGCGTGGCCCACAGCCGCACGCTGCGCGACACCTCGCGGGCCTTGTCGATGCTGGTGGATGGCGAGTTGCAACGGCGCGCCGCCATCGCGCATGTGCTGGCGCAGTCGCCCGAGCTGGATGGCAGCCTGCCGCTGGACGCCGAGCGCCGGCTCGGCTTCGACCAGTTGGCACGACGCGCCATGCAAGGCCTGGAGGGCTGGGTGGAACTGCGCGCCCCGGGGGAGGTGCTGATCAGCACGCGCCAACCCGAAGGACAAACCACCAGCACCCCGGGGCCTGCCCAGCTGCAAGCACAGCCCGTGATGCTGCCGCTGGGCTTGGACCCCCGGTGGGAGGCCCACGCGGCCTGGGTGGAGCCGGTGATGCGGCAAGACCGGCTGGCCTACAACATCGTCGTCACGGTGAAGCCAGCAGAGTTGCAGCGCATCGTGGACGCGATGGCGCCGCCGCCCGGCTGGTTCGGCACCGTGCTGGACGCCACCGGACACCTCGTGGCCCGACGGCCCGGCGGCGCCCAGTTCGTGGGCCGGCTGGCCACGCCGGTGATCCTGGAGCGGCTGAAGCAGGCGCGTGAGGGCGAATTCGAAAGCATCTCGCTGGACGGCATGCAGACGGTGGGCTACTTCAGCACCTCCGCCACCGGCTGGACCTACGTGAGCGCCATGCCACGCGCCGCCTACGCCGGCCGCATGCCCCAAGCGGTGCAGCGCCTGGTGGTGGGCGCACTGGCCTTGTTGGCGCTGGCCCTGCTGGGCGCGATGTGGGTGGCGCGGCGCATCGAGACGCCCGTGCGGGCGCTGGAGGGCCTGGCGCAAGACCTGCAGGCCGCGCGCCCCGTGCAGGCGCAGGCCACGGGCCTCGTCGAGGCCGATGGTGTGGCGGTTGCACTGGCCGATGCCGGACGCAGCCTCGCCCAGGCGCGCGATGAGCTCGAGCGCAGCGTGGCCGAAGCCGTGGCCCGCACGCGGCAGGTGGAGCAGCGGGTGGCGCAAGAGCAGCGCGTCATGGCACTGGGCCGGCTGACGGGAGGCGTGGCGCACGAGTTCAACAACCTGCTGGGCATCATCAGCAACAGCCGTCACCTCATCGCGCGCCAGGCGGCTGGGTCTACCTTGGAGCGTGCGCTTGGGGCCATCCAACGCTCGGTGGACCGGGGCAGCCAGCTCACCCAGCACCTGCTGCGTTTCTCAGGGCAGCACCCGGCGCTGGCGCAAGCCGTTCAGCTGGACCGTTACTTGCCCGAGGTGCAGGGCCTGATGCGCAGCGTGTTGAGCCGCACGATCGACATCCGCGTGGAGGTGACGCCCGACCTGCCAGCGGTGCAGGTGGACGCCTCGGAACTGGACCTGGCATTGGTCAACCTGGCCCTGAACGCGCACGACGCACTGCCGGACGGCGGAGCGCTGCACCTGCTGGCCCGCCTGGCGACGGCCGACGAAGCCGCCGACCTCGCCCCCGGCACCTACGTGCTGCTGGCCGTGAGCGACGACGGGCGCGGGCTGGACGCGGCGCAGGTGGAACACGCGTTCGAGCCGTTCTTCACCACCAAGCAGGTGGGGCAAGGCACGGGCCTGGGCCTGAGCCAGGTGCACGGTTTTGCCACCCAGGCCGGCGGCACCGCGCGCCTGGCCAGCACGCCGGGCCTCGGCACTACGGTGTCGCTGCTGCTGCCGGTGGTGCCGCCTGCGGCCAGCCCCGTGCACAGCGCCAGCGCGGTCCATTTGCACGACGGCGCCGCCGCAGGCACCGGGCCAATCGAAACGCTGAACGGCACGCACGTGCTGCTGGTGGAAGACGACGCCTCGCTGGCTGAGGTGACCGCCGCCTTGCTCTCGGCCCACGGCGCCCGGGTGCACCGTGCCGCGGGCGCCGACCAAGCCCTGGAGCAGATGGAGAGGCTGCCGCAGGTGGACGTGGTGTTGACCGATGTGGTGATGCCCGGTCGCCTGGACGGCGTGGCCCTGGCACGCCAACTGCGGGCACAGCACCCCGCGCTGGCGGTGGTGCTGATCAGCGGCTTCAACCTGGCGGACGTGAGCCCCGGCGAATTCACGCAGCTGCGCAAGCCCTGCGCGCCGCACGACCTGCTGGCCGCGTTGCGTGTTGCGGCCCGCGGTCCGGCGGCCGGTGAATCGGCCGGCCAAACGCCCGGTCAATCGTCTGGTCAGTCGGCCGGCGCATCCTCCGGCGACGCGGCCTCACCGGCGTAGTCCTTCAGCCGGTTGTAGAGCGTCTTCAGGCTGATGCCCAGCACGGCCGCGGTGCGCTCTTTGTGGTGGTGATGGTGGCGCAGCGTGGCCAGCACCAAGGCCCGTTCGGCTTCCGCCAAGCTGGTACCCACCGGCAGCACCACCTGCGGCACGCCGTGAGCCGGCGGGGTGGCGGTGGCAGCAGACAGCCCCGCTGGCGCAGTTGCCTGGGCCCCGCCAGCGCTTGCGGCCGTCGCCTCTCGCCCAGCGCCCTGCGCCCACGCGTCGCCGGCCACCGGCAGCCAAGCGGCATCCACCTCGGCCGATGTGGCCATCACACAGGCCCGCTGGATGGCGTTGCGCAACTCGCGCACATTGCCGGGCCAGTTGTGGGCGCACAGCGCGCGCACCGCTTCCGGCGTGAAGTGCCGCCGCAGGCCCTCTTGCGCGCTGAAGCCCTGCAGGAAGTGCTCGGCCAGCAGCGGGATGTCACTCACCCGGTCGCGCAGCGGAGGCAGTGCGATCGGAAAGATGTTGAGCCGGTAGAGCAGGTCTTCGCGCAACTTGCCTGACGACACGGCCTGGTCCGGCAGCCGGTTGGTGGCGGCCACGATGCGCACATCGGTTTCCAGCGCCGTGCTGCTGCCCACGCGCATGAAGCGGCCGGTCTCCAACACCCGCAGCAGCTTGACCTGCAGCTCCAGCGGCATCTCGGTGATTTCGTCCAGGAACAGCGTGCCGCCGCTGGCCCGCTCGAAGAAGCCCAGGTGTTGGCGCTCGGCGCCGGTGAAGCTGCCCTTCTCGTGGCCGAAGATTTCGCTCTCGAACAGATGCGGGCTGATGGCACCGCAGTTCACCGCCAGGAAGGGCCGATGGCGACGGCGGCTGAGGTCGTGCAGCGTCTGCGCCACCACCTCCTTGCCCGTGCCCGACTCGCCAGTGATGAACACCGACACCCCTGTGGCCGCCACGCGCGAAATCTGCTCGTAGATGCGCTTCATCGGCATGCTGCGCCCCCACAGGTGGCCGAATTGCCCTGTCTCGTCGACCCGGGCGGTGAGCCCCTGCACCTCGGCCTTCAACGCCGCCGGCTTCATGATGCGCGACAGCACGCCTTGCAGCTGCTTGAGGTTGATCGGTTTGACGAGGTAGTCCGCCGCCCCCAGGCGCAGCGCCTGGATGGAGGTTTCCAGGTTGGCGTGGCCGGTGCACAGCACCACCTCGGAGTCGGCCACCAGCTGCGGGTCGGCCAGCAACTCCATGCCGTTGCCGTCCGGCAGGCGCAGGTCCAGCAACAGGATGTCGGGTTGCTGCAGGGCAATTTGCGCGCGGGCTTCGCGCAGGGTGTGCGCCACGGCCACCGTGAAACGCTCGCCGGCGATCAGGTCGCGCAGCGAGGCTGCGGCATCGGGGTCATCGTCCACCACCAGGGCGTGCGGCATGCGAGAGAAGTCCTTGTGGGTGTGGCTGTGGCTGTAACCGTGGCTGAGGGCCGGCAATGAGAGCGCTCATTGTGGCCACATTCGGCGGGCACGCCGTTTGCAATCGGCGGGGCTGACCCCCTCATTCCAGGAGCGAGCCCATGGCTTCGTTTTCGCGCCCCACGCCCCACACCGCAACCCCGGACCGCGCGCTGCCCGGCCATCACGGGCCGACCGCTCGCCGTGTGGGCGGCAGCCAGACCGGCCGGCTCATGCAGCGCAGCCGCACACGCACGGCCGGGATCCGCTTTGAATGGGTGATGCGCACCGTGGGGCCCGTGCTGCGCGTGGTGGCCACCTGGAAGGACCGCCACGGCCACCCGCATCACACCTCTTACTCGGTGCAGAGCAATGGACTGGAGGGCGCGCTGGACCTCGCCATTGCCTCACGCATTTCCTGCGGGGCGCCACGGCCGGACCGGGAAGATTTGCTGCAACGCTTGCAGCAGGAATTTGCCACCGCCCCCCGCGTGGCGCTGCAGTTGCGCCACCGCGCCCCGGGTCGCACCGCGCCGGTGGCGCTGCTGGCTCAGGGCAGCTTGGCGAGCATGGAGGCTTCGGTCGCCTCGTCCCAGGCCAACGGGTAAAGGCAGCGGGCTTGCGCCAGCATGTCCGGGCGGCCGCCCCACAGCGCGATCTTTTCGCGCACGGTGGCGAAGTCGATGCTCATCAGCACCGCCGGCGCATTGACGCGCGGGTTGTGGCGGGCCGTGGTGTAGGGCAGCAGGCCCAGGTAGCGGCGATAGAACGCAACGTGGCGCGGGTTGACCTCGATCACCAGCCGGTCGCAACGCGCCTTGCGGTGGGCATGCAAGTAGCCCAGGTGGAACACCTGTGCCAGCACCCGCTTGGCATTGAAGGAATGGCGGTCCACGGCCAGCCGGCCGAATTCACACAGCTTGACCCCGGCCGAGCGCCACTCCGCCAGCTCGGCGGCAAACAGCATGTCGGCATGCAGGCCGCCCACGCCGTCAAAGCGAACCGACAGCGTCCCCACGATCTGCTCGCCATCGCGGGCGGTGCAGACGATGTCGCCATCTTCATTGCGGCTGCTGAAGCGCTCCTTGGACATGGCCAAGCCGCGGTCACCGTAGCGGCGCTCCACCAGGTCGTAGGCGTCGCCCTCGAGCGAACCGAAGTCGCTGTCGAGTTCGAGTGCGGGTCCGCCATTGGGGTTCAACGGCATACGACGGCTTTCCTGGAAGATCGAGATCATGCTTGGAGTCCTGGGCGCCCTTCGCGCCGAGCGGCGGAGTCTAGGGATTGATTCCCCTCCGGCCTGTGAATGTTCACAAACCGATACATCTGTTTTCCCTAGGAGTAGGGGGTAGCCCGCCCCTGCCGCAGCCCGCACCAAGAAAAAAGGCCACGCACAGCGTGGCCTGGATTCAGCACCAGGGGCCGGCGTGTCCGCCAGCCCGCGGAGCGTCGATCAGGCGGCGTACTGAGCCACCAGCTGGTTCATGTTGCCCAGCGAAAGGCGGTGCATCTCGATCAGCGCGATCAAGCCGTTGCGGTGCAGATGGAGCACCTTGTCGTCCGGCAGCTCGGCGTACTTCTTCTCGTCCAGCGTCAGGAAGCCTTCCACGTCGATCTTCTCGCCGTTGGGCAGCGTGGCCTCGAAGCGCATGCCTTGCAGCAGGTCCAGGTCCACCAGCAGCTCGCAGATCAGTCGGGTGCGCTCGGCTTCCTGCTCGAAGTTCTCCAGGAAGGACTTCGCATTGAGCAGGAACTCGGTCGGCTCGCCATCCTTGAACAGCGGCTCGCCCGTGGTCTCGTTGAAGGCCGGCCACTGCGTGTCGTAGCAAACAGCCATGTTGTTGCCCGTGTCGTCCACACGCGCCATCAGGAACGGATAGCGGCGCACGTAGGCCGGCACGTAGCTGCCGGTCCACTTGCCGTCCTTCACGAACAGGTTCGAGCCGGCACGCAGGCCGAGCACGGCCAGCGGGGCGACCGCAGCCTTGTTGTCCGGGCCGGCGTTGCCAGCGCGCACGAACACGATGGGGTATTCCTTGCAGGCATCGCCGAACTCGACGGCCGCCAGGAACACGGAGTTCTGGTCGGCCACACGGCTCACGACGGACTGGTTGGTGTCCAGCTTCAGGTTCTTGTGGACTTCGCGGTCCAGCGGCATCAGGTCGCCGTACATCGGGGGTTTGCTCATGATTCTTTCTCTCCAGGTTCGGCCAGGCGACTGACCAGCACTTTGTCTACACGCTTGCCGTCGAGGTCCACAACCTCGAATCTCCACGCGTCCCACTCCACCACATCGGCCGTGCGCGGCAAGCGCCCCAGCAGCAGCATGATCATGCCGGCCAGGGTGTTGTAGCGACCACGGTCCTCTTCAGGCAGTTCCTTCAGGTCCAGGCGGTCCTTGAGCTCGGGCACCGGAATCAGGCCGTCGATCAGCCAGCTTCCGTCCTCGCGCTTCACCGCCCAGGCATCGCCATCGCTTGGGGCGTTGAACTCCCCGGCAATGGCTTCCAACACATCGCGCACGGCAATCACGCCCTGCACTTCTCCATATTCATCCACCACGAACACCAGCGGCGCGTCCGACACGCGGAAGTGCTCCAGCAGTTCCATGCCGGACAGCGTCTCGGGCACGAACAGCGGCGGCTCCAGGCCCGCCGTCAGGTCCAGCGCCTGGCCTTCCAGCATGCCTGCCAGCAGGGCCGGCGCGCTCGCCACGCCCACCACCTCGCTCAGGCTGCCGCGGCACACCGGGTAGCGACTGAAGCCGTGCTCACGCAGCACGGCCAGCACCTCGGCCGGCGTGGCTTCGGCGTCCAGCCAGGCGATTTCCGCACGCGGAATCATCATGGAGCCGATCTGCCGCTCGTCCAGCCGGAACACGTTGCGCACCATCTGGTGCTCGTGCTCCTCGATGACGCCCGCGTCCAGACCCTCTTCCAGGCTGGCGGCAATTTCCTCTTCCGTCACGCCGCGCTGGCCCTTGTTGCGCAGCCCCAGCAGGCCCAGTGTGGCCTCGGTCGTCACGCTCAACAGCCGCACCAGCGGGCGCGCGGCGATGGAGATGAAATTCATCGTCGGCGCCACCAGGCGCGCCACGGTTTCCGGGTAAATCTGGCCGATGCGCTTGGGCACCAGCTCTCCGAACACGATGGTCAGCAGCGTGATGATGACCACCACCAGCGCGGTGGCCGCAATTTCAGTGGCGTGAGGGTGCAGGTGGAAGGTCTCGCTCAACCACACCGACAGCGGGCCGGAGAACGCTGCGTCGCCCACGATGCCGTTGAGCACGCCGATGCCGGTGATGCCGATCTGCACCGTCGACAAAAACTTCGTCGGGTTCTCGTGCAGGTCCATCGCGGCCTGCGCCCCGCCCTCCCCGCTTTCCACCATCACCTGCAACCTCGCCTTGCGGCTGGCGGTGAGGGCCATCTCCGACATGGCGAACACGCCGTTGAGAATGATCAGGAAGAGAACGAGAGCGGTATCCATCGAAGGCGCCAAAACAGGGAAACCCCCAGGCGGCGCGCGGTCAAAACGAAGCCCGGAAGACTATCAGAAGCCCGTGACACCGCCCATCGTGCGATCCCTTGCTTGGTGGGGCGCAGGCGCGACGCCGGGACAATGGGCCGCATGAACTACCTGATCGGCGACATCCAGGGCTGCTGCGGCGCCCTGGAGCGACTGCTGCAAGCCCTCGACTTCTCTCCTTCGCGCGACCGGCTGTGGCTGCTGGGCGACCTCGTCAACCGGGGGCCGGAATCGCTCCGCACCCTGCGCCGTCTGATCGACCTGGGCGACGCCGCCACGTCGCTGCTGGGCAACCACGACCTGCACCTGCTGGCGGCCGCCCACGGGGTGCGCCGCCCCCATGCCGGCGACACGCTGGACGACATCCTCCAGGCCCCCGACTGTGCGGCGCTGATGGACTGGCTGCGCCACCAGCACCTCGCCACGTTCGACAACGGCTGGCTGATGGTGCACGCCGGCGTGCCGCCGCAGTGGAGTTTGGACGACACGCTGACCTGCGCCCAGGAGGTGGAGGCCGTGCTGCGAGGGCCGGACCTGGCCGACTTCCTGCACGCCATGTACGGCAACGAACCGGCACGCTGGGACGCCGGCCTCACCGGCACCGACCGCCTGCGCTTCACGGTCAACGCCCTGACGCGGCTGCGCTTTTGCACACCCGACGGCACGCTGGACTTCAAGACCAAGGACGGCGCCGGCGCCGCCCCCGCCGGGCACCTGCCGTGGTTCGACGTGCCCGGTCGCCGCACGGCGGACACGCCCGTGGCCTTCGGACATTGGTCCACCCTCGGGCTGCTGAACCGGCCGCATCTGCTGGGGCTGGACACCGGCTGCGTGTGGGGCGGCTGCCTGACGGCGGCGCGCGTCGACGGGAGCACGCGCGAGATCATCCAGGTGCCCTGCGCACAGGCCCAACGCCCTGGGGGCTGAAGGCCAGCGAGCGCATAGAATGCGTGGCTCCCGGAAGCGTGGGAGAGTGGTTTAATCCAGCGGTCTTGAAAACCGCCGAAGGTGTGAGCCTTCCGTGAGTTCGAATCTCACCGCTTCCGCCAGGTTCAAGACCTGCCAAAAACCTGCTTCATTGACCCAAGGCGCCGCGAGGCGCCTTTGTCGTTTTGGGCGACGCGAGCACCCGTGTCGTCTTCAGGGCTTGGCCGTGTAGCGGGTATGGAAGCGCCGGCCCTGCGCGTCGGCCGCTTGCAGCCACAGCTCCGAGGTTTCTGCACCGACCGGTGTGTGGCTGGTGCTCAACGTCAGCGTGGTCTTGCCCGGCAGTGGCACCGCCGAGACCATCACCGCTGGCGCGCCGCCTGCGGTGGGCGTGAAGACGCGCTTGACCTCGATCAGCCGCAGGTCCGGGTTGGCCGCCGCCCAGGTGTCCCAGTTGATGGCCAAGGTACCGCCCAGCAGGTTGGCGGCGGTCAGCGGGCTCGTGGCACTCACGCCGTCCAGCACCGGAAAGCGCGACGCGGCCGGGTCGCCCAGCACGTCGCTGCGCAGGTAGGCCGTGCGGTTTTCGGCCGCCCCCGACAGCGTGTAGTTCACCAGGAACTTGGCGCCCCGCACGCTCTCGGCGCTGCCAATCCAGCCGATGGCGGAGCGCTGGATGGCGATGTCCCCCACGCCGCCGGTCGGAATGAGGCTGGTGGCGCCGGTGGTGCCCGACACGCACAGCAAGGGCCGGGCGCAATAGCCGAACGGCATGGCGAAGCCGCCGGGCAGCTGCAGCGTGGCCGAGCTCAGCAGTTGGCCCGAGGGATTGGTGGCGGCCGTGTCGGACAGCTGGGCCTGAATTTCCACCTGCAGCCCGTAACCCGGGTTGGGCACCACGGCCGAGCTGGTCGTGCCGTCCGACGCCAGCGCCAGGAAGGCCAGCGGCTGCACCGACACCGCCAGCTTGCGGCCATTGCCCACCAGGTTCCATTTGTTGGTGGTGGTGGCGCTCTTGTTGTAGCTGACCGCGTCGGCAAACACATCGACCACCGTGCCGGTGGAGTCACTGATCAAGGCGCCCACCTGCACCTTGGTGCAGTCACCGCCGGTCGGTGCGTCGTCGGCGCAGCCCAGCAACTGGAAACGTCCGAACTGCCGGTTGGCGCTGCTGTAGGCCGCCAGCAGGTTGGCGAGGTCGGCCTTGGTGCGGCTGTCGTGCTTGTCGTAGCCCAACACCAGCGCGTGCGTCTGGATGGTGCTGGCGTCGCGGCCCTGGGTGATGAGCTGGTTCAGCGCCGCGCCGAGATCGTCCAGCCCGGGCAGGTTGCCCAACAGCTTGGTGGCGCTGGTGGCGGCCTTGAGCGTGGACGAGATCGCGTTGGCCGGCGCGCCGGCCGTCTTCAGCAGCTCCGTTTGCGCCGTGGGCAGGTCCACCGCCACCTCGGCTGCCGGGCTGGCCAGGAACTTGTTGCCGATCAGCAGCTGAACCACCTTGGCGCTGGAGCGGCCCAGGTCCACGCGCACGCTTTCGATGAGCAGGTCGTGCGCGCCCTTGTTGGCGGCAAAGCTGCTGTCGGCCAGCAGGTCCAGGGTTTTGGGGTCGGTGAACTTGAGGTCGGTCAGCTGGTTCTTCAGCAGCGTCTTGAGGAAGTCGCTCGCCGCCGGCGTGGCGGTGGCCATCTGGGTCAGTTGGCTGGCGCTGGAGCTGGCGGCGGCAAACACCGGGGCGGGGTCGCCCCCCAAGGCCAGCGCCACGACGGCATTGGTCAGCGGGGTGACGTGCCCCACCATGGACGCCGCCACCGTGGGCACCGTGGAATGCAAGACCTGCGCGTTGCCTGCGGCGTCCAGCCCACGCGCCTGGATGAACAGCGGCGCCGCCGGGCTGGCGGTGCTGAGCGTGAGCGAGTAGCTGCCGTCGGCCGCGTGCGTGGTGGCCGTGCCCACGGACTTGCCCTGCCCGTCCAGCACCGTGATTTGTGCGTTCACCAGCGGCGCGCCGGTGGCCGCCACGCCTTTCAGGGTGGCGGGCGTGGCCGTGCCTCCACCGCTGCCACTGCTGCTGCTGCCCCCGCCACCGCCACAGGCGGCCAGGGACAGGGTCAACACGAACGAAGCAAGGCGGCGGTACGGCATGGCGCAGAGTCGGGAGACAGGCTCCGTCCAGTGTGCCCAAGCCGAGGGGCCGCGGTCTTCAGATTACGGGGCAAGTTCCCCGCCTGACCCCGTCTACGCCCGCGTCAACGCCCGCGTGACCTCACTCACTTCATCTGGACCCAGGCCAGCTCCAGCCAGTTGTCCGGGCGGTGCACGGCCGTCACCTGCGCCCGCGCCGCCCACGGCGCCACCTGGCGGTGCAAGGGAATGATGTGGACCTGCTCGCGCAACTCCGTCAGCGCGGCGCGCACCAATTGCTCGCGCTTGCGCGGGTCGGCTTCAACGCTGGACTGCGCAGCCAGGGTGTCCGACTTGTCATTGCGGAAGCCGCCGAAGTTGTAGGTGCCCACGCCCTTGTCGCCCCGGGTGCGGTACAGCGGCGTCAGGATGCTTTCGGCGTCCGTCACCGAGCCGCCCCAGCCGTACAGGTACAGACTGGTGTCGTACTTCTCGAGCTTGGGGAAGTACAGCACGCGAGGCATGGCGTTCACCTTCACCTTCACCTTGAGTTGCGCCCACATGGAGGCCAGCGCGGTGCAGATTTCCTCGTCGTTGATGTAGCGGTTGTTTGGGCAGTCCAGCGTCACCTCGAACCCGTCGGCGAACCCGGCTTCGGCCATGAGCTTGCGCGCGGCCGCCAGGTCGTGCGGCAGGCGGGTCTGCAGCGCCGGGTCGTCGAACGAGGCGTTGGACGACGGCGTCAAAGCCCCGGTGGGCAGAGACAAGCCGGCCATCAGCTTGCTGCGGATTGCTTCGATGTCGATGGCCTCGTACAGCGCCCGGCGCACGCGCACGTCCTTGAACGGGTTCTTATCGCCCGGCACCTGGCCGTACAGCAGCTTGTCGCGGGACTGGTCCATGCCGATGAACACCAGCCGGTTCTCCGGCCCTTCGATGACCTTCACGCCCGGCGTGTTGCGCAGCCGCGGCACGTCGCGCGGCGCCGGGTCCAGCACGAGATCGACCTCACCCGACACCAGCGCGGCCAGCCGGGTCGCGTCGGTCGCGATCGGCGTGTACACCACCTCCTGCACATTGCCTTCAGCCTTGCCCCACCACTGCGGGTTGCGCTTGAGCACCGTCTTGATGCCCGGTTGCCGGCTGGCCAGCACGAAGGGGCCGGTGCCGTTGGCGTGCAGCGCGGTGTAGCCCTCCTCCTTGTTCTTGAAGTCCAGCGGGCGGGTGGCCTTGTTGGCCTCGCACCACTTGCGGCTCAAGATCCAGATCTGGTCGATGTGCTGCAAGAAGATGGGGTTGAAGGTGGCGAGCTGGAAGTCCACCGTCAGGTCGTCCACCCGCTTGGGCACACCGACCGCGTTGGCCCACACCGAAATTTGCGAGGTGGGTTCCTTGGCCCGCTGCACCGAGAACACGACGTCATCCGCCGTGAACGGCGTGCCGTCGTGGAACTTGACGCCCGGGCGCAGCTTGAAGCGCCAGGTGAGCGGCCCGGTCTGCGTCCATGACGCGGCCAGCCCCGGCACCAGCGCCAGCTTGGCATCGCGGTTGGTGAGGCGCTCGTAGATCTGGCCGTTGACCATGTTGGTCAGGCTCTCGTTCTGCGAGTCGGGGTCCATGGTTTGCGGGTCCCCCTGGGTCGCCCAGCGCAGCGTTTGCGCCGACACACCACACGCCCAGGCCACCAAGGCCACGCCCATCCATCGCTTCATCATCGGGTCTCCCACTGCACAGCAGTCAGTTTAGGAGGCCCGCAAAGGCCTGACCCGCCTCAGCGCTTGCTGTTGGGGTTCCAGAGGTCTTCGAGGTGGCCGAAGTTCCAGTTCTCGGCGGGCTCACGGCCCGCGATGCGGTCCGTGCAACCTTGCGCGGCCAGGTCCACCAACTGCACCGGAATCGGCATGCCCGACTTGGTGGAGAAGAACACCTTGACCTGCGGTGACACCAGCGCGGTCGGGTTCTGGTCCACCACCACGGCCAGCCGGCCGGACTGCAGCCGCACCAGCGTGCCCACCGGGTAGATGCCCACGCTCTTCACGAAGGCCTGGAAGATGATCGGATCGAACTGGCCCTTCCACTGCGCCATGCGCTGCAGCGAGCCGGCTGGGTCCCAGGCGGCTTTGTACGGCCGGGTGGACGTGATGGCGTCGTACACGTCGCACACGGCGCCCATGCGTGCCATGAGGCTGATCTGGTCGCCGGCCAGCTTGTGCGGGTAGCCCGTGCCGTCGATTTTTTCGTGGTGGTGCAGGCACACATCCAGCGCCACCTCCGGCACCTTGGCGCCGTCCTTCAGCAACTCCCAGCCGCGCTCGGGGTGGCTGCGCATCACGGCGAACTCGGCATCGGTCAGCGAACCCGGCTTGTTGAGCACGTCCAGCGGCATCTGCATCTTGCCCACGTCGTGCAGCAACCCCGCCAGGCCGGCTTCACGCACCTGTTCGTCGGGCAGGCCCATGTGGCGGGCCAACGCCACCATCAGGCCGCAGACCGCGACCGAGTGCATGTAGGTGTAGTCGTCCTTGGTCTTGAGCCGTGCCAGGCTCACAAAGGCCGACGGGTTGCGCGCCAACGAGGTGGCCACCTCTTCCACGATGGGCAGGCAGCTCTCGGCGTCCACAGCCTTGCCCAGGCGTGCCTCGTTGAACAAGGCGGTCACCGCCTGCTTGGACCGGTACAGCACCTCGGCAGCGCGACCCACTTCGTCCTCGAACCGCGCAGTGGGAAGGCGCGGTGCGGCGGGCGCCAGCGCAGGTTCAGGCGCAGGTGCAGCGGAAAGGGCCGGTGCGGGCGCGGCGGGGGCCACTGCGGGCGCCGCCACCGGCTCGGCGGGCTCCGCCGCAGCCACCGGGGCTGGGGCTGGGTCTTCGCCAACGTCACACCCTTTGCTCACGTCAATCCACACCGCCGGCACGCCGCTGCGCTGCAGGGCGGCCAAATCGGCCGGGTCCGTCAGCACGAACTTGGTCTTCCAAAACGGGTGCGACAGCCACGAACCTTCCAAAGACTGGAGGTACATCCCAAGCGTCGCTTCTGAGACTGAAATCTTTTTGAGCATGGCCATCGGTATCGCGCTGGAAGTATCCCCGCCGGGGCGCGGCCCAGCCGTGTAGCAATGCACGCCACACGGCACTGGCTCAGAAAAAACAAAAGCCGCCCGAAGGCGGCTTGATGCGGGGCAGCGCGCGAATCAGCGGAACTTACCCTGCGGCACGGTGGCCATTTCGGTAGGCAGCGAGCCGATGTAGGCCGCGATGGCCTTCAGCTCGGCATTGCTGAATTGCTTGACCTGGCCCGCCATCACGCCGTTGCTGCGGCCCACCTTGGCGCCCTTTTCCGTCTTGTAAGCCTTCAGGGCCACGGTCAGGTAGTCGGCATGCTGGCCGGCGAGCTTGGGGTAGCTCGGGTCGATGGGCTTGCTGAGGTTGGCACCGTGGCAAGACACGCAGGCGCCCTTGGTCAGCAGCTCGGCCACGTTGGCTGGCGCCGGCGGAATGGCCTCGGGAGCGGCCGGCAGCTTGGCTTGCTGCTCGTAGTAGGCCGCGATGTCGTTCATGTCCTGCTCGGTCAGCGAGGTCGCGATGCCGCCCATGGTGGGGTGCTTGCGGTCGCCCTTGGCGTAAGCCTGCAGGGCCGACACGATGTACTTGCTGTTCTGGCCCGCAATCATCGGCACCTTGTGCACTTCGGGGAAGCTGGCCTGGTAGCCCGGGATGCCGTGGCAACCGATGCACATGGCGATCTTCTTTTCGCCAGCCTTCACATCCTGGGCCTGAGCGGCGAAAGCACCGAAGGCAGTGGCCAGGGCGAGCGAGATCTGCAGCAGTTTTTTCATGGTCCCGGAGGTGTGATGTGCTTGAGCGGCGGCGATTATAGGAGGGCTCCTATACTGGCCCGCGCCCCCTTTTGCTCGGGTTTTGCCCCGGTTTTCCCCATGAAATTCCAAGGTTCCGACCAATACGTCGCCACGGCCGACCTGCGGCTGGCCGTCAATGCTGCGGCCACGTTGCAGCGCCCCTTGCTCATCAAGGGCGAGCCCGGCACGGGCAAGACCATGCTGGCCGAGGAAGTGGCCGCCGCCCTCGGCATGCCGCTGCTGCAGTGGCACATCAAAAGCACCACCAAAGCCCAGCAAGGCCTGTACGAGTACGACGCCGTGAGCCGGCTGCGTGACAGCCAGCTGGCCGGCATTGAAGGCAGCGAGCGCGTTCGCAACATCGAGAACTACATCGTCAAAGGGGTGCTGTGGCAGGCCTTTGAAGCCGAGCAGCCCACGGTGCTGCTGATCGACGAGATCGACAAGGCCGACATCGAGTTCCCGAACGACCTGCTGCGCGAGATCGACCGCATGGAGTTCTACGTCTACGAGACGCGGCAACTCGTGAAGGCCAAGCACCGGCCGTTGGTCATCATCACGTCCAACAACGAGAAAGAACTGCCCGACGCCTTCCTGCGCCGGTGCTTCTTCCACTACATCAAGTTCCCGGACGCCGAGACGATGCAAAAGATCGTCAACGTCCACTTCCCCACGCTGAAGAAAGACCTGCTCGCCGCGGCGCTGAAGAACTTCTACGACGTGCGCAACCTGCCGGGCCTCAAGAAGAAGCCCAGCACCTCGGAGCTGATCGACTGGCTCAAGCTGCTGCTGGCCGAAGACGTGCCCGTGGACGCCCTGCAGGCCCAGGACGACAAGGTCAGCATCCCGCCGCTGGTGGGCGCCCTGCTCAAGAACGAACAGGACCTGACGCTGTTCGAGAAGCTGGTGTTCATGCAGCGGAACAACCGCTGATGGCGCAGGACTTCGACCGCGCGATGCGCGAGGGCCTGGCCGACGCCATCGGCTTTGTCGGTGGCGCGCTGGCCGGCTGGGGCTTGGGCCGCCAGTTCGGCATCGACTTCATCGCCAGCAGCGAATGGAACGCCCAGCAACTGCTGGGCCTCGCACTCATCGTGGGCGGCTGCGGCCTCGGCCGCTTCGTCGCGCGCCGCTTGCTGCTGAAAGACCGCCCATGAAGCCCGTGCTGCCCACCACCTTGCAGGCGGGGCCGGTGCGACTCGTGCCCCTGACCCTGGAGCATGCGCCCGGCCTGGAGGCGGCCGCCGCCGACGGCGAGCTGTGGAACCTGCGCTTCACCAGCGTGCCCGCCCCGGGTGAAGCCGCCGCCTACGTGCGCACGGCGCTCGACGGCCAGGCCGCCGGCCACCGCTTGCCCTTTGCGGTGCTGGACGCGGCTACCGGCGAGGTGCTGGGCTCCACCAGCTATCACGACATCGTGCCCGCCGTGAGCCGTCTGGAAATCGGCTGGACCTGGTACGCCCAGCGCGTGCAGCGCAGTGCCGTGAACACCACCGCCAAGCTGCTGTTGCTCACCCACGCGTTCGACACGCTGGGCGCGCAACTCGTGGGCTGGCGCACCGACAACTTCAACCACGCGTCGCAGCGCGCCATCGAACGCCTGGGCGCCAAGCGCGACGGCGTGCTGCGCCACCACATGATGCGCCGCGACGGCACCGTGCGCGACACCGTGATGTACAGCCTGACCGCGGGCGAATGGCCCGAGGTCAAGGCCCACCTGAACTGGCAATTGAGCCGCCCCCGCCCATGAGCAAACCCCGCCCCTTCGACGTTGATGCCCTGTGGGCGCTGGACCGCATTGGCGACCCCAGCCTCAGCCCCGACGGCGCCCAGGCCGTGGTCAGCGTCACCCGCTACGCCATGGACACCAACCAAGCCCAGGCCAGCCTGTGGCTGTTCTCCACGCTGGGTGGCGAACCGCGCCGGCTGACCGAAGCGGGCGAGAAAGACGGCGCGCCGCAGTGGAGCCCCCGCGGCGACCTGATCGCCTTCACCGCCAAGCGCGATCAAGGCGGCCTGCGAGACGAAGCGCCGCAGCTCTACGTGATTCCGCCCGACGGCGGCGAGGCGCGCCGGGTGGGGCCCATCGCCACCGGCGTGGAGAGCTTCAAGTGGTTCCCGGACGGCCGGCACATCGCCTTCGTCTCCTGGGTGTGGCCTGAACTCAAAGCCGGCGCGCAGCCGCAAGCGCTGAAGGACTTCAAGGCCCGCAAGGAAAGCGCCTACGTCACCGAGGAGGCCACCTACCGCTTCTGGGACCACCACATCCCCATGGGCCGCGTGCCGCACCTGCACGTGGTGGATGTCGAGACCGGCAAGACGCAGGACCTGTTCGAAGGCACAGCGTGGGAATTGAGCCGCGCCGAGCCCGACGCGACCACCTTCGACATCGCCCCCGATGGCCGACGCATCGCCTTCGCCTTCGACCCCGACCCCGCCAAGCGCCTGGACGGCCGCTACGCGCTGGCCGAGATCGACGTGCGCAGCCGCAAGGTCACGCCACTGCTGCAAGACGCCGACTGGGACTTCACCGCGCCGCGCTACAGCCACGGCGGCGCCCACCTCGCCTTTCTGGCCAGCCACCAGGCCCGGGGCCACAACCAGCCCAACCGCCTGGCCGTGCTGGACCAACAAGGCCACTGGGCCGTGTTCAGCGACGACTGGGACCACGAAGTGGCCGCACCGTTGCGCTGGACGGCGGACGACCAGAGCGTGCTGCTGGCCGCCGAAGAGCGCGGCCGGCGCCACCTGTGGCAGTTCCTGCTGGGTGACCGCGTGGCCGAGCCGATCTTTGAGGGCGGCCATGTGGGCAGCTTCGCCTGCGCGGCCGACTTCGTGGTAGTCAACCACGACAGCGTGCAGTTCCCGCCGCGCCTGTCGGTGCTCAGCGAAGACGGCATCCGCCGCATCGAGACGCTCAACGACGCGCGCCTGAACGGGCACGCCTGGGGCCGCCACGAGGAAGTGACCCTCACCGGCGCGCGCGGTGACGACGTGCAGATGTGGCTGGTTTACCCGCCCAGCTTCGACCCCAAGAAAAAGTGGCCCGTGATGCACGTCATCCACGGCGGCCCGCACACCGCGTTCGGCGACAGCTGGCACTGGCGCTGGAACCACCAGGCGTTCGCAGCGCAAGGCTACGTGGTCGCCTGCGTGAACTACCACGGCTCCTCCAGCTTCGGCCACGAGTTCCTGGACAGCATCACCGGCCATTGGGGCGAGTACGAACTGCAGGACGTGGAGGCCGGCACCGACTGGCTGCTGAAAAAGCGCTGGGTCGACAAGAAGCGCATCGTGGCCACTGGCGGCAGCTACGGCGGCTACATGGTGGCCTGGATGAACGGCCACGTGCCCGCGGGCCGCTACCAGGCCTACGTGTGCCACGCCGGCTGCTACGACTGGCAGGCCATGTACGCCGACGACGCCTACACCTGGCACCGCAAGGAACTGGGCGCCGCCTACTGGGAAGACCCCACCAAGGTCGCCGCACAAAGCCCGCACAGCTTCGCCCAGCACTTCGCCACGCCCACGCTGGTCATCCACGGCCAACTCGACTACCGCGTGCCCGACGCCCAGGGCCTGGCCTACTACAACACCCTCAAGAGCCAGGGCGTGCCCTCGCGCCTGGTGTGGTTCCCGGACGAGAACCACTGGGTGCTCAAGCCCCGCAACAGCCGGCTCTGGTACGGGGAGTTCTTTGCCTGGCTGAAGCGCTACGCCGGCTGACGCCGCAGGAGGCCGTTCATGCTGATCCAGTTCTTCTACACACTGCGCGCCGCCAAGCTCAAGGTGACGGTGCCCGAGTACTTGACGCTGCTGGAAGCGCTGCAGGCCGGCGTCATCGGCGGGCCGGACCACGGCGGCGTGGCCAGCATCGACGACTTCTACCACCTGGCCCGCACCGCCCTGGTCAAGGACGAAACCCAGTTCGACAAGTTCGATCGCGCCTTCTCCGCCTACTTCAAGGGCGTGGAGATGCTGACCGACTTCACGGCCGAAGTGCCCCTGGAGTGGCTGCGCAAGCAGCTGGAGCTGGAACTCACGCCCGAGCGGAAGGCCGCCATCGAGAAGATGGGCTGGGACGAGCTGATGGAGACGCTCAAAAAGCGCTTCGAAGAGCAGAAGGAACGCCACGAAGGCGGCAACCGCTGGATCGGCACCGGCGGCACCAGCCCCTTCGGCAACTCGGGCTACAACCCGCAGGGCATCCGCATCGGCGGCAAGGGCGGCAACAAGAGTGCCGTCAAGGTGTGGGAGCAGCGCGCTTACCGCGACTACGACGACACGCTGGAGCTGGGCACCCGCAACATCAAGGTCGCCCTGCGCCGCTTGCGCCGTTTCGCGCGTGAGGGCTCTGAGCTGGAGCTGGACCTGGACGGCACCATCCACGGCACGGCCGCCAACGCCGGCATGCTGGACATCAAGATGCAGCCCGAGCGCCACAACAAGGTCAAAGTGCTGCTGCTGATGGACGTGGGCGGCACCATGGACGAGCACGTGCACCGCGTGGAAGAACTCTTCAGCGCCGCCAAGAGCGAGTTCAAGCACCTGGAGTTCTACTACTTCCACAACTGCGTCTACGACTTCGTGTGGAAGAACAACCGCCGCCGCTTTGCCGAGAAGCTCAACACCTGGGACCTGATCCGCAAGTACAACCGCGACTACAAGCTCATCTTCGTCGGCGACGCCACCATGAGCCCCTACGAGATCCTGCAGGTCGGCGGCAGCGTGGAATACAACAACGACGAGGCCGGCGCCGAATGGCTGCAGCGCCTCACCCATGCGTTCCCGAAATACGCCTGGATCAACCCCGAGCCGCAAGGCGTCTGGCAGTACCGGCAGAGCATTGCGCTGATCCAGCAGCTCATGCAGCAGCGCATGTTCCCGCTGAGCCTGGCTGGCCTGGAAGGCGCGATGCGGCTGCTGAGCAAATGATTCGACGACTCGCGCTGCTGTGCATGGCGGCGCTGCTCACGGCCTGCGCCACCCCAGCGACTCACGCGCCGGCCAGTACCTCGTCTGCCGCACCGGGTGCACCGGCCGCCGACACGCCAGCGGTGTACAGCCTCGACATCCAGGTGGACGACAGCGCCCTGCGCGACCTGCTGCAAGAGCACCTGGACCTCGCGCGCTACCGCGCCAACCAGGCCGCGCTGAGCCGGGTGGAATTGGCGCGCCTGGCCGCCGCCGCGCCGGCGCAAGCCGAGGCGCTGCTGGAGACAGAAGGCCATTTCAATGCCAAGGCCGAGGTCAGCCGCGATCCGCAAGACGACACCCGGCTGCGCCTGACGGTCATGCCCGGCCCGCTGACCCGCGTGGACCAGCTCAAGCTGTCGTTCACCGAAGGCTTGGCCGACGACAACGCCACCGCCCAAGCGCTGCGCCGCAGCCTGCAAGACGCCTGGCCGCTGCCCGCCGGCGCGGCCTTCACCCAAAGCGCGTGGGCGGCCGGCAAAAGCGACCTGCTGGTGCGCGCCCGCACCGGCGGATTCCCGCTGGCCCGTTGGGCCGACACGGCCGCACGGGTCGACCCCGAAACCCACACCGCCGAGCTGGAACTCGTGCTGGCCAGCGGCCCGCAGGCCCGGCTGGGCGTGCTGCGCATCGAAGGCTTGCAACGCCAAGACCGCAGCGCGGTGGAACGGCTCGCCGGCTTCAGCCCGGGCGACGCCTACACCGAGCAGAAGCTGGCGGAATTCCAGGAGCGCCTGGCCAAGACCCAGCTGTTCGACGCCGTGCGCGTGCAACTGCTGCCCGAAACGCCAGACGCTGACGGCACCACGCCGATCCAGGTCAGCCTCACCGAATCGCCCCTGCAGCAAGCGACCGTGGCGGTGGGCTATCACAGCAATACCGGCCAAAGCCTGAGCGTGGAGCACCTGCACCGTCGGCCCTTCGACCTGCCCCTGCGCGCCCGCACCAAGCTGCAGTACAGCCGCGACCTGCGGGGCGGCGAACTGGAATTGAGCTCGCACCCCCAACCCGACCTGCACCGCAACATCGGCGCGCTGCAGTTCGAGGAAGACCGCACAGGCGACACGCGGGTGCAAAACCTCGGCCTGCGCGTGGGCCGCCTGTACGAGTCCCCCCGCGACGAACGCTTGAGCTACCTGGAGCTGCTGCGCGCCCGCGAGACGGCTGGCGCCGAGGTCAGCACCCACCTCGCCGTGTCGGCCAACCAGCAATGGATTCGCCGCCGGCTGGACAGCACCCTGCTGCCCACCGACGGCCATCAGGCGCTGGCCCTGGTGGGCCTGGGCCATGCGCAGGGTGGCGGTGCCCAGGGCGCCTTCGGCCGCGTGCAGTTCAAGCTGGGCGTCTACCAACCGCTGGGCGGCTGGTACACCTCGGCGCGGGCGGAAGTGGCCCAGGTCGTGGCGCACGACCGGGTCGGCATGCCGGAGAAACTGCTGTTCCTGGCCGGCGGCGACGAATCGGTGCGGGGCTACGCCTACCGCAGCCTGGGTGTGGAACGCAACGGCATCACCGTGGGTGGCCGCGTGCTGGGCACCGGCAGCCTGGAAATCGCCCGCCCCTTCAGCCTGCGCATGCCCAGCCTGTGGGGCGCGCTGTTCGTGGACGCGGGCAACGCGGCCTCCCGCTGGGCTGACTACCGCCCCGTGGTGGGCTACGGCGCCGGCCTGCGCTGGCGCAGCCCGGTCGGCCCGCTGCGCGTGGACATGGCCCGCGCCCAGGAAACCGGCAAGTGGCGCCTGCACTTCAGCGTGGGCATCTCGCTATGAGCACGCCCATGCGCTGGCTGCGCCGCACGCTGTTGGGGGGCGGGCTCGCCTTGCTGCTCGTCGTGCTGGGCACGGTGGCGCTGGTGGCGTGGCTGCTGCAGCGGCCTGCGGGCACTGAGTGGCTGCTGGGTCAACTGCCCGGCGTGGAGGTGCAAGCGCCACAGGGCAGCTTGCTGGGTGAGTTCCGTGCCGAGCGCGTGCGGCTGCACTGGGCTGGCGGCGACGTTGAACTTCAAGGCCTGCAGTGGCAGGGCCTGGGCTTCGGGGCCAGCGGCTGGGGCGCCGAGCGCGAACTGCGCGCCGACAACGTGCACGTGCAGACCCTGCGCATCCGCACCCAGCCCAGCAGCGCCCCGCTCGCTGCGCCAAGCGACCTGCGCCTGCCCGTGGGCCTGCGCATCGAGCATCTGCAGGTTGACCGGCTGGATTGGCACGCCCAGCAGCCCCCGGTGCTGGGCCTGCAAGCCCGTGTGCAACTGCCCCGCCAAGGCCAGCACCGCATCGAACTGCACGCCGCCCGTTGGCAACAGCTGCAGCTCAACGGTCGCGCCACGGTGGACACCGACGCGCCGCTGAACACCCAGCTGAGCCTGCAACTCCAGCCCACCGACGCCCCCCGCCTGCCCTGGGCCGCCGAGGCCAGCGCCACCGGCCCGCTGGCCCGCCTGCAGGCGCGGGTAGCCGTGAGCGCCGCGCAGCAAAGCCTGCAAGCCCAGGGCGAACTGCACCCCTTCCTGCCCTGGCCGGTGAACGCACTGCAGGTGCAGGCCCACCAGTTCGACCTCGCTGCCCTGGCCGCCCTGGTGCCCGGCCTGCCGCACACCGCACTCACCGGCGAAGCTCGCCTGCAAGCACCCAGCGCCACGGCCGACGCCACGCTGCAAGCCGAGCTGACGAACAGCGCCCCCGGCCGCTGGGACCAAGGCGCGCTGCCCGTACAGCGCCTGCGCCTGGCGCTGGCCGGGCACCCGGACGCCCTCGCCCGCTTCCAGCTGACACAACTGGACGCCGACCTGCTGGGCGGCGGCAGCATCCAGGGCCGCGGCAGCCGCGAGGCCGACGGCCGCTGGCAACTGCAAGCCCAGGTCGCCCGCCTGCGGCCCGAGGCGCTGGACGGCCGCGCCTCGCCCGCCCGGCTGGACGGGCCGGTCAGCGTGGCCGGCGGCCCGAACGACGCGTTGAGCGCGCGGCTCGAACTTGCGGGCACGCTGGACACCCGCCCGCTGCAACTGCAAGCCCAGGTGCAAGGCCAGGGCACGCAATGGCAAGTCACCCGCGCCCGGCTGGCCAGCGGCGACGCCAGCCTGCAAGCGCAGGGCGAGGTGGACACCCGCGGCACCGTGCAATTGCAAGCCCAACTGCAGCAGTTCGACCCGCACCTGCTGTGGCGCGGTGCGCCAGGTTCAGCCTGGGCACGCCTGCCCGGCCCGACGCGCTTGAACGCCCTGGCCCGCATCGACCTGCGCGGCCAGCGCCTGGCCGACCTGACCGGCACCGTCAGCGCCCAGCTGCAACCCAGCCAGCTGGCCGGCTTGCCACTGGAAGGCGACGCCCGCCTGAGCCGCGAACGCCCCGAGCAACCGGCCCGGTTCGAGCTGGACGCGCGCCTGGGCAAACAGCGGCTGCAAGCGCAGGGCGAGGCCCAGGACGGCCGCGTGCAAAGCCGCGTGCAGGTGCAGGCCGGCGCACTGGCGGAACTGTCGCCCGTGTTGGCCCTGCTGCAGGCACCGGCCCTGGCGGGCCAGGCCGATGGCGACCTGCAATTGCAACTGCTGCGCACGCCCGCCAGCGCCGGTGCAAGCACCAACGCATGGCAACTGGCCAGCGAAGGGCGGCTGAACCTGCGGGAGCTTCGCGCCCGCGGTCAGCAGCTGGGGCAAGGCCAGGTGCAATGGGCCCTGCCCGCGCCGGGGGCGGATGGAGATGGCCCCGTGCAGCTGGCCATGAACCTCCAGCAACTGCGGGCCCCGCAAGCGCGGCTGGACCGGGTGAGCCTCCAACTGCAAGGCCGCCGCAGCGACCATGAACTGCAGCTCCAGGCCCAAGGCCAAACCCTGCAAACCGCGCAGCCCCTGACGCTGGACGCCCAACTGCAAGCCCGCGGCCGCTGGGCAGGCAGCAGCTGGACCGGAAAGCTCAGCCGCGTGGACCTGGGCCCGCTGCGCGCACAAACACCGCCGCTGCTCACCGCCCGCGACCTCACCCTGCGCGCTGCACTGGACGGCGCCCCACAGGTGGAGCTGCAGCCCGGCCGCGCCGAGGTGGGCGGCGCCGTGGTGCGCTGGGACTCGCTGCGCTGGACCGGCGGCGCTCAGCCCGAACTGCGGGCCGAGCTGGTGCTGGAAGACCTGGCCGTGGCGCCACTGCTGGCCCGCTGGCAGCCCGAGTTCGGCTGGGGCGGTGACCTGCGCGTGGGCGGCCACGCCTCGGTGCGGGTGGATGACCGGGCCAACGTCGAACTGCTGCTGGACCGCCGCGGCGGCGACCTGCGCGTGACCGACGAATTGGGCCAACGCCCGCTGGGCCTGACCGACCTGCGCCTCGCCCTGACCGTGCAGAACGGGCCCGACGGCCGGCCGGTGTGGCGCTTCGCCCAAGGCGTGGCCGGTGCCGAACTGGGCAGCCTGGCCGCCGCCGTGACGCTGCACCCCCAAGGCGACTGGCCCGACGCCCAAACCCCGATCGAAGGCGTGCTGCAGGCCAACGTGGCCCAGCTCGCCACCTGGGGCAGCTGGGTGCCGGCCGGTTGGCGCCTGGGCGGCCGCGCAGCCGCCACGGTGCAACTGGCGGGCCGCCTGGGCGCGCCCAACCTCACCGGCCAGGCCGAGGGCGAGCAACTGGCCCTGCGGCACCTGCTGTACGGCGTGGACGTGACCGAGGGGCGCTTTGCCCTCGCACTGAAAGGCCAGCATGCCGAGCTGACGCGACTTGAAGCCCGCGCGGGCGACGGCTGGCTGCGCGCCCAGGGCAGCGCCGAACTCGGTGCCCAGCCTCGGGCCCAACTCAGCTTCACGGCGGAGCGGCTGCGGGCGCTGTCGCGCGTGGACCGTCGGCTCGTGGTGTCCGGTCAGGGCACGCTGGACCTGCAAGCCGACAGCCTGCGCCTGCAAGGCCAGCTCAAGGCCGACGAAGGCCTGGTGGACTTCACCCGCAGCGACGCCCCGGGCCTGGCTGACGACGTGACCGTGCTGCGCGGCAGCCGCGACACCCCCGCGCCCACCGCCCCTGCGCGGCCGGCGCGGCACACCGATGTGCAACTGGCGCTGGATTTCGGCAACGACTTCCAGGTGCGCGGCCGCGGCCTGGCCACCACGCTGCGCGGCCAGCTGCAAATCGCCCAACGTGACGGGCCCCTGCGCGTCACCGGCAAGCTCACTGCCAGCGGCGGGCAGTACGCCGCGTACGGCCAAAAGCTGGAGATCGAGCGCGGCGACATCCGCTTCACCGGCGCCTACGACAACCCTGCACTGGACCTGCTGGCCGTGCGCCCCAACCTCGATGTGCGCGTGGGCGTGCGTGTGGGCGGCACGGCGCAGTCGCCCCGCGTGAACCTCTACTCCGAGCCCGAGATGGCCGACACCGACCGCCTCGCCTGGCTGCTGCTCGGCCGCGGCCCGGAAGGCCTGGGCCGCACCGACACCGCGCTGCTGCAGCGCGCGGCGCTCGCCCTGCTCAGTGGCGAAGGCGAAGGCCCCACCGCCAAGGTGCTGCGCAACCTGGGGCTGGACGAGCTCTCGGTCGCGCAGACCGACGACGACACCCGCGCCACCATCGTGCGCCTGGGCAAGCAGTTGTCGCGGCGCTGGTACGTGGGCTACGAACGCAGCCTGAACGCCACCACCGGCAGCTGGCAGTTGATCTACCGCATCGCCCAGCGCTTCACGCTGCGCGCCCAGGGCGGCGACGACAACGCGCTGGACCTGATCTGGCAGTGGAAGTGGAACTGAGGCGCTGAGCCCGAGGCCACGATCTTGGGGGTGAGGCCCCGTCCTACACGCGCCGGCTGACCCGCCCCACACGAGCTGTCACACAGCGGGGCGACGATGCCGGGCATGTGTCCGAACCTCGACGCCACGAGCGCCCCGCCCCTGCCCACCTGCGACGACCTGCACGTTGCCGCCGAGCTGGACGTGCGGCTGCGCACGCCCACCACGCTGGTCGTGAACGCCCAGCTGGAATTCGCTGTGCCCACGCCGCACCCGGCGCACAACGCCCCCTTCGCCGTGCCGATCACCCCCGTGGAGCTGGCGCTGGTCATCCCGCGCTCACACTGCCGGGGCGAGCGGCCCCGGCTGGCCGCCCTGCAAGACGCCGCCCAGGCCGCGGTGGCCCGGGCCCTGCGAGGCGCCCTGCCGCCGGGCCTCGGGCGCGTGCTCACGCCCGTGGCCGGTCAACTGCACCTCGTCACGGAATTCGAGGCGGCCTGAGCCCCGGCGCTGCTGCTGCGGCGCCGTCCCGGCGACAGCCAGACCGCCCCCAGGCCCATGCGAGAATCTGCGCCGCTCAGGCGGCCCCATGCGCTGCCTGAGGGCTCGCCGTAGTTCAATGGATAGAACGGCCGCCTCCTAAGCGGCAAATACAGGTTCGATTCCTGTCGGCGGGACCACACCCGCCCAGGCGATCCGGCAGCGCAAAGCCGGGCCAAACCCGCCCATCGTGCGCACTTTCCCCCTTGCGGCGTGGCCCGCAGTCGCAAGAATCGCGCGGTTCGACCCACCAGGTGCCCGCATGCCACTGACCCGCCTCGCCCGCCCGATCGGCCTTCTGCTTTGGGCCGTGCTTGCCACCTCTGGGGCTGCGCGCGCGGCCGAGATCACCCTGCCGCTCAAGGAAGCCTGGTTCGAGGGCCAGGTGGTGCACTACATCAGCACCGACATCTCGGACGCCGGCATGGCGCGCAAGAACGGGCTGAACCACGTGCCCGCGCTGGCGGAGGTGCTGAAGCCCGGCATGCCGGTGGAGCGGGCCTACAAATTTCCCAACGATGAGCAGGCCGCAGTGCTGCCGTCGATTCCTCGCCCCATCGGCCCCGCCAACGCGGACGCGGGCTACAGCCCGCTCTGGGTGCTGGTGATGGTGCGCTGGAAGCCGGGCGCCACACCGCACACCCTCACCTCCGAGGAAGCCGTGCTGGCGGCCGAAGAGAAGGGCGAGGTCGAGCTGACCCGCACCCGCGTGGTGGTGAACTGGCCGGTGGTGCGCGCGCAGGGGTCGGCCCTGCCGGGCGTGCGCTGAGCAGACGCTGACGCTCAGCAGCAGCGCAAGCCGATGCGGCATGCCGGGCCCACCGCGGCGTGCTTCGAACGCCCCTAGGAAGAAGCGACCGCTTCCAGCGGTCTGGTGTGACGCACGCAGCTGCGGGCACCGGCCCGTGACCACCCGCGCCGCACCGTGTTCGCGGCGCTGGCGGCGACGCGCCACCGATCGCTTGGCCGACACGCTCAGCGGCCTCAGCCAGGGCCTGCGGACCCAGCCGGTGGCAGCCCGCACACCCTGGTGGCAGACCGGCATCTGCGCCAGCTTGCCCGCCCGCCTGGCGCAGAAGCACCGCACGCGGGCTGCTGTCGCGTCGGCCGTGATGGGCGCCGTGATCAGGCAGCCCGCATCCCGGCCCTGCCCTGCAAGGGCCCGCCCCCTGCAAATCGCATAAGGTCGATCGCAAAGCTTCGTTCACGGCCCGGCGGGCGGTGCCTATCGTTGCGTCCAGCAACAGCCCGCCACGCACGCCATGCACATCACCAGCCTCTCCGCCAGCCCCAGCGAACAGTCGCGCTCCACCTGGCTCACCCGGTTCGCCCTCACCCGGCTGGAGGGGCGCGGCGCGCAGCATGACGAGATCCTCATCCGCACGCTGCCGCCCGCCGCCCTGCTGCAGGCCGATGTGCAGGACCCCGCCATCCGTGCGGCGGTTCAGGCGGTGGAACAGGCCGATCTGGTCGTGATCGGCACGCCCATCTACAAGGCGGCGTACAGCGGCCTGCTGAAGGTGTTTCTGGACCTGCTGCCGCCCGATGCGCTGCGCGGCAAGCTGGTGCTGCCGCTGGCCACCGGCGGCAGCCCGGCGCATTTCCTGGCGCTGGACTACGCCTTGAAGCCCGTGCTGTCCGCCCTGGGCGCTCGGCATGTGCTCGATGGCGTTTTCGCCACTGACGCCCAACTGCGCCGCGTCGACACCTCGGGCCACGCCAGCCGCTTCATACCCGAGCCCGACCTGATCGCCCGGCTGGACCGCGCCCTTTCACCGCTGACTGAGCCCACCGAGCGAATGCGCCCGCTGCGGCCCACGGCTGAGCCAGCGCTCAGCTGTTGACGCCGCCCGCGCACACCCCTCCCCCCGTTTGTCTCCTCGCCCCCCGTTCCGGGACCGGCGACTTCATCCCGGCGCCTCGGGCGCCGATCGGGTCGGTGCGCCTGCGCCCGCCGCAGGCCGACCCGAGCGCCGGGATTTTTTTGCACAGGACATGCCATGCACTTCTCCCTTCTTCAAAGCCCCTTGCTTCGCCCCCTTCTCCGCTGGACCGCGCCGCTGCTGCTGGCCGCCTTCAGCCTGAGCGCCACCGCGCAGGCCACCGCACCCAGCACGTTGAGGATCGGCTTCCAGAAATCCGCCAGCCTGCTCACCTTCCAGAAGTCCAGCGGCTCGCTGGAAAAGAAACTGGCCCCGCTCGGCGTGGCGATGAAGTGGGTCGAGTTCCCCGCCGGCCCGCAGCTGCTGGAAGGTCTGAACGTCGGCGCGGTCGACGTGGGCTTCGTCGGCGAGGCGCCGCCCATCTTTGCCCAGGCCGCCGGCGCGAAGTTCGTCTACATCGGCTTCGACCCCGCCGCCCCCGAGGCGGAGGCCATCGTCGTGCCCAAGGACTCGGCCATCAAGTCGGTTGCCGACCTCAAGGGCAAGAAGGTGGCCCTGAACAAGGGCAGCAACGTGCACTACCTGCTCGTGAAGGCGCTGGAAAAGCACGGCCTTAAGCCGAGTGACATCCAGCCCGTCTACCTGCCCCCGGCCGATGCCCGCGCGGCTTTCGAGCGCGGCGCGGTGGACGCCTGGGTGATCTGGGACCCCTTCCTCGCCGCGGTGGAGAAGCAGAGCGGTGCCCGCCTGCTGGCGGACGGCCGGGGCCTGGTGAACAACCATTCCTACTACCTCGCCGAGCGCGGCTACGCCGAGAAACAGCCCCAGGTCATTCAAGCCCTGTTCGACGACACCCGCGCCCAGGCCGCCGCGTTGAAGGCCAACATCAAAGCCGCGGCCGCCGTCATTGCGCCGCTGCAGGGCCTAGAGCCCGTGGTGGTGGAGAAGAGCCTCACGCGCTACCAGTTCGGCGTGAAGCCGCTTACCGCGGCCGTCGCGGCTGAGCAGCAGAAGATTGCCGACACCTTCCACGCGCAGGGCCTCATCCCCAAACCCATCCGCGTCGCCGACGCCCTGCCGGGCAGCGCGACGGTGGCGGAGGCTGCACGATGAGCGCGCACACCACCCGCCGTGCCGCGCTCGCCATCCTGGCCACAACCGCTGCTGCCTGGCGGCAGGGCCACGCGCAGGCCCCCGCTGCACTGCGCATCGGGTTCCAGAAGGGATCGCTCAACCTCGCTTTTTTGAAGAGTTATGGTCTGCTGGAGCAACGCCTGCCCGGCACCCGCATCCAGTGGACGGAATTCCCCGCCGGCCCGCAGCTGCTGGAGGCACTGGCCCTGGGCAGCGTGGATGTGGGTGCCACCGGCGACGCGCCGCCCGTGTTCGCCCAGGCCGCGGGCAAGGATGTGGTCTACATCGGCGCCGAGCCGCCCAAGCCCGACAGCTCGGCCGTGCTCGTCAAGCCCGACTCGCCGCTCAAGACCCTGGCCGACCTGAAGGGAAAACGCATCGCGCTGCAGAAGGGCAGCAGCGCCCACTTCCTGACCGTGCAGGCCGTGAAAAAGGCGGGCCTGACCTGGGCCGACATCCAGCCCGTCTACCTGCCGCCCGCAGAGGCCCGCGCTGCCTTCGAGCGCGGCTCGGTAGACGCCTGGGCCGTGTGGGACCCGTACTACGCGGCCGCCGAGATCAGCGGCGAGCTGCGCGCGCTGGCCACCAGCCGGGGCCTGTCCAGCAACAACACCTTCTACCTGGCCTCGCGGGCGCTGAGCCAGCAGCCGGCCTTGGTGCGAACCATCTTCCAGGCGTTGACCGACACCGACGCCCGCGTGCGCACCGACCGCCGCGACGCCGTGCAGCGTTACGCCGACTTCGCCGGCCTGCCCACCTCCGTGGTGCAGCGCATGGTGGAGCGGCGCGGCCCTGCACCGGTCGGCCCACTCACCGCCCAGTTGCTGGCCGAACAGCAGCAGGTGGCCGACGCCTTCGCCGAACTCGCCCTCATCCCCCGCCCCATCCGTATCGCCGACGCCCTTGCGCAGGTCAAAGCATGAAGATCTTCTGGTTCATCCCCACCCACGGCGACAGCCGCTACCTCGGCACCTCGCGCGGCGCTCGCGTGGCCGACCACGCCTACTTCAAGCAGATCGCCATCGCGGCGGACAGCCTGGGCTACGAGGGCGTGCTCATCCCCACCGGCCAGTCCTGCGAGGACTCCTGGCTGGTGGCCGCCAGCCTAATCGACGCAACCAAGCGGCTGAAGTTCCTCGTCGCGCTGCGCCCCGGGCTGGTGGCGCCCACGCAGAGCGCCCGCATGGCCGCCACGCTGGACCGGCTCTCGGGCGGCCGCCTGCTCGTCAACCTCGTCACCGGGGGCGACGCGCACGAGCTGGCCGGCGACGGCCAGTTCCTCGGCCATGCCGAACGCTATGCGCAGTCGGCCGAGTTCATCCGCATCTGGCGCGAGGTCATCGCCCGCTCGCACGAGGGGCGGCCGTTCGACTTCGACGGCGAACACCTCCGCGTGAAGGGCGCCAAGCTGCTGTTCCCGCCCGCGCAAGCGCCCTACCCGCCCGTGTTCTTCGGCGGCTCCTCAGGCCCCGCGCACGACCTGGCGGCCGAGCAGGCCGACACCTACCTCACGTGGGGCGAGCCGCCCGCCGAGGTGGCAAAAAAGGTGGCCGACGTGCGCGCCCGCGCCGCCGCTCACGGGCGCCGGCTGCAGTACGGCATCCGCCTGCACGTCATCGTGCGCGAGACCGAAGACGCCGCCTGGGCGGCTGCGGCCGAGCTGGTGTCGCAGCTGGACGAAGCCACCGTGGCCGCCGCCCAGGCCCGCTTCGCCCACATGGACTCGGTCGGCCAGCGCCGCATGGCCGAATTGCACCGCGGCAAGTTCAACAAGGCGAATGTGCGCGAAGGCCTGGAGATCTCGCCCAACCTGTGGGCCGGCGTGGGCCTGGTGCGCGGCGGCGCGGGCACGGCGCTCGTGGGCAACCCGCAGCAGGTGGCCGACCGCATCAACGAATACGCGGCACTCGGCCTGGAGCACTTCATCCTCAGCGGCTACCCGCACCTGGACGAAGCCCACCGCTTCGCCGAGCTGGTGTTCCCGCTGCTGCCGCTGACGCTGCGAGAGCGCCTCACGGGTCCGGCCGGCGAGCTGATGGCCCACGGCCTCGTGCCCAAGCAGGTGGCGGCGAGCTGACATGAAGCAGCGCCTGACTCCTTGGCTGCTGCCGGCAGCCATCCTCATCGCCTGGGAGCTGGCCTCGCGCAGCGGTGTGCTGTCAGCGCGCATCCTGCCCGAGCCGGCGGCCGTGCTGGGCGCCTTCTGGCAGCTGCTGCGCTCGGGCGAGCTGGCGCATCACGTGGGCGTCAGCGCCGCGCGGGCCTTCTCGGCACTGGCGGTTGGCGGCGGGCTGGGCCTGGCCCTGGGCCTGCTGACCGGCACCTGGCGCCAGGCCGAGGCGCTGCTGGACACCACGCTGCAGATGCTGCGCAACATCCCGGCGCTGGCGCTGATCCCGCTGGTCATCCTGTGGTTCGGCATCGACGAGGCGGCCAAGCTGGTGCTGGTGGCCGTGGGCGTGTTCTTCCCGGTCTACCTCAACACCTTCCACGGCATCCGCAACGTGGACCGCGACCTCATCGAGATGGCGCGCAGCTACGGCCTCACCGGCTGGCGGCTCTACACCCAGGTCATCCTGCCCGGCGCGCTGCCGTCCATCCTCGTGGGCCTGCGCTTCTCGCTGGGGCTGATGTGGGTGCTGCTCATCGTGGCCGAAACACTGTCGGCCCAAGCCGGCATCGGCTACCTGACGATGAACGCCCGCGAATTCCTGCAGACCGACATCGTGCTGGTCGGCATCTTGCTCTACGCCGTGCTGGGCAAGCTGGCCGACGTGGTCGCCCGCGGGCTGGAACGCGCCTGGCTGCCCTGGCACCGCGGCTATGCCCTAAAGGACTTGAGATGTGGGTGAATGAGTTCGATTACCCGCCGCTGACCCCGCCACTGACCCCGTCGCTCCCCCCGCCGCTGATGCACGAACCCCTGGCCGTGGCTGAGCCCACCCGCGCGCCCTCGCCGGGCCTGGCTTTGCAACTGCGCGGCGTGGCCAAGTCCTTCGGCACGCGCCACGTGCTGCACGCCCTGGACCTGAACGTGGCTCCGGGCGAGTTCGTCGCCCTGGTGGGCCGCAGCGGCTGCGGCAAGAGCACGCTGCTACGCCTCATCGCCGGGCTGGATGCGCCCACCGCCGGCCACGTGGAAGCCGGCGAGGCGCACGAGCGCCGGCTGATGTTCCAGGACGCACGCCTGCTGCCCTGGAAGCGCGTGGTGGACAACGTGGCGCTGGGCCTGCCGGGCCGGGACGCAAGAGACCGCGCGATGGAAGCGCTGGGCCAGGTCGGCTTGGCCGGGCGTGGCAACGACTGGCCGGCCACGCTGTCAGGCGGCCAGCGCCAGCGCGTGGCCCTGGCCCGTGCGCTGGTGCACCGGCCGCGCCTGCTGCTGCTGGACGAGCCGCTGGGCGCGCTGGATGCGCTGACGCGCCTGGAGATGCACCGCCTCATCGAGCAGCTGTGGCGCCGCCACGGCTTCACGGCGCTGCTCGTCACCCACGACGTCGCCGAGGCCGTGGCCCTGGCCGACCGCGTGCTGCTGATCGACCGCGGCGGCATCGCGCTGGACGCCGCCGTGGCGCTGCCCCGCCCGCGCTCACGCACGGCGCCGGGCTTTGCCGAGCTGGAGGAACGGGTGCTGCGGCAGATTGTCGGCACGGGTTGACCGTGCGTGCACGGCGTCAGGCGTTGGTGCTGAGCGAGCCCGGGTACGTGAGCGAGCTGGACGATGCCGACACTGAAAACACCACGGTGGTGGCGCTGCTTTGCTGCATGAAGCTGTTGTAGAGCGACATGACGCCGCCGGAACTGCCGGCCAGCCGAGCCGCTTGCGAGATGGCTGCGCTTTGCTGGATGCTGGTGGACAACTGCAGCGCTTCCTTGGCCTGGCTGGCGATGCGGTTGGCAAAGCTGGGCTGGCTGGTGTCGGCGCCGAGGAAGGTCTTGATGGCGGCCTTGTCGGCATCGCTGGCCTTGGTTTGCACCGTGCCGTCGCTCTTCACCGAGAACTCCACCGCCCCGCCGAGCTTGACGCCAGCCTTGGCCATGGCGGCGCGCAGGTCGGTGGCGAGTTTTTTCTCGTTGGCTTCCAGCCGATGGGCCGCGGCCTGCGACTTCGCGCTGCTCGCGGCGCGGTCCAGCGCCGCCTTGGGCACGGTGCCGGCGGTGGCCTTGGTGCTGGTGTTGGTGCTGGTGGCGCTGGTACTCATCGCCGCAGCCTTGCTGGCCGCCCAGTGGGTGGTGGCCGTGCCGTCGGAGCTCTGGGCGCTCAGGTAACTGAGCAAGGACGTGTTGACACTGGTGACCATGGCGCAGGCGGAACGAAGGCAGGAGGGCTCTGCGCGTCATCTTCCAGGCCTTGGCTGCGGGCAAAAGGCCAACCAGCGCGGGAATTGCCTGGCTTCACCCGCGTTCACCGGCGCTTCACGCCCCTCAGCCGCCGTCCACCGCCCGCATCCCCCGCCTGGCCCCGGGCGCGCGCCGGCCGTGGCACCATGGCGGGCATGTCCCTGCACGTTGCCTGTCTCTGCGCCGCCTGGTGCCGCACCTGTGAGTCTTACCAAGACGTCTTTCAAGCAGCCTGCCGCGAGCTGCTGGGGCCGGAGGCCGACGTGCGCTGGATCGACATCGAGGACGAGGCTGAACTCGTGGGCGAGCTGGACATCGAGACCTTCCCGACGCTGCTGGTGGCCGATGCCGCCCATGTGCGCTTTGCCGGCCCGCTCACACCCCAGCCAGAAACCCTGCGGCGCGTGCTGCGGGCGCACCTGAACGACGCTGCTGCCGCATCGGTGGCGCCAGAGTTCGAGGCCCTAGCGGCGCGGCTGCGCGCACCTCGCTGACTCCGGCGGTGCCGGAGGCCCTGCAGGCCAAGCCCTCACACCGCCAAACTCAGCAGCCCGGCCATGACCACCACCGTGGCGGCCAGGGTGGTCAGCTGTCGTTCGTTCAGCGCCGCGTCGGCAGTCTCCAGCCAGTGCAGCAAGCGATCAACGAGGGGCGCCATGGTGGAAGCTCGGCAGTGGACGTGCAGTGACGGTATCCACGACGGCAGGGATGCCAATTCAGACACGAGTCGCTTGGCATGTAGGGCCCATCTGACGTGAAAGCGGCACGGGGTCGCCACAGGCCCTGAAGCACAATGGCCCGATTGCGGCAGCGGCGCCGCAGCAACACTCAATGGGCATGAGCACAAGCGTTCGACGGACCGCGCTGTGGGCGTGGATGTTCTGGAGCCTGGCACACAGCGCGGTCGCGCAGCCGGCTTGTTCACGCCCGATGGAAACGCCTATGGCTCCCATCGGCCTGAGCGTGAGCTTCGACGGCGAGCGCGCCGCGGGTGTCTACCCCACCTTGCTGCGCGAGATGGCCGCCGGCGGTGCCTGCGAGTTCCAGATGTCCCGGGTGCCACGCGCCCGGTTGCAGAAGATGTTCGAGTCCGGCCAGGCGGATGTACTGATCCCGGCCTCCGCCTCACCCACGCGGGACCGCGATGGCGAATTCGTGCCGCTGATTCAGGTGCGGGCCAGCCTGCTCACCATCAACCGGGACCGGCCGGCGCCGCGCTCGTTCACCGAGTTGCTGGCGCAGCCGGACTTCAAGCTGGCGGTGGTGCGAGGCTTCAGCTTCGGCCCGGCGTACGACAACGCGGTGCTGCTGTTGAGGCAACAAAGGCGCGTGATCGAAGAAGCCGATGTCACGGGCGTGGTGCGCGCCCTGCGTGAAGGCCTGGCCCAAGGCACCGTGATGACGGCATCCATCCTCATCGGCACCCTGGTGCAAGACACCGACAGCGCCGCCGTGGTGCGGCAGGTGCGCATCGAGCCGCTGGACGAGTTGGGCTGGTCGGAGAGCGGCGTGTACCTGTCGCGGCAATCGCTGTCGTCTGCTGACCGTCGACGGCTGCGCCAGGCCTTTCAGCAACAGGCCAAAACGGGGCGGGTGTGGCAGCTGTTCACCGACACCCACCCGCCGGGCAGCCTGGGCGGCAGCATCCGGCCGCTGCCCTGACCCACCCGGCCTGAACGCACTTCAGCGCACCTGGCTGCTGTAGTCCAGCGGCACCCATTGCCAGCCCTTGCCGGCCTGGCGCAGGCGGCCCACACCGGGGAAGCTGAAATGCGTGGCGGCCACGAGGCTGCCGTCGCGCGCCAGCTCACCGAACACGCGCGCTCGGGTGGCGGCAGCCTGGGGCTCGTCACTGTCGAACGCAATCGTCACGTCGGGCGAGGCCAATTGCACCGAGGCGACGTGGATGAGGTCACCAATCAGCGCCAGGCGCTGGCCCTGGCTTTCCACGCGGTAGATGGCATGGCCCGCGGTGTGGCCACGGGCCGCCACCGCACGGATGCCCGGCACCACTTCGCCGTCTCGCTCGAAGGGCTGCAGGCGGCCGGCCTGCGCGTAGGGGCTGAGGGACACCTGGGCCCCCTGAAAGAAGCCCTTCATCGCGTCCGGCGCCGCCTGGGCCCGCTCGGCAGACAGCCAGAAATCGGCATCGGCTTTATCCACATGCACGGTGGCCTGCGGGAACACGCGCTGGCCGTTGGCGGCGAGGCCGCCGACGTGGTCGGGGTGCATGTGGGTGATCAGGATGTCATCCACCTGCTCCGGCTGATACCCGGCCGCGCGGATCTGCGCCACCAGTTGGCCCAGCGTGGGGCCGAACAGGCCGCCAGCGCCCGCATCCACCAGCACCAGCCGGCTGCCGGTGTTCAGCAGCCAGGCATTGACCGAGGTCTCGAGCGGCGCGGTCTGGAAATGCTGTTTGAGCCCTTCCGCCACACGGCCGGCGGGCGCATGCAGCAGTTGATCCACCGGCAGCGCCACGGTGCCGTCGCTCAGGGCGGTCACTTCCACCTGGCCGACCATGAAGCGGTACCAGCCCGGCGCCTGCGCCTTGAGCTGCGGCGCGGCAGCCTGGGCCGGCAGCGCGAAGCCAGCGACGGCAGCGCCGCCCAGCGCCATCACCGCCGCCACAGCCAAGGCCGACAGCGACGGCAGCGACACGCCAAGCGCCAGAGCGCGGCGAGAAACAAGAGAAGCCAACATCAGGAACACACTTTCAAAAACTGGCAGCGGGCTGCCGAGCGCCGCACCAGGCGGCAGGTCAAGTCGAGGATCGTTCGCGAACGGGGTGGATTGTTTTGCTTTGCGTTATCCAGAACAATCACACGATGTGCAAATTCATTTTGCAAATTAAGCAAAGCCAATGATCGAGTCGTTCGAAACCTTTCTGGCCGTGGCTGCGGCGGGCAATTTCTCGGAGGTAGCCCGGCGCCAGGCGGTGGCGGTGTCGTCGGTGACGCGCAAGATCGACGCGCTGGAGGCCGAGCTGGGCTCCAAGCTCTTTCACCGCAGCCCGCGCCGGCTGGCGCTGACCGATGCGGGCGAGCAGTTCCTGCCCCGCGCCCGACGCATCCTGGGCGAGTTGGCCGGCGCCAAGGAAGCCCTGCACGCCGACGACGGCGACCCGCGCGGTCTGCTGACCGTGACCGCCCCAACGGCGTTCGGTCGGCGGCACGTGGTCAGCGCGCTGGCCAGCTTCCTGCAGCGCTACCCGGAGATCGAAGTCGACCTGCACTTGATCGACCAGATCGTGGATTTGTCCGAGCAGCGCATGGATGTCGCCATCCGCATCGGGCTGCTGCCCGACAGCGACCTGCGCGCCACCACGCTCGCCCAGGTGCGGCTGGTGACTTGCGCCAGCCCGGCCTACCTGGCCCGCGCCGGCCACCCGCGCAGCCCCGAGGAGTTGCTGCACCACGACTGCATCACCGTGGCCACGCCGCCGGCCCCGGGCTTTGTCTGGCGGTACCCGGGCGTGAACCGCAACCAGCCCCTGCCGGTGCGCGGCCGCTACCGCACCGACGACAAGGACGGCATGCTGCAAGCAGCACTCCACGGGCTGGGCGTCATGCACATCGCCACCTGGGTGGCGTGCGATCACCTGCGCTCGGGCGAACTGGTGGCGTTGTTTCCCGAAGAGTTCGAGGCCGCTCCGGCGGCGGGGCTGCCGGCCATCCACGCAGTGCGTCTGCCGGGGCGCAGCCACGCCACCAAGGCCCGGTTGTTCATCGACCACCTGCGCGCCGAAATCGGCGACACGCCCTGGTGGGACCGCCTGCAGCCAGGCAGCACCTGACGCCGCAGCATCCGCTGCGTTGGGGATTCGCAGCGGGTGGGCGCGCGACTATGGTGCAGGCGCTGGCCATTCCCGGAGCCTCGACATGTGCATAGCCAAGAGCGTGGGCCTTGCCGCGCGCAACGATGTGGCGGACGTCCGCATCATCCAGGTGCTGCTGAACCTCAACCTCGCGGCCTGGACTGCCCCGGGCAGCGCGCCATTGAGCGTCGACGGACAGATCGGCCCCAACACCATCCAGGCGATTCAGGCCTTCGAAACCCGAGCGATGGGGCTGCCGGCATCTGACGGCCTCGTCGCCCCGGGCGATGCCACGCTGCGCCGGCTGCTGGCGGGGCTGCCGCCCGGCCCCACGAAGGAAAAACTCGGCCTCGTCATGCCCCGCGCCATGCCGCGGCGCATCGATCTCTACTTCGAGCCCTTGGTGGCGGGCATGACGCGATACGGCATCAACACGCCGCTCCAAATCGCCCATTTCATCGCCCAACTCGCGCACGAGTCTGGCTCGCTGCTGTATGCAGAGGAACTGGCCGACGGCAACGCCTACAACGGCCGCACCGACCTGGGCAACGTCGAACCCGGTGACGGCCCGCGCTTCAAGGGGCGCGGGCTGATCCAGCTGACCGGCCGCAACAACTACCGCGAGTACAGCCGGTTCACAGGCATTGACTACGTCAGTGCACCGGAGCGCATCGCCAGCGACCCGATGGCCTGCGTCGATGTGGCGTGCTGGTTTTGGCAGTCTCACGGCATCGGCGCCCTGGCCGAAGCCGACGACGCCCGCGCGGTGACCAAGCGCATCAATGGCGGCTACAACGGCCTGGACGACCGGCTCGAACACCTGGCCCGCGCGAAAGCCTTGCTGGGCTTGTGACCCGCCGCAACGTGCAGAAACGGCCGGCCGAAAAACAAAAAAGGACCTGTCTCACGACAGATCCTTTTTGCTCAGTAATTTTGGTGGGCCCTGTAGGATTCGAACCTACGACCAACGGATTAAGAGTCCGCTGCTCTACCAACTGAGCTAAGAGCCCGATTCAACAAGCTTGTCGCTTGCTAAGCCAATCATTATAGCGTGTTTTTTAGAAACACACCAAAAATATTTGGTGGGATGTGCAGGATTCGAACCTGCGACCAACGGATTAAAAGTCCGCTGCTCTACCGACTGAGCTAACATCCCGTGTCAAGCAGAGCCTGCTATTGTAGACACAATTTCAGCAGGCCAGCAAGAAGTTTTCAGACTTTTTGCACGACTTCGCGACGCACCAGATGCAGTCGCTGCAATTCCGCCGCCGCGCACAGCCCGAACGTCGCCGTGACGGCCACGCTCGACCCATAGCCGTGGCAATTCAAACTGCCGTCCACATCGCAGGCTTCACCGTCCGTGGGCGGCAGGTGAACCAGCTCTCGCGAATAGACGCACGACACCTGCATGCGCCCGGACCGGGGTGCGCCGTGGAACTTGCGCAAGCGCTGCCGCAGTGACGCCAGCAGCGGGTCATGCGTGGTGTCGCTCAGATCGTCCAGCAACACGCGATGCGGTTCACGCTTCCCGCCCGCTGCGCCCACCGTCACGAACGGCACGCCCTGCTCCCGCGCCCAAGCCGCCAGCACGGCCTTGGCCCGCACCTGGTCGCAGCAGTCGATGAGTCCGTCCACCTCGCCGCCGCCCAGCAGCGCGGGCCAGTTGTCGGGCTCAACAAACTCTTCGATGACGCGGACCGCGCAGCCCGGGTGAATGTCCTCGATGCGCAGACGCAAGGCCTCAGCCTTGGCCATGCCCACCGTCGAGCCCAGCGCCTGGATCTGCCGGTTGATGTTGGATTCCGAGACCTGGTCCAGGTCGATGAGCGTCAACGCCGCCGCACCGCTGCGGGCCAGCGCCTCAACCGCCCAGGAGCCCACGCCCCCAAGACCCACCACCACGAAATGCGCAGCGCGCAGGTGCTGGTAGGCGGCCTCGCCGTGGAGCCGGCGGAGCCCGCCGAAGCGGCGCTCCAGATCAGCGTCGTGCCGATCCATGGCTCACTTCAGCGCGTGCAGGCGTTCCTTGGCCGCTTGAGCGGCTTCGGTCGCAGGGTAGGCCTTGATCAGGTCTTCCAGGCTGCGGCGCGCGGTCTTGTTGTCCTTCAGCTCGATCTGGCAGTTGGCCAGTGCCAGCAGCGCCTCGGCCGCGCGCGGGTGTTCCGCGTTGCCGTTGATGAAGGCGCGGAAGGTGGCGATGGCGTCCTTGTAGTCGCGCTTGCCGTACTGGGCGTTGCCCAGCCAGAACCGCACCGAGTCGGTGTAGCCGCTGGCCGAAAAGCGCTTCAGGAAGGCATTCAGCGCAGCCACGGCATCGGCGAACTCGCCCCGGCGCACCAGACCGATGGCGGCCTCGTACTGGTTGCGTTCGTCCGGCGTGACCTGGAATTCGCGGCCGTCCAGGCTCACCTTCTGCGGCTCCAGCGGCTTCAGGCGTGCCTCGACCGACTGCGACTGATCCGTCAGCTTGCGCTGCGTGTCCGCCAGGTCGCGGGCCAACTGTTCGTTGGCGCCGCGCAGTTTGGCCACCTCGGCGCGCAAAGCGTCGATCTGACCGTTCAGGTCCAGCAAGCTGCGGCGCAGCGGCTGGATCTGGTCCTGGATCAGCCCGTTGAGTTGCTCGGCGCGCTGCTTGGCCGCATCCTCATTGGCCTGCACCTTGCCGCGCAGTTCCAGGATGGCCTTGCGAGCCTCGTCGTCTTCAAACAGGCCCGCCTGGGCGGGTTGCACCCAGGCGGCGCTGGCGGCCAGCGCCAGCAGCGTCAGTCGCAGCACGCGCATGGAGATCACTTGTCCTTGAGCTCGACGCGGCGGTTCTTGGCCCACACGGCTTCGCCGGTGCCCTGGGCGGCCGGGCGCTCCTTGCCGAAGCTCACGGCTTCCACTTGGTTGGCAGCCACACCCAGCAGCGTCAGCGACTTGGCCACGGCTTCAGCACGGCGCTGACCCAGGGCCAGGTTGTATTCGCGGCCGCCGCGCTCGTCGGTGTGACCTTCCAGGTTCAGCGCGGCCTTCTTGTTGGCGTTCAGGCGCTTGGCGTGCAGATCCACCAGCGGGCGGTACTCTTCCTTGACCACATCGCTGTCGAAGTCGAAGTACACGACGCGCTTGTCTTGCACTTGCTGGGTGTACTGGCTGAACAGGTCCACCGTCGGCACGGCCGTCTGGGCCGGTTGGGCCGGCTGGGGCTGAGCGGCCACGGGCGGCGTGGGCTGGCGGGTCTCGACCGGCGCGGGCTCGTCCAGCTTGACGTTGGATGCGCAACCGGCCATGGCGGCGGTGGCGATCAGGGTGAGCGCAAAGCGGGTCAGTTTCATTCGAGTGGTCTCCACAAAGGGCAGGTGCAAGGAAAAACGGGGACGGCACCGCAAAACACGGGCGCCGGATTGTCCAACATGCCGCAGATCGGCAGGTTACGGCCGCGTAAACGGGCCCCACGTGGGCTCGCGAACTTCAGCCAACGTGACGAGCAAGGGTGTCTTGATCTTGCCGTCCAGCGTGGTGGTCATCAGCACTTCTTTGCCGCCGGCGCGGCTGGCGTACACGATGAGCTTGCCGTTGGGCGCGAAGGCCGGGCTCTCGTCGTCGTTGGCGTCACTGATCTGCTGCGACTGGCCAGTGGCGAGGTCCATCACGCACAGCCGGAACGCACCGTTCACGCGCGTCACGTAGGCCATGGTGCGGCCGTCCGGGCTGATCGCCGGGCTGATGTTGTAGCTGCCGTTGAACGTGACGCGCTCGGCGGCACCGCCGGCCGCCGGCATGCGGTACACCTGCGGGCCACCGCCCCGGTCGCTGACGAAGTAGATCTTGCTGCCGTCCGGCGCGAAGCAGGCCTCGGTGTCGATCGCGCTGCTTTGCGTGAGCCGGCGCAGGCCCGACCCGTCACGGTTGATCAGGAACAGCTGCGTACCGCCGTCGCGCGAGAGGCTCAGCGCCAGTTGCTGGCCATCCGGCGACCACGCCGGGGCGCTGTTGGTGCCTTTGAAGTCCGCCAACACGCGGCGTTGGCCGGTCTGGATGTCTTGAATACGAACCGTGGCCTTGCGGCTCTCGAAGCTCACATACGCCAGCTCACGGCCGTTGGGCGACCAGGCGGGGGAGATGATGGGCTCTGGGCTCGCGAGCGCCACTTTGGCGCCCTCACCGTCCGCGTCGGCCACGACGAGGCTGTAGCGCGGGCCGGCCTTGGTGACGTAGGCCATGCGCGTGGCAAACACGCCCTTCTCGCCGGTCAACTTCTCGTAGATGGCGTCCGCGATGCGGTGCGCCGCCAGCCGCGCATCGTCCGGATGCACCGCCTGGGCCTGGCCCACCAGCTCGGTGCCTTTGACGACGTCCCAGAGCTTGAACCGGATGTCCAGCCGCCCGTCGGCCAGCCGCGTGACCGAACCGGCCGCCAGCGCGTCGGCCTGGCGGGCGCGCCAATCCGCCCACACGGGCACGCTGTTTTCATGCAGGCCCGCCGGCGCATCCACGCTGCGGAACAGGCCGCTGCGTTCGAGGTCCGCGCGGATGATGGCCGCCACGGGTTGGGCGCTGCGCGCGTCGTCGCGGAAATCGACGATGGCCACCGGAATGCGGCTGCCGCCGACGCCGGCGATGTCAATGCGAACCTGGGCCAGCGCGGGTGCCCCCAGCAGGGCCGTCAGGGCCAACAGACTGCGACGACGGGAGGCAACAACAGGGAGAACTTGCATGGCGCGGGATTCTGCCGCAGCACACCCCGCGCTGCCGTCAGACAGGGCCGCATTTCGCCGGCCCGCGCGCCCAGTCACAGCAGCACGATGTCGTAGTGCTCGGTCTGGTTGGTGGGTTCAGCGGTCAGCGAGATTGGCTTGCCAATGAAGTCGGACAGGCCGGCCAGATGCGCGCTTTCTTCGTCCAACAGCATCTCCACCACGTTGGCCGCCGCAACGACGCGGAACTCACGCGGTGAGAACTGCCGCGCCTCGCGCAGGATCTCGCGCAGGATGTCGTAGCAAACGGAGCGCGCGGTCTTCACTTGCCCCCGGCCCTCGCAGGTCGGACACGGCTCGCACAGCATGCGCGACAGGGACTCGCGGGTGCGCTTGCGGGTCATCTCCACCAGCCCCAACTGCGTGAAGCCACCCACCGTGACCTTCGTGCGGTCGCGGCTCAGCTGCTTTTTGAACTCCGCCAGCACCGCCGTGCGGTGCTCTTCGCGCGTCATGTCGATGAAATCGACAATGATGATGCCACCCAGGTTGCGCAAGCGCAGCTGCCGGGCGATGGCGCCGGCCGCCTCCAGGTTGGTCTTGAAGATGGTGTCGTCGAAGTTCTTGGCGCCGACGAAACCGCCCGTGTTCACGTCGATCGTCGTCATGGCCTCGGTCTGGTCGAACACCAGCGTGCCTCCCGACTTCAACTCCACTTTGCGCGCCAACGCCCGTGCAATTTCGGCGTCCACATTGCACAGGTCAAAAATCGGCCGCTCGCCCCGGTAGTGCTCCAGCTTGGCCGTCACGGCCGGCATGAAGGTCTCGCCGAACTGGCGCAACACGTCGTACTGCATCTTGGAATCGATGCGGATGTGGCCCGTGCGCTCGCTGGTCAGGTCGCGCAACACCCGCTCCACCAAGCTCAAGTCTTGGTGCAGCAGGTTGGCAGGGGGCGTCTGCAGCGCTTTCTCACGGATCTGGTGCCATGTCTTGCGCAGGTAGGCGATGTCCGCCGCCAACTCTTCGTCGGTCGCGTCTTCGGCATTGGTTCGCAAGATGAAGCCGCCACCCCCGCCCTGCTCCTTCGTGCCCACCAGCGCCACCATGCGGGCACGCAGCGCGTCCCGGGTCTCGGGCGAACCGATCTTCTGGCTGATGCCGATGTGCTCGTCCTGCGGCAGGTACACCAGCATGCGGCCCGCGATGCTGATCTGGCTGGACAGGCGCGCGCCCTTGGTGCCGATCGGGTCTTTGATGACCTGAACCGTCAGCGGCTGCCCTTCGAACACCAGCCGCTCGATGGGTGTGGGCGGCGCATCTGACCCGTGGCTGCGGCCGTGGCCGAACTGCGAGGCGCTGTGCAAATCGGCCACGTGCAGGAACGCCGCGCGCTCCAGGCCGATGTCGATGAATGCGCTTTGCATGCCGGGCAGCACGCGCACCACCTTGCCCAGGTACACGTTGCCCACCAGGCCCCGCTCCAGGGTGCGCTCGACGTGCAATTCCTGCACCGCGCCGTTCTCGACCACGGCCACCCGCGTCTCCTGCGGGGACCAGTTGATCAGGATGTCTTCCATCGCGAACCTTTGAATGCTGACGTGAGCGCGCCGAGCGCGCGCAGACGTCAGAACTCGTAGCCGAATTTGGACAACAGCGAGGCCGTCTCAAAGAGGGGCAACCCCATGATGCCCGAGTAGCTTCCGGCAATGTTCACGATCCAGGCCGCGGCTTGGCTCTGGATGGCATAAGCCCCCGCCTTGCCAAAGGGTTCTCGGCTGGCGATGTAGCGGTCGATCTGCTCGGCCGACAGCGCCGCGAAGCGGACCTGCGACACACTGACCGCACTGAAGCGCTGCGTCGCGTCGGCCACCGTGACCGCCGTGATGACCTCGTGCGTGCGGCCGGACAGCAGACCCAGCATGCGTGCGACGTCGGCCGCGTCGGCCGGCTTGCCCAGGATCAAGTCGCCAGCCGCCACCGTCGTGTCGGCACACAGCACCGGCCCTGCGGGCAGCCCACGCGCCAACTGGCGGGCCAGTGCCGCGTCCAGCTTGGCTGCGGTCACACGCTCGCAGTAAGCCCGCGGCGCCTCGCCCGGCTCTACGGCTTCCAGCGCTTCGGAATCCTCGTCAGCGGCGGGCAACAGCAACTCGTGCGCCACGCCGATCTGGTCCAGCAATTGCCGGCGGCGTGGGCTCTGGGACGCCAGGTACAAAACGCGCATCATTCGCGGTGGTAGGGGTGGCCGGTGGTCACAGTCCAGGCCCGGTACAGGCCTTCGGCCAGCAGCACGCGCGCGAACGCGTGCGGCAGGGTCAGGTCTGACAGGCGCAGGGTTTCGTCCGCCGTGGCTTTGAGGTCGGGGTGAAGGCCGTCCGGGCCGCCGATGATGAGGGCCGCGTCACGCCCCTCGCCCATCCACAGCTTGAGCCGCTCGGCCAACTGCACGCTGGTGCGACGCTCGCCGCGCTCGTCCAGGATGATGCGGCGCACGCCTTTGGGTAGCGCTGCCTCGATGCGCGCTGCTTCTGCCGCCATCAGTTGCTCGGCGGTCTTGCTGCCGCGGGTTTCAGCCTTGACGGCTTTCAACTCCAGCCGCAGCTCGGGCGGGAAGCGTTTGGCGAAATCGTCGTACGCCGTGTCCGCCCAGGCCGGCTGTCGCTGGCCCACGGCCACCAGCAGCAGACGCATCAGGCCTTCTTGCTCGCCGGCTTGCTGGCTGCCTTCTTGGCGACCGGCTTCTTCGCGGCGGGCGCCTTGGCGGCGACCTTCTTGGCCGGTGCGGCCTTGGTGGCCGTCTTCTTCGCCGGAGCCGCCTTCTTGGCAGCCGGCTTGGCCGCGCCCACCTTGATGGTCTGCACCACCGGGGTCTTGGCCCCCACCACGCGCGTCACGCCCTTCTTGGCCGGCGCAGCCTTCTTGGCGGCGGTCGTCTTGGCGGTGGTCTTGGCGGCCGGCGCCTTCTTGGCCGGCGCCTTCTTGGCCACAGGCTCAGGTTCCGACGCCTTGACGAGCTTCACCTCGCCGCTGCCGAGCTTGAGCTTGACGGGCTTGTCGCCCCAGATCTCTTCGAGGTGGTAGTAATCGCGGATGGCAGGCTGCATCACGTGCACGACGGCCGCGCCGCAGTCCACGATGATCCATTCGCCGTTGTCTTCGCCCTCGGTGCGCATGACAGCCATGCCCCGACCTTTGACGGTTTCGCGCACGCTGGACGCCAGCGCCTTGGTTTGCCGGTTGCTCGTTCCGGACGCGATGATGACCCGCTCGAACAGAGGCGACAGATGCTCGGTGTTGAACACCACGATGTTCTGTGCCTTCACGTCTTCGAGACCATCAACGATGGCGCGTTGCAGCTTGCGAATGTCCATTCTTCACTTCTTCTCGTAGAGGTGGTGCGAAGCAATATAGCTCGCCACCTCGGCGCCCACCATGGGGCAGATGTCCCGGCCTTGGGCAGCAAGGCTGCGCACGGCCGTGGACGAAACAGGGGTGTCGGGCAAGCCCAGCACCTGCAAACGGTGCGCCGGCAGCCCCGGCGGCGTGACCACGGGCTCGCCGGCGCGGGGCACCACCACCAACGTCGCCAGGTCCACCACGGTCTCGACTTGGTACCAGGTGCTCAGGCGCTCGTATTGGTCTTGCCCGATCAGGAACATGAGTTCCGCACCCGGATTTTCGCGGCGGAACTCACGCAAGGTGTCCGCCGTGAAGCTCGGGCCGCGGCGGTGCAGTTCGCGGTCGTCCACCGTGAATCGCGGCTCGCCGCGGATCAGCGCCTCGATCATGGCCACGCGGTGCTCGCCCGGTGCCATGACTTGATCGGGCTTCTGCCAAGGCCGCCCGGCCGGCAACCACACGAAACGGTCCGGCGCCAGTGCGCGCAGGGCGAACTGCGCGAACGCCAGATGGCCCAGGTGCGGCGGGTCGAAACTGCCGCCGAAGAGCGCCAGTTTCACAGCCACAGGGCGGTGGCCTCCTCGTTCGCCCAGTCGCGCGGACGCAGGAAGTCGCTGTAGAGCCGCGCCTCGGGCGTGCCGGGCTCGGGAGCCCAGTCGTAACGCCACTTCACCTGCGGCGGCATGGACATCAGGATGGACTCGGTGCGCCCACCCGACTGCAGGCCGAACAGCGTGCCGCGGTCGAACACCAGGTTGAACTCGACATAGCGCCCCCTGCGGTAGGCCTGGAAGTCACGCTCGCGTTCGCCGTAGGCATAGCCCTGGCGGCGTTCCACGATGGGCAGGTAGGCCTGCACGAACGCGTCGCCCACCGAGCGGATCAGCGCAAAGCCGCCGTCGAAACCGCCGTCGGAGACATCGTCAAAGAAGATGCCGCCCACGCCGCGGGGCTCGTTGCGGTGCTTGAGAAAGAAATACTCGTCGCACCACGCCTTGTACTTGGGGTGCAGGTCAGCACCGTGCGCGGCCAGCGCGTCGCGGCAGACGCGGTGGAAGTGCTGGGCATCGCGCTCGTAGCCGTAGTAGGGCGTCAGGTCCATGCCGCCGCCGAACCACGTGACCGCCGGGCCGTCGGCCGGCAGCGCCGCGAACATGCGCACGTTCATGTGCACTGTGGGCACGAACGGGTTGTGCGGGTGCAGCACCAGCGACACGCCCATGGCCTCGAACGGCGCGCCCGCCAACTCGGGCCGGTGCTGGGTGGCCGAGGGCGGCAACACGCGGCCCTTCACATGCGAGAAATTGACGCCGCCGCGCTCGAACACCGAGCCGCCTTCGATCAGGCGGCTCAGGCCGTCGCCCTCCAGCCGGCCGCCGGGCTCCCGCGTCCAGCCATCGCGCAGGAAGGGATTGCCGTCGGCCGCTTCCAGCGCAGTGACGATGCGCTGCTGCAGGCCCAGCAAATAGTCGCGAACGGCGGTGGTGTTCATGGATGCTGACGCGGGGGCTTGGGTTGAATGGGACTGGCCAGCTCGGGGCGCTTGCCGGTGCGCGGGCCCAGGTACTCGGCGAAGGCGGCGAAATCGGCCTGCACATCCCCGGTCAGTTGAACGAACCGCGTGAGCGACACCACGCGGTCCTTGAAGTCGAAATAGCACAGGCCTACCGGCACGCCCGCCTGCACTGCCACCTGGTAGGCACCGGTGCGCCAGCCGTGGGTCAGCGAACGGGTGCCCTCGGGCGCGGCCGCCAGCCAGAAGCGTTCGCCCCGTGCAGCCGCCGCTTGCATCTGGCGCACGGTGTCGCCCACCAGCCCGTGGGGGCTGCTGCGGTCCACCGCCACGCCGCCGATCCAGCGCGCCCAGGCGCCCAGCACGGGCACCTTGAAGAGGCTGTCCTTGCCCCAGAACCGCAGTTGCAGCCCCAGGGTCCACTTGGCCAGCACGCCGATGACGAAATCCCAGTTGGAGGTGTGGGGGTAGACCAGGATCACGCCCTGCTCCGCCGGCAAACCCGGCGCCTCCACCCGCCAGCCGAACAGCCCCAACAGCCGACGCGCCAGGCGGCTCTCGCGGCCATGGGGCCGTAGCGGCCCGTTGAGCACGGTGGGGGTGGGCTTCAACGCTTCAGGGCCCGGTGGCCGATGTCCGACCGGTACTGCCGGCCGGCGAACTGGATGCCCGTGGCGACGTCATAGGCGCGCTGCGCGGCCGTGCGCACCGATTCGCCCAGCGCGGTCACGCACAACACACGGCCCCCGCTGGTCACGAGCTGGCCGTCCACCATGGCGGTGCCGGCGTGGAACACCATGGCGTCGTCTTCATCGGCCGGCAGGCCGCTGATGGCATCGCCCTTGCGCGGCGTGAGCGGGTAGCCGTCGGCGGCCAGCACCACACCCAGCGCGACACGGCGGTCCCACTGCAACTCGACCTGGTCCAGCGTGCCATCGGTGGCGGCCATCATCAGCTCGAAGAGGTCACTCTTGAGCCGCATCATGATGGGCTGGGTTTCCGGATCGCCCATGCGGGTGTTGAACTCGACGGTGCGCGGCTGGCCGTGCTCGTCGATCATCAGCCCGGCGTACAGGAAGCCGGTGAACGGATGGCCGTCCTTGGCCATGCCCGCGATGGTGGGCTGGATGATTTCGTGCATCACCTTGGCGTGCACGTTGGGTGTCACCACCGGTGCCGGCGAGTAGGCGCCCATGCCGCCGGTGTTGGGCCCGGCGTCGCCGTCCAGCAGACGCTTGTGGTCCTGGCTGGTGGCCAGCGACACCACATGCTTGCCGTCGCACACGACGATGAAACTGGCTTCCTCGCCGGCGAGGAAGTCCTCGATGACCACGCGAGCGCCGCCCGCGTTGTGGGTCACGCCCAGCTTGTTGTCTTCCAGGATCCAGCTGATGGCCTCGTGCGCCTCGGCCAGCGTCATCGCCACCACCACGCCCTTGCCGGCAGCCAAGCCATCGGCCTTGATGACGATGGGCGCACCACGGCCGTCCACGTAGGCGTGGGCGGCCGCCGCGTCCGAAAAGGTCTCGTACGCGGCCGTGGGAATGCCGTGGCGCTTCATGAAGTCCTTGGCAAAGGCCTTGGAGCTTTCCAGCTGCGCGGCCGCCTGCGTGGGGCCGAAGATGCGCAGCCCGCGCGCGCGGAACTCGTCCACCACACCGGCCGCCAGCGCCGCCTCGGGGCCCACGACGGTCAGGGTGATCTTCTGTTCCGTCGCGAAGTCGGCCAGCGCCTTCACATCGGTCACGCCGATGTTGACGGTTTCCAGTTGCTCATCACGCGCCGTGCCGCCATTGCCGGGCGCCACAAACACCTGGCTGACGCGCTCGCTCTGGGCCAGCTTCCAGGCCAGCGCGTGCTCGCGGCCCCCATTGCCAATGACGAGAACTCGCATCAATTCAATTCAGCGTTGTGATACACGGCCTGAACATCGTCCAGGTCTTCCAGCACATCCAGCAGCTTCTGCATGCGCTCGGCGTCCTCGCCGGTGATGGCGATCGGGTTTTCGGCCCGCATCGTCACTTCCGACAGCTCCGGCGTCAGGCCCGCCGCTTCCAGCGCCGCCTTCACGGTCTCGTAGTCGGCCGGCGCGGTCAGCACCTCGATGGCGCCGTCGTCACCCGTGATCACGTCTTCTGCACCAGCGTCCAGCGCCACTTCCATGACCTTGTCTTCCGACGTGCCCGGGGCAAAGATCAGCTGACCGCAGTGCTTGAACTGGAAAGCCACCGAGCCTTCGGTGCCCAGGTTGCCACCGTACTTGCTGAAGGCGTGACGCACTTCGGCCACGGTGCGGACCCGGTTGTCCGTCATGGTGTCCAGGATGACCGCCGCACCGGCGATGCCGTAGCCTTCGTAGCGGATTTCTTCGTACGTCAGGCCATCGATGTTGCCGCTGGCCTTGTCGATGTTGTACTTGATGCGGTCGGCCGGCATGTTGGCGGCCTTGGCCTTGTCCACCGCCAGGCGCAGGCGGGGGTTGTCCTTGATGTCCGGACCGCCCTGGCGGGCGGCCACAGTGATCTCACGGATGATGCGCGTCCAGATCTTGCCGCGCTTCTCGTCTTGGCGACCCTTGCGATGCTGGATGTTGGCCCATTTGGAATGACCGGCCATAGAGTGGCTCCTGGGGGACTGCCGTTGCAGCAGCCCGTTTATCGTTGATTAGCCCCTGATTTTAGTGGACGCCCCCTGACCATCATGAACAGCGACCCCATCCTCCTCGCCCGCCACGGCGAAACCGAGTGCCTGCTGCTGCCCGCGCTGGCCAACCGACACGGCCTGATCACCGGCGCCACCGGCACCGGCAAGACCATTTCCCTGCAAAAGCTCGCAGAGAGCTTCTCGAAGATCGGCGTGCCGGTCTTCATGGCCGACGTGAAGGGCGACCTCACCGGCATCAGCCAGCGCGGCGCGCCGAGCGAGAAGCTGCTGGCCACGCTGAAAGACCGCGGCCTCGACGCCCCCGAGCCGCTGCAATGCCCCACGACGCTGTGGGACGTCTTCGGTGAGCAAGGCCACCCGGTGCGGGCCACCGTGTCCGACATGGGGCCGCTGCTGCTGAGCCGCATGCTGGCGCTGAACGAGACCCAGGCCGGCGTGCTGCAGATGGTGTTCAAGATCGCCGACGACCAGGGCCTGCTGCTGCTGGACCTGAAAGACCTGCGTGCCATGCTGCAGTACGTGGGAGACAACGCCAGCCAGTTCACCACGCAGTACGGCAACGTGTCAGCGGCCAGCGTGGGTGCCATCCAGCGTGGCTTGCTGCAGATCGAGGCCCAGGGCGGCGACACCTTCTTCGGCGAGCCCATGCTCAACATCGCCGATTTCATGCAGACCGACGGCGGCCTGGGCGTCATCAACGTGCTGGCGGCCGACAAGCTGATGAACGCGCCGCGCCTGTACGCCACGTTCCTGCTGTGGATGCTGAGCGAGTTGTTCGAGACGCTGCCCGAGGTGGGCGACCTCGACAAACCCAAGCTGGTCTTCTTCTTCGACGAGGCGCACCTGCTGTTCAAGGACGCCCCGGACGCGCTGATCGAGCGGATTGAACTTGTGGTGCGCCTCGTGCGCTCCAAGGGCGTCGGTGTGTACTTCGTGACGCAGAACCCGCTGGACATTCCGGACACCGTGCTGGGTCAGCTGGGCAACCGCGTGCAGCACGCGCTGCGCGCGTTCACGCCGCGCGACCAGAAGGCCGTCAAGGCCGCCGCCGAGACCATGCGGCCCAAGCCGGGGCTGGACGTTGCCACCGCCATCACCGAGCTCGCCGTGGGCGAGGCCTTGGTGAGCCTGCTGGACGACAAGGGCCGCCCGAGCGTGACCGAGCGCGTGTTCGTGCTGCCCCCGGGCAGCCAGATCGGCCCGATCACCCCTGCGCAGCGTCAGGTCTTGCGCGAGCAGTCGTTGGTGGCGGGTGTGTACGAAAAGCAACTGGACCGGGAATCCGCCTACGAGAAGCTCACCGGCCGCGCCGGCACCCCGCCCGCGGCCGAAACGCCCACTGCGGCCAACAGCCGCGGCGGTATGGCGGCCGAGGCTGGAGCGGTGTTCAACCGCCCCGCCCCGGCAGGCCAGCCCGCCCCGCAACAGCCCGAAGGCAACGGGGTGATGGACGGCTTGAAAGACGTGCTTTTCGGCACCACCGGCCCCCGCGGCGGGCGGCACCCCGGGCTGGCTGAGACCGCTGCCAAATCGGCCATGCGCAGCATCGGGTCGGCGGTGGGGCGCGAGATCATCCGTGGCGTATTGGGCAGCTTGCTGGGGGGCGGTGGCGGCCGACGCCGCTGAAACCGTCGACGCCAGCGTCCCGTTCATGCAGACTCCCCCTCGTCCGGGAGACAACCTCACAGAAGGAAGGACAGCATGACGGGTCTGAAGCAACTCAGGATCGGCAGCCGGCTGGGCATCGCCTTCACGGCGGTGCTGGCGCTGATGGTGGTGGTGGCGGCCGTGGGCATCCGCGGCATTTTTCGGGTGGCCGACGGGCTGGAGCGGGTCTACCAAGACCGCACCGTGCCCCTGACCCAGCTGGCCGAACTCAACAACCTGTCCACCCGCAACCGGCTCGTCATCGTCGAGATGCTGCGCGCGCCGGGGTTCGATGAGATCAAGCGCCGCAGCGACGAACTGGCCGCCAACCTCAAACGGGGGCAGGTCTTGCTGGAAGCCTACCTGGCGAGCCCGCTCAACGACAAGGAGCGCGACCTCGCCCAGCGCTTCGCCGCCACGCGCAAGGCCTACATCGACGAAGGCCTGCTGCCCGTGGCCACCGCGCTCTCCACCGGAGGCATGAGCACGGCCATGCTGATCTACGAGGAAAAAACCTTGCCGCTGGCCAGCAAGGCACGCGAGCTGTCAGACCAGCTGGTCCAGTTGCAAATCGACGAAGGCGCGGCGGAGTACCAGCAAGGCCAGAGCACCCGCAACACCGCCGTGGCCGCCACGCTGGCGCTGACGGTGGTGGCCTTGTTGCTGGGGGGCGCCCTGGCCTGGGCCATCACCCGCAGCATCACCGACCCCGTGCGCCGCGCCATGCAGGTGGCGCAGGCCGTGGCGGAGGGCGATTTGCGGTCGGACATCCGCGCCGATGGGCGCGATGAAATCGCCACCTTGTTGGCCGCGCTGGGTCAGATGAACGAGGGCCTGGTGCACATCGTGCGGCAGGTGCGGCAAGGGGCCGATTCCATCCTCACCGGCGCAGGTGAGATTGCCAGCGGCAACGCCGACCTGTCCCAACGCACCGAGGAGCAGGCCGCCAACCTGGAAGAAACCGCGGCGTCCATGGAAGAGATGAACGCCACGGTGCGCCAAAACGCCGAAACCGCGCGCACCGCCACCCAATTGGCCGAATCCGCCAGCACGGTGGCTGTGCGAGGGGGCGATGTGGTGCAGCAGGTCATCCACACCATGGGCGAGATTTCGAACAGCTCGCGCAAGATCGCCGACATCATCGGCACCATCGACGGCATTGCCTTCCAGACCAACATCCTGGCCTTGAACGCCGCCGTGGAAGCCGCCCGCGCGGGCGAGCAAGGCCGGGGCTTCGCCGTGGTGGCGGGCGAGGTGCGGGCCCTGGCCCAGCGCAGCGCGCAGGCTGCGCGCGAGATCAAGGCCCTCATCAGCCACAGCGTGGACGACGTGGAAGCCGGCTCCCGCCTGGTGGGCGAAGCGGGCAGCACCATGGCCGATGTGGTCACACAGGTGCGCCGCGTGGCCGACCTGATCGCCGAGATCGGCTCGGCCACGCAGGAACAAACCACGGGCATCGGTCAGGTGAGCGAAGCCGTGACGGAGCTGGACCGCGTCACCCAGCAAAACGCCGCCCTCGTGGAGCAAGCCGCCGCCGCCGCCGACAGCCTGAAGGGGCAAGCCCAGCGCATGAACGAAGTGGTGGGCGTGTTCAAGATCGGCGACGGCCACTGACGCCCTGCCCTGCCGGGCGGCAAGAGCGCGCCCGACAGGCACCTGCAACACGACCCAAAGCACACCAAACGCGACGGGCTTCACGCCAGCCGCCTCGGGTTGGCGCTGACGGGCCCGCGGCGCTTGTGCGCGAAATCCGCAAACCGTATAAATCGTTTATACGGTTTTCAGATTCCCATGAGCACGTCCGGCACCAAGTCTTGCAAGCATTCCAAGGCTGCCAAGCCCTCCAAGGCCCCCAAGCCCACCGAAGCGCGCGCGCCGCTGGTGCGCGACAGCTTCACCATGCCCGAGGCCGACTACGCGCTGCTGAAGGTGCTGAAGCACCGCCTGCACGGCGTGCAACGGGAAGCCAAGAAAAGCGAGCTGCTGCGCGCCGGCCTGCACGCCCTGGCGGCGTTGGAGCCCAAGGCGCTGGTGGCGGTGCTGGACGGCCTGGCCGCCGTCAAAACCGGCCGGCCGCGCAAACACGACCAGGAGCACCCATGACCGACGCAACCCTGTGGTGGCAGCTGCTGTGCTGCATCGCCGGCGTGAACCTGCTGGCCTGGACGGCGTCCACCGCCTGGCTGCACCGCCGCCGGCCCGACGGCAGCACCTGGCCGCACCAGCGCCTGCAGCTGTTGCTCTCGGGCCTCTACGTGCTGGGCTGCGGGTATCGGTCGTTCCTGCCGGTGTTCGACGTGCCGCGCCTCGTGATGGTGGACAGCTGGGCTTCCAGCGTGCTGGTGGGCCGCACCGTGGCCACCATTGCCGAGCTGAGCTTCGCCGCGCAATGGGCGCTGCTGCTGCGCGCCGCCGCCGTGGCCACCCGCCACGAGCGCAGCCTGTGGGTGTCGCGCGCGGTGCTGCCGCTGATCGCGATTGCCGAGGTCAACTCCTGGTACGCCGTGCTCAGCACCGCCAACATCGGGCATGTGGTGGAAGAGTCCCTGTGGGGCCTGGTGGCCGTGCTGAGCCTCGTGTCCATCGGCGGGCTGTGGCCGCGCGTCGGCCCACGCGGGCGGCGCTGGCTGGCCGTAGCCGGCCTGGCGTGCGGCGCCTACGCCGCGTACATGTTCACCGTGGATGTGCCCATGTACTGGCACCGCTGGCTGGCCGACGAAGCCGCGGGCCGCATCTACGCCAGCCTCGCCATCGGGCTGCAGGACGCGGCCAGCCGCTGGACCGTGTCGCACGCCTGGGTGCACTGGCAAACCGAGGTGGTGTGGATGACGCTGTACTTCAGTGTGGCGGTGTGGATCAGCATCGGACTGGCCCACGTTCGCCTGCCGCTGCAGCGCGACCCCAGCGCTCCGTAAAATCGACCGCATCTGCCGGGCACAGGCCCCACGCCTGTGCCCGGCTGTCGTTTTCACGAGCCCCTCCATGAGCCACACCCCTTCAGCGCCGGCACCGGCCACCAACTTCCTGCGCCAGCGCATCGAGCACGACCTCGAAGCCGGCACTTTCGGCGGCCGCCACTTCGCGGGCACGCCGGGCGATGCGGCCCACCACGCCGCCGGCCCGCTGGACGAGGCGCGCATCCGCACCCGCTTCCCGCCCGAGCCCAACGGCTACCTGCACATCGGCCACGCCAAGAGCATCTGCCTGAACTTCGGCCTGGCACGTGACTTCGGTGGCGCCTGCCACCTGCGTTTTGACGACACCAACCCCGAAAAGGAAGAGCTGGAATACGTCAACGCCATCAAGGAAATGGTGCAGTGGCTGGGTTGGAGCTGGGGCGACAACCTTTACGAGGCCAGCAGCTACTTCGACTTCATGTACGCAGCGGCCGAGGCACTGGTGAACGCCGGGCTGGCCTACGTGGACGAGCAATCCGCCGAAGACATGCGCGCCAACCGGGGCGACTTCAGCAAGCCCGGCGTGGACAGCCCCTTCCGCAGCCGCAGCCCGGCCGACAACCTGGCCCGCCTGCGCGAAATGCGCGACGGCCAGCACGCCGACGGCAGCATGGTGCTGCGCGCCAAGATCGACATGGCGTCGCCCAACATCAACCTGCGCGACCCGACGCTGTACCGCATCAAGCACGCCGAGCACCACGCCACCGGCAACAAGTGGTGCATCTACCCGATGTACACCTTCGCGCACCCGATCGAGGACGCGCTGGAGCGCATCACCCACAGCATCTGCACGCTGGAGTTTGAAGACCAGCGCCCCTTCTACGACTGGCTGCTGAACCACCTGGCCGACCTGGGCCTGCTGGCCCGCCCGCTGCCGCAGCAGATCGAATTCGGCCGGCTGAACCTGAACTACGTCGTCACCAGCAAGCGCAAGCTGCGCCAGCTGGTGGAGGAACACCACGTCAGCGGCTGGGATGACCCCCGCATGCCGACGCTGGTGGGCCTGCGCCGCCGTGGCTTCACGCCGGCCAGCCTGCGCGCCATGGTGGAGGCCACCGGCGCCAGCAAGCAAAACGCCTGGATCGACGACACCGTGCTCGACCAAGCCCTGCGCGCCGACCTGGAGCCGCAAGCCCCCCGCGCCTTCGCCGTGCTGGCGCCGCTGAAGCTCAAGCTCACGAACTACGCCGAGGTGTTCGGCTCGGTCGACCACCGCGAACCCTGCGAGACCGCCGCCCACCCGCACAAGCCGGAGCTGGGTCAACGCCAGTTCTCGCTCGGCCCGGAGCTGTGGATCGAAGCGGAAGACTACGTCGAGACACCGCCCAAGGGCTACTTCCGGCTGTTCCCCGGCAACAAGGTGCGCCTGAAGGCCGGCTACATCGTCGAGTGCACCGGCGCCGAGAAGGACGCCGACGGCAACGTCACCGCGGTGCTGGCCACGGTCATTCCGGACACCAAGAGCGGCACGCCCGGCGCGGACGCCGTGAAGGTCAAAGGCACCATCGGCTGGGTGGGCGCCCACGAAGCGGTGGCCGCCGAAGTGCGCTTGTATGAGCGCCTGTTCGCCGAGCCGCAGCCTGACGCGGGCGGCCGGGACTTCATCGAATTCCTGAACCCGAACTCGCTGCGCGTGGTGCAAGCCTTTGTGGAGCCCTCGCTGGCCGGCGCGCCAGCTGAAGCGCGCTGGCAGTTCGAGCGCCACGGTTACTTCGTGACCGACCGCGTGGACCACCGCGCCGACCGCCCGGTGTTCAACAAGATCACCGGCCTGAAGGACAGCTTCAGCCGCTGAAGCCCACCGCGTGCCGGGTCAAACCGGCATGCGGTCGTCGCCAAAGTCGTCCAGCACCCGCTGGTACAGCCGCGCGATGCTGCCGTCGCGGTGCAGCGACTCCACCGCCCGCGCCAGCCGCTCCACCAACTCCGGGGTGGCGCTGCTGCGGGCCAGGTGCAGCCAGAAATATTGCCGATCCACCGCGATGGGCGCCGCGAACTCCTGCATGCGGTAGCCCAGGCCCCGCGCCGCGGCAAACAACCCCAGGTTGCTGCCGTAGGCCGCGTCGACCCGGCGGCCCATCAGCATCTGCATGGCGTGCTCGTTGTTGTTGACCGGCTGCACGCGCACGCCGCCCATGCGGCTCAGCACCTCCGGCATCGGGAAGCTGCGCGGCACCGCCAGCGTCAGGCGCGACAACTCGTCCAAGCGCTGCACCGGCGCGTCGCGGCGGCTCACCACCACGGTGGGCAGCCCCAGCACGGCCGCCACCTGCACGGCCACCTGCTTGAGTTCGTCGTTGCTGAAACGCAGCACCATGTCGGCCGTGCCGTTTTGCAGGCTCAGCACCGTGCGGGCGTAGGGCACCAGGTGGTTTTCGCTGGGCAGCCCCGCGCGCTGCGCAATCAGCTGCCCGATGTCGTACATCAGCCCGCCCGGCCCTTGCGGCCCCGTGCGACCGAAGGGTTCGGACTGGATGGTCTCGATGCGCAGCACGCCGGGCTCGGCCGCCAGGCCCCGGCGCGGCACCGCGGCAGTCAGCGCACCGGCCAGCGCCAGCAGCCCCGCACGACGGGAGCAATCCGTCGAGACCCGCCGACCCATGAAGGGTTGCGGGTTCAGGAAGACGCGTGGGAAGCCACCAGTCATGCAGCCATTGCAGCACGCGCCGCCCCCACACCACAAGGCCGCGGTTGAAACGGCGTTGATCTGGCGCAACCCGCGCGCGGGTCAGTCGGCGCGGTCGCTCAGATCGGCCAGGCGGCGCACCTTGACCTTGCGGCCCTTGAGCTTGCCCTGGCTCAGGCGCTTCACCGCCTCGCGTGCCACGCTGCGCTCGATGGCCACGTAACTGTGGAAGTCGGTGACATTGATCTTGCCGATCTGCGCGGCGCTGAAGCCCGCCTCGCCGGTGAGGGCGCCCAGGATGTCGCCGGGGCGGATCTTTTCCTTGCGGCCGCCCAGGATCTGCAGCGTGTCCATGGCCGGCAGCAAGGGGCCGCCGGGCGCGTCCTTCAGGCCGTCCAGCGGCTGCCACTGGAACTCGGCGCCCTGCAGCTGCTCGATGCGGCCCACGCGCCCCATCTCGTCCAAGCTGGCCAGGCTCAGCGCCAGGCCGTCGGCGCCCGCGCGGCCGGTGCGGCCGATGCGGTGCACGTGCTGCTCCACATCGGCGCTGATGTCCACGTTGATGACGCAGGCCAGGTTGGCAATGTCCAGGCCCCGCGCAGCCACGTCGGTGGCCACCAGCACCGACGCGCTGCGGTTGGCGAACTGGATCAGCACCTGGTCGCGGTCGCGCTGCTCCAGGTCGCCATGCAGCGCGAGCGCCACAAAGCCCTGTGCGGCCAGCACGGCCTCCAGGTCGCGGCACTGCTGCTTGGTGTTGCAAAAGGCAATGGTCGACTCGGGGCGGAACGCGCGCAGCAGGCGTGGCACGGCGTCCAGCCGCTCGGCCTCGGTCACTTCATAGGCGAGCTGGCGGATGGTGGACGCCGCCGCACTCGTGGCGCCCGCCACCTTCACCGTCTGCGGCTCGCGCATGAACTTGGCCGCGATGTCTTTCACGCCCTCCGGGAAGGTGGCCGAGAACAGCAGCGTTTGCCGCTGGGCCGGCGCGCGACGGGCGATGGCCTTGATGTCTTCCAGGAAGCCCATGTCCAGCATGCGGTCGGCCTCGTCCAGCACCAGCGTGTTCAGGGCCGACAGGTCCAGCGTGTCGCGCTCCAGGTGGTCGATCAACCGCCCGGGCGTGCCAACCGCGATGTGAGCGCCGAAGGACAGGCTTTCGATCTGCGGCTTCATGGGGCTGCCGCCGCACAGGCTCAGCACCTTGATGTTGTCGGCCGCGCGGGCGAGGCGGCGGATTTCCTGCGTCACCTGGTCAGCCAACTCGCGAGTGGGGCACAGCACCAGGGCCTGCACCCGGTTAAGGTCGGCGCGCAGGCGGTGCAACAAGGCGATGGCAAAAGCAGCGGTTTTGCCCGAACCGGTCTGCGCTTCGCCGATCACATCGTGCCCGGCCAGTGCCAGCGGCAGGCTGGCGGCCTGGATCGGGGTCATCTGCGCGTAGCCCAGCTGCTCCAGATTGGACAGCATGGCGGGGCTCAGGGGCAGGCGGGAGAAGGCGGTATCGGTCATGCGGCGATTGTCCCGCCTGTGACCGAATGCGCAGAACCGCCGGCCACGCGCTCACCCTTTGCAAATGCACACACCTGCCGATAACAGCTTGCCTAGCATTTCCGTCAGGTCCACACTGCACCGCAGCATGCCGCTCCCGCCCTCCTCCGGCCCCACGCGCCCGCCCCCGCCCCGACTGCTGGCCAGCTCGGGCGACGACACGCGCGACCGCAGCCGCATGGGGGCCCGCGTGCGCACGCGCGACGCGGACGACACCACCTTCACCGCCACCCAGCCGTTTTCGCGCCCGCAGGTGCGGCTGGCGGGTGGCGCAGCCGCAACGCTGCCGCCCAGCACGCCGCTGCCGGTGTGGGCGCGGCGCCTGGCCATCGGCGGCGTGTTGCTGGCCATGGCCATGCCGGCCACGGTGCTCATGTCGCGCTCGATGCTGGTGCAAGAAGCACTGTCCGAGCAAAGTGCGTCCAACGCCGTGATGCGCTGCACCGCCGGGGAAGCCCGGTCGTTCGACGACTCCAACGTCTTCAGCTGGCTGTTCAGCGGCGCCTACTTCAGCTGTGGCGACTGGGAAACCCGCGACGCCCGCATCCAGCGCGACCGCGACCGCGCCCAGGCCAACTACCTGGCCCGCGAACGCGCGCGCCAGGGCTACTGAGCGGCACGGCTCGACTGGCGGCGTGGCCGGCGCTTCAGCCGCCGGAACGCTTCACCGGCCACCCCTCGGGGCGCGCCTTCAGCCAGGCCATCACGGCTTCGACGTGGTCGCCCTGGATTTCCACCACGCCGTCCTTCACCGTGCCGCCGCTGCCGCATTGGGCCTTGAGCTGCTTGGCCAGGGCCGTGAGGGCCGCGTCGTCCAGCGGCAGCCCCTGGATCACGGTCACGCCCTTGCCCTTGCGCCCGGCGGTTTGCCGGCTGACGCGCACGGTGCCGTCGCCCCGGGGCCGCGTCACGGCCTTGCAGCTGCACTGGGCCACGGGCTGGCCGCAGCCCGGGCAGGCGCGGCCGAAGTCGGTGGAATACACCAGGCTCATGGCGCCGCCTTCAGGTGCCGCTCGAAGAAGGCGTCCATGGTGCGGTACAGGTGCAGGCGTGCGGCGCGGCCAGCAATGCCGTGGGCCTTGCCGGGGTAAATCTGCAGATCGAACGGCTTGCCCGCGTTCTGCAGGGCTTCCACCAGGCGCAGGGTGTGGTCGAACAGCACGTTGTCGTCCGCCGTGCCGTGCACCAGCAGCAGCGGCTTGCTGAGCAGCGCAGCGCGTGACGGCAGATGCGCGTCGGCGTAGGCCGCAGCCTTGCCGCCTTCAGGCAGGCCGAGGTAGCGCTCGGTGTACGCGGTGTCGTAGAGCGTCCAGTCGGTCACCGGTGCCACCGCCACGGCGGCCGCGAAGGGGGTGTCGGCGTCCAGCATGGCGCGTGCGCCCAAAAAGCCGCCGTAGCTCCAGCCGAAGAAACCGATGCGGGCGGCGTCCACACCCGGCACGCGGCTGGGCAGCTCGCGCACCGCGGCGAAGAGGTCGGCCACCTCGTTCCTGCCGAAGCTGCGGTAGTGGCCGCGGGTGAACTCGCGGTCACGGTGTTGCATGCCGCGCGTGTCCAGCGTCAGTACGCCGAAGCCGCGCTGTTGCCAGTAGGCAATCAGCGCCATGTCACGGCCCCAGCCCCAGTTCACGGTGGCCGCCCCCGGGCCGCCGTAGGCCATCACGATCACCGGGTGCTTGCCCTCGCGGCGGTCCTGCGCCGGGAAGAAGAAGGCGCTGAGCGGCGTCTGGCCATCCGCCGACGTCAGCTCCAGCAGCAGCGGCATGTTGGTGTACTGGCGCAGGGCCGGGTCCGGCGCGTCACCGGCCAAGGCGGTCAGGCTGCCATCGGCCAGGCCCCGCAGCTCCAGCTGCGGCGGGCGCCCCCAGGCCGAGCGCGTGACCAGCAGCCGTGCGCAGGCCCGGTCACCCTTGGCCTCGCGCCACTGCCGGCCACCGCTGCCCGCCACCGGCTGGGGCTGGCCACCGGCCAAAGGCAGGCTGAACAGGTCTTGCCCACGCCCGCGGTCGTTGAAGGCGGTGAACACCACGCGCTCATCGCTGGCGCACACCGCGTGGCCCACCGGCTCATTCAGCTGCGTGAGCGGCGTGCGCGCGCCGGTGGCGCGGTCCAGCAGCAGGAGTTGCCGGCGGCCCGAGACCTCGCTGGACCACAGCAGGCCGCGCGGCGTCTCCAGCAGGTCGTCGTGCACTTCCACCCAGGCCGCGTCGGTCTCGACGGTGATGTCATGCGGCAGGTAGCCGCGCGGGCCGCGCTTGAACTCGGTCAGCGTGAGCCGGGTCTGGGCGCGGTTGAACCACTGCAGCCAGGGCGTGCCATCGGCAAACCAACCCGCCCGGGCGATGTACTCGGCGTCCGCCGGCAGCGGCAAGGCCTGCGTCGCGCCCGTGGCCGCCTGCACCACGTGGGCCGTGACCTTCGCGTTGGCCTCGCCCGCAGCGGGGTAGCGCTGCTGGGTCATCTCGGTGCGGTCCGCAAAAATCTGCGCGCGGGTCTTCAGGCCCACGCGCGATTCGTCCACCCGCAGCGCCAGCAACTGGGTGCCGTTCGGGCTCCACCAGAAGCCGCGGTGGCGGCCCAGTTCCTCAGCGGCGATGAACTCCGCCAAGCCCCAGCTGATGTGGGTTTCGGCACGCGCTGGCACCAGCGCACGCGGCTGGGCGCCGGGTTGAAGTGACAGCACATGCAGCCGGCCGCCTTGCACGTAGGCCAGCTGACGGGCGTCGGCCGAGCAGCGCGGGTCTTGCTTGGCCGCGTCGGGCGACTGGGTCAGCCGCTGGGCCTGGGGGCCGCTGTCCGTCAGGCGCACCAGGAAGAGGTCGCCCGACAGCGGGAACAACAGCGCGCGGTCGTCCTGCCCACACCACTGGTACCTGGTGATGCCGCGCTGGCTGATGCGCAGCCGCTCCAGCGCCATCTTTTCGGCTTCGGTGAGGCGCTGGGCGGCACCGCCCAGCAGGTCGGCCGCGGCCACCAGCTTGCGCGGCGCGCCCCCGGCGGCGGGCTGGGCCCACAGCTCCAGCACTTCGCTGTCGGCCTGCGAGGGGCGCAAGTAGCTGACCCACTGCCCCCCAGGCGACACCTCGGCCTGACGCGGCAGGCGGCCGGCCAACGGCGGGTCGGCCGTGAGGCGCTCCAGGCTGAGCGCGGGCGGAGAGGTCGGGGCGGGCTGGGCCAGCGCGGCAGTCATCGCGCTTGTGGCGCTCAGAGCCACCAGCAGGGTGGAGATGATCTTCATGCCGCGATGCTAGCGGCGGCCTCGGGCACAGCCGGAAGGCATCCGCCCCACAGCCGCCGGGCCAGTTCGTTGGCGTCGTTGACGGTGCGCAATTCGGCGTAGGCCGCCTCCGCCTCGGGGTAGGCGCGCTTCAGGTAATGCAGCCACTGCTTCAGGCGCCCGCCCTGGTGACGCGGCGCCACCGTGGCGCGCACCTGCGTGAAGAACCCCTGCATCAGCGGCAGCAGTTCGGCCCACGGCACCGGCTGGTTGCGCTGCCCCGCCACGCGCAGGGCCAGGCCCGGGTCGGCCACCATGCCGCGGCCCAGCATCAGGTGCTCGCAACCGCTGCGCTGGCGGGCCAGCTCGGCGTGTTCCACGGTCCAGATCTCGCCATTGGCGATGACGGTGATGGGCACCGCCTCGCGCACGGCGGCGATGCGCTCCCAGTAGGCGGGGGGCTTGTAGCCATCGGCCTTGGTGCGGGCGTGCACCACGATCTCCTGCCCGCCGGCGGCGTGAATCGCGCGGGCCACGTCCAGCGTGCGGCTGTCGTCCATGTAGCCCAGGCGCATCTTGGCGGACACCATCACCTGCGCCGGCACGGCGCGGCGCACGGCGGCCACGATGTCGTGGATGAGCTCAGGCTCGTCCAGCAGCACGGCGCCGCCGCGGTGGCGGTTCACGCACTTGGCGGGGCAGCCGAAGTTGAGGTCGATGCCCTCAGGTTGCAGTTCCGCCAGGCGCGCCGCGTTCTCGGCCAGGCAGTTCACGTCCGAGCCCAGCAGCTGCGGGTGCACGGGCACGCCTGCGGCGGTGCGGCCGCCGTTCTTCAGCTCGGGCACGATGCGCGTGAACACGCGGTTGGGCAGCAGCTGGTCGGTCACGCGGATGAACTCGCTCACGCACCGGTCCACGCCGCCCACGCGCGTCAGCACGTCCCGCAGGATGTGGTCGAGCAGGCCTTCCATCGGGGCCAACAGAATCATGGCGCGCCCTCGGCAACCGGGTGATCTTGGTGCAGCAGGTACAGCCGCAGGTCGAACTCCAGCTGGAAGTACTCCGGCTCCATGTGCTGGCAGAGTTGGTAGAAGGCCTTGTTGTGGTCCAGCTCGCGCAGGTGCGCCAACTCGTGCACGACGATCATGCGCAGCAGCGCGGCCGGTGCCTCTTTGAACAGCGTGGCCACGCGAATTTCACGCCGCATCTTGAGCTTGGCGCCCTGCACCTGGGTGCGCCGGGTGTGCGTGCCCAGGGCCTGTTGCAGCACGCGCAGCTTGGCATCGAACCCCACGAAGTTCAGCGGGCCGGCGTTGCGCAGGTGGCGGCCTTTCAGGTCGTTGACGTACTCGAACAGCGCGCTGTCGCTGCGCACGTCGTGGCGCTCGGGCAGGCGGCGGGCCAGGTGCTGGGCCAGGCGGCCGTCGCGGTGCAGCGCGTCGGCCTGGGCCACCAGGTCGGGTGGGTAGCCGGCCAGGTAGCGGGCGGCCACGCCAGGGCTGGCAAGATGGGGCGATGTCATGGGAGAAATTCAGGATCCGGCTGGAGCCGCAGGGCGCCATTTTCGACTGCGCGCCCGACGAGCCGTTGCTGCTGGCCGGTTTGGCCGCGGGCGTGGCGCTGCCCTGGTCGTGCCGCAACGGCACCTGCCGCACCTGCCTCACGCAGGTGGTGGCCGGCCAGGCAGTGCACAGCATCCCCTGGCCCGGCCTCTCGACCGAGGAGAAGGCCGAGGGTTGGATCCTGCCCTGCGTGGCCCGGCCGTGCAGCGACCTGACGCTGCGCCGGGCCGGCGGCTGATCACTCCTTGCGCGGCATCTCCAGCGTGGCTGGCCCCTGACGGAGCGTGACGGCCGTGGCGCGGCCCGCCTCCGGGCTGAAATCCAGCTGCGCGTCCACCTGCGGCACATGCACACGGCGCGCTGTGCTGGCCTGAAGCTCGAACGCCGGCTGGCCCGGGGCCTGCCCCAGCAGCTTGCCGTCCCGGCCGATGAACACCTGAAGCGCGAACTGTGGCGACTGGTACTGCCCCACCAGCGCCTGCATCTGCTCGGCCGTGAGCGAGATGAAGCTGCGGTCGGGCGGCAGGTCACCACTGCGCACCCAGCGCGGGCCGCCGGTCTCGCCGTTGTCGGCCATGCGGGCGGCCACCACGCGACCTTCGGCGCTGCGCTCCAGCGTGATCTCGGTGAGCGATCCGGCCATGGCGAAGCGGTCACTGCCCAAAGGCAACAACGGCATGACGCCGCCGCCACTGCACTGGGCCTGCAAGGCGTCTGCTTTCACGCGCAACGTGCATTGGCGCTGGTCTGGCCCGGCGTACACCCCCTCGGCGGCGCGCAGCTGCTCGGCGGGCACCGCCACCGGCTGGGGCTCGGTGAAGGGCTCGCCCATCGCAAACGCGGCCAGCTTGCGAGCCACAAGGTCCATCGCGAAACCGGGGCTGTCGCTGTTGCGCAGGATGACAACGGTCGTCTGCGTCTTGGGCAGGTAGTTCAGCGTGGAGATGAAGCCATGGATGCCCCCGCCGTGCGACAGCATGGGCTGGCCCCGCAGCATGCCGGTGACGATGCCGAAGCCGTAGTGCTCGGCCCGGGCCGGGCCCTCCGGCGTGACCATGCGGGCATAGCTGGCCGCGCTGAGCCACTTGCCGCCATGCAGCGCCTGGTTCCAGCGCCACAGGCCTTCGGCGCTTGCAATCAACGCGCCAGCAGCGTGGGGCTGGGTCATGCTCAGCAGGCCGGCCGGCGCCACCTGGCCCTGGGTGTTCAGCGTGTAGCCGCGGGCCATGCCCTTGAAGAGTTGATCGCCCGCTTCGTAGTGCACGCCGGAGATGCCCGCCGGCTTCAGCAGCAGGCCGTCCAGCGCCTGGTGCCAGCTCTTGCCCGAAATGGCCTCCACCACCGCACCCAGCAGCACGTAGCCGGAGTTGTTGTAGGCCCACTTCTCGCCCGGGGCGAAGTCCGGCGGTTGGTCTTTGAACTCACGGATCAGTTCGGCCGTGCTGAGGTCACGCCGCACCGGGTTGCCCATGTAACCCGGAATGCCGGTGTAGCTCTTCACGCCCGAGGTGTGGTTGAGCAATTGCAGCAGCGTGATCTGGCTGCCGTTCGGATAGTCGGGCAGGTATTTGGAGAGCGGGTCGTCCAACCGGGCCTGGCCCTGGTCGATTTGCTTGAGCAGCGCGGCGGCCGCGAACTGCTTGGTAACCGAGCCGATGCGCAGCAGGTGCTCCGGCCGCAGCGGCACGCCCAGCTCCACGCTGGCCAGACCGCGGGCGCCCTTGAACAGCAACTGATCGCCCCGCGCGACGAGCACGGACACCCCGGGGCCGTCGCCCGGAATCTTCTGCGCGTCCAGCAACTGGTTGGCGTAGGCCGTCATGGCCGCCGGTGTTGCGGGTGTTGCAGGCGGGGCCGACGGCGCGGCGTGCACGGTGCCGTGCAGCACGGCCAGGAGCGCTGCGGTCAGGAGGGAAGTTTTCTGCATGAGCCGTCCGAAGGAAGTGAAACCGGGCGCAGCATCGCGGCGGCCGGCGCCTCCGCCCACCGGCATGCGACAGGCGGCGCAAACGGCAGCATGAGCGGTTCTCATCCACAGCGCCTGTGGACAAACCCGTGAACAGCCTGCGGGCACACGCGCCAAGTGCTTGGCACGACAAGGCTTTTCTTGCGTTGCCTCAGTTTGAGGCACTGGCACAACACGGGACAATCGCGGGATGCACCGCACCATCTTCACGACGCCCATCGTCAGCACCTTGCTGCGCGGCTTTTCGCTCGCCTGGCTCAAGCTGGCAGGCTGGACCGTGCAGGGCGAATTGCCGCCCGAAGCGCGCAAAAGCGTCTTCATCGCCGCCCCGCACACCAGCAACTGGGACCTGCCCTACACGCTGTTCGCGTCCTTCGCGCTGCGCCTGACGCCGTACTGGATGGGCAAATCGTCCATCTTCAAGTTCCCGTTCGGCGGGGTCATGCGCTGGCTGGGCGGCATTCCGGTCGACCGCAGCCAGTCCAACAACCTGGTGGCCGCCTCCGCCGCGGCGCTGCAAGCCGCCGACGGCCCGGTGCAACTGATCGTGCCGCCCGAGGGCACGCGCAGCAAAACGAAGTACTGGAAAACGGGCTTTTACTGGATTGCCGTCACGGCAAAGCTGCCCATCGTGATGGCCCACATGGACTACCCACGCAAGCTCGTGGGCCTGGGGCCACTGTTCACGCCCACGGGCGACGTGGAGGCCGACATGGCGGCCATCAAGCAGTACTACGCCCAGTTCAAGGGCAAGAACTCCGACCAGTTCACGCATGAGTGAACGAGCCTCTCGCCCATCCCGCAACGGGTGGGCTTGGGAGCGGCCCGGCGCTGGGCCCGACGACCGAAACCACCCGGGGCGCAGCCCATGCAAAACAACCCGTCCAAAGACCCGCTGCACGGCATGACGCTGGAAGCCATCGTCACCGCGTTGGTCGAGTATTTCGGCTGGCGCGAGCTGGGCGAACGCATCGAGATCAAGTGCTTTCGCATCGATCCCAGCGTGTCGTCCAGCCTGAAGTTCCTGCGCAAAACGCCGTGGGCGCGCGCGAAGGTAGAGAGCCTGTACCTGTTCATGCGGCGCGAGCAGGCCCGCGCCTCGCGCTGAGTCTTTGGGGCCGAGCGCCGGGCCGCTCCCAAGCCGGCCCGTTGCGCGATGGGCGGGCGGCTCCATGCCGCACGCATCGCCGCCCCCTCGGGGGGCTGAGACCGGACATATGGCGCCCAGTGGGCGCGATGTGCCTGCCGAAGCGCTGCAGCATGGCCGCAGCGCGGTCTGCAAGACCGACCAGACTTGCCGGCGTTCAGCCGGGCGCTGCTGGGCGAGAGGCTTACTTGGCCTCGGGCAGCTCGATCTTCACCTCGAGCACTTCCAGGTCGCCCTGGCGCTCCATGTGCACCTTGATGTCGTCGGGGTTGATCGACACGTACTTGCTGATCACCGCCACCAGCTCCCGCTGCAGCTGCGGCAGGTAGTCGGGGCTGGCGCTGCGGCCGTTACGCTCGTGCGCGAGGATGAGTTGCAGGCGCTCCTTGGCCACGCTGGCCGAGCTTTTTTTCTCACCCAGGAAGAAGTTCAGGAATCCCATCTGGAGGCCTCCTTCACTTGCCGCCGAAGACGCGCTTGAACCAGCTCTGCTTCACGGCCTCGGTGAAGCGCATGGGCTTGTCTTCACCCAGGAAGCGGGCCACCACGTCCTTGTAGGCCTCGGCCACATCCGTGCCTTGCAGGTGGATGGCCGGCGTGCCCTGGTTGGAGGCCTGCAGCACGCTCTCGCTCTCGGGGATGACGCCGATCAGCGGGGTGCGCAGGATCTCGTGGATGTCGTCCAGGCTCAGCATCTGGCCGCCTTCCACGCGGTTGGGGTTGTAGCGGGTGATGAGCAGGTGCTCCTTCACCGGCTCCAGGCCCTCAATGGCGCGCTTGGTCTTGCTGGACAACATGCCCAGGATGCGGTCGCTGTCGCGCACCGAGGAGACCTCGGGGTTGGTCACCACCAGCGCCTCGTCGGCGTAGTGCATGGCCATCAACGCGCCGGTCTCAATGCCGGCCGGCGAGTCGCAGACGATGTAGTCGAACTCCATCTCCTTGAGCTCATTCAGCACGCGCTCCACGCCCTCTTGCTTCAGCGCATCCTTGTCGCGGGTTTGAGAGGCGGCCAGGATGTAGAGCTTCTCCAGCTGCTTGTCCTTGATGAGCGCCTGGGTCAGCTTGATCTCTTCGTTGACCACGTTGATGAGGTCATACACGACGCGGCGCTCCACGCCCATGATCAGGTCGAGGTTGCGCAGGCCGACGTCGAAGTCGATCACGCAGGTCTTGAAGCCGCGCATCGCGAGGCCGGTGGCAAAGCTTGCGCTGGTGGTGGTCTTGCCGACCCCGCCCTTGCCGGATGTGACGACGACGATCTTGGTCATCTGGGGCTTTCCTGTTCGTTCAGATCAAAGGGTTCAGAAGGTCAGCGGCTGCATCAACAGCTTCTCGCCGTCGAGCAGCACCTGAGCCGGCTTGCCGGCCACGTCGGGCGGCAGCGGGTTTTCCGTGGTGCGGTAGATGCCGGCAATCGAAATCAGCTCGGCTTCCAGGCTGTGGGCGTAGATGCGGGCCGAGGTGTCGCCCCGCGCGCCGGCGATCGCCTTGCCGCGCAGCGGCGCGTACACATGCACGCTGCCGTCGGCAATGACTTCGGCGCCATGGTTCACCAGCGCCAACACCACCAGGTCGCCGCCCTTGGCGTACACGCGCTGGCCGGAGCGCAGCGGCTTGTCCACCACCATCGTCGGCGCGGGGGCGGCGGGCCGCTCCACCAGCTTCTCCACGATGACTTCCCGTACCACCTCGCGCACCACCTCGGTGGGCGCAGCCGCCACGGGCGCAGCCACTGCCGGGGCAGGCTCGTCGGATGCATCCGCCAGACCCAGCTCGTGCGCCACGGCCAGTTCCTCCGGCGTGGCGCCGGCCACGGCCACCGGCTGCAGTTGGCTGTCGCGCAAGAGCACCACCAAGCCGCGCAAATCCACCGAAGCCGGGGCATCGAGGGCCAACGCGGCCTGGCCGGCATCGCCCGCAGCCGCTGCGGGGCGCTCGGCCTGGGTGAGGTCGATCACCACCGGCTCGTGCTCGAAACCACCCGCACCGGCGCGTGCTGCCCAATCGGCGGCAAAAGCATCGAGGTCGGCGTTGTGCACCACCAGGCCCAGCAGGCTCAAGCGGCGCGACTTCAACTCGAAAGTGCCGGCACGTGCAGCGCCCTTGCGTCCGCCGTTGTCCTTCGTCACATCCGCCATGTCCGCCGCTGCCGCCTCTTCAAAAGGCCGCGAGTTTAGCCGCCGCCCTCCGCGCGCCTCTTGGGGCTCGCCCCAGCGCCGGCGCCTCAAAAACGAGCACGCCAGCGCCAGTGACGGCCGATCAAGCACTTAGCGCGGCTGTCGTCAGCCCACCCACAGAGTTGTCCACAGAAGACGGGGACAAAACTGGCCTCAGCGGCCGAAAGCGGCCGTGATTTCCTGCCATGCGGGCTTGACTTATCCCCAAAAACCGACACCGTCAACCGGGCTGAGCCCAATCGCGTGAAAACCCCGTCGCCGCCGGCGCACGCTCGCTAAGTTGTTGATTTGTATAGAGGCGCCGAATGTGCCTCAAAATTCAGCAACCTAAGGGAAGGCCCATCAGACAAGGGTTTGGCGGCGCCGACCGGGGGTTCTCCACAAAGTTATCCACAGACACAGTGGATAGCTTGCGGAAGTATTACGGATCAGTGACTTAGCCGCGATCCTTGAGAGCTTGTGGAGGTTTGCGCGCCAAGTGGCGCCGGGTGATTTGGAGGGCGCGGGTTACATTGGGCTCACCCGCACGTGCGGGGCAGCCCGGAGATGCAGGTGGCCACACCGAATTACAGCTATGAGAAGCGCCAGCGTGAGCTGGCCAAGAAGCGCAAGGCCGAAGAGAAGCGCCAGCGCAAGCTGAGCGGCAAGCCCAGCGGCGATGACACCCCCGGCGAGACCGACGCGCCCGAGCCCGCCGAAGGCGCGGCTGCCAGCGGCAGCGAACCGCAAACCTAAAATCGCCGGTTTTCCCGATCGGCCTCAGCCCTGACCGCGTCCATGTCTCGCCAGCTTTTCGTCACCACTGCCCTGCCCTATGCCAACGCCGGTTTCCACATCGGCCACATCATGGAGTACACCCAGGCCGACATCTGGGTTCGCTACCAGCGCATGGCGGGCTCGCAGGTGCACTTCGTCTGCGCGGACGACGCCCACGGCGCGCCGATCATGATCGCGGCCGAAAAGGCCGGAAAGACGCCTCAGGAGTTCGTTGCCGGCATCGCAGCCGGCCGCAAGCAGTACCTGGACGGCTTTCACATCAGCTTCGACAACTGGCACAGCACCGACGGCGCGGAGAACCACGAGCTCTCCAAGGCCATCTACATCGCGCTGCGCCAGAACGAGCTGATCACCACCAAGACCATCGAGCAGTTCTTCGACCCTGCCAAGTCGATGTTCCTGCCCGACCGCTTCATCAAGGGCGAATGCCCCAAGTGCGGCGCGAAGGACCAGTACGGCGACTCGTGCGAAGTCTGCGGCGCCGTCTACGCCCCCACCGAGCTGAAGAACCCGTACTCGGTGCTGTCGGGCGCCACGCCGGTGCTCAAAACCAGCGAGCACTACTTCTTCAAGTTGAGCGATCCGCGCTGCGTCGAGTTCCTCACGCAGTGGACGCAAGACACCGGCCGCCTGCAGCCCGAGGTGCTGAACAAGATCCGCGAGTGGTTCGAGCCCGATGAAGACGGCAACAACCGCCTGAGCGACTGGGACATCAGCCGCGACGCGCCCTACTTCGGCATCGAAATTCCGGACGCGCCGGGCAAGTACTTCTACGTGTGGCTGGACGCGCCCATCGGCTACCTCGCCTCGCTGAAGAACTACTTCGGCAAGATCGGCCGTGACTTCGATGCCTTCGTGAACGACCCGGCCACCGAGCAGGTGCACTTCATCGGCAAGGACATCACGTACTTCCACACGCTGTTCTGGCCCGCCATGCTGCATTTCAGCGGCCGCAAGACGCCCAACCACGTGTTCGTGCACGGCTTCATGACCGTCAACGGCGGCGAGAAGATGAGCAAGAGCCGCGGCACGGGTCTGGACCCGCTCAAGTACCTGAGCCTGGGCCTGAACGCCGAGTGGCTGCGTTACTACATCGCCGCCAAGCTCAACGCCCGCGTCGAAGACATCGACTTCAACCCCGAAGACTTCGCGGCGCGCGTGAACAGCGACCTGGTGGGCAAGTTCATCAACATCGCCTCGCGCGCGGCCGGCTTCCTGACCAAGCGCTTTGACGGGCGCCTGAGTGCCGACCTGGGCGTGGAAGGCCGCGCGCTGCTGGACGCGCTGCGCGCCCAGAGCGGCGCCATCGCCGAGTTGTACGAAACCCGCGAGTTTGGCAAGGCGCTGCGCGAGATCATGGCGCTGGCCGACAAGGTCAACGAATTCGTGGACACGCACAAGCCGTGGGAGCTGGCCAAGCAACCCGGCATGGACGCCGCGCTGCACGACGTCTGCAGCGTCTGCATCGAGGCCTTCCGCCTGCTGACGATCTACCTCAAGCCGGTGCTGCCGGCCCTGGCCGCGCAGGTGGAAGCCTTCCTGAAGGTCGAGCCGCTGCAGTGGAGCGACAGCGCCCGCGCGCTGGGCGCCCACCAGATCGGCGCCTACCAGCACCTGATGCAGCGCGTGGACACCGCCAAGGTCGAGCAGCTGTTCGAAGCGCCGCCCGCGCCCAAGGTGGTGCCGGGCGGTGAAGACATCGCGCCGGAAATCAAGATCGATGACTTTGCCAAGGTGGACCTGCGCATCGCCAAGATCGTGAAGGCCGAATTGGTGGAGGGCTCCGACAAGCTGCTGCGCCTGACGCTGGACGCCGGCGAGGGCCGCACGCGCAATGTGTTCAGCGGCATCCGCGCCGCCTACAAGCCCGAAGACCTCGAAGGCAAGCTGACCGTGCTGGTGGCCAACCTCGCGCCGCGCAAGATGAAATTCGGCGTCAGCGAGGGCATGGTGCTGGCCGCCAGCCACGCGGACGAAAAGGCCCACCCCGGCATCTTCGTGCTGGAGCCGCACACGGGCGCTCAGCCCGGCATGCGGGTTCGCTGACCCAGCGGCGCCGCCGACACGTCCGCCGCGCCCATGCCCACCGACTACGCACGCCGCCTGCTGTCGGTGGAACGCACGGCTGACGGCAACGCACACCTGGGCTGGTGGCTGGCCTTTGTGGCGGGTGCCACCAATGCGGGCGGCTTCCTGGCCGTGCGGCAATACACCTCGCACATGACGGGCATGGTGTCGGCTGCCGCTGATGGGCTGGTGCTCGGGGAGCACCAGGCGCTGATCACCGCCTGCGGGGCCTTGCTGTTCTTCATGACCGGCGCCGCCACCACCGCAGTGCTGGTGCACCTGGGCCGGCAGCGACGTGCGCACAGCATCTTTGCCTTGCCCTTGCTGGTGGAAGCGGCCAGCCTGGTGGTGTTCGGCCTGATGGGGGCGTGGCTGGCCGGCCTGCACGCCCTCTTCGTGCCGGCCACGGTGTCGGTGCTGTGCTTCACCATGGGGCTGCAGAACGCGCTGATCACCAAGGTGTCCCGTTCCGAGATCCGCACCACGCACGTGACGGGCATCGTCACCGACCTGGGCATCGAGTTCGGTCGCGGTCTGTGCAGCCTGGGTGGCGCGACCGAACCGCTGAATGCGGCCAAGGTTCGCCTGCTGGCCGGTTTGTTGCTGGCCTTCGCGGTGGGCGGGGTGGTCGGCGCCTGGTCGTTCAAGGCGGTGGGCTACGCTGCCACGCTGCCCCTGGCCGGCGGGCTGGCCTTTCTGGGCGCCGTGCCCGCGCTGGACGACTTGCGGGGGCTGCGGGGCCGATAAAATCCCGTAATTCGATCGAGAGACCCGCCATGCCGCTGTTCTGGAAGCCCTACAAGTCCGAAGTCACGCAGTTCATCGAACAGCTCAAGGCCCAGCGCCCGACGCTGGAAGCCGAGCAGCGCGCCGGCCGTGCCCTGCTGTGGGACAAGGAACAAGACCGCGCCGCCCAGGCCGGTTTCGACGCAGCCCGCGTGCCGCAACAGCCCTACGTCTACCAGACCAAGGCTTGAGCCTTTCCCGGCGCGCCCCCAGCGCGCCCTCCACAGGGCTCGGCCCGCTGCTGAGCGCCGCACGCCCCTCCAGCGCGCTCGGCCACTGAAACGACCCGCCCATGGCCTCCGTCACCCCGGAAGAAACGGCTGAAATTTCGTCGGATCTGCCGGAAGCGGTCGATACCGTGGCGGTCGCTCGCCTGTACGGCGAGCCCCTGTTCCAGATGCCACTGGACCTCTACATCCCGCCGGATGCGCTGGAGGTCTTCCTGGAAGCCTTCCAGGGCCCGCTGGACCTGCTGCTGTACCTGATCCGCAAGCAGAACTTCAACATCCTCGACATCCCGCTGGCGGACGTGACGCGCCAGTACCTGAGCTATGTCGACCAGATCCGCAAGCACAACCTGGAGTTGGCGAGCGAGTACCTGTTGATGGCGGCGATGCTCATCGAGATCAAGTCGCGCATGCTGCTGCCGCCCAAGAAAAGCGAGGACGGCAAGGAAGTGGAAGACCCGCGCGCCGAACTCGTGCGCCGGCTGCTGGAGTACGAGCAGATGAAGCTGGCCGCCGCGCGGCTGGACCGCCTGCCCGTGTTGGGCCGCGACTTCCTGCGGGCCCAGATCCACATCGAACAGTCGCTCACGCCCGTGTTCCCGGACGTCAACGCCAACGACCTGCGCGACGCCTGGCTGGACATCCTGAAACGCGCCAAGCTCAACCAGCACCACAAGATCAGCCGCGAGCAGCTCTCGGTGCGCGAGCACATGAGCATCGTGCTGCGCCGGCTTCAGGGCCAGCGCTTCGTGGAGTTCGAGCGCCTGTTCGACGTCAGCCGAGGCCAGGCCGTGCTCGTGGTCACCTTCATCGCGATGCTGGAGCTGGCCAAGGAGCGGCTGCTGGAGATCACGCAGGCCGAGGCGTTCGCGCCGATCTACGTCAGGCTGGCCTACACCCCGACTTGATAGGACCTAGCTACTCAGACCTACCGACGTCCTCCGACTTTCTGAGGTAGGCAGGCGGATCAAAGAACAGCACCGCGACGATAGCCAAAGTCGCAAGCAGCCAAGCCAGTGCCATCATTTGCGCCGGTTCCGTCCGATAGCCACGGTGCACGCTGCTGATGTGAAACAAGGCTGCCACGCACCAGCCCAGCACAACGACGGCACCGCCCGTTCGACGGGCATACAGAATGGGCAAAAACACCCACGCGAGGCCAGCCAGCACGGTTGCGGCATGCAGGGACCCGATTGGTGAGCTAAACGGACCGATGGCGCCGCTGAAAAGCAAAGCCAAAAACTGCACAACAAACAGGCCGATGAAGATCAACGCTCTGAGCAGCACGCTCTGAGCCACCTGAACAGCGCCCCTGATCTTCATCCGTCGCCTACCGCCCGCGCAGCTTCTGCACGGCCACCAACGCGGCCAGCACCAGGGCACCGGCAACGACGCCCACCAGCGCGTTCGCGCCGTTCTCCAGCACCGCGCCAACGAGCCAGCCCTGGCCTTCCGCCAGATGCGCGATGGCGTGATGCAGCGGCGCGATGCCGTGCACCAGGATGCCGCCGCCCACGAGGAACATCGCCGCCGTGCCCAGCACGGTCAGCAGCTTCATCAGCCGCGGCGCTGCCGCCAGCAGGAAACGGCCGACCGACCGGGCGCCCGCAGCCGGCTTGCGCGACAGCCACAGCCCCACGTCGTCCATCTTCACGATGCCGGCGACGAAGCCGTAGACACCCACCGTCATGGCGAAGGACACCGCCACCAGCACGGCCAGCTGCTGCTGCAGCGAGGCCGTGGCCACCGTGCCGAGCGCGATGACGATGATCTCGGCGGACAGGATGAAGTCGGTGCGGATGGCGCCCTTGACCTTGTCCTTTTCGTAGGCCGCCATGTCCACCTTCTCGTCGCCCAGCGCCTTCACATGCGCGGCGTGGTGGGCCTCGTCCTCCTCGGTGCTGTGCAGGAACTTATGCGCCAGCTTCTCGAAGCCCTCGAAGCACAGGTAGGCGCCGCCCAGCATCAGCAGCGGCGTGATGGCCCAGGGCGCGAAGGCGGAAATGGCCAGCGCCCCCGGCACGAGGATGGCCTTGTTCAGCAAGGAGCCCACGGCAACGGCCCAGACGACGGGCAGTTCGCGGTCGGCATTCACGCCGCTCACCTGCTGCGCGTTCAGCGCCAGGTCGTCGCCCAGCACGCCCGCCGTCTTCTTCGCGGCGACCTTGGTCATGGTCGCCACGTCGTCCAAAACGGTGGTGATGTCGTCGAGCAGAACTAGCAGGCTGGAGGCCATGGCGGGGTCAGAAATTGAAAACCGACGATGCTAGCGGGCCAACCGCTGCCCATTCTCAACTTCAGGTTGAACGATAGTGCCGTGCGAGGCTTTCTGCCACGCATACCGGTTTCGGCACGCCTTCGGCTTCCACCGCCACTTCCACGGTCAGTTGCTTGGCGCCGCCCGCCACATCGTCCACCGCCAACAGCTTGAACGCCGCGCGCAGCCGGCTGCCCACCGGCACCGGGGCGGTGAAGCGCACCTTGTTGAGACCGTAGTTGACGACCATCTGTGTCTCGCGCACCGCAAACCCGGTCTCGAAGAAATACGGGATGAGCGACAGCGTGAGAAAGCCGTGCGCAATCGGCCCGCCGAAGGGGCCGGCTTTGGCGCGCTCGGGGTCGATGTGGATCCACTGCCGGTCTTCGGTCGCCTCGGCAAACGCGTTCACGCGGGCCTGGTCGACCGTGATCCAGTCGCTGTGGCCCAGGGATTGGCCGATGAGGGCTTGCAAGTCGGCCAGGGTCTCGAAGATGCGCATGATGGGGATGTGCCGGTAGAGAACGGGAGGTGGGCCACGTTAATCTAGGTCGCCATGCCCGACAGCCACGCCCGCGACATCCTTGTCCTCGTCGCCCACCCCGACCTCGCCCGCTCCCACGTGACCCGCACCGTGCTCGACACGCTGCGCGCGTCGCCCGCTGCGGCGCGCGTGGAGGTGCGCGACCTGTACCGCCTCTACCCCGACTTTCATGTCCACGTCGACGCCGAGCAGCGCGCGCTCGCTGCAGCCCGGCTCGTCGTGATGCTGCACCCCATCTACTGGTACAGCATGCCCGCGCTGCAAAAGCTGTGGTGGGACGAAGTGCCGCGCCTGGGCTGGGCCTACGGGCCGGGCGGCACAGCGCTGCACGGCAAAGACTTTTGGCTCGTGGCCTCCACCGGCGGCGGCGCCGAGGCCTACGCACCCGGCGGCCACAACCACCACCCCATCGGCGACTTCCTGCTGCCGTACCAGCAGTCTGCCCGCACCTGCGGCATGACCTGGCTGCCGCCGCAGATCCTGCACGCCGCCCACCGGGCCTCCGCGGCCGAGGTGCAGGCGCACGCCGCGCTGTTCGTGCAACGCCTGACCCACTTCCCGGACTGGTGTGAACGCCTGGGCGAGCCCCCCGTGGGCGATGAAGACGCCGTGGCGCTGGACGAACGACCCGCGCTGTTCACGGCCCTGGGCGGGGGGCAGCCATGAGCCACAGCAGCTGGCTGCAACTGCCGCTCGTCTTCCTGGCCGCCGCGGTGCTGGCGGTGCCGCTGGCACGCTACCTGCGCCTGGGCTCCATCCTGGGCTACCTCGTCGCCGGACTGTTGATCGGCCCGGCCGTGCTGGGCCTGGTGCCCGAGTCGGACGCGATTCCCGAGGTGGCCGAACTGGGCGTGGTGCTGATGCTCTTCCTCGTAGGCCTGGAGCTGGAGCCCAAGCGGCTGTGGGCCATGCGCCGGCCCATCCTTGGCTGGGGCAGCGTGCAGTTGCTGGGCTGCGCCGCGGTGCTGACGGCCCTGGGCATCGCGTTGGGCTATCCGTGGCGGCTGGCGGTGGTGGTGAGCCTGGGGCTGGCGATGTCGTCTACCGCCGTGGCGCTGGCCGTGCTGGCGGAGCGCAACCTGGGGCGCACGACGGCGGGCGAAAGCATCCTGTCGGTCGCGCTGCTGCAAGACATCGCCGCCATTCCGGTGCTGGCCCTGGTGCCGGTGCTGGCCCTCAGCGGCGCGCATGATGACGCCGACGGCAAGACCTGGCTGGCGGCGGCCAAGGCGGTGGGTGCGATCGTCACCATCGTGTTCGGCGGCCGCCTGCTGCTGCGCCCCGCCCTGCGCTGGATCGCTCACAGCAAGACGCCCGAGATCTTCACCGCCGCCGCCCTGCTGCTGGTGCTGGGCACGGCGGCGCTGATGCAGCTGGTGGGCTTGTCGATGGCGCTGGGGGCCTTCCTGGCCGGCGTGCTGCTGGCCGAGAGCGAGTACCGCCGCGAGTTGGAAACCGACCTGGAGCCCTTCAAGGGCCTGCTGCTGGGCCTGTTCTTCATCGCGGTGGGCATGGGGCTGGACCTGAAAGCCGTGGCCGCGCAGCCGGGGTTCGTGGCGCTGCTGGTGGCCGCGCTGCTGGTGTGCAAGATTGCCGTGCTGGTGGGCATGGCCAAGGCGATGAAGATCCCGCTGGTGGAGCGCCCGGCCTTCGTCATCCTGCTGGCACAAGGGGGCGAATTCGGCTTCGTGGTGTTCCAGCTGGCCCAGGGCGAGGGCATGATCACCGCTGCCCAGAACTCGGCCCTGGTGGCGGCCGTGGCGCTGTCGCTGGCGCTGACGCCGCTCTTGCTGACCGGCGGCGACCGGCTGATGTCGCAAAAGCTCGCCCGCCTTGGGCAAAAGAAAAAGCGCGACGAAGTGCCCCCGCCGCCCTCGCCCATCATCATTGCCGGCAGCGGCCGCTACGGTCAGGTCGTGGCCCGCATGCTGCGCGCCAACGGCCTGGAAGCCACGGTGCTGGACCACGACTCCGAGGCCATCGAGAGCCTGCGCCGCTTCGACTGGACGGTGTACTACGGCGACGCGACCCGGCTGGACATGCTCAAGACCGCCGGCGCCCAGACCGCCCGCGTGCTCGTCATCGCCATCGACGACATCGCGCAAAGCGTGGAGATCGCCGAGCTGGCGCGCGAGCACTTCCCGCAACTCACCGTCGTGGCCCGCGCGCGCAACGTGCAGCACTACTACCAGCTGTTTGAAGCCGGCGTGCGCCGCATCGAGCGCGAAACCTTCGACTCCGCACTGATGAGCGCGCGCAGCGTGCTGGAGCTCACCGGCATGGAGCCCCACGCCGCACGCCGCCAGGCTATGCGCTTTCGCCAACACAACCTCGAGGTGTTGAACCGCATGGTGCCGCTGCAGGGCGACGAAGGTGCGCTGATCGCCGCCGCCAAGCTCGGCCGGCAGCAGTTCGAGCAACAAATGGCCGCGGAGCGTGAGGCCGACGAAGCCCACCGCCGCGCGCAACGGCGCGGCTGGGAAGGCAGCACGCCGCCATGAACAACGCTGCCCTCGACCACGCCGCCGCACTGATCGCCCAAGCCGACGCACTGATCGTGGCCGCCGGGGCGGGCATGGGGGTGGACTCCGGCCTGCCGGACTTTCGCGGCAACGAGGGCTTCTGGCGCGCCTACCCCGCGCTGGGCCGGGCGGGGCTGGACTTCATGAGCGCGGCGTCACCGCGCACCTTCGAGCGCGACCCGCGCCTGGCCTGGGGCTTTTACGGCCATCGCCTGGCGCTGTACCGCCGCACCGTGCCGCACGCCGGCTTTGGCCTGCTGCAACAGTGGGGCGCACGCACGCCGCGCGGCCTCGCGGTGTTCACCAGCAACGTGGACGGCCAGTTCCAGCGCGCGGGCTTCAGCGACACGCCGCTGCACGAATGCCACGGCTCGCTGCACTGGCTGCAATGCCTGCGCAGCTGCGGCCAAGCGCCCTGGCCGGCCGACGGCCTGACGCCCGACATCGACGACACCGAATGCCGCTGGCTCGGAGACCTGCCCACCTGCCCTGGCTGCGGCAGCCTGGCGCGGCCCAACGTGCTGATGTTTGGCGACGCCGATTGGGCGGGCGACCGCTACCAAGCCCAGGCCTGGCGCCTGTCCGACTGGCTCGGCCGCGTGGACCGCGCCGTCGTCCTGGAAATCGGCGCCGGCACGGCCGTGCCATCGGTGCGGCACTTCAGCCAGCTGGTGGTGGCGGCCCACGGCGGCCGCATCGTGCGCATCAACCTGCGCGAGTCGGACGTGGCGCCCGCCTTCGGCGTGGGCCTCGCCAGCGGCGCGCTGCATGCGCTGACGGCACTGCAAGAAAGGCTGACGGCGTGACCGCGCTGACCGCGCTGCTGCAGGCCGCGCGCGAAGGCGACGCGGCGGCGGCCGAAGCCGTGTGGCCCCACGTGTACCCCGAGCTGCGGCGCATCGCCCATGCCCGGCTGCGGGGCCCGGGCGCGCCCAGTCTGGCCACTGAAGAGCTGTTGCATGAGGGCTTCTTGCGCCTGGCCCAGGCCCCGCACGCGCCCCTGGCCGATCGCCATCACTTCTACGCCCTGGTGTCTCGGACCATGCGGCACATCGTCATCGACCACCTGCGCCGCCGCCAGGCCCAGGCGCGCGGTGGCGGGTGGCAGGCGCTGGGCTGGGACACGGCGGCCGTCGACGCGGCCATGCCCGAGGCCGACGACACGCGGCTGCTGGCCCTGGATGCCGCGCTGGACGCCCTGGCCGCGCTGGAGCCGCAATTGGCGCAAGTGGTGGAGCTGCGCTTCTTCGGGGGGTACACCGAGGCCGAAGCAGCGAACGCACTCGCCCTGAGCGAGCGCACGCTGCGACGCCTTTGGGCCAAGGCACGCGCGTTCTTGCTGGTGCAGCTGGATGACCGCGCGGATTGACCCCGCCCTGTGGCCTCGCGTGTCTGCGGCCTTCGACGCCGCGCTGGAGCTGCCCACCACGGAACGCGAGCGGTGGCTGCGCGAGCAAAGCCCCGATCTCGTCGAGCCCCTGCGCACCATGCTGCAAGCACACGACGGCACGGCCGAACTGCCCGCGCTGTCGGCCCTGCACGAACTGCAGTCCGAGCTGCCGCCGGTCCCGCTGGCCCGGCCCGGCCAACGCATCGGCCCGTACCGGCTGATCGAGCGGCTGGGCGGTGGCGGCATGGCCGAGGTGTGGGGCGCCGCCCAGGTCACCGGTCCCATGGCTGGCCGGCATGTGGCCTTGAAGCTGCCCCGCCCGGACCCTCGCTTGGGCGAACGCCTGCGAGACGAACACGCCCTGCTGCTGGGCATGGAGCACCCCCACATCGCCCGCCTGTACGACGCGGGTGAAGACCAGGGCCAGGCCTGGCTGGCGTTGGAGTGGATCAACGGGCAGCCCATCCACCGGGCCTTGGCCGATCAGCCGGTGCGCCAGCGGCTGGTCACCTTCCTGCAAGTGCTCGATGCGGTGCGCTACGCCCATGCGCGGCTGGTGCTGCACGCCGACCTCAAGCCCGCCAACATCCTCGTCGGGCCCGATGGGCGCGTGAAGCTGCTGGACTTCGGCATTGCCCGCTTGTTGCACGGCACGGGCCCGCGGGCCTTCACGCCCGGCCTGGCAGCCCCCGAGCAACAGCGCGGGGAGACGCTGACCGTGGCGACCGACGTGTACGGTCTGGGCGGCGTGCTGGCGGCTGTGGTCCCCGAAGCCCAGCGCAGCCGCGCACTCGCGGCCGTCATCGCCCGCGCTCAGGCCGAGTTGCCCGCTGCGCGCTACGCCAACGTCCAGGCACTGGCCGATGACATCCATCGCCTGCTGGACCACCGGCCCGTGGCCGCCATGGCCGGCGCCCGCACCTACCAACTGCTTTGCGGGCTGCGCCGGCACCGCTGGCCGGTGCTGGGCGTGGTGGCGCTGTGCGCAGGCCTGGCCGCGGCGCTGTGGCAGGCCGACAACGCACGGCGCGAGGCGCACCGCGCAGAGGTGGCCAACCACTACCTGCTCGATCTGTTCAAGACGCTGGACCGCCGCGCACCGGACGCGGCCGACCCGGCTGCTGCCTTGCATCGCCTGCTGACCGAGCGTGCCGCGCGCATCGAGGCCGCGCTGCCGGAGGACCCCGACACCGCCGACGCGCTGCTGCGCATCACCGCCACGCTGCACGACTACCTGGGCGACGCCCGCCGCAGCCGCGAACTCGGCGAGCGGCGCTACGAGGCCCTCAAGGCCCGGCACGGCCTGCGCAACGAGCGCACGCAATTGGCCGGCATGGCGCTGGTGTGGCCCACGTTGGCCGGCCACGACCCCGGCGCCGCGCGGCGTTTGCTGGACGAACTGAACACGGCCCTGCCCGACCGCGGGCTGATGCGTGCTGAATGGCTGCTGGCCCGCCACGAACTGCGCGAGCGGGAAGGCGCCCCCGCCGAGGAGCGGGAAGCCCTGCTGCGCCAAGCCCTCGTGCGCTACGCGGCCGACGCCCCCGACGACAGCGGCCATGCCGCCACCTGGCTGGCACTGAGCGAACTGCTGGCCACAACCGGGCGAACGCCCGAGGCGCTGGCTGCCGTCGATCAGGCCCTGGTGCAGGTGCCGCGCGCGCAACCCTACATTGCCAGCGACCACGCCCGCCAACTGCTGCACCGGGCCAGCCTCGGCGCCCCCTCGGCCACGGCCGACGAAGCCCAGGCCTTGCAGCTGCTGCGCGGCAGCGTTGGCCTGCGGGCGCCGTTTGTTCGGCGGGCCCTCACCGCGCTGGTGGCCCGTCGCTGCCGGGTCGACGCCCCAGCGGCCAACGCGCTGGCGTCCGAGGCCGGCCTGCCAGGCTGCGCGCCCGTCCCCTGAATCGGCGTCAAGGCGGGTGGCCGGATCCGGCGCTGGCTTGCGTGTGTGCAGGTAGCGCCGCTGTTGGCGTTCTGCCTCGGGAGAGATCCATGTTCCTGCGTCACGCACTGCTGCTCAGTGCCACCCTCGCCCTCGCCGTGCCGGCGGCGGCCCAGACCTGGCATGTCACCGGGCTGTTCAACACCGGCGTCAACGCCGCCGGCGCACCGTTGAGCGGCTACGCGGTCGACCCGCACTACGCCATCGTCGGCAACGCCGTGTTCTCGACCGCCTACGCCTCGCGCCTGGGCGACGGCTCACCCATCGACACCGCAGCATGGGTGCCCGACACGGCACTGAGCAGCTGGATCAACCCGGTCATCGGCACCGGCTTCGTCGACCGAGCCGGCGTGACCGACGCCCTGCGCTACGAGACACACTTCCAGGTGCAGGCGGGCTTCGAGACGCAAGTCCGTCTGCAGGGCCGCTGGGCCGCAGACGATGGCGGCCTGCGCATCTGGCTCAATGGCGTGCAGGTGCCGGGCGTGCCGGTGGCCCAGGCCGACAGCTGGCACAGCTTCAGCATCGCCAGCGGCTTCAAAGCCGGCGACAACGTGCTGGCCTTTGACACGCTGAGCACGCAAAGCCCGACCGGGCTGCGCGTGGAGGTGAGCGCCGTGCCGGAGCCTGGAACGGTGAGCCTGTGGATGGCCGGCGCGCTGCTGGTGACGCTGCGCCTGCGGAGGCCGGCATGAAGGCGGCGCGCACCCTGTTGAGCGCCCTCGGCGCCAGCGTGCTGCTGGCCCTGAGCCTGCCGGCCGCCGCCGTGCAAAGCCAACTCAACGCCAACCTGCAGGTGAACACGACCGTGTTCTATCCCGTGTCGGGCGCGGTGGTTCATGCCCCCGACCTGAACCTGCTTGACGACCCACGCAGTGCGCAGCTTCAGTCGCTGGACGGCAGCGCCGCGTTGGGCGGCGGGAACGCCCATGCCCACTTTGAGGGCCGCATGGGTTTGCTTCGCGCGGCCGTGGACGCGAGCTTTCCGTACTGCTGCGACGCCTTGGGGCACCGCGTCGTGCAGGGCTATTCAGACGCCACGGTGCAAGGCCGCTTCTACGACAGCATTGCCGTCACCGGCGCCGGACTCGCCCCCGGCACGCCGGTCAGCTACACGGTCAACTTCAGCATCACGGGTGCACTGTCCAACCCCAGTTTTGAAAGCGGGGGCTTCTTGTCGGCCTACGGTCTGGCCGAGGTGCGACTGCGCGACATGAAAAGCTTTGCCGAAGTCAGCAAAAGGTGGGACGCCAGCCGTGACACCCCGGGGCTGTTCAGCTTGCGGCTGGACACCTTTGTCGGCCGAACAGTCTCGATCAGCGGCATGCTGGCCGTGGGGGCGTCGGTCAGCGACGCGGCCCGGCTCGGGCGCACCGCCTGGGCCGACTTCGGCCATTCGGCGGGGTACCAGCTGCTGCCGTCCGTGGCCGGGCTCAACACCACCGGCGCCAGCGGGTACGACTTTGCGGCAGCCCCCGTGCCCGAGCCCGCCAGTTGGGCGCTGCTGGGCATGGGCCTGCTGGGGCTGGGTGTGGCTCGGCGCCGCTGCCGGCGGGCGGCCGACTGAGACGCCCGGCGCGGGGCGGGCCGGCGGCTGCGGGAGTGGCGACAATCGCACCATGTTCGCCCCGTCCCAACTCGAAGTCCGGCGCTTCTTTTGCGCCACCTACCGCAAATGGCGCGAGGGCGCGCCGCTGATTCCGATGGAGGCGATTGCCGCCGACTGGATCGCCGAGCATCCGGAGTACCACGACGACCTGGCCGACGAGGCGGCCGCGCTGGAGAAGGTCTACACCGTGGAGGAAGGGCGCACCAACCCCTTCCTGCACCTGTCGATGCACCTCACCATCACCGAGCAGCACGCCATCGACCAGCCCTCAGGCATCCGGCAGGCGGTGGACCTGCTCTCGGCCAAGCGCAACTCCCGCCACGAAGCCCACCATGTGGCCATGGAGGCCCTGGGCGAGATGATCTGGGCCTCGCAACGCAGCGGCATGCCGCCCGACGGCCACGCCTACCTGGACCGCGTGAGGCAGGCGGCCACGCGCTGAAACCCAGCGCCTGGATTCACTCAGTCTCAGCGCGCACAACGGAACGCTCAAGTGCCGGACCCAAAAAGCGAAAAGCCACCCGAAGGTGGCTTTTTCGTTGATGGGTGGGCCTCAGGCCTGGAAGCTGTTGCTGCCCAGGCTGCGGCGCTCGGCCTTGCCACCCGCACCGTACAGGCCGGTGGGCTCGCTGGGGATGAGCACGTCCAGCGCCCGGTCCAGCGACGCGTTGCCGCGCGCCAGGGTTTCGCGCTGGGCGGCCAGCAGGCCCCCGGCACGCACGAGGCGGTTGCGCAGGGCGGCCGGCACGCCGCCGGCGCGTGCGGCTTCGCTGAAGCGCTGCACGGCCTGGGCGAGGTGCTGGTGCAACTCGGCCGAATGTTGTTCGATGGCGGCCGGGTCCCGGCGGGCCAGCGCGTCACCCAGCAGGTTCAGGGTGGACTCCACCGCCAGCAGGGGCTGCTCGAGTTCCGGGCTCAGCGTCGGGGACGAAGCAAGGGCGGTCATGGTGTTCAGTGCTTGTTGGCGCGCGCGTCGAGCAATTCTTGCGCATTCGCCACGAGTTTGTCTGCGATGGCCCGGGCGTTGACCGTGAACTTGCCCTCACTGATGGCCTGGGAGATGCGCTGGACCTTGGCGGTGTCGAAGCTGCCGTCGTCGGCCCCCGCGGCGCTGGCGGCCATCTGAGCCGTGGCCGAGATCGCTACCTGGGCGCTGGGCTCAGGCTTGGCGCTGGTGGCCGTGCGGACGATGTCGTTGGCGCCGCTGGCTTCGGGCTTGCGCGCCGCAGGGCGTGCCTCGGCCTTGGCCGGTGCGGCGCTTCCGTCTGGGCTGTTACCGATCTTCATGAACTTCTCCAGGGTGCGGGGGCAGACCCTGCCAGGGGCGATGTGAGGGAGTTTCCTCCTGTATCGGCATTTGCGGGGGGCACTTGAGGGGCAAGTGGCCGGAATTCAGCCCCTGTTCCGGGGATTCGTGGCGATTTGCTCACAGCGCCAGCTCCACCCGGCGCTCGGCCACGGCGCGCCCGCTGGCCACACGGCCGCTTTCGAACCGAACCCGCACGTCCTGCCCTTCCAGCCCGGCCGTCAGGGCCTGGGCCTCCGCGGCGACCGCAAAACCCGGGCCCACGGCGCGCACCTGCACGGTTTCACCCGCCGCAAACCACTGGCGCACCTTCAGCGACGGCGCGCGCAGCGCCTCGGCCGCCGCTACCGGCCGGGCCAGCGAACGGCCCAGCAGGGCCTGTGCGTTGGTGAACACGGCGCCGGGTTCGGCAGCTATGTCGATGTCGGCCCAGGCCAGGTGTTCTTGAGAGAGGGTTGTCCCGGTGGGCAGCGGCTGCGAGGCCACGACGGCGCGGCCGTACACCGCCACCCGCACCGGCACGGTCACGTTCCACTTCACCGCGCCGTCCAGGCAGCGCAGGCCGATGCGGCTGCGTCCCCAGGCGGCCACACCGGGCGGCAGGTAGGGCTGCACCTGGGCGCAGGCCGCGAGCTTGAGCCGGGCATCCAGCGCGCCCACCTCCACCGTCACCCGCGTGTCTGCCGGCGCGGCGGCCCGGGCGGCGGTTTCGGCCAGGGTGCGCACCCGCTCCAGCAGCGCCGGGTCCAGCGGGGCCTGCGCGCGCACGGGCAGCGCGGCCAGCAGGCACAGCAGCGTCAGCAGGGGCAGGGTCACGGGTCGCATGGCGCCACTCTAGGGATCGGACCGGGCCGCCCTAGGTCAGAAATGCGAGGCTTTGCCCCCGTTAATCCCGCTCATGTTTTCGGACCCGGTTCAGACAATTTGCGCCAAGGGCCACACCGGCCCGCTCCTCGCCCGAGGCCCAGATGTTGAACCGACTCACCGACACGTTGAATTTCCAGACGCAGGCACTGACGCTGCGTTCGGAACGCCAGCGCCTGCTCGCCAGCAACATCGCCAACGCCGACACGCCGGGCTACCAAGCCCGCGAGATGGATTTCGCCCGCGCCCTGCGCGACGCCACATCGGAAACCGGCCAGGCCAGCGCGCTGGTCACCACCAAGGGCGCCCACATCGCGCCGCCCGCCATGCGCAGCGAGACGACGTTGAAGTACGCCTTGCAGTCGCAAACCAGCCTGGACAACAACGGGGTGGACATGGACCGTGAGCGCGCCAGCTTCGCCGACAACGCGGTGAAGTACGAAGCCACGCTGCGCTTCATCAACGGCTCCGTGCGCACGGCGCTGGACGCGATGAAGTCGCACACCCAAGGTTGATGAAGGGCTGAACGATGTCCATGTTCCAGATCTTCAACGTCTCCGGCAGCGCGGTCAGCGCGCAAAGCCAGCGCCTGAACGCCGTGGCCAGCAACCTGGCCAACGCCGACACCGTGGCCGGGCCGGACGGCACCGCCTACAAGGCGCGCCAGGTGGTGTTCCAGACGCAGTTGATGGGCGCCGGCAACGACACCACCAACGCCGGCGTCAAGGTCAGCACCATCACCGAAGACCAGACCCCGGGCCGGCGCGTGCACAACCCCGCGCACCCGCAGGCCGATGCCGAGGGCTACGTGACCTACTCCAACGTGAACCCGGTGGAAGAGATGGTCAACATGATCTCGGCGTCGCGCTCGTACCAAAACAACATTGAGGTGATGAGCACGGCCAAGAGCCTGCTGCTCAAGACCTTGCAGATGGGTCAGTCATGAACACACGCCCCCGAAGCGCTTCGCGCCTCCCCCTCAAGGGGGCGCACCCAGCGGCCCGGCAAAGCCGGTTCCGCGGCTGCCGCGCGATGGCGCAGCGGCCTGCGGCGCTGCAACTTGCACGACAGGATTGAGCCATGGACGTCACCGCACTCACCGGCACGAGCAATTCCGCAGGCACTTCGGTGTCTGCGAAGAACGCGGCCGAAACGCAGGACCGGTTCCTGAAGCTGCTCGTCGCGCAGATGAACAACCAGGACCCGCTCAACCCGATGGACAACGCCCAGGTGACGAGCCAGATGGCGCAGATCCAGCAGGTGACGAGCCTGTCCACGCTGGACACCAGCATCAAGGGCCTGGGTTCGCAGCTGGGTCAGATGCAGGCCCTGCAGTCCATCTCGCTGGTGGGCCGCGATGTGAGCGTGCCCGGCAACAAGCTGCAGGTCAGCGGCGGCGTCGCCGAGGCCAGCTATGAGCTCGACGGCGCAGCGCAGACCGTGAAGCTGGAAATCCTGGGCGCGGCCGGCAACGTGATCGACACCCAGCAGCTGGGCGCCCAGTCCGCCGGCCGACAAACCTTCACCTGGAAGGCGGGCAACCTCGCCGCCGACGGCAGCCAGCTGCAATACCGCATCACGGCCGCCAACGGCGCCAAGCCCGTGACCTCCACGCTCTACACGCACGACAAGGTGGATGCCGTTTACAGCGAGAACGGCAGCCTCAAGCTGAACCTGGAACGCCTCGGGCCGGTCGACTACACGACCGTCTCCGCTGTGAACTGATCCCTCGCCGCCCCCAACCCCGCACACACGCAAGGACTCCACCATGAGCTTCCAGCAAGGCCTCTCCGGGCTGAATGCCGCCGCCAAGAACCTGGACGTCATCGGCAACAACATCGCCAACTCCGGCACCTACGGGTCCAAGGGCGCGCGGGCCGAGTTCTCGGACGTCTACGCCGCCGCACTCAACGGCGCCGGGCAGAACCAAGTGGGCATCGGCACCCAGCTGTCCACTGTGGCCCAGCAGTTCACGCAGGGCAACATCACCACCACCGAGAACCCGATGGACCTGGCCATCAACGGCGGCGGCTTCTTCCAGTTGAGCGACGGCGTGAGCCCCATCCGCTACAGCCGCAACGGCCAGTTCAAGGTGAGCAAAGAGGGCTTCATCGTCAACAACGACCAGCTCAAGCTGCTGGGCTACCCGGCCAACGGCGCCGGGGTCATCCAGCCTGGCACGGCCCAACCGCTGCAACTGCCCACAGGGGGCATTCCCCCAGCGCCCACCACCACGGTGAAGATGGAGTTCAACCTGGACTCGCGCCAAGCCATCACCGCACCCAGCAGCGGCGCGGCCACCGGCATCGACCTCAAAGACAGCACCACCTACAACAACGCCACCTCCCTGACCGTCTATGACGCCAAGGGCCAGGACGTGGCCGTGACCTTCTACTTCCAGAAGACCGCCACCACCGCCACGGGCGACGACGTGTGGAACGTCTACGCCACCGCCAACGGCACGCCGTTCGACACCGACGCCACAGGTGCGGCCATCGCGCTGGACGCCAACGGTAACCCCACGACGCCCTACACCACCATCACCTTCCCCGCCACGGGCGGCGCCCCCAGCGCCATCCTGGGCACGGCCACCACGCCGCCGGGCACGATCAGCATGCCGGTGCCCGCCGGCACCAGCAGCCGCGGGAACGCCACCCTGCCGATCACCGGCATCCAGCTGAACCTGAGCAACGCCAGCGAAAACGGCAGCAGCTTTGCCGTGACCAACCTGACCCAGGACGGCTACGCGCCCGGTCAGCTCACCGGCATCACCGTGGCCAACAACGGTGTGATCCAGGCCCGCTACTCCAACGGCCAAAGCAAGCCCGCCGGCCAGGTGGAACTGGCCAACTTCCGCAACCCGCAGGGCCTGCAGACGCAGGGCGGCAACGTGTGGATCCGCTCGGTGGCCTCCGGCGACGCCGTGGTGGGCGTGCCGGGCGACGGCAACATGGGCTCGCTGCAGTCCGGCGCGCTGGAAGAAAGCAACGTGGACATCACGGCCGAGCTGGTGAACATGGTGACCGCGCAGCGCGCCTACCAGGCCAGCGCCCAGACCATCAAGACGCAAGACCAGGTCTTGCAGACCATCGTCAACCTGCGCTGATCGCAGCCGCAGCGACTGAGGAGCACGCATGGATCGGATGATTTACCTGTCAATGGCCGGCGCCAAGGCGGCCATGCAGCGGCAGGACGTGCTCTCCAACAACCTGGCCAACGTTTCGACCAACGGCTTTCGGGCCGAGCTGCAGGCGTTCCGGTCGGTGCCGGTGCGGGGCGACGGCGCCTCCACCCGCGCGTTCTCGCTGGAAACCACCATTGGGTACGACAGCGCCCCCGGCACCGTCACGCCCACCGGCCGCAACCTGGACGTGGCCATGCAAGGCAACGCCTGGCTGGCCGTGCAGGGCGCCGACGGCACCGAGGCCTACACGCGGGCGGGTGCGCTGGACGTGAGCGCCGAGGGCGTGCTGGTGATGCGCAACGGCATGCCCGCCCTGGGCGACGGCGGCCCCATCAACGTGCCGCCCAACGCCCAGGTGTCCATCGGCAGCGACGGCACCGTCAGCGCCAAGGCGCCGAACCAGCGACCCACCACCATCGGCCGCCTCAAGCTCGTCACGCCCGAAACGCCCACGCAGCTCACCCGCGGGGAAGACGGCCTGTTCCGCTCCGCCGGGGGCGACCTGCCCGCCAACCCCGCCGCCCGCCTGCAGGACGGCGCGCTGGAAGGCTCCAACGTCAGCCCCGTGGCCACCATGGTGGCCATGATCGCCGCCGCCCGGCAGTTCGAGCAGCAGATGAAGCTGATGCAGATTGCCCAGACCCAGGGCCAGCAGTCCGCCAAGCTGCTGAGCAGCACCTAACCGACAAGAGGCCACCCCATGATGCGCTCGCTCTGGATCGCCAAGACCGGCATGGAAGCCCAGCAAACCCAGCTGGACACCATCTCGCAAAACCTCGCCAACGTGGCCACCAACGGCTACAAGCGTTCGCACGCGGTGTTCGAGGACCTGATCTACCAAAACCTGCGGCAGACCGGCTCCAACACCACCGAGCAAACCGTGCTGCCCACGGGCTTGCAGGTGGGCCTGGGCGTGCGCCCGGTGGCCACCTCGCGCATCTACACGCAGGGCAACCTGCAGCAAACCGGCAACAACCTGGACCTCGCCATCAAGGGCGACGGCTTCTTCCAGGTGCAAATGCCCGACGGCACCACCGCCTACACCCGCGACGGTTCCTTCCAGCTCAACGCCAACGGCCAGATGGTGACCAGCAACGGCTACACCGTGCTGCCCGGCATCACCATTCCCGCCAACGCGCAGAGCCTGAGCATCGGCTCGGACGGCACGGTCAGCGTCACCACCCCCGGCCAGGCCACGCCACAGACGGTGGGGCAGTTGCAGCTGGCCAACTTCGTGAACCCGGCCGGCCTGGACCCGAAGGGCCAGAACCTCTTTGCCGAAACCGCCTCCAGCGGCACGCCCAACACCGGCGCGCCCAACGCCAACGGGCTGGGCGCGTTGCAGCAAGGCTTTGTGGAAACCTCCAACGTGAACGTGGTGGAGGAGTTGGTGCAGATGATCCAGACCCAGCGCGCCTACGAGCTGAACTCCAAGGCCGTGCAGACGTCGGACCAGATGCTGCAAAAGCTCGGGCAGATTTAGACCACCCCCTACCGGCTGCGCCGGCCCCCTCAAGGGGGCGCCACGGGTGGCCCGGCGGAGCCTGTTCCACCGTGGCTGCTGGAGGGGCGGCTGGCTTCGCGGCCGCGTGCGGGCGGGCTTGCTGGGATGGCTTCACGGGCCTGGGTTCGGTTTTTAGCGCGGTATCAGGAGAAGTCGTTCATGAAATTCATCATCCCCCTCGCCGCTTGCGCACTGCTGGCCGGTTGCGCCACGCCGTACCCCGAGCCGCTGATCGAGTTGGCCCACACCCCCGTGGTGAACCTGCCGCCCGCGCAGCCCATGACGGCCACGAATGGCGCCATCTATCAGGCGGCCAGCTACCGCCCGCTGTTCGAAGACCACCGCGCGCGGCTGGTGGGCGACACGCTCACCATCAACATCACCGAGAAGGTGGCCGCCACGCAAACCAGCACCAGCGAGCTGAGCAAGAGCGGCAGCCTCTCGGCCGGCGTGACAGCCCTGCCCCTGATTGCCGGCAACTCGTTCGGCAAGGCCAGCGCGGGGGCGACGTCGGCGAACGACAACAAGGGCAAGGGCAGCAACCAGAACACCAACGAGTTCACCGGCGCCATCACCGCCGTGGTGACCGCCGTGCTGCCCAACGGCCACCTGATGATCAGCGGCGAAAAGCAGATCGGCGTGAACCGCAACGTGGACGTGCTGCGCTTCTCTGGCCAGGTGGACCCGCGCGCCATCGGCCAAGGCAACGCCGTGGCCTCCACCGCCGTGGCCAACGTGCGCATCGAACAACGCGGCCGCGGCGCCGCGGCCGATGCCCACGCGGTGGGCTGGCTGTCGCGCTTTTTCTTGAACGTGGCGCCGAGCTGATCGGCCCACCCCCTGCGGCCTGACGGCCGCCCCCTCAATGGGGGTGGGGGGGGCGCGCTGCCAGCGGCCTGGCAAAGCCAGTTCCGCGGCAGCCGCTGGAGGGTGAGCGACGCTGCGCGCGCTCAGGTCAGGCTGGCTGGGCCGCCAGGTAGTCCACCGCCAGGTTCGCCAGCGCTCGCACGCCCACTTCCAGGCCGCGCTCGTCCACGATGAAGCGCGGCGAGTGGTTGGCATGGGCCTGGCTGGGCTCGATCTCCGGCGGCGTGACGCCCACGAAGAAGAACAGCCCCGGAATCAGGCGCTGGAAGAACGAGAAGTCTTCCGCCCCGGTCACCTTGGGCACCAGCTCGATGCCCATGGGCCGCGGGCCGGTGGTGGCCACGCGGGTGAGCGTGGGCAGCATCTGCTCGGTCAGCGCCGGGTCGTTGCGGGTGACGGGGTAGTTCTTGGTGATGCACACCTGGCACTGCGCGCGGGAGGCGCCGGCAATGCCTTCGGCCAGTTCAGTGACGCGCGCATGGATGGTGTCGCGCATGCCCTCGTCGAAGCTGCGGATGGTGCCGCGCATCTCCACAGCGTCCGGAATGATGTTCTCGCGCACGCCGCCCTTGATGGCGCCGATGGTCACCACCGCAGGTTCACGGTTCAGGTCCAGGTTGCGGCTGACGATGGTTTGCAACCCCAGCACGATCTGCGCTGAGGTGACGATGGGGTCCACCCCCAGCCAGGGCGCTGCGCCATGGGTCTGCTTGCCCTGCACCGTGATCTTGAGCTTGTCGGAACTGGCCATGGTGGGCCCCGGCCGGTAGCCGATCACCCCGGCCGGCTGGCGGGAGGTGACGTGCAGGCCAAAGATGGCGCTGGGCGTGGGGTGCTGCAGCACGCCCTCTTTGATCATCAGCTCCGCCCCGCCCTCCTCGCCCTCGGGTGGCATCTCCTCGGCAGGCTGGAAGATGAACTTGACGCTGCCGGGCAGGTCGGCGCGCATGCCGGCCAGGATGGAGGCCACCGCCATCAGGATGGCCACATGGCAGTCGTGCCCGCAGGCGTGCATCACACCCACCTCTTCACCGTTCCAGACCGCCCGGGCCTTGGAGGCGAACGGCAGGTCCACCGCTTCGGTGACCGGCAGGCCGTCCATGTCGGCCCGCAGCGCCACCACCCCGCCGGGCTTGCCGCCCTTCAGCAGCCCCACAACGCCGGTGTGGGCCACGCCGGTTTTCACCTCATCCAGGCCCAGGCTGCGCAGGTGCTCGGCGACGATGGATGCGGTGCGGAACTCGCGGTTGCCCAGTTCGGGGTGCTGGTGCAGGTCCCGGCGCCAGGCAATGAGCTGGGGCTCGATGGCAGCGGTGGCAGCGGCGATGCGGTCGGCGAAGGTCATGCGGCGTCCTGAGGTCAATGCCGCCCCAGTATGGCCTCAGCCGGCGGGCGTTGACATCGGTACGAACCGGTTCAAGTCTTGCTTCGCCCAGGCGCGCTGGGCCCCAGCGGCCAGCGCCACGGCGGCGGCCAGTTCCAGGCCGAGCAGTTCCAGCCCACGAACCGGCGAGAAGCCCAATGCGTGCACGACCGCCACCAAGCCCGGCACGGCCACCGCCAGGCTGACCGAGGCCAGCAAATGAGCGGGGCCGGTATTGCGCCAGCCCCGGACCCACAGCGACCAGGCCATGGCCAGCAGGGCATCCACCGACACGGGCAGCCAGCTTTGGAACTGGGCGTCCCGGCGCCCCTCGCCCGTCAACCACGCAGCAACCGCCAACTCAAAAACCATCCAAGCCAGCGCAGACAGCAAGGACGCCGCCACCATGCGCCGCGCCCATGCGGCCGGCGCCAAGCGTCCGGGCGCCAGGCGAGCTCGCCAATGCAGCGGCGGCCCCACGGTCACGGCGTCTGCCACCATGCACAACGCAAACATCCACACGCCCAGCCAGGCCAGGGCCCAACCCTCGGCCAGGGGCTCGCCCCAGGCGAGGAAGCGCCAGTTCGGCGCTTGAGTCAACGATTGCGGCAACAAGACCAGCCACACCAGCGCCCCGCGGTTGTTGCGTTCGAGTTCAACGTCGCTCAGCGTGGGCACTCGCCGCCAAAGCCGCCAGCCGCCCAGCAGCCGCGTGAGGGCGGTGAGCGCGCGCTGCAAGTGAGCGTGGCGGTCCACAGACACCCGCAGACCCAGCCAAGTGCCCACCAGCCACGCCGCAGCCAACTGCAGCGCACAGGTGGCCGTGAGCGACAGCACCTCCCCCGCCGGCAACACGCAGGCTTGCCCCACCAGCATGACGGCCGGCCCGGCACTCGCGCAGGCCACCAGCTGCAGCCGCAATTCGGCATACCCCTGCCGCGTGCGCCGCGCCGCGGCTGACGGCGTGACCCGGCGCTGCCAGCGGGCTTCGGCCGAAGCCTGCGTGCCGGCCATCCAGAACACCGAACCCGCCAGCCAGGTGGCCAACGTCCCCGTGGTCTGCAGCACGATGTCAGCCCCGTGCTTGCCTGCCAACGCCAACCCCACGCCGACCAGGGCGGCGAGGCCGGAGGCGATGGTTGTGATCAGAAACACGGGGCCGAAATGCGCCTGATCCGGCCCGGCCACGCTGCAGTCCAGGGCGCTCATGTGTTCAAGAACTCCATCAGGTCTTCCATGCTCAAGGCCGGCAGGTGCGCGGCCTGCGGGTGGTGCCGCGCATCCACCAGCAACTGGCCCGCAGCCCAGCGAATCTCGCCCGGCTGAAACGCCGCCGGCGGGCTGGCCGTGGGCAGGCAGCGCAGGTGCTCCACGGCCTCATCCCACTCGATGAACAGCTGCAACCGCCCCTCGCGCAGAAACATCACGTGGCTCACCACCCGCTCCAGGTCACTGAGCAAATGGCTGGACACCAGCACCGTGCGCGGCGTGGCCTTGCGGCGCAGCGCGAACAAGGCGCGCATGAAGTCTCGGCGCGAGATCGGGTCCAGGCTGGCCACGGGCTCGTCCAGTAGCAGCAGGTCGGGGTCGTGCGCCAGGGCCAACACCACGGCCAGCTTTTGCTGGTCGCCCAGCGACAGGTCGGCCGCCTTCTGGCCCAGGTTCAGGTCCAGCCGGCCAGCCAGCGCCACCGCATCACTCAAGGCGACGCCCGGGTACACGGCCGCCATTTCGCGCAGGTGCTCATGGCCGGTGAGGCGGGGAAAGAGGTCGGGCGTCTGCGCGGCGTAGCCCAGGCGCTCAAGCACCGCATCGGGCAGGTGGCGGCTGGGCGCGCCCAGCAGGCGCGACTCGCCCGACGTGGGCGTGGCGAGCCCCAACAGACAGCGCATCAGCGTGCTTTTGCCCGCGCCGTTGCGGCCCACCAGGCCCACCACGGCGCCCTCGGGCACGGCAAAGGTGATGTGGTCCAGCAACCGGGGGCGCGAGGCCGTCCAGTTCGGGCCCTCGAGGTCCAGGCAGAGATCGTGTGCCTGCAGGGCGGGGGTCATGGGGTCTCCTTGGGGTCGGGGTGCAGCAGCCGCTCGAACGCGGCCAGCGCCGCCTCGGGCGGAATGCCCAGTTCGCGCGCCTGCTGCGCTGCGCTTTCCAGCGCCGGGGCCAGCAGAGCCAGGCGGTCGGCGTCACCGCCGGCGGTGGGCACGCCGGCCGCCACCACCATGCCCACGCCCCGGCGCCGCTCCAGCAGGCCTTGGGCTTCCAGCAGGCTGTAGGCCTTGCTGACGGTCATGGGGTTGATGGCATGGCGCTCGGCCACGGCGCGCACGCTGGGCAACTCGTCGCCCGCGCGCAGCTGGCCGCCCGCCACCTGGCGCTGCACCTGCTCCATCACCTGCCGGTAAATGGGCGTGGCCAGCTGAGGCTGGATGTCGAAAAACGGCAAGGCGGGCGGCATGCGTATCAGTGTATTACTTGCTTAATACACAACGCAAGCCACCAGTTCACGGGCCAGCGGCTGGCGCGGCGGGTTTCAGCCGCGCCTGAGCAGGCCCCTCACGGCGCCGTCATGCACCGAGCAGGCGCTTCAGCCGGCGTTGGAAGTCCAACCATTGCCTGCCGCGCGAGCGGTCGATGCGCTTCACATCGATCAAGGTGAACTCGCCGCAACCCGTCAGCGTGTGCAAGCCGGCGGTGTGGGTGGTGCTGACGAGGTCGCCGGTGAGGCGCTCGGGTAGCAGCTCCACCTGCACCTGTTCAGGCGTGAGCACCGGAAAGCGCAGCAGCCGGGTGGCGCCGCCGTAGCCGGTGGAGCTGTCCTGCACGGGCAGGGTCAGCACGCCGTCGGCCCCCACAAACGGCCGGCCTGCCGGGCGGGCGCCGTCGCGGCTGTTGCGCACCGGGTTGGTGGCCAGCGGTGTCCAGGGGCCGGCGAGATGCGGGGCGTGGGCCACGTGCAGTTCCCGCTGGTCGCGGGCCCCCGGGCCCACCAGCGTGTAGAACATCCACCACCGCCCCTCGAATTCAATGACCGAAGCATCCGCCCCCGGCACGCCACGGATCAGCGCGCACTCACGCTCCCAGTGGTCCAGGCTGTCGTCGGTGGCGCGGTACAGCGCAATCTCGCCCGCCTGGTAGCTCTCCGGCACCATCCAGACCTCGCCGTCGTGCTCGAACACCTGCGGGTAAGACAGGTGGAAGCGCGGCGCCATGACGGTGGTGCAGCCTTGCCAGACGAGGCCATCACGCGTGAATGCATGGCGCTCCAGCGTGGCGCGCTTGATGCGGTAATCGAACGCCTCGACAAACACGTGCAGCGTGGCGCCGCGCACCAGGCCGAAGGGGTCGGCCAGGTAGCGCCAGCGGCCGGCGTCGGGCAGCCAGGTGATGCGGTCACGCACCGCCGCCAGGCGGGCAGCCGTCACGTCAGCCAGGGGCAGGGGAACGATGCCGACTTGCCAGAAGTCCGTTCGGGGTCGCTTGAACATCAGGCCTGCCAGGGGGCATAGGCCTCGTCGTCGTCTTGCGCCAGCGCCAACGCGGCGCGGTGTTCCAAGACGTCGCGGTAGAACTTCAGCGTGCGGGCGACGGCATTGCTGCGGTCATACGCCGCCGTGGCGTACGACACCGCCCGTGCGGCCGGCGTCAACGCACGCAAGCTGGCCACCTCTTCAGCCAGCGCGCGGCCCAGGCCATCGGCATCCCCCACCGGCACCAGGCGCGCCGGCTGACCCGCCAGCATTTCGCGCGGGCCTTGCGTGGCGGTCGACAGCACCGGCCGGCCGGCACGCATGGCTTCCAGGATGGCCAGCGGGAACGCCTCCTCGCGGGAGGGCGACACGAACAGGTCCATCGCCTGCAACGCTGCGTCCACGTCCTGGCGGTAGCCCAGCAGGTGGATGCGCGAGTCGCCCGCGGCCAGCGCCTTCAGCGCGGCTTCGTCGGGCCCCTCGCCCAGGATGGCCAGCACCGCGTCAGCCGGCGCATGGGCCTTGAAGCCAGCAATCAGCAGGTCCATGCCCTTGCTCGGGTGCAGGCGGCCCACGCTGCCCACCAGCAGCTGGCCGGGCGTCAGGCCCAGCTCGGCGCGCAGGTCCGTCGGGCGGGCAGGCGCCGCGGCATCACGCGCCGGCGCCCAGTTGTAGATGACTTGCGCCAGCGCGTCGCCGGCGGGCAGGCTGTCGTGCTGGGCGCGGTTCACGCAGATCAGGCCGTCCAGCCGCGCATGGTGATGGGTCTTGTAGCCCACGTGCAGCGTGCCCACGCGCGCGGCCCGGGTGGCGTGCGCCACAGCCTTGCAGGCCGGCCCCAGGTGCCCGTGGCAAACGTCCGCGCCCAGTCGCCGCGCCAACGCGGCCACGCGCCAGCCACGAAACAGCGGGGCCTTGAGGCCATGGAATTGGACGCCAGCCGCCAGTGCCCCTTGCACCGCCGAACCCGCCGTGCCGATGACATGCACGCGGTGGCCGAGGGCCGCCTGCGCGTTGGCCAGGTCGATGCAGTGACGTTCACCCCCGGCAATGCGCGACGAAAAGACGACGTGAACCAGGGTCAAAGACGGAGGAAACGGGGGCATGGGAACTCTCGGGAGCGACGCACGAACCGGGTGCGTACGCAAAACTTTACCGAGACACACATTCAGAAACCTGTCCCGCCGCCCCCGCAGCCAAAGGGGATCAACCTAAGGGGAGACCCTGGATGCGCCCAAACCAGCCCAAAACGCACGAACCTCGCGCTTCATCGAGAACCTGACCGTCCGCACTGCTGCGTCGCGCCGACAGGCACGGTGCTTCAGGACGATCCACCGCGCACGGATTGGGATTGACAGGATGGCACGCCCCTGACGTTTGAGCCTGATCGAAAGCTTGCAAGCCCGGCGCCCGCAGGCCGTGCAAAAGCACCGCCCGAGCCGACTGGCCCCGCCCTCGGCCAGGAAAAGCGGGGCTGCAGGCGCCCTTTTCACGCGCTTCGCGGGCTCAAGCGTCCGCAGAATCTGCCGAGTGAAGTCCCTGAAAGTCCTCCTCCTCTGCCTCGCCGTGGTGCTGGCACCCGTGGCCCCGTCGGCCCGGGCTGCGCGCATCAAGGAAGTGGCCAACGTCGCCGGCGTGCGGTCCAACCCGCTGACGGGCTATGGCCTGATCGTGGGCCTGGACGGCACGGGCGACCAGACGACCCAGGCGCCCTTCACCGGGCAGAGCCTGAGCGCCATGCTGCAGCAGTTCGGCGTGCTGCTGCCCCAGGGCGTGACCATGCAGCCCCGCAACATCGCCGCGGTGATGGTGACGGCCACGCTGCCGCCGTTCGCCCAGCCGGGCCAGCAGCTGGACGTGAGCGTGTCGTCGATCGGCAATGCCAAGAGCCTGCGCGGCGGCACGCTGATTGCCACGCCGCTGCGCGGTGCTGACGGCCAGATTTACGCCATCGCCCAGGGCAACCTGGTGGTGGGCGGCGCCGGCGCCTCGGCGGGCGGCTCCAAGGTGCAGATCAACCATTTGAGCGCTGGCCGCATTCCGGCGGGCGCGCTGGTGGAGCGCTCGGTGCCCACGCCCATCGCCCAGGGCGACAGCATCCAGCTGGACCTGAACAGCAGCGACTTCGCCACTGCCCGTGCGGTGGCACAGGCCATCAACAAGGCCAAGGGCGCCGGCACCGCGCAGGCCCTGGACGGTCGTGTGGTGCGGGTGCGTGCCCCGGCTGCACCCGACGAGCGTGTGGCCTTCCTGGCCGATGTGGAAAACCTGGCCGTGGACATGGCCACGCCCGCGGCCCGCGTGGTCATCAACGCCCGCACAGGTTCCATCGTCATGAACCAGTCGGTCACGTTGTCGCAATGCGCCGTGGCCCACGGCAGCCTGTCGGTCACCATCAGCTCCACCCCGGTCATCAGCCAGCCCAACCCCATGTCGCAAGGGCAAACGCAGGTGGCGGAGAAGGCGGACATCTCCATCCGCCAGGAACCGGGCAACATCATCCAGCTGCCGGCCGGGGCGCGCCTGTCCGATGTGGTGCGCGCGCTCAACTCGCTCGGCGCCACGCCGCAGGATCTGCTCGCCATCCTGCAGGCCATGAAGAGTGCGGGCGCCCTGAACGCCGAGCTTGAGGTGATCTGATGGCCTCGTCCTCTTTCCAGTCCATCTCCGGCCAATCCCTGGGGGCCCTCGACAACCTGAACGGCCTCAAGGCCCAGGCGTCGCGTGACCCCAAGGCCAGCATCCGCGACACGGCCCGCCAGTTCGAAGCCCTCTTCATGCAGGAAGTGATGAAGAGCATGCGCGCCTCGACGCTGGCCAGCGGCATGCTGGACAACAGCGCCAGCCAGATGGGCACGGAAATGCTGGACCAACAATTCGCCGGCAAGCTCACCGGCCTGCCGGGCGGGCTGTCGGACGCCATTCAAAAGCAGCTGGCGCGCCAGATGGGCGTGACCGACCTGTCGCCCTCCAGCGTGCAAAAGGCCAGCCAGACGACGCTGGCCCAGGCCCTGCCGGCCTTGGCCACCAAGGGCATTCCCAACCATGTGCAGAGCTTCATCCAGCAGCACGACGCCGCTGCCCGTTCAGCCTCGGCCGCCACGGGCATTCCGGCCAGCTTCATGGTGGCGCAGGCCGCCCATGAAAGCGGCTGGGGCAAGCGCGAGATCACCGGCACCGACGGCAGCAAGAGCTACAACGTGTTCGGCATCAAAGCCACGCCGGGCTGGACGGGCAAGACCGTGGAGGTCCTCACCACCGAAGTCATCAACGGCCAGGCCCACAAGGTGACCGCCAAGTTCCGCGCCTACGGCAGTTACGACGAAGCGTTCAAGGACTACGCCAAGCTCATCAGCAGCAACGACCGTTACGCCAAGGTGGTGGCGCAGGCCCAGAATGGCAACGCCGCCGGCTTTGCACGAGGCCTGCAACAGGCCGGCTATGCCACCGACCCGGCTTACGCCGAGAAGCTGGCCAAGACCATCCAGACCACCCAGCGCGTGCAAAGCACGCTGGCCTGATGTGGGACTGATGCGGGAAGGAACCTGAACCATGGCTGGCTTGCTCACCCTCGGCGCTCGCGCGATGTTCGCCAACCAGGCGGCGCTGCAGACCATCGGCCAGAACATCGCCAACGCGAACACGCCGGGCTACTCGCGCCAGTCGGTCGTGTTGACGACCTCGCCCGGCCAGTACACCGGCGCCGGCTTCTTCGGCAAGGGCGTGGATGTGCAGACGGTGGTGCGGTCGCACAACGAGTACCTGACGCGCGAAGCGGTGAACGCCAAGTCCACCGCCATGGCCGACAGCACCCGCTCCGAGCAGCTGGCCCGCATGGAAAAGCTGTTCCCGCCCGGCACCGACGGCCTGGGTTACGCCGCCAGCCAGTTCCTGAACGCCATGGTGGACGTGACCAGCCGCCCGAGCGACCCTTCGGCACGCCAGGTGGCCTTGGGCCGCGCCAACGAGTTGGCCGTGCGCTTCTCCAACGCAGGGCAGCAGATCAACGACCTGCAGGCCGGCGTGGTGAGCGACCTGAAGGCCAACGTGTCGGTGGTGAACGCGCTGGCGCAGCAGATTGCCGAGGTGAACGACCAGATTGCGAAGGTGCGGGGCGGCGGCCACACCCCCAACGACCTGCTGGACAAGCGGGAGCTGCTGATTTCGCAACTCGGCGAGCACGTGGCCGTGAGCACCCTCACGGCCGACGACGACACGGTCGGCGTGTTCATCGGCGGCGGGCAGCGGCTGGTGCTGGGCAACCAGGCCTCAAAGCTCCAAGTCACCAACGACCCGTACGACGCGCAACGCGCGGCGCTGTCGCTGGTGGAAGGCGGCCAGACCCGCCCGCTGGACGAAAGCGTGCTGACGGGCGGCTCCATGGCGGCCCTGCTCACGTTCCAGAACCACGACCTGCAAGACGCCAAAAACCTGCTGGGCCAGATGGCTGCAGCCATTGGCACGCGGGTGAACACCCAAAACGCCTTGGGTCTGGACCTGTCCAACCCACCCGGCCAGGGCGCGCAGATCTTCAACGTGGCCTCGCCCAGCGTGATGCCCGCCACCACCAACCAGCGCGACGCCGCCGGCAACTTCCTCAGCGGCGTGCAGGTGGCCATCGCCGACGCTTCGCTGCTGCAGGCCAGCAGCTACAAGCTCACCTCCAGCGTCAGCGGCAGCTACACGCTGACGCGCCTGTCTGACGGCAAGACGCAAGCCGTGAACGCCGGCGATACGGTGGACGGCTTCACCCTCAACTTCTCCCCGGCCGCACCGGCGGCGGGCGAGAGCTTCCTGATCGAGCCCGTGGGCAGCGCTGCGCTGAACATGCGCCGCGTGCTGGACGACCCCAACGGCATCGCCGCCGCGTCGCCGCTCACCGCCTCCACCTCGGTCAACAACACCGGCACGCTGACCATTGACAGCATCTACGCCGTCAACAGCAACTACAACCCGACCAAATACCCCGCCACGGTCGACTTCACCGGCCCGGACCCCGCCAATGCGGCCAACGTGCTCTACAACCTGACGCTGGCCGACGGCTCCGTGCTGAACGGCAGCTGGAGCCCGGGCCAGGCCATCGGCAACCAGCCACCGGGCATCGACCTGGGGTTTGAGCTGCGCACGAACGGCGTGCCGCGTACCGGCGATCGCATCTCCATCGACCCCACCACCTACGCCAGCACCAACAACGGCAACGCCAAGGCGTTTCTGAACATCCAGACCGAGGGCTTCGTCGGCGGTCAGCTGATCGTGAACGGCAGCGGCTCCACCACCCGGGTGCCCGGTGCCACCATCAACGACGCCTACGCCGCCGCCATGAGCGATGTGGGCGCCCGGGTGCAAAGCGCGAAGTACCTGTCGGAGGTGTCCACCAGCGTCGCCAGCGACGCCGAAACCAACCGCTCCGGCCAAGCGGGTGTCAACCTGGACGAGGAAGCCTCACGCCTGATGCAGTACCAGCAGGGCTACCAGGCCGCCGCCAAGGTGCTGCAGACGGCGCAGTCCTTGTTCGATGAATTGATGCGCATTGCCTCACGCTGAGCTTCGAGGTGACCCATGAGAATTGCGACCGCCCACCAGTACGACACCGCCATCGCCACCCTGCAACGCCGGCAGGAGACGATGCAGCAACAGCAACAACAGCTCACCTCCGGCAAGCGGGTGCAAATGGCCAGCGACGACCCCACCGGCGCCGCCCGGGCCGAGCGGGCGCTGGCGGCCATCGGCCGGGTGGAAGCCAACCAGCGCGCCCTGGAGGCCAGCCGCAACAGCATGACGCTGGCGGAATCGGCCCTGGGCGACGCCAACGAACTGCTGCAACAGGCCCGCGAGACCGTGATGGCCGCCGGCAACGCCAGCTACTCTGACGCTGAGCGCCAGGGCCTGGCGAACAAGCTCAAGGGCATCCGAGACCAACTGCTGGCCATCGCCAACCGCCCGGACGGCGCCGGCGGCTACATCTTCTCGGGCCAGGGCGCAGCCAAGCCGCCGTTCCTCGACCAAGCCACGGGCGTGAACTACGTCGGCGTGTCCGGCGTGATCCAGACCGGCAACATCGACAACTTCCAGCTCTCGGTCGACGGCCGCACCGCCTGGGAGCAGGCGCGCAGCGGCAACGGCAGCTTTGTGACCGACGCCGGCCTGAATGCCATCACCGGCAACCCACCGCAAGCCTGGATCGATTCCGGCCGCGTCATCGACCCCCAGCTGCAGCAGGCCAACCAGGCCAACAGCTACAGCATCAGCATCTCCGGCACCGCCCCCAGCCAGACCTACAGCGTGGTCAACACCACCACCGGCGCGGGCGTGACCGGCGGCACCTACAAGACGGGCCAGGCCATCACCTTCGACGGCATCAGCGTGTCCGTGAGCGGCACGCCGGCCGATGGCGACGTGTTCACCATCGCCCCGGCCACCAACTCGCTGAAGGTGTTCGACGTGCTGGACCGCAGCATCAAGGAACTGCAAACCCCGCTGCGCTCCAACGCGGCGATTGCGCAAAGCAATTCCGGCCGGCTGCGCGACATCGATGCCGTCATGTCGGGCCTGCAAAACGTGCGCAGCCAAACTGGCGAGCGGCTGAACAACCTGGACGGCACCGAAAGCCGCCTGGCCGCGCTCAGGCAATACAACACCGAGGAACGCAGCGCGGCCGAAGACCTGGACATGGTGCAAGGCATCTCAGAGTTCCAGAACCAGCAGTCGGGCTACGACACCGCGCTCAAAACCTACGCCATGGTGCAGCGCATGTCCCTCTTCCAGTACATCCAGGGCTGACGGCGCCCGGCGGGCGTGAAGCTGTCACGATTTGGCGGCAGCAAGGCCGGGGCGGCGTGGCAGACTGCCGCATTCACCGCCTTCGCGCTGCGCCATGTCTGACAACACCCCCGACGCCCTTGATCACGCCGTCCTCCCGGGCATCGCCCTGGGCTACGCGCCGGTCATCGACCGCCAGCGCGCCATCGCCGGCACCCGGCTCACCCTCATCCCCATGCGCCCCGAGGCCCGCGCCGATGCGGCCGAACTGCTGCCGGCGCTCGCCGCGGTGTGGCCCAAGGGCGGCCTGGTGCTCAGCCCGCAGGGCGAAGGTCTGCTGACCGACCTGCTGGCGCAGCCGCCGGCCCAGCCCTGCCAGATCGAAATTCCGGCCTTTATCGCCGCCGACGCCGCGCACACCGACGCCATCGCCACGCTCAAGGCCGGCGGCCACACCGGGCTGCTCAAGGGCCTACCCAGTTCGCCGCTGCCGGCGCCGGTGGCGGCGGTGTTCAAGCAGGTGCTGCTGGAGCCCGGCCAGGCCGGCCCCGCGGGCGTGCCCAAGGTGCACGCCGGGGTGCGCGGCGCCGCCGCGATTGAGGCGAGCTTTGCCGGCGGGGCCGACCAGGTCATCGGCTGGCCCATGGACGGCGCCTTCGAGGCCCAACCCGGCGCCCCCAAGACCGAGATCCCGGCCGACCAGCAAGTCATCGTGGAGCTGATGTCGCGCGTCGACCAGGGCGACGACGTGGAGCGCCTGGAGCAGACCCTCAAACGCGACCCGAGCCTCGCGTTCAAGCTGCTGCGCTACATGAACTCGGCCGCGTTCGGCCTGCCGGTGGAGGTGTCCAGCTTCCGCCACGCCATCATGCTGCTGGGCTACAACCGCCTCAAGCGCTGGCTGGCGCTGCTGCTCACCACCGCGAGCAACGACCACAGCATGCGCCCCATCATGTTCGGTGCCCTGCGCCGCGGTCTGTTGATGGAAGAACTGGCCGCCGGCATGGACGACCGCGAACAACGCGACGAGATGTTCATCTGCGGCCTGTTCTCGCTGCTGGACCACATGCTCAAGCAGCCCTTCGACAAGCTGCTGCAGAGCATCCCCGTGCCCGAGCGCGTGCGCCAGGCGCTGGTGGACGAAAGCGGCCCCTTCCGCCCCTACCTCGAGCTGGTGATGGCCGTGGAAGCCGAGAGCGTGTTCGACTACCGCGAGCGCGCCGACGCGCTGATGCTGGGCGCCGGCGAGATCAACGCCTGCGTGCTGCGCGCGTTGCACAAGGCGTCCCAGCTGGAATGAGATCGCTGGGGATTGGTCTGGCCGCGACGCAGCGCCCACGGCGCGGCGGCTGATCCATGTTCGGCCTGCCCGCATCCGCCGCGCTGCTGGATCTGGTCAGCGACCCGATCCTGACCCTGCGATCCGACCTGTCCGCCCTGCGCGGCAACGCCGCCGCCCGCGACTGGCTGGGCCCCGACACCGCCGAAGGCTGGCGGGCCCTGCGCCAGGCCGCCGGCGGGCGACTGGATGCCTGGCTGCGCGAGGCCACGCGCGCCATTGACGCCACCCGCCCGGCCCCGCCCGCCCCGCCGCTCAAACTGCCCGATGGCCAGCGCGCCACCCTGCACCTGCTGCGCGACCGGCCCAACTGGCTGCTGCATGCCCGGCTGAGCGCTGCGCAGGCGCAGGACCCACCGCTGGCCGAGTGGCTGGCCCTGGCCGCCGGGCCGGCGCTGCTGGCCGATGCCACCACCGGCCGCGTGCTGCGGAAAAACGCCGCCTTCGCGGCCCTGCATGCCCCACCCACGGCGGGGCCCGACGCGCCCGCCTCGCTCAACGAGCTGCCCGACCTGCTGCAGGCCCTGCTGGGCTGGCATCACGGCGCCCCGCTGCCGGCGTTGGCGGCGCAACGGCCGCAAGACCCGGCCCTCATCACGGAAGCCGAGTTCACCGACCGGCACGGCCAGTCCCACTGGCTGCTGGCGCGCCTGCGCCTGTGGCGCCAGGGCGAACGCACCCTGCTGCTGGCCGCGCTGGAAGACCAAAGCCCCCTGCGTGAACGCGATCTCGCGCACCAGCAGCTGGACGCCCTCATGGACACCGCCGCCGTGGGCCTGGCCACCTTCCAGCCCGAAGCCGGCTGGCTCAAGTCCCACCGCAAGACGGCGCCGCTGCGCGCCGGCAGCAAATTGCCCGTGGGTTCGCTGCAAGGCATTCACCGGGACCTGGTGGAGCCCGCCTCGCTGCCGGAGTTCGAGCGCCTGCAGCGCGCCCTCAAGCGGGGTGATGCGGTGGAGGTGCGCTACGCGGTGCGCCACCCCGAGCTGGGGCGTCGTTGGCTGCTCACCCGCGTGGCCCCCGGCGTGCTGGCCGGCGGGCGCCGCTCCACATCCGTCGTCACGCTCGATGTCACCGCGCAGGCGCAGGCTGAGAACGCCCTGCTGCTGCGCGCCGAGAGCGAGCGCGCCGTGCTCGACTCGGTGCTGGTGGGCATCGTCACCGTGGGCGCGCACGGCATCGAGTGGATGAACCGCTCCGCGCGGCGCATGTTTGGTTGCGAGTTGGACGAAGTGCAGGGCCAGCCGCTGGGCGTGCTGGCGCCGGACGATGACGACCACGCCTTCCACGCCGAGCCGGGCAGCGACGTGTTCGAGTGCCAGCTGCGCGGGCGCGACGGACGGCAGTTCTGGGTCATCGGCAACGCGGTGCAGACCCCGCGCGACGACGGCGGCGTGCAGACCACCTACGCGCTGCTGGACATCGACCGCCGCCGCGCAGCCGAGGCCCAGACGCGCCTGGCCGAGGCGTCGCTTGCCCGCATCATCGAAGGCGCGCCGCTGGCCATCACCCTGCACGAGGCCCAAACCCTACGCATCGTGAAGCTCAACCAGGCGGCCGCAGCCCTGGCTGGCTTGCCCGAAGATGCGCTGCTGGACGGCGACCCCACCCGCCTGTTCGGCTCCGAGCTGGGCGCCCGTGTGGAGGCCGACATGCGCGAGGCCCTGGCCTCGCAAGCCCTGGTGCAGCGGGAATATCCGGTGCCTGGCCCGCAGGGCACGCGGCTGTGGGACACCCGGCTGCTGCACCTGGCCGGCACCACGCCGGGCGATGCGCCGCAATGGCTGCTGATGGTGGCCAGCGACGTGACCGAGCAGCGCGCCGCCGAGCAGGCCCGGCTGCAGGCCGCCATTGCGCAGCGCGAGCTGCTGGTGCGCGAGGTGCACCACCGCATCAAGAACAACCTGCAAGGCGTGGCCGGCCTGCTGCAGCAAACCGCCGCACGTCGGCCCGAAGTGGCGCCGGTGCTGAAGGAAGCCGTGGGCCAGGTGCAGGCCATTGCGCAGGTGTACGGCCTGCAGGTGGGCGCCTCCGGCCCGCTGCTGATCAAGCGGGTGTTCGACGCCATCGTCGGCTCGGTGCAGCGCATGCAGGGCCGTGTCATCACCACCACCGCCGAGGGCGGCGCCCTGCTGGACGACTGGTGCCTGCCCGAGGCCGAAGCCATTCCAATCGCACTGAGCCTGAACGAGTTGCTGGGCAACGCGCTGCGGCACGGCCAGGGCGCGCCGGTGCGCTGCCAGCTCATCTGCGACCTGGGCGGCGTGGCCGTCGAGATTGCCAACGCCGGCCAGCTGCCCGAGGGCTTCGAGCTGGGGGCCATCCGCAGCGGGGTGTCAGGCCTGGGCCTGGTGCGGGCGCTGCTGCCGCGGCGCAGTGCGATCTTGAGCCTGGCACAGGTCGAAACCGACGTGGTATGCCGCCTGGAATTGATGCCGCCCAGCGTGGTTCACAATCCCGCCACAAAACACGCTTCCTGAGGTGCTGGTGAGCAAGGGCAAGATCCTGGTGGTGGACGACGACCGGCTGGTGCTGGCCACGCTGAGCTATGGGCTCACGCAGGCCGGCTTCGATGTCATCGATGCCGACAACGGAGACGACGCCATTCTGCTGGCCCGCGAGCACCGCCCGCAGCTCGCGCTGCTGGACATCCGCATGGAAGGCCTCACCGGGTTTGACGTGGCGGCCTACCTGCGCGAATACCTGCAAACCCCGTTCATGTTCCTCTCGGCCTTTGCCGACGAGGCCACGGTGACCAAGGTGAAGGAACTGGGCGCGGTGGCCTACCTCGTCAAGCCGCTGGACATCTCGCAGATCGTGCCCGCGGTGGAAGCGGCCTTCGCACGCGCCACGCCCCCTGCGGCGCCGCCCACCGCCGCCACGGCCGCGTCTGCGGTGGCACCCGCGGCCACCGGCAGTGAAGTGCCCGCCACGCTGGACATCACCGCCCTGGCCGTGGGGGTCTTGATGCACCGCTTCTCGCTGCCGCGCGACGAAGCGCTGGCCCGCCTGCTGAGCCTGGCCTCGGCCGACGGCCACAGCGTGCCCGAGCAGGCGCGCCGCTTGGTGGATGCGGTGGAACTGCTGGCCCGCCCGGGCAAGGGCTAACCGGCTCGCGCCCTTCTGCGGCGGCGCGTGTCAACCCATCAACCCAGCGTGAAATAGAAGCGGGCGCCCTCGCCCACGGCCGACTCGGCCCAGATGTCGCCGCCGTGGCGGCGCACGATGCGCCGCACCAGCGCCAGGCCCACGCCGGTGCCCTGGAAGTCGCTGGCGCTGTGCAGGCGCTGGAACACGCCGAACAGCCGCTCGGCAAACCGCATGTCGAAGCCGGCGCCGTTGTCGCGCACCACGTACACCCGGTGGCCGCCCTGCTCCAGCTGGCCAAAGGCAATCTCCGCGCGCTCTTGCTTGCTGCTGTACTTCCAGGCGTTGCCCAGCAGGTTCTCCAGCACCATGCGCAGCAAGGTCGGGTCGCCCTGCACCACCAGGCCCGGCTCGATGCTGACCGCCACCTCGCGTTGAGGGTCCGCGCGGCGCAGGTCGTCGAGGATGAATCCGGCCAACTGCGACAGATGCACCGGCTGCGACGCCAGCGGCCGCGTGCTGAGCTGGCTCAGCGACAGCAGCGCGTCGATCATGCTGTTCATGCGCGCGGCGGCACTCATCACGCGGTCCAGGTGGTCATTGCCCACGCGGTCCAGGCGGCTGCCGTAGTCCTCTTTCAAGATGCGGGCAAAGCCCTCCACCACCCGCAACGGCGCCCGCAAATCGTGCGAGACGCTGTAGCTGAACGAGGCCTGCTCGGCGGCGGCATCGGCATCGGCGCTGGCACTGGGCAACACCACGGCGGCCGCAGCCCCCTTCGCCCCGGCCGTCGTCGCTGACGCGGGCCGTGCCGTGCCCAAGTAGCCCGAGAAATGACCGTTGGCGTCGATGCAAGGCTGCCCGGTCAACTGCCATGCCGCGCCGGCCTCATTGCAAGCCGCCAGATCGACAAAGGGCTGATGCGCGTCCAGCCGGGCGCGCAGTTGCGCCGCCACTTCGGAACCGCTGAACCGCTCCCACAGCTGCTGGGTGCCCATGCCCGTGCCCACCCACGAGGACGACGGCGCGCCTTGCGGCGCCTGCCAACGCACGAGCCGGTGTTGTGCGTCGGTGGCCCACTGCCAATCGCGCTGCAACTGCGCCTGAATCAACAACTGTTGGCGCGCTTCGCGCAGCGGTTCGGCCAGGCGCTGTCGGGTCAGGCGCACGCCCACGTGCCAACCCAGGCCAGCGGCCACCAGCAACAACATGCCGGTGAAGAACGCCGTCAGCACCAACGCAGCGTGCACGAGACCGACCTCGCCGCCCCACACACGCATCAGGGCCAACACCACCAGCCCGCCGAAGGCCAGCATCAGCGCCACGGCCAGCGCCAGGCCCGCCACCAGCAGCCGCATGGGCACCCGACGCTGCTCGCGCCGAGCCAAGGGCGCGCTGTCGTCGCTGAGGCTGGTCATGCAATGGATTGTAGGCAGCACCACCCCGGTGCCCGGGCGATTCAGGGCTCACCCGCAGCCAGATCAAGCGACGTCAATAACCACCTTGCACACCGTGGAATCTGTGCATTCCTTCGCGGCGCCCCCCCTGCCGACCCAGGCTACATTTAAGTTTGCCGAGTCTGCCGACCCGCTGTTTGACCATGACCGCCTCTTCCCCCGCTGTGCTGCTCGACCCCGAGGCGATCCGTCGCTTGCGGGAACTCGACCCCAGCGGACAGGCCAAGTTGCTGGAGCGCGTGGTGCAGGCGTTTTCCAATTCGCTGGACCGGCTGCTGCCGGACCTCGCCCGCGCCCGTGCCGGGGCTGAACTGGACCTGGCGGCGGTGCGCCACGTCAGCCACACGCTGAAGTCGTCGTCGGCCAGCCTGGGTGCGCTGGGCCTCTCGGCCCGATGCGCGGAAATTGAATCCATGGCCCGCGACGGCCAGGTGACCGGCCTGCCCGCGCAACTCGACGCGATGCTGGACGACATCCAGCAAGTGCGCGTCGCCCTGGCCGCCCTGCTGTAAACCTGACCATGCTGCCCACCGGCCCTGCCCTCGACGACCTGCCCCCCAGCCCGCGGGTGCTGCTGGTCGACGACGACGAGGTCAACCTGCTGCTGACCGGCGCCGCGCTGCGCGAGCGCGGTTTCGATGTGGCCGAGGCCTCCAGCGGCAGTGAGGCCCTGGGCCTGCTGTCCACACGCACGCCCGACGTGGTGGTGCTGGACGCCCTGATGCCTGACCTGGACGGCTTCGAGACCTGCTCGCTGCTGCGGGCCACGCCGGGGTTTGAATCCCTGCCGGTGTTGATGCTGACCGGCCTGGATGACGAGGCCTCCATCAACCGGGCCTACCAGGCGGGCGCGACCGACTTCTTCGTCAAATCGTCGCAGTGGAGCTTGTTGGAAGGCCGCTTGCGCTACCTGCTGCGCAGCTCGCGCACGCGCCTGGAGCTGGAGCGCAGCAAGGCCAAGCTGGCCCGCGCTCAGGACCTGGCCCGCATGGGCAGCTTCGAGTGGTGGCGCAACACCCACAGCAGCTTCACCATCTCTGCTGAAGGCCTACGGGTGTTCGGCCGAGGCCCGCAAGACCGGTTGGACTTCATCGGCGTCATGCGCATGGTGCCGCCGGATGACCGGCACGTGTTCCTGCGCCTGCTGCGCGACGTGATCGCCCACACCTCGGTGCTGGTGACGGACCTGCCCCTGATCCTGCCCGACGGCCGCCAGCGCGTGGTGCACATCGAGGCCGAGCCCGAGTTCAACGAACAAGGCACCGTCAACGGCTACACCGGCATCCTGCAGGACGTAACCGACCGCCGCCAGGCGGAAGACCGCATCCGCCAGCTGGCGCACTTTGACGCGCTGACCGGCTTGCCCAACCGCCGCCAGCTCATCTACCGGGTGGAGCGCGCCATTGAGAGCGCCCGCCGTGGGGGGCATGAGGTGGGCCTGTTGCTGATCGACCTGGACCGGTTCAAGGTCATCAACGACACGCTGGGCCATGCGGCCGGTGACGAGTTGCTGATCGAAGTCGGCCGCCGCCTGCGCGGCTGCGTGCGTCACTCCGACCAGATCATGGAAGGTGTGATCGACGGCGCCGGCAATCGCAGCCATCGCGGCCTGGAGGCCGTGGGGCGCTTGGGTGGTGACGAGTTCGTCGCCCTGCTGCCTGAAGTGGCCGATGAACGCGACGCCGAGCGCGTGGCCCAGCGCGTGCTGGACGCCCTGCGCGAGCCCATCTTCGTCGGCGGGCAGGAATGCTTCGTGACCGCCAGCGTGGGCATTGCGCTGTACCCGCGCGACGGCCAGACCATGGCCGACCTGCTGCGCAACTCCGACGTCGCCATGTACGCCGTGAAGAGCCAGGGCCGCAATGCGTCGGCCGTGTACTCGCCGCAACTCGCCGGCCACGGCAAGCAGAAGCTGGAGCTGGAAAGCGCGCTGCACAAGGCGCTGGAGCGCAACGAGATCGTGCTGCACTACCAGCCCAAGATCGACGTGCGCGCCGCCCGCATGGTGGGCGCCGAGGCGCTGATGCGCTGGCAGCGCGGCAACGTGCTCGTGCCGCCCGCTGACTTCATTCCGCTGGCCGAAGAAACCGGCCTCATCGTGCCCATGTCTGAATGGGCGCTGAAGGAAGCGGCGCGCCAGGCCAAGCTGTGGCAGTTGCAGTTCGGCTTCTCGGACTCCATCGCCGTGAACCTGCCCAGCCGCCTGTTCGAGCGCACCGACCTGGTGGAGCACATCCACCAGTGCGTGAGTGCCTACGGCGTGCCGCACCGGTCGATCCAGCTCGAGATCACCGAAAACAACCTGATGAAGGACCTGCAGAACGTCATCCCGTCGCTGCACCGCCTCAACGAGGTCGGCGTGGAGATTTCGATCGATGACTTCGGCACCGGTTATTCGTCGCTCGCTTACCTGACCACGCTGCCGATCTCGGAAGTGAAGATCGACCGCACCTTCGTGCGCGACCTGGGCATCACGCCCCAAAGTTCGGCGGTGGTCACAGCCATCATTGCGCTGGCCCGGGCCCTCGGCCTGCGCGTCATTGCCGAAGGCGTGGAGACCCTGCGCCAGATGGAAGTGCTGCACCGCCTGGGCTGCTCGCTGATGCAGGGCTTCCTGTTCAGCAAGCCGCTGCCGCCAGACGAACTGGAGCGCTGGATCGCCCAGACCGTGCTGCCCCGCAAGGCCCCCTGGATCACGCAGGCCGATGCCAGCATCGACCTCGCCAACCGCGGCTGATGTTCCCGATGCGATCGCAACTGCCTCCCGCCCAACTCGCCAAGGCGGCCCTGCAACGCCTGGCCCAGGCCCGGTTGGAACCCACGCCTGAGAACTACGCCCGCGCGTACGCCATCGAATCGGGCAGCGAACCCACCCCGGCCGCTGCCGGTGCGCCGGCCGAGCGGCACCTGCAGCTGATGTCCAAGCTCATCAGCCTGGCCCTGCCCAGTGGCACCACCCGCCAGGAGTTGCAGAACGCCCTGCGTGAACAACGCCTGGACGAACTGCAGCGCCAGATCGACAAGCTGCTGGAAGTGGCCGGCCCGGGCGCCCAGGCGGAAGCGCTGGCCCAAGCCATCGAGCGCCTGGTGCGGGGGCTGGAACGCGGCGGCCGGCACTGGACGATTGCGCGCAAGAAGGACGGCGTGTTCCGCGCCGTTGAGCTGAGCCGCACCGACAGCGGCAAGCTCATCAAGCGCCTGGGCCAGCTGATGGCCAGCTGGGACAAGGACGACGACGACAGCGGCGTGGAGACCGACGAAGACGGCGGCACACCCAGCCAGCTGTTCGCCGACAGCGGCTTTGCCGAAACGGGCTTTCGCGACAGCGGCGGCCTGGGCAGCGCGGACCCGGGCAGTGCCGGCGCCAACGAATCCGGCCGCACAGGCAGCCTGAGCGACTTGATTCCGCTGGTGGACACGCAGCCCCACTGGAGCGCTGTGGCCGACGAGCTCAACGGCACGGTGCGGCACGCCCTGCGCTCGCCGCAGACCGAAGCCACGCCGGCCGATGCGCTGATGCGCGAGCTGGAGGCCGCGCAGGCAGAGCTGCAAGCCGAAGGCGCCACGCCGGAGCGCAGCCAGCAAATGGCCGCGCTGTGCTTGCGGGCGCGCCACCTGCTGGACCACCGCCGCCACCTGTTCGACGAACTCGGCGGCCTGTGCCGCGAGTTGTCGTCCAGCCTGGTGGACCTGGCCGAGGACGATTCCTGGGCTCGGGGCCAGGCCGAGGCCATGAACAACACGCTGGCGCAGGGCTTGTCCGGCCGGGGCGTGCGCACGGTGTCTGAACTGCTGGCCGGCACGCGCGACCGGCAGCGCGCGCTGCGCGACGAACGCTCCAAGGCGCGCGACGCACTCAAGGGCCTGATCCAGCGCATGCTGTCGGAACTGGGCGAACTGGGCCAGCACACCGACCGCTTCCAAAGCAGCGTGGGCCGCTACGCCGACGCCATCGAGCAGGCCGATTCACTGGAAAGCCTGGCCGGCACGGTGCGCGAGATGGTGGAAGAAAGCCGCAGCGTGCAGAGCCTGGTGTCGCAAACCCAGCAGCGCCTGACCCTGGAGCACGACCGTGCGGCAGCCCTGACGCAGCGGGTGGACGAGCTGGAATCCGAGCTGCGCCGCCTGTCCAACGAAGTACACACCGATCAGCTGACGCAGGTGGCCAACCGCCGCGGGCTGATTCAAGCTTTCGGCATCGAGCAGGCCAAGTCCGAGCGCGAATCCACCCGCATTGCGCTGGCGCTGCTGGACATCGACAACTTCAAGAAGCTCAACGACAGCCTGGGCCACCACGCGGGCGACATCGCCCTCAAGTCACTGGCCGAGCGCGCGCAGGCGTCGCTGCGGCCGGGCGACATGGTGGCGCGCTACGGCGGCGAAGAGTTCGTGCTGATGCTGCCGAACACGCCGCTGGACGAAGCCCAGCAGGTGCTGGTGCGGTTGCAGCGCTCGCTCTCCAGCGCACTGTTCAACCACGAGGGCAAGGACGTGTTCGTCACGTTCTCGGCCGGCGTCACGCTCTATCGCACCGGCGAAACGCTGGAAGCTGCGCTCGACCGCGCCGACGTGGCGCTGTATGAAGCCAAGCACACCGGCAAGAACCGGGCGTGTGTGGCGGAGTGAGTGGGGGCCGCGTAGGGACTTGAGTCTGGACTGAGCGGCCCTCCCTGCGAGGCAACACCGCTCGACTCATCGCCTGAGGGTCAGGCCCCGAGAGCTCAAGGGCCCAAGGGCCCAAGCCTCATCACCGCTCGTACGCCCAGGCACCGCAGTGCCACCCGTGAAGCGGCTTACCAGTCCCGCAGCTTGACGCGCAGCCGCGCGATCGACTGGCTGTGCAGCTGGCACACCCGCGACTCGGTCACCTTCAGCACGGCCGCAATCTCCTTGAGATTCATGTCGTGCTCGTAGTACATGCTCATCACGAACTGCTCGCGCTCGGGCAGGTTCTTGATGGCGGCCACCAGCGCTTCGCGCATGCGGTGGTCCTGCAGCATGGCCATCGGGTTGCTGGCTTCGTCGGCCACGTGGCGGTCGAGATAGTCGTCGTCGCCGTCGTCGCCAGACATGTCTTCCAGGTAGACGAGCTGCGTGCCGCGCACCTTGGACAGCAGGTCTTGGTACTCGGCCAGCGTCACGCCCATCTCGCCGGCGATTTCGGTCTCGGACGGGGCACGGCCCAGGCGCTGTTCCACCTTGTGCACCGCCGCTTCGATCTCGCGCTGCTGGCGGCGCGTGCCGCGGCTCATCCAGTCGCCGCCTCGCAGTTCGTCGAGCATGGCGCCGCGGATGCGCTGGGTGGCAAAGGTCTCGAACTGCACGCCCTGCTCCGCATCGAAGCGCGAGAGGGCGTCGGTCAGGCCGATGAGGCCGACCTGGATGAGGTCATCCACTTCCACGTTGGCCGGCAGCTTGGCGATCATCTGATGCGCCAGGCGTCGCACCAGCGGGCTGTACTGCTTGATCAGCGTGCTGTTGTCGAGGCGGCCTTTGGGCGTGTACATGACGAACTCCGGCGGGATCAGTGGGCGGGGGCCAGCATTGGGGCCGTGCGCGCCGGGCGCAGCGGGGTGGCGTCGGTGGCCGCGTCCACGGCGGCCCCGGGCGGCGTGGCCAGAAGCAGCTCGCGGGCCAGGTGGCGCAGTTCCGGTGTGAGCACGGCCTGGTGCGCAGTGCGCGGGTCCAGGCAGGCCCAGTCGCGCAGCACCGCGCCGAGGAAGCCGTCGGCGCAGGAATTGAGCTGTTGCGCGATGCGGGTGGCCACGCGCAACTGGGGGTGGCAGGCCATTAGCAAACTGTAGACCATCAGCCCGGCGCGTTGCGTGAGCCATTTCATGCCCGCGTAGGCTTCGGTGACGCTGGCGGGGTCGGTGTCGGCCAGCAGCAGCGGGCGCACCTCGCGCAAGGCCACCACGCGCGACAGCTCCGCCGCCGACGCGTGCAGCAGGATCACATCCGCCTCGGGCGCCGCCTCGGCCACCGCTTCCAGGAAGGCAGCCGCCGAGCCGTTGGCGTTGATGTAGCGCATGGGCAGGCCGCGGGCGGCTAGGTACGACAGGCGTGGCGACAGCCGTTCGATGCAGTTGGACAGGTCCACCTGCGCGAGTTCCGACGGCTGCGGCGAATGCACGCCGGCGTCCACCACCAGCGTGTGCAGGTTCAGCTCGGCAAAGGCGGCGCACAGCCCTTCCAGCAGCACGCCGGCGCCCATCACGCGCGGGTTGCACACCACGGGCACGAAGCGCTGCTTGGGCGCGGCGAACAAGCGCCGCAGTCCGTGAGCCTGGTCTTGAGGCATGAAGGGTTCCCCCATCAGTGCACCGCGCGCGACAGGCCTTCAGCCAGCGGCGCGCCGGCGAAGATCAGGTTCACGTCGGTGTTGTCCATGCGCCAGGCGCCGGAGGCCGGGCTCTTGAGGGCGCGCTGCACGAGCGCCGTGCTGGGCAGGCGGTGCCAGTCTTCGGGCACGCGTTGGCCGTTGGCCACGCCCAGCACCTTCAGGCGGTGGCGAATCAGGGTGTCCAGCGCCGGGGCCAGCTTCACGGCCTCGTCGATCTTGCTCAGCACCACGCCTTCGCAGGCGGCGCCCTTCCAGGCGTTCACCACGTCCTCGATGGTTTCGCCCTGCTGCGCGGCGTTGATGACCAGCAGCTTCTTGATGCTGCGGTGCGCCAGCATTTCCAGCAGCTCTTGCGTGCGGCTGTCGCGCTGGGCCATGCCTGCGGTGTCGATGAGCACCAGCTTCTTGCTGGAAAGCAGGTCCAGCAGGTCGTCCAGCGAGGCGCGGTCGTGCGCGGTGTGCACCGGCACGCCCAGGATGCGGCCATAGGCGCGCAGCTGCTCGTGGGCGCCAATGCGGTAGGCGTCCAGCGTGATCAAGCCCAGCTGACCCGCGCCATGCTTGGTGGCGAAGTGCGCGGCCAGCTTGGCGGTGGTGGTGGTTTTGCCCACGCCGGTGGAGCCGATGAGCGCGTACACGCCACCACGGTCTTCAATCGCCGGCGCGGCTTCGTCGGTTTGCAAGTTGCGCGACAGCACGTGCGCCGCCCAGGCGGTTTCATCAGCCGGGTCGGTGGGCGAGCCGGCCTTGAAGTCCGACGGGCAGCTCTCGGCCAGCTTGCGCACCAGGGCGGGCGAGAAGCCCAGCTCCAGCAGCTTTTGCGTCAGCCGCGCCTGCACGGGCTGGCGCTGGAGCTTTTCCATGAAGGCCAGCGACGAGAAACGCTCTTCGATCAGGCCGCGCATCTGGCGCAGCTCGTCGGCCATGTCCATCTGGCTGCGCTGCATGGCGCTGGGCTGGCCCGGCAGCGGCATCGGCTCGGTGCTGATGTCGCTGAGCGTGGGCACGGCGCGCTGCACGCCGGGCGTGGGCAGGCGGATCTCATCGCGCAGCACCGGCGGAGCCGGCCGGCTTTGCGGCATGGTGGGGGGCGGCGCGGCACGGCGCGGCGCCAGTGCGGCCATGGCCTCGGCGGCGCGGCGCTCCCGTTGTGCGCGGGCGGCGTCCAGCGACAAAGCCGCGGGCTGGGTGGGCGGCGGGGCGGCTTTGACCACCGGGTCGGGCTGACCGGCCAGCTCGGCCTGGCGGCGGCGCAGCACGCGCTCCCGCACGTAGTCCTGGAAGCTGAGCGTGCTCATCGCCAGTTGCTCGACGTCGCCGCGCACTTCCGGCGCGCCAAAGCTGGGCTCCTGACGCTGGGCGCGTTCGGCAAAGCTGGCGCGCGGTGCGGGCTGCTGCGGCTGGGTGGGCGGCGGAGCGACCTGCGGGCGCGCCACGGTGCGGGGGGCCGTGGCCGCGATCTGCTCGATCTGGCCCATGCCCTCCGGCGCCATGGCCAGCACTTCTACGCCTTCCGGCACGTTTTTGTTGGAGAGCACCACGGCATCCGGCCCAAAGGCCTGCTTGACGAGCGCCAGGGCCTCGCGGGATGTGCGGGCCGTGAACTTACGAACATTCATGCTGTGCCTCCGATGATGGAGCCGATGCGGATGGTGTGGGTCTCAGGAATCTCGCTGTGGCCGAGCACCTTCAGGCGCGGGGCTGCGCGCTTGAGCAGCCGGGCCATGGGGGCGCGAATCAGGTCGGGCACCAGCAGCGTGGCCGGCACGCCGCGGTCTTCCTGCTTCTGTGCGTTCTCGGCGGCGCTGCGGGCCAGCGTGTCGGCCACGCCCGGGTCGAGGGCGGCGCCGTGCGGCGAGTTCAGGGCCTGGGTGACGAGGCGCTCCAGTTCGGGCTCCAGCGCGATGACGTCCAGCTCCTTCACGCTGCCGTAGATCTGCTGCACGATGGCCGGGGCGATGTGGGTGCGGATGCGGCGCGCCAGCTCCTGCGGGTCGGTCACGGTGGCGGCGTTCTCGGCGAGAGACTCGACGATGGAGCGCATGTCACGCACATGCACGCCTTCCTCCAGCAGCAGCTGGAGCACGCGTTGCAGGGTGGCGATGCTGACCATCTTGGGAATCACGTCTTCAATCAGTTGCGGCGCCTGCTTGGTGAGGTGCTCCACCAGCGCCTGCGTCTCGACACGGCCCAACAACTTGGCCGCGTGCACTTGCATCAAGTGTGAAAGGTGGGTGGCCACGACAGTCGAGCAATCAACCACCGTAAATCCGCTCATTTGGGCCATCTCGCGCTGGCGTTCTTCGATCCACACTGCCGGCAGGCCGAAGGCGGGGTCGGTGGTGGCATTGCCGATGAGCTTCTGCGTGGCGTGGCCCGGGTTGATGGCCAGCCACATGCCCGGGTAGGCCTCGGCCTCGCCCACCACCGCGCCGCGGAGCGTGAGTCGGTACTGGCTGGGGCGCAGCTCCAGGTTGTCGCGGATGTGCACCGGCGGCGGCAGGAAGCCCACCTCCTGCGCAAACTTGCGCCGCACGCCCTTGATGCGAGAGAGCAAGTCCCCCTCGCGGGTCTTGTCCACCAGCGTGATGAGCCGGTAGCCCACCTCCAGGCCCAACGTGTCCACAGGCACCAGGTCGTCCCAACTGGCCTCACCCGCACCCTCGGCGGGCGGCATCACCGGCTTCACGGCCTTCGCGGCCTCGGCCGCCTGCTCTTTGGCGCGCAGCCACCAGGCCAGGTACCCCAAGCCAGAGGCGATCAGCAGGAACACCACGTGTGGCATGCCGGGAATCAAACCCAGTGCTCCGATCACGCCGGCGGTGATGGCAATGCTCTTGGCCGAGCCGAACACCTGGCGGCCGATCTGGCTGCCGATGTCTTTGTCGGTGCCCACGCGCGACACCACCATGGCCGCCGCCACCGAGATCAGCAGCGCCGGCACCTGCGCCACCAGGGCGTCGCCCACGGCCAGCAGGATGTAGCTGTTGGCGGCCTGGCTGGCGCTCAAGGAGTGCTGGGCCACGCCGATGATGAAGCCGCCGACGATGTTGATCGCCAGGATCAGCATGCCGGCCACGGCGTCGCCGCGCACGAACTTGCTGGCACCGTCCATGGAGCCGAAGAAGTCCGCCTCGTCGCCCAGTTCGGCCCGGCGGCGCTTGGCCTCGGCCTCGTTGATGAGGCCGGCGTTCAGGTCGGCATCCACCGCCATCTGCTTGCCGGGCATGGCGTCCAAGGTGAAGCGCGCGCCGACTTCGGCAATCCGCTCCGCACCCTTGGTGACCACGATGAAGTTGATCACCACCAAGATGGCAAACACGATCAGGCCGACCGCGAAGTTGCCGCCGATCAGGAAGTGCCCGAAGGCCTCGATCACCTTGCCGGCCGCGCCCGTGCCGGTGTGGCCTTCCAGCAGCACCACGCGGGTGGAGGCCACGTTCAGCGACAGGCGCATCAGCGTGGTCAGCAGCAGCACGGTCGGGAAGGCTGCAAAGTCCAGCGGCTTGACCATGTGCGCCGCCACCATCATCACCATCACGGCCATCGCGATGTTGAAGGTGAACAGCAGGTCCAGCACGAAGGGCGGCAGCGGCAGCACCATCATCGACAGCACCAGCAACACCGCCACCGGCGCGCCCAGCGCGGCAATGACACCGGCACGCGGGCCGAGCAAGGCTTGGAGCTTGGCGATCAACGGGTTCATGGTGGAGACGGGCGCGGGGTCGACTTCAAACGGTGGCCCGGTCGGGCCTGGCGGCCCTCACGCGGGATGCGCGCGAGATGGAGGCCACCTTCCCCAAGATTGTTCTGGGCGGCTCGGAAAACTTGAGCCGGAAATGACGGGGCTTTTCGGCGCTTCTCCGGCGCATCTCCAGCGCACCACGTCGAGGGCCGTGAGCCAGTCCATGCGGCCGCGGCATGGCGGGGCCACGGCCTCCGGTGCGGCCACCGCGCGTCAGTCGGCCAGGTCGTCGTCGGCGGGCATGCCCTCGGGGCGGTTGTGCGGGTCCAGCTCGGGCGGCACGTGCGGCTTGGGCTCGACGGGCGTGGCGCCCCGCCCCTTCATGGCAGCACGCAGCTGGTACACGTAGGCCAGCACCTGCGCCACCGCGCTGAACAGCGTGGCCGGAATTTCGTGATCGACCTTGGCGTGGGCGTACAGCGCACGGGCCAGCACAGGCTGCTGCAGCACCGGCACCTTGTTCTCCTTGGCCAGATCGCGGATCTTCAGCGCCAGCAGGTCGGCGCCCTTGGCCACCACCTTGGGCGCGGCCATCTTGCCTTCCTCGTACTTCAGCGCCACGGCGTAGTGGGTCGGGTTCATCACCACCAGGTCGGCCTGCGGCACGGCGGCCAGCATGCGGCGCTTGGCCATCTCGCGCATCTTGGCGCGCATTCTGGCCTTGACCTCCAGGTTGCCTTCCACTTCCTTCAGTTCCTGCTTGGCCTCTTCCCGGCTCATGCGCAGGCGGCGCAGCCACAGCTGGCGCTGCAGGGGCACGTCGATGGCCGCAAACACCGCCAGCGCCACCGCCAGCAGCGACAGGCCCGACATCAACTGCTGCCCGGCATACGCCAGCGCCGACGGCAGCGGCACCGACATGATGCTCACATAGGCGGCCAGCCGGTCTTTCAGCACCAGCGCGCCCACGATGCCCAGCACCAAGGCCAGCAACACGGCCTTCAGCGCCGTGCCCAGGCCCTGCCCGGTGAACAAGCGGCCCAGGCCCTCGAGCGGGTTCATGTGCGAGAACTTCGGCGCCAGGGGTTTGAGCGTCCAGTTCCAGCCGCCACTGGCCAGATGGCTGGCCACGCCCACCAGCAGCAGCACCGCGGCGATCGGGCCCATCACCAGCAGGAAGTCCAGCGTCATCTCCACCAGCCGGTCGCCCATCATCCCGGGGCGGGCCAGCAGCCGCGCGTCGAAATGCAAGCCGGCCGCCAGCATCTGGCGCAGCTTCTCCACGATCTGCGGCCCGGCCACGGCCAGCAGCGCGCCGGCTGACACCATCATGGCGAAATGCGGCAGGTCGCGCGAACGCGGCAACTGGCCCTCAGCCCGCGATCGTTGGATCTTTTTGGGCGAGGCCGGTAAGTTGCGGTCTTGTGCGTCTGCGTCGGCCATGGCGAAATCTTCAGCAGCCGCCATTGTTCTGAGCCCGCGCCGCGCACGCGCCGAGAAAAGCCTCGGTTTGGTGCGCCACTTCGGCGCTCAGGCCCGCGCGGGGTGTGGCGGGTGATGCGCCTTGTGCACAAATGCCCAGCGCGCGGTAGATGCGGCCCAATCTGGCACGGTACCCTCGCGCGCATGTCCTTCAGGCTTGTTGTTTCGGCCCGGTGGCACCTGCTGGTCGGGTGCGTCGCGCTCAGTTCGGTGTGGCACGCGGCGCATGCCGAATCCTCCCCGGCGCTGACCATCGAGTACCGCGACAAGCCGCCGTACAGCTACACCGACAACGGCCACCCCGCCGGGTTCCTGATGGAGCGGGTGCAGCGCCTGCTCAAGCGAGCCGGGCTGAAGGCGCAGTTCGTGGAGGTGCCGGTGCGGCGCACACTGCTGCGCTTGCAGGCTGACCAGGCCGCGCTGTGTTCGCCGGGTCTGTACAAACTGCCGGAGCGCGAGGTCTACGCCCGCTTCACGCTGCCCATTCACCGCGACCGCCCGCACGTGGTGCTGGCCCACGCCAGCGTGGCCGCCCAGATCCGCGCCCTGCCCCGCCTGAGCCAGCTGTTTGCCGACGCCACGCTGCAACCGGGTCGGGTGGATGGCGTGTCCTACGGCAAGGCGCTGGACCAAGGCCTGGCCGGTGCGGCACGGCCGCCGCTGCTGGCCCAGCTCAACCCCTTGCAACTGGCCCGCATGGTGGCCGCCAAGCGGGCCGACTACATGCTGATCGACGAGGAAGACCTGGGCTGGCTGCGCAAGGAACCCGAGTTCGCTGCGCTGCCGCTGGTGCGTGTGGAGTTTCCTGACATGCCGCGGGGTGAGCTGCGCTACATCGCGTGCAGCGCGCAAGTGCCGTCCACCACGCTGGAGCGGCTGAACCAAGCCATTCGGGATCTGCTGCCCGAGACCGCAGGCGACTGAGCCGCGTCAGGCGCACCCGCTCAGACGCACCCGCTCAGACGCAAAAAAGCCGGCTGACGCCGGCTTTTCAACCTTGAGAACCCAGATGCGGGGCGAGCCCCCCTGAACCTGAGCCCGAGCTGGGAGCTTCAGAACCCGAGGCTGGCGAGCAGGTCGTCCACTTCGCCTTGGTCGGCCACCACATCGGTGCGGCCTTCAGGGTTCACCACCGGGCCTTGCAGGATGTTCGGGTCCACCTTCTCACGCTGATCGGGCGGCACCACCTGCACCAGCAGCTTCACGAGGCTGTCTTCCAGGTCGTTCGCCAGGGTCACCACCTTGGCCACCACCTGACCGGTGAGGTCATGGAAGTCTTGGGCAAGCATGATGTCGGTCAGGTGCGCGTCGATGTTGCCCGTGCGGGTCTCGACGTCCTTCACGAAGTTCATCACCGCACCGCTGGCCACGGCCCGCACCGGGTCGTTCACCAGGGCTGCCGCGAGGTCCTTGGTCGCCTGCGTGATGCCGGCGTGTTCGGCCTTGGCCTGGTCCACCGAATTCAGCACCTTGTCGGCGGCCGCGGCCGTCTTGGTGGCGATGTAGTTCAGGCGGCTGCGGGCATCGGGCAGCCCGTCGGTTGCCACTTGCAGCTTGGGCATGACGCCCAGGCGCTGCATGGTGTCATGCAGGGTGCGCGTGATCGTGCCGAGTTGCTGGAAGACCTCGGGCGACACGAGCAACGGCTCTTGCGCCTTGGCCAGCTGGTCCAACTGTTCCATCGACATGGCAGTCCCTTCGTCGTCAGGCCGCAGCGGCCAGCTTCTGCATGATCTTCAGGACCTTTTCTTCCAGCGTCGCCTTGGTGAAAGGCTTGACGATGTAGCCGGCGGCACCCGACTGGGCGGCCAGCACGATGTCTTCCTTGCGGGCCTCAGCGGTCACCATCAACACCGGCAGGTGTTTGAGGTTCGGGTCTTCCTTGATGGCCTTCAGCAACTCGAAGCCCGTCATGTTGGGCATGTTGATGTCGCTCACGACGAAGTCGAACTTCGAGCCCTTGAGCATGTTCAGCGCTTCGACGCCGTCTTCGGCCTCTTCGCAGTTGTTGTAGCCGATCTCCTTCAGCAGACCGCGAACGATGCGGCGCATGGTGGAGAAGTCGTCGACAACCAGGAATTTCATGTCAGCGCTCATGGCGATCCTCTCTCGGGAACTGGCGGGATTCAGGGTTAGTCGGCAGTCTAGTTCTAGCGGCTTGGCGGCGGCGATTGAGTTTGCGGCATTTTCCCGATACGGGGCAATTCCGTGCCACCGGCAGCGGTTTCTCCGCCCGAGGTGTCCGCTTCCGGCTCGTCGGGCAGGTTCTTCAGCACCGCGTCTTCGGCGTCGCGGTTCATCACGATGATGCTGATGCGGCGGTTCATGGCGCCGTTGGGGTCTTTGGGCTCCAGCAGCTTGCTGGCCGCGAGCCCCTGCACCCGCAGCATGCGCGCCTCCGACAGGCCGCCCGCCACCAGCTCACGCCGGGAGGCATTCGCCCGGTCGGCAGAGAGCTCCCAGTTGCTGTAGCCCTTGCTGCCCCCCGGGAAGGGTTGCGCGTCGGTGTGGCCTTCCACCGTGAGGCGGTTGGGCACCTCGGTCAGCACACTGCCCAGCTCCTGCAGCAACTCGCGCATGTAGGGCTTCACAACGGCGCTGCCGCTGTCGAACATCGGGCGGTTGCCCTCGTCGACGATCTGGATGCGCAGCCCCTCACGGGTCATGTCCAGCTTGATCTGCCCGCCCATCGCGGCCAGCTTGGGGTTCTCGGCCAGCACCTCTTCGACCTTGGTCTTGAGTTGCTCCAGGCGCGATTTTTCCGCCTTGCGCTGCTCTTCCTTCAGCGCGCGCAGCGTGTAGTTGGCCTTCTTGGCCTCGCTTTGGCCGTCCTTGACCTGCCCGGTCTCGCGGCTGAGGTCCTTGCCGCCGCCCTTGACGACGCTGGACGAATCGCCCGAGCCCGCGCCGCCCATCATGGCGATCTTGAGCGGTGACTGGAAGTAGTCGGCAATGCCCTTCTTGTCGCCCTCGGTGGTGGAGCCCAGCAGCCACATCAGCAGGAAGAAGGCCATCATGGCCGTCACGAAGTCGGCGTAGGCAATCTTCCACGCGCCGCCGTGCGCCGCGTGGCCGCCCTTCTTCACCTTCTTGATGATGATGGGCTGGAGTTTTTTGGCGTCGCCTGCCATTCAGATCTCCCCCGACGCGCCTGCAACGACCTTGCAGGTCGCCTTGCAAAGCCAGTTCGACAGACGCCGCTGGAGTGGCGCCGTCGGCTGCGCCGACAGGCGGTTCAACGCAACGGCGTTCATTTCTTCTTCACGTGGCTTTCGAGCTCGGAGAAGCTCGGGCGGTCGCCCGAGAACAGCACCTTGCGGCCGAACTCGATGGCCACCTGCGGCGCGTAGCCCTGCATGCTGGCCAGCAAAGTGGTCTTGATGCACTGGAATTCCTTGCCGGCGTCTTCCACCTTCTGCTCCAGCAGGCCGCCCAGCGGCTCCACGAAACCGTAGGCCAGCAAAATGCCCAGGAACGTGCCCACCAGCGCGGAGCCGATCATGCCGCCCAGCACCGCCGGCGGCTGACCCACCGAGCCCATGGTGTTCACCACACCCAGCACGGCCGCCACGATGCCGAACGCCGGCAGGCCGCCGGCCAGGCGCGCAATGGCCGCCACGGCGGCGTGCTCTTCCTGGTGGTGGGTTTCGATCTCGCTGTCCATCAGCGATTCGATTTCGTGCGCGTTCAGGTTGCCCGACACCATCATGCGCAGGTAGTCGGTGATGAATTCGGTGACGTGGTGGTCATTGCCCACCGTGGGGTACTTCTGGAACAGCGGCGAGCTGTGCGGGTCTTCCACGTCTTTTTCAATCGACATCAGGCCCTCTTTGCGGGCCTTTTGCAGGATGTCGTACATCAGCGCCAGCAGCTCCAGGTAGCGCGCCTTGCTGAATTTGCTGCCTTTGAAGCACTCGCCCAACCCCTTCAGCGAGGCCTTGACCACCTTCATCTGGTTGTTGGCCAGAAAGGCGCCCAGGGCGGCGCCGAAGATGGTGATCATTTCAAAGGGCAGCGCGTGCAGGATCACGCCGATATTGCCGCCGTGGGCGATGTAGACGCCGAAGATGCAGCCCAGGGCCAAGAGCCAGCCGACGATGACAAACATGGTGGATCGAGTTGAGGGTGTTCAGGCCATATCGGCCGGGTGCCCGGAGGCTTGAGTGAGTATGCCGCGCCAGCCCGCCCGGCAAGGCTTCATTTGGGCGGCATTGCCGCGGCATTCCGCACAGGTCGGTACACCCGCACGAGTTGGCCTGAAGGAAGCGCCCAGCTGACCACTGCCTCGACCTCAGGTACCGCAAAGTCCAAACTCACCAGCCAACGGTCAGGCGGCATCTCGGCACAGGCCTTGGCCCAGACCCGGGGCATGGACTCCGGGCGCTGGAACACGTAGACCAGCGCGAACGCGCCCCAATCGTCGGCCCACAGGTCGCCCTGGCGCACGCGCGCCTGCCGCACGCGCAGCCGGGCCAGCCAAGCCAGCGGCCGGCTCCACTCCACGCCCTCCACGGCGGCTTGCGGGTAGGCGCGCACCAGTTCGCGCAAGCCATCGCCCACGCCACAGCCTGCATCCAGGACCCGCGCGCCCGGCGCCAGCGGCGCGTGGCCGGGCAATGGCTGCAGGGCGCCCGCCGGTGTCGGGAACAGCGGCGCCTCGCTCCAACTGCGCCGGGGGTACAGCCACCACAACAGCGCCAGCGGCAGCAGCCACAGCCACGCCGGCAGCGCGCCCTGCGACCCCAGCGCCAGCACCGACACCGGGAACCCCAGCGCCACGATCAGCCGGCGCCACCGGGCCGCAAACATCAGCGCCAGCGCCGCCCCCACCCCGGCCGCCGCCAGCCAAGCACCAATCGGCCCCCAGGGCTGCAGCAGTTGGTGAACCACCCAGGCCAGCACCCACACCTCCAGCGCCGAGAGGGGCCAGGGCGTCAGCCAGCGCAGCCAGGTGCGCGACGGCGTTGCGCCGCTCATGGCCAAGGGTGCGCCGCGCGCAGTGCCGCGGCCTCCTGCGGGCGATCGGTGCCCTCCAGCACCAAGGCCAGGTTGTGCGCGGCCAAATGGCTGCCCCGGCCGGCCACCGCGCCGGTCTGCTCCGGCCGCTCGCCCAGCGCCAGGCAACGGCGCCAGGCGTCTTCAATCATGGGCAGCAAGGTGGCCGCGTCCTGGGGCTGGCTGGCGGCCAGGTCCAGCAGCAGGTCGCCCAGCGTGAAAAAGAAGTCGGGCGACTCGGCCCCCGCGGCCATCTGGTCGTTCGCAAAGTCCATGGCGTCGGCGTGGCGGCCCAGGCATTTCAGCGCAAACAGACGCCGGGCCACGAGGTCCAGCCACCACGGCGCCTGCGCGGCAGCGGGCAAGGCCGCCGCACGGGCAAAGGCGGCTTCGGCGTCGGCGTGTTCGTCGTACACCGCGCAGTCCTTGCCCAGCTGAAACCACAGGTAGGCGTCGCCGGGCGACTCTTCCAGCGCCTGCTCCAACAAGCGGCGGTTGCGGCCGCGCTTGGCGGCCAGCCGGTCGGCCAGGTACCCATCGTGCCCCACCACCAGCGGCAGGCGGCGCACCGGCAGGTGGTGCTGCGGCTGCTCGTGCACCCGGCCGGCGTAGCGCACCGCGCCCGGCAACACCCGGCTGAGCCAGGCCACTGCTTCTGCCACCGGCGCGTTGCCGCCGGCACCGTGCTCGAACTGGTCGCGCAGCTGCAACGCACCCACGAAGTCAGGCGCCGTGTCGCGCAGGGCCAGCAAGGCCTCACCGCCAGACACCAGCCATTCGTCCGCATCCAGCACGAGGTGCCAGTCAGCACCGGCCAGGGCGAGGGCTTCGTTGCGCGCGGCCGAAAAATCGTCACACCAGGTGAACCGCGCCACACGCGCGCCGTGCGCGGCGGCCACGGCGCGGGTGGCGTCAGTGGAGCCAGTGTCCAGCACCAGCATTTCGTCCACCCAGGGGCGCACGCTGTCCAGCAGGCGGGCGATGCGTTCGGCCTCGTTGCGGGCGATCACGACCAGGGCGACACGGCGCGGGGCGGGTGCGTTCATGCCCCGGATTGTGTGCAGGGCGCCGGGCCGCTCGCGGCAATTCAGGGCCGGATTTCCCCCATTCCACCGGCCTTTGCCCCGGGGCACCCCGTCCTAGAGTGAAGCTTCCACCACCCTCGCAAGGCTCACCCCATGATCCCCCGCACATTGCATGTGATCTGGGTCGGCGACGAATCCAAGCGCCCCGACAACTGCATCCAGACCTGGCGCCAGCACAACCCCGACTGGACCGTGAAGGTGTGGGGCAATGACGAGCTGGCCACCTACGGCTGGATCAACGCCCGCCACATGCGCGAGATGGCCGGCCGCGAACTCAACGGCGTGGCCGACCTGATGCGCTGGGAAATCCTGTACCACGAGGGCGGCTTCGTGGTGGATGCCGACAGCATCTGCCGCCGGCCGCTGGAACCCTGGCTCTTCGAGGGCGAGGCCTGCGCTTGCTGGGAAAACGAACTGATCCGCCCGGGGCTGGTGGCCGCCGGCTACGTGGCCTCCATTCCCGAAAACCCGTTCTTCGGCCAGATGATTCTGGACCTGCAGAAAGAGCCGACCGTGGTGGACCGCATGGCCTGGCAAAGCGTCGGGCCGCTGTACCTGACCGAATCGCTGCGCATGCAGCGCTACGCGGGCCTGACCATCTGGCCCAGCCACTTCTTCATTCCACGCCACTTCACCGGCTTTGAATACAGCGGCGGTGGCCCGGTGTTTGCCGCCCAGGAATGGGGCAGCACACTCGGCAAGTACGACGAGCTGCACAAGCGCAAGGTGGCCTGAGGCCCCAACCAAGGAACGCCCATGACACCCGCCCTCGCCACCGAACGCAAGTCTGCGGACGACCTGCCCGTTTCACCGCTGGAATACGCCCACCAGAAGTACTTCGTGCAGAAGGTGAAGGTGGGCGAAGAGCTGGTGGGCGTGCCGCGGCTGGACGCCTTTGCCGCCTTGTGCGCCGACAAGCGCGTGCTGCACGTGGGCTGCGTGGACTGGCCCATCACCGACCTGAAGCGCTCGCTGCACCTGCAGCTGGACGCCCACTGCGAGCTGGATGGCTTTGACATCCACGGTGAAGCGTTCGAGCTGATGCGCCCGCACCTCAAAGGCCAGCTCTACAGCGACTGGGCCGACGTGACCGGCCCCTACGACACCGTGCTGGTGCCGGAGGTGATGGAACACGTGCCGGATGTGGAGGGCTTCCTGAAGCAGCTCGACGCCGTGGGCGCGCAGCAGTACATCATCACTGTGCCCGATGCCTTCTCGTGCTTTCGCCGGCACTTTGACTACAACAGCGGCGCGCAGACCTTTGTGGAAGTGGTGCACCCGGACCACAACTGCTGGTACACGCCTCATACGCTGGCCAACGTGATTCGCAAGTACACGCCGTGGGCGCTGGAGGCGATGTTCTTCTTCAACGGCATGTCGCTGCTGGCCGTGGCCAACCGCGTCGTGCCAGACGCCTCTCCCGACCCCGCTGCCGCGGCTGCGCCCGAGTGACCCCGGCCACACTGCGCCAGCAGGCCGAACACCTGCGCCACACCGGCCGCGCCGCCGAGGCGGTGGACGTGCTGCTGCAGGCCCTGGCGCTGGCGCCGACCGACACCGACACCTACCTGCAACTGGGCTTCGCCCTGCAGGCCCTCGGGCTGGACAGCCAGGCGGCCGAAGCCTTTCGCACACCGGCCCTGCTGAACCCCGGCAGCGTGATGGCACAGGGCTACCTGGTGCACGCCACGCAAAAGGCGGCCGACTGGACCCAACTGAACGCCGACCTCGCCGCCCTGCGTACCGCGCTGGCCGCCAAGCCGGCCGACGCCGACGACGAATTCGGCATGCCGTTCGCGCTGGTGGGCCTGCCCCACACGCGGGCCGAATTGCGCCGCGCCAGCGAACTTGCCAGCCGCCACCTCGCCCGCGGGCTGAAGGCCCTGCCCGCTGTCACGGCCCAGCCCCTGGCGCCCGGGCAACGTCTGCGGGTGGGCTACCTGTCCGCCGACTTCCATGCCCACGCCACGGCCGCCTTGATGGTGGACCTTCTGGAGCGGCACGACCGCAGCACCGTCGAGGTGTTCCTGTACAGCCACGGCCCGGACGACGGCTCGGCACTGCGCCAGCGCGTGCAACAGGCCGCTGAACATTGGGTGGACGTGACCGCCCTGGACCTGGCCGCCACCGCCGCGCGCATCCGCGCGGACGGCGTGCACGTGATGGTGGACCTGAAAGGCCACACCGCCGGCAGCCGCCTGGCCGCCCTCGCCTGCCGGCCCGCGCCGGTGCAGGCGAGTTGGCTGGGCTTCCCCGGCACCAGCGGGGCCACGTTCATCGACTACCTGATCGGTGACCCCATCGTCACGCCACTGGCGCATGCGGCTGACTGCACCGAACACATCGCCCAGTTGCCCCACTGCTACCAACCGCAAGACCGCCAACGCCGCGCCACTGCCGCCCCGCCGCGCGCGGCCTTGGGCCTGCGGGACGACGCGCTGGTGCTGCTGAGCGCGAATGCGGTCTACAAGATCACGCCACCGCTCTGGGCTGCGTGGATGGACGTCCTGTGCCGCCTGCCCCAAGCCCAGCTGTGGCAACTCAGCGGTGGCGACGCAGCCGATGCCCGCCTGCGGGCCGCCTTGCACGCCGCCGGGTTGAGCGACGACCGGCTGGTGTTTGCCCCGCCGGTGGACATGGACGCCCACCTGGCGCGCCTGGTCGCGGCAGACCTGGCATTGGACAGCTGGCCCTGCAACGGCCACACCACCACCAGCGACGCCCTCGCCGCCGGCTTGCCCGTGGTGACCTGCATGACCGACAGCTTCCCCGGCCGGGTGGCGGCCAGCATCCTGACCGCCGCCGGCCTGGGCGCCAATGTGTGCCAGGACGCAGCGAGTTATGTGGAGCGGGTGTGCGCGCTGGCCGGCAACGCCACCGAGCGCCAGCAACAGCGCAACCGCCTGCTCGCCCGCCCGGCCAGCCTCTACGACATGGACCGCTTCGCCCGCGAACTGGAAGCGCTGTACCACCGCATGTGGGCCCGCGCCGCAGCCGGTCAGCCGCCGGCCGCCCTGCTTGCCTAAACCTCGCGCAGCGGCGATTCAGGGCAGCGGCGCCACCACCAGGTCTCGCGTCGGCTCGCCGGCCTGCTGGCGGCGGTGCGCCTCCAGGTAGGCGGCTTCCAGGTGCCGCGTGAAGCGCGGGGTGTCGAACAAGGCCGAGCCGCCGTCTTGCACCGCCGCCGCCAGCCGGGCGCGCAGCGCGGCCAGCGCGGCGGGGTCATGCGCCAACCGCACGGCCGTGGCCACATAGGACGCGCCGTCAGCCGCAATCAGCTCGGGCAGGCCCACCGCCGTCAACAGGCTGGCAGCCACCCGGGCCGGGAACGAACGGCCGGGCTGCGTCAGCACCGGCAGGCCCATCCAGAGTGCGTCGCTGGCCGTGGTGCCGGCGTTGTAGGGCAAGGTGTCCAGGAACAAGTCGGCCGCAGCCAGCCGGGCGAGGTAGGCCTCGCGCCCGCAGCGGTGGGCAAACACGAGCCGCTCCGGCGCCAGGCCCGCGGCTGCCGCATGCGCGCGCAGGTTGCCGCTGGCGTGTGCGTCTTCGTCCAACACCCACAGCACGCTGCCCGGCACCGCGTGCAGGATCTCGGCCCAGGCCGCGAACTGCGTGGGAACGATCTTGCAGGGGTTGTTGAAGCAGCAAAACACAAAGGCCTCGGCCGGCAGGCCCAGCGCCTCGCGCGACGCCGCGGCCGGACGCGGTCGCTGCCGGTCGTTGGCCTGGTAGCTGGGCAGGTAGATCACGGCCTCGTCGCAAGCCTGGCGGCCTTCGGGCGGCACCACCGTGGCATCGGCCAGCAGGTAATCCACCACGGGCGAGCCGGCCGTGCCCAGGGTGCCGAGGTAGAGCATCTGCACCGGTGCCGGCCGGCAAGCCAGGATGCCACTGCGGGCGCCGTCGGTGAAGCCGGTCAGGTCCACCACGATGTCCACGCCCAGGCGGCGCGCGTGCTGTGCCACCTGCGCGTCGGTCCAGTGGCTGACGTCGTCGAACCGGTCGAACGCCGCGCGCAAGCGTTGCTGCAGCGGGTCATCGCCCAGCGGGCCGTAGCTGAGCGCCATCACCTCGAAGCGCTGGCGGTCGTGCAGCTCGAACACCTCGGCCATGAGGTAGGCCACCGGGTGAGGGCGGAAGTCGCGCGACAGGTAGGCCACCCGCACGCGGCCATCGCTCGGCGCGGCGTCGGGGGCGGGCGCCCAGGCCCCGCGCGGCGGAAACGCGTGGCCAGCCCACAGGCGCGCGGCCTGCAACTGGGCCTGGGGGTCGTCCAGCACGCACTGCAGGGCCAGCGGCTGCACCACGCGCCGGCCCTGGGCCACGGCGGTCTGCAGGGCCCGCACCTCGGCCTCGAACTGGGGCCACTGGTACAGGTGGAGTGCGGCGTAGAGGCGCAGGCCTTGCAGCCAGTCGCCGTCGGGCTGCAGGGCGGCGGCGCGGTCCAGGTCGGCCAGGGCGGCGGTGAACTGGCGGGCCAGCAGGCGCAGGTTGCCGCGGTTGTTCAGGGCCTCGGGCATGTCCGGGCGCAGTTGCAAGGCCTGGTCGTAGGCCGCGAGGGCTTCGGCGGGGCGCTGCAGGTGCTTGAGGGCAATACCGCGCCGGTTGCACACGTCGGCCGATGGCGGCAAGCCAGCCAGGTCTTCCAGCGCTGCGGCCCACTGGCCCAGCTTGAGCCACACGCCGGCCCGCTCCAGCCGGCACAGGGCATGGCCGGGGTCGGCGTTCAGGGCCTGGTTCAGGTGCTCCAGCGCCTCGGCCGGCGCGCCGCGGCGTTGGCAGGCCAGCGACACGGCATGGCGGGCTGCCGGGTAGGCCGGCTGCAGTTGCAGCGCGCGGGCGTAGGCGGTGGCGGCTTCGTCGTGCCGGCCCAACTCCGTCAGGGCCACGCCCCAGTTGTAAAACGCCGGTGCCACCGCGGGCGGCAGCTTGCAGCGGCTGGCATAGCAGCGCTCCGCCGTCGCCCAATGGCCGGCGCCGGCCACGAGGTTGCCCAGCTGCAGCCAGGGCTCGGGGTCGGCCGGGTGTTGGGTGACGGCTTGCGTCAGCAGCTGCGCGGCCTCGGCGGCCTGCCCCTGGGCGAGCAACGCAGCGGCGCGCTGGACCAGCGGGGCGCTGCTGCCCGCGCGGGAACTGGGGTGGGAACCGGGTCGGGAAGGCGGGCGAGAGCCAGGCCGGGGCGCGGACACGGCGGCGCCCGCTCAGTGCATCTGGATGGCGCCCTGGGCGCGGCCCTTGCCGGCACGGGCCGGCGGGTTGCACAGGCCGCACACGTAGTGGCGGGCCACTTCATGCGGGTGGGTGACGAAGTGGCCGTTGCACTTGGAGCACTTGGTCAGCGTCAGCATGCCGTTGTCCACGAACTTCACCAGGCGCCAGGCGCGCGTAACCGACAGCATGGCTTCCAGGCCCTGGGCGGTGGTCTGCTCCTGGTACAGCTGGTAAGCCTTGATAACGGTGTCGATCTCGTCCATCTCGGCGGCCTTGTTCAGGTACTCGTGGATGTTCAGGAACAGGCTGGCGTGGATGTTGGGCTGCCAGGTCATGAACCAGTCGGTCGAGAACGGCAGCTGGCCCTTGGACGGCGACTTGCCGCTGACTTCCTTGTACAGGCGCAGCAGACGCTCGTAGGACAGGTCGGTTTCCGATTCCAGCACCTGCAGGCGGGCACCGAGGTGGATCAGCTGAACGGCACGTTCGATCTGCTTGGCTTCGGTGAGGATGCTCTTGACGCGCATGGTGGGCTCCTGGAATCGGTGTGAACTCAAGGTTCGGTATTCGGTGTTCGGTACTGCGGGCGAGCGCCGGGCCGCCCCAAGCCGCCCCCCTCGGGGGGGGCAGCGGCGCGACAGGCGCCGCCGGGGGCAGCGGTTTTTAGACGTGCTCGTGACGGCCCGCCATCAGGATGGAGGCGTGCAGGCGGTTGACGCTTTCGTTGGCGCCGGGCTTGCTGTGGTTGGTCAGCAGGCCCCACACCAGGTCGTCGCTCATGCGGAAGGCGCACAGCAGCGTGTTGCCGGAGGCGATCTTCATGATCTGGGCCGGGCTGAGCGTGGAGATCAGCGTGGCGGTGTCGTCGCTGATGCCCAGGCGGTAGAGCGCCTGCTCACGGTCGGCCCGAATCAGGCTCTGTGCCAGCATCAGGTACGACAGGTTGGCTTCACGGATCTCGGCGAGCATTTGGTCGGCGTTCATGGCGGTTTCCGTTTCAGAGGTTGGGCGTGGGTGAGAACGTGAAACGGATTGTGTTGACCGCCCTTCTCTGCCGATATCAGGCGCTGTCGGTGCACAGCGTCGTGTTTTCTGGCGGCGCGTGTCAGGCAAATTCCTACACGGGCGTCAGGCCTTCAGGGCTTGAAAACACCGAGGCCCCGCAGCTGCCGCTGGCGGGGCCTCGTCAGGCAAAGGATGGCGGGGTCAGCGCGGCAAGCTGCGCAGGCGCTTGAGCTCCACCATGGCCACCGGCACCAGCTCCGGCGCTTCGGCCTGCAGGCTGTCGCGGCCGGCGCCGCTTTGCAGCTCGCTCAGCACGCCGATGGCCCGGTCCACCTGCCCCTGGCCCGACAGCGCGAACGCCAGGGTGTACAGGCTCGGGCCATGCAGGCTGTGGGCTTGCAGCGCACGCTCGGCGTAAGCGGCGGCATGCTCCAGCCGCCCTGCGGCCAGCAGCAGGGCCGCCATGTCCGACAGCAGGTCGTGGCTCATGGGCTCGCCCTGCAGCGCGTCATACAGCACGCCCAAGCCGCCGCCCAGGTTGCCCTTGGAGGCTTCCGCGAACGCGGCATTGCGCGCACGCGCCAGCAACATGGCGGGGTCGTTGGCAGGAACGGTCACCGGGCGGTGGACGCTCTTGGAACGGGCGGTGTTGGACTGTGCACGCATGGCGAAAACTCCAGTCCGGCATGGGTTATCGGCCGGAATGCGCTGGACTTTAGGCACCGACCCGTACCGCAATCCGCCGAAAAGCCCAGTTCCACAGCCTTTACTCCGCGGCTGTTCGCCGCCGGCGCTGCCGAAAACACACAGGAGACCGCTTCACCACCTCGGCGGTCTCGCGCTTCCCCCTCAGCCGGGTTGCTTCCACAACCCGCTGGCTTGAAGACAGGAGATCCCGCCCGACCCCACCGTTGAATGTCCCCGGCAGCGTGCCCTCGGCCCGACCGGATCCTTTCGCCGCCCTTTCCTGATGCGCTTCCTGGCCGCGAAAACCGATCCAACAAACAAGCCCTTGGCAGCCCCGCTGTTCAATAGATCACAGGCCTTGACAAAAGCAGCTCAAGAAACGTCTTGCGCTGTCCGATAGCCATTCCAACGGCGCTGGAAACAGTACCGTGGTCCGGCTGGAAGGCCGAGGTGGTGTGACTTCGCTCACGGGCGGAGCCATGGACTTCAACGGTTGACTGGCGTCGGGCGTCGCCGCGAAGGCGCGCTTGAAAAGGTGCGCTTGAGCGGACAGCACGGGTGCCTCACCCGGGCACTCGGGTCTTCGCCCGGCGCTTTGCCGGGACTTTTCAAGCTGAAAGGAAGCGCATCATGGCCTCGGTCATCAATACCAATTTGCTGTCGCTCAATGCGCAGCGCAACACGGCGACCACGCAGTCGTCACTCGCCACCTCCTTGCAACGCCTGTCGTCGGGCCTGCGCGTCAACTCCGCCAAGGACGACGCCGCCGGTCTGGCCATCTCTGAGCGTCTGAGCGCCCAGGTGCGCGGCGGCAACGTCGCCATCCGCAACGCCAACGACGGCATCTCGCTGTCGCAGACGGCGGAAGGCGCGCTGTCCAAGGTGAACGATTCGCTGCAGCGCATGCGCGAACTGGCGGTCCAGGCCCGCAACGCCACCAACACCAGCGCCGACAAGGACTCGCTGGACAAGGAATTCGGCGAACTGTCCAAGGAAATCCAGCGCGTGCTGGGCGGCACGACCTTCAACGGCCGCGCCATCCTGGCCACCTCCGCAGCTGGCACCCAGACCTTCCAGGTCGGCGCCAACGTGACCTCCAACGACCGCATCGACGTCGCCACGACGGACATGACGACCGCCACGGAAATCACGACGGTCGCGGGCACGGACAACCAGGGCACGGGCCGCGCGGTGATCGACAACACCGCCACGGGCACGACGATCGACACGGTCATCGGCAACATCGACACCGCGATCAACAAGGTCAGCTCCGAGCGCGCCACGCTGGGCGCCTCGCAAAACCGCCTGGACCAGGTCATCTCCAACCTGCAGATCTCGGTGGAGAACCAGAGCGCTGCGAAGAGCCGCATCACCGATGCCGACTTTGCGCAGGAAACCGCCAACTTGAGTCGAGCCAACATCCTCCAGCAGGCAGGCAACGCGATGATCGCGCAAGCGAACCAGATTCCGTCGCAAGTCCTGTCCTTGCTTCGATGACCCCGGGCCAGCCTCGCTGGCCCTGAGCGCACCGTCTCTCTCGAAGACGGAAGGCCTCACCCCTCCAGCTCAAGCCCCTTGACGCCATCCCGTCCACCGGGACGGGTGGCGTTTTTTGGGCGCATTTGCAAAAAGGGATTCAAGTCAATCCATCAGCCGACGATAACCAGTCCAACGGGTTCGCGATTCATTCGAGGACTACGTGGTCCGGTCAGCCGGCCTCGCGTGCAATGGGCACACAGGCAGGACGCGGACGGGGGCGGCTCCATGTGGGAGCCCGCCTGTTGCAACCGCTATTGACCGGCTTCGCACCGGACTTTTCGTCAACGAAAGGATTGAGTCATGCCTCAAGTCATCAACACCAACCTGGCTTCCCTGAACGCACAGCGCAACACGGCCATGTCGCAGTCGTCGCTGGCCGTTTCGATGCAGCGCCTGTCGTCGGGCATGCGCGTCAACTCCGCCAAGGACGACGCCGCCGGCCTGGCCATTGCCGAGCGCATGAGCGCCCAGGTGCGCGGCTCGCAAGTCGCGATCCGCAACGCCAACGACGGCATCTCGCTGGCACAAACCGCGGAAGGCGCACTGTCCAAGGTGGGCGATGCGCTGCAGCGCATGCGTGAACTGGCCGTGCAGTCGCGCAACGCCACCAACACCTCGGCCGACAAGGACTCGCTGGACAAGGAATTCGGCGAACTGGCCAAGGAAATCCAGCGCGTGCTGGGCGGCACCACCTTCAACGGCAAGGCCGTCTTGGCCACGGCTGCTGCGGGCACGCAGACCTTCCAGGTGGGCGCCAACACCACCGGCAACGACCGCATCGACATCGTCACGACCGACATGACGACGGACACCACCATCACCACGGTGGCCGGCACCGACAACCAGGGCACGGGCCGCGCGGTCATCGACAACACGGCCGCGGGCACCGCGATCGACACGGTGATCACCAACATCGACACCGCGCTGGACAAGGTCAACGGTGAGCGCGCCACGCTGGGTGCGTCGCAAAACCGCTTCGATGCCGTGATCTCCAACCTGCAGGTGGCGGTGGAAAACCAGAGCGCGTCTCGCAGTCGCATCATGGACGCGGACTTCGCGCAGGAAACCGCCAACCTGAGTCGAGCGCAGATCCTGCAGCAGGCCGGCAACACCATGGTGGCGCAGGCCAACCAGTTGCCCCAGCAGGTGCTGGCGCTGCTGCGCGGCTGACGACGTCGCCCACGCCGCGCGCCGCCCGCAAAGGCTGGCGCGCGGTGCCCAGGTTTGGGCGTGGTTTGGCCCGTTGATCGGGCTTTTGGCGCGAATGCGCACTTTCAGAATTCGGTCCATCGAGCTTGGCATCCCTGACGCCGGCTCGGCGACCGAATCCAGGAGTGCGCGATGCCCCAGACCATCAACACCAACATCAACTCGCTGAACGCCCAGCGCAATCTGAACGCCTCGCAAGGCTCGCTTGCGGTGTCGATGCAGCGCCTGTCGTCGGGCATGCGAGTGAACTCCGCCAAGGACGACGCCGCCGGCCTCGCCATTGCCGAGCGCATGAACACCCAGGTGCGCGGCATGAACGTCGCCATCCGGAACGCCAACGACGGCATTTCGCTGGCGCAGACCGCGGAAGGCGCGCTGGGCAAGCTGGCCGACAACCTGCAGCGCATGCGGGAGCTGTCCGTCCAGGCCCGCAACTCCACGAACAGCAGCTCCGACAAGGACTCGCTGAACAAGGAATTCGAGCAACTCGGCTCGGAAATCTGGCGGATCATCAACGCCACGACCTTCAACAGCAAACCCATCCTGGCCGACACGGCCGGTGTTGCGGCGGGTACGGGTCAGACCTTCCAGATCGGCGCGAACACCACGGCCAACGACTCGATCACGGTGCCGGCGCTGGACCTGACGGCCGATGCCACCGTGACCGCGCTGCTGGGCACCGGCACGGCACCCTTCCCCGCCTTGATCGACAACACGGCCGACTTCACGGCCATCGGCCTGGTGATCGACAACATCGACACCGCGCTGAACACGATCAACAACACCCGGGCCACGTTCGGTGCCACGCAGTCGCGCTTCGACGCGGTGATTTCCAACCTGCAAGTGGCCGTGGAAAACCAGTCCGCCGCCCGCAGCCGCATCATGGACGCCGACTTCGCCGCGGAAACCGCCAACATGAGCCGCGCGCAAATCCTGCAGCAGGCCGGCAATGCCATGGTGGCCCAGGCCAACCAGCTGCCGCAGCAGGTGCTGTCACTGCTGCAACGCTGACGCCCGGCGGGGCGCCCGCAAAAAAATCTGCACGGAACCCCTCAAGTTCCGGAAACTCGGGCCGATATACCCCTGGCATATCGGCCTTTTTGCATTGCTGAGTCATGGCCACGATCACATCCCTCGGTATCGGCAGCGGTCTGGACGTCGAATCCATCATCACCAAGTTGATGGCGGTCGAACAACAGCCCATCACCGACATCACCAAGAAAACCGACGGTCTCAAGACCCAGCTGTCCACGTATGGGCAGATCCAGAGCGCGCTGTCCACGCTCCGTGATGCGTCGGCCAAGCTGAGCAACCCCGACACCTGGGCCGGCGCCAAGACCACCAGCAGCGACACCAGCGCCGTCACGGCCACGGCCAGCACCGGTGCGGCGGTGGGCACGGCGTCCATCAGCGTCAGCCAGCTGGCCGCCGCGCAAACGCTGGCGTCGAGCACCTTCACCAACGCCACCGCCACGGTGGGCCAGGGCTCCATCACCATCGAGCTGGGCAGTTGGGGCACGGACGCCGTGACCGGCGACCCCACCTTCACCAGCAAATCCGGCACCACGCCGGTCACCATCAACATCGGCGCGGGCCAAGACCAGCTCAGCCAGGTGCGTGACCAGATCAACGCCGCCAACGCCGGCGTGACCGCAGCCGTGGTGACCGACGCCACCGGCTCGCGCCTGACGCTAACCTCGCGCACCACCGGCGAAACCAACGCCTTCCGCGTGACCGTCAGCGACGCCGACGGCAACTCCGGCGACGCGTCCGGCCTGTCACAGCTGGCCTACGACCCGAGCACCACGGTGAGCCAGATGTCGCTGAGCCTGCCCGCGGCCAACGCACGCGCCATCCTCAACGGCCTGCCCATCAGCTCCGAAACCAACTCGCTGACCTCGGCCATCGACGGGCTCAACATCATCCTGCTCAAGACCACGCCTCCGGTGACCTTGAGCATCACGCAGGACACCGACGCGATCAAGAAAGCGGTGAGCGACTTCACCGCCGCGTACAACGCCGTCAACCAGTTGCTGCGCACGCAAACCAAGTACGACTCGGCCACCAAAACCGCCGGCGTGCTGCAGGGCGACTCCACCGCCGTGGGCCTGAACAACCGCCTGCGTGGCGTGGCCGGCGGCGCCACCTCACTGGGCGGCGCCTTCGCCCGCCTTTCCGACATCGGCCTGGCCCCAGGGTCGGACGGCAACCTGCCCACCGCGGGCAGCAAGCTGGACAAAGCCCTGACCAACACCGCCGACCTGAAGCAGTTCTTCATGGGGGTGGACAACACCGACGCCGCCAACAGCGGCTTCGCCACGCGCATGCGGCAGTTGGTGGACCAGGCGCTGAGCGTGGACGGCAGCGTGTCCAACCGCGAAAAAGGCATCCAGGACCAGATCAACACCAACAACAAACGGGTGGACGACCTGCAGGACCGCGTGGCCTCCACCGAAAAGCGGCTGCGGGCGCAGTACGCCTCCTTGGACACGGCGATGAGCAAGTACAGCAGCCTGTCCAACTACATGACGCAGCAGATCGCGCAGTTCAACAAGTGACGCGCGCTGTGCCCGCCCAGCCGCATCGACAAGGCGACCTCCGGGTCGCCTTTTTTCTTGCGCGCCGGGCACAGCCGGGCGATTGCGCGGCATTGGCCACACAGTTCGACGCATGCAAACGCAGCGGGCACCTCAAGTCTGGGGAGGGCTGGCCGAAAAACATTGCAACGCGACGAACTTTCCACACCCCATGTACGGCAACATGACCTCCCCTTTCGCCGCCCGCGGACAGCGCGCCACCCTCTACGCCAAGGTCGGCCTGGAGACCGATGTGCAGGCAGCCAGCCCGCACCGCCTGGTGGCCATGCTGTTCGACGGCGTGTTTGACGCCATGAACCAGGCCGCCACCGCCATCCAGACCGGCAACGTCGAGCTCAAGGGCCGATCGCTGAGCCGCGCGGTGCGCATCCTGGACGAAGGCCTGCGCGCCGGGCTGGACCTCTCGGCCGGCCAACTGGCCCTGGACCTGCGCGAGCTGTACGGCTACGTCTGCATGCGCCTGACCCAGGCCAACCTGCGCAGCGATCTGTCTGCAGTCGAAGAGTGCCAGCGCCTGCTCTCGCCGGTGCGCGAAGCCTGGAACGGCATCGCCCAAACGCCCGCCGCCCTTGGCGCCGGTGCAGCCCGCGCGGCCTGAGGGCCGTCCCACGAATCAGCCGGTGATGCAGCCATGAACTCTGAACTGCTCAACTACTACGAGGCCATCGAGCAAGCCAGCGCGGACATGCTGTCCGCCGCCCGCACGGGCAACTGGGACGAGGTGGTCAAACTCGAAGGCGCCTGCGTGCTGCTGATCTCGCAACTCAAGGCCGCCGCCAGCCACACCCAGCTGGCCGCGGGTGAGTCGCAGCTGAAGACGCGCATCATGCAGCGCATCCTGCTCAACGACGCCGAGATCCGCCACCTCGCCGAGCCCTGGCTGGAAGACCTGGACCACGTGCTCAAAGGCAAGGCACGTCTCGTTCACTGACCTTTCGGGTCCACCTCGGGCCACTACCATCGCGGCATGACCGCCCCCAACGCCCAACCTGAGGACCTTCGCGTTCCCTCTGCCGCTGAAGTTCTGGCCTACCTGCAACAGCTGCAACGCGAGCAAGCAGCCGTTCAGCTCACCGGCCCGCAAGGCGAAAGCCTGAGCGCCCGCATCGTGGCGCTGGACGCCGCGGCCGACTTCATCGGCCTGGCCCTGGGCGCCGACCCCGAAGGCATCAGCCAGGCGCTGGTGAGCGAAGGGGAAATCACGGCCGTCAGCTTCCTGGGCGCCGTGAAACTGCAATTTGAGCTGGATGCACCGGTGCTCGTCAGCGGCGAGCAGGGCAGCGTGTTGCGCTGCCCCCTGCCCGAGCGCATGTACCGCTTCCAGCGCCGCCAGTCCTTCCGCGTGCAGCCCGCCGGCAGCATGTACCCGCGCGTGGTGCTGCCGGGCAGCACCGAGCCGGGCCGTGCGCTGCGGGTGCTGGACATCAGCATCGGCGGCCTGGCACTCGTCATCCCGCCCGATTTCGGCGCGCTGCAGCCCGGCGACGTGGCCCGCGGCCTGACCCTGGAGCTGGACCGCGTCACCGCGCTGCGCGTGAACCTGCTGCCGCACCACGCCAGCCCCATCCGCGGCGATGCCACCGGCATGCTGCAGCTCGGCTGCGCGTACGTGGACCCCGACGCGGCCGCCCACCGCACCTTGCAGGTGTACGTGGACCAGACGCAAAAAAAGCGCCGGCTGCTGAAGCTCGACGCTTGAGTGCTGCGGCCCGCTTGGGCCGTCAGATCTGCATGTTCATGATGTCGGAGTAGGCTGCCACCAGCCGGTTGCGCACCTGCAGCGTGGCCTGAAAGCCGATCTGGGCCTTCTGCATCGAGACCATGGTTTCTTCCAGGCTCACGGTCGGGTTGTCCAGCTGAACCTCGCGCTGCAGGCGCGACGCTTCGTTCTGCTGGGCACTCACGCTCTTGAGCGCCTGCGTCATGGCGTCGCCAAAACTGGCGCCGGTCGTGGCCGCCGGCTTGGCCGACAGCGGCGTGCCGTTGACCGACAGCCCCGCCCGGGCGGCTGCCTGAGCGAAGTCGAAGGGGCGCAGCTTCATGTCCATGGGCTGGCACTGTGGCAGAGCGCCCACCACCCGAAGCGCGGAGATGCGCCGCACACCTCGGCCACTTCAGCGCTTTCTTGAGGGGGTGGGCACGAATAATTTGCGCCATCGGCCAATTCCCGGCCCTCCATTCGCATCTGCCGCCTCCCATGGACAACGCCCTGAGCGCCCCCGCTGCCACCGCCCCGGTGCTCATCACCCCAGCCGACGCGCAGCCCGGCTTCGTGCAGCGCCTGAACGGACTGCCGCTGCGCAGCAAGCTCACCATGGGTGCGGGCCTGCTGGCGCTGGCCGGCGCGGTGCTGGCCATCACGATGTGGTCCACCCAGGGCGACTACCGCCCGCTGTTCACCGGCCTGGCCGACAAAGACGGCGGCGCCGTCATCGGCCAGCTCTCGGCCATGCAGGTGCCTTACAAGCATGAAGCCGGCGGCACCATCCTCGTGCCGGCAGGCCAGGTGTACGAACTGCGCATGAAGCTCGCCGCCCAGGGCCTGCCCAAGGGCGGCACCGGCAACGCGGTGGGCTTCGAGCTGATGGACAAGTCCAGCATCGGCCAGACCCAGTTCAATGAGCGGCTGAACTTCCAGCGCGGGCTGGAGGGCGAGCTCACCCGCACCATCACCGCCATGTCTGACGTGGCCGACGCCCGCGTGCACCTGGCCATTCCGCAGCAGACCGGCTTCTTCCGCGAGCAGCAAAAGCCCAGCGCCAGCGTGATGCTGACGCTGCGCGGCGGCCGCACGCTGGACCGCACGCAAATTGCCGGCATCGTGCACCTGGTGTCCAGCAGCGTGCCCGACCTGCACCCCAAGGCCGTGAGCGTGCTGGACCAAACCGGCGCCCTGCTCTCCCAGACCGGCGCCGATGCCGCCACCGGCCTGGACAGCCAGCAACTGCAGCACAAGCAACAGATCGAGGCCAGCTACAACAAGCGCATCTTCGAGCTGCTGGAACCCGTGGTGGGCCGCGACAACCTGCGCTCCACCGTCACGGCCGATGTGGACTTCTCGCAAACCGAGGCCACCGCCGAGGAATACCGCCCCAACCAGGGCCCGAACGCCCAGGCCGCGGTGCGGTCCAGCCAGAGCAACGAGTCCAACAACGCCAACGTCGCGCCGCCCACCGGCGTGCCCGGCGCGGCCGCCAACCAGCCGCCGGCCGCCGCCACGGCGCCCATCAACGGCGCCAGCGCTCCGCTGCAGGCCACGCAATCCGGCGCTGGCAACAGCACGCGCCGCGAACAGGTCACCAACTACGAGCTGGACAAGACGGTGCGCGTCACCCGCGGCTCGGTGGGCAACGTCAAGCGCCTGAACGCCGCCATCGTGGTGAACCACCGCTCGGTCACCGACGCCAAGGGCAAGACGACCAACCAGCCCGTGTCGGCCGAAGAAATCACCCGCCTGACCGACCTGGTCAAGGAGGCCATGGGCTTCAACGCCGAGCGGGGCGACTCGGTCAAGGTCATCAGCGCGCCCTTCGTGCTGGACAAGAGCGAGCCCGTCGACACCCCACTGTGGAAGCAGCCCTGGGTGCTGGACATCGCCCGCAGCGCCATCGTGCCGCTGGCGTTCGTGGCCATCGCGCTGATCGCGGTGTTCGGCATGATCCGCCCCGCCATCAAGGCCGCCGCCCCGCTGCCCCCGGTTGAGGAGGCCAAGACCGAAACCGTGGACGAGGTGGTGGACGACACCGAACTGCTGCCGGGCCCCGACGGCATGCCCAAGCTCGAAGCCCCGCTGCACAACGAGAAACTCGACCGCGCACGCACCCTGGCGCGCGACAATCCGCTGGCAGTCGCCAACATCGTGCGCGACTGGATGGAAGGGCAATCCGCTTGACCGTGCACGCCTCGCCCAAGGCCCGCCTTGGCCGGCCCCGCCCAGGGAACGGCGGTGCACTGCGCAGCGGCGCGTGAGGGTTGAACATGGACGACAAAGGCATCGAGAACGCAGCCATCCTGCTGATGTCGCTGGGCGAAGAAGAGGCCAGCGAGGTCTTCAAGCATCTGTCTCCCAAGGAAGTGCAAGCCTTGGGCGAAACCATCGCCAAGCTCAAGATCATCAAGCGGGCGCAGGTGGAGGAGGTGCTCGACAAGTTCGACTCCGTCGCCGACACCCACAGCACGCTGGTGACCGACACCGACGAATACGTGCGCGCGGTGCTGCGCAAGGCGCTCGGTGAAGACAAGGCCAACCTGCTGCTGGACCGCATCCTGCAAGGCAGCGATGTCTCGTCCATCGAAAGCCTCAAGTGGATGGACGCCGCCAGCGTGGCCGAACTGCTGCGCAACGAGCACCCGCAGATCATTGCGGCCATCCTGGCCCACCTGGACTTTGACCAGACCAGCTCCGTGCTCAAGCTCTTCACCGAGCGGGGCCGCAACGAGGTGCTGATTCGCATCGCCACGCTGGACGGCATCCAGCCCACCGCACTGAAGGACCTCAACGAGGTCATGAGCCAGATCCTGGCCGGCGGCGAGCGCATGAAGAAGAGCTCGCTGGGCGGCGCCAAGACGGCGGCGGAAATCATCAACATGATGGGCTCCAGCGTGGAAGCCTCGGTGCTGGACTACATCCGCGAGGCCGACTCCGACCTGGCCCAGAAGATCATGGACAACATGTTCACGTTCGACGACGTGAACAAGATCGACGACAAGGGCATCCAGGCCATGCTCAAGGAAGTGCAGAGCGAAAGCCTGGTGGTGGCCCTCAAGGGCGCCAGCGTCGACCTGCGCGAGAAGATCTTCCGCAACATGTCCAGCCGCGCCGCCGAAACCCTGCGCGAAGACCTCGAAAGCCGCGGCCCGGTGCGCCTGTCCGAGGTGGAGGCCGAGCAGAAGGAAATGCTCAAGATCGTCCGCCGCCTGGTGGACGAAGGGCAGATCGTGCTGGCGGGTGGGGGTGACGACCAGTTCGTCTGACCATGGCCACCCGTCAACCGCCCCGCCAGGTGCCCCCGCCCGACCGCCGCGAAGGCGAACGGCGCGGCAGCTACGCCCGCTTCATTCCCGGCGAAGAGGTGCAAGGCGCCAAGGCCTGGTCGCTGGACCACCTGGGCGATTCGCCCGCGTCGCCCTTTGCGCCCATGCGCCCCGGCGCAGCGCCCGCGCCCGCACCGGCCGCCGCGCCGGTGGAGCCCCCGCCGCCGCCCGAACCCAGCGCGCAAGAGCAGCTGCACGCCGCCCGACAGTCCGGCTATCAAGACGGCTACCGTGACGGCATGGCCGCGCTGGACGCCTTCAAGCAAAGCTTTGCCCAGCAGATGAGCAAGCAGATCGGCGCCGTGGTCACCAGTTTCGATGCCGAAATGCGCGGGCTGGAAGACGCGATGGCCGCCTCGGTGGCCCGCATTGCCGTAGAGCTGGCGCGCCAGGTCGTGCGCAGCGAACTGACGCAAAACCCCGAGCTGATCGCCCGCGTGGCGCACGATGCCGTGGAGGCGCTGCAGCTCTCGGCCCGCCATGTGCGCGTGCGCGTGAACCCCGCCGATTTCGACCTGGTGCAAGACGGCGCGGGCCACGAGCTGGAAGCCCGCGAGGCCCAGCTGGTGCCCGATGCCGAGGTGGCCCGCGGTGGCGTGAAGGTGGACGCCGACATCGCCAGCGTCGACGCCACCCTCGCCGCCCGCTGGCAGCAGGCGGTGTCCGCCATCGGCCAGCAGTCCATCTGGGAAGACCGCCGCGGAGGCGCGGATGACGACGCCTGAGCGCACCGAGCGCTGGCAGCGCTACCTGACCGACCTGGAAACCCTGGCCAGCAACGCCGCGCCGCTGGAGTCGCACGGCAAGCTGGTGCGCGTGGCGGGCCTGGTGCTGGAGGCCACCGGCATCAAGGTGCCGCTGGGTTCGGTGTGCCGCATCCAGATGCCCAGCAGCGGTGCCAACCCGCGCCGGGGCGCCGCACCGGTGAATGCCGAGGTGGTGGGCTTCTCGGGCGACCGGGCCTACCTCATGCCCACCGACGAAGTGCAGGGCCTCTCCAGTGGCGCCACCGTGGTGCCGCGCCACCTGCCGCCGCTGGCACCGCAGCTGGGCCAGCCGCTGCACCCCTGGCGCCGGGGCGAAGACCGTGGCCTGCACCTGCCCATGGGCGACGGACTGCTGGGCCGCGTGGTGGACCCGCACGGCCACCCGCTGGACCGCGGCGGCGAGCTCACCCGCATCCACAACGAACCCATGGTGCGCCGCCCCATCAACGCGATGGACCGCGACCCCGTGCGCCGCCCGCTGGACACCGGGGTGCGCGCCATCAACGCCCTGCTCACCGTGGGCCGAGGCCAGCGGCTGGGCCTGTTCGCCGGCACCGGCGTGGGCAAGTCGGTGCTGCTGGGCATGATGGCCCGCTACACGCAGGCCGACGTCATCGTGGTGGGCCTGATCGGCGAGCGCGGCCGCGAAGTGAAGGAATTCATCGAAGACATCCTCGGCGAGGAAGGCCTGCGCCGCAGCGTCGTGGTGGCCGCCCCGGCCGACGCACCGCCGCTGATGCGCATGCAGGGCGCCCACTACGCCACCGCCATTGCCGAGCACTTCCGCGACGAAGGCCGCCACGTGCTGCTGCTGATGGACAGCCTCACCCGCTACGCCATGGCCCAGCGCGAAATTGCCCTGGCCATTGGCGAGCCGCCCGCCACCAAGGGCTACCCGCCCAGCTGCTTTGCCAAACTGCCACAGCTGGTGGAGCGCAGCGGCAACGGCCTGCCCGGTGAAGGCTCCATCACCGCCTTCTACACCGTGCTGACCGAGGGCGACGACCCGCAAGACCCGATTGCCGACGCGGCGCGCGGCATTCTGGACGGCCACATCGTCCTCTCACGCGAACTCGCCGAGGCCGGCCACTACCCGGCCATCGACATCGAACGCTCCATCTCGCGGGTGATGACCAGTGTTGCACCGCAAAACCAGGTCGATTCCGCCCGTCGATTCCGCCAGCTTCTGGCGAAATACAACAAGGCCCGCGACCTGATCCAGCTCGGTGCCTATGCCCCGGGCAGCGACCCCGAGCTGGACCTCGCCGTGCGCCTGCATGCCGACATGACGCGGCTGCTGCAGCAGGACATGCACAGCCCGGCACTTCTTCACGCCAGCGTCAGTCAATTGCAGGCCGTGGTGCAGGGCGCCTGAAGCGCGCACCGGCAGCGGCCGATAACGATGGGGTGTGGAACCGTCCGGTCCGCACCGCGCTGGAGATCGCATGAGTGCCACTGCCACCGACACCTTGAGCCTGCTGCTGGAGCGCGCCGAAGACGAGCGCGATGCGGCAGCCCGCGCGCTGAACGCCGCCAGCAACCAGGCCCAGGCCGCCCGCGCCCAGCATGGTGAGCTGACCGGCTACCGGCAGGAGTACGAGCAACGCTGGACGCAAACCTTCGCCCGCGCCACCACCATGGACATCGTGGCCTGCTACCAAACCTTTGGCCAGCGGCTGGACCAAGCCGTGGTGACCCAAGGTCATGTGGCCCAGCACGCCGACCAACGCCAGGCCCGCGCCCGAGACGCGCTGCGCCAGGCGGAATTGCGTGTGGCCGCGCTGAAGCAGTTGATCGCCCGCCGCCAGGCCGAGGCCCTGCGCCAGACCCAGCGACGCGAGCAACGCGCCACCGACGAATTTGCCGCCCGCGTGCAGCTGCAGCGGGCCGCCCACTCTTGAGCCGAGGCGCCCCATGATCAGCACCGCCCAGGCCACCGCCGCCAAGCCCGCCACCCCACCCGCAGCCCTGCCCGCGTCGGGCACCAGCAACGCCGCATCGGCCCTGGCCGGGCTGAGTGGCGCCAACTTCGCCCGCCTGCTCAGCGAGCAGGCCGTGCCGACCTCCACGCCAACCTGCACGCCAACCTCAGCGCCGACCGCCGAGCCCACCGCAGCGCGCAGCGCCGAGCCGTCCTCGCCCCACTCGACGGCGGCCAAGGCGGCGGCCCCCGCGCCGCAGGACGCGGCCCCGGCGCCGGCCCGCAAGGTTTCCGCCGCACCGGCCAGCAAGGCCCCCGCCTCCACCACGCGCCCCGCTGACGGCCGCCCATCGACCCGTGAACTGCAGCCCCCCGGCGAAGCCGCCGCCGACCCCGGCACCGCAGACGCCCTGAACGCCGCCACCGCCAGCGAGGCGGGAGACGGCCGCGACGCCCTCGAAGCCCCGGCTGACGACGCCAGCGCGGGCCTGGCCGAGTTCACCCAGCTCATCGGGCTGACCCCGGCCGCCGCCCCGGCGCTGCCCACGCCGGCCAACACCACCGCAGCGACTCAACTCGCCGACGGCGCCGGAGGCGATGCCACGGCCACCGCCGCAGCGGGTACCGCCCGCCACGGCCGGGCCCTCGCCCACGCAGACGCCGGCGCCACCGATGCCGACAGCACCGCCGCGAACGCCAGCGTTGATGCCGACGCCGACACGGGCTCGGCCACCGCACGCGCTGCAGGCCGCACCACGCCCCCAGGCGACGGCACGTCATCAGCCACCGCCGCGCGCCCCGCGCCCCCCCCGGCGGCCGCCAGTTCCGCCGCCGCCGCGCGGCAAGACGCGACAGCCAGCGCCGAACGCAGCGCCAGCCTCGCGCCCGCCCAGCGTGACGCGGCCAGCGCAGGGCCCACCGCCTTGCCGACCGCCAGCGCCAATCCGCAGGCCTTTGCCGCCGTGATGCAGCCGTTGTTGGGAGGCGCCGCCGACACCCGCTTCACGCCGGAAGCCACGGCCCGCGTGCACGCCTCGCTGCACAGCACCGCGTTTGCGCCGGAGCTGGGCACCCGCGTCAGCCTGATGGCGGTGGATGGCGTGCAGCACGCCGAACTTCAACTCAACCCCGCCGAGATGGGCCCCGTGACGGTGCAGATCGTGCTGGACGGCAGCCAGGCCCAGGTGTCGTTCCAGGCGGTGCAGGCCGAAACCCGCGCCGCGCTGGAGCAAAGCCTGCCGGATCTGGCGGCCGCCTTGCAGGGGCAGGGCCTGACGCTGTCGGGCGGGGGCGTGTTCCAGCAAGCGCAGCAAGACCCGGGGGCATCCGACAACCGCAATTCGGGTGCTGAGGGTGGCCGCACCGGCTCCGCCAGTGCCCGTGGCGCCCCGGGCGGCGCGGCCGACACCGCACCCGCGGCCTCGGCACCACGCCGGTCGGTGGGCCTGCTCGACACCTTTGCCTGAACCTGAAGACCGCCCGGAAGTGGAAATAGCCACGGCTGGCTTGAGCTAATCGGGGCTTGGCCCGTGAAGCCGAAGTCAATAATCGGCTGCAAAGGTGCCCACGGTCCGCGCCCTGCGGCACGGGTGACAGACGTTTGAAGGAGTTCACATGGCGAACGCGCCGGCTGCTGAAGCCGCCCCGCCCAAGGCAGGCGGCAGCAAGAAGCTGATCATCATCCTCGCAGCCGTGCTGGTGCTCGTGCTGGTGGGGGGCGGTGCCGCCTTCATGCTGCTCAAGAAAAAGCCGGCCGAGGAAGGCGAGGAAGGGGCGGAGGTGCACGAGCCCGCACCCAAGCCCAAGGCCCACGCCAAGAACGACCACCCGCCCACGTTCGTGCCGCTGGACCCGTTCACCGTGAACCTGGCCGACAAGGACGTGGACCGCTTTGCGCAGATCGGCGTCACCCTGCAGGTGGAAGACCCGAAGTTCGCCGACCAGATCAAGGCCTACATGCCGGCCATCCGCAGCAACATCCTGATGGTGCTGTCGCACAAGACCGCCTCTGAGTTGCTGACCCGCGAAGGCAAGGAAAAGCTGTCGCGCGAAGTGATGCGCGAGTCGGTGCGCCCGATGGGCATCGAGCTCGACGACGAAGACGAAGAAGACGCCGACGCGGCCAAAAAGAAGAAGAAGAAAAAGAAGAAGGCCCAAGTCGAAAGCCCCGTGACCCAGGTGCTGTTCTCCAACTTCATCGTGCAGTGACCATGACGCCCCTCGCCCCCTCTCGCCCCGCTGAACGCAGGCGCGCCCACTCGGCCCATCGCCATGGCGTGCCGGCTCGGGCGCGAGCCGGCGCTCAACCTGCGACGAAGGTCACGGGATCTCCAGAGGCCTCGGCATGAATCAGCAGATTCTTTCCCAAGACGAAGTCGATGCACTGCTCCAGGGCATCACCGGCGAGAGCCAGAAGCTCGAAGCCGAGGAGGAGCAGGTTGGTGGCATTCGCGAGTACAACCTCGCAAGCCAGGAACGCATCGTCCGTGGGCGCATGCCCACGATGGAAATCATCAACGAGCGGTTCGCGCGCAACATCCGCGTGGGCCTGTTCAACTTCATCCGCAAGAGCCCGGAAGTCGCCATCGGCGGCATCAAGGTGCAGAAGTACAGCGCCTTCCTGCGCGAGATCGTCGTCCCGACCAACTTCAACATCGTGTCGGTGAAGCCGCTGCGCGGCAGCGGTCTCATCGTGTGCGACCCGACGCTGGTGTTCGCCGTCATCGACAGCCTGTTCGGCGGCATCGGCAAATTCCACGCCCGCATCGAAGGCCGCGATTTCTCGCCCACCGAGCAGCGCGTCATCACCCGCATCGTCGAGGTGGTGCTGCACGAGTACCACAAGGCCTGGAAGGGCATCTATCCGCTGGAGCTGGAGTACCAGCGCTCGGAGATGCAGCCCCAGTTCGCCAACATCGCGACACCCAGCGAGATCGTGGTGTCAACCTCGTTCACGCTGGAAATCGGCGAGACCAGCGGCACCATCTACTTCTGCATCCCGTACTCCACGCTGGAGCCCATCCGTGACGTGCTCTACAGCACCACGCAGGGCGACTCCACCGAGCCCGACCGCCGCTGGATCAACCTGCTGAAAACGCAGATCCAGGCCGCCGAGGTGGAACTGGTGGCCGAGCTGGGCACGGCCCCGGCCACCGTGGAGCAGTTGCTGGCGTTCAAGCCGGGCGACTTCATCGAACTCGACCTGGACCCCGTCATCCAGACCAAGGTGGACGGGGTGCCGGTGTTCCAGTGCCACTACGGCACGTCCAATGGCCGATACGCCCTCAAGGTCGACCAAATGCTGACTGGCTCGCAGGAAAGCTGGTTGGGAGCGAAACATGAGCCCTGATACCCCGAGCCAAGACGAACAAGACGCAATGGCGGCGGAATGGGCGGCGGCGCTGGCCGAAGCCTCCGCCGCCCCAGCGGCCTCTGCCTCCACGGAAGTGGTGTCCGAAGTGGCGCCGGAGCAGGTGTCCACACCCAGCTTTGCCAACTTCTCGCCCACCACGGCGGGTGGCCCGGCGGGCGACATCAACATGATCCTGGACATCCCCGTCCAGCTGACTGTGGAACTGGGCCGCACGCGCATCCCGATCAAGAACATCCTGCAACTGGCCCAAGGCTCGGTGGTGGAACTGGACGCCCTGGCCGGCGAGCCCATGGACGTGCTGGTCAACGGCTACCTGATCGCCCAGGGCGAGGTGGTGGTGGTGAACGACAAGTTCGGCATCCGGCTGACTGACATCGTCACGCCGTCTGAACGCATGCGGCGCCTGTCCAAGGGCGCTTGAGCGGACCACCCCCTTAAGCGCTTCGCGCCCCCTCCATGGGGCGACCTCGTGCGCCCGGCAGAGCCGGATCGCCGAGGTCTGCGCGAAGACGCAGCGCCTTCGGCGGCAGCAGTCGCAAGACGAGGCGGGGTTTCAATGGCTATTTGAGGCGTTCAAGGCCTCAAGTCGCTCCGCAGAATGCCGAGGCATGAATGCTTCCGGCCTGCTTCCTTTTCTCTGGTTCCTCGGGATCGTCGCGCTGATCCCCGTCGCGCTGTGGCTGCTCAAGCGCACGCCGATGGGTGGTGCTGCGGCCGCGGGCGTGCTGCGCGTGGTGGCGCAGTTGCCCACGTCCCCGAACCAGCGACTGCTGGTGGTGGAAGTCGGCCAGGGCGAAGACCGCCGCTGGCTGGTGCTGGGCGCCACGGCCCAGAGCATCACCACACTGCACACGCTGCCCCCGCAGGCTGAACCTCCGGCGCCCGCGTCCTTCGCCCAGTTCCTGAAGAAGGAGCAAAAGGATGCTTGAGCCCCTGACCCCACCTTCAGGCGCAGCCGGGCAAGCGCCTCGCGTGCCGGCCGTGTGGCGTCGGCCCGCCGTGAAAGCGCTCGGTGCAGCAGCGGCCACGGCCGCGCTGTGCCTCGTGTCCGGCGCCGCCGTCGCCCAGTCCCAAACCCCACCGGCCACCCTGCCCTTGCTCGTCGGCCAGGGCGCAGGCGGCAGCTATTCGGTGCCCATCCAGACGCTGCTGTTCTTCACAGCGCTGGGCTTCCTGCCGGCAGTCATCCTGATGATGACGGCCTTCACTCGCATCGCCATCGTGCTGAGCCTGATGCGCCAGGCGCTGGGCACGCAAGCCGCGCCGCCCAACCAGGTGATCGTGGGCCTGAGCCTGTTCCTCACCTTCTTCGTGATGAGCCCCACGCTCGACAAGGTGTATGCCGACGCCTGGCAGCCCTACAGCGCCGGCACCATCGCGTTCGACGAGGCGCTCAAGCGCGCCGAAGTGCCCATGCGCGGCTTCATGCTCAAGCAAACCCGCCAGGCCGACGTGACGCTGTTTGCCCGCCTCGCCAAGCTGGACAACAACATCAAGCCCGAGGACGTGCCCTTCAAGGTGCTGGTGCCTGCCTTCGTGACGAGCGAGCTCAAGAGCGCCTTCCAGATCGCGTTCCTGATCTTCATCCCGTTCCTGGTGATCGACATGATCGTGGCCAGCGTGCTGATGAGCCTCGGGATGATGATGCTGTCGCCCGTGCTCGTGGCCCTGCCCTTCAAGCTGATGCTGTTCGTGCTGGCGGACGGCTGGAACCTGCTGCTCGGCTCGCTTGCCGCCTCCTTCGCCACCTGACGGCCCCGCCATGGACGCTCAACAAGTTTTCACCTTCGGCCAGCAAGGCCTGTACGTGCTGATGCTGGTGTCGGCACCGGTGCTGATCGTGGTGCTGCTGGTGGGGGTGGTGATCAGCGTGATCCAGGCCGCCACGCAGATCAACGAGTCCACGCTGTCGTTCGTGCCCAAGGTGCTGGCCGCCATCTTGACGCTGGCCATCGCTGGCCCCTGGATGGTGACCACGCTGGTCGAGTACATCCAGCGCACGCTGCAAACCATCCCGTCGGTGGTGGGCTGAGGCCCGGGCCATGTTCAGCGTCACCGAGGCCCAGCTGCTGGCCTGGCTGAACCCGCTGCTGTGGCCGTTCATCCGCACGCTCGCGCTGTTTGCGGGCATGCCCACGTTCAGCCAGCGCAACGTGCCGCTGCGGCTGCGCGTGGGGCTGAGCCTCTTCATCGCCGTGGCGGCGCAACCCTCGCTGCCCGACATCCCGCCCACGCCGCTGGACTCCCTGCCCCTGCTCACCCTGCTGGTGGCGCAGCAGCTGCTGATCGGCCTGTCCATGGGCTTTGCGGTGCGCATCGTGTTCGCGGCGCTGGAGTTCGCAGGCGAAATCATCGGCCTGCAGATGGGCTTGAACTTCGCCGGCTTCTTCGACCCCAGCACCGGCGCGCAAGGCACGGCCAGCGCCCGCTTCTTCGGCAGCATGGTGGCCTTCCTGTTCATCGCCATCAACGGGCACCTGCTGCTCATCAACGCGCTGGTGCAGAGCTTTCACACCTTCCCGGTGGGGGGCGAGCCCTTCGCCTTCCTGCGCGCCGCGGCACCGCAGCAGTGGGGGGCCGAGATCTTCAGCATTGGCCTGTGGATCTCGCTGCCGCTGATCACCATGCTGATGTTCGTGAACCTGGTGCTGGGCGTGATCTCGCGCGTGGCGCCGCAAATCGGCGTGTTCTCGGTCGGTTTTCCGCTGACGGTCAGCGTCGGTTTGATCGGCATGGTGGCCACGCTGCCGCTGATGCAGACGCCGTTCACGGTGGCGCTGGAGCGGTTGCTGGCGGCGTTCAGCTGAAGTGCGCGCTCTGGGCCCGAGCCGCCCCCCCGCTGCGCTGCGTTCGACAATCCGCCCTCGCCCCCCCGCTGAACCGAGGCGCCGGCCTCCACCCATGAGCGCAGTCCACACGCCGCCCTGCCCGCGGCTCTACACCTTTCGACGCTGCCCGTACGCCATGCGCGCCCGCATGGCGCTGCTGCAAGCCAGCCGGCCGTTCGACGCGGTCGAGGTCAGCCTGCGCGCCAAGCCTGCGAGCTTGCTGGCCCTCTCACCCAAGGCCACCGTGCCGGTGCTGCAGTTGCCCGATGGGCGGGTCATCGACGAGAGCTGGGACATCATGCGCTGGGCCTTCTCGGCCAGCCCGGCGCAGGGCTGGTGGGACCGCGCCCAGTCGCCCGACAACCTGAACCTGCTGCAGCGCAACGACGGTGATTTCAAGCACCACCTGGACCGCTGGAAGTACCCGCAGCGCTACACCGGAGACGCATTGACACCCGAGGCCCACCGCGACGGGGCGGTGGACGCGCTGCTGCACCCGCTGGAAAGCCGCTTGCGCGACGCACCCCACCTCGGGGGCGACACGCCCTGCGCCACCGACCTGGCGGTCATGCCCTTCGTGCGCCAGTTCGCCGCCGTGGCGCCCGACTGGTTTGCCGGGCTGGAACTGCCGGCGGTGCGCGGCTGGCTCCACGCCTGGCTCGCCCACCCGCTGTTTGTGGCCTGCATGGCCAAGCTGCCCGACGACGGCGTGCATCGTTTCCCGTCGCTCTGATCGCAAGGCGCAGCCGGCCGGGGTCCAGGCCCGCCGCGCCGGCCCGCTCAAGCCTCCCGCAACGCCGTCGTCACCGGCAGGCTTGCCGCCCGCACCGCCGGGAACAGCCCGCCCACGAAGCCGATGGCCAGGGCCCACTTGATGCCCTCCCACAGCAGCTGCGGCGACACGGCCAGGTTGAAGCTGAGCTTGCCCACGGCGCCCGCGGCCATGGTGGAGGCCTCGAAGCCGTTGAACAGCAGCCAGGCAATGCCGCCGCCCACCAGCCCGCCGATCAGCGCGAGCAGCGTGGTTTCCAGCATCACGGCCACCACCACCGGCAGGCCCCGAAAGCCGATGGCGCGCAGCGTGGCGATTTCGCGGGCCCGCGCCGCCACGGCGGCGAACATGGTGTTCAACGCACCGAACACCGCGCCCACGGCCATGATGGAGCCCACCACGATGCCGATGATGCGCAGCACCTTGGTCATCTGCTCGCTTTGCTTGGCGAAGAAGTCCAGCGTGGTGCTGGCCTTGACCTTGAGCTGCGGGTTGTTCTCCAGCGCCTCGCTGAAGGTCTTGATGGCCGCCGCGCTTTCCAGCTTGACGGTCGCCGAGTTGCGGCCGCTGCCGCGCTTGTAGGCGTCGTTCACGACGTTGGCGTCGGCCCAGAGTTCCGACTCCATCGCGTCGCCCGAGGCAAAGATGCCCACGACCGTCCAGGGCTGGTTGCCAAGCTTGAGCGTGGCGCCCACGGTGAGCCCGTTGAACTGCCGCACCGCCCCCTTGCCGACCACGATTTCCCGCAGGCCCGGCTGGAAGCTGCGGCCCTCGACGATCTTGGCGTTGGGCCGCACGGCGAATGCGGCTTCGCTGATGCCGCGCACCTGCGCACTGCCCGAGTCCCCCGCCTTGCCGCCCTTGACCGGCAGGTTGGCCGCCACCACGGTTTCGGCCGACACGATGGGCTCGCCCTTGGCATTGCGCGCAATGCCGGGGGCTTGCTCGATCTGGACGATGTCTTCGCGGCTGAGCGAGGACGACACCTCGTTGGCCGACGCGCCGCGCATGACGATGGCGGTGTCCAACGAGCCGGAGTTGCGCAGCGTTTGCGCATAGCCCTCGGCCATGGCCAGCAGCGCCACCAGCACACCCACCACACCGGCAATGCCCACCACGATGACGGCCGACGACCCCAGCCGCTGCGTGAGCGTGCTGATGCCGACCGACGCCACCGAGCGGGTTTGCATGCCCGAGCGGAACAGGGCCATCCACACCGCCAGCAGCACCGCCAGCGCCAGTGCGCCCTGCCAGGGCAGCATGACCCAGCCGGCCAGCAGCAGGACCGTGAGCAGCGCGAGGCCGAGGTTCTTAAGGAGCTTCATCTCATGCCCTCCCAGCCAGTGCATCGGTGATGTTCACGCGCATGGCGCGCAGCGCCGGCATCGCCCCCACCAGCAGTCCGAACAGCAGGGCCAGGCCGCCGCCAATCAGCCAGCTCGTAGCGCCCGCCGCGGGCAGGTTCAGGGCGCCGCCGCTGCCGGCTGACACCGCCGGCCCGATCACGCTGGCCAGCAACAAACCCACGCCGCCGCCGATCAACAGCAGCAGCACCGACTCGGCCAACACCATGGCCAGCACGCTACCCCCCGAGAACCCGAGCGTCTTGAGCACCGCAATCTCGCCGGTGCGCTCCCGCACGGCCTGCATCATGGTGTTGCCCGCGAGCAGCAGCAGCGTGAAGAACACGGCGCCCATGATGGAGGTGACGATCAGGTTGATGTCGGCCACTTGCTTCATCCAGCTGGACATGGCGGCCGCCTCGGTCTGGGTGCGGGTTTCGTGGTCGGAGTTGGCGGAGATTTCGTCAATCGCCTGCAGCACGCGGTCGGCCTGGTTCACGTCCTTCACCCGCGTCACGTACCAGCCCACCTGGCCCTGGTTCCACGGCGTGGTGTCGTCGAAGTATTTCCAGTTCAGCAGGAACATCTGGCTCCACCAGCCGGCGGCCTTTTTGTCGGCCACCTTGATGATGCCGACGATGGTGAAGGGCCAGTTCTGGCTGCCGTTCTTGTCCGGAAAGATGGTGGACTGCATGGGCACCTGGTCGCCCACCTTCCAGCCGAACTTGGTGGCCAGCTGCTCGCCCACCAGCGCACCGTTCTTGGTCTCGGCAAAAGCCTTGCGGTGCTCGGCCGAGACTTCCATCTCCGGATAAATGTCCAGGTAGTTGGGCGACACGGCAAAGCTGAACACCGCGTTCTCGGGCTTTTGGTAGGCGCCGCCAAACCAGTTGGCAAAGGCCACGTCCTTCACGCCGTCGATCTGCCCGATGCGCCCCTGCAGCGACATGGGCAGCAACTGGATGAAGCTGAGCTTGGAGCCCGTCTGCAGCCGCTGCGCGCCGTTGGCGCTCTTGCCCGCCTGGTCAAAGCCCACGCGCACGGCGTCCAGCAGGCCGAACAGCAGGAAGGCCGTGATGATGGACACCAGGGTCAGGAAGGTCCGGCCCTTGCGCCGGAACAGCGCGGCCCAGATGAGGTGGAGGTATTTCACTGTCGAACTCCTTTCGACGACCGAGGTTTGCGGGCCGAGCGCTGGGCCGCTCCCGAGCCGGCCCGGCCAGGCAATGCGGGCTGGTCAACCCAGCACGCGTTGGCGTCCCCTCGGGGGACCGGCCAACGTACTTGTTGGACGAGGGGCTTCATGCCGTCTCGGCTTCGCTCACCAGCGTGCCCTTGTCCAGGTGCAGGGTGCGGCTGGCGCGGGCGGCGGCGCGCGGGTCGTGGGTGACCATCACGATAGTCTTGCCATGCTCGCGGTTCAGCGCCTGCAGCAGGGTCAGGACGTCTTCGGCGGACTGGCGATCCAGGTCGCCGGTGGGCTCGTCGCACACCAGCAGGGTCGGGTCACTCACGATGGCCCGCGCAATCGACACCCGCTGCTGCTGGCCGCCCGACAGCTCGGTGGGCTTGTGCGAGGCCCGGTCGGCCAGGCCCACCAGCTGCAGCGCAATCGCCGCGCGCTTCTTGCGTTCACCGGCCGACAGCTTGGTCAGCAACAGCGGCAGCTCCACGTTCTTCTGCGCCGACAGTGTGGGCATGAGGTTGTAGAACTGGAACACGAAGCCCACGCGTGAGGCGCGCCACTTGGCCAGGGCCGCGCCCGAGAGCTTGTCGATGCGATCGCCGCCCACCGCGATGGAGCCGCCCGTGGGCGCATCCAGCCCGCCCATCAGGTTCAGCAGCGTGGTCTTGCCCGAGCCCGAAGGGCCCATCAGCGCCAGGAAGTCGCCCTGGGCCACGTCGAGGTTGATGTTGTGCAGCACCTCCACCTTCTGCTTGCCGCGGGCGTAGACCTTGGACAGGTCGCGGATCTCGATCAGTGCGCTCATGCTCATTCCTTGTTGGAGACGGTTGACCCCTGCTTCAGCTCCGCGGGCGGCGACACGACGACCGTCTCACCCGCTTTCACCCCCTCGGTGGCCAGCTTGAACTTGCCGACGTCGCCGCCCAGCTTCACCACCCGGCGCTCGGCGCGGTTGTCCTGCACGACGAACACCGCGGGCCCGCCGTCGCGGTCCACCACGGCGTCGGGCGGCAGCAGCACGCCCGGTGCGGGCTTGGCCTGCTCCTTGGGCTTGGCGGCCAGGAAGGTGACGCGCACGCCCATGTCGGGCACCACGCGGTCGTCCTTCTTCTCCAGCGCCACACGCACCTTCACGGTGGCCTTGCCGCGGTCGGCGCTCGGGATCACGGCCACCACGTGCGCCGGGATCTTCCAGTCGGGGTAGGCGTCCAGCACGGCTTCGCACGGCATGTCGGCCTTGACCTGCGCGATGTAGGCCTCGTTGACGTCGACGTTCACCTCCAGCGAGTCCATGTCGACGATGGTGCCCACGCCGGTGCGGGTGTAGCCGCCGCCGGCCGACAGCGGCGAGATGATTTCACCCACCTGGGCGGCCCGCGCCGTGACGACACCATCGAACGGCGCCCGCACGGTGGCGTAGTCGAAGTTCACGCGTGCCTGCCGCACCTGGGCCTGTGCGGCCTCGATCTGGCGCTGCGAGGCCTCCAACTGGGCGCTGACGGTTTTGACGGCGGTGGCCGCCTGCTCGCGCGACTGGCGCGTGGTCATGCCACTCGCGTTCAGTTCGGCCTGGCGCCGCTCGTCGGCCTGGGCCTGGGCGAGTTGGGCGCGCAGCTGGCCCTGGTTGGCTTCCGCGGTGCGCACCTGCGCCTCGGCGGCGGCCAGACCGGCTTTCAGGCCGGTGTCGTCCAGCCGCGCCAGCACCTGGCCCTTCTTGACCTTGAAGCCCTCGTCGATCAGCACCTCGGTGAGCGTGCCGGTGATCTGGGCCGACACGGTGGCCATGCGCCGTGCGGTGACGTAGCCGGTGGCCTGCAGCACCGCATCGGCCGCTGGCCCCTGCCCGTTGGCGCGCACGGTGGTGGTTTGCACCGCCACGGGCTTGGCGCCCGCCAGCCACCACCAGGCGCCGCCGCCCGCCACGGCCAGCACCACGGCACCGGCCGCCGCGCCCCAGATCCACCGCGGCATGCCGCCGTCGTGGTCCTCACGCTGCGCGCCGTCAATGCGCAGTTCCTTCAGCAATCCGGTGTCGATGACGCGCTCCCCAGAGTTGCCGCCAGCAGGCGGATCGGGGCGGATTGTGTACAGACAGCGCTATCCGTCTACAGGGGTTTTGACGAACGGCAAGCTGCGGCGCCGAAACGTCGAAAAGCGCAGATGAGTGGGCGGTTGAAGGGGGCCGGAGCCCCCGGGTCAACGCACTTCGCGGGCCAGCTTCAGCACGGGCGCGGCCAGGCTCAGCCCGCGTTTTTTAGACTCGCCGTGGTTGACGGCAAACGCCATGCCTTGGGGTTCGGTGATGAGCGCAATGCACACCCCCGCCCGCAGCGCCTCCGGGCTGGTGGCCACCACCAGCACGGGCGAGTCCGGCACGGCCGACACCCACTGGCGCAGCGTGGCCGCGTCCGGGTGGCCCAGCACCAGCACCTGGCAGCCGTGGCTGGCGTCCTTCGGCTCGGTCAGGCTGCGCACGCGGATCTGCGCGCCGCCCACGGCGCGGCTGGCCAGCCCTTTCACCGCCTCCAGCCCCGAAGCCGGCAAACCCGCCGCGCACAGCGACAGGGTTTGCCCGTCCGCCGCCGACGCCGGCCATTGCGTGTACTGCGCCAGGCGCAGCACGAAGGCGGCACGCAGGCGGTCTTCGTCCAGGCTGTCCGCCCGGGCCCGCGCCAGCGCTGCGCTCACCAGCAGCAACAGCAGCAAGGACCAGGCCTTCATGGCGCATCCCCCCGCCAGGTCACGCCGGCCTGCCAACGCGTGCCTTCCAGGCGACGCGGCGCGGCGTAGCCCGCCCCGCTGGACTCCGAATACGCCCGGCCGCCCACGTTGTCAGCGCCGACGAACACATCCCAGCGCCGGCTGGGCTGCCACAGCAGGTGCGCCCGCGTCTGCGCGTAGCCGGGCAAGCGCTCATCGCCTTGCCGCTCGGAGGTGGCCCAGCCGTTGAGCGACAGGCGCAGGCCGGTGTCGGCCAACGGCACCTGCAGCATCCACTTGAGCGTGCGGGCCGGGCTGTAGGCCTGGCGGCTGCCGTCTGCAGCCCGGTTGTGCTGGCCCAGCGCGCTGAGCTGCAGTTGCCAGCCCTTGCCCCACTGCCCCTGCACGCCCAGTTCGGCCCCGCGTGATTGCGCCACGGCGGTGTTGGCAAAGGGCTGCGCGCGGCCGCGCTCGATCAGGTTGGTCAGGTGGCTGGTGAACCACGAGCCCTGCCAACTCCAGCCCTCCAAGCCCGGAATGCGGCCCTGCCACGCCACTTCCAGTGTGCGCAGCCGCTCGGGCCGCAGCGGGTCGGCCCGGGCCGACTCATTGAGCGCCTGCTCGAAACGGTTGGGCGCGCGGAACGCGGTGCCCCACATCACCTTCAGGCTCTGCCCTGGCACGGGTGACCACACCCACGCCGCGCGCGGGTTCCAGCTGGACTCGCCGCCGTGCACGCCGTCTTGCCGCACGCCCAGCACCAGGCGCTGTCGCTCGGCCAGGCGCCATTCGTCCTGCAGGTAAAAGCCCAGGCGCTGGGCGGCGTAGTTCTCGTCGCTGGGCGGGTCGCCGATCAGCTCGTAGCGGAAGCGCTGGGTCTTGTCGCGCTGCCAGTCCATGCCGAAGGTGGTGGTGTGGCTGTTGCCCGCGTCCCCACCCCAGCTGCGCGCCAGGCGCAACTCGGCCAGCCACCAGCGGCCCAGCGCCTCGAAGCGGCTGGTGCGCAGGTCTTGGGTGGTGTCGTCGGCCTGGTCCGCCCGGTAGCGCGATTCCTGCCACGCCACGCCCAGGTGCAGGTCCCAATCGCCCGCCGTGCCTTCCCAGCCAGTCTGTGCGTAGCGTTCGCGCATGGCGTTCACGCTGCCGGTGATGTCGCCCGAATTGGGCAGGAAGCTGTAGGTGCCGCGGTCGCGCCACACCTCCCCCACGCGCGCAGTCCAGCCCGAGGCGCGAGCACCGACTGACCAGCGCTGCACGCGGTCCCATTCCAGCGGCAACAGCTGCGCGTGGTACTCCTGCGGTTCGCCGAACTGCAGGCCGGGGTGCGGCTCATGCTCGCTGCTGAAGGCGGCCGTCCATTCGGCGCCGCTGTCCAGCCGCTGGCCATAGCTCAGCCGAGTGGCCACCTGCCCGCGCGGCGCGAAGCTGACCTGCCCCTGCGGGCCAGCCAGCGTGTCCGCATGGCGGGTGACGATGTTGATGACCCCCAGCAACGCGTTGCCGCCGTACAGGGCCGAGCCGGGGCCGGGTGTGAACTCCACGCGCTCGATCAGGCCGACGTCGACGAAGAACTCGCGGTTGGCCGGGCCGGCGTCGTAGATGTTGTCGTTGAGCCGCAAGCCGTCCAGCAGGAATAGCACGCGGCCGTTGAAGTCGCCCGGCGCCACGCCCCGCACGGCCACCCGGCTCACTTCGCCGTCTTCGCGCACCTCGAGGCCGGGCATGAGCCGCAGCACATCGCCGAGGTTGCGCAGGCCCAGGCGGGTGATGTCTTGGCGAGTGACCACGCGGGTCACGGCGGGGGCGAGGTCGGCGCTCTGGGCCTGGCGCGAGGCGGTGCTGACGGCCACGTCCGCGGCGGCGCCGCGGCGCTCGGTGCGCAGCAGGTCTTCAAGGCTGGGCAGTTCGGCGGCCTCGGGCGCCGCAACCCCCGTGACGGCGGGCGCGGGTAAGCCCGTATCGGGCGTTTGGGCGGCGGCCGCGCTGCTGATCAGCAGGGCCGCCGCCAAGGCTTCAAGGGCTGGGCGTCGTGCTGCGCCCTGCCCTGCGGTACGTGTTCTTGCCGGCATGTTTGGCAGCGTACATGGCGGCATCGGCCGCTTGCAGCAACGACTGCGGGTCGGTTGCGTCATCAGGCACGAAAGCCAGGCCTACGGTGGCCCCCACCGGCTGCACTTCGCCTTGAAGCAACAGCGGCTGACGCACGCTGTCGATCAAACGACCGGCCAGTTGCTCCACGGCTTCGGGGTCGGCCACATCCGCCACCAGCAAGGCGAACTCGTCGCCACCCAGGCGGAACAACCGGTCGCTGGCCCGCAACACGCTGCCCATGCGCCGGCCCACCTCCACCAGCACCGCGTCGCCCGCCGCATGGCCCAGGCGGTCGTTCACGCCCTTGAAGTTGTCCAGGTCGATGAACAGCAGCGCGAGCCGGTGGCTCAGCGAGTGCTGGGGGTTGTGCAAGTCGACGAACAGCCGCTCCAGCGTCAGCTCGAAGGCCAGGCGGTTGGGCAAGCCGGTGAGCGTGTCACGGTGCGCCAGCTGCTGCAAGGCGCGGCCGGTCTGCTGCTCCACGGCGAGTTGCTGGGTCATGTCTTCGTGCCACACCTCGATGCGGCGCAGCATGCCGTTGAAGCGCTCGGCCAGGCGGCCCACTTCGTCTTGCTCACGCACGGGGGCCCGCAGGCTGTAGTCCTGGCTGGTGGCCACGCGCTCGGCCAGGCGCGACAGGGCCACCAGCGGAGCCAAGGCGCGGCGTTGCGTCCAGCGCAGCAGCAGACTGGCCCCCACGAGGGACAGCGCCAGCACGCCCACCGCACCCGCGGCGAGTCGCACCAGCGTGGCGTTGAGCGCCTCAAAACTCTCCACCCAGGCCAGGCTGCCGATGCGCTCGCCCTGCAGCATCACCGGCACCACCAGTTGCACCTGATTCCAGTCCACGGCCACCGGGCGCGTGGGCCACGGCGCCGCGGCGGCTTCGGACGGCCAGTGCGCGAACGCGGCCCCGGCGGCATCGCGCACGGTCAAGGCTTGCAGCCCATCACGCCGGCTGAAGGCCACAAGCGCATCGCGCGTGGCCTCACGGTCATGGAAGGCCAGTGCCGGAGCGAGGTTTTCCGCCAGCCATTGGGCCGACTGCTCCGCCCCGCGCAGCTGGGCTTCGCGCAGGCTGTGATACACCCAGGCCGCCAGGGCCAGCGAGCTGAGCAGCAACGCCGCGCCCATCACCGCCACGCTCAGCCGCGTGAGGCGTTTGACGAGCGAAGGCGCGCGCGTGCGGCGCGGCTCAGCTGGCGACGAGTCCGTTGCGGATGGCATACACCGTCAGTTCGGAGTTGTTGGCCAACCCCAACTTCTCCAGCACGCGGGCACGGTAAACGCTCACCGTCTTGGGGCTGAGCATCAGTTCTTCTGCAATGTCCGACAGGCGCTTTCCAGACGCGATCATCACCAGGGTCTGAAGTTCACGATCCGACAGTTTGTGGTGTGCTTGCTCCGCCACAGGCGCGGTCAGGCTTTCCACCAACATCTGCGCGATCTCTGGCGTGACGTATTTCCGCCCCTGGGCCACCGTCCGCACCGCCTGCACGAGCGAAGCGGGGTCGCCGCCCTTGTTGACGTAGCCATACGCCCCGGCCCGCAACGCGCGGATGGCGTACTGGTCTTCGGGGTACATCGACACGATCAGCGCGCGCACCGGGTTGCCTTCGTCCTTGAGCACATGCAGCACATCCAGACCGCTGCGGCCGGGCATGTTGATGTCCAGCACCAGCACGTCGCAGGGGTTGTCTTTGCCCAGGCTGTGCAACAGGCCGCGCAGTTCGGTGTAGTCGCCGGCTTCGCCCACGACCTCGATGTCTTGCGCATCGGCCAGCGTGTCGCGAATGCCCCGGCGGATCAGCCCGTGGTCGTCACACAAGATGACGCGGATCATGCTCGCCCCCAAATCGATTGCCCTTCATCCACGCCCAGCTCGGCCTCGTCGTCCAGCGCGTCGATGGCGTCTTGCGCCAACGGCACGGTCAGGATGAGGCTGGTGCCCCCGCCCGGCGTGCTGGACAGATCCACCCAGCCGCCCACCGTGGCCGCCCGCTCGTGCAGCCCGCGGATGCCGAACGAACGTTCCTTGGCCAGATCGCTGGCGCCCATGCCGCAGCCATTGTCCCGAATCTCCAGCGTCAGCACGCCGGAGTCCTGGCTGAGCTCCACGGTCACGCGACTGGCCTGCGCGTGCTTGGACACATTCGTCAACGCCTCTTGCGCGGTGCGGTAGGCCACCAGCGGCACACCGGCCGGCAGGTCGAGGTGTTCCTCGCCCACGCGCAGGGCGGCTTCGATGCCGGTGCGGCGCTCGAACCGGGCGGTCAGCCACTGCAACGCAGCCACCAGGCCTTGCTCCAGGATGGCCGGGCGCAGGTTGTGCATGATGCGCTGGCTGGCCTCGATGGCGGCATTCACAGTCTCCAGCGCCGACGCCACCCGCTGGCGCACCTCGGGGGTCTGGGCATGCCGGTCGATCCACGCAAGGTCGAACTTGATGGCGGTGAGCGAGCCGCCCACATCGTCGTGAATCTCCCGAGCAATCGCCGCCCGCTCCAGCTCCACGCTGGTTTGCAGGTGGCCGGCCAGTTCGTGCAGCCGCTGCTTGGAGCGCACCACCTCTTCATCTGCCCGCTGACGGGCGCGTTCGGAATCGGCAGCCTCCACCGCGTGCAGCAGCGCTGGAGCCAGGCGATGCAGGCTGCTCTTGAGCAGATAGTCCGAAGCGCCGTCGCGCATGGCACCCACGGCAATGTCTTCGCCAATCTCGCCGGACACCAGAATGAACGGCGTGGCGCGATCCCGGGCCCTCAGGGCTTCCAGCACCTGCAGGCCCGAGTAGCCGGGAAGGTTGTAGTCGGAGATGATTGCATCCCAGGGACGCTCCAGCGCCGCCAGCACCGCCGGCAGCGCATCGAGCCTCTCGATGTCCAGGCGCAACCCGGCTCGCAGCAGTTGCGCCAGGATGAGTTGATGATCGAGTTCGGAGTCCTCGACATGCAGCACGCGCAGTACCCGGGAGCCCGGTTCCAGACCAGAAATCGTCATGGGGGCGCAGTATGCCGCGCACCGGCAACAACACCCGCAGGCTCACTCAATGGGGGTCAGACCGGTAATACGGCTCGTTCTCGCGACATCTGGACGCCGACACGTGCCGAAATGGATATGAACATGCCATGATGCATTCGCCCTGAGGGAAACCACAGGGCATTGGGACAAGAAGCAAGCATCCCCTCGCGGAGACACGATGCAGACAGATTCATCCACCGCCGCTGATTTCGACGGAGCTGCGGGCGCCATGCCGCTGCTGGCGGCAGCGGAATTGCAGGATCACCTGATGACGGTGACCAACGATCTGGAGCGGCTGCAACGCCTGCTCGACGACGCCGGCGAAGCCCTGTCGACGCACTTTTTCAGCGCGTCCAGCCAGACCATGACCCTGCTGAGCAATAGCGACGGCACCGCCGCCTCGGACGGGCTCAAGCAAATCATGCAGGACATCGCCGCCGCGATCACCGCGCTGCAATTCCAGGACATGGCCACGCAGCTGATCGCCCACACCAGCCAACGGCTGCGCAACTGCGCCGACCAGCTGGCCCGCGACACCTTCGGCATGGACGACGAGGACGGCGTGGCCGTCGTCGAGATCGCGCCGCTGCGCCCCAACCCGGTCACGCAAGACGAGATGGACGCCGGTTCCATCGAACTCTTCTGACCTCACCCGTTCACTTCGCCCCCAGGCAACACGTTCCCTCGGAGAAAACTCAAATGCACTCAATCCTCGCTGTCGACGACTCGGCCTCGATGCGCCAAATGGTGGCCTTCACGCTCAAGAACGCCGGCTTCAACGTGGTGGAAGCGGTGGACGGGCAGGACGCTTGGGAGAAGTCCGGTCAGCGCGACTTCGACCTGGTGCTGACCGACCAGAACATGCCCCGCATGGACGGCATCAGCCTGACCAAGAAGCTCCGCGAGAACCCGAAGTTCAAGACCACGCCCATCCTGATCCTGACCACCGAGTCCAGCGACGCGATGAAGCAAGCCGGTCGTGCGGCGGGCGCCACGGGCTGGTTGGTGAAGCCTTTCGATCCGGCCAAGCTGATCGAAGTGATCGGCAAGGTCATCCGCTGAAGTCAGTCGGTTCCACAGGGAGCACCAGCCATGGGTGACATGACTTCCGAAGGCGCCAGCATCAGCGCTGGTATCGATCTCAGCCAGTTCTACCAAGTCTTCTTCGAGGAAGCCGGGGAGAACCTCGACAACATGGAGCAGCTGCTGCTCAATGTGAACGTCGAAGCGGCCGACGATGAAGAACTCAACGCCATCTTCCGTTGCGCGCACTCCATCAAGGGCGGCGCGGCCACGTTCGGCTTCAGCGATGTCGCTGAACTGACGCACCAGATGGAGACGCTGCTGGACAAGCTGCGCCGGCATGAACTGCAACCCACGGCCCCCATGGTGGACGTGCTGCTGCAGTCGGGTGACGCCCTGCGCGCCCAGCTCGGCCGCCACCAGGGCTCCGGCGCCGACCCGGTGGACACCACCGAACTGCTGTTCAACATCAAGAGTTTCGTGGAGGGCGGCAGCGCCCCCGCGCCCGCCGCACCCGCGGCTGCGCCGGCCCCCAAGGCCCAGGCCGCAACACCTGCCCCCGCACCGGCGGCCGCTGCTGCCGCTCCGGGCGCCGGTGCCCGCTTGCTGGAACTGCAGGTCGGCCCCCTGCCCGACCCGAGCATTGCCGACAACCTCGTCGAGCTGTTCAAGGAAATCACCGACCTCGGCACCATCGAGCCGCTGGACGCCGGTCAAAGCTCCGACGGCATGCGCCGTTTCAAGGTGCTGACGAGCAGCACGGACAACGACCTGCTGGACCTGTTCACCTTCCACGTGGCCCGTGAGCAGGTGAAGTTGACCACGCTCGGCCCCGGCTTCGGCTTCTATGACGGTGCCCCGGGCGCACCGCCTGCTGAAGCCCCATCCGCCGACCCCGGCTACGGCTTCTTTGATGATGCCCCGGGCGTGCCGTCGGGTGCCGCCGAGCCGGTCGCTGCGGCCCCGGCCGAAGTCAAGCCCGCCGCTGCCATCGTGCCGGCCCGCCCGACTCCGCCGGCCAAGACGGAAGCCAAGCCCGCCGGCGGTGGCCTGGACCAGACCACGCTGCGCGTCTCCATTGAAAAGGTCGACCAGCTCATCAACCTCGTCGGCGAGCTCGTCATCACGCAAGCCATGCTGGCGCAGAACAGCCGCGAGCTGGACCCAGCCATCTACCAGCAGCTGACCTCCGGCCTGGCCGACCTGGAACGCAACACCCGCGACTTGCAAGAGTCGGTCATGTCGATCCGGATGATTCCGATGTCGACGGTGTTCAACCGCTTCCCGCGCATGCTGCGCGACCTCGCCGCCAAGCTGGGCAAGAAGGTCGAGCTGGTCACGCAGGGTGAAGCCACCGAGCTGGACAAGAGCCTGGTCGAGAAGATCACCGACCCGCTCACCCACCTGGTGCGCAACAGCTGCGACCACGGCATCGAAATGCCGGCCGACCGCATCGCCAAGGGCAAGCCCGAGCAAGGCACCATCACCCTGGTGGCCTCGCACCAAGGCGGCAGCATCGTCATCGAAGTGCGCGACGACGGCCGTGGCCTGAACCGCGAGAAGCTCATCAAGAAGGCCCGCGAAAAGGGCATCGACGCGCCGGACACCATGACCGACGCCGAATGCTGGAACCTGATCTTCGCGCCGGGCTTCTCCACCGCCGAGCAGGTGACGGACGTCTCCGGCCGCGGTGTGGGCATGGACGTGGTGAAGAAGAACATCACCTCGCTGGGCGGCACGGTCGAGATCGACTCCGCCGAGGGCTACGGCATGAAGGTGTCCGTGCGCCTGCCGCTCACGCTGGCCATCATGGACGGCATGAGCGTGGGTGTGGGCGACGAGTGCTACATCCTGCCGCTGAGCAGCGTGGTCGAGTCCTTCCAGGTGCAGTCCGACACCATCAAGACGGTGGCCGGCTCCGGCCGCGTCGTCGAAGTGCGCGACGAATACATGCCGGTCATCGAACTGGAGAAGGTGTTCGATGTGCCCCGCTTCGACTTCGAGCACGTCAGCTCCATCATGGTGGTCGTGGAAGCCGAAGGCGGCCGCGTGGCCCTGCTGGTGGACGAACTCCTCGGCCAGCAGCAAGTCGTGGTGAAGAACCTCGAAGCGAACTACCGCAAGGTCAACGATGTGTCGGGCGCCACCATCATGGGCGACGGCCGCGTGGCCCTGATCCTGGACGTCGGCAGCCTCGTGCGCCGGTCCCGCCACTGACAAACCCAATCAACACAGAGAGGTCCGCATGGAAGCCAGCAACGTCCCCGCCCTGCGCCAGCAAGGCGCCGTCACTGCCAAGTCCCATGGCCCGGCCAGTGGCGAATACCTGACCTTCCGACTCGGTTCGGAGGAGTACGGCATCGACATCCTGAAGGTGCAGGAAATCCGCTCGTACGAGCAGCCCACCCGCATCGCCAACGCGCCTGACTTCATCAAGGGCGTGGTGAACCTGCGCGGCGTGATCGTCCCCATCGTCGACCTGCGACTCAAGCTGGGTTGCCCCACCGCTGAGTACAACAGCTTCACGGTCGTCATCGTGCTGAACGTGAAGAACCGCGTGGTCGGCGCGGTGGTGGACTCGGTGTCCGACGTGCTGGAGCTCAACCGCGACGCCATCCGTCCGGCGCCTGAGCTCAACGCCGCGTCGGTGGACACCAGCTTCATCACCGGCATCGGTGCCGTGGGCGAGCGCATGCTCATCCTCATGGACATCGAAGGCCTGATGAGCAGCGCAGACATGGGTTTGATGGACGCCGCCATCGCCGCCTGACCCCTGCGCTGACTTTTCCCGGAAGGCTCTGCGCACCCGCAGGGTGGCGGAGCCCGTGTCGCCAGATTCTTGGGAGCTAGGTATGAGTCAGCCCGTTCAATCGATCGCGCGACAGGTGTCGCTCACGGGTGCGGTCGCCGTGGCCGCCGTGTTGTTGGTGGTGAGCCTCGTGGTCGGGGCGCTGCTCAAACGCTCATCAAGCGAGCAAGTGCGTGTCTGGGTGACGGACCAGGCCGACTTGCTGGTTGACGCGATGCAGGCCATGGACGAAGTGGCCGCCAAGCAGGTGCAACGCAGCTTCGGCTCGTTCCGCCAAGAGTTCGGCCCGAGCTTCACGCTGGACGAGGCCACCGGCGAGTTGCGCGATTGGGGTCCCAAGCTCAACGGCAATTTCACCCAGGTCGACAAATTCGCGGCCGTGAACGGCGGCGTGGCCACCGTGTTCGCCGCCAAAGGCCAAGACTTCGAACGCATCACCACCTCGCTGAAAAACGAGAAGGGCGAACGGGCACTGGGCACCTTGCTCGACCGCCAATCCGCGGCGTATGCCGCCATCACCAGCGGCAAGGCCTACACCGGGCGCGCACTGCTGTTCGGGCGGGCCTACATGACCCACTACGAGCCGATCAAGAACGACGCGGGCAAGACCGTCGGCATCTTGTTCATCGGCTACGACCTCGATGCCTTCGAGGCGGCCATGAACCGCATGTCCGAGTCGGCCAAGTTCTTCGAGCACGGTGGCACCTACATCGTCGCCATGCCCAAGGACCCGAGCAAGGCCCAACTGGCCGCGCACCCCACCGCCAAGGGGAAGTTGCTGTCGGCCGTGGCACCTGGGTTCGAAAAAGTCCTCGCCGAGCAGACGGAAAACACGGTCGTGCTCGGCGACGTGCCCGACGTCTTGGGCACGGGCCAAACCGACAACTTCGCCATCGGACGCAAGAGCGAGAAGACCGGTTACTGGGTCGTTGCGCAGGTGTCGCGCAGCGAAGCTGAAGCCGCCGGGCGCAGCACCCTGTGGTTCTTCTGGGGGGCGCTGGCCCTGACCGCTGTGGGCCTGGGCTTCGGCCTCATGTGGATGATGCGGCGCTGGGTGGCGCAGCCCTTGGTGACCTTGCAAGGCGCCGTTGGCGCGATTGCCGACGGCGACCTCAGCCGCCCGGTCAGCAGCACGCGCCGCGACGAGATCGGCCAGCTGATTGCCGACGCCGAGCAAATGCGCCAGCGCCTGGCCAGCACCATCGGGACGGTGCGCCATTCGGTGGACAGCATTGGCACGGCCAGCACCGAGATCGCCTCGGGCAACCTCGACCTGAGCCAGCGCACCGAGGAAACCGCCGGCAGCCTGCAAAACGCCGCCTCGTCCATGAGCCAGCTGACCGGCACGGTGCGGCAGACGGCCGATTCCGCGCGCACCGCCAACCAGTTGGTGCAGTCCGCGGCGTCCGCCGCCACGCGTGGGGGCGAGGTGGTGGGCCAGGTGGTCACGACCATGGACGAGATCAATGCGGCCAGCCGCAAGATCGCCGACATCATTGGCGTCATCGACGGCATCGCCTTCCAGACCAACATCCTGGCCCTGAACGCCGCGGTGGAAGCCGCACGCGCCGGCGAACAGGGCCGCGGTTTTGCGGTGGTGGCGGGTGAAGTGCGTCTGCTGGCGGGCCGCAGCGCCGAAGCGGCCAAGGAGATCAAGAGCTTGATCGGCAACAGCGTGGAGCGCGTGGAGAACGGCGCCCGCCTGGTGCAAACCGCAGGCAGCACCATGAGCGAGATCGTCGCCAGCGTGCAGCGGGTGCAAGACATCATTGGCGAGATCAGTTCCGCCGCGTCGGAGCAGAGCGAAGGCATTGCCGCCGTGAACGGCTCGGTGGTGCAGCTGGATCAGATGACCCAGCAAAACGCAGCGCTGGTGGAAGAGTCCGCCGCGGCCGCCGAGAGCTTGAAGGAACAGGCGCAGCGCCTGGTGGAAGCGGTGGCCGTGTTCCGCGTGTCTGGCCACGAGACCGCGACGCGTGCGGCCCCCAGCCCTTCTCGCAGCACGGCAGCCAGCACCGCCCCCAAGGCCGCATCCGCGCGCCCGGCGGCCACGCCTCGCGCGCCGGCCACCGCCGCCCCACGGGCCTCAGCGCCGCGCCCTGCCCCCGCACCCGCTGCTCCCGCGCCGGCCGACGACGGAAACTGGGAAACCTTCTGAACCGCGCCGCACAGGGCCGCCTGCGTGCGCAGCGGTCCAGCGCAGCGCACAGCAAAAAGCCCGCCAGTGGCGGGCTTTTGCATGTGGGGCGCGCGGCTCGGCGCCGGGGTCAGACCCGTTCGCCCACCCAGCCAGCCACGCTGGCCAAGGCCGCGGCCACACCCGCGGGCTGCGTGCCCCCGGCCATGGCCAGGTCCGGCTTGCCACCGCCCTTGCCGCCCACTTGCTGGGCCACGAAGTTCACCAGCTCGCCGGCCTTGACCTTGCCCACGCTGTCGGCGGTCACGCCAGCGGCCAGCTGAACCTTGTCGCCGTCCACGGCCGCCAGCACGATGGCCGCGGTCTTGAGCTTGTCCTTGAGCTTGTCCATGGTCTCGCGCAGGGTCTTGGCATCGGCGCCTTCGAGCTTGGCGGCCAGCACCTTCAGGCCCTTCACGTCCACGGCCTGGGCCAGCAGTTCGTCGCCTTGGGCAGACGCCAGCTTGCTCTTGGCGGCGGTGAGCTCCTTCTCCAGCTGACGCACCTGCTCCAGCACAGCTTGCAGACGCGCGCCCAGCTCATGCGGCGTGGTCTTGAGCGTCATGGCAGCGCCCTGCACGGTGCTTTCCAGCGACTGCAGGTAGGCCAGCGCGTTGTCGCCCGTCACGGCTTCCACGCGGCGGATGCCAGCAGCCACGCCGCTTTCGGCCACGATCTTGAACAGACCGATGTCACCCGTGGCCGACACGTGCGTGCCGCCGCACAGTTCCTTGGACGAGCCGATGCTCAGCACGCGCACGGTTTCGCCGTACTTCTCGCCGAACAACATCATCGCGCCGGACTTCTGCGCATCCTCCAGCGCCATGACCTGCGCGTTGGCGCCGGCATTGGCCAGGATCTCGGCGTTCACCAGCGACTCGATCTCGCGGATTTCTTCCGCCGTCATCGGCGCGTTGTGCGCGAAGTCGAAGCGGGTGCGCTCGGCATTCACCAGCGAACCCTTTTGCTGCACGTGGGCGCCCAGCACTTCACGCAGGGCCTTGTGCATCAGGTGGGTGGCGCTGTGGTTGCGCACGGTTTTGGCACGGCGCTCGGCATCCACCTTGGCGGTGAAGGTGTCGCCCACCTTCACGGTGCCTTCCACGACCTGGCCATGGTGGCCGAAGACATCGGCCTGGATCTTGAGCGTGTCAGCCACCACCACGCGGGTCGTGCCGTTGCGCAGTTCGCCAGCGTCGCCGACCTGGCCGCCGCTCTCGGCATAGAACGGGGTGTGGTCCAGCACGATGACGGCGTCGTCACCCGCCTGGGCTTCATTGACCTGGGCGCCGTCCACGTAAATGGCCGTGACCTTGGCGGTTTCGCACACCAGGTGCTCGTAGCCGTGGAAGGTGGTGGCGGTGCCGCTGTAGGCCAGGCCTTGCGCCATCTTGAACTTGCCGGCGGCGCGGGCGCGGTTCTTCTGCTCTTCCAGCAGTTCGTTGAAGCGGGCCTCGTCCACCGTCACGCCGCGCTCGCGGCAGACGTCGGCGGTCAGGTCGACCGGGAAGCCGTAGGTGTCGTGCAGCTTGAAGGCGGTGTCGCCGTCCACGTTGCCGCCCTTGGCCAGCGCGCCTTCCAGGATTTCCATGCCGGTGGCGATGGTCTGGAAGAAGCGTTCTTCCTCTTGCTTCAGCACCTCGGTCACGCGGCCTTGGGCCTGGCGCAGCTCGGGGTAGGCATCGCCCATCTCCGCCGACAGCGCCGCCACCAGCGTGTGGAAGAACGGCGTGCGGGCGCCGAGCTTGTAGCCGTGGCGGATGGCGCGGCGGGCGATGCGGCGCAGCACGTAGCCGCGGCCGGCGTTGCCGGGGATGACGCCGTCCACCACCGTGAAGGAGCAGGCACGGATGTGGTCGGCAATGACCTTCAGGCTCGGGCTCGTGGCGTCGCAGTCACCGCCGCCGGCTGCATCGACGGCCGACTTGGCCGCGGCCAGCAGGTTCACGAAGGTGTCGATCTCGTAGTTGCTGTGCACGTGCTGCAGCACGGCTGCCAGGCGCTCCAGGCCCATGCCGGTGTCCACGCTCGGCTTGGGCAGCGGGTGCATCACGCCGTCTTCCGTGCGGTTGAACTGCATGAAGACGTTGTTCCAGATCTCGATGTAGCGGTCGCCGTCCTGCTCGGCCGAGCCCGGAGGGCCACCGGCCACGTCGGGGCCGTGGTCGTAGAAGATCTCGGTGCAGGGGCCGCAGGGGCCCGTGTCGCCCATCATCCAGAAGTTGTCGGACATGTAGCGCGCGCCCTTGTTGTCACCGATGCGCACGATGCGCTCGGCGGGCACGCCCACCACCTTGTTCCAGATCTCGTAGGCCTCGTCGTCTTCTTCGTAGACGGTGACCCACAGCTTCTCGGTCGGCAGCTTGAAGTGAACAGTCAGCAGCTCCCACGCGTACGAGATGGCGTCCTTCTTGAAGTAGTCGCCGAAGCTGAAGTTGCCCAGCATCTCGAAGAAGGTGTGGTGGCGGGCGGTGTAGCCGACGTTGTCCAGGTCGTTGTGCTTGCCGCCGGCGCGGATGCACTTCTGGCTGGTCGTGGCGCGGGTGTAGGCGCGCTTGTCGAAGCCCAGGAAGACGTCCTTGAACTGGTTCATGCCCGCGTTGGTGAACAGCAGCGTCGGGTCATCCCCCGGCACCACCGGGCTCGAGGCGACGATCTGGTGGCCTTTCGACTCAAAGAACTTCAGAAACGTCTGGCGGATCTCGGCGGCTTTCATTCCGGGGGCTTCCTGAGAGATTGACGAAATGGTCAGTGACAAAGAAGCGGGATTGTAGAGAGGGGCCATGGGCCGGCGCAGGTAGAGTGAGGCGCAATTCGAATGGAGATCCCCATGGATGCAAATTCCCTGCTCACGGCCCTCGATGACGCCAGCTTGCTGCGCACCCAGGCCTTGATCAACGGCGAATGGGTGACGGGCGCCACAAGCTTTCCCGTCACCAACCCCGCCACGGGCCAGGAACTGGCCCAGGTGCCCAACCTCGGCCGCCCCGAGGCGGACGCGGCCATCGCCGCCGCCGCCAACGCCCTGCCCGCCTGGCGCGCCAAGCCCGCCAAGGAACGCGCGGCCGTGCTGGTGCGCTGGCAGCAATTGCTGGTGAAGCACGCCGACGACCTCGCCCGACTCATGACCGCCGAGCAAGGCAAGCCGCTGGCCGAAGCCCGCGGCGAGGTGGTGTACGGCGCGAGCTTCCTCGACTGGTTTGCCGAAGAGGGCAAGCGCGTCTACGGCGAAACCATTCCCACCACCGACCCGACCAAGCGCTACCTGGTGGTGAAGCAGGCCATGGGCGTGTGCGCGGCCATCACACCGTGGAACTTCCCGCTGGCCATGATCACCCGCAAGGTGGCGCCGGCACTGGCGGCGGGCTGCACCGTGGTCATCAAGCCGGCCGAGGCCACGCCACTCACCGCGCTGGCCGTGGCGGAACTGGCGCAGCGCGCCGGCATGCCAGCCGGCGTGCTGAACGTGCTGACGGCCGACGCGGCGCAGTCCATCGAAATCGGCCACGTGCTCTGCGAGAGCGACGTGGTCAAGCACCTGTCGTTCACTGGCAGCACCGAGGTTGGCCGCATCCTGATGCGTCAGTGCGCCTCCACCGTCAAGAAGCTCAGCCTCGAGTTGGGCGGGAACGCGCCCTTCATCGTGTTCGACGATGCCGACCTCGACTCGGCGGTCGACGGCGCCATCGCCAGCAAGTACCGCAATGCCGGCCAGACCTGCGTGTGCGCCAACCGCCTGTATGTGCAGGCCGGCGTGTACGACGCCTTCCTGGAGAAGTTTGCGGCCAAGGTGGCGGCACTCAAGACCGGGAACGGGTTTGAAGCCGGCGTCAACGTCGGCCCGCTGATCGACGAGCAGGCCCTGCAAAAGGTGGCAACCCACGTGGCCGACGCCATCGCCCTGGGTGCCAAGGTGCTGGCCGGTGGCAAGCGGGTGGAATCGGCCGGCGGCCACTTCTTCGAGCCCACGTTGCTGGCCGATGCCACGCCGCAAATGCTGTGCTCGCGCGAGGAAACCTTCGGCCCGGTGGCCCCGGTCTTCAAGTTCCAGACGGAGGCCGAAGTCATCGCCCTGGCCAACGCCACCGAGTTCGGCCTGGCCAGCTACTTCTACAGCCGCGACATTGGCCGCATCTTCCGCGTGGGCGAAGCGCTGGAGTACGGCATGGTGGGTGTCAACACCGGCCTCATCTCCACGGCCGAGGTGCCGTTCGGTGGCGTGAAGCAATCGGGCCTGGGCCGCGAAGGTGGCCGGCAAGGCATTGAAGACTACGTGGAGGTGAAGTACCTCTGCCTGGGCGACATCCTCAAGTGAGCACCTGACCGCCCACCGCGGCCGCGTCAAACACGGCGGTCGCCACATGCACCACGGGCAGTGAAGCGCCCACGAAAAAGGGGCCCTTGTGGGGCCCCTTTGCTTTGACAGCGCCGATGAGGCGGCGCGGCCGTACTTGCTCTTAGAACTCGTACTTGGCGGTGAGCTGCATGGCCCACTGCGATTCGCCACGGTTTTGCTTCGTGGTGTAGTCGCCCGGATCGTTGACCGAGTAGATCATCTTGCCGGTGGTCGGGTCGATACCGGCGTAGTTGATCCAGCGGCGGGTGGTGCCACCCGTGCCGAAGCCCACTTCGTCGATGCGGCCCCAACGCTTGTTGATCAGGTTGCCGAAGTTCAGGATGTCCAGCGTGACGGTGCCCTTGTTCTTGCCGAAGAAGCCAGGGACTTCTTGGCTGACGCGGACGTCGAAGCTGTTCACGAACGGCGAGAACGAAGCGTTGCGGCCCACGGTCTTGCCCTTGGAGTTGCGCAGACCCGGGTTGGCATCCACGATGGACCAGAACTTGGCTTCAGCCACCGACGAGGTTTGTGCGGTGTAGGCGTCGATCTGGGCCTGGGTCGTGAAGGTCGAGCCCGTGGTGTTGGGCAGGCGGAAGATCACTTCGCCCGAACCCTGGCCCTTCGGGATGTACAGCAGGTCGTTGCCGGCAACGCCGTCGCCGTTGACGTCGTTGTTGAACGTCCAGCTGTAGGCGTGACCGGTGCGGCCTTCGTAGAACATGCCGAAGGTGGTCTTGTACTTGCCAAAGAACGCCTTGGACCAGTTCACGTTACCCGTGATGCGATTGCGGATCAGCGTGGCGGAGTTCGCAGCCACTTCCTCGTTCGGGTTGAACACAGCGCGGTTCAGCCAGCCCGAGTTGGCGGTCGACGAGGTCAGGCCGCTGACTTCCGTTGCGCGGGTGTAGGTGTAGGCGACGCCCCAGCCCAGACCGGTGCGGTTCGGGCTGTTCAGCGACAGGGTCAGCACGTCGCCGTCGCCCTTGCTGGTGTTCTTCAACACGGTCACGTTGTTGAAGTTGGGGTTGTTCAGCGACTTGACCAGACGACCGCAGTTGCTCGGGCTGGTGTCGTTGTTGCCGGCGTAGCACAGCGGGCTGCGGCCGGCGGCGTTGTAGTACATCTCACGACCGTCCAGGGGCGAGGTCGAGGTGACCGGGCCCAGGTTCAGGTAGTTGTAGTACAGGCCCTTGTCGACTTCGGTGTGCAGCCACTCGGCGCCAGCCACCAGGCCGTACCAGGGCAGTTCCTTGTCCAGCGCCAGGTTCATCTTCCACACGGTGGGCTGCTTCACACCCGGGGCGACGAAGTCCACGTTGGCAGCGGGCGGCGTGCCCGTGACGGCCGGCTGGTTGGCCGGGTCGGCCGAGAACTTGATGGCCGAGCAGGGCGTGGAGCCACCGCCGCAGCTGAAGTTGGCCGTGGTGACGCCCGTGTTCTGGTACGGGTTGGTCAGCCACACCGAGGCCGAGGACCCCATGAACAGGCCCACGCCACCGCGCAGCTGGGTCTTGAGCTTGTCGACCGGGTCGAACTGGTAGTTGAAGCCCAGGCGGGGCTGAACCACCTTCTGGCCGTCCAGCGTGTAGCTGTTGTCGTAGCCGAAGCCGCCGGCCTGACGGCCGTTGGTGCCGATCGTCGTGGCGCCCGATGCCGTGGCGTTGAACTTGGGCTTGTCGTCCGTGCTCAGCGTGTCCACACGCAGGCCGGCCACGATGTTCAGCTTCTTGTTGACCTTCCAGGTGTCCTGCAGGAACAGGCCCAGGTTGCTCAGCGTCCAGTTGGCCGCGCCGTCTTGCAGCGTGTTGCCAGCCAGCGGCTGCTGCACCTGGTACGACGTCGGCACGCCAGCGGCCCACAGCGCAACCGGGTCGGTGCCGCTGAAGGTGTAGACACCGCGCGTGTTTTGCAGGAACGCGTTGAAGATCTGGTTGCGCTCGAGGTCAAAGCCAGCCTTGATCTCGTGGTTGTCCAGGAACAGGTTGCCCGCGAAGAAGCTGTTGAACGTCTTCGTGTGCAGGCTGTTGAAGTGACGGCTCTGCTCGGTACCGAAGGTCAGCGTGCGGTTGCCCGTGGCCGTACCGGCCGGTGCCGTCGTCGTCCACACCAGACCCACTTGCGGCAGGTTGCTGTTGTTGATCGGGTCGCTCTTGTAGTCGCGCTGCGAGACCTTCAACTCGGTGGAGAAGTTGTCCGTCCAGTCGGCGAACCACTGGCCGACCACGGTTTCCAGCGTCTTGGCCTGCGAGTACCAGTCCGACGACAGCGACAGCTGGTTGGCGGTGAAGTTCGGGAAGATCGGGTTGGTTTCTTCCGACTTCGTGTAGCGAACGTTGACCTTGTGGTTGTCGCTGACGTTCCAGTCCAGCTTCAGCAGCGTGTCCTTGGCCACCAGTTCCACACCCTTGGGCGTGGAGAGGCTGCCGATGTCCATGCCGTACTTGGACTTGGCCATGTCGACGGCCGACTGGATCTGCGCGTCGGTCAGGCCCACGTTCACGCTGTTGCTGCCCACCGGGCCGAAGGCCGGGGTGGTGCGGCTGCTGCGCAGCTCTTCGTAGCCGGCGAAGAAGAACAGCTTGTCCTTGATGATCGGGCCGCCAGCGGTGAAGCCATACATCTTTTCGTAGAAGCCCGGGGTGCGGAAGGTGACGTTGCGCACGCGGTCGTAGCGGTCGCCCGTCAGCTTCTCGTCGCGGTACACGTAGTACACGCTGCCGGTGAACTCGTTCGTGCCCGACTTGGTCACGGCGTTGATGTTGGCGCCGGTGTAGCCCTGCTGGGTCACGTCATAGTTCGAGACGTTGACCTGCACGGCCTGGATGGCGTCGATCGAGATCGGCTGCTTCAGCGTGGGCAGGCCGTTGGACTCCAGACCGAAGGTGTCGTTCACCTTCACGCCGTCGATGGTGACGGAGTTGAAGCGGCCGTTCTGGCCGGCGACGGAGATTTCGCCGTTGCCCTTGTCGGACTGCACGACGCGCGGGTCGTTGCGGGCGTAGTCTTGCAGGCTGCGCGAGATGGACGCGTAGGCGTTCAGCTCATTGCGGCCCAGGCTCGTGCCGGCACCCATGTTGGAGCCGTCGAACTTCATCGAAGCGGCGGCCGTGCCCGTGGTCACCACGGTTTCCAGCACGTTGCTGTTGCGGAAGCGCAGTTCCAGCGATTGGGTCTCGGCCAGGGCCAGGAAGATGTCGTTCTGGACATCACGGTCGCTGCCCTTGACCGCCGTGACGGAGTAGGGGCCGCCGACGCGCAGACCGCGCACCGAGAAGCGGCCTTCGCCGTCTGCGGTGACGGTGTTGGTCGAGCCGGACTCGCGGTGGACGATGGTCACCGTGGCGCCCGCTGCGGGCTTGCCATCGGCGCCCATCACCTGACCACCGATCGCGGCGGTCGTGTTTTGCGCCATGGCAGGCGCTGCCGCGACGATGGCCACCGCGGCGCACAGCGCCGACAGCGGGAATCCGGACCCAAACCTGTTGCTCATCCCAATCACTCCTGTTGAGCGCGCTCGTGGCGCGCAGCTGATGTGTCGAAAGTTGTCACGGAACCGTCACACGACGCGCTCCGGGGTTGCTCCGGCGCGTCTGCGGAAGACGCACTCGGGCAACGGTGACGGAATTGTCATGACTTTCTGTGACAGAACTTTACGGGTAAGTCAGAAGCGGGGGTTTTTAGACGCCAGCTTCCAAACGGCGGCACTGTGCCAGTGCATGAACGGGCTGTGGTGGCGCCCACGCATCGGCGCCCAACGCCCAGCAAACGGCCCGGTGCTTGCGTGAATTCCTAGCCTCAACGCACCGTTTTGGTGCTATTTTTTCTAGAATGTAAACATTGCGCGCAAACGCTGCGCTGTCGCAAAACCGCGACAAACTACGGCGTCAAACCACCCTCGATCCTGCGGGCTTCATCGGGCCGCTCGCTGGCCTCCCCGCACGCCTTCGCCATGCCACTCCACACCCTGACTCGACTCAGCACCGCAGCGCTTTTGGTCGCCGCCTTGACCGGCTGCGCCACCACGCCGCCCACCACCGAGCTGACGCTGCTGTCCATCAACGACTTTCACGGCAACCTGCAGGCCAGCAAGCCCACGCCGTTGATGGCCCGCGTGCCGGACGCGGCAACCGGTGAGATCAAAGCCCAGCCCGCCGGCGGCGTGGCCCACCTGGCCACCGCGCTGAGCGCGCTCAAGGCCCAGCACCCGGACGCCCTCGTGGTGGCCGGGGGCGACCTGATCGGCGCCTCGCCGCTGATTTCCAGCTTGCTGCGTGACGAACCCACGCTGTCCGCGATGTCGGAGCTGGGCATTGCCGCCAGCGCCTTGGGCAACCATGAGCTGGACGCCGGCCTGCCGGAGCTGTTGCGCAAGGCGCGGGGCGAGTGCGGCCCCACGGAATGCCTGTGGCCCGGATTCAAGGGCCCCGGCTTCCCCTACCTGGGCGCCAACGTGCTGGACGCCAAGACCGGCCAGCCGCTGTTGCCCACGCACATCATCAAACAAGCCGGCCCGCTGAAGGTGGCGATCGCCGGTGTGGCGACGCTGGAAACACCGCGCGTCATCGTGGCCCGCGCCATCCAGGGCATCCGCTTTGCCGACGAGGCCGACACCCTCAACGCGCTGGTGCCCCAGCTCAAAGCCGAAGGCGCCCAGGTGCTGGTGGCCGTGATGCATGAAGGCGGCGTGCAGGGCCCCGGCGCCGGGGCCAACGACGCCAGCTACGCCTGCCCCACCCTCACCGGCCGCGTGCACGAGATCGCCAAGCGGCTGGACCCGGCCTACGCCATCGTCATTGGCGGCCACACACACCAGGCCTACACCTGCAAGATCAACGGGCGCCTGGTGGTGCAGGCCGGCAGCTACGGCGGCTGGATCACCGAAAGCCGCCTGCGCGTGAACGCCCGGGGCGAGGTGCTGGAAGCCACGGCCGTGAACCACCCGGTGCTGCAATCGGCCTTCGCCCCCAATGCCGCGCTGGCCGAACTGGTGGCGCGCGCGGCCGCACTGACCGAGGCGGCCCGCAACAAGCCCGTTGCCACCCTGCCCCAGGGCGCCACGCGCAACGCACGCGCGCCCCACGGTGACTCGACGCTGGGCAACCTGATTGCCGACAGCCAGCTCGCCTACGCCCGCAAGCAAGGCCCGGCGGATGTGGCGTTCATGAACCCGGGGGGCATTCGCGCCGACCTGAGTGTGGAGCCCGGCAAGCCCACCACCATGAGCGACCTGCTGGCCATCCAGCCGTTTGGCAACGACATCGTCGCCGTGACGCTGAGCGGCCAGCAACTTCGTGACATCCTGCTGCGCCAACTGCCCAAGGGCGACGCCGCGCCACGCATGCTCCAGCCCTCCGGCACCCTGCGCTACCGCTGGCACACCGGTGACGACGGCACGCCGCAACTGGATGAGGTGACGCTGAGCGGCCAACCTCTCGACCTGCAGCGAGACTACCGCGTGATCATCAACAACTTCCTGTCCGAAGGCGGCGACGCCCAGACCGGCTTCAAGCACGGGCGGGATCGCACCCTGATCGGCACCGACATCGACGCGCTGGTGGAATGGCTGCGCGACCAGCCCACTGCCCTGCAGCAAGCGGCCCCGGGACGCATCGTCAAACGCTGACACGGCATGGCGGGGCCAAGGGGGGGCTCGCCTGTCAATGGGACCCCTAACGCGCCCCTCGTGGCGTATGCTGCGCTGGCAATCGATTGGATTGCAGCACAGGATGCGCCCATGCTGTCGACTGCAAATTCGGAGCTCTCCACCGCCCTGACGCCCTTCGAGGGCTACGTGGTGGGCATCGGGGCTTCGGCTGGGGGGCTGGAGGCCTTGCAGCAGGTGCTGCCAGGCCTGCCCGGACGGGCGGACATGTGCTACGTGGTGTTGCAGCACCTCGCCCCCACGCACCGCTCGCTGATGGCCGACATCCTCTCGCGCCAAACCGCATTGGTGGTGCGCGAGATCCAGGACGGCACCGCACTGGCGCCGGGCTGCCTGTTCGTGTGCCCGCCGAACGCGCATGTCGAATACGACGGCAGCCGACTGCGCTTGACCGTGCCAGACCCGCAGTCCCTGCCCCGCCCGTCGATCAACCTGTTCTTTGCGTCCCTGGCCGACACGGCGGGCCCGCAGGCGGTGGGCGTGGTGCTGTCCGGCACGGGCAGCGACGGCGCCATCGGTCTGCGGCGCATCCTTGCCGAGGGCGGGCGGGTCCTGGTGCAGGCGCCCCGAACCGCCAAATACAGCGGCATGCCCGAAGCAGCGCTGGACAGCGTGGGCGCCGACCTCTCTCGAACGCCCGAGGGCATCGGTGCAGCGCTGGCGGACTTGCCTTCCGCCGGCAGTGGCCCCACAGACCTGGGCGCAGCAGCGGCAAACGCCGACAGCTTTCAGGGCCTGTTCGCCCTGCTGCGGCGGCACGGCGGCATTGACTTTGAGCTCTACAAAGAAGCCACGCTGATGCGCCGCATCTCGCGCCGCATGCAAGCGCGCAGCGTCGACACGCCCGCCGATTACCTGCACCTGTGCGAGAGCGATGCGGCCGAACTGGACCAACTCACGCGCGATGCGCTGATCTCCGTCACCACGTTCTGGCGCGACAGCGAAGCCTTCAGCGCCCTGGCCGAGCATGTGCGGGAGCAACTGAAGGCGCGCGACACCGACAGCCCGCTGCGCATCTGGGTGGCGGGCTGCGCCACGGGTGAGGAGGCCTACTCGCTGGCCATGGTGTATGCGGAAGCGCTCGAGGGCCACGCGGCCAGCGACACGTTCCAGATCTTCGCCACCGACCTGGACATGGAGGCCTTGGCCATTGCGCGCCGTGGCGTGTACCCGGCGTCGGCCGTGGCAGGGTTGCCCGCGCTGCTGCGCGCGCGTCATTTCAAACCCGTGAGTGCGCAGTTCGAGTTCTCACGCCGGCTGCGAGAGCGGGTGGTGTTTTCACGGCAAGACGTGACGCGCGACCCGCCCCTGCCGCGCATGGACCTCATCAGCTGCCGCAACCTGCTGATTTACCTGAAACCCGATGCGCAGTCCCGCGTGATGGCGGCGTTCCATTACGCGCTGAAGCCGCAGGGCTTGCTGTTCCTCGGCCGCAGCGAATCGGTGCTGCACCACGAGGCCTTGTTCGCTCCGGTCAAGCACGTCGACCGGCTGTACGAGCGCAGACCCGGCCCCGCGCAGCTGGCCACACTGACCTCGTCGTTGCCCAACGCCGCGGCGGGCAGTGTGGGTCGGCGGGCCCCCACTGCCGATGCCGAAAGCCAACTGCTTCGGCTGGCGGCCGACCACTACCTGCCCCCCTGCGTGCTGCTGGACGATCGGCTGCAGGTGCTACACATCCACGGAGATGTCGGCCCCTTCCTGGGGCTGCAGCCGGGTGCGCAAACGTTTGACCTCATGTCCCTGGCGCGGCCGGAGGTGGCGGCCCAGCTTCGTGCCCTGTGCGCGCTGCCGCTGGATGCCAGCGAGCCCACGCACACCGAGCTGCTCATCAGCACCGGCCGCAGTCGCCAAGCCTGGCGTGCCGTGCTGCACCCCTTTCAACGCGGCCACCGTCACCAAGCCCTGCTGGCCTTCTTGAAGCGCCAGCGCACACGGCCGACGCCGTCTGCAGCACAGGCCAGCACCGAAGTGAACCCCGCCGCCGCGTTGGTTGGCAGCGGAGACGCCAGCGAGCAACTGCGGGCCCTGGTGTCGCAACTCGAGACCAACGCCGAAGAGATGCAGGCGCTGAACGAGGAAGCCCAAGCCACCAACGAGGAACTGCAGGCGAGCAACGAAGAGCTGGAAGCCGCCAACGAAGAGTTGCAGGCCACCAACCAGGAACTGGCCACGGTCAATGCCGAGCTGAACCACCACTGGCGCCTGCACCAGTTGCTGACGGACGAGTTGCAGGCCATCCAGAACTGCATCGACCTGCCCCTGCTGGTGGTGGACGAGCACCTGGCCATCACCCGCTTCAACGACGCGGCGGCGCGCATCTTCCTGCTCAGCCCGGGCTGCGAAGGCCTGCACATTTCCACGGTCCGCCGCCCGCGGGGCATGCCCGACTTCACCGGGGCGCTGCACCAGGCCATGGTGTCGGCCAGCACCGTCTCGGTGCCGCTGCCGCCCACGGACGATGGCCGCGAGTACGTGCTGCACGTGGCCCACAAAGTCACCGGCGGCGTGCGGCGCGGCATGGTCATCACCCTCACGGACAACACCGACGTTGCCCGTGATGAACGCGCCCAGCAGCGCACAGACCACCACCTGGATCGAGCCGTGCAAGCGGGCGCACTCATGCTTGCCGTCAAAGACGCCTCGGGCCGCTACCTGTTCGCCAACCCAGCCTACTGCCGCTTCCTGGAGGTCGAGGCTGACACGCTGTTGGGCCGAACCGATGCCCTGAGCTTGCCGCCGGCCCTGGCCCAACCGCTGCGCGCGGGTGACTTGCAGGCCTTGAACGAACGCCCCGTTCCGCCGCGCGACGAAACGCTCTCGGTTCAAGGGCAAGACAAAGCCTGGCACGTGCATCGCACGCCCTTGCATGACGCCGACGGCACCTTGGCAGGCGTGACGGTGCAGGCCATGGACATCACCGCCCGACAGCGCACCGACCAAGGCGCCCACACCGCCGCCGCGGCGTTCGAGCACTGCGGGCAGGCCCAGATCGTCACCGACGCCGAGTACCGCATCGTCAAGGTCAACCCCGCCTTCACCCGCATCACCGGCTACTCCGCCGAGGAAGCCATCGGCAAGACGCCGCAGATGCTGGCCTCGCCGCGGCACGACGCGGCGTTCTTTGAGAACCTGTGGCGGCAGGTGGGTGACGCCGGGATGTGGGAAGGTGAAATCTGGAACCGCCGCAAGGCGGGCGACGAGTTCCCCGAGTGGCTGACGCTTGCCGCCCTGCGCGACGCCCAGGGCCAGGTCAGCCACTACACCGGGGTGTTTTCCGACATCACCGTGTTGGCCCGCGAGCAAGAGCAAGCGGCCCAGCTCGCCACGCATGACCCCCTCACCAAACTGCCCAACCGGCGCCTGCTGCTGGACCGCCTCAAGCACGCGCTGCAGGCGGCCGAGCGCGGCCACAGCGAGGTGGCGGTCGTGTTCCTGGACCTGGACAACTTCAAACACGTCAACGACAGCCTCGGCCATGAAGCGGGGGACGACATGCTGTGCACCGCCGCGCGGCGCATCAGCGAAAGCGTGCGGGCGGCCGACACCGTCGCCCGCCTGGGCGGCGACGAGTTCGTGGTGGTGCTGGAGAACACATCGCGCCACGAATGCCTGCAAACGGTGGAACGCATCAGCCGCAGCCTGTCGCAAACCTTCACGCTGCAAGACACCGTGCTCACCACCGCAGCCAGCATCGGCATCACGCTCTACCCATCCGACGGCAAAGACAGCAACGCCCTGATGCGCAACGCCGACGCCGCCATGTACCGCGCCAAGCGCAGCGGCCGCGGGCGCTATGTGTTTTTCTCGTCCGAGGTGGGAGAAAGCGCCCGCAACCGGCTCACGGTGGAGAGCGAGCTGCGCAAGGCCGTGACCAACCGGGAGCTGCGCCTGCACTACCAACCGCAGGTCGACGCGCAGACCGGCGCCCTGCTCGGTGTGGAAGCCCTGCTGCGCTGGCCCACGGCCGATGGCAACTGGGTGGCGCCCTCCCTCTTCCTGCCCATCGCCGAGGAAACCTCGCTGATCGAGGAAATTGGTGACTGGGTGCTGGACGCCGCCTGCGCCCAACTCGCGCAGTGGCGCGCCGCCGGGCTGCACGAGCTGATGGTGTCGGTCAACGTGGCACCCCGGCAGTTGCGCGACCGCAGTTTTGCCGACAAGCTGCAAGGCCACCTGATGCACCACCGCATTCCCGGCGACCGGCTGGTGCTCGAAATCACCGAGGGCGCACTCATGCAACAACGCGAGCACCTGGAGCCTTTGCTGCAGCAGCTGCGGCGCCTGAACGTGCAGCTGTCGCTGGACGACTTTGGCACCGGCTACTCCTCACTCGCGCGCTTGCGCCAGTTGCCGCTGACCGAGCTCAAGATCGACCGCAGCTTCATCGACGGCGTGGTGGACCAGCGCGACGACCGCGAGATCGTCACCGCCATCATGGCCATGGCCCATGCGCTGGGCCTGCGTGTGGTGGCTGAAGGCGTGGAAACCGAGGCGCAGGCCGACTGCCTGCGTGGCTTTCACTGCCCGCCCGTGGTGCAGGGCTACCACGTGGCCCGGCCCATGCCGCCCGACCAACTGCTGCAGTGGCAGCAGTCCCAACCGCAAATGGCCGGATGAACCCCGACGCCACGGCCGACCGCTGGTACCGCGTCGACGCGGATGACCGCATCGTTGAGGTAGACCCGGACTGGGATCAGTTCGCGGAGGCCAACGGCGGCCACACCGCCACGTCCGCCCACGTGCTGGGGCAGCCCTTGAGCGACTTCCTGAGCGGTGACGTGACTCGCATGTTTCTGGCCGCCGCGCTGGAAGCCACACGGCTCACCGGCTTGCCCCGCACGCTGGCCTATCGATGTGACGCCCCGGGCATGCGCCGCAGCCTTGAAATGACGGTGCAGCCGCTGCCCGAGGGCGAGGTGCTGGTTCAGCATCGGCTCCTCAGTGCCACCCCCAAGGCCAGCGCCACCACCTTCCGCTACGGCCAACCACCGCGCGCTGCGTGGTACCGGTGCAGCCAGTGCTTGCGCTTGCGAGCCGCGAACGCCGCCACCGCCTGGCAACCTCCGGAGCAACTGGACCTCCCCCCGGCCGCCCGCAGCGTGGTGGTGGCCGACACCGTCTGCGCCGACTGCCTGCACGCCGCCGCCACGGTGGCCGCACCATGAAAAACGGCCCCGAGTGGGGCCGTTGATGAATGCTGGAGCGGGTGATGGGAATCGAACCCACGTATCGAGCTTGGGAAGCTAGCGTTCTACCATTGAACTACACCCGCAGCGCCCGAGAGTTTACAGGCGTCTGAGCGCGCTTTGACCCGGTATCCGACCCGGGGCACCGATGAAGCCGCGCCGCTACAGTGACGCGCATGACGTTGCCCGCCCGAGTTGACCTGCGCCCGCCTTCCACTTTGGCCGTTGCATGGCGTCAGCTGTGGCGCGACTGGCGCGCCGGTGAATTGCGGCTGCTGATGCTGGCCGTGGCGCTGGCGGTGGCCGCGCTGTGCGCCGTGGCGTTTCTGTCGGACCGGCTGGACCAAGGGCTGCGCCGCGATGCCGGTCAGCTGCTGGGCGGAGATGCGGTGGTGGCGAGTGACCAGCCCACGCCCGAGGCGCTGGTGGACCTGGCTCGCCAGCTGCAGCTGACCACCGTGCGCAGCGCGAGCTTCCCCAGCATGGCCCGCGTACCCGACGCCCAGGGCGGCGAGAGCCGCTTGGTGGCCGTGAAGTCGGTATCGCCTGGCTACCCGCTTCGCGGCCGGGTCAGCTTCCGCGCAGCCCTGCCCGGCCAGGGCGCGGCACCCGCGGCCGGTGAGGTGTGGATCGACCCCGCCTTGGCCGATGGCCTGAGCCTGCGGTTGGGGGACCCGCTGCTGCTGGGTGACAGCCAGTTCCGCGTGAGTGCCTTGATCGAGACCGAGCCCGACCGCGGCGCCGGGTTCATGAACTTCGCCCCCCGGGTGATGCTGGCCGAGCAGGACCTGGCCGCCACCCACCTGGTGCAACCGGCCAGCCGCATTGCCTACCGGATGGCCCTGGTGCCGGCGCCGGGCGCTGCCACGGACGCCATCGCCCGGTTTGTGGCCGGCGCGCAGGCCGAGATCGACCAGCGCAAGCTGCGCGGGGTGCGGTTGGAGTCGCTGGAGTCCGGCCGGCCCGAAATGCAGCAGACGCTGGACCGCGCGGCGCGGTTCCTGCGGCTGGTGGCCATGCTGTCGGCCCTGCTGGCGGCCGTGGCCGTGGCCCTGGCGGCGCGCGACTTTGCCGCGCGCCACCTGGACGCCTGCGCCATGATGCGCGTGCTGGGGCAACCGCAGCGCCGCATTGCCTGGGCGTACACGGCCGAGTTCCTGATGGCTGGCCTGGCCGCCAGCACGGTGGGCGTGCTGCTGGGGCTGGGGCTGCACCAGGTGTTCGTGTCTCTGCTGGCAGGGCTGATCGACGTGGCGCTGCCGGCGCCCAGCCTGTGGCCGGCGCTGCTGGGCCTGGGGCTGGGGTTGTCGTTGCTGATGGGCTTTGGCCTGCCGCCGGTGCTGCAACTGGCGGCCGTGCCGCCGCTGCGGGTGATCCGCCGGGACCTGGGCGCTCCCAAGGCGGGCTCGCTGCTGGTGCTGGCCGCCGGTGTGGCGGGCCTGGGCGCCATCTTGGTGGTGCTGGCGGGCGACTTGGTGCTGGGCGGCATTGCTGCGGCGGGCTTTGCAGGCGCGGTGCTGGTGTTTGCGGGCTTGGCCTGGGCGGCGGTGCGGCTGCTGCGCCGCCTGGTGCCCAGCGAGGTGCCGGGGGCGCGCGTGCCGCGCTGGCTGCTGCTGGCCACCCGCCAGGTGGCGGCGCGGCCGGGGTTCGCGGTCATGCAGGTGTCGTCGCTGGCGGTGGGCCTGCTGGCGCTGGCGTTGCTGGTGCTGCTGCGCACGGACCTCATCGACAGCTGGCGCCAGGCCACGCCGGCCTCGGCGCCGGACCGGTTCGTCATCAACATCCAGCCCGATCAGGCGGCCGACTTTCGCCAGACCCTGACCGAGGCCGGGGTGACGCAGTACGACTGGTATCCCATGATTCGCGGCCGGCTGACCACGATCAACGGCCAAGCCGTGCAGGGTCGTCAGTTCGCCGATGAACGCGCGCAACGGCTGGCCGAACGCGAGTTCAACCTCAGCCACACCGCCACGCTGCCTGACCACAACCGCCTGGCGGGCGGGCAATGGGGCGAGGCGCCGGCAGCCCGGCCTGACACCGCCGGCACGCCCGGAGCTGGGGCCGGAGCCGGGGCACAACTTGCGATGAGCGTGGAAGAAGGCCTGGCCAAATCCCTGGGCCTGAAGCTGGGCGATGCGCTGAGCTTCGACATCGCCGGAACGCCCGTCCAGGGCCGCGTCACCAGCCTGCGCAAGGTGGACTGGTCGTCCATGCGGGTGAACTTCTTCGTGCTGTTCGAGGCGGACGCCCTGCCCGAGTTGCCCGCCACGCAAATCGCGGCCTACCGCACGCCCGCGGCGGCGGGGCTGGACCGTGCGCTCGCCCGGCGCTTTCCCAACCTCACGGTCATCGATGTTTCGGCCCAGCTGAATCAAGTGCAGGGCGTGCTGAACCAGGTCATCCAGGCGGTGCAGTTCCTGTTTGCCTTCACGCTCGCCACGGGCCTGGTGGTGCTGCTGACCGCCGTGGGCAGCACGCGCGAGGCGCGCACCCGGGAGTTCGCCCTGATGCGGGCCTTGGGCGCTCCCAGCGCGCTGTTGGCGCAGGTGCAGCGCGCCGAGTTGCTGGGCGTGGGCGCGCTGGCCGGGTTCCTGGCCGGCGGCGTGGCTTTGCTGATGGCGGCGCTGCTGGCGCGCTACGTGTTTCAGTTTGAATGGGCCTTGAAGCCCTGGGTGCCGCTGGGCACGGCGGCGGTGGGCGCACTGCTGGCGTGGGCCGCCGGCTGGTGGAGCCTGCGCGGGGTGTTGCAGCGCCCCGTGGTGCAAACGCTGCGGGAAGCACGCGCGGAATGAACCTCGAAAGCCGGCCTTGGGCGAGTGGTGCCGGCATGGGCCGGTACCTGGCGCTGTCGGCCGGCATCACGCTCGTTTACTACCTGCTGGGCCGCCTGGGGCTGCTGATGGTGCTGCCGCCCTACCAGGTGGCGCCCATCTACCCCGCCGCGGGCTGGGGCCTGGCGGTGCTGCTGGTGGGCGGGCTGCGCTACCTGCCGGCCGTGGGGCTGGGGTCGTTTGTGGTGCAGGTCACCAGCATGTCGGGCCTGGCGGTGCCGGTGGAGTTGGTGGCGGCCGCCATTGCGGTGGGGGCCTCTGCCCAGGCGGCGGCGGGCACCTGGCTGATGCGCCGGTGGTGCGGCCGGCCGCTGGTGCTGGCCTCGCCGCGCGAGGTGGCGGCCTACCTGGCCGCCGTCGCCTTGGCCGGCTTGATCAGCCCCACCTGGGCCACCTTGGTGTTGAAGGGCGCGAACGCGATCAGCACGTCACAAATGGCCGTGGTCTGGACGGTCTGGGCCACCGGCGACCTGATGGGCGTGCTGATTGCCACGCCCATCACGCTGGCACTCATCGGGCATCCGCGCAGCGCCTGGGCGTCGCGTCGGCTGAGCGTGGGCTTGCCGATGCTGGCCACCACCTTGCTCGTCGGGCTGGGTGTGGCCGCCACGGTGGAGTGGGACCGGCAGAGCAACCGCGCCGATTTCACCCGCGAGGCCACCACGGCGGCCCAAGGTTTTGCCGCCCGGCTGCGCGAGCCGCTGATGGCCCTGGAGGCCACGCACGGCCTGGTGAAGGTGGTGCCCCGTCCGACGCGCGACCAATTCGTCAAGGCAACCGAGGGCTTCCTGCAGGGCGACACCCCACTGCTGGCCCTGGGGCAGACGCTGCGGGTGGCGCGGTCCGATCTGACGAAGTTCAACGCGGCGGCACGCACCGATGCCTTTCCGGGCGGCCTTCAGGCCCGCGACCGGCTGCGTGCCGGCGACCTGCGCCCACCGCCCGAGGAAGACCTCTACGTCATCCGGCTGATCGAACCGTTGTCACGCAACGCGCCGGCCTTGGGCATCAACGTGCGGACCATCCCGGGGGCCAAGGCAGCGATCGAGACCGCCGCACAGCGCGGGCAAGCAGTGGCTTCGGCCGGGTTCCAGCTCTCGCAAGACCGCGAGGCCGCGCTGGGCGTGGTGGTGTACCAGCCGCTGTACCGCGCTGGCCAGCCCCCCAGCGAAGCGGCGCTGGACGGCGTGGTGTTCGCGACCCTGCGACCCGACATCCTGCTGGCCCGGCTGAGTGCGAGCTGGCCGCCCTACCTGGGCGCTTGCCTCGTGGACCTGGAGCCGTCTGCGGCGTACACGCGCCTGGCCGGTCGCCCGGGCTGCGAGGCACTGGTGCGCACGGCCGACGCGCCGTTTCCGGTGGTCACCTTGCCGCTGGAGTTCGGCGGCCGCCGGTGGGAGCTGCGCATGCACGACCTGCCCGGCATGGCGCCGACGGCCGGGCGCAGTTGGGCTTTCGCGCTGGTGGGGCTGCTGGCCACCGCAATGGTGGGGGCGTTGCTGCTGCTGATGTCCGGCCGCACCCTGCACGTGGAAGCGATGGTGCGCGAGCGCACCGCCGCCCTCGCCCGCGAAACCGCCAACCGGGCCGAGGGCGAACAGGCACTCACGCGAAGCGAACAGCGCTTTCGCAGCATCTTCGAGACCGCCCCCATCGGCATCGCCTTCACCGATCTGAATGGCGCCTTCCAGGAGGTGAACCCACAGTTCTGCCACCTCGTCGGGTACGCCGCGGAGGCACTGATGGGGCGGCGGTCGATTGAAGTGACGCACCCGGACGACCGGCAGGAAGACGTCCGGCTGGGCCGGCGCCTCACACGCGGCGAGATTCCGTTCTACCGGCGACTCAAGCGCTATGTGCGCCCGGACGGCCACGTGGTGCATGCGCGGGTGCTGGTCAGCCTGCTGCGCGGGCCGGATGGCCGCCCGCACCGCTTGGTGGGCGTGGTGGAAGACATCACCGACCAACTCCGCATCGAAGAACTGGACCGCGCCCGCGCCGCCGCCGAAGCCGCCAACCAGGCGAAGAACGACTTCCTTTCGCGCATGAGCCACGAGCTGCGCACACCGATGAACGCCATCCTCGGCTTTGCCCAGTTGATGCAGATGGACCTGACCGAGCCGCTGCCCCCCGCACAGCGCAACCGCGCTCAGCAGATCGGGCACGCGGGCTGGCATCTGCTGGAGATGATCAACGACACGCTGGACCTGTCCCGCATCGAGTCCGGCTCCCTGCGGCTGACCCTGGGCCCGCTGGAGTTGCCCACGCTGCTGGCGCGCAGCCTGGCCCTGGTGCAAGGCCAGGCGGCCGAGCGCGGCATCAGCCTGCATCAGCACGTGGCCGACGGCGCCACCCGCATCACCGGCGATGCCACGCGCGTGACGCAGATCCTGACCAACCTGCTGAGCAACGCGGTCAAGTACAACCGCCCAGGGGGCAGCGTGCGCATCGACGCCAGCCGCCCCGAGCCCGGTTGGGTGGAAGTGGCGGTGACCGACACCGGCCTGGGCCTCACGGAAGAACAGCGCGAGGCCCTGTTCCAGCCCTTCAACCGGCTGGGCCGCGAGCAGAGCAACCTGCCGGGCACCGGCATTGGGCTGGTCATCAGCCAGCGCCTGGCCGAAATGATGGGTGGGAGCCTGCGCGCGGAAGCCAACGGCGGGCCGGGCGCCCGCTTCGTGGTGCGCCTGCCCGAAGCGGCGGCATCGGGCCCGGTCAGTTCAGCGCCGCCGCTCGACGCCCCGGCGCCGCCCGCTTGGCAACCGCCCGCGCCGCCTGCCACCGGCACATCCGCGCAAGCGGCGGGCCCGCACCGGGTGCTGTACATCGAAGACAACCCGCTCAATGCCGACGTCATCCGCGGCATGCTGGCCCAGCGGGGCGATGTGGTGCTGGAAGTCGCCACCACGGCGGAAGCCGGCCTCAAGGCCTTGCAGTCCCAGCCGCCGGCTCTGCTGCTGCTGGACTGGCAGTTGCCCGATGGCGATGGCTTGACCGTGCTGAACACCCTCCAAGCCCGCCAGGTGCGCATGCCGGTGGTGGTGCTGTCGGCCAATGCACAACCCGAACAACTCGCCCAGGCACGGGCCGCCGGCGCCTGGCATTACCTGACCAAGCCGCTGGACATTCAGGCGCTGCAAGCCCTGGTCGACCAGTTGTTGGCCGGGCGGGCCGAGCCGGAGCGGGCAAAATGAGGTCCCAGTTCAGTCCAACCTCCCGAAGCGCCCGATGAGTTCCACCGACCTCGTTCCCAGCACCGGCGCCCAGGCCGTGCAGGCCCAGGCAAGCCACGACGGCCGCCAGTTCCTGACCTTCCGCATTGGCGAGGAGGAATACGGTCTGGACATCCTGCGCGTGCAGGAAATCCGCTCCTACGAGCCGCCCACCCGCGTGGCGAATGCGCCGGTGTACGTCAAAGGCGTGGTGAACCTGCGCGGCGTGATCGTGCCCATCCTGGACCTGCGCGTGCGCCTGGGTCAGCCCAGCGAGTACAACGCCTTCACGGTCGTGATCGTGCTGAACGTCGCCGGCCGGGTGGTGGGCATCGTGGTGGACTCGGTCTCGGACGTGCTGGAACTCAGCCACGAAGAGATCAAGCCCCGCCCCGAAGTGCCGGCCGCGATGGACGCGCGCTTCATCACCGGCCTGGGCAAGATCGGCGAGCGCATGCTGATCCTGCTGGACATCGAAGCCATGATCAAAAGCCCGGACTTCGGGCTCGTCGACTGAGCACAAGTGAGCAGCCGCCCACTGTTTCAGCGGCTGAAACACTGCATTCCTGAGACATCGTCGCTGGCATTAGCACTCACCAAATCAGAGTGCTAATATTCCTGTCACCGCTGGATTGCACCCAGCGGCCATGAAGGATCAAGACGATGTCCGCCTCTTCTGCCATTGCCGTCCGCGACCCCTGGGCCCTGGTGCCCTCGCTGGGCAATCTGGACGCCTACATCTCCGCGGTCAACCGCCTGCCCCTGCTGACCGCCGAGGAAGAAAACTCCGCCGCGCGCAGCCTGCGTGACAAGGGCGACCTCGAAGCTGCCGGCCGGCTGGTGCTGTCGCACCTGCGCTTGGTGGTGTCCATCTCGCGCCAGTACGTCGGCTACGGTCTGCCCCAGGGCGACCTGATCCAGGAAGGCAACGTCGGCCTGATGAAGGCCGTCAAGCGCTTCGACCCGGATCAAGGCGTTCGCCTGGTCAGCTATGCGATGCACTGGATCAAGGCCGAGATCCACGAGTACATCCTGAAGAACTGGCGCATGGTCAAGGTCGCCACGACCAAAGCTCAACGCAAGCTGTTCTTCAACCTGCGCTCGATGAAGCACCAGCTGAAGGCCGATCAGGCCGACGGCCAGACGCACCGCAACACGCTGAGCGAAGCCGAGATCGCCCATGTGGCGCGCGAGCTCAACGTGAAGCGCGAAGAAGTGCTGGAGATGGAAACGCGCCTGTCGGGCGGGGACGTGGCCCTGGAGCCGCAAACCGATGACGACGGTGAAGCGTTTGCCCCCATCGCCTACCTGGCCGACGACAGCCACGAGCCCACGCGGGTCATCGAGGCCCGCTCGCGCGACGCCCTCGCCGGTGACGGCATTGCCCGCGCGCTGGACGTGCTGGACCCGCGCAGCCGCCGCATCGTGGAAGAACGCTGGCTGAAGGTGAACGACGACGCTTCCGGCGGCATGACGCTGCACGAACTCGCTGCCGAGTACGGCGTGTCGGCCGAACGCATCCGCCAGATCGAAGTTGCCGCGATGAAGAAGATGAAGAAGGCGCTCACCGAAGCCGCCTGATCCCTGCTCCGCGCCCGTCACAAAGCCCCGCACTGCGGGGCTTTGTTCATCCGGCGACACCCGAGGGTACGGCACCGCCGGCCCTGCGGGTGTGCCCCTTGAGGGGGCGGCCGAAGGCCACAGGGGCAGAGGTCTACTTCTCGGCGAGCAACAGCTTGATGTCGTCGGCCAGCGGCTGGGCACCGGCCCCGTAGCGGGCGTACACGCGCACCCGCCCTTCGGTGTCGAAGAGGAAGCTGGCCGCGGTGTGGTCCATGGTGTAGCTCTCAGGCGTCTTGCCGGGCACCTTGGCGTAGAAGACCTTGAACTCCTTGGCGGCAGCCTGCGTCTGCTCCGCGCTGCCTCGCAAGGCCACAAAGCTCGGGTCGAAGCTCGCCATGTACGACTTCAACAACTGCGCGGTGTCACGCTCCGGGTCCACGGTCACGAAGATGCCCTGCACCTTGTCGCCGTCCGCGCCGAGGGAGCGCTTCACCTCGGCCACCTCAGCCATCGTGGTGGGGCACACGTCGGGGCACTGGGTGTAGCCGAAGAACACCACCAGCACTTTGCCTTTGAAGTCCGCCAGCGAGCGCGCGCGACCGTCTTGGTCGGTGAGGTTCAACTGACGGGCGTATTCGGCGCCCGTGAGTTCCACGCCCTTGAAAGCCGGGCGGTCGGGGCCCGCTTTCTGGCAAGCGGTCAAAGCCAGGGCAAGCGAGCCCAGGAGCACGAGGCGGCGAGTGGTCATGCGATGTAGTGGTCGATGAGCAGTGCCGCGAACAACAGCGACAGGTGCCAGATGGAGAACCAGAAGGTGCGACGCGCCAGCGCTTCGGAATACTGCCGCCACAGGCGCAGCGCGTACCCGCAGAAGCCCAAGCCCAGGCCGACCGCACTCACCAGATAGAACCAGCCACTCATGCCCGTGAGGAAGGGCAGCAGCGTGGCCGCCAGCAACACCCAGGTGTAGAGCAGGATCTGCAGGCGCGTGTAGTCGTTGCCATGCGTCACCGGCAACATGGGCAGCCCGGCGCGGGCGTAGTCTTCGGCCCGGTACAGGGCCAGAGCCCAGAAGTGCGGCGGCGTCCAGAGGAAGATGATCAGGCACAGCAGCCAGGCCTCAAAGCCCAACTCTCCCCGCAGCGCGGCCCAACCCAGCACCGGCGGCATGGCACCCGAGGCCCCGCCGATCACGATGTTCTGCGGGGTCATCGGCTTCAGGATGACCGTGTAGACGACCGCATAGCCCACGAAGGTGGCGAAGGTGAGCCACATGGTCAGCACGTTGACCCAAATCGCAAGCAACGCCATGCCGGCGGCACACAGCAGCGCCGAGAACAACAGCGTCTGCGACCGGCTCAGTTCGCCCTTGGCGGTGGCGCGCCAAGCGGTGCGCTTCATGCGGGCGTCAATGCCGTCCTCAATCAGGCAGTTGAAAGCCGCGGCGGCGCCGGCCACCAGCCAGATGCCTGCCACGGCCGCAGCCATGGTGCCGAACTGGGCGGCACTGGGCAGCCCAGGCACAGCCAGCGCCATGCCGATGGCCGCACAAAACACGATGAGCTGAACCACGCGGGGCTTGGTCAGTTGGTAGTACTGCTGCCAGCGCGAATGCAGTGGCGCCCCGGTGGCGGTGGAAGTGGAAGCCATGGTCAGGAAAGGCGTCGCCCGAGGCGCGCAAGCAAGACGGTGAGCACAGACAGCAGGGCGGCGGCACCGGCGGTGTGGGCCAAGGCGGCCACGATGGGCCAGTCCAACACCACGTTGGACAAGCCCGACACCAGTTGCCACGCGGCCACGGCCATCAGTGCGCGAGAGAAGCCGGGAAACCCGGCGCGCAGCCGCCAGGCGAGGCCCAGCACGGCGGTGAACACCACGAGCGCGCCCAGGCGGTGCGCCATGTGAATGGCCGCCAGCGCTTCAAAGCCGAGGAAGCCCCCGCCCGCCCGTTGGCCCAACTCTCGCCAAAATTGAAAGCCTTGATGGAAGTCCAGGGCCGGCCACCACTGACCGCCGTGGCAGGTCGGGAACTCATCGCAGGCCAGCACGGCGTAATTGGTGCTCACCCAGCCGCCCAGCGCCACCTGCAGGACGGTCAAGATCAACACCGCCGTCACAGCCCAGCGCACAGCCGCGGGAGCCGGGGTTCGCCGGGGCTCAAACCGCTGGGCTTGCCAAGCCAGCAACATCAACAGCCCCATGCCGAACAGCAGGTGCAAGGTGACGATGGCTGGAAAGAGCTTCATGGTCACCGTCAATGCCCCAAACGCTCCCTGCACGCACACCCACGCCAAGGTCCAGGTGGCCACCCAGGGCGACGGCGCGGCCGCCCCCTGCTGCCGGCGCAAGCGCCAGCTGAGCACCGTCATGGTCAAGATCAGCAAGCCGACGCCGCTGGCCAGGTAGCGATGGATCATTTCGATCCAAGCCTTGCTGTGCGTGACCGGGCCCGTGGGCATCGCGGCCTGGGCCGCACTGATGGGCTCGTGCGCGCCGATCGGGCTGGCCGCGGCGTAGCAACCGGGCCAGTCCGGGCAGCCCAAGCCGGAATCGGTCAACCGTGTGAACGCCCCGAACACGATCAGGTCGAAGGTCAGGAAGGCCGTCAGCAGCGTCAACGCACGCAGCCGTTGCGCCGGTGAGCTGGCTCGGGAGCGCTGACGCCACCACCACAACGGCCCCAATGCCACCGCACCGCCGATGGCAGCCACCTGGCCCAAGGGAATCAAGGTCTCGTTCATCGCGTGATCAACGCCCTGCAGCATCCCAGCCGGCGCTGGCCTTGAGCAACTTGTCGAGGTCGCCCTTGAGCTTCTTCGGGTCCGGATCAGCCGGTGCGCGAAGCATCCAGCGGCCCATCGGGTCGACCACGTAAAAGTGATCGCTGACCCCGCCACCTGCTGCGGGCTGCAGCCATTGCGCGAGGCGCACCGGGTCCACGCGCAGCACCGTGGCCTCCACGCCCTTTTGCTCCACCGCGGCCAGCACAGCGGGCGAAGGCGTTCCGCCGTCCGGAATCAGCCACACCTTGTCGACACGACCGCGCTCCTTGCCAAGCATCTCGCGCAACTGGCGCTGCACGAACAACTGTCGCTCGCAAGCCTGGCCGCAGGCCGACGGCTGCACCGCGATCAGGAGCCACTGACCTTTCAACGACTCCGCAGCCACTGGCTGGCCCTGAAGTGTCGTCAGCGGCAAGTTGGTGGGCAGCGGCACCGTGGGCGTGATCAGCTGACCGTAGGCCGAGCCACTGGGCTTGACCACGTAGAAGGTGAAGTAGGACGCGATGACTGGCGCAGCGCACACGGCCATCACCAACAGCATGCGCAGCCGCCCGGCGCGGCGCTGCCCCTGACCCAGCTGAGACGGGTCCGGCAGGCTGTGCACCGAGAAAGAGACAGGCGACATCGCGTCAGTCGGCGTGCCGTGCCCGGAACCGCGGGCGGAGGAGTTGGAACCAGACATAAAGGCAGGCGATCAGCGCACAAAGCGCAAACCATTGAAAGGCGTAGCCGTAGTGTTTGTGCAGCCCGACATCCGGCGCCGGCCAGTGCCGAAGCAATCCATCGTCGGTGGCCGGGTCGGTTTGAACCACCGTGTAGGGCAGCAGTTCGATGCCCGCTTCACGCCCGAAAGCTGCGATGTCCAGATTCTGCCGGATGGCCCCAGACCCAGCGGAACCCAAGTCATAGAGCCGAGAGGGTCCATCCACGAGTTGACCTTCGACCGCCACCTCGTCTGACGGCGTGCGCAGCGTTGGCAGGCGCTGACGGTCGTACGGGTCACGAGGTGCCCAGCCCCGCTGCACGAGCAGGACGCGGCCGGTTTCTGACAGCCGCAGCGGCGTGACGACATAAAAACCCGCCCGCCCGTCCATGGGCCGGTTGTCCAACCAGACGGTGTGTGCCGAGAGCCAGTGGCCACGCAGCCGAACACGTCGGTGTGGCGCTTGGGCCAGTGGCAACTCCGACGCTCCAAGAGGCGGCAATGCGAGCGCCGCGTCGGCCGCTGCTTGCAGATCCAGCTTTTGCTGGGCGCGGTCGAGCTGCCAAAAGCCGAGTCGCGCCGTGCCCGCGCAGGCCAGCAAAGCCAACGCCAACATCCAAAACCGTGCCGGCTTCATGCCCAGCCCTCACGCCCATAATCCCGGCGCATGAAATTCGTATTCCTGATTGCGTTCATCGGCATCTTGGGAGCACTCGCATCGGCCGGCTTCTTCATGCTGCGAAAGGGCCGCACGGAGCAGCGCCGCAGCCCGAACATGGCGCGGGCACTCGCGTTGCGCGTCGCCTTGTCGGTAGCCCTGTTCCTGATCATTTTGCTGAGCTGGAAGTTGGGCTGGATCCAACCCACCGGACTGCCTGTGCGCAGTTGATGCCAAGAAAAAAGCGCCGCGTCAGCGGCGCTTTCTCATGGAGGCCTCGTGGCTTACATCCAGTAGACCACGACGTACAGGCCCAGCCACACCACGTCCACGAAGTGCCAATACCACGCGGCGCCTTCGAAGCCGAAGTGACGGTCGGCCGTGAAATGGCCCTTCATCAAACGAATCGTGATGAACAGCAGCATCAGCGCGCCCACGCAAACGTGGAAGCCGTGGAAGCCGGTCAACATGTAGAAAGTGGAGCCGAAGATGCCCGACGACAGCTTCAGGTTCAGTTCAGAGTATGCGTGGTGGTACTCGTAGGCCTGGAAGCCCAGGAAGGTCGCCCCCAGCGCCACCGTGATCCACATCCACGCGATCGTCTTGGCGCGGTTGCCTGCGATCAGCGCATGGTGCGCAATCGTCAGCGTGATACCGGAGGTCAACAGCAACCCGGTGTTGATGGTCGGAATCGGCCAGGGGCCCATCGTGCTGAACGCTTCCACGGTGCCCGCGGGCGAAGCCGTGAAGCCAGCCGCCGTGCTCGGCCACACCGCCTTGAAGTCAGGCCACAGCAACGAGTTCTCGAGGCTGCCCAGCGACGGCAGCGCGAAAACGCGGGCCCAGTACAGCGCGCCGAAGAACGCCGCAAAGAACATCACCTCCGAGAAGATGAACCAGCCCATGCTCCAGCGGAAGGACACATCGATGCGGTCGCTGTAGAGGCCACCTTCGCTTTCGCCAATGGCATCACCGAACCATTGGCGCAGCACGAAGGCCCAGAGCGCCAAACCACCGAACAGGGAATACATGCCCCAGCCGTGGCCGTTGATCCACTGGCCCGCGCCGAGGATCACAAAGAACAGGCCCAGAGCCGCCATCACCGGATGGCGCGAAGGCCCCGGGACAAAGTAGTACGGGGCCTTGCCCGCGGTCGTCGCTGCCGACATGTCGTTCTCCTAGTTCTTGCTCGATCTGAACTCAGTCACAGACGGCCATCAGGCCGCTGCCACGCCGCTGCTGATCACCCAACGGATCACCAACACCAGCATCAATACAAACAGGGCGGCACCTAGCACGCCCGCAATCAACACGTGCACCGGGTTGAGTCGGGCCATGTCATTTTCATGGTCCCGCCCGCGCCGCACACCAAAAAAACTCCACGCCACGGCCGAGAGCGTCTGCAGGAACGAGCCCTTGCGCGCCAACGCGTCCTTCAGCTCCGAAGACGGCTCGTTCACAGCGTGGCTCCAGCCGCCTTGGGCGCCGAATCCTGCACCACACCCAGCTTCACCCCGCCCTTGCCGGCCACCTCAAAGAAGGTGTACGACAAGGTGATGGTCTTCACGTCCTTGGGCAGCTTGGAGTCGATCACAAACACCACCGGCCACTGCTTCGACTCACCCGGCTGCAAGGTGTACTCGTTGAAGCAAAAACACTCCAGCTTGTTGAAGTGCGCACTGGCCTGCATCGGCGCGTAGCTCGGGATCGCCTGGGCCGCCATCACGCGGTCCTGCTTGTTCCGAAATTCATACATCACCTGCGCCAACTCACCCGGGTGCACCGTCATGTGGCGCACCGCCGGCTTGAAGTCCCACGGGCCGCGGGCGTTGGTGTCGAACTCCACCGTGATTTCGCGGCTGTAGTCGATCTGCCCATTGCCGTTGGCTACACCGCGCTCGGACAAGACCGTTTGGCGCTCAGACAACGACAACACGTTGATACCCAGCGCCTCGCAGATCGCCTTGTACAACGGCACCAGCGCGTAGCCGAACCCGAACATCAGGCCCACCACCACCGCCAGCTTGATGAGCAACTGGCGGTTGTCGCGGTGCAGGGCGCTCAGCAGAGACATCTCAGTGGGCGAACAGCGCCATCTTGGCCATGAAGCCAACGAAGAAGGTCAGTGCCACCGTCAACAGGATCAAACCCAGCCGACGGTTGCTCTTGCGTTGCTCCGGCGTCATGGTGCTCAGGCGACGATGCGCGTGGCCGAAGCGTTCAGCTTGGGCGGCTCTTCGAAGGTGTGGAAGGGCGCCGGCGACGGCACTTCCCACTCCAGCCCCTCGGCGGCCTCCCAAGGCTTCTGCGCCGCTGCAACGCCCTTACCGCGCATCATCGGCACCACGACGAACAGGAAGAAATACACCTGCATCAGGCCGAAACCGAAAGCGCCCACCGTGGCAATCTGGTTGAAATCGGTGAACTGCATCGGGTAGTCGGCATAGCGTCGCGGCATGCCGGCCAAACCCAGGAAGTGCATCGGGAAGAACGTGACGTTGAAGGCGATCAGCGAACCCCAGAAGTGGATCTTGCCACGCGTCTCCGAGTACATCACGCCAGTCCACTTCGGGCCCCAGTAGTAGACGCCGGCGAACAGCGCGTACAACGAACCGGCCACCAGCACGTAGTGGAAGTGCGCCACGACGTAATACGTGTCCTGGATCTGGATGTCGATGGGGGCCATCGCGCAGATCAGGCCGGTGAAGCCGCCCATCGTGAACACGAAGATGAAACCCACGGCCCACAACATGGGCACTTCGAAGGTCATCGAGCCGCGCCACATCGTGGCCAGCCAGTTGAAGATCTTCACGCCGGTGGGCACCGCGATCAGCATGGTCGCGTACATGAAGAACAGCTGGCCCGTCACCGGCATGCCCGTGGCGAACATATGGTGCGCCCACACGATGAAGGACAGGATGGCGATCGACGCGGTGGCGTAGACCATCGAGGCGTAGCCGAACAGGCGCTTGCGGGCGAAGGCCGGCACGATCTGGCTGATGATGCCGAAGGCCGGCAAGATCATGATGTAGACCTCGGGGTGGCCGAAGAACCAGAAGATGTGCTGGTACATGACCGGGTCGCCGCCGCCCGCCGGGTTGAAGAAGGCAGTGCCGAAGTGGCGATCGGTCAGCGTCATCGTGATGGCACCCGCCAGCACCGGCATGACGGCGATCAGCAGGTACGCCGTGATCAGCCAGGTCCAGCAGAACATCGGCATCTTCATCAGCGTCATGCCCGGGGCGCGCATGTTGAGGATGGTCACGATGATGTTGATCGAGCCCATGATCGAGCTTGCGCCGAGGATGTGCATGGCGAAGATGCCGGCGTCCATCGACGGGCCCATCTGCAGCGTCAGCGGCGCGTAGAGCGTCCAGCCGGCCGCGGGGGCGCCGCCCGGCATGAAGAAGCTGGCCACCAGCATGATGGCTGCGGGAATCATCAGCCAGAAGCTGAAGTTGTTCATCCGCGCGAACGCCATGTCACTGGCGCCGATCTGCAGCGGAATCATCCAGTTCGCGAAGCCCACGAACGCCGGCATGATGGCGCCGAACACCATGATCAGACCGTGCATGGTCGTGAACTGGTTGAACAGCTCAGGGTTGAAGAACTGCAGACCCGGCTTGAACAGTTCGGCACGGATGCACAGCGCCAGCACGCCGCCGATCATCAGCATCGTGAAGGCGAACAACAGGTACAGCGTACCGATGTCTTTGTGATTGGTGGCGAACACCCATCGACGCCAGCCGGTGGGCGCGTGGTGGTCGTGATGATCGTCGTGGGCGTGGTCGCCAGCGTGGCCACCGTGAACGCCGTGGGGGGGGAGCACTGCACTCATGTGTTTACCTCTGATTCGGCGTTCCGGATTACTTGCGTGCGGCGACGATTTCCGCCGGCTGCACCGTCTGACCCGTCTTGTTGGACCAGCTGTTCTTCGTGTAGGTGATGACCGCAGCGATGTCGGTGTCGCTGAGTTGCTTCCAAGCCGGCATGCCCTTGTCCATGCGACCGTTCAGCAGCACCTGGATCTGGTCAAGGTGGTTCTCCGCAAGCACCAACGGGGACGCGTCCAACGCCTTGATCGGGCCAGCGCCCTTGCCGTCCGGCTTGTGACAGACGGCGCAGTTGGCGGCGTACACCTTCTCGCCACGGGCCACCAAAGCGGCTTGCTCCCAAACCTTGCTCGGATCGTCCGCCTTGGCGGCCATTTCCTTCTTCTTGCCGTCCACCCACTTCGTGTAGTCCTCAGCGGACACGACCTTCACGTGGATGGGCATGTACGCATGCTCCTTGCCGCACAGTTCGGCGCACTGACCGTAGTAGTCGCCCACCTTCTCGGCCTTGAACCAGGTGTCACGCACAAAACCGGGAATCGCGTCCTGCTTCACGCCGAAGGCCGGGATCATCCAGGCGTGGATCACGTCGTTGGCGGTGGTGATGATGCGGATCTTCTTGTCCACCGGCACCACGAGCGGGTTGTCCACCTTCAGCAGGTAGTTGTCCACGGGTTCGGGGTTGCCGCTGTTCGAGGCCTCGCGCTGGGCGGTGTCCAGCGTGGCCAGGAAACCGATGCCTTCGCCTTCGCCCTTGAGGTAGTCGTAGCCCCACTTCCACTGGTAACCCGTGGCCTTGATGGTCACGTCCGCATTCGTGGTGTCCTTCATGGCCACCACGACCTTGGTCGCCGGCAAGGCCATGCCGATCACGATCAGGAAAGGCACCACCGTCCAGGCGATTTCGACCGCCACGCTTTCGTGGAAGTTCGCCGACACCGCGCCCTTGGACTTGCGATGCTTGAAGATGGAATAGAACATCACGCCGAACACCGCGACAAAAATCGCCAGGCAGATGATCAGCATGAAGTTGTGCAACCACATCTGGTCACGCGCGATCGTGGTGACCGGCTCGTGCAGATTGATCTGATTGACGCCAGGACCGCCCTTCAGGTCGTTCACCGCCAGGGCCGGACCCGTTGCCAGGGCCGCCGCCGCTGCGGCCCACCGGCCCCAAGCGCGTGAGGCGCTTTGCACTCGTGCGTTCATCATCGTCATGGTTGTCAACTTGGTTCTTTGAAGAGCAGGGCTTGCAAACGGGCCGAAGCACCCGATATGCAACACAAGTTCCTGTGTCGGGACCCGGCAATGTGCCAAATCCTTGATGCGGCTCAAGAGTTTAGCCCAGGGCGCCCTGGGTGCAGAGCCGTGAAAGCCCCGAGGAATCACCCCCCCGGTGGCTTCACTTTCAGTGCAGCGCGCATGGAATCCAGCGAGACGTGCGTCTCTGCGGCCACCACCATCCGTGGCGCGGCCTTCACGGCGTGACCGAAAACCAGTTCCAAGGTCAGGGCCAGCCGGCCATCGCTATCCCGCAAGCTCTCAAGCTCGCCCAGCAGTTGCCGATGCCATCGGCGCCCGAGCAAGCCAGACCGCCGCTGCGGTGAAAGATTGCCCCCGAGCGCCCGCAGGTCCGCCAACAACTGCTCGGGGCTGCCCCAGGTCAGTCGAAGGCGTTGCTGGTCCATCACCGGGTCGGTGAAACCCGCCTTGAGTGCCAGGTCGCCAATGTCATGCATGTCCCACCACATCGGCGCCGGCAGACCCCACCCGAGCCGGGACCACAACGCCCGCAGCTCGATGAATGTGTCCGGCCCCAAGCAGGAAAACATCACAAACCCGCCGACCGCCAAGCTGCCCTGCCACTGCGACAGCAGTCCAGGGAGATCCGCATGGGCATGCAGCGCCATGTTGGACCACACCAAATCGACCGGCGGAACGGCCGGCAGGCGTTCTACGTGTCGCGCAGCACTCCCCCACCATTTACGCCACCACGGGCCAGCCAATTCGGCCGCCGCCCGCGCCTCCAAGGCCGGATGCGCTTCGTGCCACAGCATTTCAGCCGTCGGGTAGGCCTCTCGAAGCACCTGCAAGCTGCTGCCCAACGCGGGTGTGGTGTCGAGCACGCGCTTGGGCGCCAGCTTGATGTAGGCCAGCCGCTCGGCCATGCGTGACGCCACCTCGGCGTGCAACCACGGTGCAGCGGAAGCAGCCGCCAGCCGCCGCACCTGCCGATTCACGGCCGGTTCATCCAGATCCTGGGCGCGGAACGCAGACTTTGAGTTAGGGGGCGTGGCCTGCGGATTCATGGGCCGCTGAGTATATTGAGCCGATGCCGGATCGCTTGCTCACTGCGGCCAAGCCCGCACTGATTGAAAAGGTGCTCATGCGCTGCGCAGGGCAATGCGCGGTATGCCGCGCCTGGAGCCACCGCACGATCTGCGACAGCTGCTTGGCGCTGTACGCGCAGCCACAGGTGCGGTGCCGGACCTGCGCCGCCCGCCTACCCGTCGAACTGAGCGGTCATGCGCACGCCCAATGCGGACGATGCCTGCGCACCCCACCACCGCTGGATCGCACCATCACGGCGCTGGACTACGGATTCCCCTGGGACGGCTTGCTGCAGCATTTCAAGTACCACCAGGCGCTGGACCTGCGTGAATGCCTGCTCGATCGGCTGAACGCGGCGCTCGACGCAGCCGAAGTCGCAGAGCCCGACTTCGTCTTGCCCGTTCCCGTGTCGGCGGAACGACTGCGGGAACGCGGCTACAACCAGGCCCACGAGCTTGCCAAGGCACTCGCCAGGCGTCGGGCCCTGCGTTGCGAACCCGAACTGCTGCTGCGAGTGAGACACAACGAACGGCAAGCCCACCTGTCGCTGGAGGCCCGCGCGGCCAATGTGCGCGGCGTGTTCGCGGTGGACCCGCTGAACGCCCCGCGCCTGCGCGGGTGCAACGTCGCCTTGCTGGACGACGTCATGACGACTGGCGCCACCCTGTATGAACTAGCCAGTGTGCTGTTGCAGGCCGGGGTGATGAGCGTGCAGGCGTGGGTGGTGGCCCGAACGCCGGAGCCCGGCGACAACTGAACGGCGCGGGATACTCCCGCCCATGTTCCAGATCGTTCTCGTGCACCCCGAAATTCCGCCCAACACCGGCAATGTGATCCGGTTGGCCGCGAACACGGGATGCCAACTGCACTTGATTGAGCCGCTGGGTTTTTCGATGGAAGACCGGTTGCTTCAGCGCGCCGGGCTGGACTACCACGAGTACGCCCCGCTGAAGCGCCACGCCAATTGGGATCAATTCCTGGCGACGGAAGCACCCGACCTCGGCCGCATGTTTGCCTTCACCACCAAGGGCAGCCGCCCGTTCGGGGAAGTTCAGTGGCAGCCGGGCGACTGGCTGGTTTTCGGCAGTGAAACGGCAGGGCTGCCGCCCACGCTGCGCGACAGCTTTCCGGTGAACCAGCGGGTTCGCCTGCCCATGCGCGCCGGCCAGCGCAGCCTCAACCTCAGCAACAGCGTCGCGGTGGCGGTGTTCGAGGCCTGGCGACAAAACGGCTACGCGGACGGGATTTGACGCCCGAGCGCCCGCCATCAGCCGCCGTTCACTCGGGTCGGGGCTGACGGCCCATCAGCAGGTCCACGCCCTGAGCAGCGGTGACCCGCCCTTCCAGCAAAGCCACCATGGCCGCCGTGACGGGCATGTCCACCCCCAGCGCCTGGGCGCGAGCCAACACCGTGGGCGCGCTGTAGACGCCCTCCGCCACGTGGCCGAGTTCGGCCAAGATGGACGGCAGCGCCTGCCCCCGCGCCAGCATCAGGCCCACGCGGCGGTTGCGCGACAGGTCGCCCGTGGCGGTCAGCACCAAATCCCCGAGGCCTGACAAGCCCATGAAGGTCTCGACCCGCGCGCCCAGGGCTTGGCCCAGGCGCAACATTTCAGCCAGCCCTCGGGTGATGAGCGCCGCCCGCGCGTTCAGCCCCGGTGCATCGGGGGCCGAACCGCTGAGGCCATCGCACACACCCACGGCGATGGCCATCACGTTCTTCACCGCGCCCCCCACTTCCACCCCCACAGGGTCGGTCGAGGTGTAGACGCGCAGCCGGTCGCCGTGAAACGCCTCGACCGCGGCGTGTGCCAACTCGGCGTCCTCACTGGCCGCCACCAGAGCGGTGGGCCGCCCAGCAGCCACCTCCTGCGCAAAGCTGGGGCCAGAGAGCACCCCCACCCGCTGCGAGTGCTGCAATTCGCGGGCGATTTCGTGGCCCAAGCGGCCCGTGCCGGCCTCGAACCCCTTGCACAGCCACAGCACCCGCTGCGACGCCGGCAACGCGGCCAAGGTGGCCCGCAGGCCCGACATCGGTGTGCCGATGATCGTCAGGCCCGCACCGGCGTGCCGCACCGCAAGGTCGAAGTCCGACGTCAACGCCAGGCCGCGGGGCAGTGGCGCATCCGGCAAATACGCTTCGTTGCGCCCCACCTCGCGCATGCGCGCCATCGCGGCGGCATCCCGCCCCCAGAGGCACACGTCGTGCCCGGCACCCGCGGCCTGAATGGCCAAAGCCGTTCCCCAGGCGCCGGCGCCCAGCACGCTGATCTGCATCGTCGTCATGAGAAAGAGTGTCGTCCAAGGGTGTTATCCAGCAGATGACCAATCGCCTTTGCTGACAAGAACTTAGCGGGGTGGGGAGTGCTGGGGAGGGGTTGGTGTCTAACCGTTCGTCGGCGCCTCGGAACTCACAACTAGGCCCAGCGGAGGGCGCAAGCCCCGTTGGGCATCAAGCGGCCTCTTCGCGCCCCAGCATGGCCACGAAGGCTTCCACGGACGGGGCAACCATCATCGCGGACTCCGAACCGGCGACCATGTCAATCGCGACGATGGGCGGCTCGCCCTGCGTTCGGAGGTCAAAAGCAAGCAGTTCACCGCCTCCGTCACCTCCGATGATAAAGAACCCTTCTTCAAGCCAGCGCTGTCGCCAAGCTTTTGCGCCGCCGGTCAACACTGTGGTGGCGTCGTCCAGGCAGCAGTTGTACGGCGCAACCGGTAGCGCAGCTTCGCCACCATCAGTTGCTGCAAGCAGGTTAAGGTAGCCGCAGGGAATCTGCGAAGGGATTTTCTTGCGCAGATGCTCAATCGCTTCGAGCGAAGCTCCACGATTCCAGCGCGTTTGAGGCCCATGCCTCAGGTGGCGGGAGTTTAATCGGTCTGCACACATGGCGTTGGTACGTAAGGACTCCACGCCATTCAGCACGGTCGCTGATAAGGCAAGGTGACGGGTTCCCCCGGCTTAAAGCATTTGGCAGGAAGCCCTGAGTCGAGTGACGGGGGACTTGATACTCCAGCTGCTGCCCCTGTCGGCGAGGGCGGCGGCACAAGGGTAGGTAGCCCCTGAATCTTTGACAGTGCTCGGAGATATGCCAATCTAGCGTCCTCCAGTGCGGAAATCAGGGGGCTTGGGAGTGACAGATAGCTGACACGCACAGTTTGTGTACAGTCGTCTGCCACGCCCCGGTCCACCTGAACTATCCAGCTTCCTTGCCGAGGTTGGCGTCCGGCAAAACACAAGCCTCCATCCGGGACTACGCCATGGGGCGTAAGCGTATAGGGGCATTCCGCGCGATGCCCCCTGAGTTCGCTATTGAATGCGCTCAATCGGACGCATGCCTCGGGTGTTGGTCCTCTACTAGAAATCGTCAGTTCGCGAAGTGCACGCAGGCTGATGTTTTGAGCGCCGGGGAACTCCCGATGGACTACCGTGTAGCCCCGGAGCAGCCCGTTGCCTCCGTCCCACTCGGTGATGACCATGCCGAATACCGGCGCGTCCAACTCCGGTTCTTGAGTAGTTTTCCCCGCAAGTATGAAAGCCTCCTCGATGCGCTCCTTATCGGCGAGTCTGTTGTCGACGATGAGCGTTCGAAGTCGGCTGACAACCACATCAGACAAGTCAAGCTCGTGCGCGGCCCCTCCCGCGTGTGCACTGAAGGGCGCTGCCAACAAAACGGCAATAAGGGAGGGCAAGAGGACTGTTGGCTTCATTACCCCGTGTAGCCAGCCCGGCGAATGCCCGTGCCTACCTCCCTAGCCAGGGTAGTCAAGCCGGTGCAATCAGTTGGCCGGCGCCAGCGTAAAAACGAGGGAATCAGACGACACGGCGACGCTCGGAGTGGAGCAATACCAGTTCTTCCTGGGCGAGGCGCTGGTGAGCCGGCACTTATACTCCGCCGAACGTAGAGGAGTCGTCAGCCTCATCGGGGATAACGACGCCTGGGGCTCCGGAGAGGACGGGGGAGCAGAGATAACCCTCATCGAACTCCGCTTCCAGTCGCAGAGCCCCAGATAGGGCTTGTTTGGGATTTCAAATTCGAAACGACCAGGCTGAGCTACTTCAGCCGGCAGATACAGGGCTGCACGTTGGTGCAGAACAGGCTTGTCGGTCAACGGGACTACCCCAAATACACGCGGCACGGTCGCGCAGCGATTGTTCGTGGCGTGGTACCCCACCTCTATTGCGGGGTGAATACCGAGTGACGGCTCGACGATTACAGTGATGTGGGCTGCGCCTTCTTGAAGAGGAGTCGGTGCGGGAAGAGCGCCAGCCACATATTGATACGCCAGCCATCCACCGCACCCGAGGATGGTGAAAGCAACGAGGTTTCGTGATTTGAGGAGCATGCTCCGTGTAGCCAACGGTTGCCACCCTCTTTGTCAACCGTCGACCTTAGCAATCAGTTTTAACGCGGCCAGTCATTTCGTAATAGTTTCTGCTTGCCAAGGTTACGGCAACTGACAGATAGTGCCTGAATGCCAGTTCCTACACTGCCATCAATGGGTGTTCATCTCCCAATACCGATAGCCATTAAGGGCTTGTTTGACGCTGCGCGTTCGTTGAGTTTCAATGGCGCTGGGATGAAACACCGGAGGCCCAGCGCGGATTCGCGTCGGTATTCCGGTCAGGACTTTTCAAGTTCAGAGACCGTCAGCTTGGTCACTCCAAGGGCACGCAGCACCTGCAGCGCAAACCCGAAGGTGAACGTGCCACGGTTGATGCGGCTGATGAGATTGCGCTCGGTCACCTCTTCACCCAGGTGGCCCATGCGCTGGACGAGCACCTTGTAGCTCACGTCTCGTCGCTGCATTTCGGCGCGGATGATTTGCCGCGCTTCCACGTCCCACTTGCTCGGCGCTCGCCGCTGGGTTGACGTGCCCGGGGCCGTTTTGGCCGCCCGGCGAGCCGCGCCTTTGCCTGAAGCAGGGGTCTCAGAAGTCATTTTCGAAGAGTAGCTTGGCAGGCGAAATTTCAGCTTAGATGTCGCCTTTTTAGGACTAATGTTGCCTATGGGCAGCATCGTTTAAAGAGCCGTCCAACACGCTGGACTTCGGCTATGCCGCTCCCTCATAGGTCATCCCGTTCCCATGAAAGCCCATCTCCACCAGCTCCGCGCCAAGGGCGCGTTCATCACCGCCGACGTGCTGCGCGGCATGAAGCCCATCACGGGCCTGCTTTCCCTCCACGAGCGCAAGGACTACCGGCTCGGTCGCGTGGTTCGCACTGCCCGGCTCGTCGATGCCAACGTGCCCGGCGACGTCGACCTGGTGCCCGAGCTGATGGACGCGCAGGTCCTGGGCATTCGGGACAACCGCCTGACCATCGCGGGCTACGAGCGCCTGGACAACCAGGACTTCGCCCAGAGCTGGCAAATCGAGCTGGGCTGAGCCATGCTGAAGGTCTACATCCACGGCGGCCCGCTGCGCGGCGCCACCGAGCAGAACCGGCTGGCCGTGCTCGACGTCGCCTACACGCAGCTGCGCGACATCGCCAACTACGTGGCCATCCTGAGCCTGAAGGACGTCGGCGCAATCAGCCCCGCGTTCGTGCTCAACTACCCGCGCTGGTCCGGCAGCATCTTCGACTTGGTGGCTCGGGCGCTGACTCAAAGCCTCTACCGTCGCGACCAGCCCTTCGCCTTCGGCGCCGTGGCCAAGCGCCCTGCCTTCGCAGATGCGGTCTGCGCCATCGTCGAGAAGTGGGACGACCGTGGCCAGCGGGGCAAGGTCCTGGGCACTCTCGAGATTCGCCGTCACAAGCGCAGCCGCACCCAGTACACCGCACAGCTCGAAGAAGACCTCCTCGGACGGCACAAGGCCACCGTGTTCACCTACGGCCCCGAGGTGCTGAACGGAGCCGACCTGGTGCTGCGAAGCATCTGCTGGACGCTGCACAAGTGCGAGACCTTGGGACCCAAGCCCGCGCCCTTCGTGCCGGCACTGCAGGACAAGGACGGCGTGCCCCACATCGCGCTGTGGGACCTGCCTGAGCCAGCCAAAACCGGCCTCATCCGCCACCTGGGCATGCCGGTGCATCGACAGCTGCGCCTGCCAACGCCCGAGCCTGTGCTGGTGCCCGCGGACGTCTACATTGCCTTCCTGGAGGCCGCGTGAGCACCGCCGTCGCTTCGTCCACTACCGGCCGCCGCGGAGGTGCGCCGTTCCCGATGCGCCAGAGTACGGGCACCGCTCGGTTCCACCTGAGCTCGGACGCGGTCGACCTGTCGCTCGACACGGTCGCGCGTTGGACCAACCAGCAGTGCGTCGAACAAATGGCCAAGTGGCGCTGGGGTAGCCACAAGGTGATGGGCTGTCCGCACTGCGGCACGCACTCCCAGCACTACTACCGGCCCCTGCAGTACCGCTGGAAGTGCAAGGGATGCGACAGCACCTTCTCGGTGACGTCGGGGACGGTGCTGGCCGACCGCAAGCTGCTGCTGCGCAAGCTCATCATGGGCGCGTTGGCCTGGGTCAACGGCTCGGCGGGTCTGCCGGCGTTACAGAACCGGCGCAACCTCGACTCGCACTACGGGACCGCGTTCACCTTCCAGCACAAGCTGCGGGAGGGCCTGGCGCGCGGCCACAACGTGGGCATGCTCTGCGGCGTCCAGGAGGCCGACGGCATGGACGTGCTCGGCCGTCGCCACAAGGAGAAGCGCAACCTGCCGCAGGTCAAGCCACAGCCCAAGGCAGCCATCCCCGCGCACCTGCTCAAGCCAAAGGACGGCGAGGTCATGGGCCCGCCGGCGCCCATCAAGGCCAGCAAGCGTGCCCGCCAGCCTGAAGACCGGCGCCTGCTGCTGGTCGTCCGTCAGCGCTCGAACGTCAAGGGCAAGGGCGCGGTGATGACGCGCGTGGCCAGCGCGCTGTCAGAGTCGAGTGCGACCACTTCCAAGTTCCTGACGCGCTACGCGTCAGCGGAGTCGACGCTGGTGACCGACGAAGACCCGTCCTACGACGGCGTGGGCAAGTACTTCGCCGCGCATGACTCGGTCAAGCACTCGGAAACCTACAGCGACGAACGAGGCGTGAATCAGAACCAGGCCGAGAGCTTCAACGCCCGCATGCGCCGCTCGGTCGAGGGCATCTACCTCAACCCACGGGAGAAGTACCTGCTCGAATACGGCGCCGAGACCGCCTGGCGCGAAGACACGCGCAAGATGTCGAACGGTCAGAAGCTGGCGTCGCTGTTCGGGACCGTGCTGGGCGTGGGGCACTCCCGCTATTGGCGCGGATACACCCACGGCAAGCACCGCAAGTTCGAGCCTCTGGTCGAAGGTGAACGCGAGGCCAAGACCAGCGGGCCGAAAAAGGGCAAGCATCCGCAGGACCCTGCACGCGGGTCGATGCCGCGGTAAGCCAGGCTACCGAGGGCGAGGTGGCTTGCGGAGTTTCGCGCCAGGCACGATGCGCCAGACGTAGGCCTTGTTCCCGCCGCCAGGCATCCGCTCGCAAGTCACGAGGCCCTTGACCTTCAGTCGTTTCAAGCAGGGCGAGACTCGGTTCTCCTTGAACTGCTCGCGCAGCGGCGAGACGAGCAACGCGGTGTCGCCCAGCTCGGCAGCCCACAGCTTGGCCATCATGTCCACGGACAGGCCGGCGGCGCCAGCTTGCCTGAGTGCGTCCAGCGCGTAAGCCTGCAGCGTCCCGCGTCCGCCATTGCGCTCCCTCCAGGCTGACACGCTGCGAATTGCGGTGGGGTCGAGCTCGCCGTCGAAGCGTTGCATCGAGATGCCCAAGCCCTCCAGCTCCGCCGCCAGGCGGCGTTCGCGCTCCTGAAGCATCGTCAGGGCGTTGCGGACGAGCTCCAGCTCACCCTGAACGGAAGCGTATTCGTTGGCCAGCCACTTCAAGGCTGAGTTGGTGCGCGTGCGCGTTGCGGAGGAGCTGTTTTCCATGAGCCGGAGGTCTGTCTTGAGTCGTCGGATACGACGTGAAGACACCTGTACAGCCCATTTGGGGCACCGTCCAGACTCGGGTCAACCCGCTATGGTCATCAGCTGTATAACACCGTCGTCCAAGTGAAACGCCCCGCTCAAGGCGGGGCGTCAAAGGGCGGCCTGCGCAGCGCGCAGACGCACACCATCAGTTCACGGCTTGGCCGCCTTGCGCGGCGCGCTGGGCTTGCTGGGCTTCGAACATGGCCTGGAAGTTCACTTCGGTCAGCAGCACGGGCGGGAAGCCAGCGCGGGTGCAGACGTCAGACACGATGGCGCGCAGGTACGGGTAGATCATCTGCGGGCACACGATGCCCAGGATGCCTTCCAGTTGGTCTTGCGGCACGTTGCGGATCTCGAAGATGCCGGCTTGCTTGGCTTCCACCAGGAACAGCGTCTTGTCGCCGACCTTGGTGTTGACGGTGGCCGTCACGCAGACTTCAAAAATGCCGTCGGTCACGTTCTCGGCGGACAGCGTCAGGTTGATGTCGACCTGCGGCTGTTGCTGCTCCAGCAGGATCTGCGGTGCATTGGGTTGCTCCAACGACAGATCCTTCAGGTACATGCGCTGAATCTGGAACACAGGGGTGCCCTCGGGGGCGGCTTGGATCTCGTCGGCCATGGAATTCTTTCGAACGAAACGTCAAACAAAAGCCCGCAGGCGGCGCGCTGCGGGCGGTCACGGGATTATGGGCGACGGCCAGCGCCGCCCTGCCCGGGGCTTGCCCGGGGCTTGAAATCAGGCGCTCTGGAGCAAGGGGAGCAAGCCGCCTTGCTGGTCGAGCGCGATGAGGTCATCACACCCCCCGACATGGGTGTCGCCGATGAAGATCTGCGGCACGGTGCGGCGGCCGGTCTTGTCCATCATGGCCTGACGCTCTTCGGGGTTCACATCGATGCGGATCTCCTCGATCTGCTCCACGCCGCGCTGCTTGAGCAGCATCTTGGCGCGCACGCAGAACGGGCAGACCTGGGTGGTGTACATCTTCACGGGGGCCATGGGTCGACTCTCTACAAATTCGAGGCAGGTCGCGCCGGATCAGGCGGACTTTTCAACCGGCAGGCTGGCTTCGCGCCAGGCCTTCAAGCCACCCACCAGCACCTGGGCCTTTTCATAGCCCAGCTTGCGCAGCATGCCCGCGGCGCGGCCGGCGCGTGCGCCCGTCGGGCACACCACCACCAGCGGCAGGGACTTGTTGCTGGGCAGTTGCTTGTGGCCCTCGATCTGGCCAAACGGAATGTTGCGCGCACCCACCGGGTGACCCTGCGCGAACTCAGCCGGCTCGCTCACATCGATCAACACGCCCTTTTCGCGGTTGACGAGTTGCACGGCTTCCGCCGGACCCACACCTGCGCCCTGCGAGCCCGCGGTGAGCATCGGCCACAACAGCATGCCGCCCGACACCAGCGCGGCGACGACCAAAAACCAGTTTTCGATCAGGAAGTTCAAGCAAGCATCCCGTGTAATTCAACGAAGCCGATGATTATCGCCGCGCCGGATAATCCGCCGCTTCCACCCTCTCTGCGCTTCTTGCCCATGTACAAGCTCGTCCTCATCCGCCACGGCGAATCGACCTGGAACCTGGAAAACCGCTTCACCGGCTGGACCGATGTGGACCTCACGCCCACCGGCGTGGAGCAAGCCAAGACGGCAGGCCGCCTGCTCAAGGAAGCCGGCTACGACTTCGACATCGCCTACACCTCGGTGCTCAAGCGCGCGGTGTGGACGCTGTGGCACTGCCTGGACCAGATGGACCGCACCTGGCTGCCGGTGCAGCACGCCTGGCGCCTGAACGAGCGCCACTACGGCGGCCTGCAGGGCCTGAACAAGGCAGACATGGCCAAGCAGTACGGCGACGAGCAAGTGCTGATCTGGCGCCGCAGCTACGACACGCCGCCGCCGGCCCTGGAAGCGACCGACCCGCGCAGCGAGCGCAGCGACGTGCGCTACGCCAAGCTGAACCCGAACGACGTGCCGCTGACCGAGTGCCTGAAGGACACCGTGGCCCGCGTGCTGCCGTTCTGGAACGAGACCGTGGCGCCGGCCATTCAGGGCGGCCAGCGTGTGCTGATCGCCGCACATGGCAACAGCATCCGCGCGCTCGTGAAGTACCTGGACAACATCGCCGATGACGCCATCGTCGGCGTGAACATCCCCAACGGCATTCCGCTGGTGTACGAACTCGACGCCAGCCTCAAGCCCATCAAGAGCTACTACCTCGGCGACGCCGAAGCCGCCGCCAAGGCCGCAGCCGCCGTGGCCAATCAGGGCAAGGCTTGAGGTAAGGCGGCGGGCGAGGCTTCAGACAAGGCCTCGCGCACGGCCGCCATCACCTCATCGACGCTGGACCACGCCCCCGGCCCGCGTCGCATGAGGGTGACCGTGGAGCCCCACGGCGCCCAGCGCGCCGCATCCACGGGGCCCCAAATACTCAGCAGCCGCGCGCCAACCGCCGCGGCCATGTGCGCCGGCCCGGTGTCGTTGGCCACCACCACGCCGGCCTGCTGCAGCAGCGCGCTGTAGACACCCAGGACCACGCCGTCCAGCCGCAGAGCACTGGGATACAAATCCTTCGCGCCCAGCACTTCGGCCGGCCCCGGCACGATGACCACGGGCACGCCGGCCGCCTTCAAGCGCTGCACGAAGTCCGGAAACGCCGGCCAGCTGCGGTCCAGAAACTCGACGCGCCCGTTGGCAAACGGGCAGATCAGCACGAAACGCCCCGGCTGCACGCCCTGGGCGGCCAACAGGGCCTGCGCCTGCTCGCGCTGAGCGTCGGTGACGCGCATGCCGATGTCCTTCGGCGGCTCGGCCTGAACCCCCAAGAAGTCGCACGCCAGCTCCCAGTACTCCACCAGCGTGTGGCGCCCGTCGCGGCGCGGCAAGCCGCGCTCCAGCAGCCAGGTGCGCCCGTCGCCGGCATGCCCTTGCGCCCGCAAGCCGCCCAGACGCGCATCGAGCGCCGCCGAGAACGCGTAGGGAAACAGCAGCGCGTTGGAGCGCTTTTGGAAGCCCGCCTCTTCGGCCTCGAACCGGGCTCGCAAATCGCGCAGCTGCCGCACCCGGTCGCGCAAGCCCACGGGGCGCACGTGCACCGCCCACCCCTCAGCCTCCAACAGGCTGCGCGCCCAGCCCTTGCCGACCAACTCCAGCCGGTAGCCGTGACTTTCCAGCAAGCGCAGTGCGGGAATGCTCAACACGGTGTCGCCCACGAAGTTGCGCAGGCGAACGATCAGGGGTCGGGCTTCTATCATCAGCAAATATTTACAAATGGCGCGGGATTCTCCACCCCATTTCATGACTGCACTGCCCTCCTCTGCCCAGGTCATCGCCCGCCACGACGAGGCGCTTGCCGCGCCGCCGCAGGCGTCGGATGTGAGTGACTTGCATGGCTGTATCGCCGCCAACCACTTCCACAACCGCAGCCTCTGGGCCCAGGAAGACCTGGCCCGCCGCACGCAGGCGCCAGACGCCGAAATCGTGGCCAACAAGCGTGCGATTGACCGGCACAACCAGGCACGCAACGACGCCATCGAGCGCATCGACGAGTTCCTGCTGTCCGCACTCGGGCTGGTGGACCCGGCCACCCTGGCCAGCGCCCTGCCCCGCGCCACCGTGCCGGCGGGGGCACGGCTCAACAGCGAGACCGCGGGCTCGATGCTGGATCGCATCTCCATCCTGGGGCTGAAGATCGCCGCGATGCGCGAGCAGACCCAGCGCACCGATGTGGACGACGCCCACCGCCAGGCCTGCGCCGAACGCTTGGAGCGCCTGATCCAGCAGCGGGCCGATCTGGGCCACTGCTACGACGCACTGTTGGCGGACGCCCAGGCCGGGCGGGCTTACTTCAAGGTGTACCGCCAGTTCAAGATGTACAACGACCCGCGGCTGAACCCGGCCCTGGTGGCGGAGGCCCAGTGATCCCGGCTCGGTTCGCGGCCAACCTGGATTGGCTCTACACCGAGCACGCCTACCTCGACCGCCCCGCCGCAGCACGCGCCGACGGCTTCGCGGCGGTGGAATTGCAGCAGCCGCACCTGCACGACCCGGCGGCCCTGAAGGCAGCGCTGGCAGGCCTCACCGTGCAGTTGATCAACGCCCCGGCCGGCGACTGGGCCAGCGGCGAGCGAGGTTTTGCCGCACTGCCCGGACAGGAAGCCACGTTCCGCGAGACCACACTGCGCGGCCTGGACCTGGCCCTGCGCCTGGGGGCAAAGCGCGTGCACCTGCTGTCCGGCCTGGCGGACGACACGCCCGAGCACCGAGACACCTGGCTGCACAACCTGCGGTGGGCGGCCGAGCAAAGCCCGCTGCCGCTGACCGTCGAGCCCATCAACCGGCGCGACATGCCCGGCTACTTCCTGCACACCCAAGCGCAGGCGCTGGCGCTGATCGACGCGCTGGCGTCACCCCGGGTGCAGCTGCAGCTGGACCTGTACCACTGCCGCGTCACCGAGGGCGTGTCGCTGTCTCACCTCAGCCGTGCGCTGGACCTGGGCGTGCTGGGCCACGTGCAAGTGGCCGGCGTGCAAGAGCGGCACGAACCCGGGGGCGATGAATTCCGCGACGAGCTGGCTTTGCTGGACGCCCGCGGCTGGCCCGGCGGCGTGGGGCTGGAGTACCGCCCGCGGGCCGACACCACCGCCGGCCTGGCGTGGCTCAACCCAGCCGCGCGCTGATTTCGCGACGCAGCACCTCGCCCAAAGCGCGGCGGTCTTGATCCGCCGGCGAGACGCTCGCGAGGATTTGCACCTCAACGCCCAGCCCGCGTGCCGACGCAATCGCCCAAAGGCTTTGCGCCAGCGTCGTGTCGCCGATGAAGCGGGCGGCCGTGCTGAACCGCTCGCCGGGCTCGTGCCAGCGCAGCACCACCGGCAACACGGGCGCCCCCGTGGACACCGCCGCCTGCAGCAAGTTGGCGTGAAACGGCAGCAGCTCCGGCCCGGCGCCCGTCGTGCCCTCAGGGAACACGGCCACGCAGTCGCCGGCTTGCAGCGCCGCGGCGGTCTGGTGCACCACCCGCAGGGCGTCGCGCTTGCTGCTGCGCTCGATGAACAAGGTGCCCGCCCCTTCCACCAAAGCGCCCACCACCGGCCAGTGCTTCACATCCGCCTTGGACACAAAGCGCGCTTGCGGCAGCACCGCATGCACCGCTGCAATGTCCAGCCACGACACATGGTTGGCCACGAGCAGGTGGCCGTGTGGCACCGCCTGCCCGTGCGCCTTCAACGTGATGCCCAGGATGCGCAGCGTCTTGACCGACCACCACTGCACCAGATCGTGCTTCTCGGCCGCCGTCAGCCGCTCAAAGCGCCGCTTGACGAGCCACAGCCCGTGCAGCACATGCGGCACGAGGCGCACCAGGCGCCAGGCGGCGATCCACACGGTCAGGCGGCCTCGTAGGCCACGTGGCCGGCCACCAGCGTGCAGCGCACCCGAGCCGGCAACTCGAAGCCCGTGCGCTCGAACGCAAACGGCGTGTGCTTGCCCTGGCTGGCCAGCAACTCGGGCGTCACGGCCCAGCTTGCGCCCGCATCGAAAACGCAAACGTCAGCCACGCCGCCTTCCACCAGGCGCCCGGCACTGGCAGACAGCGAACCCAACGCCGACCCGAGCACCTGAACTGGCGCCGCAGTCACAACACCCAGCGCCTTGGACAGTGGCAGACCACTGTCAGTGGCCCAGCGCAGGGCCAGGCTCAGCAGCAACTCCAGGCCCGTGGCACCGGGCGTGGCCTCGGCGAAAGGCACGGCCTTTTCGTCGGTGGTGACGGGCATGTGGTCCGACACCAGCGCATCGATCGTTCCGTCCGCCAGCGCAGCGCGCAGGGCGTCGCGGTCGCGCCCCTGGCGCAACGGCGGGGTGAGGCGCATGGCGGAGTCGAAGTAGCCGATGTCCACATCGCTCAGGTGCAGCGAGTTGATGGACACATCGGCCGTGACCGGCAGGCCATCGCGCTTGGCGGCGCGCACCAGCTCCACCCCCGCCGCGCTGGACAGGCGGCAGATGTGCACCCGGGCGCCTGTGGCACGCACCAGCTCAAAGATGGTGTGCAACGCAATCGTCTCGGCGCTGACCGGCACGCCCGACAGCCCCAGCCGCGTCGCCACCGAACCACTGGCCGCCACGCCGCCGCCCAGGTAGGCGTCTTGCGGGCGCAGCCACACGGTGTAGCCGTAGGTGGCGGCGTACTGCAGCGCGCGGCTCAACACGACGGTGTCTTTGATCGGCACCTCGGCCTGCGAGAAGCCGATGCAGCCGGCTTCCGTCAGCTCGGCCATTTCGGTCAGCGCCTTGCCCTCCAGGCTTCGCGTCAGCGCGCCCAGTGGGAACAGCCGGCAGCGGCTGAGCTTGCGGGCGCGGAACTTCAGCATCTCCACGAGCCCGGGCTCGTCCAGCGCGGGGTCGGTGTCGGGCGGACAGACCAGGCTGGTCACACCGCCGGCGGCCGCGGCAGCCAGCTCGGTTTCCAGCAGGCCTTCATGCTCATGGCCGGGCTCACGCAGGCGGGCGCACAGGTCGACGAGGCCTGGGGCCACGAAGAGGCCGGTGGCGTCGATCGTGCGGTCAGCGCTGAAATCGGTCACGTCGCCGAGATGCACGATGCGCCCGTTGGCAATCGCCAGGTGGCCGACGCGGTCGAGGTGGGAGGCCGGATCGACAAGGCGGCCGTTCTTGATCAGGATCTTCATGCTCATGCCTCGTTGCCAGCCAGGATGGCCATGACGGCCATGCGGACCGCGATGCCGAAGGTCACCTGCGGCAGGATCACGCTGCTCTTGCCGTCCGCCACTTCGGATGCGATTTCCACGCCGCGGTTGATGGGCCCCGGGTGCATGACGATGGCGTCAGGCTTGGCCAGCGCGAGCTTGTCTGGCGTCAGGCCGAAGTGTTTGAAGAACTCGCCACTGCTGGGCAGCATGCCACCGTTCATGCGTTCGTTCTGCAGGCGCAGCATGATGACGACGTCAGCATCCTTCACGCCCTCGGCCATGTCGTGGCAGACGCGCACGCCCATGTCGCGCAGGTCGCCGGGCACCAGGGTCTTGGGGCCGACGGCGCGGATTTCGGGCACGCCGAGGATGTTCAGCGCATGGATGTCCGAACGGGCCACGCGCGAGTGGACGATGTCGCCGACGATGGCCACCGTCAGATTGCGGAAGTCCTTCTTGAAGTGCCGGATCGTGTACATGTCCAGCAGGCCCTGCGTGGGGTGCGCGTGGCGGCCGTCGCCGGCATTCACCACGTGCACGTGCGGCGCGCAGTGCTGGGCGATCAGGTGCGGCGCGCCGCTCTCGCTGTGACGCACGACGAACATGTCGGCGTGCATCGCGCTCAGGTTGGCGACCGTGTCCAGCAGCGTTTCGCCCTTGGCGGTGGAACTGCGCGCGATGTCCAGGTTGATGACGTCGGCGCTCAAGCGCTTGGCTGCGATCTCGAACGTGGTGCGGGTGCGCGTGCTGTTCTCAAAGAACAGGTTGAACACCGACTTGCCGCGCAGCAGCGGCACCTTCTTGACCTCGCGGTCGTTGACCGAGAGGAAGCTGCCGGCGGTGTCCAGGATCTGCTCGATGACCGCGCGGGGCAGGCCCTCGATGGACAGCAGGTGGATGAGTTCGCCGTGCTTGTTGAGCTGGGGGTTTCGTTTGGAAAGCATCACAGGACTCCCGCAGGGCCGCCCCAAGGGAGGCCTGCGCCCCCTCGGGGGGCGGTGAACAAAGTGAACGTGGGGGCCATCACTTCACCTCGAAGCTGAAGCGGCCATCGTCGCCGCGGGCCAGGCGCAGGTGTTGTTCGCGGTCCAGGGTCACGCGCGCCGCTGAGAACGCAGGCTCGATGGGCAACTCACGCCCGCCGCGATCCACCAGCACCGCCAGCTGCACCCGGGCCGGGCGGCCGTAGTCGAACAACTCGTTGATGACCGCGCGGGTGGTTCGGCCGGTGTAGAGCACGTCGTCGATGAGCACGACGTCGCGACCATTCACATCGAAAGGCAGCTTGGTGTGGTCCGCCTTGGCCAGACCGCGCGAACCGAAGTCGTCCCGGTGCAGGGCACTGGAGATGGTGCCGACCGGCAGGTTGAAGTCGGCCGCCAGCCGCTCGGCCAGCCAGGCGCCGCCGCTCCAGATGCCCACCAAGGCGGTGTCGGCGGTCAGCAGGCGCTGCACCCCGCGTTTGAGTTCGAGGTAGAGGCCTTCAGCGTCCAGCAGCAGTTCGCTCATGGGTGTTCTCGGAAAAACTGTTCAAGGATCAAGGCGGCGGCCGCGGCATCGAGATCGTCGGCGCCCTGTGCTTCGGCCTCCACGCTGGTGTAGCGCTCATCCACCTCAAAAACCGGCAGGTGGTAGCGCCCGGCCAGCCGGCGGCCGAAGTTCTGGGCCTTGGCCGTCATCTCGTGCGGCGTGCCGTCCGGGTGACGCGGCACGCCCACCACCAACGCGTCTGGCTGCCAGGTGCGCACGAGCGCGGCAATCGCGTCGAAGTCCCCGCTGCGCAAGGTGCCGCGCGGCTCGGCCGCGGCCAGCAGGCGCGTGCCGGTGGCCACGCCAATGCGCTTGGTGCCGAAATCAAAAGCAAGAAAGGACTGAAGCGTCGGCGCGGAAGCGTCGTGCTTCATCAGGCGTGCCCCGCGTCAGCACTCAGCATGCGGGGGTCGATGCCCAGCAGGCCCAGGGCTTTCTCGTACCGCTGCTCGACCGGCGTGTCGAAGATGATTTCCGGCGCGGCGTCCACCGTGAGCCAGCCGTTGCGGCCGATCTCTTCTTCCAGCTGTCCGGCTGCCCAGCCGCTGTAGCCCAGCGTCACCAGCAGCTTTCGCGGGCCCGCGCCATTGGACAGCGCTTCCAGCACATCACGGCTGGTGGTCATCTCCAGCCCGCCCGGCACGGCGAGCGTGGCGTTGTAGTGGCCGCCTTCGGCATCCAGGGGCTCGTGAAGCACGAAGCCGCGATCGGTCTGGACCGGGCCGCCGTAGTACACCGGGGTCTCGGCCAGCGGGTCGGCCGGAGGGCTCAGCTCCACCTTCTCGAACAGGTGGCCCAGGGTCAGGGAGATCGGCTTGTTGATGACCAGCCCCAGCGCCCCGTTGTCGTTGTGCTCGCAGAGGTAGACCACCGTGCCTGCGAAAGCCTCGTCAGCCATGCCCGGCATGGCGATGAGGAATTGGTTGGTCAGGACAATCCGTTCAGCAGGCATTTGCACATTTTATTCTGGCCCCATGCACACCCCCGCCCCTCTACACCTCGAACGCGCACTCGTCTGGTTCCGCCGGGACCTGCGCGTGGATGACCACGCGGCGCTGTACCACGCGCTGCGCGCGGCGCGCACCGTGTATTGCGTGTTCGTGCTGGACCGCGACATCCTGGATGCCCTGCCCCGCCAGGATCGCCGCGTCGCATTCATCCTCGGCGCCTTGCAGGTGCTGGATGACGACTTGCGCGCCCTGGGCGGCTCGCTGTTGGTGCGCCATGCCCATGCCGGCGATGAAATTCCTCGCTTGGCGGCCGAATTGGGCGCGCAAGCCGTCTTCACCAACCACGACGACGAGCCGCAGGCCCTGGCCCGCGATGCCCAGGTGGCCGAGCGACTGGCGAGTTTCGGCGCCGAACTGCGCACCTTCAAAGACCATGTGGTCTTCGAGCGCCGCGAGGTGATGACGACCACGGGCGGCGCCTACGGCGTGTTCACGCCCTACAAGAACGCGTGGCTGCGCAAGGTGAACGACTTCTACCTGAGCAGCTACCCGGTGGAACGGCATGCCAGTGCGCTGGCGCCCACCCCGGGGGCGCGTGGGGTGCCAGACCTGGCCGAAATCGGCTTTGAAGCCGTGGCCCTGACGCCGCACCTGGGCCAGGGCAGCCGCGGGGCTCAAGCGCTGCTGGATGACTTTCTCGACCGCATGGAACGCTACGACGAGACCCGTGACTTTCCGGCCGTGAAAGGCCCCAGCTACCTGAGCGTTCACCTGCGCTTCGGCACGGTGTCCATCCGGCGGCTGGCGCGGCTGGCGCACCAGCGCATGCAGGGCGGTGACCGCGGGGCCGAAGTGTGGCTCTCAGAGCTGATCTGGCGCGACTTCTATCACCAGGTGATGCACCACCACCCGCATGCCATGGCCGCAGCCTTCCGGGCGGAGTACGACCGCATCACGTGGGAGTCGGGCCCGGAAGCCGACGCCCTGTTTCGCGCCTGGTGCGAAGGGCGAACCGGCTTCCCGATCGTTGACGCCGCCATGCGGCAACTCAACCAGACCGGCTACATGCACAACCGACTGCGCATGGTGACCGCCAGCTTCCTCACCAAAGACCTCGGTCTGGACTGGCGCCTGGGCGAGGCGTACTTCGCGCAGCAGTTGCTGGACTTTGACCTCGCGGCGAACAACGGCGGCTGGCAATGGGCCAGCAGCAGCGGGTGCGACGCGCAGCCCTACTTCCGGATCTTCAACCCGGTCAGCCAGAGCGAGAAGTTCGACGGCGACGGCAAGTTCATCCGCCGCTACTGCCCGGAACTCGCCAGCCTGGACAACAAAGCCATTCACGCCCCGTGGGAGCGTGCACCGCTGGCCATGCAGGCGATCGAATACCCGCGCCCCGTGGTGAACCATGCGCTTGCGCGGGAGCGCACCCTGGCGCGCTATGCCGTGGTGAAAAGCCGGGCGGTGGGTTGAGACCGAAACGGTCAGGCGGGCTGTAAACAGACCCGTGCGGGGTCAACGCGCAAGCGCCGCGCCCAGCACGGCAGCCCCAAGCGTCAGAACAGCTCGACGTCGCTCAGCTGTGCAGCTTCCTGGATGACGCCGCTGGCCACCAGGGCCGCGTAGTTGTGCACCTGGTTCCGGCCGTTGCCCTTGGCGTGGTACACGGCCTTGTCCGCGCGCTCGAAGGCGGCCGCGGGTGAATCACCGCCGCGCACCTCGGTGAAGCCGATGCTCACGGTGATGCGGCCCACCTGGGGGAATGCGTAGCGCTCGGTGTTCAAGCGCAGCCGCTCGAAGGCCTCACCGGCGTGAATTTCTTCATCGCAGCGCATCAGCACCACAAACTCTTCGCCGCCAAAGCGGTAGAGCAAGTCGTGGAAGCGGAACGAGCCCCGCATCAGGCGCGAGAGCAGCAACAGCACTTCGTCACCGATCAGGTGGCCGAAGCGGTCATTCACCGACTTGAAGTGGTCGATGTCGATCACACCCAGCACGTAATGCGGCGTGGCCGATTCATGGCGACGATCTTCCGTGTCGTTCTTGACTTCGTGCTTGACGGGAATCTCGGACAAGACCTTCAGGAAGCTCTCGTCGAACGTCTTGCGGTTGAGCAAGCCCGTCAGCGTGTCCCGCTCGGAGTAGTCCAGCAAGCCCTGGAAGTTGTGATAGATCCGCAGCACGCTGCTGACCATGCGCTGGGCCGACGTGCCCAGGCGCCGGGTCGACAGGATCTCGATCACGCCGATGACGTCCCGATCGGTGGCGATCGGGAACAAATACAACCACTGCCCGCCCTGCGCGACTTGCGTCACGCTGCGGTTGCGCATGGCCTCCAGACGCAAGGGATGCGACGTGACCAACGGCAGCGCCTCGGGCTTGGCCCACAGGGGGTCGGCCGACGCCACCGCATCCCCCGCGCGCAGGTGCGCGCGGGTCAACCAGCGCTCATGGCCAGGCTCGCCCACCGTGCGATAGATCGCCACCGACTCCGGCTCGAGCAGGTCCCGCAGGGCCATGACAAGCGTGACGTCCATGACGTCACGGTCACGGAATCCGGTGAGTTCGGCGAGGTGGTCGACAACCTGGGACATGGCGTGGGTCAGGCCGCCTTGGCCTGCTGGGTGTACTGTCGGATCAAGCCCAACAGGTAGTCTTCATCGTACGGCTTGCCCAGGTAGTGATCGACGCCCAGCTGTGCGGCGTAGTCGCGGTGCTTCTGTGCAATGCGGGAGGTGATCATGATGACGGGCAGCGAGGCCAGCCGTGAATCGGCGCGCATGTTACGCACCAAGTCGAAGCCGTCCATGCGGGGCATCTCGATGTCCGACAGTACCACCGCTGGCAGCTCGTCGCCAGCCAGTCGCTCCATCGCATCCAGGCCATCTTTGGCAAGCTTCACACGGAATCCCACGCGTTCGAGGAAGCGCTGAGTCACGCGACGCACCGTCAGCGAGTCGTCCACAACCATCACCAACGGCGCCTGGGCTGCCGCTTCGACCACCGGCGCCGCACGTTGCGGCGCTTGGGCTTGCGCTTCGGCCTGCGTCGCCGCGGCCAAACGGGCCTGCGCGTCAGCGCCGTACCAGTCGGCCAGAGCCACGACGTTGTAGATCAGCGCCACGTCGCCCGACGCCAGCAAGCTGATGCCCGCCAGGCCCGGCACACGGTTGAGCTGCGCACCGAGGTTCTTGACGACCACTTCCTGGTTGCCAACCACTTCGTCCACGTGCAAGGCCAGTGCGGCTTGCGCGCTGCGCACCAACACCACGTGGCCATTGCGGCCGTGGGTTTGGCCGCGGCCCACATGGCCCAGCAAACCACCCAGCCAGTAGAACGGCATGTCGGTGCCACCCAAGCTGAGCTTGCCCGTCGCATAAGCCTGCTCGATCGCCTCGACTGGCACGCGTTGCACCGAGGCCATCAGCGCCGCCGGCACCGCCACCACCTGATCCGCGCTCTTGAGCAGCACGATCTGCGTGAGGGCCGTGGTCAACGGCAGGCGCAGCAGGAAGCTCGTGCCCTCGCCCGCCTTGGACTGGGTCTCGATGCTGCCGCCCAGCGTGCCGACTTCCGCACGCACAACGTCCATGCCGATGCCGCGACCGCTGAGCTCGGTGACCTGGCTCGCCGTCGAGAAGCCCGGCGCGAAGATCAAGCGCTGCAGTTGGCCATCGTCCGGCTTCGCGTCCGGCGCGATCAGGCCGAGCTGAACGCCCCGTTCGCGGATACGGCCCAGGTCCAGGCCCGCACCGTTGTCGGCGAAGTTCAGCAGCACTTCATTGCCCTGCTGGCTGACGTCGATGCGCAGGGTGCCCACGGGATCCTTGCCCGCGGCGGCTCGCTGCTCGCTGGATTCGATGCCGTGCGCCACGCTGTTGCGCAGCAGGTGCTCGAACGCGCCGGCCGTGCGCTCCAGCACGGAACGGTCGAGTTCCGTCTGGCCGCCGACGATTTCCAGTTTGACTTGCTTGCCGCTGTCGCGCGCCGCCTGGCGCACCACGCGGTGCATGCGCTCGCCGATGGAGTCGAACTCCACGAGGCGGGTGCGCAACAGGTCGTCCTGCAGTTCGCGGGTCAGACGGGACTGAGCGGCCAGTTCGTCTTCACCGGTCTGCACACTGCGGCCCAGCGTGCGCTGCAAGGTGGCCACGTCACCGACCGACTCCGCCAGCATGCGGGTCAGTTCCTGGAAGCGCGTGTAACGGTCGAATTCCAGCGGGTCGAACTCGCGTCCGCCCTGCTGCGCCATCTCTTGCTGGATGTGCATCTGGGCTTCGGCCTGCAGCTCCAGCTCACGCAGTTGCGCGCGCAGACGCTCCAGGTTGTCGTCCAGGTCGAGCAAGGCGCCCTTCATGACGGCGAGTTCGGACTCCAGACGGGCGCGACGGATGCTGACCTCGCCGGCCTGCGTGGCCATGCGTTCCAGCAGGCTGCCCCGGACGCGCACCACCGCCTGACCGATCGCCAGGTTGTCGCTTGACGCGGCCACCTCGGCGGTGTCGGAGAAGCGGCTCCAGTCGATCTCGCGGGCGGGCTCTGCCGGCAGGTCGGCCACGACCGGCATGGCGGCCGGTGCCGAAACGGCTGCAGGCTGTGCGGGCGCCTCGACGGCCGGAGCCGGCGCGGCCACGACTGGCGCCGCCAATACGGGTTCCACGACCTCGGGCGTCACCACCGGCGCAGACGCCTCCAGCAGGCTGCGGCCCAGCGCCTCGAACGCGAGTTCGAGTGCGTCGCCTTCGTCCTGCAGGGCCTGCACCTGCGCAGCATTCGCCTGACCCGCTTGGACCAGCGCTTCCACGCCCGACTCCAAGCGGTGGGCTTGCTCGCCCAGGCGCATGGCGCCCGCCAAACGAGCACCGCCCTTGAAGGTGTGCAGTGCGCGCATGCAAGCGTCGGAACGGCTGAGCTCCGCTGGCGCTTCCAGCCAATCGCGCAAGGCCGCGTGCAGCTGTTGCAGCAACTCACGACCTTCTTCTTCGAAGATCGGGTACAGGTCGGGCTCGATGTTGTCCGGCAGCCCGGGCTCGGGCTCATCCTCGTGCGCGGCCGGCACGGGCGTTGCGTCCGCCGTGTCGGCAATCACGTCCGCCACCGGAACCTCCGCGGCGTCCACCGCCATCGGCTCGGCGTCCATGGATTGACCGGCGTCAAGGGCTTCCGTGACTTCCGCAGAGGCTGGCGCCTCGACGGCCACATCCATGACCGGCGTGTCGACCGTCTCGACAACCTCGACGGCGTCCATGGCGGGCTCAGCGACAAGGTCAACTTCGGGGCTCAGCAACGCATCCGCTGCCACAACCACGTCTTCACCGACCAGAGGTTGACGCGCAGGTTCAGCCGACAGTTCCTCCACCGCCGGCATCACCGTCGACATGGCTTCCACGATCAGCGGTTCGTCTTCCTCGATCACCGTGTCGACCGCATCGACATGATCCAGTGCGTCCAGCGCCGCTGCGGCGGTCGTCGATTCAATCTGCGGCTCGTAGGCGTGCAGCTGGGCCACCAAGTCCGGGTCATGCGGCTTCAGGAAGCCCGCGGCGAACTGGTGCAGCAACCGGCGGATGTCGTCAGCGGCGCGCACGAACAAATCCGCGTCGGCGTCTTCGTACCGCGCTGCCCGCTGGGCACGCTCCAATGCATGCTCAAGCACACGGGCCAGCTGCGACAGATCGTCGTAGCCCACCGTGGCGGCATTCCCGGCCAGCGCGTGCGCCAGCGCTTCGCAGGAAGCCGGCACCGGCTGCACCATCTCGGCCGCCCACTCGGCCAGGCCGACCGACAGTTTGCGAGACAGCTCGTCCGCTTCGTTCAGGAAAATGTTGAACAGCGCGATGCTGATGCGCAGCGGGCCAATGACCTTGAAGCCTTCGTCCGGGTCCACGGCCTCTTCCGCCACAGCGGCGGGCTCGACAGGAACCGGCGTTTCGTTGTCCACCACCAGACGCGGAAGGGCGAGCGTGACTTCCTCGGGCTGGACCGGCAGTTCCAGCACCTCGGCTGCTTCCACGGTCTCCACGGCCACAGGCACTGCGGGCTCGTCCAGCTCCAGCACCAGGCCAAAGTTCGCCAGCGTTTCCTCTTCCGGAATCTCGGGCAAGGGCAGCGGCTCGGTCGGGGCGTGGCCGGCATCGAAGTCGACATCCAGATCCACGGCTTCGACGTGCTCGACACGCACCGCTTCCGGCACATCCGCCAACGGCATCGGTGCCGTGGGTTCGTGCGGCGCTTCGAGGTCGAGCACGAAATCGGGCGCCAACGGCGGACGCTCTTCCATTTCGGCCGGCAGCACCACCACCTCAGGCTCGGCCTTCGCGTCGGCCAGGGCCTCGGGGCCTCGCGACAGCGGATCCGGCAACACGGTCGGCTCCAGGGTCACGTCCAACGACTCGGTGGCCACCGCCAAAGGCAAGTGCTCGCCGTTCAGGCGCAGCGCATCGGCGCTGCGACGCACCGGCTCCGGCGTGCTCACGCCATCCGCCGTGCCTGCAATCTGCTCGCGCCAGTTGGCGAAGTAGTCCAGCGCCTCACCCGTGAACGCAAGCAAGGCCGCATCCGCCCGCGGCGATGCATCCGCCAAGCGGGCGTTGTACAGCTGTTCGCACGCCCAGGCGCCTTCGCCGAAGGCGTCCAGACCCACCATGCGGGCGCTGCCCTTCAAGGTGTGGAACGCGCGACGCACCACCGTGAGCTGCGCGTGGTTGGCCGGGTCATCACCCAGTTGACCCAGCGCTTCGCGAGCGTTGCCGATGACTTCATCGGCTTCCTCCAGGAAGATCTCGCGCATCTCAGGGTCGTCGGCCACGCTGGGCTCGGCCGATGCAGCCGGCGCCGGGGCGGCGACCGGTGCCACAGGCGCAGGGGCCGGAGCGGCCACTGGTTGCGACACATCCACATCCGGCAAGCTCAGATCCGGCAGATCCAACGTGGACAGATCAACGCGCATCGGTTGCGTTGCTTCCATGCCCACGCTTGAAGGCTCGCCTTCCAGGTCGGTATGGAACCCGCTGGCCTCAAAGTCTGGCAAGGCCACCGCGTCTTCACGACGGCCCATGACGGCATCCAGCCGGCCGGTCGCGTCGTCGAACTCGAACATGCGCTTGGCCAGTTGCGGCTGCACGCTGAGCATGTCGATCAAGAACCCCAGAGCGCCCAAGTTGTAGGCCAGGCGCTCGAACACATCACGCGCTCCGGGCCGAGCAAAGTCGATCTCGGTGTTGGCCAGGCGATCGATCTCGTCGCGCATCCGCACCGTCGCGTGAGCCGCCTGATCCAGGCCCAACACGCTCAGCACGCCGCGCATGGCCTGCAGTTCACCCGGCACCGGGATCAACAGCTCCCGCTGCGTCGGGTTGCGGAAATAACCGTCACATTGCTTTTCGACTTCCGTCAGGCTTGCGCGCAACTCATGCACAACGCTGCCCAGCGTTTGTCGGTCAGAGACCCGGCGATACAGGTCCTCCATCCACCCTTCCAGCGGCTCGGCGGGCTGGCCATGGGCCACGGACTCCACACGACGCGCCAGTCGCCGAACGCGATCGGCTTGCTCGGGCTGATCGAAGGCTGCGTCTTCCAATGCGGCTTCGACATACAGCAGGCTGGTGGCAATTTCCATCGCCAAGGCCGGCGGCGGCGCGGCCCGGGAGCGCAAGGTCGCCACGACCGCGCGCTGCAGCGTCTGCGCCAGCACTTCACCACTCGGGAACAGCCGCGTCAGCGACTCCGCCAACGCCGCGAATTGCTCGTCCAGGCTGCTCAGGCGGTGTTGGTCCCCCTCGGCGGCACTGGACCAGCTGTCCTTGGCCGCCAGCACACGACGTTTGGCCTGGGCCACCCAAGCCGGGTCGATGCGACCCAGGCTGGCGTCTTCATAGTTGCCCGCATGGTCGGCGTTCAGACCAAAGACGTCGCACACCGCAGCCAGGCGCGGCCCGACGCCGTCGCCCAACTTGCATTGGGCACAGAAGAACAGCAAGTCCTGCGCGAGCCGCTCACGAGCAGCTTCGTTGGATTCGCCCTGCGCTCCCAGCGTGCGAAGCTCATGCAGCAGCTTGGAACCGAGGCGCTTGGTGTAGGCATCGCTGCCCAAACGCTTGGTGGCCTGCGCTTCAAACACCGCGCCAGCCAGTTGCCACAAGGTGCGGCTGTGCCCATCGGGCAGCGACGCCGCCAAGCCCACGCACAAACCCGACAGGTTGGCCGCGTGCGCCGGATTCGGCTCACGCATGTGGCGCAGCAGCGCCGCCTCGAACGGCGCACGAACGGCTTCAGCCGAACGCGCGGCCACATCCGCCTCCAGCGGCAAGCTTTTCCACGCCCACTCGTACGGCCACAGATCGGCCGGGTGGATGCGCTCAGCGCCGTTGAGTTGCTGCAGCGCGCGGTAGCTGGGGTACAGCGCGAGCGGCGATGTCTTGGCCCCAGCGAGCAAGCGGGCCACGAAGGCCATCAAGGCGAAATCGGCGCGCTCAATGGTGTCCACCACGCTGGCTTCAACCGCGTGGGGACGCTGAGCCAACGCCAGCACGGCGGTCTCGGCCGCGCCCAGCACCAAGGCGCCAGCCGGCAGGCCGACCAGCGACAACACACCCGTGACCTGGTGAAGTTGCGCAGCCGCCTGCTGCAGCGGCGTGCCGGAAGGGCCCTCGCCGGGAGCGGTTCGTTGATCGGCACCGTCCCGGACGGCGCGGCGCAGGGTTTTGTGCACCGACTCCAGGGAGCGGCGCAGTTCCTCATGCACCCAAGCCAAGGGGCTGAGGTCCGCCGGAAGGTCGGAGTCTCGCAGGGAGCTGTCCATGCGTGGGCTTTCTCGCTCGGTGCGGCTCGGGGTCAAGCGACCTTGAATCGGGACACGGACGTGCGCAGCGCTTCAGCCGAACGCGACAGCTCATGCACCATCTGGGCAGTCGAGCGCGTACCTTCGGAGGTTTGCTCGGTCACGGCGAAGATGTGCTGGATGTTCGAGGCCACGTTGTTGGCCCGTTCCGCTTCTTCCTGCGCTTGCGAGGAGATGCGAACAATCAGCTCGTCCAGCTGACGCGACACGCTGTCGATGTCTTCCAGGGCCTTACCGGCCGCGTCAGACAGCTGCGTACCTTCCACCACACCGCGCGTCGAGCGCTCCATGGCGGCCACGGCGTCGTGGGTGTCGGTCTGAATGGTCTTGACCAGCGCGGCAATTCGGCGGGTTGCGTCGCCCGAACGTTCAGCCAGGCGCTGCACTTCTTCCGCCACCACCGAGAAGCCGCGACCGGCTTCACCGGCAGACGCGGCCTGAATGGCGGCGTTCAGGGCCAGCACGTTCGTCTGTTCCGTAATGTCCGAGATCAGCTCCGTGATCTCACCAATTTCCTGAGAAGACTCGCCCAGGCGCTTGATGCGCTTGGAGGTTTCCTGGATGGAGTCACGGATCGCGTTCATACCGGCGATGTTGTTCTGCATCGCGGACAAACCTTGCTCCGCCGCTTCCCGGCTGCGGCGGGCCACGTCGGCCGTGGTTTGCGCTTGTGCGGACACTTCCGTGATTCGCTCCGCCATGCTCAGCACGGCCTCACCGGTCGCGCGGATCTCGTGCAGTTGCTCCTTCGAGGCGGCCAGCAGGTCGGTCGAGGTTTGGTCCACCGCACCGGTCGTGTCCGTCACTCGAGCTGCCGTGGCCTGCACCTGGCCGACCAGGTTTCGCAGTTCTTCCACGGTGTAGTTCACCGAGTCGGCGATCGCGCCCGTGATGTCTTCCGTCACCGTCGCCTGTTGCGTCAAGTCACCTTCAGCGACGCTGGCCAGTTCGTTCATCAACCGCAAAATTGCCGCCTGGTTGGCGTCATTCACGCGCTTGGCTTCCTGTTCCTGCGCCTCAGCCTCGCGACGTTGAGCCTCTGCCAGCGTGGCGCGCTCGGACTGGTCCGCCACGAAGAGTCGCAGGAAGCCCACCGCGCCCGCCACCAGGGCCAGCAACGAAACGCCCAGCATCAGGATCAGGCCCCAGCCGGCGCCACCCGATTTTTCGAGGTCGGCCGCGGTCTGCTCCAGGCCCTTGCGCAGGGGTTCGGAGTCATTGAGGATGGCCGTTTGCGCCTCACGCGCCGCCACCAGGCCTTGCAGGTTGCCCAGAATGGCAGCCGCTTGCGTGCGGGTCTGCTCGTACTGCTTGAGCAGGGTTTGCAGGCGTTCCTTCAGCTGCGGGTCACGCGCGGCATTCAAGCGCAGTTCCGAGCTGCCGCTGATCAACGCTTCCGTGATCAGCTTGAACGCGTTCAAGTCCTTGCCCAGCAGGAACACGGCTTCCGGGCTCACGCCTTCCTGCGTCAGGAATTCGTTGGCGCTCTTGCCGATCCGCTGCGTCAGCATCACCAACTGACCGACCGCCGACACTTCACCCGCCGACGCACCGATCTGCAGCGCCTGGGCCGACACGGCTTCCGCGCTTTCCAGCAGGTCGCTGGACTGGCGGTTGATGGCCCGCAGGGCCTGACCGACTTGCGTCAGGATCTTTTCCTGACCCTGAACGACCTTGCCGTTCTTTTCAGCGCGCTCGACCAGCGGCTTCAGCAGGTCCAGCGTCGGTTGCACGGCCGCCGGGGCAATGGCGAGGTCCCCCTCGCCGGTGCGCAGGTTGGTCACCACGCCGCTGAGCGTGCTGACCGACTCGCGCAGTTCCGCGAACGCGGTCGGGTTGCCCACCAGGGCGGCTGACACCGACTTGGCCATCCGCTGCGAGTGCATCAGCGCCTGACCGGACGCACGCACCTGCGCGGCGCTTCGGTTGGACGAGGCCAGCACCAAGCTGACCGACACCGCCGTGCCAATGAAACCGATGGCCACCAAGCCGGTCAGCACGCGCTGACGGTGGCGGCCGAAGAGATCAGCCAACGTATCACCGCCAGCCGCGGACGCCGGCGGCAGCTGGGTGGGGTCGGCAGCCTGCGTCGTCGGCGCAAAGCTCATCGTGCTGCTGGGCGCGAACTCACTGTTCGGGCCGGAATCGGTGGGCACGGCCGGCGAAATGATGGACGGCGCTTCCGTGCGGCCGAAGGGCTCCACGCCCGCCAGCGTCGAATCCGCGTTGCGCGTGGCGTCAAAGCCAGTCACGGCGCGCGAATCGATGGTCGTGTCGGCACTGTCCGCCTGAACCACCGGCGTTTCGTCGGCTTCAGACTTCCCTCTGATTTTGTCCAGCAGGCTCATCTCACCCTCGTCCTTCAGTGTTTGTGTTGGCCGCACCCTGACGCGGCCCGGAACTTGTTTATGGATGCTTGCGTCACGCCACGATGTGCAGGAAGTTCTCCTGCCGTGAAAGCGCTTCGAGATTGATTTCTTGCCACAGGCGCCCCGCATCGTCGCGTCGCACCGCGCCCGCAAAGCGAGGACGCGGGCCTGTCGGCTGCTCGGGCGCGAGCGGCAGTTGCTCGTCGCTGCGCAGACCGGCCAACCGATCCACCAGCAACGCACAATTGAGGTTGAGATCCGCGCCCAACGACACCAGGCGATTTTGGGAAGTCAGGGGCCGGCCGACGACCGGGTCGCGCAGCCCCAGGTACACCGCCAGGTCCACCACGGTGAACAAACCACCCCGCAGGTTCGCCACGCCAGCCAACCAAGGCTTGGCGTACGGAACCGGCTTGATCGGCACCGGCGCGAAGATTTCGCTGGCCTGCTTCAACGAGAACAGCAGGCCCACGCCCGCGCAGTCCACAGCCAGCCAGTTCGCAATCAGCGTCTGCTCGCGGGCCGCCTGCATGCGCTCGGCCAGGCGCTGCTGCAACTCCCGAAGGGCGGTTTTGTTGGCCATGATCAGCCGAGAGCCTTGATCTTGGCCATCAGTTCGTCCGCCTTGACTGGCTTGACGACATAGTCACTCGCGCCTTGGCGCATGCCCCAAACCTTGTCGGTTTCCTGGCCCTTGCTCGTGCACATGATGATGGGCACACCGGCATAGCGCTCATCACGGGTGATGGCGCGGGTCAGCTGGAAGCCGTTTTGGCCGGGCATCACGACGTCCATCAAGATCAGGTCGGGCTTGGCCTCGGCCAGGCGCTTCATCGCCTCTTCGGCGTTTTCAGCCGTGCGAACCTCAAAGCCACGCTTGACCAGCATTTCGGACAGCGCGTGCAGTTCGGTCTTGGAATCGTCAACCAGCAGAATGTTGTGGATGCTCATGGCAGTTCTCTCTTTATGGGGCTGATCAGGGTCGATGCTGGAGCACCGCCTGCAGCAACTGGTCTTTGGTGAACGGCTTGGTGAGGTAGTCCTGCGAACCAACCATGCGACCGCGTGCCTTGTCGAACAAGCCGTCTTTGGACGACAGCATGATCACCGGCACTCCCGAGAACTGCGGGTTGCGCTTGATGATGGCGCAGGTCTGATACCCATCCAGGCGGGGCATCAGGATGTCGCAGAACACGAGGTCGGGATGAAAGTCGCCCAGCTTGGCCAGAGCATCGAAACCATCTTCAGCCAGCGCCACCTGATGGCCGCCTTGCTTCAAGAAGATCTCGGCACTGCGGCGGATGGTGTTGCTGTCGTCGATGACCAGGACGCGGGCAGGCCCTGCACTGGAAGCTGGATCGCTCAAACGTCGTCTCCTTGGAACATCAGCTCAAACGTGAAGCCAGCAGGCCCAACACGTCAGATGCGCACCATCTCAAAGTCTTCCTTGCGTGCGCCGCAGTCGGGGCACGTCCAGTTCATGTCGACATCGGCCCAGGCCGTTCCAGGCGCGATGCCATGGTCGGGATCACCGGTTGCTTCGTCGTAGATCCATCCGCAGATCAGGCACATCCAGGTACTGGGTTCGCTCACGGTAAATAGGCTTTGCTCACTACAATCGATTCATTCTAGCCAGGGGCTGCGAGCGCAATGCTGAGGGCAAACGCCTGTGCTCCGGACGTCTGAACCGCCCAATTAGCGGCAGACTCCACGCTTTGCGGCAACTCTTCGGCCGCACCCGCCAACACCCCCATGAGCCCAACTTCCCTGCCCCACGCCCCCGAGGTCGACGACGCCGCGCAAGACCAGGAGAGCCCTCCGCCCGCGTGCATGCTGAGCTTCAACGCCAGCGACGCCACCGGCGCCGGCGGCTTGGGGGGTGACGTGTCGACGGTGGCCGCCATGGGCGCGCACTGCCTGCCCGTGGTCACCGCCGTCGTGCTGCGCGACACCGCCGAGACCTTCGAGCACCACACGCTGGATGCTGACGTGGTCGCTGAACAGGCCCGCCACATCCTCGAAGACGTGCCGGTCACGGCATGGAAGGTCGGCTTCCTGGGCAACGCCGAGGGCGTGAGCGCCGTGGCCGAGGTGCTCAGTGATTACCCGGACGTACCGCTGGTCACCTACCTGCCTTCTGTCGCCTGGATGGAAGAGGACGACCAGCAGAGCTACCTCGACGCGCTGCGCGAGTTGGTGCTGCCGCAAACCGCGCTGCTGGTGGGCAACCACAAGACGCTGACGGACTTCCTGCTGCCCGACTGGGACAACGAACGCGCGCCCTCGGCCCGCGAACTGGCCGTGGCGGCCGCCCAGTCCGGCGCGCAGCACGTGCTGGTGACCGGCATCCAGTTGCCCAACCAGTACATCGACAACGTGCTGGCCAGCCCGCAAGGCCCGATCACGGGCGAAAAGTTCGAGCGTTTCGAAACCGCCTTCGTCGGCGCGGGCGACACGCTGTCGGCCGCCGTGGCTGCCCTGCTGGCGGTGGGCGCGGAGCTGCACGCCGCGGTCGGCGAAGCGCTGTCCTTCCTGGACCAGTCCCTCGACGCCGGCTTCCGCCCCGGCATGGGCAACGTGGTGCCCGACCGCTTCTTCTGGGCCCTGCCGGCCGGTGAAGAAGACGGGCAGGCGCCGACAGCGTTCGAGCCCGACCCCGAACCCGACATGCCGCCCAAGAACCCGCGGCGCATGCACTGAATTTTCAACGTCTCCTGTCATGGCCACCAATTCCGAGCTTTTCGAGCGCGCTGCGCGCGTCATCCCGGGCGGCGTGAACTCGCCCGTGCGTGCGTTCCGCGCCGTCGGCGGCACGCCCCGTTTCATTGCCCGCGGGCAAGGCGCCTACATCTTTGACGCCGAAGGCCAGCGTTACATCGACTACATCGGCTCGTGGGGCCCCATGATCCTGGGCCACGGCTACCCGGCCGTGCTGGAGGCTGTTCAGAAGGCGGCCGTTGAGGGCTTTTCCTTCGGTGCGCCCACCGAGCGCGAGATCGAACTCGCCGAAGAAATTCTGAAGCTCGTGCCCAGCATGGACCAGGTGCGGCTCGTCAGCTCGGGCACCGAAGCCACGATGAGCGCGATCCGGCTGGCCCGCGGCGCCACCGGCCGGGCCAAGTTCATCAAGTTCGAGGGCTGCTACCACGGCCACACCGACGCCTTGCTGGTGAAGGCCGGGTCGGGCCTGGCCACGTTTGGCCACCCGACGAGCGCCGGCGTCACGCCGGGCGCCGCGGCAGACACCATCGTGCTGGAATACAACAACGTCGAGCAGCTGGAAGCCGCCTTCGCCGAATACGGCGCCGAGTTGGGCTGCGTCATCGTGGAGCCGATTGCCGGCAACATGAACTTCGTGCGCGCGTCGGTGCCGTTCATGACGGCGCTGCGGCGCCTGTGCACGCAGCACGGTGCGCTGCTGGTGCTGGACGAGGTGATGACGGGCTTTCGCGTCGGCCTGCATTCCGCCCAAGGGCACTACGCGCAGCTGATTCCTGGCTTCGCGCCGGACATTTCCGTCTTCGGCAAGGTCATCGGCGGCGGCATGCCGCTGGCCGCGTTCGGCGCCAAGCGCGACGTGATGCAGCACCTCGCCCCGCTGGGGGGCGTGTACCAGGCCGGCACCTTGTCGGGCAACCCGGTGGCCACCGCATGCGGCCTGGCCACGCTGCGAGAAATCCAGAAGCCCGGCTTCTTCGACGCCCTGAGCCAAAAGACCCGCCGCTTGGTGGACGGCCTGACGGCCGTGGCCGCCGAGAACGGCGTGCCGTTCAGCGCCGACAGCCAGGGCGGCATGTTCGGCTTCTTCCTGCTGCCTGAATTGCCGCAGAACTACCCGACCGTCATGAGCACGGACAAGGATCGGTTCAACCGCTTCTTCCACGCCATGCTGGACGCCGGCGTCTACCTGGCCCCGGCCCTGTACGAAGCGGGCTTCGTGTCGGCCGCGCACAGCGACGCCGACCTCGACGCCACCCTCGCCGCCGCCCGCACGGCCCTGCGCTGACCCCTCACGCCCCGCCCCGGGGCTGATCGCCATGCATCTGCACATCCTCGGCATCTGCGGCACCTTCATGGGCGGCGTGGCCGCCCTCGCCCGCGAAGCCGGCCACAAGGTCACGGGCTGCGACGCCAACGTCTACCCCCCGATGAGCACGCAGCTCGAGGCCCTGGGCATCGAGCTGATCACCGGCTTCGGCGCGGAACAGCTGGACTTGAAGCCCGACGTCTTCGTCATCGGCAACGTGGTGACGCGGGGCGAGCGCTTCCCGCTGATGGAAACCATCCTGGACGCCGGCCTGCCCTATGTGTCAGGCCCGCAGTGGCTGGCTGAGCACGTGCTGCAAGGCCGCCACGTGCTGGCCGTGGCCGGCACGCACGGCAAGACGACGACGACCTCGATGCTGGCGTGGATCCTGGAACACGCCGGCCAGAAGCCGGGCTTCCTGGTGGGCGGCGTGCCGCAGAACTTCGGCGTGTCGGCCCGACTGGGCCAGGGCGCGCCGTTCGTCATCGAGGCCGACGAGTACGACACCGCGTTCTTCGACAAGCGCAGCAAGTTCGTGCACTACCGCCCCCGCACGGCCATCCTGAACAACCTCGAGCACGACCACGCGGACATCTTTCCCGACCTGGCCGCCATCGAGACCCAGTTCCACCACCTCGTGCGCACCGTGCCCGCCAGCGGCCGGCTGGTGGTGAACGCGCGGGAAGAAGCCTTGCAGCGCGTGGTGGCCCGCGGCTGCTGGAGCGAGGTGCAGCGCTTTGGCGCCAAGAAGGAAGAGGCCGGCATGCTGCGCGCACGCGGCGAGCCGCAAGCGTTCGACGTGCTGCGCGGCAGCCTCAAGGTGGCCCGCGTGGAGTGGAACCTGATCGGCGAGCACAACCAGCTCAACGCCCTGGCCGCCATTGCCGCGGCCGAGCATGTGGGCGTGACGCCCGAGCAGTCGGCGGCGGCGCTGGCCGAGTTCCAGAACGTGCGCCGCCGCATGGAGCTGCGGGGCGAGGTTCAGCGCGACGGCGGGGCCATCAAGGTCTACGACGACTTCGCCCACCACCCCACCGCCATCCGCACCACCCTCAACGGCCTGCGCCGCCGCATCGCCCCGGCCGACCGCATCCTGGCCATCTTCGAGCCCCGCTCCAACACGATGAAGCTGGGCACGATGAAGGCGCAGTTGCCCTGGGCGCTGGAGGAGGCCGACCTGTCCTTCTGCAACCAGCAGGGCTTGGGCTGGGACGCCAAGGAGGCGCTGGCCCCCATGGGCGCCCAGGCCGTGGTGGGTGCCGACGTGGACGAACTGGTGAAGGCCGTCGTCAAGGCCGCCAAGCCGGGCGACCACCTGCTGTGCATGAGCAATGGCGGGTTCGGCGGCATTCACGACAAGCTGCTGCAGGCCCTGGCTGCACGCTGAAGCGGTGCGCCGCGCCCGAATCCGCCACGCATTGACCCTGGCTGCGGCCGGGCTGGGCGGCTGGATCGGCGCCGCCCTCACCGCTCACGCCAACGACACCACCGCTCGGGTGGCCGTGGGCGGGCTGGAGTTCACACAGACCCGGTCGATTCGCATGGAGTCGGAACACCTGGTCATCTCGCCCGATCGGGTGCGCGTGGACTACGTGTACCGCAACACCACCGACCGCGCGGTGCGCACCGTGGTGGCCTTCCCCACACCCAGCTACCCCGACTGCCTGTCAGAAAGCGCGCTGGACCTGAACCAGAGGCCGGTTGAAGGCCTGCACACCGAGGTGAACGGCCAGCCCGTGCCCACCCAGCGGGTGCGGTCGGTGCTGATGGGCACGCGGGACGTCACGCAGCAACTGCGGGCCGCCGGACTCCGCGAGGCCCAGATCTTCGCGCCCGCGCCGCTGCCGTTTTGCAGCACGAGGCCCGAGCCCGAGCCCTGGCCGGCAGCTGTGCGCAAGCGCCTGAAGGCCGCGGGCATCGTGCCGGACGAACTCCGCACGGCCGACACCTACCACTGGACGCAGACCTTTCCGCCCGGCCAACCGGTGCGCGTGGGCCACGCCTACACCCCATTCGCCGGCGGCATCTACACCTTTTACGGGCTCGACCGGACATACGCAGAACCAGGATCAAAAGCACCACCGGTGTCATCGCACTGGGGCGACCACACCGACCGCGCCTGCCTGGACGAGGGCGCACGCGCAGCGATCGACGCCGGCGTGCAGCGCCTGCTGCGCCAGGGCGCGGCCTCGGTGCAGATGAGCCTGCGCGATGTGGAATACATCCTGGGCACGGCCCGCAACTGGCAGGGGCCCATCGGCCGCTTCACGCTGGACGTGGTGAAAGCCCAGCCCCAAGACATCGTCTCGCTGTGCTTTCCAGGGCGGCCACGGCGGGTGGATGCGACCACGTTGCGCTTCGAGCACACCGGCTTCACGCCGCCGGACCGCGTGCAGGTCAACTTCTACACACTGACCCCGTACGACCGCTGAGTGCACGGCAGGCCGCGCGCCGCGGCCGATGCGCTCAGCGGCTCAGGCCTGCGGGTACAGCACCATCTGCGTGCAACGGAACAGCGCCATCGTCTTGCCGGTGGTGGCGTTCGTCACCACCGCGTCCCACACCTGCGTCGTCTTGCCCAGGTGCACGGCCTTGGCCACGCAAGTCACCCGGCCCTCGCGCGCGGTGCCCAGGTGGTTGGACTTGAGCTCCACCGTGGTGAAGCCCGTCGCGCCCTCGGGCAGGCTGGCCACGCAGCCGTAGCCGGCGCAGGTGTCGGCCAGCGTCACCACGCTGCCGGCGTGCAGGAAGCCGTTCGGCGCCATCAGCTCGGGCCGCACGGTCATTTCGCCGTGCACCTCGCCCGGCTCGACCCGGGTGATTTGGATGCCCAAGTGCCCGGGCAGCTTCTGCGCTCCGATCTCGTTGTACTTCGCTGGATCGGCCATGCCGCCCTCCTCATGAAACGGCACTCATCCTAGGCCGCGCACGCGCGGATGAAAAAAGGCCGGCGCATGGCCGGCCTTCGCAGTGGGGCAATGCCCCGCGCGTCAGCTGCGCACCAGCGTGGCCTTGAGCATGCTGTTCAGCAGCTCCAGCGACTCGGCCAGGTGGGCCCGCGTCTCGATGGACAGGCCCGGCTTGGCCGAAGCCGCACGCAAGTCGCCCGCCAGTTGGTTGGCATGCCAGCGCGCCAGCGCAAACGCGTCGGCGTATGCCGCCACGCCATTGGTGGAGCGGTTCAGCTGGGCCTGCAGGCGCTTGATGTACTCGCGCTGCAGGCTGCGGCGCATGCGGTCGATCTCAGCCCCCGTCTTCAGCTCGCTGAAGATGGCCGATTGCAGCGCGCCGTACACCTCGCTCAGCGACACTGCGCCCTTGCGTTGCGCCTCCGGCAGGTAATTGGCCTGCTCGATCAGGCGGCGTGCGGTGCTGGCCGACATCAGGCGATCCAGCACGCGCCCCTGCACCACGGCCACGGCGTCCGGAATGGACAGCGGCAGGCCGCGGTCCCACTCGTTGTAGTCCACGGTCTGCGCCGCCAGGAACTCGGGCTTGAACTTGAACGAGTCGCTGGACAGCAGCCCGCTGGCGATGAAGCGCAGGGCCTCACGCTGCTGGGCGTTGTCCACCGGCTTGAACGCCGGGCCTTGCGTCACGCCCGGCACCGTGCGTTCGGCGTGCAGGCCGCCGACGTACTTGCTGACGTTGTTGGCGGTCATCACCAACTGGCGGAAGGACTCGCTGACCGAGCGGCGGTTGCGCAGCGGGTCGTCGCCCAGGTTGGCCGGGCGGGCCTGCACGCGCTCCCACAGCTCCTGGCTGAGCTTGAGGCGCTTTTTGGCGTAGGCCAGCGGGTCATCGCCCAGGTCGCGCTGGTTCGTGCGGGGGTCGAAGCCGTCGTACGGGCCGCCCACGCCTTGGTCCAGGTCGTCGCCGTAGGCCAGCTGCGGTTCGGTCGAGCGCGCCGCGATCTTGGCCAGCTCAGCGGCTTCCTGGTCGGCGGCAATCGGCTTGTAGGCGTACTCGATGGCCCAGTAGTCGTACGCGCCCAGCGTGGTGTTGGTCAGACTGGCCTTGGGCTCGCCCTTGAGGGGCAGGTTGTAGGCGTTGTAGTCCATCACCGAGTTGGAAATACCGTGCGCCTCGGTGTAGGCCTTGTCCTTGAGCTGCGCCTGCGTGACGGTGGTGGACGAGCGGAAGTTGTGCTTCAGGCCCAGGGTGTGGCCCACCTCGTGCATCACCACATCCTTGATCACGGCCTGCGCCAGCGCTTCGGCCTCGGGGCCGTTCATGTCCAGGCCATCGCGCAGGGCCAGCAGGTCCAGCGCAAAGCCGAGTTCGCGGGCCTGGTCGGCCATGTAGCGGCACTGCTGCTCCGACAGGCGCAGGCTGCGCTCGCCCATCCAGCTGCTGGATGCAGCCTCGCCGGCCTCATGCGCGTGCCAGCCCAGCACGTCATCCGTCGCCAGGCGGCGCGAGCCGCGGCCGAACACGTCGCTCATGCCGATGTCGGCGTCCAGGATTTCGCCGGTGCGCGGGTCGCGGTTGCTCGGGCCGATGGCAAAGCCCACGTCCGCACCGGTGAACCAGCGAATCGACGCGTGGGTGGAATCCATGTTGTCCCAATCGGCGTCGTCAGGCTGCTGCTTGGCCTGCACCGCGTCCTTGAAGCCGATCTTCTCGAAGGCCTTGTTCCACTCTTCAATGCCCGCCTTCACCGCCGCGCGGTACTTGGCCGGGATGTTCTTGTCCATCCAGTACACGATGGGCTGAACCGGCTCGGACAGGGCTGCGGCCGGGTCTTTCTTCTCCAGGCGCCAGCGGGCCACCATGTGCACGCGGGGGTTGGCCTTCAGGTCATCGCCCAGGTTGCTGTAGGCCTCGGTGAAGTGACCCAGGCGCGGGTCGGCGTGGCGCACCGCGGCGGGCTGCTCGGGCAGCGCGCGGAAGCTGTAGACGAAGCTGAAGAACATCGACCGCGCATCCGGCGTGGCCTGCGGTGGCGTGGGCGTGGGCACCGGCGCAGGCACCAGCGGCGGCGCCGGAATGCGCGCGGTGGCGAAGTGCACGCGTGAGGTCAGCGTGGAAATCTGTGCATCGGCCCGCGTGGCTTCGATGTAGGAGTTGGCGCGGTCCGGCGCGAACGGCAGGCGGTAGGCCATTTCCAGACGCGTGGAGTAACCCGGGATGTCGCCCAGCAGCAGGCCGGAGGCATCCACGAGAACCGACTTGCGGTCCGGGTGGTCGGCGCTGGCCACCGGCACGCCGGCGATCAGGCTGGGCGAGAAGGCCTGCTCGATGGCGAGCTTGCTGTCCGGCTGGCTGGAGCGGAACTTGGTGTTCAGCGCAATCAGCTGCACCTGGTTGCCGATGCGGCGCCACTCGGCCAGCTCGTCGCCCAGCATCTGGCTGGCATACAGGCCGCGTTCGCCCACGGCGTTGGCCACGTTCACGCTGAACAGGAAGGGCTTGCGGAAGGCGTCTTTCGGGATCTCGATCCAGACCTTCTCGTCCTTGCGCCAAATCGGGAAGAGGCCGGGCTGCTCGGTGGCGCCCTTGATGACGTCGGCGAAGGGCTTGGGTGCCGTCGGGTCGGCGGGCGGGCGGGCGGCAGCGGCCGGGGCGGAGGCGGCCGCAGCAGGTGCGGCCGGGGTCTGGGCTTGGGCCAGGCCGGTCAGCGCGATCAGCGCGGCAGCGGCCAGGGCGGTGCGGGAGCTCGGGATCATGGTGTGACCGAAGGAAACAAAAGCCGCGGACTGTGGGGCGCAGCGACACTCGCGTCAATCCGCGTCCGCCCCCGTCGCCGGCGCGCCGAATCTCACGCAAAAACTTCCGTCATGGCGCTCACGCATCTGTTGTATCTGCATGGTTTTCGCTCGTCGCCCGCCTCCGCCAAGGCGCGGCGCATGGCCGAATGGGCCGCCCAGCAGCCCGGCCTGACCTTCGAGTGCCCGCAGTTGCCGCCGTCGCCGCTGGATGCGCTGGCCTGGGTCATGGAGCGCGTGGCGGGCTGGCCGCGCAGCGGGGTGGCGGTCATTGGCAGCTCGCTCGGCGGTTTCTACGCCACGGCGCTGGCCGAGCAGCCCGCGCAACGCGGCTGGCGAGTGGCAGTGCTGAACCCGGCCGTCAACCCGGCGCGCGATCTGGCCCGGCACATTGGCACGCTGACGGCCTGGCACGACCCGGCGCTGCAATTCGAGTTCACCGCCCAGCACGTGGCGGAGTTGCAGGCGCTGACGCCACCTCGCCTGACGCAGCCGCAGCGTTACTACGCGCTGATCGCCAAGGGCGACGAACTGCTGGACTGGCGCGAAATGCTGGCGCGCTACGCCGGCTGCGACGGCGAGGTGCTGGAGGGCAGCGACCACGGCCTGACCGACTTTGAAAACCACCTGCCCGGCTTGGCGGCGCACCTGCTCGGGTAGGGGAGAATCCGCCGCCTATGTTTGCGCTGTTTGATGACGCCGGCAAATTCCTCGCCGGCCGTGTGATGAGCGAGGCCGATGCCTCGCTGCAGGTGGAGCTCGACTCGGGCAAGCGGGTCAAGGTCAAGTCGGCCAATGTGCTGCTGAAGTTCGAGCAGCCCGCCCCCGCCGTGCTGCTGGCCGAGGGCCGCCAACTGGCCGACGAGATCGACCTGGACCTGGCCTGGGAGTTCGCCCCCGAGGGCGAGTTCGGCTTTGCCGACCTGGCACGCGACTACTTCGACGCCAAGGCCGGCGTGGTGCAGCAAGCCGCTGCGCTGTTCCGCCTGTTCGATGCGCCGCACTACTTCCGCCGCGCCGGCAAAGGCCAGTTCAAGAAGGCGCCGGAAGAAACCGTGAAGGCCGCGCTGCTGGGCATCGAGCGCAAGCGCCAGCAGGCCTTGCAGATCGAAGCCTGGGCGCAAGAGCTGGTGGCCGGCACCTGCCCGCAGCCCATCCAGGACCAGATCTACAAGATCCTCTTCAAGCCCGACAAGAACGGACCCGAGTACAAGGCCGTGGTGGAGGCGAGCAAGCTCGCCCACAAGGCGCCGCTGGACCTGCTGCAGGCCGCAGGCGCCATCACCAGCGCCTACCAGTTCCACTGGAAGCGCTTCCTGTTCGAGAACTTCCCCAAGGGCACCGGCTTCCCCGCGCTGACGGCACCGGAGATCAAGGACGAGCTGGCCTTGAGCCCGGCCCGCGCCTTCTCCATCGACGACTCGCAAACCACCGAAATCGACGACGCGCTCTCCGTGCAGGGGCTGGGCACCGGCACCGTCACCTTCGGCGTGCACATCGCCGCACCGGGCCTGGCCATCACGCCGGACTCGGCCGTAGACAAGGTGGCCCGCGAGCGGCTGTCCACCGTCTACATGCCGGGTTGGAAGCTGACCATGCTGCCCGACGAGGTGGTGCAGGCCTACACGCTGATCGAAGGCCGCGACTGCCCGGCGGTGTCCATCTACTTCACGATGGATGAGGCAACGTTTGAGGTCACCTCGCGCGAAACCAAGCTGGAGCGCGTGCACATCGCCGCCAACCTGCGCCACGACAAGCTGGACGGCATCGTCACCGATGCCACGCTGTCGGGCGAGGCGCCGGCCGACTACGCCTTCGCGCCCGAACTCGCCTTCACCTGGCGCCTGGCCAAGCACCTGAAGGCGCAGCGCGAGGTGGTGCGCGGCAAGCCCGAGAACTTCAACCGGCCGGACTACAACTTCCGCCTCGCCGGCGAGCGCTCGGAAGCGCCGGACGGCACCGAGTCGGTCGAGATCAGCGTGCGTGCCCGCGGCAGTTCGCTCGACCTCATCGTGGCCGAGGCCATGATCCTGGCCAACTCAGCCTGGGGCGGCTGGCTGGCCGAACTGGGCCTGCCCGGCATCTACCGCAGCCAGGCCAGCCTGGCGCCCGGCATCAAGGTGCGCATGGGCGTGAAGGCCCTGCCCCACGCCGGCATGGGCGTGGCCAGCTACACCTGGGCCAGCTCGCCACTGCGTCGCTATGTGGACCTGGTCAACCAGTGGCAAATCATCGCGGCCGCCCGCCACGGCAAGACGGCCGCGCTGGTGGCGCCCTTCAAGCCGAAGGACGCGCAGCTCTTCTCCATCATCTCGGGCTTCGAGGCGGCCTACGCCGCCTACAACGGCTTCCAGAACGGCATCGAGCGCTTCTGGACGCTGCGCTGGCTGCAGCAGAACGCCACCACCGAGCTGACCGCCACCGTCATGAAGGAAGGCCTGGTACGCGCGGACGACCTGCCGCTGGTGTTCAAGGCACTGGGTTGCGAGCCCCTGCCGCGCGGCAGCCACGTGAAGGTGCGCATCACCGGCCTGGATGAGATGACGCTGGATGTGCACGCCACGCTGGTGGAGCGCCTCGATGAAGTGGCCGCCGAGGCCGAGCCGGACGGTGACGACGACGAGCTGGAAGCCGCCGCCGCACCGCTGACGCTGGCCATCGACCTGAACGACGGAGGTGCCGACGGCGACACCGCCGCCGCACCGGCCAGCCACAGCTGACATGCGCCGGTTCAGCACGCTGCAGATCGCCCTGGCCTTGTCGCTGGGGGTTCACGGCGCCTTGCTGAGCCTGCGCATCGCCGCGCCCGAAGCGTTCAACCGCATCTTCCAGGACACGCCGCTGGAGGTGGTGCTGGTCAACACCCGCTCCAACGAACTGCCCACCAAGGCCGCCGCGCTGGCCCAAGCCAACCTGGCCGGCGGCGGCAACCTGGAAACCGGCCGCGCCACCTCGCCCCTGCCCCCAGCCCGCCACAGCGAGAAGGGCGACGCCGCCGAGGCCGCGCACACCCAGATCACCAAGCTGCAAGAGCAGCAGCAACAACTGCTGACCCAGGTGCGGCGCGAACTGGCCCTGCTGCCGCCGCCCGACCCGCGGCGTGAAAAGAGCGACCCGACCGAGCGCGCGCAAGCCGAAAAGCGGCGTCAACTGGTGGACCTGCTCGCCGAGATTGAAAAGCGCGTCAACGAAGAAAGCGCCCGGCCGCGCAAGCGCTACATCAGCCCGGCCACCCGCGAGGTGGTGTACGCGCAGTACTACGACGCACTGCGCCGCCGCATCGAGGAACGCGGCACGCGCGACTTCCCCGAGTACCGCGGCAAAAAGCTCTACGGCGAGCTGACGATGAACATCCACATTGACCACAAGGGCCGCGTCATCGAGACCGAAATCGTGGCCCCCAGCGGCAACGCCACGCTGGACAAGCGGGCCGTGGCCATCGTGCAGGCGGCCTCGCCCTTCGGCAACTTCAGTGCCGAGATGCTGCGCGGCGCCGAGGTGCTGGTCATCACCTCGCGCTTTCGTTTCACGCGTGACGAGGGCCTGGAAACCAGCCTCGCAGGACAAGCCCCATGAATGCCCACCCCGCCGCCAGCGGCCCGGCGCCTGACCGCTACGCCGTGGTCGGCCACCCGGTCGAACACAGCCGCTCCCCCACCATCCACGCCCTGTTTGCCGATCAGACCGGGCAGGCGCTGCACTACGAGCGCCTGCTGGCGCCGCTGGACGGCTTTGAGGCGACGCTTCGCGCGTTCGCAGCCGCGGGAGCCAAGGGTTGCAACGTGACCGTGCCGTTCAAGTTCGAGGCGTTCGCACTGGCCACCCGCCGCACCGAGCGCGCGGAACTGGGCGGCGCCGTCAACACCCTGCGCTTTGATGCGGACGGCTGGGTGGGCGACAACACCGACGGTGCCGGCCTGGTGAACGACATCCAGCACAACGCCGCCCGCCCGCTGCAAGGCGTGCAGGTGCTGCTGGTGGGCGCCGGGGGTGCCGCTGCCGGCGTGCTGGGCAGCCTGATGGCCGCCCGGCCGGCGCAAGTCACCGTGGTCAACCGCTCGGTCGACAAGGCACAGGCCCTGGTGGCCAGCCATGCCCAGTTGGGGCAGCAGCTGGGTGTCAGGCTCGCCGCCGCCACGCTGGCCGATGCGCCGGCCACGCAGGACGTGGTGATCAACGCCACCAGCAGCAGCCTGGCCGGCGAGGCCTCGCCCGTCGGCGCCCAGGTGCTGCGCCCCGGCGCGCTGGTGGTGGACATGATGTACGGCCCCAAAGCCCAGCCCTTCCTGGACTGGGCGGCCGCGCACGGTGCCGAGCCGCGCGACGGCCTGGGCATGCTGGTGGAGCAGGCGGCCGAAGCCTTTCACTTCTGGCGCGGCGTGCGACCCGACACCGGGCCGGTGCTGCGCGCCATGAGGGCCAGCCTGTGAAGCAGCGGCTCACGCGACTGCTGGCCGTTCTGTCCCTTGCAGTGCTGTGCCTGCAACTGTGGTTCGGCGCACGCATCCTGGCCATGCGCTGGCTGGCGCCGCAATCCACCACCTTCCAACGTAGCGAAGCCTTGCGGCTGGTGCGCGACCAACATCAGCTCGCGTGGTCTCAAACCTGGGTGGACGACAGCCAGTTGCCCATCACGCTCAAGCGTGCGGTGATCGCGAGTGAGGACGACTCCTTCGCCACCCACGGCGGCGTGGACTGGGAAGCCCTGCAAAGCGCCTGGAAGAAAAACGAGCGCGCGCAAGCCCGCGCCGAAGCGCGCGGCAAAACCACCGCCAAGGTGGTGGGCGGCTCGACCATCAGCCAGCAGTTGGCCAAGAACCTGTTCCTTTCCGGCGAGCGCACCTTGCTGCGCAAAGGCCAGGAGTTGGTGCTGACCTTGATGCTCGAAGGGCTGCTGGACAAACGCCGCTTGCTGGAGATCTACCTGAACCACGTCGAGTGGGGCGAAGGCCTGTTCGGCGCGCAAGCCGCCGCCCGCCACTACTTCCGCACCGACGCCGCCCGGCTCGGCACCTTCGAGGCCGCACGCCTGGCCGTGATGCTGCCGGCCCCCAAGCGGTTTGAGCGGCAGCCCGCGTCACCGTACGTGCTGGGCCGAGCCGCCGTGATTGCCGCTCGCATGCCCAGCGCCCAATTGCCATGAGCCTGACCGAAGAAATTGCTGCGGCCGCCGCCCGTTTGATCGTGGACGAGGGCATGGACTGGGGCCCGGCCAAGCAGCGCGCGGCCCGTGACCTGGGCCAGCCCCGCGGCGCCCTGCCCGACAACGATGCGGTGGAAGACGCGGTGCGCGAGCACATCGCCATCTTCCATGCCGACACCCAACCCGGCGAGCTGCGCGCTCTGCGCGAGCTGGCGGCCCAGTGGATGGCCCGGCTGGCCGAGTTCCGCCCGCACCTGACCGGCGCGGTGTGGCGCGGCACGGCCACCCGGCTGTCCAACCTGCACCTGCAGCTGTACTGCGACGACTCCAAGGCCGCCGAAATCGGCCTGCTGAACCGCGGCCTGAGTTTTGACGTGGCCGAAACCACCGGCCCGAGAAACCGGGCGGTGGACATGCTCATCCTGGATGTGCCCTGCCCCGCCCTGCAGGAGCGCGTCACACTCTGCCTGACCGTCCTGGACTTCGACGACCTGCGCGGCGCCCTCAAACCCGACGCGCGCGGCCAGACGGAACGCGGTGATCTCGCCGCCCTGCAGCAGGTACTTGATGAAACATGAACCCATGCCGGCGCACTGGCGCCGCACCTTTCTGGCCACGGCCGGTGTGTCCGTGGTGGCCGGCTTGGCCGCCCAATGGGCTTGGCGGCGCTTTCACACGCCCGAGCTGACGCCGGCCGCTCAGAGTTTCTGGGCGCGTCGCTTCACCGCCCTCGACGGCACCGAACTGGACGTGGCCCACTGGCGTGGCCAGCCCCTGCTCGTGAACTTCTGGGCGACCTGGTGCCCGCCTTGCGTCAAGGAACTGCCGGACATCAACCAGTTCTACAAAGACGCCCGCTCGAAAGGCTGGCAAGTGCTGGCCCTGGCCGTGGACCAGCCCGAGCCGGTGAAAACCTTCCTGCAGAAAACGCCGCTGGACTTTCCCGTGGCACTGGCCGGCGCTGAAGGGCTGGCCCTGGCGCGCGAACTCGGCAACCCAGCCGGTGGCCTGCCGTTTTCGCTCGCGTTCGACCGCCAAGGCGAGATCCACTGGCGCCGCTTGGGCGTGACCCACCCCGAAGACCTGCGCGAACTCGCGAAAACCTGAGCCCATCCGCGGCTTTCAGGCCATCACAGGCGGCCGACCCTGAGAATTTCCCTATCCAACGGGAAATCGGGCTCAAAACGCGTAAAGTTCGCCCTTCCTCAATTTAGTGGCGGCTCTCTAGACCTTGGGTCCGCAGCGCCACCACCTGTTTGATGCAAGTTCTCGTCCTGCATGGCCCCAACCTCAACCTGCTCGGCACCCGCGAGCCCGAGGTGTACGGCGCGCAGACTCTGGCGCAAATCGACGCCGAACTGAGCACGATCGCCGCAGAAGCCGGCGCCACCCTGGTGAGCTTCCAAAGCAACCACGAAGGCGCCCTGGTGGACCGCATCCAGGCCGCCCGAACGGATGGCACGCGCTTCATCCTGATCAATCCGGCGGCCTACACGCACACCAGCGTGGCCATCCGCGACGCGCTCGCGGCCGTGGCCCTGCCCTTCATCGAAGTTCACCTCTCGAACATCCACCGCCGCGAGGCCTTCCGCCACCACAGCTATGTGAGTGAGCTGGCCGTCGGCGTCATTTGTGGCCTGGGCGCCAACGGCTATCGCCTCGCCCTGCGTCACGCCCTCGAATCGTTGGAAGCGGGCGCCTGACCCACCGGTCGTGGCCTCCGCCTTCGTTCTTCCCCGACAACAACAACACCGCCTGGAGTCATGATGGACCTGCGCAAGCTCAAAACCCTGATCGATCTGGTCTCGGAATCGAACATCTCCGAACTGGAAATCACCGAAGCCGACGGCAAGGTTCGCATCGTCAAGGCCGATCCGGCCGCTGCCGCGGCCGCCGTGCAGCCCGTCTATGCCGCCGCGCCCGCGCCCGTCATGATGGCCGCCGCCCCGGTGGCTGCGGCCGCCCCGGCTGCTGCCAGCGCCCCGGCCGCGCCGGCCGCCGAGACCGGTCACATCGTCAAGTCGCCCATGGTCGGCACCTTCTACCGCGCGTCCAGCCCCAACGCCAAGCCGTTTGCTGACGTCGGCCAGTCGGTCAAGGAAGGCGAAGCGATCTGCATCATCGAAGCGATGAAGATCATGAACGAGATCGAAGCCGACAAGACCGGCACGATCACCAAGGTTCTGGTGGAGAACGGTCAACCCGTCGAGTTCGGCCAGCCGCTGTTCGTCATTGAGTAAGGACTTCGGATGTTCAAGAAGGTCCTGATCGCCAATCGAGGCGAAATCGCGCTGCGCATTCAGCGCGCGTGTCGAGAGCTCGGCATCAAGTCGGTCGTCGTCTACTCGGAAGCCGACCGCGACGCGAAGTACGTGCGCCTGGCCGACGAGGCCGTGTGCATCGGCCCGGCCCCGTCGGCGCAGAGCTACCTCAGCATGCCGGCCATCATCGCCACCGCCGAGGTGACGGACGCCGAGGCCATCCACCCCGGCTACGGCTTCCTGAGCGAAAACGCCGACTTTGCCGAGCGCGTGGAGCGCAGCGGCTTCACCTTCATCGGCCCCACGCCCGAAGCCATCCGCATCATGGGCGACAAGGTCTCGGCCAAGCAGGCCATGATCCGTGCCGGCGTGCCCTGCGTGCCGGGCTCGGAAGGCGCCCTGCCCGAAGACCCGAAGGAAATCATCAAGATCGCCCGCTCGGTGGGCTACCCGGTCATCATCAAGGCCGCTGGCGGCGGCGGTGGCCGCGGCATGCGGGTGGTGCACACCGAAGCCGCGCTCGTTCACGCCGTGCAGACCACGCGGGCTGAAGCAGGTGCCGCGTTCGGCAACCCGCAGGTCTACATGGAGAAGTTCCTGGAGAACCCACGCCATGTGGAAATCCAGGTGCTGGCTGACACGCACCGCAACGCGGTGTGGCTGGGCGAGCGCGACTGCTCGATGCAGCGCCGCCACCAGAAGATCATTGAGGAAGCGCCCGCACCGGGCATCCCGCGCCGCATCATCGAGAAGGTGGGCGACCGCTGTGCTGCTGCCTGCAAGAAGATCGGCTACCGCGGCGCCGGCACGTTCGAGTTCCTGTACGAGAACGGCGAGTTCTACTTCATCGAGATGAACACCCGCGTGCAGGTGGAGCATCCGGTGACGGAACTCGTGACCGGCATCGACATCGTGCAGCAGCAGATCAAGATCGCCGCCGGCGAGAAGCTGCCGTTCACGCAGCGCCAGATCGAGCTGCGCGGCCACGCCATCGAGTGCCGCATCAACGCGGAAGACCCGGTCAAGTTCGTGCCGTCGCCTGGCCGCATCACCATGTGGCACGCACCCGGCGGCCCCGGCGTGCGGGTGGATTCGCATGCGTACACGAACTACTTCGTGCCGCCCAACTACGACTCCATGATCGGCAAGATCATCGTCCACGGCGACACCCGCGAGCAGGCCCTGGCCCGCATGCGCATCGCCCTGAGCGAGACCGTGGTCGAAGGCATCCAGACCAACATCCCGCTGCACCGCGAGCTGATGGCGGACGCCAAGTTCATCGAAGGCGGCACCTCCATCCACTACCTCGAAGCTTGGATGGCTGCGCACAAGCGATGAAGCCCGCGCGGCAGACCTCGGCAGTCGCGGGACAATACGCGGCATGAGTCATCTGTTTGAACTTGCCCTGGTCTGCCGCGAGGCGGATGTCGAAATCGTCAGCGACGCGCTGATGGAGATCGAAGCCCTGGCGGTGTCCGTCGAGGACGCCGATGCCGACACCGACGCCGAACGCGCCCTGTTCGGCGAACCCGGCATGCCCGCACCCAAGCCGGGCTGGGAACGCTCGGTGGTCAAGGCGCTGTTTGCCAGCGAACCGGAAGCCACCGAAGCGGCCACGCTGATCCTGGCGCAAGACTGGGCGGCCGACGTCCACGTCCAGGCCATCCAGGCCGTGCCTGAGCAAGACTGGGTGCGACTGACGCAAAGCCAGTTCGCGCCGGTCGAGATCACGCCTGAGTTCTGGATCGTGCCGAGCTGGCACGAGGCGCCGCCGCAAGCCCAGCGCGTGATGCGCCTGGACCCGGGCCTGGCCTTTGGCACGGGCACACACCCCACCACCCGCATGTGCCTGCGCTGGATCGCCACGCACGCCCAGCCCTGGCCGCGTGTGCTGGACTACGGCTGCGGCTCGGGCATCCTGGCCATCGGCGCTGCGCTGCACGGCGCGCAGAACATCGACGCGGTGGACATTGACCCCGCCGCCGTCACCTCGTCCACCGACAACGCCACCGCCAACGGCGTCACCCTGCGCGTGGGCCTGCCCGAGCTGGCCTCGGGCGAATACCCGCTCGTGATTGCCAACATCCTGGCCACCCCGCTGAAGCTGCTCGCACCGCTGTTGTGTGCGCACGTGGCCGCCGGCGGTGACCTCATCCTGGCGGGCATCCTCAGCCGCCAGGCCGAAGAGCTCAAGGCCGCCTACGCGCCGTGGCTGACCTTGAGCGTCAGCGATGAAGAAGACGGCTGGATCCTGATGACGGCCCACCGCAACGCATGAGCCTCGCCACCCGCTGCACCGCCTGCGGAACCATCTTCCGCATCGTCGAAGACCAGCTCCGCGTGTCGGACGGCTGGGTGCGCTGCGGCCGCTGCGCCGAAATCTTCGACGCGCGCGAACTGCTGTTCGATATCGAGCGCGACGCACCACCGCCCTGGCCGGCCGCCTTCACGCCGCCGTCACCGCCTCCGCTGCCACAACAGCCTCCGGCACCGGCCGCTGCGATGGCGGACCAACGGGCGACCTCCCCTGTGGACGACCCGGTCGAGCCCTGGATGCCGCCGCCCGAACCCGAAGCACATCCGGAGCCGCTGCCCACCGGCTGGCCAGCCGAGCCTGGACGGCAAGAGCCGCGCTGGATGGACACGGTCGAGTCTGGCCCTACTTCTCTGCCGCCGGGGTCGGCACTCGACCGCGAGCCCACGTTCGCCGCCGAAGCCCCGGCCGCGGAGGCACCGGCCCCTGCGCCAGCCGCACAACCGGACGAAACGCCCGCGGTGGTGCCGGACTTCATGCGCCATGCCGAGCGCGAGGCCCGCTGGAACCGGCCGGGCATGAAGTGGCTGCTGGGGTTGGTGAGCGGCCTGCTGCTCGCGCTGCTGGCTTTGCAGGTGACGGTGCACTTCCGCAACGCACTGGTGGCGCAGCACCCTGCATTGCGCCCGGTGCTGGAGGGCTTGTGCGAGGTCAGCGGATGTGAAGTAGGCCCCTGGCGCCGCATTGACGCCCTGACCCTCGACACCACGGCACTCAATCCCGCAGGCGGCGGGGCCTACAAGCTCAGCCTGACGTTGCGCAACAAAACTGCCGTGCCGGTGGCCATGCCGTCCATCGAGCTGAGCCTGACCGATGCCAGCGGCGCCGCCATGGCCCGCAAGGTCTTGGGCCCGGAGCTGTTCACCCCTTCTCTGAAGCAAGTGCCTGGGGATGCCGAGCAGCCGCTGAGCTTCGTGTTCAGCACCGGAGGCCAGCGGGTGAACGGCTACAGCGTCAACCTGTTCTACCCCTGATCGAATCGAGGGCAGAGGCCCGGTAGCGCCTCCACTCTGCGCACCGAAGCGCCTCGGAGGGCAAAGTACGGTCGCGGCGGTCGACGAGCACCGATCCCGATCGGTGCGACCAGCACCCCAGATCGACAGCAATAAAAAGGCCCGAGGACACCTGGTGTCATCGGGCCGATGCTTGGGTAACCAACCGGGCCGCTGAGCCGCCCGGTTCGCATCAAGCGAGGACGAACCTCAGGGCTTGGCGCCCGTCGGGAACGGCCATGCAGCCTGCGGGCTCAGGGCCGTCTTGGCTGCAGGTGCGGGAGCAGCCGCGGCGGGCTTGGCCGCAGGGGCAGGCTTGGCAGCGGGCGCCTTCTTGGCAGCGGCCTTCTTGGGCGCAGCGGCAGGCTTGGCAGCAGCCTTCTTGGCAGGCGTTGCAGCGGCCTTCTTAGGGGCAGCAGCCGGCTTCGCAGCAGCCTTCTTGGCGGGCGTGGCAGCGGCCTTCTTGGCCGGAGCCGCCTTCTTCGCCGGAGCGGCGGCCTTCTTGGCCGGCGTTGCAGCCGCCTTCTTGGCCGGAGCGGCCTTCTTCGCCGGAGCCGCGGCCTTCTTGGCCGGAGCGGCCTTCTTCGCCGGAGCAGCAGCCTTCTTGGCCGGAGCGGCCTTCTTCGCCGGAGCCGCAGCCTTCTTGGCCGGAGCGGCCTTCTTCGCCGGAGCGGCAGCCTTCTTCGCCGGAGCGGCGGCCTTCTTGGCCGGAGCCGCAGCCTTCTTCGCCGGAGCGGCGGCCTTCTTGGCCGGAGCCGCAGCCTTCTTCGCCGGAGCGGCGGCCTTCTTGGCCGGCGTTGCAGCAGCCTTCTTCGCCGGGGTGGCGGCGGCCTTCTTCGCCGGAGCGGCCTTCTTGGCCGGAGCGGCCTTCTTTGCAGTTGCCATGGTTTTCTCCTTGATCAAGTGGAAAAGTCACCGCCCTGCACGGACCGGTCCGTGCAGATACGGCTATTCACCGTCCGAGAGTCGCTCAGGAGGAACGCCTCGGTACGGTGAATCGGATCGCCATGCAGCCCCGCCACCTCAAGGGTGTGAATGCGGGTTTCGCTCGGTGACTGCATTGGCCAGGTCTTGATCGGTGTCAGGCTGGAATCAATCCCAGCTCAAAGCCCCGCCGGACTGGTACTCGATGACACGGGTTTCGAAGAAGTTGCGTTCCTTCTTCAAATCGATCATCTCGCTCATCCACGGGAACGGGTTCTCTTCGTTCGGGAACAACGGCTCCAGGCCGATCTGCACCGCGCGCCGGTTGGCGATGAAGCGCAGGTAGCCCTTGAACATCGATGCGTTGAGGCCCAGCACGCCGCGCGGCATGGTGTCCTCGGCGTAGCGGTACTCCAGTTCCACAGCCTTCAGGAACAGCGCCTTGATTTCGGCCTTGAACTCGGCCGTCCAGAGCTGCGGGTTCTCGAGCTTGATCTGGTTGATCAGGTCGATGCCGAAGTTGCAGTGCATGGACTCGTCGCGGAGGATGTACTGGTACTGCTCAGCGGCACCGGTCATCTTGTTCTGACGGCCCATGGCCAGGATCTGCGTGAAGCCGACGTAGAAGAACAGGCCTTCCATCAAGCACGCAAACACGATCAGCGACTTGAGCAGCGTTTGGTCAGTGGCCAGCGTGCCGGTCTTGAAGTCGGGGTTCATGATCGCGTCGATGAACGGGATCAGGAACTCATCCTTGTCGCGGATGGACTGGACTTCGTTGTAGGCGTTGAAGATCTCGCTCTCGTCCAGGCCCAAGCTCTCGACGATGTACTGGTACGCGTGCGTGTGGATCGCTTCTTCAAACGCCTGGCGCAGCAAGAACTGGCGGGCTTCCGGCGCCGTGATGTGGCGGTACGTGCCCAGCACGATGTTGTTGGCCGCCAGCGAGTCGGCCGTGACGAAGAAGCCGAGGTTGCGCTTGATGATGCGGCGCTCGTCTTCGGTCAGGCCGTTGGGATCTTTCCAGAGCGCGATGTCGCGGCTCATGTTCACTTCCTGCGGCATCCAGTGATTGGCGCAGGTGGCGAGGTACTTCTCCCAGGCCCACTTGTACTTGAACGGCACCAGCTGATTCACATCAGTCTGGCCGTTGATGATGCGCTTGTCAGCCGCCTTCACGCGGCGCGCGGTGGTGGACTCACCGGTGACCTGCGGCGCAGGCATCGAAACGCTGGCGGCTGCGTGCGACGCTGCAGTCGCAGTCGCCGAAGGCATGGCTGCGAGGGGTTTCGCAGCGGCGGTGTCAGAGGACTTCAGGTCTTCGTCCCAATCCAGCATGGTGAGCTTCCTATCACAACGAATTATCGGCAGTGCTTGCGTGAATCAACAAGAACCGCTGAAGGCAATTTGCATCAATCGCGCAAGGTTTGTTGCGCGAGGGCATCGAAAAGTGAACGCGCCAACTTGTCTATACAAGTTGGCGCTCGTGCGAGCCTTTACTGGCAGGCCTCGCAGTCCGGGTTGTCGATGGAGCAGAACTTCATGTCCGTGGCCGGCAGTTCAGGCTCCACCGCTGCCACCGGTGCGACGGCTTGCGCCGCCACCGGGGCTGCACTGGCCGACACCGCGTTGAGCTGACCCGAACGCGTGACCGTGCTCTTCTCGGCTTGCGTGGCGCTGATGGTGCGCAGGTAGTACGTCGTCTTGAGACCGCGCGTCCACGCGAGCTTGTAGGTCTCGTCGAGCTTCTTGCCCGACGCGCCGGCCATGTAGATGTTCAAGCTCTGCGCCTGGTCGATCCACTTTTGGCGACGGGCACCGGCTTCGATCAACCAACGCGTGTCGACTTCGAAGGCCGTGGCGTACAGCGCCTTGATGTCGTCCGGCACGCGGTCGATGCGGCGCAGCGAACCGTCGAAGTGCTTGAGGTCCATCACCATCACGTCGTCCCACAGACCCAGGGCCTTCAGGTCACGCACGAGGGATTCGTTGATGACGGTGAACTCGCCCGACAGGTTGGACTTGACCGACAGGTTGCCGAAGCAGGGCTCGATGGACGCATCCACCCCAATGATGTTGGAGATGGTGGCGGTCGGCGCGATGGCCACGCAATTGCTGTTGCGCATGCCGTGCGTCGAGATGCGAGCGCGCAGCGAGTCCCAGTCCAGGCTCATGGAGCGGTCGACATCGACGTAGCCGCCGCGCGCCTGTTCCAGCAGGTCGATGGAGTCGATCGGCAGGATGCCGCGGTCCCACAGCGAACCCTTGTACGAGGAGTAGCGACCGCGCTCTTCGGCCAGCTCGGTGGAGGCCCAGTAGGCGTAGTAGCACACCGCTTCCATCGAGCGGTCGGCGAACTCGACCGCCGCATCCGATGCGTACGGCGTGCGCAGCGCATAGAGCGCATCCTGGAAGCCCATGATGCCCAGGCCCACCGGGCGGTGGCGCAGGTTGGAGTCGCGGGCTTTCTTGACGGCGTAGTAGTTGATGTCGATGACGTTGTCGAGCATGCGCATCGCGGTGCGCACCGTCTTCTTCAGCTTGACCTGGTCGATGGCGCCGTCCTTCAGGTGCTGCGCCAAGTTCACGGAGCCGAGGTTGCAGACGGCGATCTCGCTGTCGTTGGTGTTCAGCGTGATCTCGGTGCACAGGTTGGACGAGTGCACCACGCCGACGTGCTGCTGCGGGCTGCGCACGTTGCAGGCGTCCTTGAAGGTGATCCAGGGGTGGCCCGTCTCGAACAGCATCGAGAGCATCTTGCGCCACAGGTCCTTGGCCGGCATGCGCTTGAAGAGCTTGATCTCGCCCTGATCGACCTTGCGCTCGTACTCGACGTAGGCCTTCTCGAACGCCGCGCCGAACAGGTCGTGCAGGTCCGGGCAGGTGGACGGGCTGAACAGCGTCCAGTCACCGCCCTCGATGACGCGCTTCATGAACAGGTCGGGAATCCAGTTCGCCGTGTTCATGTCGTGCGTGCGGCGGCGATCGTCGCCGGTGTTCTTGCGCAGGTCCAGGAACTCTTCGATGTCCAGGTGCCAGCTTTCCAAGTACGCGCACACGGCGCCCTTGCGCTTGCCGCCTTGGTTCACGGCCACGGCGGTGTCGTTGACGACCTTCAGGAAGGGCACGACACCCTGGCTCTTGCCGTTGGTGCCCTTGATGTGGGAGCCGAGCGCACGCACCGGCGTCCAGTCGTTGCCCAGGCCGCCGGCGAACTTGCTCAGCAGCGCGTTTTCCTTGAGCGCTTCGTAAATGCCGTCCAGGTCGTCGCTGACGGTCGTCAGGTAGCAGCTGGACAGTTGCGAGCGGCGCGTGCCGCTGTTGAACAGCGTCGGCGTGGAGCTCATGAAGTCAAAGCTGGACAGCACTTCGTAGAACTCGATGGCGCGGGCTTCGCGGTCGATCTCGTTCAGCGCCAGGCCCATGGCCACACGCATGAAGAAGGCCTGCGGCATCTCGATGCGGGTGTCTTCGATGTGCAGGAAGTAGCGGTCGTACAGGGTCTGCAGGCCGAGGTAGTCGAACTGCAGGTCACGGTCGGCCTTCAGCGCAGCACCCAGCTTGGCCAGGTCGTACTGGGCCAGCTTCTCGTCCAGCAACTCGGCTTGGATGCCCTTCTTGATGTAGCCGGGGAAGTAGTCGGCGTAGCGCGACTGCATCTCGGCCTGCGTGACCTCGCCGCCGATGATTTCGCGGCGGATGGTGTGCAGCAGCAGGCGCGCGGTGGCGCGGCTGTAGCCCGGGTCCTTTTCGATCAGCGTGCGGGCGGCCAGGATGGCGGCCTTGTAGACCTCGTCGATGGCGACGCCGTCGTACAGGTTGCGCTGGGTCTCGGCCAGCACCGGCTCGGGCTTGACGTCCACGCCCAAGTTTTCGCAAGCCGACGCGATCAGCGACTTCAGCGCACCCAGATCCAGCGGGCGGCGCTCACCACCGTCCACCACCATCAGCTGCGGCTCGGCGGCGCGGGCGGCTTCGCCGTGGGCGGCACGCTCTTGCGCGCGGCGCTCGCGGTACAGCACGTAGGCGCGCGCCACTTCATGGTGACCGCTGCGCATCAGGCCCAGTTCCACTTGGTCCTGCACGTCTTCAATGTGGAAGGTGCCACCGCTCGGGCGCGAACGCAGCAGCGCGCGAACGACGTTCTGAGTCAGCTGCTCGACGGTCTCGCGCACGCTGGCCGAGGCCGCGCCGCTGGTGCCGTGCACGGCCAGGAAGGCCTTCATCAGGGCCACAGCGATCTTGCTGGGCTCGAACGAGACCACCGCGCCATTGCGGCGAATGATTTGGTACGCCTGGTAGCTCGACAGCGTCGGAGCGGCAGGGGCGGCAGCGTCGGATCCAAACGCAACCGGGTTCACCGAGGCGAGCGAGGCGGCGGGCGCGGCCTGCCCCGTGGCGGCATCTTGCAGCATGAGGGAATCCTTTATCGAGAAATGACGGGCAAATGCGCGGCGTCGACCCGGTGTGGAGTCGGTGCGTCGAGCAGTGCTGATTGGGGGGTGTTTCGTCCCGGCCGCTCCATTGCCAGGCCGACGATTCGGCTGGGTCCTCGGGTGCAGTGCCACTGCGGCGAAGCCACGGCAAACAGCGAATCCGAGGAGAGGGTCATGGGATCGACTGGGTTAGCAGGATATCACGAACGAACACTATATCTATGGCCCCCAGCCACCTCAAGCACTACCGCTAGTGTCAAACCCTGTCCGCAATTTCAAGGAAATTCAGCCACTTCCGGCCCGCCAGCCCCATGCCATCGGGCCCCACGCCGGCCAACCCGCATCAGCATTGGGCTGGAGGGCGCAATCGCCCCGCGAGGCCGCGCCAGTGCTGCATTTCGAAGTTTCGCCCCACCCTCGCGAAGGCCCTGCGGGGGAATTCAAGCAGGGCAAATCCGGAGGCGCGGGCGCACACCCGCTTCAGCGCTGTTCAAGCGCAGTTCAATCGCCCCCTCAGGCCTCGCCTGCGGAGATGGACAGGCGAGCCATGCGGTAGCGGATCTGCCGCAAGGACAGGCCCAAACTGGCTGCCGCCGCCGTGCGGTTGAAGCGATGCTGCTCCAACGCCCGCAGCAAGATGGCGCGCTCCACCTCGTCGAGGTACAGCGCCAGATCGCTCGGCAATTGCTCGGGCAGTGACAGGCCATCCACCGGCGCAGGCGCGGGGAGGTGCGGCGCCAAGGCATCGAAGCCCAGTTCCCGCTGGTTGTCATCCAGCACCACCTCCGGCAAGCCCAGGTCGCCGGCGTCAATCCACTCACCGCCCGCCAAGGCCAGCGCGCGGTGCAGCAGGTTCTCCAATTCCCGTACGTTGCCGGGGAAGGCGTATCGGCCCAAGGTCTGCAGCGCCGCTGGCGTCAGGCGGGGCGCAGGCGAAACGCCGGCGTCCTGCGCGATGCGGGCCAGCACCCGCGTGCTGATCAGCCCCAGGTCTTCCAGACGCTCACGCAGCGGGGGCACCCGGATCTGGATGACGTTGAGCCGGTAAAACAAGTCTTGGCGGAAGCGCCCCGCAGCCACTTCGGCGGCCAGGTCTTTGTGCGTGGCGCTCAGGATGCGCACGTTGATGGCGGTCTCGCCGGTGGCGCCAACCGGACGCACCGAACGCTCCTGGATCACGCGCAGCAGCTTGCTCTGCATGGCCAGCGGCAAGTCCCCGATTTCGTCCAGGAACAAGGTGCCGCCGTCCGCCGCCTGGAAGAAGCCCTCGCGGTCTTCGTTGGCACCGGTGAACGCGCCCTTGCGATATCCGAAGAACTCGGCCTCCAGCAGGTTCTCGGGAATCGCCCCGCAGTTCACCGCCACAAATCGCTGCCCGGCGCGGGCGCCGTGGTCATGGATGGCACGCGCCACCAGCTCTTTGCCGGTGCCGGACTCACCCTGCACCAGCACCGGTGCCATGCTGCGGCCCACCTTGTCGATCAACTCGCGCACCGCGCGGATGGCCGTCGACTCCCCCACCAGCCGCAAGGACGACGCCGACGGCGCGGGCGCCGGCCCGGCCGCGTCGGCCGACACCGGTGGCGCCTGCACACGCCCCAGCGCCGAACCGACGACGAGCCGGAACTGCCGCAGGTCGACCGGCTTGGTGAGGTAATCGAACGCGCCCGCCTTGAGCGCCTCCACTGCGTTCTCCGCCGAGCCAAATGCGGTGATCACCACGGCCTTCTCGGTCCGCCCGGTCAACTCCAGCCAGCGCAGCACCTCCAGCCCTGAGCCGTCCGGCAGACGCATGTCGGTGATGACGGCGCTGTAGGTGTGCGCCTGCAACTGCGCCAGGGCTTCTTCCACGGTGCCGGCGCTGTCCACGGCATAGCCCTCGCGCAGCAAGGTCAGCTCGTACAGCGTGCGCAGGTCCGGCTCGTCGTCCACAACGAGCAAGCGCAAGGAGTTGGCGGCAGTGGTCATTCAGATTCCGGAGCGCGCATGTGCACGCTGAACTCGTTGACGCCGGCGTCGGCCACGCGTCGGTAGTCGATGAGCGCGCCGTGCTGCTCGCACAGTTCGCGGCAAATATAGAGGCCCAGGCCCGAGCCGCGGCTGCGCGTGGAGAAGAAGGGCTCGAACAAATGCCGCTCGATCTCCGGCGGCACCGCCGGCCCCACACTGCCCACCACCAGCCGCACGCCAACCCCCTCCCGCGCCAGCTCCACGCGCAGCGCCTCCGGCACCGGGTCGGCATGGCGATGGGCGTTGTCCAGCAGGTTCACGAGGATGCGACGCAGGTGCTCCGCATCGAACAGCGCCTGCATCGGCCCGGCCGGCAGCTGCAGCCGAACGCGGCTGTGCTCACCGGGGGCGATGTTGTTGACGTAGACCCAGTCGTTGCAGGCCTCGTGCACCACCGCCCCGACGTCGATGACCTGGGTGTCCAGCTTCACGCCGGGCGCCAGCTCGCTCACGTCATCCACCAGCCGTTTGAGCCGCTGCACGTTGGACGCCACCATCTGCGTGAGTTGCTCGGCCCGGGTGCCGCTCAAGTCTTCGGCCAGCAGCGCGTTGGCCTGGGCGATGGCCGCCAGCGGATTGCGAATTTCATGCGCAATGCCCGCCGACACACGCCCCATCGCCGCCAGCTTTTCTTGGCGGGTGCGGGCCAGCAACTCGCGGTTGTCTTCCAGGAACAGCACGCACAACTCCTCGCTGCCCTCGCGCTGCCGCGTGAAGCGCAGCCGCAAGCGAAGGCTGCGGCTGGCCCCGCCGTCCAGCGGCAGCGTCACATCGTGCTCGCGGCCTGCAGCACCCGCGCGGGATGACGCGTACGCCGACTCCAGCGCCTGCACGAGCGGCAGCCAGTCGGGCCGCCCGCGCAGCTGCCAGCCGAACTCGCCTGCGCTCGCGCCAATCAAGGTTTGCGCGGCCGGGTTCATGGCGCGCACGCGCCCGCGACGGTCCACCACCAGCACGCCTTCCTGCATTTCGTCGATGACCAGCCGGTTCAGCAGTTCTTGCTGACGGGCCAGGGCCAAGCTGCCCCGCGCCGCCAGTTCCTCACGCGCCAGGCGCGAGCTCAATTCGCCGGCCAGCAGGCTGACCGCAAACAACCCGCCGCCCACCAACCCGGCCTGCGTGGTGCGCAAGCCAGCGTCCGCGCCAGACACCAAGGTCCACCCGGCTCCGGCCAGCAGCCCCAGTGCCGCCATGGCCGCCGTGGCGAGCGCCAACAAGCGCGGGCACAGCACGGCCGACATCAGCACCGGCATGACGAACAGCGACCCGTAGTTCACGCCGCCGCCATCCAGTGCATGCAGCACGCCGAACAGCACCAAGTCCAGCCCGATGGCCGACCACCAATGCACGCTACGGATGCTGGCCAGGCTGCGTGCGCTGGCCCCCCGCCGCAACTGCGGCAGCCACCACAACGCCGCGGCCGCCACCGCATACGACAAGCTCAGCCGCAGCGTGGACGGCGCTGGCGACGTGCCCAAGGCCGCGGCGATCCACTGCGCCGCCACCAAGGCCACGCCGAGAGCGGCCCGCGCCGTCAGGAACGCGCGGTAGAGCCGATCAAAACTTGCACTGCCCTGCGCCGGGCCGGCCGGTGTCGACTCGACAAACCAGCCCGCCTCGGGCAGCGCCCCGGTCGCGCTCAAGCCGCGTCCCGCGCTTCGTAGGCCGCGCGGTGCGCCGCGCTGCAAAACACGCCCCCCCGGCCGGGCAAAGCGTCATCGGCCGGCAGGTGCACGCCGCATTCGGCGCATTGCGCCATGGACTTTGCCGGTGCGGGCTGTGGCGCACGCGGTGCGGCGCTTGCGTCGGGCCGCCGGCCACGCCGCGCGCCCAACACATAGAAGAAGCCCACCACCACGAGCAACAGCAACAGGTACTTCATGCGCCCACGCCTCCAGCGCCGCGCTGCAGGATCACTTCAAGCACGAAGCGCGACCCGGCGTAAGACAGCAGCAGCAACGCCGCGCCGGCATACAACCAGCGCGTGGCCCGGCGCCCGCGCCAGCCGTACACCCGCCGCCCCACCAGCAAACCGGCCAGCACCAGCCAGCCCAGCACGGCGAGCAGATTCTTGTGATCCCAGCGCCAGGTCGGCGTGAACCACCAGCCCAGAAAAATCGCCAGCGACAAGGCCCCCACGCCCGCCGCCACGAACTGGAACGTCAACCGCTCCAGTTGCAACAGCGGCATGCCCCCGGCCGCGGGCTGCTTCTGGCGCAGGCGGGTCTCCGCCCGATTCATCAGCGCGGCGTGCAGCACGGCCACGCCGAACAAGCCGTACGAGGCCAAGCCCAACACCCAATGCAAGGGCGCCCAAGGCGACGCGGCTGCGGGCCGGCTCTCTCCCGGAAAACTCCACGCCAGCACCACCGCCGCCGCGGCCAGCCACGCCAGCACCCGGCGCACGCTGTGCAAGGGCAGGAAGCGGCTCTCCACCAGGTAGACCGTCAACACCAGCCAGATGGTCATGGACAAGGCCGGCGCGAAGCCGAAACGCGCGCCCGGCGTGCCCAGCCCGTAGCCGCCGATGTCAACCACCAGTGCCACCAACTGCGCTGTCCAGGCCATGGCCATCGGCGGCACGGAACGCAGCGGGCGCCGCACGGCGCCACTCCCCGGCAACGCTGAGGCCCGCAGCAGGCCCACCCAGGCATAACCGATCAGTGCCAGGACACTGGTCAGGGTCAGCAGCACAGCGGGGCCGAAGGCCTGCGCGGCCACGGCTTCTCCCAAGGGAGCGGGCGATAAACTCATGGCTGCAGTGTACTTTTGGCCTCCGCAGTTCTGCCGGACCGGCCCGCTCCCAACGCCATGGCATCCACCCTCACCGACCGCCTGAGTCGCCTCGTCAAGACGATGCGTGGCCAAGCCCGCATCACCGAAAGCAACGTGCAGGACATGCTGCGCGAGGTGCGCATGGCCCTGCTGGAGGCGGACGTCGCCCTGCCGGTGGTGCGCGACTTCATTGCCCGCGTGAAGGACAAGGCCCTGGGCCAGGAGGTCGTCGGCTCGCTGAACCCGGGCCAGGTGCTGGTCTCGGTCGTGCACAAGGAACTCGCCGCGACCATGGGCGAAGGTGTGGCCGACATCAACCTCGCCGCCCAGCCGCCGGCCGTCATCCTGATGGCCGGCCTGCAAGGCGCCGGCAAGACGACGACGACTGCCAAGCTCACCAAGCACCTGATCGAGAAGCGCAAAAAGAAGGTGCTCACGGTCTCGGCCGACGTGTACCGCCCGGCCGCCATCGAGCAGCTCAAGACGGTGACCAAGCAGGCGGGCGGCGAGTGGTTCCCGTCGGAACCCAACCAGAAGCCGCGCGACATCGCGCTGGCCGCGCTGGACTACGCCAAGCGCCATTTCTTCGATGTGCTGCTGGTGGACACCGCCGGCCGCCTGGCCATCGACGAAGCACTGATGGCCGAGATCAAGGACCTGCACGCGACGGTCCACCCGGTCGAGACCCTGTTCGTCGTCGACGCCATGCAGGGTCAGGATGCGGTCAACACCGCCAAGGCCTTCAAGGAAGCCCTGCCGTTGACGGGCGTGATCCTGACCAAGCTCGACGGCGACTCGCGCGGTGGCGCGGCACTCTCTGTGCGGCAGATCACCGGGGCGCCGATCAAGTTCGCAGGCGTGTCTGAAAAGATCGACGGCCTGGAAGTGTTCGACGCCGACCGCCACGCCGGCCGCGTGCTGGGCATGGGCGACATCGTGGCCCTGGTGGAGCAGGTCACGCAGAGCGTGGACCTGGCCTCGGCACAGGCCATGGCCGAGAAGCTCAAGAGCGGCAGCGGCTTCGACCTCAACGACTTCCTGCAGCAGATCGCGCAGATGAAGAAGATGGGCGGCCTCGGCGGCCTGATGGACAAGTTGCCGCAGAACATGATGGGCGGCAAGCAACCCGGCCAGGCCGACATGGACCGCGCCGAGCGCGACATGAAGCGCATGGAAGGCATCCTGCGCGCCATGACCGCCAAGGAGCGCGCCAACCCCGCGCTGCTGATGGACGGCAAGAGCAAGGCCAGCCGCAAGCGCCGCATCGCCACCGGGGCGGGCGTGCAGATCCAGGACGTCAACCGCCTCCTGAACCAGTTCGATCAGATGCAGGGGATGATGAAGAAGATGCGCGGCGGCGGCCTCATGAAGATGATGAAGCGCCTGGGCGGCATGAAAGGCATGGGCCTGTGAGCCTCTGAGGCGCGGCCGCTAAGGTATTACCCGCAGCGGCGACACAAGTCCTCACAAATGATCCCCAGGTCAGGGGACACGCGAGCATGGTCAAGCCCTTCGGCGACCGATAGCGTGCCACCCCATGCTCAACCTCCACCTCCCCCGCGCCGTGGGCGCCTGGCTCACCAGCCTCACCGGGCAACGCCCCACCCGTCAGGTCGACGCCGCCGACACCGTGATGCATTGGCCGCCCACGCCGGCTCGGGTGTTGGTGAGTGCCGAGCGACATGCCCACAAGTGCCTGGCCCAGGCCCTGGCCCTGGAACACCCCAAGGGCTACCTGCTGGCGCACGTGCCGCTGCACAAGGTGGTGCGCGTGCCCAAGCAGTACTCCTACCGCGAGTGGCTGTCTCGCACCGGCCTGCTGACGGTCGACTTCGCACTGTGTGACGAGCACGGCTACATCCGCTCGGCCGTGCTGCTGCCCGTGGGCGACGACCACGCCCGCCAGTCCCGCAAGCGTGACCGTCTACTGCGGGTGCTCGGCGCCACCGAACTCAAGGTCACGCTGTGGGATCGCGAGTGGCAGAACGACACGCCCGAACGTCTGCGCGAACGCCTGTTTCCGCGCCTGCGCGGTGCCGGCTACTACGCCGACCTGCCGCACGCGGCTCACTGACACCGCCACAAAGCACAACGCCCGCGATAGCGGGCGTTGTCACATCAGCACTCGGGCGCGAACGGGCACTCGCCCCAAACACGCCTGGCCGCGGCTTACTCCAAGAGCGCCCGCGCAAATTCACGCGCGCTGAAGGTTTCGAGGTCCTCGAGCTTCTCGCCCACGCCGATGAAGTACACCGGCACCGGGCGCTCGCGCGCGATGGCCGCCAGCACCCCGCCTTTGGCCGTGCCGTCGAGCTTGGTGACCACCAGCCCCGTCAGACCCAAAGCCTCGTCAAACGCCTTGACCTGGTTGAGCGCGTTCTGGCCCGTGTTGCCGTCCACCACCAACAGCACCTCGTGCGGCGCGCCTTCCTGCGCCTTGGCGATCACGCGCTTGATCTTCTTCAACTCCTCCATCAGGTGAAGTTGGGTGGGCAGCCGGCCGGCGGTGTCGGCGATGACTACATCGGCCCCGCGCGCGCGGCCCGCGTTCACCGCATCGAACGACACGGCCGCCGGGTCACCGCCCTCCTGGCTGATGATCTCCACTTGGGCGCGATCGGCCCACACACCCAGCTGCTCACGCGCTGCGGCGCGGAAGGTGTCAGCCGCAGCAAGCAGCACGCGCTGCTCGGAATCGGCGAGATGCCGGGTCAGCTTGCCGATGCTGGTCGTCTTGCCGGCACCGTTCACGCCCACCACCATCATCACGGTCGGCGTGAAGCGCCCCACCTCCAGGCCCTTCTCCAAGGGCTTGAGCAGCTCGGCCAGCGCATCCACCAGCAGCGCTCGCACCGCCTGCGGGTCGGTGGCCTTGGACTCCTTCACCCGCCGCTTCAGGTCATCCAGCAAGAACTGCGTGGCCTTGACGCCGGTGTCTGCCAGCAACAAGGCCTCTTCCAGTTCTTCATACAGCTGCTCGTCGATGCGCGTGCCCGTGAAGACGCTGGCGATGCTGCCGCCGGTCTTGCGCAAGCCCGCGCGCAGACGCTCCATCCAGCTCTGCCGCGGCGGCGGTGCAGGTACCGGCGCCACCACCGGGGCCGGCGCAGCGACGGGTGCCAACACGACCGCAGGTGCCGGGGCCGGCACGGGCGCGGCGATAGCGGCAATTGGCGCAACAACCGGGGCCGGCGCAGGAGCCGCGACAGGTGCTGGCACGTGATGGGCCGCAGGCGCCGCCACGGGCACTGGCGACGCCGACGGTGCGGCCGCTTGGGCCGTCGCTACACGCTCGGGGACTGCCGCTTCAGGCGCCGCAGGCCCTTCAACGCGCTTCGTGACCCAGCCCTCAGGCAACAGGTCGGGCGCTTCGGCCGGGGCCGGCGGCGGGGTTTTTTTAAAAAAACTGAACATAGGCTTGCATTCTCGCCCAAAGTGTCATTAGAATGGCAGACTCAGGCGCTTTAGCTCAGCCGGTTAGAGCGACGGAATCATAATCCGCAGGTCCGGGGTTCGAATCCCTGAAGCGCCACCAAAAGTCGAAACGGCCCGAGCAACTGCTCGGGCCGTTTTCATTTCCGCGACCGTCACGCAAGATGGCGGCTTCGCAGCCACTGGACAAATACCATGTACCGCTGTGTCGCTCCGCTGGCCCTGATGGCCAGCTGCCTGCTGGCCACGCCAGCCGCTCAGGCCCAAACCCACCGCGCCTTCCCGGCCAACGCCCTGCGGGGTGAGTTGGTGGTCACGCAATTCCCGGACGCCCTGATCAACGGCAACCCCGCCCGCCTGGCGCCGGGCGCTCGCATCAAGAGCGACACCAACCTGTGGGTGCCGCCCGCGGGCCTGGCCGGCCAAAAGCTCGTCGTGCACTACACCGTGGAAGCCAGCGGCCTGGTCATGGACGTGTGGGTGCTCAACCCCGTGGAGCTGGCCAACAAGCCCTGGCCCACCACGCCCGCGGAATCCGCCACCTGGGCGTTCAACCCCGGCAACCAAACGTGGGTGAAGCCATGAGCGACAGCAACACCGCCAAGAAGGTCTACATCAAGACCTTCGGCTGCCAGATGAACGAGTACGACTCGGACAAGATGGCCGACGTGCTGGAAGCCGCCAAGGGCTACACGCCCACCGACGACCCCGAGCAGGCCGACCTCATCCTGTTCAACACCTGCTCGGTGCGCGAGAAGGCGCAAGAGAAGGTGTTCAGCGACCTCGGCCGCGTGAAGCACCTCAAGGCCAAGGGGGTGATGATCGGCGTCGGCGGCTGTGTGGCCTCGCAGGAAGGCGCCGCCATCATCGAGCGCGCGCCGTACGTGGATGTCGTCTTCGGCCCGCAAACGCTGCACCGCCTGCCACAGATGCTGGAAGCCCGCCGCGAGACCCGCCGCCCGCAGGTGGACATCTCTTTCCCCGAGATCGAGAAGTTCGACCACCTGCCGCCGGCCAAGGTCGAGGGCGCATCGGCCTTCGTGTCCATCATGGAAGGCTGCTCCAAGTACTGCTCATACTGCGTGGTGCCCTACACCCGTGGCGACGAGGTGTCGCGCCCGTTTGACGACGTCTTGACCGAGATCGCCGGCTTGGCCGACCAGGGCGTGATGGAAATCAACCTGCTCGGCCAGAACGTCAATGCCTACCGCGGCAAGATGGGGGACACGGCGGAGTTCGCCGACTTGGCCCTGCTGCTGGAGTACGCCGCCGAGATTCCCGGCATCCAGCGCCTGCGCTTCACCACCAGCCACCCCAACGAGTTCAGCCCGCGCCTGATCGAGGCCTACGGCAAGGTGCCGCAGCTCGTGAACCACCTGCACCTGCCCGTGCAGCACGGCAGCGACCGCATCCTGATGGCGATGAAGCGCGGCTACACGGCGCTGGAGTTCAAAAGCATCGTGCGCAAGCTGCGCGCCATCCGCCCGGACCTGCGCCTGGCGAGCGACTTCATCGTCGGCTTCCCGGGCGAGACCGACGAGGACCACGCCAAGCTGATGAAGCTGGTGCACGACGTCGGCTTCGACGCCTCGTTCAGCTTCATCTTCAGCCCGCGCCCCGGCACGCCGGCCGCAGCGCTGGAGGACACCACGCCCTACGAGGTCAAGGTGAAGCGTCTGCAGGAGCTGCAAGCCGCCATCGAAGCGCATGCGCTGACCATCTCCGAGGGCATGGTTGGCCGCGTCGAAAAGGTGCTCGTCACCGGCCACGCACGCAAGGACGCCACCGAGCTGATGGGCCGCACCGAGTGCAACCGCATCGTCAACTTCCCGGGCTCCGAGCGGCTGATGAATCAGCTGGTCGACGTGCGCATCACGACCGCCTTCGCGCACTCGCTGCGCGGCGAGGTGGTCACGACGGAAGCCGTGCGCAGCAGCTGACCTCGTGGTTGCTCAGCGCTTGGCGCTGAGCAACCACCACTGCGGCAAGGCCACGCCCAGCACGAGCAGGGCGTAGCCCGCCATGGCGCCATCCCGCCCGCACACCAGCAACGCCAGCACCACGGCCGCAGCGCCGCCGGCTGAACCCCAGGCCCACAGGCGCGTCCAGCGCAAGGCTTTGGCCTCACGCCACCACACCAGCTTGACGGCGCCCGCCAGCAGCGCCGCCAAGCCCCAAGCGGGCGCGAACAGGTTGGCCAAGTGCCAAAAAGCGTCGATGGGGCCCATGCGGCGGTTGATCCTTGTCAGGCGCGTCGAAGGGCGCGAATCCTACAATCCCTTCTATGTCGGTCTTCGCTCTTGGCCTGAACCACCACACCGCCCCGCTGGACCTGCGCGGGCGGTTTACGTTCACGCTGGAGCAGCTCGCCCCGTCGCTGGCAGGCCTGCGTGAAAAGCTGCCCGGCGCGCCGGAAGCGGCCATCTTGTCCACCTGCAACCGCACCGAGCTCTACGTGGCCGCCCCGCCGGCGCAAGTGCAGCCGGCCATCGACTGGCTGGCACAAACTGGCGGTGTGGACGCTGGCGCCTTGCGCCAGCACGCCTTCGTGATGCAAGGCAGCGCCGCCGCGCGCCATGCCTTCCGCGTGGCCAGCGGGCTGGACTCCATGGTGCTGGGCGAGCCGCAGATCCTGGGCCAGATGAAGCAGGCGGTGCGCGAGGCCGAGAACGCGGGCGCACTGGGCACCACGCTGCACCAGCTGTTCCAGCGCAGCTTCTCGGTGGCCAAGGAAGTGCGCAGTTCCACCGAGATCGGCGCCCACTCCATCAGCATGGCCGCCGCGGCAGTGCGCCTGGCCAGCCAGCTTTTTGAGGACCTGGCGCAGACCAAGGTGCTCTTCGTCGGCGCGGGCGAAATGATCGAGCTGACCGCCACGCACTTTGCCGCCCGCACGCCGCGACACATGGCCGTGGCCAACCGCACCCTGGAGCGGGGCGAGAAGCTGGCCACGCACTTCGGCGCTGAAGCCTTGCGGCTGTCGGACCTGACCGAGCGCCTGCACGAGTTCGACATCGTCGTGTCCTGCACCGCGTCCAGCCTGCCGCTGATCGGCCTGGGCGCTGTGGAGCGGGCGCTCAAGAAGCGCAAGCACCGCCCGATGTTCATGGTCGACCTGGCCGTGCCGCGGGACATCGAGCCCGAAGTGGCCCAGCTGGACGACGTCTACCTCTACACCGTCGACGAACTCGCCCAGCAGGTGCAAACCGCCGGCGAGAAGCGCCAGGCCGCTGTGGAGCAGGCCGAGGCGATCGTCGAGACCGGCGTGCAGAGCTTCATGCACTGGCTGGACCAGCGCCACACCGTGCCGCTGATCCAGGCCCTGCACCAGCAGACCGACGACTGGCGCGCTGTGGAAATCGCCCGCGCCCGCAAGCTGCTGGCCAAGGGCGCGGATGTGGACGAGGTGCTGGAAGCCCTGTCCAAAGGCCTGACGCAGAAGCTGCTGCACGGCACCCTGGCCGAGTTGCACGCCAGCGACGGCGAGCAGCGCCTGCACTTGGCGCAAACCGTCTCGCGCCTGTTCCTGCGCGGCAAGCAGTCTTAGCGACGTTCACTCCCGTCGCTTCGCCGCGCGAACCCTCGCGCCCTGCCCTGACTGCCTTCTCGTTCCCGCCCCATGAAAGACTCCCTGCGTCAGCAGTTCGACCGCCTCGGCTTCCGTCTCGCCGAGCTGGACACCATCCTGGCCGACGGCAGCATCGCGTCAGACATGAAGCGCTACCGCGCGCTGACCAAGGAACAGGCCGAGGTGTCGAGCCTGGTCGACCGCTACCGCCGCTACCAAAGCCATGAAGCCGACCTCGCCGCCGCGCGCGAGTTGCTGGCGGACCCTGAAATGGCCGAGATGGCGCGCGAGGAGATCACCGCCAACGAAGCCGCCCTGGCCGCGCTCGACACCGAGCTTCAACTGGCGCTGATTCCCAAAGACCCGGACGACGAGCGCAACGCCTTCCTGGAAATCCGCGCCGGCACGGGTGGCGACGAATCCGCCCTCTTCGCCGGGGACCTGGCGCGCATGTACCTGCGTTTTGCCGAGGCCCAAGGCTGGCGCACGGAAATCCTGTCCGAAAACGTGTCGGACCTGGGCGGCTACAAGGAACTGGTCGTGCGCGTGGAAGGCGATGGCGTCTACGGCCGGCTCAAGTTCGAGTCCGGCGGCCACCGCGTGCAGCGCGTGCCGGCCACCGAGACCCAAGGCCGCATCCACACCAGCGCCTGCACCGTGGCGGTGATGCCCGAGCCGGATGAAGCGGAAGCCATCACGCTGAACCCGGCGGATCTGCGCATCGACACCTTCCGCGCCAGCGGTGCCGGCGGCCAGCACATCAACAAGACCGACTCCGCCGTGCGCGTGGTGCACCTGCCCACCGGCATCGTGGCCGAATGCCAGGACGGCCGCAGCCAGCACAGCAACAAGGCCAAGGCCCTGCAGGTGCTGCAAGCGCGCATCCAGGAGAAGGAGCGCAGCGAGCGCGCCGCCAAGGAAGCCGCCACCCGCAAGAGCCTGATCGGCAGCGGCGATCGCAGCGACCGCATCCGCACCTACAACTTCCCCCAAGGCCGCCTGACCGACCACCGCATCAACCTGACGCTCTACAAGCTCGGGCAGATCATGGACGGCGACCTCAGCGACGTGATCCAAGGCCTGCTGGCCGCCCAGGCCGCCGAGCAGTTGGCCGAGCTGGAAGCAGGCCGCCCATGACCGCATCCCTGCCCCCGGTGCTCACCGTCGATGCCGCCCTCGCCCGGGCCCGCGACCTCGGCGTGGAACGCGGCGATGCCCAGGCCCTGCTCGCCCACCTGACCGGCCAGGGCCGCGCCTGGCTGGTGACCCACGGCGACACCGAGGTCCCCGGCGCGGCCGCCGCACTGCAGCAATTGAGCGAAGGCGTGCCCCTGGCCCACCTGACCGGCTGGCAGCCGTTCCACGGCTTGCTGCTGCAGGTGTCGCCCGCCACCCTGATCCCACGCCCCGACACCGAAACCCTGGTGGACTGGGCCCTCGAGCTGCTGGCCGCCCTGCCGGGCTCACCCACGGTGGTGGACCTGGGCACCGGCAGCGGCGCCATCGCCCTGGCGATCAAGGCCGCCTGCCCGCGAGCGCAGGTCACGGCGGTGGACTTGAGCGCCGACGCCCTGACCGTGGCCCGCGCCAATGGCGAACGGCTCCAATTGGACGTGGACTGGCGCCTGGGCAGTTGGTTCGAGCCCCTGGCGGGTCAACGGTTCGACCTGATCGTCAGCAACCCGCCTTACATCGCGGGTGACGACCCGCACCTGCCTGCGCTGCGCCACGAGCCGCTCACCGCGCTGACCCCCGGTGGCGACGGCCTGGCCGACCTGCAACATCTGGTGAACGGCGCGCCCACCCACCTGCAACCCGGCGGCTGGCTGCTGATGGAGCACGGTTGGGATCAGGCCGAGCCCGTTGCAGCCGCCCTGCGCGCCCACGGCTACCGGCACCCCACCTTGCGCCGTGACCTGGCAGGGCGGGCCCGTGCCAGCGGCGGACAGCGGCCCGGTTGACCACCCTCCCCGCCCGGCGAACGTCCGCTTGCGATTGCGTGACGTTTTGCAGCCAGTTCGGCATTCCCGACCGGCCGGGTGCGGCGTAGTATCGAATCCCGGTGCCAGCCGATGCACCGCGCAGGAGACGATCATGGTCCGACTCGCCCGCGCCGTTCTCTGGAGCCTCGTGCCCCTGCTGACCCTGCCCGCCTGGGCCGACACCGACCCAGGGCCCCGCTGGCAGGCCCGCTTGCAGCTCAGCAGCGCCGATGGCGCCTCGACCGCGCCGCTCAGCGGCTCACGCGTGCTGAGCGCCAACCTGCTGGGCGACTATTACCTCACCGGCACGGGCCTGTCGGGCCTGCGCGGTGGCTTGCGTGCCACCGGCGGCCTGCTGATGGGCCCCCTTTCCATGAGCCAAAGCAGCGGCGGCCTGGCGCTGGGCGCGGGGCCGCTGGCGGCCGGCCGGCGCAGCCTCGTCATGGGCGGGCCCGATGCCTACGCGCTGGAGCCCAGCAGCAACCTGTCGTACCTGGGCATTGGCTACACCGGCCGGGTGCAGGGTGGCGGGCTGGCCTTCAGCGCCGACCTGGGCCTGATGTCTGGCAGCTACGGCGCCCTGCGGCTGGGCCGCAGCAGCGCGCAGGGGTTCGAGGACGCGATGCGTGACCTCCGCTTCAAACCCCTGCTGCAACTGGGCTTGGCGTACAACTATTGAGCCGCGGCCAGGGGGCTCCCGGATAATTGTGGTTTTGCCTTTTTCGAGAACTGCAATGAGCGACGTTCAGCAACGCATCGACGATCTGGTCAAGTCCAACCGCGTCATGCTCTTCATGAAGGGCAGCGCCCAGTTCCCGATGTGCGGCTTCTCCGGCCGTGCCATCCAGATCCTGAAGGCCGCCGGCGCCACCGAGATCAAGACCTTCAACGTGCTGGAAGACGAAGCCGTGCGTCAGGGCATCAAGGAATACGCCAACTGGCCGACCATTCCCCAGCTCTACATCAACGGCGAATTCGTCGGCGGCTCGGACATCATGATGGAGATGTACGAGTCCGGTGAGTTGCAACAAGCCCTGTCGGCGGCCTGATGGCGCAACGCCTGGTCGTCGGCCTGACCGGCGCCACAGGCGCTGTGTACGCGCTGCAACTGCTGCGGCGCGCGCGTGACTTGGGCGTTGAAACCCACCTGATCGCCACGCCGGCGGGCATCCTGAATGCCCACCACGAGCTGGGCATGGATCGCTCCACCCTTGAAGCGCAGGCCGACCACGCCTACGCGCCGGGCGACGTGGGCGCCTGCATCGCCAGTGGCAGCTTTGCCACGGCCGCCATGGTGGTGGCGCCCTGCTCGATGAAGTCGCTGGCAGCCATTGCGCACGGCCTGGGCGACAACCTGCTGACCCGCGCCGCCGACGTCACGCTGAAAGAACGCCGCCGCCTGCTGTTGCTGGTGCGCGAAACCCCCTTCAACCTCGCCCACCTGCGCAACATGGTGGCGGTGACGGAGATGGGCGGCATCTGCTTCCCGCCCCTGCCGGCGTTCTATCACCACCCCAAGTCCATCGACGAGATGGTGAACGAGACGGTGGAACGGGTGCTGGAGTTGGCCGGCGTGGCCCAGGCGCAGCCTCGGGCCTGGGCCGGCCTCAAGCCTTAACGCGCCGGGGCGGCCGGCTTCACCGCCAGGCCGCGCCGCTCCAGCAACGGCTGGATGTTGGGCGCGTGGCCCACGAGGTTACGGAACAGCACCATCGCGTCCTCCGCACCACCGCGCGACAGCAGCTTGGCGCGCAGCGCATCGCCATTGGCGCGCTGAAGGCCGCCGTTCGCGTTCAGCCACTCCACCGTGTCGGCATCGAGCACCTCGCTCCAGATGTAGGCGTAGTACCCGGCCGCGTAGCCGCCCATGATGTGGCTGAAGTACGGCGTGCGGTAGCGCGGCGGCACCGGGGCGAAGTCGATCCCAGCGTCTTTCAGCGCCTTGGCCTCGAAGCCCATCAGGCCCTCAGCCGTGGGCACCTGGCCTGGGGCCAGTTGGTGCAGGCGCTGATCCAGGATGGCCGAACCGAGGTACGACACCGTCTGGTAGCCCTGGTTGAAGCGCTTGGCGCGCGACACCTTGTCCAGCAGCGCGGCCGGCATGGGCTCGCCGGTCTGGTGGTGGCGCGCGTAGCGGGTCAGCACCGCGGGCGACGACGCCCAGATTTCGTTCACCTGCGACGGGTACTCCACGAAGTCGCGCGGCACGCGCGACAGGCCGGGGTACTTCACCTGGTTGAACATGCCGTGCAACGCGTGGCCGAACTCGTGGAACAGCGTGTTGACCTCGTCCCAGGTCAGCAGCGTGGGCTCGCCCGCGGGGGGCTTGGGAATGTTCAGGTGGTTGGCCACCACCGGCTGCGTGCCCTCCAGCGCGTTCTGGCCGACGTAGGCGTTCATCCAGGCCCCGCCGCGCTTGGACGGCCGGGCGTACAGGTCAGCAATGAAGATGGCCAGCTGCTTGCCGTTGGTGTCGAACACGTCGTACACCCGCACATCGCTTTGGTACACCGGCAGGTCGGTGCGCTGCTTGAACGTGATGCCGTACAGCTGCTGCGCGGCAAAGAACACGCCCTGCTCCAGCACCCGCGTCATTTCCAGGTACGGCTTGAGCTGGCCTTCGTCGAAGCCGTACTTGGCCGTACGCAGCTTCTCGGAGTAGTAGCTCCAGTCCCAGGCCTGCAGGGCAAAGGTCGGCTGCTTGCGGGCGGCCTGGTCGGCATCGATCAGTTGCTGCAACTCGGCGGCCTCCGCCCGGGCAGACGCCACCGCGGCCGGCGCCAACTGCCCCAACAGCGCGTTGACGTTGGCCGCGTTCTGCGCTGTCTCGTCTTCCAGCACATAGTCAGCCGCCGTGCCATAGCCCAACAGGGCAGCACGCTCCTGGCGCAGCGCCAGCACGCGCGCCACGATGGCCCGCGTGTCGAACTCATTGCCCCGGCTGCCGCGCGCCACCGACGCCTTGTGCAGGCGCTCGCGCGTGGCGCGGTTCTGCAGCTCCGCCTCCTGGGGCTGGATGGTGGTGTTGAGCAGGGTCAGCACGTACTTGCCTTCAAGCCCGCGCTTGCGCGCCACCTCGGCCGCCGCAGCCACCTGGGCCGGCGTCAGACCGTCCAGGTCTTCAGCCCGATCCACCACCAACGCCGAGTCGTTCACCTCGGCCAGCACCGCGCGATTGAAGCGGGCGCCCAGCGTGGCCATTTCGGCGTTGATCGCCCGCATCCGAGCCTTCTGCGTGTCGTCCAGTCGGGCGCCGGCGCGCACCATGTCGCGGCGATACCGCTCGATCAAGCGCCGCGCCTCGGCATTGGGGGCGGCGGTGTCCCGGGCGGCATAGAGCGCTTCCACGCGGGCGAACAGCTTGGGGTTCAACAGCACGGCGTCTCGCTGCGCGGCCAACTTGGCGGCGTAGTCCGTCTGCAGTTGCTGGCGGGCGGGGTTGGCATCGGCCCCCAGCAGGCTGAACAGCAGCGTCGTGGCCCGGCCCAGCAGCCGCCCGCTGCGTTCCCACGCGACGATGGTGTTGTCGAAGGTGGGGGCGGCCGGGTTGTCGGCAATCGCCTGAATCTCGGCGAGTTGTTCGGCCATGCCCTGGTCCATCGCGGGCCCGAAGTGCTCGTCACGCACGCGGTCGAACGGGGGGTACTGCAGCGGCAAGGCGCTGGGCACCAGCAACGGGTTGGCTGCCGCAGCGGCAGGCGTGGACTGGGCCCACGCGACGCCGCTGGCAAGCAGCGTGGCAATGAGCAGGGGCTGGAGGCGGCGGGCAGCAGACATGGTCAGTCGGGAACGAAGTCTTGTGGACGAAACCACCAAGACTACCGGCTCCCACAGCCACTGCCGAAAGCCACCGCGCGCTGTGCACAGCGTCCGAGCGGACGTTGGCTCAGACCTCGCCGGGCAGCAGCCACTGGCGCCGCGCCGCCAGCACCGCGTTCGGGTACTCCGGCCGGCCCCGGCTGCCGTTGTAGCGGCCCAGCGCCATGGACAGGTTGCCGCGCTCGATGTCCAGGTAGTGCCGCAGGATCACGCAGCCAAACCGCAGGTTGGTCTGCATGTGGAACAGGCGCGAGGCGTCGCCGTCCCCGATCGCCTTGGTCCAGAACGGCATCACCTGCATGTAGCCGCGGGCACCGGCCACGCTGATCGCGTACTTGCGAAAGCCGCTTTCCACCTGCACGAGGCCCAGCACCAAGCTGGGCTCCAGACCGGCGCGTTTGGCCTCGTACCACACGGTTTCCAGGAACTCGATGCGGATCTGGGTTTCCGTCTTGCGCTTCTTCAGCCGCTCGCTCATCGCCCCCAGCCAGCGCAGGTAGGCCATGCGCGCCTCGACCTCGTGCGCCTCGAAACGCGGACGGGGCGGTGCGCTTTGCGCAATGGACGCGCTGAGCGCCGACCGGATCGCGTCGGCCAGCGGCTCCTCGACCTGGGCCCCGGCCTGCGCCAGCAGGGGCGCCCCGGCGAGGCCCAGCAGGAGAACCCGGCGCTTCAAAGCTTGAGCTTGCCCTTCAGGTGGCCCACGATGTCGGCCACGGCGACCTTGGTGGCGGCTTCGTCCCGGCGGCCTTGGTACTCCACCTGACCTTCCTTCAGGCCACGGTCCCCCAGCACCACGCGGTGTGGCACGCCGATCAGTTCCCAGTCGGCAAACATCGCGCCCGGGCGCTCGCCGCGGTCGTCCAGCAGCACATCCACACCCAGCTCCTTCAGCTCGGCGTAGAGCTTGTCCGCCGCCTGCTTCACATCCTCGCTGCGGTCCGCACCGATGGGGCAGATCACGACCGTGAACGGCGCCATGGCGTCCGGCCAAATGATGCCGCGGGCGTCATGGTTCTGCTCGATGGCCGCGCCCAGGATGCGGGTCACGCCGATGCCGTAGCAGCCCATCTCCATCAGCTTGGGCTTGCCGTTTTCGTCCAGGAAGGTCGCGTTCATCGCGGCCGAGTACTTGGTGCCGAGGTAGAACACATGCCCCACCTCGATGCCGCGCTGGATCGCCAGTTCGCCCTTGCCATCCGGCGACGGATCACCGGCGACGACGTTGCGAATGTCGGCCACGACATCGGGCTCGGGCAGGTCACGGCCCCAGTTCGCGCCGGTGAAGTGGAAGTCCACCTCGTTGGCACCGCACACGAAGTCGGCCATCTGGGCCACGGTGCGGTCCGCCACGATCTTGAGGGGCGCCTTCAGGCCGATGGGGCCGAGGTAGCCGGGCTTGCAGCCGAAATGAGCGTCGATCTCGCCTGCGGTTGCGAAGCGGAAGCCGCCCTTCAGGCCTTCCACCTTGCCGGCCTTCACCTCGTTGAGCTCATGGTCGCCGCGCACCAGCAGCAGCCAGACCTGGGTCTTGGTGATCAGGCCGTCCTTGTCCAACTCATCAGTGGCCAGCACCAACGACTTGACGGTCTGCGTCAGCGGCAGACCCAGCAACGCGGCGACGTCTTCGCAGGTGCTCTTGCCCGGCGTGGGGGTCTTGGTCAGCCCTTGCGTGGCCGCGCCTCGGGCGGACAGCAGCGCCACGGCCTCAGCCAGCTCAATGTTGGCGGCGTAATCGCTCGTCGGGCAGTAGACGATGGCGTCCTCGCCGGTGTCGGCAATCACCTGGAACTCGTGGGAGCGGTCGCCCCCGATGGCGCCGGTGTCGGCCGCCACGGCGCGGTACTGCAGGCCGAAGCGGTCGAAGATCTTGCAATAGGCCGCGTACATGTTGTCGTAGCTGCGGCCGGCGGCGTCCATGTCACGGTCGAAGGAGTAAGCATCCTTCATCGTGAACTCGCGGCCGCGCATCAGGCCGAAGCGCGGACGGCGTTCATCGCGGAACTTGGTCTGGATGTGATAAAAATTTTTCGGCAGCTGACGGTAGCTGCGCAGCTCCTGACGGGCGATGTCGGTGATGACTTCTTCGCTGGTGGGCTGCACCACGAAGTCGCGGTTGTGGCGGTCTTTCACGCGCAGCAACTCCGGGCCCATCTTGTCGAAACGGCCCGTCTCCTGCCACAGCTCAGCCGGCTGGATCACGGGCATCAGGCACTCGACGGCGCCCGCGGCATCCATCTCTTCACGGATGATCTTTTCAACCTTGCGGATGACCCGCAGGCCCATCGGCATGTAGTTGTAGATGCCCGCGCCCAGGCGCTTGATCATGCCGGCGCGCATCATCAGCTTGTGGCTCACGACCTCGGCATCGGCGGGCGCTTCCTTGAGGGTGGAGATGAAGAACTGAGAAGCTTTCATGGGCAGGCGGGAATGCAAAAGCCGGGCAAAACCCGGCCGAAGTCACAACAAGACTGAAAAAAATCTCCGGGTTAGCGAGGGCGCTGCCGCAACTGCGGCCCGATGCAATAATCGAACCAACTAGAGATTTGAGGTTGATTATGCTCGACCGTGAAGGCTTCCGCCCCAACGTCGGCATCATCCTGCTCAACCAGCGCAACGAGGTGTTCTGGGGCAAACGCATCCGGACGCATTCGTGGCAGTTCCCGCAAGGGGGCATCAAGCACGGTGAAACGCCTGAGCAGGCGATGTTCCGAGAGCTCCACGAGGAAGTGGGGCTCACGCCAGAGCATGTACGCATCATCGCGAGAACGCGCGACTGGCTGCGCTATGAGGTGCCCGAGCACTTCATCCGCCGCGATGCACGGGGCCACTACCGGGGTCAGAAGCAGATCTGGTTTCTGCTTCAGATGCTGGGCCGCGACTGCGACATGAACCTGCGCGCCACCGACCACCCGGAGTTCGACGCCTGGCGTTGGAACGAATACTGGGTGCCGCTGGAGGCCGTGATCGAGTTCAAGCGCGGCGTGTACGAAATGGCGCTGACCGAACTGGCCCGCTTTCTGCCGCGCATCAACCATCACAACCGGTACCTGCGTGCAGGCATGCGCCCCATGCACCGCGATCGCACGCCGGCCGCACACGGCAGCGACGAGGCCGCCCCACCGCCGGAACTCGACAGCCCCGGCTGAGAGCGCGTCAGCGCGCCTCAGCCGCGCAGCGGCTGTACGTTCGGCGCCCGCCGCAGCTCAGCGCAGCACGAGGTTGTCGCGGTGGATCAGCTCCGGCTCGGCGGCATAGCCGAGCAGGGCTTCAATGTCCGCCGACGGCTTGCGTGCGATCAGGCGTGATTCAGTACTGGAATAGTTGGCCAGCCCACGCGCCAGCTCCACACCGTCGGGCGCCTGCACCGCGATCACATCGCCGCGGTGGAAGTCCCCCTGCACGTCGATCACCCCGATGGGCAGGAGGCTCTTGCCCTCCGCACGCAACTTGGTGGCCGCCCCGGCATCCACCGTGACGGAGCCGCGCATCTGCAGGTGGTCCACCATCCACTGCTTGCGGGCCTGCAGCTTGGCCGTGGCCGCATGAAGGGCCGTGCCAATGGCCTCGCCGCGCGCCAGGCGCAGCAACACATCCGGCTCGCGCCCCCACGCAATCACGGTGCCCGCACCGCTGCCAGCCGCACGCTTGGCCGCCAGGATCTTGGTCAACATGCCGCCGCGGCCGATGCTGGAACCGGCACCTCCGGCCATGCGCTCCAGTTCCGGATCGCCGGCTTGCGCGGTGTCGATGAACCGAGCGGTCGGGTCCTTGCGCGGGTCGGCCGAATACAAACCACGTTGATCGGTCAAGATCACCAGCGCATCAGCCTCCACCAGGTTGGCCACGAGCGCGCCCAAGGTGTCGTTGTCGCCGAACTTGATCTCGTCGTTGACGACCGTGTCGTTCTCATTGATCACCGGCAGCACACGATGCGCCATCAACGTCAGCAAGGTGGAGCGGGCGTTGAGGTACCGCTCCCGGTCGGCCAGGTCCGCGTGGGTCAGCAGCACCTGCGCGCTGTGCATGCCGTGCGCGCTGAGCTGGCTTTCGTACATCTGCGCCAGCCCCATTTGCCCGACGGCCGCAGCCGCCTGCAATTCATGCAGTTCCTTGGGCCGGGTCGCCCAGCCCAAGCGCTTCATGCCTTCGGCAATGGCGCCACTGGACACCATCACCAGTTCCCGCCCCTCCCCAGCCAGGGCCGCGAGTTGCCGACTCCAGTTCGCAATCGCCTCGGCGTCCACGCCCCGGCCCTCGTTCGTGACGAGGCTGGAGCCGACTTTGACAACGATTCGACGCGCGCTGGACAGCAAACTCATTCGGTGGCGGGATCTTCAGGTTGGGGTGTGTCGAATCGAACGTCGCGCTCTTCGATCACGCGCTGCTCAGCGGCCACGTGGTCGTAAATCGCGTGAATCAACGGCTGGCAGCCTTCACGGGTCAGCGCCGAGATCTCGAAGACCGGGCCCTTCCACTTATAGCGCTTGATGAAATCCTTCACCCGCGCCGCACGCTCTTCCTCCGGCACCATGTCGAGCTTGTTCAGCACGAGCCAGCGCGGCTTGGCATGCAATTCGGCGTCGTATTTCTTGAGTTCGGCGACGATGGCCTTGGCTTCCTTGACCGGATCGACCTCCGGGTCGAACGGCGCCAGGTCCACGACGTGCAGCAGCAAGCGCGTGCGCTGCAGGTGTCGCAGGAACTGGTGCCCCAGGCCGGCGCCTTCAGCGGCCCCTTCGATCAGCCCCGGGATGTCGGCCACGACGAAGCTCTTCTCGGGCGCGACGCGCACAACCCCGAGGTTGGGGTGCAAGGTCGTGAACGGGTAGTCCGCAATCTTGGGCCGGGCGTTGGACACCGCCGTGATCAAGGTGGACTTGCCCGCGTTGGGCTGCCCGAGCAGGCCCACATCCGCGAGCACCCGCAACTCCAAGCGAACCTTCTTGATCTCACCCGGCCAGCCCGGCGTCTTCTGCCGCGGGGCACGATTGGTCGAAGTCTTGAAATGCAGGTTGCCGAAGCCGCCATCGCCGCCCTTGCACAGCAGGATGCGCTGGCCCGGCTCCAACAACTCGCCGATGACCGATTCGGTCTCCAGGTCCGTGATGATGGTGCCCACGGGCATGCGCAGCACGATGTCGTCCGCTGCGGCGCCGAAACAGTCGGACCCGCGCCCCGCCTCGCCGTTGCGCGCCTCATGGCGTCGCGCATAGCGGTAGTCGATCAGGGTGTTGAGGTTGCGATCGGCTTCGGCCCAAACACTGCCGCCTTTGCCACCGTCGCCGCCATCGGGCCCACCGAACGGAATGAACTTTTCGCGGCGAAAGCTCGCGCAGCCCGCACCACCGTTCCCGGCGGCAACATCGATGGTGGCTTCGTCAACGAATTTCATGGCGGTCGGCCATCGTAATGGCTGGGTTGAGCCCGGCGCACCGTCGTGCAACGCGCCAGACTTCAGAAATGACAAAGCCCCGGGTGTGCCGGGGCTTGGATGTCAGGCGATGCACTCGCCTGCGGTGACTGCTTTAGGCAGCCAGCGGCGTGACGACAACCGTCGAACGGTTGTTGGCGCCCTTGGTCGTGAAGCTCACGTGACCATCAACCAGCGCGAACAGCGTGTGGTCCTTGCCCATGCCGACATTGGTGCCAGCGTGGAAACGGGTGCCGCGCTGACGCACGATGATAGAACCAGCGGAGATCAGTTCACCACCGTAAGCCTTGACGCCCAGCATCTTGGGCTTGGAATCGCGGCCGTTCCGTGTAGAACCGCCGCCCTTTTTCTGTGCCATGTTTAGCTCCTAGAAATTAGCGAAAGAAGATGGGATCAGCCGTTCACCGCGCTGATTTCCAGCTCGGTGTAGTTCTGGCGATGGCCCTGGCTCTTCTTGTAGTGCTTGCGACGGCGCAGCTTGAAGATGCGAACCTTGTCGTGCTTGCCATGGCTGACGACCGTGGCACTGACGGTAGCGCCCGCCACCAGCGGGGCGCCGACAGTCAGACCGTCGCCGCTGCCCACGGCCAGGACTTGGTCCAGCGTGACAACAGCACCGACTTCCGCGTCGAGCAGTTCAACCTTGATCTTTTCACCAGCAGCAACCTTGTATTGCTTGCCGCCGGTTTTGATGACCGCGTACATGAAACTTCCTTTCACGCCCTGGGGCGCACTCACCGAACATCGCCGCAAGCGCTGTGCTCACGAACCGCTCGGCCTTTTTATGGGTTTTATCCCTCAGCGCGTCAAACGAGCCGACGCGCAAAGAGCCCATGATTCTATGACACGCACAAAGAACGCACAAGTACACCCCCCACCGACGAACAGACAGAAGCGGCCAGCGACCGCTCAGGAGTCATTGCAACCGTTTCTATAATCGTCGACTCCCTAGCTTGAGAGTTCAGCGTGAGCATCGAGACTGCCTCGCCCCCTTCTGAAGTCGCCGAGGCCCTGTCGTTGCTGGCCGCCGAAATGGCGGAAGTCGATGCAGTGATCGCCAAGCGTCTCAGCTCAGACGTCGCGCTGATCGATCAGATTGCACATTACATCGTGCACGCCGGCGGCAAGCGCATGCGGCCGAAGCTGGTTTTGTTGTTCGCGAACGCGCTGAACCACACGAGTGCCGGCCGCTTTGAACTGGCCGCCGTGGTGGAGTTCATCCACACCGCCACACTGCTGCACGACGATGTCGTCGACGAGTCCTCGCTGCGGCGCGGGAAGCCGACGGCGAACGCCCTGTTCGGGAACGCAGCCAGCGTGCTGGTCGGCGACTTCCTTTACTCGCGCGCATTCCAGATGATGGTGTCCGTCGAGCGGATGCGCGTGCTGGATGTGCTAGCGGAGGCCACCAACGTCATCGCTGAAGGCGAAGTCCTTCAGCTGATGAACATGCACGACCCGGACATCAGCGTGGACGACTACCTCCGCGTCATTCGCTTCAAGACCGCCAAACTGTTCGAGGCCAGCGCCCGACTCGGGGCCGTGCTGGCGGACTCGACGCCAGAGGTCGAGGAAGCCTGCGCTGCGTACGGACGCTCGCTAGGAACCGCCTTCCAACTCATCGATGACGTGCTGGATTACGAAGGCGACACGCAGGAGTTGGGCAAGAACATCGGCGACGATCTGCGCGAGGGCAAAACCACGCTGCCACTGCTCATCGCCATGGAACGCGCCACGCCCGAGCAGCGAGCCCTGCTGCGTCACGCCATTGAGCACGGGGAACAAGAACGCCTCGCAGAGATCGTGTCCATCGTTCGCGCCACGGGCGCTCTGGAATCGACGCGCGAAGCCGCTCGACAGGAAGCTCGCATCGCGGCCGACAGCCTCAAAGCACTTCCTTCCAACAAGTGGACAAAATCTCTGCTAGAATTCGCAATTCAGTCGGTTGAGCGACATTCTTAAGGCCCTCGGGACATAAGAAAAGCACAACAAGACATCGGGGTGTAGCTTAGCCTGGTAGAGCGCTACGTTCGGGACGTAGAGGCCGGAGGTTCGAATCCTCTCACCCCGACCAGACAAAAAACGGAAAAGCCCAAGTGGATCAAGCACTTGGGCTTTTTTGCTTTTGATCGTCATGAATGACGATTCGGAGTAAATCTCGGCCCTCGATGGCCCAAGAATGGCCCAGCAAGTCGATGTGGTTTTGACCGGCCGCCGTCCTACGCTTGGCGCGAGCCGGGCTTACGACTTGACGCCGCTGGGAATTTCCCCATACTGGCATTCACGGGTGAGCACACAGTGGATCTGCCAGACACCCTCGTAAAAACTGTGTGGGCTACGGTCAAGGGCAGATGAGGCTCCGGCGAAGCAAGTTGAGAGATAGCCGGGATCAAGAGAGCATCACGCTCGGCAATCCGCCAGGGTGTAGCGGACTGGTTGCAAGCGCACCCAACCTGTTCCACGTCACCCACGTGTAGCCACCCGAGAGGTGCGGCGCCTTTGGCGCCCTCTGCTTTCGGCTCTCGCAAGCGCGTTTGCTTGTGAGACCCCTATGCCGAGATCATCTCCGGTCGCCCGCAATGGCGACTCATCACGCCCCGCACCGTCAAAAAGCGCGCCCAAACCGGTCGCGCATGCTGTGGCGGAGGGCTTCGCCCCCGTCAGCATCGCTCCTACGTTGCCGCCCGTGGCCCCACCGGCCGATCTGCCACGGATTCTGTTCATAGAGCAACTTGCCTCCCTCATTGGCAAGACAGAAACGACCATCAGGACGTGCGCAACCAACGCCAAGTACGCGCACCTGATCCCCCGCCCATTCAAGCTTCCGAATAGCCGCCGCCTGTGCTGGTATGAGCGAGATGTTCTTGCGTGGATCGAGTCCACACGCCCCGCCGAGCCGCCACCGCCGCGCCGTCCCCGGGGCCGCCCAACGAAAGCCGAGCAGCTGTCTCGGGCTCGATGGGCTCAAAACACCGCAGCACAGGCGTCGGCCAAGGGAGGTGAGCAATGAGCTCCCTTGACGACTTCCCCATCGACGGCGACGCAGCCCTCCGCGCCGAGTATGCCGCCGCGTTGATCGCACGAGGCATTTCCGGAGAAGATGCCCATGCACTGGCAGCGAGAACGCAGTACTTGCCGCGCACGACCCAGGCGGCAAAGCCCTCGCTGCGAGCAGACGCCCTTCCGCTACCTGACGCTCAGCCAAAGGCGCTCAGCGCTCGTGACGCCAAGCTGCTTGAAGCAGGGGTCGCCATCGCGCAAGACCCACCAGATTGGAATGAGTTGATCTTCCATCACTCCATCCTTTGTCAGACCGGCCTGCCGCGTCGGAAAGTGAAGGAGCGGGAGTTCCAGCGTCGTGTCGGTTCGGCATGGCTGCACGTGCAGGCAGGCATCCTCAGCATTGCCGGCGTGCCGGTTCCTCAGCCCATCCCGTACGGCGCTACCCCGCGCCTTGCTTTGGCATGTATCGCCACGTTGGCCCTGCGAAGCAGTTCGCCAGCCATCGAAATTGGTCGCACGCCCGCTGACTTCATGCGCTTGATTGGCCTCGCTGACACGCAAGGGGGTCGCTACAAGACTCTGCGCTGCCAGCTCAACGCCATGGCTGCCTGTCGGCTTCAGATGGGCTTCGCCGACCATACCTTCAACAGCATGGCCGTGAAGCAGTACGAAGCTTGGCTGCCGCGTTCTGCCGGTGAACTCAACAAGTGGCCCAATGTTCTTGTTCTCACCGACGACTTCTACAAAGAGTTGCGCGCACACGGCGTTCCACTGGATCGTCGTGCGCTTCACGCTTTGACCGGGTCCGCCCTGTGCATCGACATCTACACATGGCTGGCCTACCGGCTTCACCTCATCAAGGGGCCACCCGTGACCGTCCCGTGGGCGGCGCTGCGCCTGCAATTCGGGCAAGAGTACTGCGGCGTTCGTGCCGAGGACGATTTCCGCGCGAGCTTCTTGCTTGCCCTACCCAAAGTGCTGGCGGAATACCCGCAAGCGAAAGTCACCCGATACCCAGGCGGGCTGGAGCTGCACGCCTCGCCGCCGCCCGTGCAACCACGAGTCTTTGCGGTGAGTCCGCCCCGCCGTCCGCGATGCGAGAGGAGCGGTGCATGAGCAAGCTCATACAAAGCCTAAAAGCCAAGATGCTTCAAAGCACCAACCTTCTACAGCAGCTTGCGTCCGACCGCTCGCGCAATGCCGGTCGCTCGCCCGACACGGAGCACGACTACCTGCGACTCGGGCAATCGTTGCTCAGACGAGCCAAGGTGGCGCAGGACGGGCTGATCGGCGTGGTATCTGACACCCGACGCCCCTCCACGTTCCAGAAGCGCATGTCCGCCCTGCGGTTCACTCTGCAGCAAAGGCAGTTGGAATTGCTGGGCAGCATCATCGAACCCGTTTCGGATGAGCAAGCACAAAGACACATCGCTGCGTTCGACGAACAAATCGCGCGCGTGCAGGCCCTGCTCGAACTTCGGCGAAGAGGCCTGGGCGGTCTGCGAGCGCTACGCAACAGCAAACGGCGAGCCCTCAGTGGGCTTCCCCCTGACTGGCGCGTCCAACTCTGCAGTCGCGGCTGTGCGGGACGGTACGGTGCTGCCTTGCTGGTCGCAGCGCTGACGGGATGCCGCCCCAGCGAACTGGAGAGAGGCGTCAAGGTTTGGCAAACGCCAGATGCAGCGACGCAGGAGATCGAGATCCACTTTGAGGTCGCTGGTGTGAAGGCCAAACGGGAACAGGGGCAGCCGCATCGCCGCCTGACGTACGCGGCGGGAGACACGCATCCGTTGTTGTCGATGATCAAGGCGCTGTTGCCCGGCACGGCCGGGACCCCTGTCGTCGTTCAGGTCACGAGCGCCATGAACTTCTCTGCAGAGGTACGGCGCTTAGCTGGCTGCTTATGGCCTTCGCACCCGCACACCGTGACGGCGTATTGCCTCAGGCACCAATGGGGGGCAGATGCCAAACGGAACGGCGACGCAGACGCGGTCAGCCGAGGGCTGGGCCACCTATCCCGAAAGACTCAGAGGGTCTACGGCACCGCATCACAAGGCAAACCGGCACATCGGCTGAAGCCACTGCGTATCGAAGCAGAGAGGCCGGTCAAGGGCACGGCGCCTGAAGTGACGCCTACCGATCCCGACGAACCGGAGTCCGCAAGCTGATCCGACAGGGCCAATTGGGGTAAACATCGAGTTATTGGGGCAATGAAGATCAAACATACCCCAATTTGCAGTAGTATTACCCCATTCTTCCTCGTCTCGGATGCTGCCGCATGCAATCACTCTCGCAAGACTACCTCGCCGAGCTGCGCTTCGACGCGCAGCAGCTGGCGACGTTGCGCGCCCTGGGTGAGTACAGGGGCAAGCAGCAGCTCTTCGTGGCGCAGTCGCCGGAGGTCTTGAGCGATCTGCGGCAAGTGGCAGTGGTCGAGTCCACCGAGTCGTCGAACCGCCTGGAAGGCGTGGTCGTCGCCGCGCACCGGCTGAAGTCCCTGGTGCTCAAGAATGCCACGCCGCAAAGCCGTTCCGAGCAAGAGGTGGCAGGCTACCGCGATGCCCTCGGTCTGATCCATGAGAGCGGTGAGCAGATGCCGTTTTCCGAAGGCACGGTCCTGCAGCTGCACGGCATGCTGTACCGCTACATGCCCCAACCAGGCGGGCACTGGAAGGCCACCAACAACGACATCGTCGAGCGCCACCCCGATGGCAGCTCACGCATCCGCTTTCGTCCGGTTGCCGCGCACCTCACACCCATCGCGATGGCGGACCTGATCGCGCGCTACCGCTTGGCCTTGGATCAGCACTTGGCAGACCCCCTGGTGCTGGTGCCGCTGGCCATCCTCGACTTCCTGTGCATCCACCCGTTCCCGGATGGCAACGGCCGCATGGCACGTCTGCTCACCCTGCAGCTGCTCTATCACTTCGACTATGCGGTGGGCCGCTTTATCAGCCTGGAGCGCATCTTCGAAGAGTCGAAGGAGAGCTACTACGAAACGCTGGAGGCCAGCTCCCAGGGCTGGCACGAGGCCGCACACGACATCGCCCCGTGGCTCGATTACTTCTGGGGCGCCCTGCTGCGGGCCTACAAGGAATTTGAAGAGCGCGTGGGCACCATCGAGCGAGGCCGTGGCGCCAAGGGCGACCGCGTTCGCTCTGAAATTCTCAAACGCCAACTGCCCTTCTCCATCTCGGAGATCGAAGAGGCCTGCCCCGGCATCAGCCGCGACATGGTGCGCGTGATCCTGCGCGCCATGAAGGCCGAGGGGGTGATTGCCCCAACAGGAAAGGGACGCGGCGCGAAATGGTCGCAAGTCAAGGCGGAGGGGAAAGTCTGATGCAACAGACGCTGACGCCATATCAAAGCCTGTACTACGCCTGGCTGTTGACCCGACGCGCGGCGGGCGACTCTGTTGAGTCGCTCGCCTCCACCTTGGTGGACTCGCAAGTTGACCTCAACCCCCATCAAGTCGAGGCAGCCCTGTTCGCCTGTGCGAATCCACTATCGCGCGGCGTCATCCTGGCCGACGAAGTAGGGCTCGGCAAAACCATCGAGGCGGGGCTGGTGATCTCCCAGCGCTGGGCTGAGCGCCGCCGTCGCATCCTGATCATCGTGCCCGCCAACCTGCGCAAGCAATGGCACCAGGAATTGCAAGACAAGTTCAACCTGCAGAGTGTTCTGCTGGAAGCCAAGAGCTACAACACCCTTCGCAAGCAAGACCGCCGCAATCCCTTCCAAGGCGCAACAGGCCCCGTCATCTGCTCGTACCAGTTCGCCAAGGCCAAGGCCGATGACATCAAGGCCGTCGAGTGGGATCTGGTGGTTCTGGATGAAGCCCACCGCCTGCGCAATGTCTACAAGACCAGCAACGTCATCGCCAAGACGCTGAAAGAGGCGCTGGCGCACGTCCACTCGAAGGTGCTGCTGACCGCCACTCCTCTGCAGAACTCGCTGCTGGAGCTGTACGGCCTTGTCAGCATGATCGATGACCGCGTGTTCGGTGACATCGACAGCTTCCGCTCGCAGTTCACCGCGCAGCCCCGTGAGCAGGCTTTTGCAGCGCTGCGCTCCAGACTTGCGACCGTGTGCAAGCGAACGCTGCGCCGGCAGGTGCAGCAGTACGTTCCGTACACGGCGCGGCGTGCCATGGTGGAGGAGTTCACCCCTTCCACCGAGGAGCGCGAACTCTCCAACCTGGTGGCCGACTACCTGCGCCGCCCAAACCTCAAAGCCCTGCCCGAGGGCCAGAGGCAGCTGATCTCACTCGTGCTGTGGAAGCTACTGGCCTCGTCCACGCACGCAATCGCAGGCGCGCTGGAGACAATGGCCAAGCGCCTCGAAGGCGAGCTCGAAGCATCCCCAGATGTCCCTGATCTGGCGGAGGTACTCGACGACGACTACGAGTCACTCGACGAAACCGCAGACGAGTGGGATGGCAGCGCTGAGACCACAGACGCATCGCCAGCGGCCCAGCGCGACGCTGTTGCACAGGAGATTGCCGAGCTACGGCACTTCAAGACCCTGGCAACCAACATCCGCGAGAACGCCAAGGGCACCGCGCTGCTGACAGCCCTAGACAAGGCGTTCGCCGAGCTGGGCCGCCTGGGGGCAGCCAAGAAGGCCATCATCTTCACAGAGTCCAAGCGCACTCAGGAGTACCTGCTCTCGCTTCTAGAGAAGACGCCGTACGGTGAAGGCATCGTGCTCTTCAACGGCACGAACAGCGACGCCCGTGCCCAGGCCGTCTACGCGGACTGGATCAAGCGCCACCAGGGCACCGACAAGATCACCGGCTCGCGCACGGCAGACACGCGCGCGGCCCTGGTGGAGCACTTCAAAGAGCGTGGCACGGTGATGATTGCCACCGAGGCAGGCGCTGAAGGCATCAACCTCCAGTTCTGCTCGCTGGTGATCAACTTTGACCTGCCGTGGAACCCGCAACGGATCGAACAGCGCATCGGTCGCTGCCATCGTTACGGACAGAAGTTTGACGTTGTGGTGGTCAACTTCGTTGACCGCAGCAACGAAGCCGACGCCCGCGTCTACGAGTTGCTGGACCAAAAGTTCCAACTCTTCGAGGGCGTGTTTGGTGCCAGCGACGAAGTTCTGGGCGCCATCGGGTCGGGCGTCGATTTCGAACGCCGCATTGCAGAGATCTACCAAAACTGCCGCGATCCTGAGGAGATCAAGACCAGCTTCGAGCAGCTGCAGCGCGACCTGTCCGGCGAGATCAACGAAGCCATGGTCAAAACGCGGCAGATCCTGCTTGAGAACTTCGATGAAGAGGTACAGGACAAGCTGCGTATACGAGCGGAAGCCAGCAGCGCCGCACGAAGCAAGTACGAGCGCATGCTGCTGGACTTGACGCGAGCAGAGCTTGCGGGACACGCAACATTCGATGAAGAAGGATTCGTCCTAGAGCGACTTCCAAGCTCCGCACTTGCTGGTGTCGAGCTGGGACGGTACGAATTGCCCCGGAGATCAGGCGAATCGCATCTGTATCGGATCGGGCATCCACTCGCCGAGTGGGTAACAACCCAGGCCAAGTCCCGAAAGCTGCCGATGGCCAAACTGCTGTTTGACTACGGCGCCTACGGCACGCAGATCAGCACATTGAAGAACTATCGCGGCAAGTCTGGTTGGCTGTCCGTGAGCCTGATCGCAGTGGAAGCGCTGGGCAACTTGGAAGAGCGGCTTGTCGTGGCCGCCGTCACCGTCGACGGTTCACCGCTGGCCGAAGACGACCCGTCGAAACTCCTGCGCCTACCCGTGAAGATGGAAGGGCCGTGCGATGGCAATGAGCCGGTGTCCGAACTCACCGAGGACAGTCTGGGCCGCAGGATGGACATCTTGCGTGAGATCAACCAGCGCAATCTGGGCTACTTCGAGCAAGAGGTCCAGAAGCTGGACGACTGGGCCGACGACCTCAAGCTGGGCATCGAGCAGGAGATCAAGGAGATCGACCGGCAGATCAAAGAAGTCCGGCGTACGGCAGCCAGTGCGCCGACGCTGGACGAGAAGTTGTCGTGGCAAAAGAAACAACGTGAGCTTGAGAGTACGCGCACGAAGCTGCGTCGCGAACTCTTCAACAAACAAGATGAAATCGAGGCCCAACGCAACGACATCATCAGTCAGTTAGAAGGCCAGCTCAAACAACAAGTCAAAGAGCAGCCCCTTTTCTGTATTCAATGGGAGCTAATCTAATGTCAAAAAGGGAGATCGCCAGAGGTTCAGTCTGGCGCCAGTGGGATCTGCACGTGCACACACCGGCGTCCTTCCACTGGACCGGCAAGAAGTTCGACGGAGACATGTCCTCTCCTGAGAACCGCACGCTGATCGACGAAATGATCGAAGCGATGAATGCCGCTGAGCCGGCCGTCTTCGCGATCATGGACTACTGGACGTTTGACGGATGGTTCGCGCTCAAGCGCCGACTGGCTGAACCTGGCGCACCCGCGCTGAAGAAGATCGTATTTCCGGGTATCGAGCTGCGACTCTCCGCCCCGACGACCAAGCGCCTCAATGCACACGTCATCTTCGCAGAGACGATCCCAGACCACCATCTGCGAGAGTTCCTGTCTGACCTGAAGCTTGAACGCACGGACAGGGCCGTTTCCAAAGAGTCTCTGGTTGACTTGGCGAGAGGCACGGCTGAAGACATGCTCTTGAAGAAGGGCCACAAAAGGGCTGCCGTAGACAGTGACGAAAAAGAAGCCCTGATGGCTGGGTACAAGCTGGCAGAGGTGAAGGCTGACAGCTACAAAGCCGCCATCAAGAAGGTTCCCGACGGACAAGCCATCGGCTTCATGCCATTCGACACGAGTGATGGCCTGACAGAGGTGAAGTGGGAGGACCACTATGCCTACTTCCTCGGTCTCCTTGAGTCGTCTCCCATCTTCGAGTCACGCAATGCCGAGCTCAGAACTGCATTCCTCTGCGAGGAAACGCCGAAGAACAAGGCTTGGATCGGCAACTTCAAGCATGGTCTCAAGAGCATCCCGAGGCTCGTTGTCTCCGGCAGCGATGCACACTGTTTCGTCGGCGTCGCGGGCGACAACGACCGCCGTGGGTACGGCGACTTCCCTTCAGGCAAAAAAACCTGGATCAAAGCTGACCTGTCTTTCCATGGATTGAAGCAGGCGATCCTGGAACCGGCCAAGCGGTCGTTCATTGGAGAAAAACCACCCAAGCTCCAGGCCGTAGAGACTAGCAAGACTCACTTCATCGAGTCGATCGAAGTCACCAAGACGGGCACCAAGACTGGTATCGGCAACTGGCTGCACGGCTGCGATCTGCCGCTCAATCCTGACCTTGTTGCCATCATCGGAAACAAAGGCAGCGGCAAGAGCGCCCTGGCTGATGTGATTGCGACCCTTGGTCACTCCCGGCAAGCAAAGCACTTCAGTTTCCTCAAGCGCGACCGCTTCCTGGGTAAGAGCGGAGATCCTGCACGTCATTTCACAGGCACCTTGACGTGGCAAGACGAGAGCACAGAGGCGCGAACGCTGGAGATTCTTCCTACAGACGACAAGCAGGAGCTGGTCAGATACATCCCTCAGAACTACTTCGAGGAGCTCTGCAACGATCACGTTTCTGGAAAGTCAGACGCGTTTGAGAAGGAATTGCGAGCCGTCATCTTCTCGCATACCAGCGAGGAGATGCGTCTTGGCGCGCTCGATTTCGATCAGCTCACCGAACAGCAAGAACAAGCGCTGAGAAATCGACTGGGGGAGTTCCGCAAGGAGCTGAAGACCCTCAACGCCACCATCGCTCGGATTGAAGACCAGCTCCAGCCAATTGAGGAGAAGAAGCTGACGGACCAGCTGCTGGTCAAGACACGCGAGATCGACGAGCACCAGAAGATCAAGCCGGTGGAAGTTGCCCCGCCGCCTGAAACCCTGGAACCCGAGCAGAAGGAAGCCGCCGAAGCGCTTGCGGCCACGGCTCAAAGAATCGAAGCATCCACCAAGCGCACGCAGCAGATCCAGTCAGAACTCACCTCAATCGCCAAGAAGCAGAAGGCGATAGCCAATGCAAGGGAGCAGCTGCGACTACTCCAACGCGCCTACGAGCAAGCCCAGCAACAGGTGGCTGAAGATCTCCAGCTTGCAGGCTTGAACTGGGCCGACGTGGCTAAGCTGGAGATCAAGACCAGTTTGCTCGATGAACGGTCTACTGCCCTCACGGCAGAGCAGTCAACTTTGCAGACCGAGGCTGGCACTTTGGCCAGCGCCCTCGCGACTCTCGACGAAGAGAAGAAGGTACACGCGACCAAGCTCAACGCCCGTCAACAGCAGTTCGAAACGTACCAACACCAGCTCGCAGAATGGACCAAGAAGCTGGATGCTCTGACTGGCACGCCGACTGACCCGGACACCAAGGTAGGCCTGGAAACCAGACTAGCCCAGATTAAAGAGTTGCCTGCCAAGCGCGTGGAACTGCAAGCAGCGCGACTTCAGCTGACGGCCGAAATCTTTGAATCCTTGGACGCCCAAAGGAAGGCGCGAGAAGAGCTCTTCAAGCCGGTGCAAGACTTGATCAAGGCGAATGACTTGATCCGTGAGGACTACCGGCTGCAGTTCCAGGCGACGCTGGCCGCTTCGGCCGAGGCCATCGCAGAACGCCTCTTCTCTTTGATCAAACAAACCTCAGGTGTTCTGCGTGGCCAAGACGAGGCTCTGTTGACGGTCAAGAAGCTGTTTGATAGCCACGACTTAAACACCAAGCAAGGCGCCCTGGACTTTGCGAAGGCCTTGCATGAAACGCTCGAACAGGCGGCCAAGGGGCCTGGCGCTGAGGTCGGCATTGCCAGCCTGCTGAAGAAGGATCAATCGGCCGTTTCGGTCTACGACTTGATTTTCGGACTCGATTTTCTTGAGCCGCGGTATTCACTGCTCTTCCAGGATACGCAGATTGAGCAGTTGTCTCCCGGACAGCGCGGTGCACTCTTGCTGATTTTCTATCTGCTGGTGGACAACGGCAAGACGCCCATCATCCTGGACCAGCCCGAAGAAAACCTGGACAACGAGACTGTGTTCCGTCTCTTGGTTCCGGTGCTATCTAAGGCCAAAGAGAAGCGCCAGATCATCATGGTTACTCATAACCCGAACCTGGCGGTGGTCTGTGACGCCGAGCAGATTATTCATGCATCGTTTGACCGAGCCTCAAACTGCAGCATCAATTACGTCGCCGGCTCATTGGAAAACCCAGCGCTAAACAGCGCCGTCGTGACCGTGCTGGAAGGCACCAAGCCCGCATTCAACAATCGCTCAGGGAAGTACCACTGACATGCTGTTCCTGCAGGCCCCCAATACTTCCAAGCCGAGCGTTGGTACCAGAGGACAAGATTGCCTCTTTGTCCAACCGTGCGATGCGAGCGCACGAGTTGAAGCAGCGCATTCTTCGTCACTGATTGGGCGTTGACTTTATGGCAACAGCACCCATTCGCCCGCTTGAACTAGACCTGCTGTGCCAGAAGCTGGACGCCGACTACGCAGCGCTCATCACGGGGACGGGCACAAGCCCGGAGTCCCGCCGCAGCAATTTCCTGTCCAAGGCGATTGCGGCGTTCGTACTGCATGAAGCCGCTGGCGCGACCTTGGCAGAGGCCGTCGCCGCGAGCATTGATGGCGGCCTGGACCACGGCATCGACTCGGTATTCGTGGCCAACGATCAGACCATCTGGCTTGTCCAGTCGAAGTACAAGGAGTCCGGCTCCGGCGAGCCCGAACTTGGTGATGTGTCCAAGTTTCGAGATGGCGTCACCGATCTCATCCAGGGACGCTGGGACCGCTTCAACAACGCACTTCAGAACCGCAGCGGCGCAATCACCAATGCCTTGAACAGCGGCGTCTGCAAGGTCAAGGTGGTACTCGCCTACTCTGGCACGGCAGTGTCCGATGACCGAAGGGATATCTTTGCCGACCTGGAGCGTGCGTTCAACGGGCCGAATCCCGGATTCCTGCGCTGCCATGCTTACGGGCTCACCACCCTTCACGACCTGCATTTGGACGGCATCTCAGCCCAAGCGATTGAGGCTGACATCGAGCTGAAGGACTTCGGGCACACCCAGCTGCCTTACAGGGCGTTCTACGGCCGCATGGATGCCAAGCGGCTTGCAGAACTTTGGGTGCAGTACGAAGACCGCCTGGTTGACCGCAACATCCGACGCTTCAAGGGAACGACGACCGTCAACGCTGGCCTGACGGAGACCCTGCAACAGGAGGCGGAGCACTTCTTCTACTTCAACAATGGCGTCACGTTCCTCTGTGAGGCCATCAATGAGCAGCATCCTCGCGACCCCCATCGCGAGTCTGGGAGGTTTCGTGTCCAAGGGTTGTCCATCATCAACGGTGCTCAGACCGTGGGGGCCATCGCCAAAGAGCCGATAGCCCACTACGACGCGAATCCCGCCATGGTGATGGCGACTTTCGTATGCCTGGACAACACGCCAGACGGTTTTGGCGACCGGGTTACGCAATCCCGGAACCGTCAAAACGCGGTGGACTTGGAAGATTTCGCTGCCCTCGATGAGCGACAAGCCATGTGGCAGCAGACGCTGCGGATGGCCGGGATCGAGTACATCGTCAAGCATGGTCAGGACGATGCTCCACCATCCCCAACCAGCTTCAGCGCCCGTGAACTGGCCCCGTTTTTGGCCTGCACTGTCACGACGAACGATTGGCAGGACTACCTGGTCGCAGCAAAGTCAGACAAGAAGAGGCTCTTCGGACGAGAGGGCCTTGTGCCAGCAACCGATCCGCTACGCCAGTCCTACGAACGGCTATTCGCTGACTCTTTGACCGCCAAGCAGATGTGGCGCATTGCCCAGATCGGCCGCGCGGTCATCGGCAAGGTTCGAGATCGTGCGAGTGCTGAGGGCGATCCCCAAGATTTGCCGCCCGGCACGCTGCCCGCCAGAGAGGTTCTGGCCCACGGCGCATGGATGGTGCTGCACGTGATCTTCATCCGGCTGCCACTGCACAACGGAGCCGAGTTGAATCTCAGTGCGGACGAACTGACAGCACTCTCTCGCGAGATCGACTCGGTGGCAGATCGCTTGGTTGCCGTTGTTCAAGCAATTCAGTGGAACAAGCAAGCGCGCAGCGTCTTTGAGAACAAAACGGACTGTCGATCCGTGAAGGGCCGCTTGATGGCGGCCTTGGCGCAGCAGAACCAGGGGGGAAATCAATAGTGCAAGCCAACATCAAAGGTCTGGTAGACCGGCTGGAGCTTTCCCAAGCCAAGGCCATGATGCCTCTGTACGAGGCTATCTCCAACGCTGTTGATGCCATCGAAGAGCATCAGGACGGCTTCATCAACCACTCAATCCGCATCCGGCTGGTGGCGTCCAATGACCTCGCCCACCAGGCCGGAGACGGAACGCTGGTCGTTGACGGCTTCGATGTCATCGACGATGGCGTGGGCTTCAATGACAAGAACCTGGCCTCCTTCAAGGAGGCCCACACCCTTTCGAAGGTGAAGCTGGGTGGCCGAGGTGTCGGCCGCTTCACCTTTCTGAAGGTGTTCTCGTCAGTCCGCATTCGCAGCGTCTTCAAGCGCGAGGGTCAGGCCCTGCTGCGAGAGTTCGACTTCAGCATTGAAGATGAGCTGAAGGGCGCGGATGTCACATCCGAGGTCGCCGAGAAAAGCGGCACACAGACCTCTCTGCGCGGCATGGACGAGAAGTTCCGCGCCGGGTGGCCCACACAGCCCGAGACGATTGCCGAGCGTGTGATCGCGCATTTCCTGATTCGGTTTGCGGCCCGCTCTTGCCCGCCGATGACGCTGGAATCACCGGGCCATGCGCCCATTGATCTGCACGCGTTGTTCCAGTCCACGGTGCTGGCGCACATCGAGGAGCAGTTCTTCGATGTGTCCGGCCACACGTTCGCCTTGCAGGCCTATCGACACCGTGATGGCCGCTCGCGCCATGAGCTGAACCTGTGCGCCAACGGGCGAGAGGTCACCACCACCAAGTTGCGAGACCTGCTGCCTGAACTTCCCGAGAAGTTCCTGGATGACGAGCAGTCGCCGTACACCCTCATCGTGCTGGTCACCGGGGAGTATCTAGACGATCACGCCAACCAGGAGCGCACGCGCATTGCGTTTCAGAGCGATGACGAGCCCGAGCTGGAACAGACGCTCGTCTCCCGCCGTGCCTTGAACCAGGGCATCACGGGCGCATTGCGGCCCTTGCTCACCGGCGACCTGAAGTCAACCAATGAGGAAAAGCGCGTCCAGATCGAAAAATTCGTCGAGCAGGCACCCGAATACCGGGCGCTGACGCATCCTCGCTACCGAGAAATCATCGAGCAGAGGATTCAACCTGGCTTGTCGGACGAGAAGCTGGACGAAGCGCTCCTACATGTCAAACGGGATGTTGAAGACAGTGTTCGCAAGGATTTGCGCCACGCTGCCACCTACTTTGAAACTGAATCGTTTGAGCAGTATGCCGAGCGCTTCCAAATACTTGCCGAGCAGGCCAACGAGCTAGGCAAGGCTGAGCTTGCAAAGTACATCACCCATCGTCGGACGATTCTTGACTTGGTGTCGCTGAGCCTCAAGAAGCGGCGCTCGGACAACAAATATCCGCTTGAACGGGTCTTGCACAAGATGCTCTTCCCCATGGGGGCTACTTCGAAGGATGTTTTCTTTGAGCAGCAGAACCTTTGGGTGATCGACGAGCGGCTTTGCTATCACACGCTGCTCACCTCAGACAAAAAACTGAACTCGATTGAGGGCCTTGGGGACACGTCCGGCAAGGAGCCCGACATCTGCGCCTTCTTCTACGACACCCCTATTGGTGTTCGGGAAGAAGAGGACTCCACAGGTGCGATTGTCGTGATCGAGTTCAAGCGCCCTGGTCGCGATGACTATCAAGCGGACCCCGCACAGCAAATCATCAAGCGTTTTGTCGAGATTCAGGAGAGCAAGCTCGATGATGTGGACGGTAGGCCCATCAACGCACGCGGCATTCGGTTTTTCGGCTATCTGATCGCGGATTTAACACCGTCTCTCAAGCGAGAAATGCGCATGAACTATCACGAGTCGATTGATGGCGAAGGCTATTTCAAGACGCTCACGGGCGGCAACGGCTACGTCGAAATCATTTCCTACGACAAGCTTCTGAAAGACGCCGCACGCAGAAATCGCGTGCTGTTTGAGAAGCTGGGTCTGCACAAGAACTAAGGTGACACCACCATGAGCAAACAAAAACTAGAACTCACCTGGATCGGGAAGGAAAAGCGCCCCAAGCTGGAGCCGCGCATCCTGCTCGAAGACCCGGAGAAGTCCTATCACGCCAAGCTTCGCGTGACCGAGAGCGACATCTTCGACAACCGATTGATCTTCGGCGACAACCTGCTGGCATTGAAGGCGCTGGAACAAGAGTTTTCGGGGAAGGTTAAGTGCGTCTACATCGACCCGCCGTTCAATACTCAGCAAGCCTTTGAACACTACGATGACGGCTATGAGCATTCGATTTGGCTGGGATTGATCCGAGATCGCGCCGAAGCGATCCGCCGCTTAATGTCCGATGACGGCACGCTGTTCGTCCACATAGACGATAACGAACTTGGCTACCTGATTGTTTTGCTGGACGAAGTCTTTGGACGGGCCAACAGGGTGTCGGTCGTATCGTTCAAACAGGGATCTGCGACCGGGCACAAATCTATCAACCCTGGTGTCGTCAGCACTACCAACTTCATCCTCATTTACGCCAAGAACAAGTCGGCGTGGGCTCCAAATCGTGTTTTCACAGCTCGGGCGGAACGCGACAAGCGATATGGTCAGTACATTGAAAATTATGATGATCCGTTTGAAAATTGGCGCTTTTCCACATTAGCCAGCGCTTTTGCAGACAGTCTCGGCCTGCCAGAGCGAGGGCTAAAAAAAGCCTTGGGTGACGAGTACGAAGAGCAAATATCAGCTTTTGTTCTGAAAAATGCTGGGAGGGTAATCCAGCTCGCCCGACCAGACTACTCTGCGGTGAGTAGCGCAGCTCGCGAAATGATTGATACATCTCGCGCGAACCCATCAGTCGTAATGAAACTTGGGCGAGCCGGGTATTCCGACATGTACTTCATCGGCGGGCAGAGAATTCTTTTCTACTCTGACAAGCTAAAGCTGATTGATGGCGAATATGTTGCTGGCGAGCCGCTCACCAGTTTGTGGGATGACATCCTCTCTAACAATCTACACAACGAAGGTAGCGTCGATTTCCCGAAGGGAAAAAAGCCTGAAGCGCTCATCAAGCGGTGCTTTGACCTTGCGACAAAGCCTGGGGACATCGTTCTCGATTCGTTCGCCGGCTCTGGAACCACCGGTGCTGTAGCCCACAAGATGGGGCGTCGCTGGATCATGGTTGAACTTGGTGAGCATTGCCATACCCACGTCATCCCCCGGCTGAAAGCCGTAGTCAACGGCGAAGACTTGGGCGGCATCTCAAAGGCGGTCGGGTGGCAAGGCGGCGGCGGCTTCCGCTACTACAGGCTCGCCCCCAGCCTGATCGTCAACGACCGCTGGGGTATTCCAGTCATCAACCCCGAGTACAACGCAACGCAATTGGCGGAAGCGCTCGCCAAGCTGGAGGGGTTCACCTATGCCCCATCAGAAGTGCAGTGGTGGCGGCATGGGCATTCCAGCGAACGCGACTTCATCTACGTCACCACCCAGAACCTGTCTGCAGATCAACTTCAGGCGCTATCGGATGAAGTGGGCAGCGACCAGAGCCTGCTCGTCTGCTGCGCGGCCTTCCATGGTGTAAGCGCAGCCAAGGCATCCGAGCGCTGGCCAAACCTGACGCTGAAGAAGATTCCGAAGATGGTGCTGGCCCGCTGTGAGTGGGGCCACGACGACTACAGCCTCAACGTCGCCAATCTGCCAATTGCCGAGACGACAGAGCCTGCCGAAGAGCACGGGCCTGCAACCGGCGCTGCCACACGCAAAACCAAGAAATCCGCCGCCACGAATGCGGGGCAAGGCGGTCTGTTCGGGGAGAACGAAGAATGAATGCACGCGTCCAGAACGCCGTCACCGGCCGACTGTCTCTGCGCCCGCCGCAAGCGGAATCCCTTGCGAAGCTCGTGCGCGCCATCGAGGCCGCGCCGGAGCTGCTGGGCCATGATCAAGACGTCGCGGCCATCCTTGCCACGCTGAAGGCAGAGTTCCCAACGCTGGAAGACTTTGAACGCGACTTCCCCTCGCTGTGCTTCTCGCTGGCTACAGGCGTGGGCAAGACGCGGCTGATGGGCGCGTTCATTGCCTACTTGCACCTGGCGCATGGCATCAACAACTTCTTTGTGCTGGCACCCAACCTGACGATCTACAACAAGCTGATTGCGGACTTCACACGCAACACGCCCAAGTACGTCTTCAAGGGGATCGCGGAGTTTGCGCAGCAGCCGCCCTTGATCATCACGGGCGACAACTACGACCAGACCGGTGCGGTGGTTCAAGACCAGACGATGGGCTTTGCCCACGACGTGCGCATCAACATCTTCAACATCTCCAAGATCAACTCGGAGGTGCGTGGCGGCAAGGAGCCACGCATCAAGCGCATGCGAGAGGTGCTTGGAGACAGCTACTTCAACCATCTGGCCAGCCTGGACGACCTGGTGCTGTTGATGGACGAGTCGCACCGCTACCGGGCCAGTGCGGGCGTGCGGTCCATCAACGAACTGAAGCCCCTGTTTGGACTTGAGGTGACGGCCACCCCGTTCGTGGAATCCACGCGAGGCCCTGTACCCTTCAAGAACGTGGTGATGGACTACCCACTGGCGCGGGCGATGGAAGACGGCTTCGTCAAAGAGCCTGCAGCCGTGACTCAGCGCAATTTCGACGCCAAGGCGCACTCGGCGGAAGAGATCGAGAAGATCAAGCTGGAGGACGGTGTTCGCCTGCACGAGACCACCAAAGTCGAGCTGCTGACCTATGCCCGAGAGAACGGCGTGAAGGTGGTCAAGCCCTTCATGCTCGTGATCGCGCGGGACACCACGCATGCCTCGCAGCTGAAGACGCTGATTGAGTCATCGGCCTTCTACGAAGGGCGCTATGCGGACAAGGTGATCCAGGTGGACTCCAGCCGCACGGGGGCCGAAGAGGAGGAGATGATCTCCAAGCTTCTGGCGGTGGAGAGCGTGGACGAACCCACCGAGATCGTCATTCACGTCAACATGCTCAAAGAGGGCTGGGACGTGACGAACCTCTACACCATCGTGCCCCTGCGAGCTGCCAACGCGCGCACGCTGATTGAGCAATCCATCGGTCGCGGCTTGCGCCTGCCCTATGGCAAGCGCACCGGGGTTGCTGCGGTGGACCGCTTGAACATCGTGGCCCACGACAAGTTCCAAGAGATCATCGACGAGGCGAATCGAGGAGACTCGCCGATCCGCCTGAAGCAGGTGATCCTGGAGGCACCAAGCGCTGACGACAAGAAGGTGAGCGTGCAAGTCAGCTCAGGCGCCATGGCGCGGCTGGGTCTTGCAGAGCCCCCGCCCGTGGCTGCCAGTGCTGTCAGCGCGGGGGCGGCACCGGCTGCCGCGCCTACGCCCGTGTTCACCACGGAGCGCGAGCGCCAAGCCGCTCGCGTGGTGATGGATGTGATCGGCAAGTATGAGGTGAAGCGTGACCTCGTGCCGACGAGCAGCGCACTGCTCACCCCGGAGGTGCAATCGGCCATCCTGGCTGAAGTCACCGAGCGACTGAAGCCTGCCCAGGGGGAGTTGCTGGCCGAAGTAGACGAGGCCGCACCGGCTCTTGATCTGTCGGCCGTCGTGTCCAAGACCACGGAAATCGTGGTGCAGCAAACCATCGACATTCCGCGAATAGCAGTGGTGCCCACCGGGGAGGTCACCACCGGCTTCCACTCGTTCAAGCTGGGCTCACTGCCCAACTTTCAGCCGGGTCAACGGGAGATCGTCGGCCAAGAGCTGCGCACGAACCATCAGTTCACCATGAGCCGTGAAGCGGGCATCAGGGAGCAGCGCTTCGAGGATTACATCGTCAAGAAGCTGATCGACTACGACGACATCGACTACTTCACGCAGGCCGACTTGCTCTACGACTTGGCCGGTCAGGCCGTGGCTCATTACCAGGCACAGAACTATTCGGATAACGAGCTGCATGAAGTGTTCGACACCTATGGCGCAGAACTCGCCCGCCTGATCCGGGCCGAAATGATGGCCCACTTCTGGGAGGAAGCCACTGACTACGAAGTGCAGGTCAGCCGAGGTTTCACGGAACTCAAACCGTGCAACTACACGGTGGTCGCCGGGCAGACGGCTCACAACTACCGTGAAACGGTGACCGAGCTGAGCAAGATCAAGCAGATGTTGTTCGGCGGTTTCTCGCGCTGCCTCTACCCACTGCAAAAGTTTGACTCGGACACTGAGCGGCGCTTCGCGGTCATCCTGGAACGCGATGCTTTGAAGTGGTTCAAGCCCGCCAAAGGGCAGTTCCAGATTTACTACAAGCTGGGCAGTGAGCAGCCGGAATACATCCCCGACTTCGTGGCGGAGACCGACTCGATGATCCTCATGGTGGAGACCAAGAAGCGGGACGACCTGAGCTCGGACGAGGTGAAGTCAAAGGCCGCCGCTGCTGTTCGCTGGTGCTCGCACGCGTCAGCTCACGCGGCCACGGTAGGCAGCAAACCGTGGCGCTACCTGATGGTGCCGCACGATGAAATCAAGGAGTCGGACCGGCTGACCGCCTTCCTGCGGTTCGAGCTGAAGGCTTGAGGGAGACGCAGAACCAATCAGCAGGCGCCGCGAAATAAAGAACCCCTCTCGGTGTACTCGCTCGAAAGCGAGAACACCGAGAGGGGCCGTGTTGCATGCGATTGTGAGGGGACGACAGCGCAGGGTCAATACAGGCCGTGATGCGGCGGCGCCGTGAATCGGCATCGCAATCGTCCAAGCAATTGCTTTGACGCATCGGGATGACGAAGGGAGAAAAATGACAGAACAGACCAGCAACCAATCTTCTAGTACAACGTGGTTCGTCGGAGCCAGCTTCGGTCACACCGATGACCAGAGCGCCCGCTTCCTCGAAGAAGGCATCTGGGAGATCAGCAGCCCCAGCCAGAAGGAGCAGGCGCTGGTTCGCTCCATGCGGCCTGGTGAGCGCATTGCCATCAAGGCCGCGTATGTGCGCAAGCACGGTCTGCCTTTCGACAACCGTCAGCAGACGGTGTCCGTCATGGGCATCAAGGCCATCGGCGTCATCACCGAGAACCCACAGGACGGCGAGCGCGTCAAAGTGCAATGGCAGCCCCCTGATGGCGTGCGCGAGTGGTACTTCTACACCTACCGCCCCACCATCTGGCGCGTTGTGCCTGGCGAATGGAATGCGGATGCGCTGATCGAGTTTGCATTCAACGGCAAGCCCCAAGACATCGAGCGATTCCGCAACGCGCCGTACTGGAAGGACCGCTTCGGCACGCTGTTCCAGTGGGCGGACTTCTACAAGGCCGTCGCCGAGAAGCTGCTGGCCTACGCAAGCAACCGAGTGCCGCTCATTCAAGGCATCCACCAGATTGCTCAGCGTGTGCAGGGCCTGGGCTATCTGCAGGACAAATTCCCAGATGGAAGCAGCGGCCCGCTGCAGGACATCTGCCCGTTTACGGTGATGGGCACGTTCAACCGGGGCATGACGGACGCCAACCGCAAGCTGATTGCGGCAGAGCTGGCGAAGCTGCTCGGCGTCACCGTGTCTGTGCCCGCGACGTTCGAAGGCATCCCCGTGCTCAACAACCAGCGCTCCTGGTTCTTCCGCTACGCGGACAAGCGCGGGGCGGGAGACATTGATGCCCTTTGGCGCGTCTTTGCCGCAGCGCAGACGCTGGTTGAAGACGACGGGCCAGGCACCCGCGACGAGTTCATCGAGGCCTATGACGCCGCAACCCAGGTCTGGGGTGTGGCGTGGAATCTGTCCACTGGCTTGTATTGGGCTGCCCCCTGGGAGTTTCCGACGCTGGACAGCCAGTCGCGGCACTACATCCAGAAGCGCCTGGGCGTTCCGATCACCACCCCAGCGCCGCAAGCGCCATGTGATGCGGCCACGTATTTGCAACTTGCCGACGACCTGCGTACGCGGTTCGCGGAGGAAGACTACCCCGTGCACAGCTTCCCGGAGTTGTCGCTGGCATCGTGGCAGTTCAAGGATGCGACGCCTGCGCCTCAGGAGGACGAAGTCGCGCCGGACATGTCCGGCGATGACTCAGGTGATGAGCTTGCAGCCGAAGTCGTCCAGTCTCAGGCCCCCATCGTTCCCTACTCGCTTGCCGACATCACGCGTGACGGCTGCTTCATGTCGGAGCCAGAGCTTGAGCAGCTACTGGACCGGCTGCGCACCAAGAAGAATCTGATCCTGCAAGGGCCACCCGGCACCGGCAAGACATGGCTGGCCAAGCGATTGGCCTTCGCCTTGATGGGGCAGAAGGACGATAGCAAGGTCAGAGCCGTCCAGTTCCACCCGAATCTTTCGTACGAGGACTTCGTGCGCGGCTGGCGGCCTACTGGTGAAGGCAAGCTGACGCTCGCCGATGGCGTCTTCATGGAGGCCATCAAGGCTGCGAAAAAGGAGCCCGCAGCCAAGTTCGTCGTCGTCATCGAGGAGATCAACCGAGGCAATCCGGCCCAGGTGTTCGGTGAGTTGCTGACGCTGCTGGAGGCAGGCAAGCGCACCCCCAGCGAAGCGTTGGAGCTGTGCTACCCGGATGCTGACGGCGTACGGCGGCCGGTCCACATCCCCGAGAACCTTCATGTCATCGGCACCATGAACATCGCGGATCGGTCGTTGGCGCTGGTTGATCTGGCGTTGCGGCGCCGCTTTGCGTTTGTTGGCCTTGAGCCTCGCCTCGGCCCAGCGTGGCGGAACTGGGTGGTTTCAGCATGCAGTGTGGATGAAGCACTGGCGTCAGACATTGAGCGACGCATGGCCGAGCTGAACGAGCAGATTGCAGCGGATGCACGCTTGGGCAAGCAGTTCCGAATCGGTCACAGCTATGTCACGCCCGTGCATCGGCTGGATGCGGGCAGTACCCGGCGGTGGTTCCAGCAAGTCGTGGACACGGAAATCGGCCCCCTGCTGGAAGAGTATTGGTTTGACTCCCCTGAGGAGGCGCGTCAGGCCACCGCACGGTTGCTGCAGGGCTGGTGATGGGTCTGATCGCGCCACCGATTTCCGCCGAATCTGGGTTCGCGCCCGGATTCGTGGGGCGCATTCCAGTCCGGAACCTGTGGCTGTTGATGCTGTATGCGTCGGACCTGTTTCGGACTGGCGGCACCGCCCATGTGGCGGTCGAAGAAAGCCCCGATGAATTGCCTGATCTGGTGGCAGAAATTTTGGCCCATGCCGTTGAGGCTCGGCTGCACCGTCACCTGAGCCAGGGCTATCGATCTCGGGAAGAGTGGCTCAGCCGCGTTCGCGGGCGTATCGATTTGCTGACCACTGAGCGGCGCCAGTTGCTGGATCGCGGCTTGGTGGCCTGCCGCTTTGCGGAGCTCACCATCGACACGCCACGGAATCGCTTCGTCCGCGCTGCATTGGAGTCCGTCGCCCGCCTGGTCAAGAAGCCTGCTGTCGCCCATCGGTGCCGATCTCTTGCTCCAGCGATGTGGTCCCGAGGCGTCGCAGGCCAGCCGCCGACCCGCGCCCAAATGAGCGCTGATCGATTTGGACGCCATGATGCGGACGACCAGTTCATGGTGGCAGCAGCCAAGCTTGCCTATGACCTGGCGCTACCCACGGAATCCGCAGGCGGCAACGTGCTGGCGATGCCTGGCCGGGAAGAGGCTTGGGTTCGTCGTCTGTTTGAGCGCGCCGTTGGCGGCTTGTATGCCGTGGTGCTCAGTCCACTCGGGTGGCATGTTCGTTGCGGCGCCACGCTGCAGTGGCAAATCTCGTCCAAGACGGAAGGTATTGATGACATCTTGCCTGCCATGCGCACCGACGTGGTGCTCGACCATGGTGGCTCGGGGCGACGTATCGTCATCGACACCAAGTTCACCTCCATCGTCACGGCAGGGTGGTATCGAGAGCAAAGCCTGCGCAGCGGCTACATCTACCAGATGTACGCCTATCTGCGGTCACAGGTCGGCTGTGGCGATGCACTGGCAGACTCGGCAAGCGGCCTGTTGTTGCACCCCGCCGTTGGAACGATGGTCGATGAAACAGTCGTCATCCAGGGTCATCCGCTCCGCTTTGCGACCGTGGACTTGGCAGCGAAACCTGCAGAGATTCGTGCGCAGTTGCTGAAGTGCGTCGAGGTGCCATGCTGACGCGCTCCTGGCCGCTCCCTTCCTTGAGTCGCCACACTGTTGGGCGACATGACGCCACACTGCACGGCGGGGTGTCAACACACTGCTGCCACATTGGGCGGAGACCTCTTGACACTGAGTTCACATATGGCCCCCACCTGTTTCGCACAAAGCAGGCACCGGTCTTCGCGCAAGGGTTGGCATCGTCTGTCGCACATTCATGTTGGACGCACGTTCGCAAGCAGGCTGTCCCCACCGCATTCGGCACATTCTTTGAGTTCGCTTCTTCGAGCTCAAAGAATGTGGCCGCTGGGCGCCAAGCCGACAGGTTTGGTGGGCAGCGGCAGCTGGGGACACTGCAGAAGAAGGCTGCGTCCAGATCAGGCATCGGGTTGAATCCTCGCTGCGGCCATGGGCCGACGTGCCGCCATGCGCGGCAGTGGGCGACACCAAATGGTCTGGAATCGCGCACCGAACACGATACTCGCCATGGCGGGAGGTTGAGCTGACATGGCCAACCCGCGTTCCCTGATCTACGCGCTGTATACGCACTGGGACACCGTTGAGGTCTTGGTGAGGCTGTCCCGCGAGTTTGCGGTGCTCACCACCGAACAAGTGCTGGGCTGCATCGCCAAGGTGGCTCCGCAGATGGATGCCGAGGCCCAGGGGACAGCCCTTCGCGCCATGGTGAATGCAGACATCCTCCAACCCTGCGCCCGCAGCAACGACCTGCAGCTCAATGCCTATGTGCTGGACTTCGTGCGCGGGCTGACCCGCGAGCACGAGCTCGGTCTGGCTGCCGTGCTTCAAGCACGTGTTGCCGCCATCCGCGAGGCCACAGAGGCTCTCAACGAGGGCATGCAAGGTGCCGACATGGATCGGGTGCGGGGGGCAGCCAACAAGCTCGCAGAGCTCTTCCGCCAGATCAGCTTGCAACTGGATCAAGACCGCCACGCACTGCTGGAACTTGCCGAGGACGCCAAGAGCGCGGACGCCGGCATGCCCATCGCCCAGCGCTACAGGCGTGTGCTGGAGGCCTATGACCACTACGTCGAGCCGATGAACCAGATGATGGACACCGGCCCGCAAGGCACGTTTTACCGTTACCTGGAAGACGCCGAGCGGTCGCTGGATCTGGCCTTTGAGCAGCTGTCTGTTCAAGGCGGGCTGTACTCGCATCGCCTGCAGCTCAGGCAGGTGGCGCACCAGGCCAAGGAGCTGCGGCGATTCGGTCGCCTGATCGCACAGCAATGCGCCGACACGGTGTTGCCACTGCGCGAGGAGATGCGTCAACACAATGCGCTGACCAGTGCCGTCAGCCTGCTGCTGGGCCAGGTGCGCAAGCGGGGTCTGCGCCGAGCCTTGTCGCGGCATGCCGCCGGCACAACACTGCCCGTCTGGCGCAATGAACGCGGCTTCCGCCTGCAACTGGGCGATGAAGTCCGCGCCGTGATGGCCGCAGCGCAGCAGTACCAACCGCAGTCGGTGGCCTTCCCGCAAGATGCCCCTGGCAACGCCCCGCCGCTACTGGAGCACGTGGACGAGGCAGCTATCCGGCAGCAGCTGAGAAGCAGCCTACCGGTGGACAGCCTGCTGGACTGGCTGCATACCCATCACGGTCATCTGCAGGATGGGACGCTGCTGCGGCTGTTCCATGAGCTGCAGCACGAGAGCAGTTGGCAGATCGAAGCCAGCGAGCATCCTGAGACCACCACTTTGCAGGCCATCCGCGTGCTGCACCATCCTCACCGAGTGAGCATTCCGGAATGACGACGCCTCATCCACTGACGCCGCAACTGTCGCAGATGCCAGCACTGGCCGAGCTCTTCCGCTTGTTCCTGTCCGGCAAGCACCTGAACCGCATGGCCGAGCCTGCACTTTGGGCCGAACTTGAGCAGCACGAACCGGCCTATGCAGGCCTTTTCGTAGCGCTGGGCTTTGAGCTGCGCGTGGATGCGCGAGGCTTTGCTTGGTTCCACAGCACCGATGCCAGCAGCAACATTGGCAAGGTCAGCCGTCAACTGGCGCTGCTGTTCATGGTCATCTTCGACGCCCAAGCCAATGCCGGCAAAGCGCTGCAACGCTTCACCGACTGGCTCATCGACCGGGAATGGCTGGCCGAGGTGCACGAACAGCAGAAAGACCTACTGGACGCCGAAGGGCTGTCTCCCGATGGGCTGATCGATCTGCTGGGCCGCGCCTGCACGCTGGGATTTGCAGTGGCGGAGCCGGCAGGCTGGCGGCTGTTGCCCGCCGTCTGCCGCTACCTGGACCACTTTGAGGGCCTGGCCGCAGCATCCCGAGATGACGACAACGAGGCGGATGCTGCCCCTGAGGAAAGCAGCGACGACGTGCTGAACGACGAGGAGAGCGACTGATGCAGCACGGCTTTCAACGTTTGGTCCTGCTTGGCAGCGCGGGCTACTCCCGCGCCGAGCTGCCGCTGGATGGCGCGGTGTCCCTGGTAGCGCCCAACAACACGGGCAAGACCAGCCTGATCAATGCTTTGCAGTTCCTGCTGATCATTGACCGGCGCCGCATGGACTTTGGCGCGCACGACGTGGAGAAGAGCAGGCGGTTTTACTTCCCCAACAACAGCGCCTATGTGCTGCTGGAGGTGTCGCTGCCGGAATCCGGCACCGTGGTGCTCGGTTGCGTCGGCAAGGGCGTGAGCTTCGAGTACGAGTACTTTGCCTACGCCGGCCCGCTCAAGGTGGAAGAGTTCTGCCTGCCCGATGGCTCGCTCGTGGCACAGCCCAAGTTGGCCAGCCATCTGGCCACCCATGGGCGCCGCGTGTTCAGCTACAGCGGCAGCGAGTTCGCCGACATGGTGTACGGCGGCCGGAACCGCAAGCTCAGCGGCTCACAAGACTTCTGCGTGTTCCGCCTGGAGCACGCCAGTGACGCCAGCGTCTTCCAGCGTGTGCTCACCCGGACGCTGCGGCTGGACAAGCTTCGGTCCAGCGAGGTGAAAGACTACCTGCTGCAAATCTTCCGGCGTGATCTGCCGGACGCCAGCATCGACTTCAAGGCGGAGTGGGACAAGGCTTTTGCCGACCTCAACGCTGAGCGCAGTCAGTACCTGGCCGCCGAACGTCTGAAAGGCAGCCTCGCTGAACTGGAGCGCAAGCAAGAGGCTCGACTGACTCTGCGCGGCAAGCTGCTGTGCTGGCGGCCCATGATCGACGAAGCCCTGGGCCAGTGGCAGCAGCACTTCGAATCACGCCAGCAAGCCCTTCAGCACGAGCTGCAGCAGTGCGATGGCGAGCTGGACCGCTTGCGAGAGCAGGATCGCCAGGCTGTGCGCGAGCAGAGCCAGTGGGAGCAGGAGCAGAAGCAACTGCGCCAGGAGCGCCAACAGCTGCAAGCATTGCGACAGCGATTCGCTCTGGTGGAAAGCCGGGCGGTTCTAGAGACGTGCCGCCGCGACGTGCAGGCCCAACGAGATGCTCTGGTGGTCCGCTTGAGCCAAGCGCAAAGCCGGCCACCAGCATCCATCGAACGCGAGCTCGCCCGCGTGGACAAGGAGCTGACCCAGCTGGCACAGGAGATGCGCACCCAAGGCCACAACCTTTACCAGCAGTTGGCAGGCGCTTTGCCGCCCGATCAACTGGCGGCGCTGAACAAGGTGCTGGCCAGACCCGTGCTGACCTTGGGCGCCGAAGACTTCCAGCTCGATGGCCTGGCGCTCTCCAAGGCTTTGGGAGATGCCAATGGTGAGCATGCTGGCCTTCCGGGCCTGCAGCTGCGCGTCGCCTCCCTGCCTGAGCAGCACCAACAGCGCGGCCTGGCCGAGCTGGGCGAGCTGCTGCGGGATTTGCAGCAACAGCAGGAGCAGCTGAAGGAGCAGCTGGCGACGGCACAAGCGCTGGAACTCGTCCAACGCGAACGTGATGGATTGGAACAGCAGCTGGTGCAGCTGGACGCCGAATTGCGGGACTACAGCCAGATGCAGGCCCTGCAAGACAGCGACGCTGAGCGGGAAGCACTGCTTGTGACACTCAACCAGAAGCTCGCCGAGCTGGCCACCAGTTTGGCGCAATCGGCTGCCCGGTACCGGGCGCTGGATCAGCAGCGTCAACAGAGGCAGAAGGATCTGGATTCACTCGGGCAACAACACCGGCAGATCGAGCAACGCCGCAACCAACGCATCGATCAGGAAGGCCCGTTCACCTGGCTGTCCGACTCACCCCACCACCCCTGGTTGGCACAGCCGGAGTTCGCGCTGGACCAGCTGGCCGAACGCCTGCAGACCTATCAGGCCGACTGTCGGCAGTTGCTGGAACTGGACGACCAGATCCGCCGACTGCTGGGCGAAATCCACACGGGCGGGCTCACCAAGTACCAGTTCGTCGGTGAGCCCGAGGCAGAAATCGCGCGCCTGGTGGAGTTCGCCCATCACCTGCCGCAGGAAGCCGAGGCCCTGGAAAAGAAGGTGCGGTCGGCGGTGGTGAACGTCGCGGCTTGCCTGCGCGAACTGCGCGATGGCTTGGCCGCGTTCAAGCGCCGGATGCGCGAGTTCAATCGCAAGATCAGCGGACGCCAGCTCTCCGATTTGGCGGTCTTCAAGATCGAACCCGAAGACGAAACCGCGCTCGTCGAGGCCATCGAGCTGCTCATCAGCACTGCTGCCACAGTCGGCAATGGCGAGACCTTCGAACTCTTCAACCAGCAGAGCGTGCTGGATGATGACCAGCTCAACCGTGCCAAGACCCTGCTCATCGAGGAAGGCAACGCCCGCCACGGTTTGCGCGTGGCCGACCTGTTCCGTCTGCGCTTTTGGGTGGGCAAAACTGGTCGCGAGCCGGAAGCCTTCGATGACCTCGACAGCGCCGCCTCGAACGGGACGGTGCTGATGGCCAAGCTGGTGACGGGCTTGGCGATGCTGCACCTGATGCAGGATCAGCGGCGCCCGATCCAAGGCATTTGCTATCTGGACGAAGCCCTGGCCCTGGATGCTCGTAACCAGCGGAGTCTGATCGAGACCGCTGCTGAGTTCGGCTTCTCGCTGATCTTCGCCTCCCCGGCGCCGCTGACCACCGTGCGCTACTGTGTGCCGATTCATCACCGGCAGGGCAGCAACCAGATCAGCCGCTTCAGCTGGCAGATCATCGAACCCTTGGAGGCCCGATGACGGAGCAGGCCCTGCGCGCGGCGTTGCTCAAGCTGCAAGGCAAGAGCCTCTTGCCCGCCAGCCAGTTCACCCCGGCGCAGCGCAGCGCCTTGGATCGCTTTGCGCGACAAACGGGGGCCGTGAACTGCCTGCGACAAGGGCGAGGAGACGTGTACAGCGTTTGCAATCAGGCAGTGTTTGAAGCTCATGTGACCCAGCTCTCGCCTCAGGTGGAGCCGTCTATCGCCGACCAACTTCCTTTGCGCGCACAGCACGTGGCTCATGCCCGCGACAGCAAGGCCCGGCGTCATCAACACGGCAGCTACTACCCGCTGCTCAAGGCGGTCGGCGACGCAGTCATCTGGCGTGAGATCGACCGGGGTACGGACTTGGAACTGAGCGCTGCCACATGGGACTTCGGTGCGGCCTCTCTGTGCATTCACCCAGATGACGCCTGGCACACCGAACAAGCCCTCTGGCTCGTCGAGAACCAAGCCTTGTTTGATCGCACGGACTGGCTGCCTGAAGGCACGCAAGCCACGCTGCTGTACTACGGCGGGCATCTCGACGGCAGGCTACTGTCATGGCTGGGTCATCGCCCCCGTGCCAGCCGGGTGACCCTTTTCCCGGATTACGACGGCGTTGGCCTGAGCAACTTCGCGCGACTTCGTGAAGCGCTGGGCGATGCTTGCGATTTCTGGCTGATGCCGCAGTGGGAAAGCAAGCTGGCGCGCTATGGCAGCGTTCAGCTGTGGCGGGACACCTTGCGCCACTTCACCACCGCCGTGGCGCAACTCCCGGCGCCCGTGCGCGAGCTGACCGAGCAGATGCAACACCGGGGAATGGCGCTGGAGCAGGAAGCGGTCTGGCTGCCCGCGTCCTAGGTGCGTTCGTTCGGCAGTTCAGCCAGGTTTGGCTTTGCCTGGACGAGCGAAGTCGTCTTCATCGAGACGCATCGTCTCGATCTTCAACGCCAATTGGGTGGGGCTCAACCCCCTGCGCATCGCACTGCGCAAGCTCACCTCCAAGATGCGCCACCCCAATGAGTCACCGTTCGTGAGCACAAAGTCCTGCCCAGGCGGCGCTCCGAGGCGTTGCATGAAGCCATGGGCCAGTTCACCTGTCGGAATCTCTTGCCCACCCTGCTCGGCGAGGCTCAAGAGCGCTGAAGCGGTCGCTTGCGGGTCATGGGTGGGGATGCCCTCCAGCGCGACGGGCAGCACGATCATTCGGTCAGGGCTGACCATCGCGGCCAGATCGTCCTGCGCAGTGGGACCTGGCGTGAGAGACAGTCGAACCCATGCCTCGCCCCACTGCAGAAATCTTGTGTGGGACATGCCTGGATGCTCATCGAGAAACAAGCATCGGGGCGCCACTGGCTCCTGAAGCAGGTTGAAAACGCTGCGCACGTGGGCCCATTCACCTTGGTCGCTCCAGGTGTGCACCATGTCCGACCGGAGCTTCCCACCTTGGATACCCAAGTGGTAAAGCAACGCCGTCACGCGCGCCGCAGAGATGACCTGCGGTTTGCCTTTCAGCCAAGCAGACAGGTTGGCCGCGCGGATGCCGGTGGCGTCGAACACCGCAGCCAATGTGAGGCCTCGCAGACGCAAGAGCGCACCAGCCAGTATGGGGAGTTGCTCGCTGCTCAACGCGGACATGTCGGGCTCCAGGGGGATCACAGTAAATCACTATAACCAAGATGAATGCGCGAAGCGAACGCTGGATCTCCGTGCTTTGTATTGTTATAGTGATTTATAGTAAATCCAAAGAAGCCATCATGACCCGCTCCAACAGCCACCGCCCCATGAGCCGCGCCACCTACCAAACTTGCGTGGCTGCTTTGAAAACCACGCATCCATGGCTGGCCAAGCAGGTGGTGGAGCCCGCCCCTGGCCACTTGGCGGTGCTGGCACATTTCGTGGGCCAATGCGAGTTGCTGATGAAACCGGCCGACTACCGCCACCTACCGCTCTTTTGCGCCACCAACCAGCGCGACAAGCTCAGCCTGCGGGTGGAGCTGGTGGGCGCCAGCGTCAACAGGGACAGGGCTTTGTTGGATCTGATCGAGGCCGCCCGGCATGCGGCCCAACAACATTGCCCGGTTTGCGCAGCGCCGGTGATTGGTGGCGATGCGAACGCAGGCCAGGGCGTGCGCTGCAAGCAGCACGAGGCCACCATTGGGCTCTTCGCCGAAGACCTCAAGCGCAATCACAAACTGGCCGTAGCTGCAGGGCTGCTGCCGGCCGCCACCAAGACCGAGAAGTCGGTGCGTGGCGAGCCGCTCGATCCGTCCATCGACGAGGCTGTTCATGCGCTGGTGCAATCACTGCCAGACATGAAGCCACCGGCAGCGGCGCCGGAACAGCCCGCCCGAAATGCACCTCGGGCAACACCTCAGATCGCGTTTCTGAACGCCGGAGGCCTGCGTAGCTTTGTCGAGCGCCACCGTGCCAAGCCCGACGAGAGGGCTAAGCGGGCGCAGTACATCGCCGAGCGCATCCGAGCCGCTGGCCACGAACGCCGCAAGCTGGGCGAACTGCCTGATGACTGGCCACAGCTGATCGAAGACTTCCAGCGCGACTTCCCCAACTTCGCTGAGCTGGCGGACGTGATTCACGACCACTTCGCCTTGCACGCCATGGGCGATGGCCGTGTGGAGTGGTCTCCCATCCTGCTGGTGGGCCCTGCCGGCATTGGCAAGACAGAAGCCGCGCGATGGCTTGCAGCGCGCCTGAGCTTGCCGTTCAGGGTGATCGACATGGCCAGCACCCAGTCCAGCTCGCCGTTGGCCGGGTCGGAATCGTTCTGGTCGAACTCGGAGCCAGGCGTCGTGTTTGAGCTGCTGGCCTACCAGCCGCTGGCCAATCCGGTGATCGTGCTGGACGAGCTCGACAAGACGGACCAACAACGTCAGTACGACCCGCTCGCGGCGCTGTACACCCTATTGGAACCTCGCAGCGCGCGCGACTTCATCGATCTCTCGATCCGCGATTTCACCATCGATGCCAGCCACGTGAACTGGATCGCCACGGCAAACAGCATCGAAGGCATCCCGGCGCCACTGCTTTCGCGCATGACGGTGCTGCATGTACAGGCCCCGACGCCAGAGCAGGTGGCCCACATCGCTCGACAGATGTATGGCCGCATGCGGGCCGAGAGCCCTTGGGGGTCAGGTTTTGAGCCGACGCTGGACGACCAGGTGGTGGACAAGCTGAAGAACTTGCCGCCGAGAACCTTGGGGCTGGCGTTGAAGCGCGCGCTGGGGCGGGCAGCACGGGACGAGCGGGATCACATTCGGGTGTGCGACCTGCCTGCCCTCGGCTGCTCGCCCCGAAAGGCAATGGGGTTCGTGGGCTAACACCGCACAACGCCGCACGCCCAGTACGCTTGTGAGCGTTTCAGCGTGCATCTAGCCTCTGCGACATCCGTAGGACGCAACCAGGCGATTACGGTAATTACGATAGTTACGGTAATCGCTGCAGCCCTTACCCCCGCTGGTGGGCCTGACCACATGCATGGCAAAACCACGTGCTCTGCCACCGGCGCTTCGCGGCGCTGTAGGCCTTCGCCTGGGTACGCCATCCCTTCATCAGCAGCCAGCCCAGCGCGATGAGTCCCACGCCCACAGCTGCCTGCTTCCAGTTGTAGCGCAGGCCCGCCAAGCCGACGTACACGCATTCACGTGCCAACAGCGGGCACACCGTCATCGACATGTAGATGACGATACCGCCGATCCCATAGGCTCCGATGAACGGTAGCGGTGACGGCGGCGCGGGCGGAGCGCAATGCTGAGCCAGCGCCGTGGATTGGGAGCCCTGGCTGCTGCCTTGAACAAACTGCCCATCTGAAGTGACCGCCGTGTGCGTTGCGTGGAACTGCTGGGTGCCACCCGCATGCACGACAGCCATCGGCTGGATGTGGGTGCTGCCGCAGCTGGGGCATTGCATCGCCATGTTCAGCCCTCCGAGCCTTCGGTGTTGACGGTGCAGGTCAGCGTGGCTTCGCCGCCCTCCATGCCTGCCGACAGCACGCCGACCTTGGTCAAACGGCCATAGGTCTTGCCGTCCTTGCCCAGCTTCAGCGAGGCTGATTTCGCAAGCTGCTGGACCGTGAGGACGGGCAAGTAGCTGCGGTAGGTTTGCTCACCCCCGTCACGCGACACCGCCACCCTGCGGACGCTGAACCCATAGACCTTGACGGGCTCGGCGAGCGTGACCGGCGTAACGCCTTGATCTGGATTCCATCCCGACTGCTTGAGCAGCGACTCAGCTAGTTCAAATCGTGGACCGATGGCCGTGCAGCTCAGCGCCTGTTCGAGCTGCGCCTTGGTCTTGGCGCCCACGGGCTGCGACGCTCCGTTACTGGAGGCAGGAGGCACGGTTGGCTTGATGACCGCGTTGGCGTCATACCCTACCAACCAGAGATTGGTCGGTGCGCCCGGCTGCCATCCGGTGTCGAGCACCAGTTGCTGGACAAACCCCTGGAAGGCGAGCTGCTGCCGCTCGCTGATCGGCTGCCGGTCGGGGATGGCCAGCATAGGCGGCTTGGGGCCAACGGTGCGGACATTGCCGCTGTGCTCGACCGCCGTCTGCTGCATGAAGAGGTGCAGGTTGGCGGCGTTGTTGACCGCGTACCCCACCGACTGCCCCCAGCAGACCGAGAAGGCTGGCACGGCTTCGGACTTGGTCTTGCTCCACCAAATGGTGGCCGTACCGATCCAGCAGTCGTTGCGAGACCAGTCCGTGACCGTGACAGCCACTCGCGGGAAGTAGGTCTTGGGCGTTCCGTCGTAGGGATGCTTCGCGAAGACGCCCGCCAGCGCTGTCGCCGAGACGCGCGGTGCAGCAAGCGGGCTCGAAGCCATATCACTCGGCCTCCCTGAAGAGAGAGCCGGTGCAGGAGCCCGTGCGGTGTCAGCGGCCGAGGCAGCCTCGGTAGTGCTGGCAGTTGGCCTGGGGGCGCTCCTGGGCTGCAGGCCCAGCTTGTCACTCAACGACACCGACACGCGGGTACTGCCATCCGGCTGCTCTGTCGTTGCGCAGCCAGCCACGGCCATGGCGGCGAGGAATAGGCCAATAGCGATCCTCATTCATCTTCTCCCATAGGCTACTTTCATCTACCCATTAACGACTTAATGTCACGCATGGTTGACATTAAGTCTCTCATAGCTTGTAGCCTGTGCAGGCGTGAGTAGTCACGCTTGGCTGCATGAAGAAGAACAAGGAAAAGCAGTCAGCCCGAATGGTTTTTGCGGCCAACCTGCGCCTGGCCCGCCGTCTGCGCGACGTTTCTCAGGAAGCCCTGGCACTTGATGCAGGGCTGTCACGGACGTACGTCAGCGAGGTAGAGCGCGGAGAGCGAAACGTGTCCATCGACAACATGGGACTGCTGGCTGACGCCCTGCAGATCCCGCTCAAAGACCTTGTCGATCCGGAGCGCTTCAAGGTCTTGGACTGAGGGTTGAGTCCACGATTGCTCTGTGGGATGGACCAAGTCCGCTACGAACGGTTTTCCACAGATTCGCGCAGCCCAACTACCAGTAAAGGTATCTGAAGAGCTATCAGAACCCCTATCTGTATAGAACAGGGGCGATCTATCGCCCCTGACTGGGGCGATTTATCGAGGAGCCGGCGTTACAGCAGGGGCGATCTATCAAGCGTTGCCGGGGCGATCTAACGTGGACAACCTTTGCTGTCCACGAGCTTGTCCACATCAGCCGAGCTTCTTGGCGAGATCCTCGGCCCTGGGGTGGTAGTACCGCTTGAGCATGCGCAGGTCTCGGTGGCCAGTCATCGCCGAGAGCTCCAGGACGTTCGTGAGCTTCTCAGCCAGCCGTGACGCAGCCTCGTGCCGCGTGTCATGAAAGTGGACATCTTCGAGGAACCCCGGGATAGGCCGGCGCTTGGCCTGCTTGCAGTCAGCACGGTACTGCTCTTGAGCACGCTCAATGGCCCGCGCGAAGCCCTTTCTCAGTGCCAACGCCGTTGTCGGGAAGACGGCCCCTGTGCGCTGAACCTCTGCCTCTCCCTCAACATCCTCGTCGGCTTCTGGTGTTGGCAGCGCTTTGAGGATGGCCACAGCCCGTGTAGACAGGGGCACGGTTCGCGAGTCGCCGTTTTTGGTATCGGGCAAGTGAGCTGTCTGGCGCTCCAGGTCCACATGTTCCCAAGTCAGCGAAAGCAACTCCCCCCTCCGCATGGCCGTTTCAATGGCGAGCTTCACAAGAGGCAACAGCCACGGGTTGCGAGCTCCTTTGCTGAACGTTCCATCGACGAGGCGCTCCCCACCAGTCAGCGCAGCCAGCAGGTAGGACTCTTCCTCAGACGAAAAGCGGCGATCCCGCGCGCGCGCTTTTTCGGGACGCTTGATGGACCGGATCGGGTTTTCGACGTGGATGTCCCACTCACGCCGAGCATGGTTGAATACGGTCGAGAGCACGTCGATTTCACGGTTGACGGTCCCCCCGGTCACCTCCTTGAGTCGGCGGTCTCGCCATTTGGCGACCTCCGCGCTTGTGACGGCGGTCATCTTCAGGCCGACCAGCGCTTGGTCGCGCAGGAGCACATCGATCTTCACGGACTCGATGGCCGCCGACTTTTTAGAGGGGGTGACCTCGCGTTGATAGCGCTGAAGGACTGCCGCAAGTGTGGTTTTGTCTGCTTCTCGCCTGTCGATGAAGCCCGTGGTCTCCAGTTCGCTCTCGACCATGCGAACCCACTTCTCCGCGTCCTCCCGGTAGGTGAAGGTGCGCGACTGCTCCGGGAAGCCCTTGCGCCTGACCTTGGCCCGCCACTGATACTCGCCGCGCTTCGTGATCTGCCCCATACGTCTCCCTGATGGCCCAATGGCCCAAGAATGGCCCAAATAATCAGGAAGTACCTTAAACCACCAGCAAAAACGCCACAAGGGCTAAGCGTTCGGGACGTAGAGGCCGGAGGTTCGAATCCTCTCACCCCGACCAGGAATCAAGAGCCACGGCTCAATGGAAAGGCCTCGCAGCAGCGAGGCCTTTTTTCTTGCCTGCGCGCTGGCAACCACCGCCCTTCCCCGCCGGAATCTGCGCCGGAACGGTTCGAAAAAGCACGGGTGTTCCCCATGCTCAGCCTCCCACTCATGGCCGCACCATGACTGGCACAATCGGCAGCCTCTGTCATCTCCGTCGCTGACGCCCAAGCCCGTGGAAACCACGCTCGTCGAGCCGCTTCAGTCTGCCCTGTCTGGCGTTGCACGCATGCTGGTGCATGCCGGCAAGCTCCAAGCCAAGGCTGCGGAAGATCTCGTACGCCAGGCGCGCGAGAAAAAGACCAGCTTCGTCAATGCGGTGATCGCCAGCGGCCAGGTGTCCCCCGGCGACTTGGCGCACACCCTGTCCAGCGCGCTGGCGCTGCCCCTGCTCGATCTGTCGGCGATGGACGTGCAGCGGATGCCGCAAAACCTGATCGACAACAAGCTGGCGCAGCAATACCAAGTGGTGGCGCTGTCCCGGCGCGGCAGCCGGCTGTTCATCGGCGGTGCGGACCCAACCGACCTCGAGGTGATCGAGCGCATCAAGTTCGCGACGCAGTTGCAGCCGGAATGGGTCATCGTCGAACACGACAAGCTGACCAAGCTGCTCAGCACCAGCGGCGCGTCGGCCGCCGAAAGTCTGGAGTCCATCGCCGGCGGCGAGTTCGACTTCGACATCGCTGAGGAAGATGCCACTCCCCAGCAAGAAGCAACCGAACTGGCGGATGTGGAAGACGCGCCGGTGGTGCGCTTCCTTCAGAAGATGCTGGTCGACGCGATCAATTTGCGCGCATCCGACCTTCACTTTGAGCCGTACGAATTCCACTACCGCGTGCGATTCCGCGTGGACGGCGAATTGCGGGAGATCACCCAGCCCCCGATCGCCATCAAAGACAAGCTGTCGTCGCGCATCAAGGTGATCTCGCGGCTCGACATCGCTGAGCGTCGCGTGCCGCAAGACGGCCGGATGAAGCTGAAGTTCGGCAGCAAGTCGATCGATTTCCGGGTCAGCACCCTGCCCACGCTGTTCGGCGAAAAGATCGTGATCCGTATCCTGGATTCGTCGTCTGCCAAGCTGGGCATTGACGCGCTGGGCTACGAGAAGATCGAGAAGGAGCGCCTGCTCGCCGCCATCTACCGGCCTTACGGCATGGTGTTGGTGACGGGGCCCACCGGCTCCGGCAAGACGGTGTCGCTGTACACCTGCCTGAACATCCTCAATCAACCCGGCGTGAACATTTCGACCGTGGAAGACCCGGCCGAAATCAATTTGCCGGGCATCAACCAGGTCAACGTCAACGACAAGGCGGGGTTGAATTTCTCCGCGGCACTGAAGTCCTTCCTGCGTCAGGATCCTGACGTGATCATGGTCGGTGAAATCCGGGACCTGGAAACCGCTGACATCGCCATCAAGGCTGCGCAGACGGGACACATGGTGATGTCCACGCTGCACACGAACGACGCGCCCAAAACGCTGACCCGCTTGTTGAACATGGGCGTCGCGCCGTTCAACATCGCATCCAGCGTGCTGCTCATCACCGCGCAGCGGCTGGTGCGTCGGCTCTGCGAAAACTGCAAGGCGCCGGCCGACTACCCCCGCGACGCCCTGCTGCGCGCCGGGTTCCTGGAAGACGATTTCGACGGCAGCTGGAAGCCGTACCGTGCGGTGGGATGCAGCAATTGCACAAACGGTTACCGGGGGCGCGTGGGCCTTTACCAAGTGATGCCCATCACCGAGGCAATCCAGCGGATCATCCTGGCTGAAGGGACGGCGATGGACATCGCCGAGCAGGCCAAGAAAGATGGTGTGCGTGACCTGCGTCAGTCCGGGCTGGTGAAAGTGCGCAGCGGCGTCACGACACTGGAAGAAGTGCTGTCGGCCACCAACGAATAAACCAAAGGCGAGGAGAGCGCATGGCTACTGCCACCGCTGCAGCAAAGGGCGTCAAAGATTTTGTCTTCGAGTGGGAAGGCAAAGACCGCAACGGCAAGATCGTCAAGGGCGAGCTGCGTGCGGGCGGCGAGGCCATGGTCAGCGCAACGCTGCGCCGTCAGGGCATCCTGGTCAACAAGGTCAAGAAGCGCAAGGCCAGTGGCGGCAGCTCGATCAAGCAGAAAGACATCGCCATCTTCACGCGCCAGTTGGCGACGATGATGCGGGCGGGCGTGCCCCTGCTGCAGGCGTTCGACATCGTGGCGCGCGGTGCCACCAATCCGCGACTGACGCGATTGCTCAACGACATCCGCCAGGACGTCGAAACCGGTACCAGCCTCTCGGCCGCGTTCCGCAAGCACCCGATGTACTTCGACGCGCTGTACTGCAACCTCGTCGAGGCCGGTGAAGCGGGCGGTATCTTGGAAGCGCTGCTCGACCGGCTGGCGATGTACCAAGAAAAGACCGTCGCCCTGAAGAACAAGATCAAGTCCGCCCTGACCTACCCGGTGGCCGTGATGGTCGTGGCCTTCATCGTCGTGGCTGTGATCATGATCTTCGTGGTGCCGGCGTTCGAAGACGTGTTCAAGTCCTTCGGCGCCGACCTTCCCGCACCGACCCTGATGGTGGTCGCCATGTCCAAGTTCTTCGTGGGCTACTGGTGGGCCATCTTTGGCGGGCTGGGGGGCGGCATCTACTTCTTCCTGCAAAGCTGGAAGCGTTCCGAAGTCATGCAAAAGCGCATGGACCGCCTGCTGTTGAAGATTCCGGTGTTCGGCGACCTGATGTTCAAGTCGGCCGTTGCGCGCTGGACCCGCACCCTGTCGACCATGTTCGCCGCCGGCGTGCCACTGGTCGAGGCGCTCGACTCTGTCGGCGGCGCCTCGGGCAATGCAGTGTTCGCAGAGGCCACGGAGCAGATCCAGCGCGACGTGTCCACCGGCGCGGCGCTGACCACCTCCATGCAATCCGTCAACATCTTCCCGACCATGGTGCTGCAGATGGCCTCCATCGGTGAAGAATCCGGCTCGCTGGACCACATGCTGGGCAAGGCTGCCGAGTTCTACGAGGACGAGGTCGACGAGGCCGTGAAGGCCCTGTCCAGCCTGATGGAGCCGTTCATCATCGTCATCCTGGGCGGCTTGATCGGCGGCATCGTGGTGTCGATGTACCTGCCTATCTTCAAGCTCGGCTCGGTGGTCTGACGCCCACCCGCCTGTTCCAGGCGGGCGTTCATGCCCGCCGCATTCACAACGTCTTCCTGGGTTCCCATGGACTTCGCCTCCATCGACTGGTCCGCTTGGCTTTCTCCGTGGGTGCTGGGCATCTTCGGCTTGTGCATCGGCAGCTTTCTGAACGTCGTGATTCACCGCCTGCCGCTGATGCTGGAGCGCCAATGGCTGCATGAGTCGGCCGCACAGCTGATCGAGGCGGACGTGATGGCGCGCGCCATCGGAGTGCCGCGCGCGGAGACCGAGAAGCTCGCGAAGGCCGTCGATGCGTATGGCACCAAGATCGAGGCCCTGGCCCCGTTGACGCTGTCCAAGCCGCGCTCGCGCTGCCCGCACTGCGGACATCAATTGCGCTGGCACGAGAACCTGCCCCTGGTCGGCTGGCTCCGGCTCGGCGGCAAATGCGCGGCCTGCAAAGCACCGATCTCGATGCGCTACCCCCTCGTGGAAGCCATCACCGGCCTCGCCTTCGCGGCGCTGTCCTGGCGCTTCGGGGCGCAACCCACCACCCTGCTCTGGTGCGGCTTCGTGGCCGCGCTGCTCGCGCTGGCCTTGATCGACTGGGACACCACGCTGCTGCCCGACGCTATCAACCAGCCACTGCTGTGGGCCGGCTTGATCGCAGCAGCCATGGGCTGGACCATCCCGCTGGACAAAGCCCTGTTCGGCGCCGTGGCGGGCTACATGTCGCTGTGGACCGTGGCCTGGCTGTACGAAAAGCTGCGGGGCCAAATCGGCATGGCCCCGGGCGACTTCAAGCTGCTGGCCGCGCTCGGTGCGTGGCTCGGCGCGTCGATGCTGCTGCCCATCATCCTGGGCGCGTCGGCGGTGGGTGCGGTGGTGGGCGTGGCCATGAAGGCCTCGGCCAGCTTGCGTGAGGGGCGCTACGTGCCCTTCGGCCCGTTCCTCGTGGGGGGCGGCTTGGTGGTGCTGTTTGCAGGCCCGGCCACGGTGATGGGTTGGCTCGGCTGGGCATGAGGATCGGCCTGACCGGCGGCATTGGCAGCGGCAAGAGCACGGTCGCCGGGTTCTTCCGGGAGGCAGGCGCTGCGTTGGTGGACACCGACGCCATCTCGCGACAGCTCACCCAAGCGGGCGGTGCCGCCATGGGCGCCATCGAGCAAGCCTTCGGCGCCGAGTTCATCGCCCCGGATGGTGCGTTGGACCGCGACCGCATGCGCACGCTGGCGTTCTCGGACCCTCTTGCCAAGCGTCGGCTGGAGGCGATTCTTCACCCGCTCATCTCCGAAACCGCACAACGGCAAGCCCAGCAAGCGCAAGCACCGCTGGTGGTGATGGATGTGCCCCTGCTCGTGGAATCGGGCCGCTGGCGCGCGCGGGTGGCGCGAGTGCTGGTGGTCGACTGCGCGGTGGACACGCAGATCGCACGCGTGCTGCAGCGCCCGGGCTGGGATCGCCCCCGGGTGGACGGTGCGATAGCCGCACAAGCGACCCGTGTCGCCCGCCGCGCCGCAGCAGATGTGGTGCTCGTGAACGACGACTTGCCGCTGGATGCGCTCAGAAAGGAAGTTCTGAGCCTGGCTGCGCGTTGGGGCTGTGAAACAATTGCAACGCCCTGACTGAAGATCGCGCTGTGGTCCTGTACGAATACCCGTTCAACGAAAGCATCCGGACGATGCTTCGCCTCGAACACTTGTTCGACCGCCTGGGCACCTTGATGTCCCGCGACATGGCGCTGGATCACCATTTCGCGCTGGTCACTTTGTTCGAGATCCTCGACGTGGCCTCGCGTGCAGACCTGAAGAGCGATCTGCTCAAGGAACTGGAGAAGCACAAGGCCCAGTTCAACGCCTACCGGGGCAGCCCGGGGCTGGATGAAGCGCGGCTGGACGAAGTCATCGCCCGCATCGACGGCGCCTTCCAGCGCCTGAATGCCCTCAGCGGCAAGACCGGCGCGGCGCTGACCGCCAACGACTGGCTGATGAGCATCCGCAGTCGCATCAGCATTCCGGGCGGCACCTGCGAGTTCGATTTGCCGGCTTATTTCCACTGGCAGCAGCTTTTGCCCGTGCGTCGCCGCAAGGACTTGATGCAGTGGGCGCAATCGCTCATGCCACTGGCGGAGGCCCTGCAATTGCTGCTGGGCCTGCTGCGGGATTCGGGCACGCCGCACAAGGTGGCGGCCACTGCGGGCCAGTTCCAGCAAAGCCTGTCGGCTGGCCGCACCTACCAACTGCTGCGCATGCGCATCGACCCGAGCCTGGGGCTGATCCCCGAGATCACTGGCCACCGGCTGATGGTGTCCATCCGCCTGATGCGCCAGGATGAAGAAAGCCGCCTCAAGCTGGCAGCCGAAGACACCAGCTTCGAGCTGACTCTCTGCGCATGAGTTCTCAGAAGCCTTCCTCGGGCCGCATCGTGCGCTGCCCGCAATGTGGCGGCGACAGCCTGTTCGAGCCCAGCAACCGCTGGCGCCCGTTTTGCAGCGAACGTTGCCGCCAGATCGACCTGGGCGCCTGGGCCAGCGAGAGCTTCCGGGTGCCGGCCACCCCGCCGCAGGACCCCGACGAATTCGGAGCGCCGGGCGAACCGGGCACCGTGCACTGACGCGTGGCCTGAGCCGCGGCGGTTCAGCCGTTCAGCAAGCGACGTGACACCAGTTCACGCCGCACGCTGGTCGCATCGGTGAACAGCACAGCTTGCCAATCGCGGGCCAGCGCGGCGGCGATGTTGGCCGGATGGTCGTCCAGGAACAGCAAATCTTGCGGGTCGCCGCCGAAGTGGCGCTCGGCCATTTGGTAGATCTCGGCGTGCGGCTTGCTCTGCTTGATGCGCCCGGAAAACAGCCCCGACGTGAACCACTCCGTCAGCGGGTAGCTGGCGCTCAGATGGTCGGCGTAGGGCTCCGGCATGTTGGACAGGTAGTGCAAGGTGTGGCCCGCGGCCAGCAGGTCGCGAATCAGCACCACGGTGGCCGGCACCGGCATCAATTCATCGGGTACGGCCCGCACCACCGCCGCCACTTCGCCCTGAGGCCAGCCGGTTCGGGCGGCGATGCGGCGCACCACCTCGTCGGCGCCGATCAACCCCTGGTCGAACAAGCCCCAATCGCCCTCGTAGTTCTGGAAGAACTGCGCGGCCACCTCGACGCCCTGCTCCAGGCTGCCCACGCGGTGCGGCCAAACGCGTGCCAGGAAGCTGGCTGGATGCCAGCGGAACACGACACCGCCGAAGTCGAAAACGATCCTCATGCCGACAGCAAGCGACTCAGCAGGCCAGCCGTGGATCCATCCAGACCCGCGGTGTCGCCCGACGCCAGGCGCGGCAGCAGTTGGTTGCACAAGGCCTTGCCAAGCTCCACGCCCCACTGGTCGAAGCTGTTGATGCCCCACAGCGCGCCGGTCACGAAGACCCGGTGCTCATAGAGCGCGATCAACGCACCCAGCGAGCGGGGCGTCAGGGCCTCCAGCAGCAGCGTCGTGCTGGGGCGATTGCCGGGGAAGCTGCGGTGGCGAGCCAGCACCTCGCGGTCCAGCGTGGCGGAGGCCGTCGGCGCCTTCTCGATCAAGGCCTCCGTGGCGGTCTTGCCTTGCATCAGCGCCTGGCTCTGCGCCAGGCAATTGGCCAGCAGCTTGCGGTGCTGGTCGGCCAGCTTCTCAGCCAACTCGCCGACAGCACCATGGTTCGGCCGCTTCACGGCGATGAACTCCACCGGGATCACATCGGTGCCCTGGTGCAGCATCTGAAAGTAGGCGTGCTGGCCGTTGGTGCCGGCTTCACCCCACACAACCGGCGATGTGCCAATGGTCAGCGCATTGCCGTCCAGGTCCACACCCTTGCCGTTGCTCTCCATCTCCAACTGCTGCAGGTATGCCGGCAGGCGACGCAACCCCTGGTGGTAAGGCGCCACGCTGCGGCTGCTGAAGCCGTGGAAGTTGCGGTACCAGATGTCGATCAGCCCCAGCAACACGGGCAGGTTTTGCGCCAACGGCGTGTTGGCGAAGTGCTGGTCCATCGCATGCGCGCCGGCCAGCAGCGCGCGGAACTGCTCGGCGCCCACGGCGATGGCGATCGGCAGCCCAATGACCGACCACAGCGAATAGCGGCCGCCCACCCAATCCCAGAACCCGAAGGCGGTGTCGATGCCAAAGGCCGCCGCCGCCGCGGTGTTGCTGCTGGTGGCCACGAAGTGCCGGGCGATGTCCGTGCCGCCTTGCGCCAGGAACCAGGCCTTTGCGGCCTGCGCGTTGGCGAGCGTCTCCTGGGTGGTGAAGGTCTTAGACGCGATGACGAACAGCGTGTGTTGCGCATCCAGGCCACGCAGCACCGGGGCCAGGTCGTGGCCGTCCACGTTGGACACGAAATGCAGCTTCAGGCCCGGCGCGCGGAAGGCCTCGAGCGCCTGCACCACCATGGCCGGGCCCAGGTCGCTGCCGCCGATGCCGATGTGCACGACGTCGGTCATGGCGCCGCGCTCGCCACGCCGCACGCTTTCAGCGAACGCCAGCATGGCGTCCAAGGAGGCCTGCACCTCGGCATTGAACGGGGCGGCGCTGCCTGCCGGCGCCCGCAACGCGGTGTGCAGCACCGCGCGGCCTTCGGTGTGGTTCACCGGGTCGCCACGCAGCAAGGCATCGCGGCGCGCCTCCAGCCCACAGTCCTGCGCCAGCTTCAGCAGCAGCGCCAGCGTCGGGGCATCGATGCGGTTCTTGGACAGATCCGCAAACACCTCCGGCGCCTCGAAGGACAGCGTCTGGAAACGGTTCGCGTCCGCCTGGAAGGCGGTGCGGATGTCGAAGCCGCGACCACCCGCGGCGCCGTCTTGGTCGAAATGGGCCTGAAGTTCGGCCCAGACGGGCGACTGGTCGCAGCGCAGCGTCATGCTCAGGCTTCCTGGATGAGCTTGTCGAGCTTGCCGGCGTCCACCGCGAACAGGCGGATGCCTTCGGCCAGCTTCTCAGTGGCCATCGCGTCCTCGTTGAGGGCAAAACGGAAAGCGGCTTCGTCCAGATGCACGCGCGGCATGGCGGGCGCTTTGGCGGCGTCGAGCGCGCGCTCCAGCTTCGCGTCGGTCGATTGCAGCTGGGCCAGCAGGTCGGGGCTGATGGTCAGCAGGTCGCATCCGGCCAGTGCCTGAATTTGACCGATGTTGCGGAAGCTCGCGCCCATGACTTCAGTGGCGATGCCGTGTTGCTTGAAGTACGCGTAGATCTGGCTCACCGACTTCACGCCAGGATCATTGACGCCGGCTTGCGCCGCTTCGTCCCAGCTGGCGCCCGCTTGCTTCTTGTACCAGTCGTAGATGCGGCCGACGAACGGCGAGATCAGTTGCACCTTGGCTTCACCACAGGCCACTGCTTGGGCAAACGCGAAGAGCAGCGTCAGGTTGCAGTGGATGCCTTCGCGCTCCAGTTCAGCAGCGGCCTGAATGCCTTCCCAGGTGGAGGCCAGCTTGATCAACACGCGGTCGCGCGAGATACCGGCCGCCTCGTACAGCGCAATGATGCGGCGCGCACGCGAGAGCGACGTGGCCTTGTCGAACGACAGGCGGGCGTCGACTTCGGTGGACACGCGGCCCGGCACCACCTTCAGGATTTCCAGGCCGAAGCGAACCAGCACGTGGTCCACGATTTCGTCCAGCGGCTTGCCGCGATGGGCGGCCACGGTTTCCTTCAGCAGCGGCGCGTAATCGGGCGACTGCACGGCCTTCAGGATCAGCGAAGGATTGGTCGTCGCGTCGCGCGGTGCGAACTGCGCCAGTTGCAGGAAGTTGCCCGTGTCGGCAACAACGGTGGTGAAGGCTTTGAGCTGGTCGAGCTGGTTCATGGTGGTGCGGTCCTCGGGTCGGACTGATTGACCCGGCGAAGAAACTGCTGCATAGTATTTCACGAAACTTAGTTACACAACGGTTAGCGCCAAGCAAGGACGCTGGCCTGGAGACCCCCGCAGATGTCTTTCGATCTCGTGTTCTTTGGTGGCACCGGCGACCTGACTTGGCGCAAGCTGATGCCCGCACTTTTCCAGGCCTTCCGGCACGGCAAATTGCCCGAAGGCGGTCGCATTCTCGCCGTGGCCCGTGACGAGCAGACGGACGAGCGCTACCGCGAATGGCTCAAGGAACGCTTCCGTGAGGTGGACGCTGGCAAGCGCCCGAGCGACGAAGAATTCGAGCGCTTCGCCGCCCTGGTGCACTACAAGCGCATGGACCTGTCGCAGCCCGAACATTACCAGGGCCTGAAGGACTGGTTGGATGCCCGCAATGCCGACACCGTCGTGCTGTACCTGGCCACCAGCCCGCACCTGTTCACCGGCATCTGCCAGCAACTGGGCGCCGTGGGCCTGAATCACGAAAAGGTGCGCGTGGTGCTGGAGAAGCCGCTGGGCCACGACCTGGCCAGCGCGCAAGAGATCAACCGCACGGTGCGCTCGGTGTTCCAGGAGCGCCAGGCCTTCCGCATCGACCACTACCTCGGCAAGCCGTCGGTGCAGAACCTGATGGCCCTGCGCTTCGGCAATGCGCTGTTCGAGCCCCTGTGGCGCCGCGAGAGCATCGCCAACATCCAGATCACGCTGGCCGAACAGCTGGGCGTGGGCACGCGAGGCGCCTTCTACGACGGCACCGGCGCGCTGCGCGACATGATTCAGAACCATGCGCTGCAACTGCTGACCATGATCGCCATGGAGCCGCCGGCCAGCAATGACGCCGACGCCATCCGCGATGAAAAGCTCAAGGTGCTGCGCGCGCTCAAGCCCTTCACGCCCGAGTCGGTCAGCCGCGACGTGGTGCGCGGCCAGTACCGCGCGGGCATGTGCGGCGGCCACGCCGTGCCGGGTTACCTGGAAGAAGTGAAGGTGCCGCAAGACAGCCAGTGCGAAACCTTCGTGGCGCTGCGCACCGAAGTGGAAAACTGGCGTTGGGCCGGCGTGCCGTTCTACCTGCGCACCGGCAAGCGCCTGGCCGCGCGCGATGCGCAGATCGTGGTGAACTTCCGCCCGGTGCCTCACCAGATCTTCCCGGGCGCGAGCCTGCCCAACCGTCTGGTCATCAAGCTGCAGCCCGAGGACGGACTGGAGCTGCAACTGCTGGCACAAAAGGGCACCGGCCACGGCGAACAACTGACGCCGGTGTCGCTGGACCTGGACTTTGACAAGGCCTTCTCCACGCAGCGCGTAGGCGCCTACGAACGCCTGTTGCTGGACGCGATTGCGGGCCGCCTGAATTTGTTCGTGCGCAGCGACGAGCAGGAGCAGGCCTGGCGCTGGGTGGAGCCCATCCTGGACGCCTGGACCGCCGACGGCAACGGCCCCCGCCCCTACGCCGCAGGCTCCTGGGGCCCGGCGGCGGCCAGTGCGCTGGTGGCGCGTGACGGCTACGCCTGGGCGGAAGAGCAATGAGCATCCTGGAACGCGTCAAGGCCGCGCTGCCCGCGCTGCCACCGGCCGAGCAGCGCGTGGCCAAGCTGTTGCTGGCCGACGCCCGCAGCTTCGCCAGCCTGCCGGTGAGTGAGCTGGCCGACCGCGCCCACGTCAGCAAGCCGACGGTGGTGCGCTTTTGCCGCAGCGTGGGTTATGACGGCCTGGCGGACTTCAAGCTCAAGCTGGCCGGCAGCGTGAACGAGGGCGTGCCCTTCGTGCACCGCGCGGTCGACGAAGACGACAAGCCTGCCGACATCATCGTGAAGGTGGTGGACAACGCGGTGGCCGCCTTGCTGCACTACCGCAACGACGCAGCCAGCCACGCGTTCGAGCGTGCCATCGACGCACTGTCCGATGCCGCCCGGCACGGGCGCCGCATCGAGTTCTACGGCGTCGGCAACTCCGGCATCGTGGCGCAGGATGCGCAGCACAAGTTCTTCCGGCTGGGCGTGAACACCGTCGCCACCAGCGACGGCCACGTGCAGCTCATGAGCGCCACGATGCTGCAGCCGGGCGACTGCGCGGTCATCATCAGCAACTCCGGCCGCAGCCGTGATTTGCTGGACGCCGCCGACATCGCCCGCAAGAAGGGCGCGACCATCATCATCATCACGGCCAGTGCGTCACCCTTGGCACAACTGGCGCTGGGCCCCAGCCAGATCCTGCTGGCGGTGGATCACCCGGAAGACTTCGACCGCTACAGCCCCATGGTGTCGCGCCTGCTGCACCTGATCGCCGTGGACATCCTGACCACCGGCGTGGCACTTCGCCTGGGGCAACACCTGCGGCCCGTGCTGCAGGAAATCAAGAAGAACCTGCGCGCCAAGCGCTACGCCGGCTGAACCTGAGACCGCTCCCGCGGTTTCAGGCGAGGCTCAGCGGCCCACAGGTTCCTGCACAGCTCAAGCGCTGGCGGCGGCAGTGGTGGCGGGCCAGAACAGCTCGGCCACGCCGTACACCCGGGCCAGCTCACGCAACTTCTCCGGGGCCGCCTCCAAGCGGAGCACAGCGCCCTGTTCACCGCACTGCCGCGCGGCCGACAACAGCAGGCTGAGCGCCGACGAGTCGAAATCCGTCAGCTCCGCCGCCGAGAGGCGCACCTCACGCCCTGCGGCAGCCAGCACCTGGGCAGCTTCGGCCCGCAATGCAGGCGACATCTGCGCCCAAGCGGCCTTGGCGCCGTCCATGCGCAGCCGCGCAGGCAACTTCAGGCCACTCAAGATCAGCCCTTGGCGGCCGCGCTGCTGGCCTTGGCGTTCTTGTCCGCCAGGCTCTTGATCAGGCCGTCAATGCCATTGGCACCGATCTCCTGCGCAAAGCTGTTGCGGTACTGATCGGCCAGCCAGATGCCCAGCACGTTGACGTCATAAATCTTCCAGACCTCACCGGCCTTCTCCAGGCGGTAGTCCAGCTGGATGGGGTCACCCTTGCCGCGGATCTCGGTCTTCACCACCACCTCGGTGTCCGTCGGCTGCGCGCGCAGCGGCTTCAGGCCGATGGTCTGATCCTTCACCTGCGTCAAGGCGCCGGCGTAGGTGCGCACGAGCAGCGTCTTGAACTCGGCCTGGAGCTTGCCTTGTTGCTCCGGCGTGGCCTGGCGCCAAAAACGGCCCACGGCCGAGGCGGTCATGCGCTGGAAATTGACGTGCGGCATCACCTTGGTGTCCACCAGGGCAATGATCTTGTTGATGTTGCCGCCCTGGATGTCCTTGTCCGACTTCACGGCTTCAATGGTTTCCAGCGACAGCTGGCGGATGAGTTGATCCGGCGCGCTGGCGTCGGCCGCGTGGGCGGCGTGCACCAAGCCCAGACCCAGAGTGGCCACTGTCAGCAGGCGGCGCAGGGGGTTCAGCAGGTTCATGAATGGCTTTCGTGTGTCAGAGGCAGGCACTCAACGCGCCTGACCCGGTTTTGGTTCACCGCGTCGCGTCCGAAGCGGGCTCCGCAGGCTTCTTGACTGAGGGAGCAGGTTCCGAAGCCGCTGGCTCGGGCGCCGACGCGGGGCTCCCGGGCACCAACACCTCCACCTCGTCATCGTCATCGAAGCTGCCGCGGCGCTGCAGGTAGGCGTCCCGGTAGAAGGTGTATTTGTCCAGCGCAATGCCTTCCAGCATCTGCCCCGCGCGCAGGAAATTGGCCCGCGTGTTGGTGATGTTCAAGCTGCTGATCAGCACCTTCTTGCGACCGTCGTCGTACACCACCGCGGGCGAGGCTTGCCAGTCCAGCGGCAGCGCCAGAGAGTCGCGCACCGACGACGGGCCGAACAGCGGCCAGACGATGTAGGCCCCGGTGCCCATGCCCCACTTGCCCAGGGTCTTGCCGAAGTCCTGGCTGTTTTTCTCCAACCCGGCTTCCGTAGCCACGTCCAACACGCCAGCAAGGCCGAGTGTCGAGTTCACCGCAAACCGCATGCCCTGCTCCACACCCGCCTTGAACCGCCCCTGCAGGAACAGGTTCACGGCCGACCATGCGTCGCCGATGTTGCCGAAGAAGTTGTCGATGCCGGTGCGGATGGGCGCCGGCACCAGCTCGGAATACGCCGTCGCCACGGGCTTGAGCACGGTTTCGTCGAGCTTTTCGTTGAACGCAAAGACCTTGCGGTTCCACGACTCCCAGGGGTCCAGCTTCTGGCCTTTGGAGCCCATCACCTTGTCCACCGCACGCTCCAAACGGGTGCCCACGCCCTTGACGGTCTGGCAACCCGCAAGGCCGAGCACCAGAGCCATCAGCGCCAATGCGCGCCACAAGCGACTCACGGCTTGGCTCCTGCGGCGGGTTGGGCACTGCCCATGTCCGACGCCTTGCTGTTGATGAACTGACCGATGAGGTTTTCCAGCACCACGGCGCTTTGCGTCTGACGGATCAGATCGCCCGCCGCGAGGTTCTTTTCGTCAGCCCCCGGCTCCAGGCCGATGTACTGCTCGCCGAGCAAGCCGGCGGTCAAGATCTTGGCCGAGCTGTCCTTCGGGAACAACGTGCCCTTTTGCAGGTTGATCACCACCTTGGCCTGGAAGGTCTTGTCGTCAAAGCTGATCGACTCGACCCGCCCAACCACCACGCCGGCGCTCTTCACCGCCGCGCGCGCCTTGAGGCCGCCGATGTTGTCGAAGCGCGCCGAGACCTGATAGGTGTCGTCAAAGTTCAGGCTCAGCAAGTTGCCAGCCTTCAGTGCCAGAAACAGCAGGGCCGCGCCGCCAAGCAGCACGAAGAAACCCACCCAAGCGTCATACCGAGAAGATTGCATCCTTCTCACTCCCTAAATCGAAAACATCAGCGCCGTCAGCATGAAATCCAGCGCCAGCACGGCCAAAGAGGCCAGTACCACCGTGCGCGTCGTCGCAGCCGAGACGCCTTCCGGCGTGGGGCTGCAGGCGAAACCTTGGAGCAGCGCCACGAACGTGACCGTCACCCCGAACACCACGCTCTTGATGACGCCGTTGCCGACGTCTGCAAAGACATCGACCCCGCCCTGCATCTGCGACCAGAAGGCGCCCGCATCGATCCCAATCAGCGGCACGGCCACCAACCAGCCCCCGAGGATGCCGATGGCGGAGAAAACCGCGGCCAACAAGGGCATGGCGATAAAACCGCCCCAAAAGCGCGGCGCCAGCACCCGCTGCACGGGATCCACGGCCATCATTTCCATGGCCGTCAATTGCTCGCCGGCCTTCATCAATCCGATTTCGGCCGTCAGCGAGGTGCCTGCGCGCCCTGCAAACAGCAGCGCGGCCACCACCGGCCCCAACTCACGCACCAAGCTCAACGCCACCAGCAAGCCCACGGCCTCGGCAGAGCCGTAGCGCTGCAAGGTGTAGTAGCCCTGCAGCGCCAGCACAAAGCCCACGAACAGGCCCGACACGCCGATGATCGACAGGGATCGATTGCCCAGGTAGTACACCTGCTCGCGAACCAGCGAAAAGCGGCTCAGGGCCTTCGGCGACCGGGCCAGCAGGTTGCCGAACAAGCGCGCGCCGGCCCCCACGTCGGCCAGGGTGTGGCGCACGCCGGCGCCCAAGCGATTGGCGAGCGCCTTCATGCCCTCACCCCAAAGTCGGCCGCCACGGGCTGGGCCGGCTGATGGAACCGCACCGGCCCGTCCGCTTGTGCGCCCACGAATTGACGCACCAACGGGTCATCGCTGTGGCGAAGTTCGTCCGGCGTGCCTTGCGCCACAACACGGCCGTTCGCCACCATGGCCACCTCGTCGGCGATCTCGAAGGTCTCGTGCAAATCGTGCGACACGATGACGCTGGTCAGGCCCAGCGCGTCGTTCAGGTCCCGAATCAAGCGCGCGGCCACGCCCAGTGAAATCGGGTCCAGGCCGGCGAACGGCTCGTCGTACAGCACGAGGTCCGGGTCCAGGGCGATGGCGCGCGCCAAAGCCACCCGCCGGGCCATGCCGCCGGAGATTTCACTCGGCATCAGGTCTCGCGCGCCCCGCAAGCCCACGGCGTTGAGCTTCATCAGCACCAGGTCGCGGATCATGACTTCAGGCAATTCGGTGTGCTCGCGCAGCGGAAACGCCACGTTGTCGAACACGCTCAGGTCGGTGAACAGGGCGCCAAATTGAAACAGCATGCCCATGCGACGCCGCACGGCGTACAGCTCCGACAAGCCCAGGGGGGCAAGGTCCTGCCCGTCGAACAGCACCTGCCCGTGCATGGGGCGAATCTGCCGCCCAAGCAGACGCAGGATGGTCGTCTTGCCCCCACCGGACGTGCCAATCAGGGCCAGCACCTTGCCGCGGGGAAGCCGCAGGTTCACGCCGTCCAGGATCACGCGGTCGCCGTAGCCGACGCTGACATTGCGCAGTTCGAGCAGAGGTTCAGGTGCGGAGGAATTCACACGGACAGGCCGGGGCCAGACGAAAGGAGGTGGCGATGATAGGGGAAACACCGAGGGCATCGCCGGCCGCCGGACATTGACCGTCAGGCTGCTGACAAAACCCGACAGCAGCACCTCGGGGTTCGCAGCATCGCCTCAATTCGTGCGGCAGTTCACGTTTGAGCTAACGCCACCGACCAGCGTGCCGTTGACGCCGACGAGCGGCACCTCGCGCAGCACGCCGGATTCCAAAATGATTCATCCCATTCTGTCCTCCGTGCCGCCATGCTCCGCAACCTCCGTCAGTCCCCTTCCCGCACCGTCAGTGGGTTCACGCTGATCGAACTGATGATCGCTGTGGCCATCATCAGCATCCTGGCTGCGGTGGCGATTCCTCAGTACCGCGATTACGTCACGCGAGGCCGTATTCCTGACGCGACGTCCGGGTTGGCCTCCAAGGCGGTGCTGCTGGAACAGTACTACCAAGACAACCGCACGTACGTGAACGCGCCCGCTTGCGCGAATGACACCACGACCAGCCGCTACTTTTCGTTCATTTGCACCGCAAGTTCGGCCACGGCATTCACTCTCACGGCAACAGGCACCGGTGCGATGGCCAATTTCACTTACACGGTGAATCAAGCGGGTGCAAAGGTCACAACGTCAGCTCCAACGGGTTGGGCCACCAATGCAACTTGCTGGGTGGCACGCAAGGACGGGACATGCTGATCCGCTCAGCACAACGGGGCTTCAGCCTCATCGAAACCATGGTGGTGGTGATCATCATGGGCTTGCTGCTAGCTGCGGCTGCACCCAATTTCGCCAGTTGGATCGCCGGGTCGCGCATCCGCGCGACCGCTGAGGGGATCTTGGCAGGCTTGCAATACGCCCGCAGCGAAGCAACCTCGCGCAATGCACAGGTGCGATTCCAGCTCACAACCTCACTGACCAACACGTGTACGCGCAGCACCACTGCCGCCAACTGGGTTGTCGACATGGTGGACGCGGTTGGCGGCGCTGCCGACTCGGTTGAGAACCAGTGCAATGCAGTTCCAAGCGACACCGTAGCGCCGAGCATTCTCCAAGTTCGGTCGGCTGCCGAAACCGGCAATGTCACCGTGACGTCCACGGCATCGCAGATCATTTTCGACGGCTTGGGGCGGCAAGTGCCGATTCCGCCTGCCGCAGCATCAGCCGTGGCAATTGACCTGACGCCCGGGGCAAACGGCGGCCAATGCGCAGCCACCGGTGGGCGAGTCACTTGCCTACGCATCGAAGTTTCCACTGCAGGGTTGGTGCGCATGTGCAATCCCGCCGCCCAAGCCGCCGACCCTCAATCATGCTGAACCTGCAACGCAAGCAATCCGGCGTCATGCTGCTGGAGGTGCTGATCTCGCTGCTTATCTTCGCCCTCGGTGTGCTCGGCCTCGTGGGACTGCAGGCCAATGCAGTGAAGCAATCCGGCCAGTCCAAGTACAGGACCGACGCAACCATGCTAGCCAATGAGTTGATCGGACAGATGTGGATGTCCAACCGCACATTTGCAACGCTCAGTGCCAATTTCGCGAGCGCCAACAACGGCGCGCCCTTCACGAACTGGCGAGCCAAGGTCCAAACCAATCTTCCAGGGGCAACGACATACCCCCCCACCGTGGTCGTCACGCAGATTCAGCCGCTTGACGCCATCATCGGTGCTGCGAGCGCTGTGCCCGTCGGCCTTACCCCGAGCAGCCGAGTCACCATCACTGTGCGCTGGAAGGCTCCCGGGGAACCCGCGGCGGACCCGGCTCACAGTTTCGTACTGATCAACGAGATCAAGTGATGTCACGCGCTACAACTTTGCGCCCGAATCGCGGCTTCACACTGGTTGAATTGATGGTCGGCATCGTGGTTGCGCTGGCCGCGGCCCTGGTCGTCACGGAAATATTCAAAGTTTCCGAGGGTCAACGCCGAGCCACCTCAGGCGGTGATGACGCGCAAACCACAGGCGCCATCGCCATAAGTCTCATGCAGCGCGACTTGCGACAAGCGGGTCAGGGTTTCAGCACCGCGAACCTGCTGGACTGCCAACTGGACTTAGGAAACAGCCGCACCTTCCCGGAACTCGCGCCTGTGTCGATCAACCCGCCAGGCATTGCAGCAGGGGATGCGGACACCGACGTGCTGGTTGTTGCCTATGGGTCGGGCTCGGGGCTGCCCGAGGGCACGCTGATCAACACTCAACCCGGCGCCGCGACGTATGCCGTGGCTGCCCCTCAAGCTTTTCGGCTTGGCGATCGCGTAGTCGCCGCTCCAGCCACGCGGGCAGCCTCCTGCGCGCTGAACCTCACCACCGTCTCGGCAAACCCGACTGCAACAAGCGTTCAGGTGGCCTTCGGAATGGCCAACGCTTCGAATGGCGTTTTGTACAACCTCGGCAACGCGCCGCGTTTCGTGGCGTATTCCGTTCGTGGAAGTCAGTTGACCGTCTGCGACTTCGCGACCCAGGACTGCACCAACAGCAGCTTGACCAACTGGACGGAGGTTGCAGATGGAATCGTCGGGTTGCGTGCTGAATATGCACGGGATACGTCTGTGCCCCGTGACACGATCGCTGACGTGTATGACCGCACTGCGCCAGCGACAGTTTGTGCTTGGTCCCGGGTCGTGGGGGTGCGGCTGGCTATCGTTGCCCGCAGCCGACAAGCCGAAAAGGCAAATGTCGCAGCAAGTGCTCCGAGTTGGTCGGGTTCCGCGCCACTCACGTTGAGCAATGTGAACGCAGATTGGCAGCGTTACCGCTACAAGACGTTCGAAACGACGATGCCTTTGCGCAATCTGCCTGGCGCAACAGATCCGAACTTCGCCGCATGCCCATGAACGCGCAATCTCACCTCTATTCCCGCCAGCAAGGCTTGGTGCTGGTCTTGGCGCTCATCGTGCTGGCCGCGATGTCGTTGGCGGCTGTCGGGCTAATGCGCGGCGTCTTGGGCAGCAATCGCGTCGCGGGCAACCTGGCCAATCAACAGGCCGCAGGGCAGGCTGCCGACGTCGGCGTCGAAACTGCGATCGCTTGGCTCGAGCAACGCACCCAGGAACTGGCCAGCAACGCCCCGCCGACACCAGCCAATCGCCTGTACAACAACATTGCCGTCGGTGCAGGGCAACCTTACGCGTACACAGCGACTCGTCAAGACCCCGTCGCTGGTCAAAGCTGGGAAGCGTTTTGGCAAACGCTTGTGACCAACAACTTGGTGAACACGCTGGCCACCGACGCAGCCGGCAACCGTGTTTCGTTTGTGGTCCACCGCCTTTGCGCCGCCACTGGCGATCCGACAGTGGCGCGGTGCGAAGCCTCGCCAGCGGTGCCGCTTTCGGTCCAAAACAGCAGCAAGTCCAGCTCGATCAAGTTGCGCCAAGCCAGCCAGGTGTACTACCGCATCACGGTTCGCGTGCAAGGCGCACGTAATGCGGCCAGCTTCATCCAAGCCATCGTCGCCATTTGAACGGCGCATCAACGCACTCCGACGAGGTTCCCATGTTCCAACACATGACCCGATTCCTGCCACGTTTTGTCTCAGCCATGCTGGGTGCCGTGATGCTGCAGCAAGCCATGGCAGCTGCAACAGACGTCTCGCAGGCCCCGTTGATTGTGGCAACGCCGAGCGCGGTGAAGCCCAATTTGTTGTTCATCCTCGACGACTCCGGCTCGATGAATTTCGACTTCCTGCCGGACCACATCAATGGCGACGGGTCGCCGGATCCGGCGCTTTGCCGAAGCAGCTCGGCGACTGCGTCCAACAGCGGCTCGTTCAACAACACGTGCTGCATCAACGGAAATTCCAGCAGCGCCTGCTGGCTGGGCGCTGCGCCGTTTGGTACCCGGCGTGGCCAGCCCCCTTACTTGGCTGCGGACTTCAACGGCCTCGCCTACGACCCGGACGTTTCTTATGTGCCCCCAGTCACCGCCAGCGGCAGCTCTTGGCCAAGTCAGACGTCGGCCAACACGGCAGGTTGGACTGCCGTCAAGAACGACGCGTACAACGTCCAGAACACAAACAGCATCGACCTCACATCGCAATACCCGGATACGGAGTGGTGCACTGACAACCTGTATACGGACTGCCTGCGGAACGACAACTACGTGCTGCCGGGGTACGTGAACGGCAAGAACTACGCCTTCTTCCGAGCCACGACAGCCTCTGGCAGCGGCCAAGTGGCTACCGGAGCGCCGGACAACCCCGGCACCGCGAACCGCAACTTCGGCCCTCACTACTACGTCATCAACGCCGCCGAGTACTGTGACGACGTCGATCTGCGGCGTTGCCGATCAACAGCCGGCAGTGGGTACACGTACCCGGCGCCCGTACGCTGGTGCAATTCGGATGCGAATGCACGGGCTGCCAGTCCACCGGATGCGTCCTGCCAGGCCACGCGCAACGGCACGTTTTCGTACGCGCGTTTCCCAACGAAGTTCTTCACATCGGGTTCCGGCGGGACAGCACCGAGCCGAGCCAGCGTTCAGTTCACGATTTCTTCGAACGCGTCGTGCTACGTCTCGGTGACTGCGGTCAACGTGAACAACGTCAACATCTTGGCCGCCCCCACAACGCCCGACTACACGCGCAACGGAATCGGACAGCAAATCGCAGCCCAGATCATGGCGCGTAGCAACGGCCTGACCCCAGGCGCCGCCACGGCGTACTCGGCGGTCACCTCGAACAGCGGGCGGACAGTCACGATTTATGCGCCCTGGGGCGTGAACATCAACTACCAAGTTACGTTCACGACCACCCCTTGCACGCCCAATTTCGACAACGCCACGCCCAGGTTCAGTGGCTACTCTGCAGGCACACCACCGACGCAAAACGGCACGTTTGCCGGTAGCTTCCAGCGTATCGACATCCTGCCGGGTGCCACGTTCAGCCGAGCCTCCACTCGCAAGGATTGCGTCGACATCGCCACCCGCAAGGCGGCAGGCACCTGCACCTATGACGAAGAGATGACCAACTTCGCCAACTGGTGGACGTACTACCACAGCCGCATGCAGTCAATGAAGTCGTCCGCCAGCTTGGCGTTCGGCGCCATCGGCAGTAACCGGCGCGTGGGTTACATGAGTATCAACAACAATACGTCGGCCGACTTTTTGAATTTGGGCATCTTCTCTGGAACGCAAAAGACCAATTGGTTCTCCAAACTGACTGCAGCGATTCCGAGCAACTCCACCCCCCTTCGCACCGCCCTCTCAACGGCCGGCCAACTCTACGCTGGACGATTCAACGGAACGACGCTGAACAGCGTGACGGTCACAGACCCTGTTGAGTACTCTTGCCAGAAGAACTTCACCATCCTGTCTACGGATGGCTTCTGGAACGAGAACGCCACGCCGACGCAGAAGGATGGCAGCACGGCCATCGGGGACCAAGACAGCGGCAGCAGTTTCAGGCCGCCGATTCAGGACGGGAATGCCACGTCCGACACCCTGGCGGACGTGGCGATGTACTACGCGTCTGCCGACCTCCGGACAGGGACGACCGGCTCGGCCGCATGCACCAGCGGCAGCGGCACGGGTGCGGACGTCTGTGGCAACAGCACCAACCTCGCGGTGACGCCGGACGAGAAGCAGGTCATGAAGACCTTCACGCTGGGCCTGGGTGCATCAGGCTACATGCAGTTCTCGCCGACTTACCTGACCGATACGCGCGGCGACTTCTACGACGTCAGCCAAGGGCGTACGCCCAACGCAAGCGCCGGGGTCTGCAGTTGGCAATCAAGCGGCGTTTGCACTTGGCCCATTCCGGCCAGCAACACCCTCACGACCATTGACGACCTCTGGCACGCCGCTATAAACGGGGGGGGCACCTATTTCAGCGCCTCCAATCCCACGACCCTGTACACCGGCCTGACGAGCGCGCTTCAGTCCATCGATGCCCAAGTGGGTGCTGCAGCAGCGGCAACCACCAGCAATCCAAACGTGTCCGCGGGAGACAACCAAGTGTTCGTCTCCAACTTCAAATCTTCGGAATGGTCAGGGGAGCTGCAAAGCCAGCGATTGGACGTCACCACCGGCATCGTTGATACCAACAATGTTGACTGGTCTGCACGGGACAAGCTCAATGCGAACGCTTCGCGAACTGTTTATATGTTCTCGTCGGCCAGCACCAACAACCGCAAGCCGTTCGAATGGAGCCAACTGACGAGTTCCGAGAAGGCGTACTTCACCGGCTCTGCCATTGCCTCTCTTTCGCAGTTTTGCGCTTACGGTGCCTACTGCCTTTCGTCGAGCGATCAAACTGCCGCAGCCGGCGAACCACTGGTGAAGTTCATTGCGGGCGACCGGACCAACGAGGGCGACCTGGCCACCGCCACCAAGTACTTCCGCAAGCGTGCGCACGTGTTGGGCGACATCGTCAACTCGGAAGCGGTCTACGTTAAGCAATCGCTCGTGAACTACGGGGACACCGGCTACGACGCGTTCAAGAACCTGCCCGCAGTAGCCAACCGCCAAGGCGTGGTGTACGTGGGCTCGAACGATGGCATGTTGCACGCGTTCAGCGCGGCAACCGGCGATGAGCTTTGGGCGTTCGTACCGACGGCCGTCCTGCCCAACCTGTTCAAGTTGGCTGACAAGCAGTACAGCACTCAGCACCAGTACTTTGTTGACGGCACGCCGGTCGTTCAAGACGTTTACGTCAATAGCCAATGGATCACGATGCTGGTGACGGGCCTGGGTGCAGGCGGCCGCAGCTATGTGGCCATCGATGTAACCGACCCATTGGATCCGAAGCCGATGTGGGAGTTCACCAACAACAACCTCGGCCTGACCATCGGCAAGCCTGAGATCGGCAAACTTGCCAATGGCACCTGGGCGGTGATCTTCGGGTCCGGCTACAACAACGGTGCCCTCGGCGATGGGAATGGTCGACTGTTCGTGTTGAACGCTGGCACGGGCAGCATCATCCGGACGCTGGAAACCAAAGCCCTGGGGCTGCCGGTTGGCAACTCCAGCACACCGTCCGGTCTGGCTCATATTCGGGCGTGGGTGGACAACAACGACAGCGACAACACGATTCAGCGGGTGTACGGAGGCGATAACCTGGGCAACCTTTGGCGCTTCGACGTCAATGACAACGTCGGCGCTCCCGGCTACGAAGCGCAGCGCATTGCCACGCTGAAGGACGGCGCGGGCAACTCGCAACCCATCACTTCTCGCCCTGAGTTGGGCGACGTCAATGGGATCGCAATGGTGTACGTGGGTACTGGGCGCTACCTCGGAACCACGGACCTGACCGACACCAGCCAACAGAGCATCTACGGCATCAAGGACCGTCTGAACACGATCGATATCGGCAACCCGCGACTGGTCACCAACTCGTTTGTCCAGCAGACGCTGACCGTCGGCACGTGTCCAGTCAATTCCAGCGCATGTTCATCGGGCCAGACCGTGCGCACGAGCACGTCAAACACGGTCAATCTGGCGACCGACGGTGGATGGTTCGTTGACCTGCCTCAAACCCGCGAACGGGTGAATACAGATCCGCAATTGGCGCTGGGCACGTTGGTGGTCAATTCGAACGTGATTGATCCGGGTAACCTGTGCAAGGTCGGCGGCAGCAGCTGGGCGAACTTCTTCGACTACCGCACGGGCGCTCCCATCAGCACAGCTCAGAACGTCACGAGCGTCTCGCTGGGTGACGCTGTCGCGACCCGCCCCTCGGTGGTCAAGTTGCCAAACAACAAGGTCATCAGTATCACGCGGCTGTCCAATGACCGGACAGTGTCCTCACCGACGCCAACAACGAGTCTGACTTCGCCGACCCGACGGCTGTCGTGGCGCGACCTGGTCGCCCAGTGAGTCTGGTCCGCAGGTGAAACGTGCCCACGGGCCCGCTGTCGCATGCATGCTGGTTGCAGCAGCCATGCATGCGATGCTGTTGGTTGGGCATCGCGTCCCGGGCACCCAACACCGGCTGACACATCCCCAACAAACGTCAGTGACGATTCGGTTGGAGGCTGCAGCGCTCGATACGGCTGTATCGAACCCTCCGCCGCTCGCAATGTCAGAGATGCCCCCGGCGACCACCACTGCGGAAGCGTCCGCTATCGCAGGCACTCCGACGGTGCCGCCGAGCAGCGCGGCGGCGCCCGATCAAGTACCGCTGGAGTTTCTAGGCGGACAGACACCCAGAATTTCAGCACCGGATGCGCCGCTGCCCGAAGAGGGCGGCGCTTTGCGGGCTTACATCGAAGTGGAAGACGACGGGACACCGAGCGAGGTGCACCTGACGCCTGCGCCAGGCACCGCCAATCTTCACGGTGCGTTCAGCACGCTCACGAGAGACGGGTTGATCAACGCCCGTCTTGCCCGCAAAGAAACCGCCGGCCCAGGCGCCTATTGCCTTCAGGTGGAGTTCGAGCCCGGCGCTCCCGCGCCGCAGCTGCGTTGGCTGGTGGGCGCAGCCAGCAGCGCAGCGCGCTGCCTGACCGGCCCAGCCGCGGTGGTGCGCGACCTGGGCCGCGCTGCGCCACCTTGAACCGCCGCGCTCAGCGCGGCAGCGTCGTCGAGCCCATCAAGAACTCGTCCACTGCGCGAGCGGCCTGGCGGCCTTCGCGGATGGCCCAGACCACCAGGCTCTGGCCGCGGCGCATGTCGCCAGCAGCGAACACCTTGTCGACGTTGGTCTTGTAGGCGGCAGCACCTTCCGTGCTGGCCTTGCCATTGCCCCGTGCGTCCTTGTCAACACCGAAGGCATCGAGGACGGTTGCCACCGGCGACACGAAGCCCATGGCCAGGAAAGCCAGGTCCGCCTTCAAGACCTGCTCGCTGCCCTCGACCTCGGTCATCTTGCCGCCTTCCCACTTCAGGCGAACCGTCTTGACGCCGGTGAGCTTGCCCTTCTCGCCGATGAACTCCTTGGTGGCGATGGCGAACTCGCGCTCGCAGCCCTCTTCATGGCTGGACGAGGTGCGCAGCTTGATCGGCCAGTAGGGCCAGGTCAGCGGGCGGTCTTCCACTTCGGGGGGCTGGGGCAGCAGTTCGAACTGCGTCACGCTCTTGGCCCCGTGGCGGTTGCTGGTGCCCACGCAGTCGGAGCCGGTGTCGCCGCCGCCGATGACGACAACATGCTTGCCGTCCGCACGGATCTGGCCCTTGAGCTTGTCGCCCGCGTTGACCTTGTTCTGCTGCGGCAGGAACTCCATCGCGAAGTGCACGCCAGCCAGGTCGCGCCCCGGCACGGGCAGGTCGCGCGACTGCTCGGCGCCGCCGGTCAGCAGCACGGCATCGAACTGGCTTTTCAGGTCGTCGGCCGACACGGTTTCCTTGGCCCAGTTGGTGACCTTGGACCCCTCGGGCAACGCAGCGACCATCACGCCGGTGCGGAACTCCACGCCCTCGGCCTTCATCTGCTCGACGCGACGGTCGATGTGGGACTTCTCCATCTTGAAGTCCGGGATGCCGTAGCGCAGCAGGCCGCCGACGCGGTCGTTCTTCTCGAACACCGTCACGCTGTGGCCGGCACGAGCCAATTGCTGCGCTGCAGCCAAGCCCGCCGGGCCCGCGCCCACGATGGCGACCTTCTTGCCGGTCTTCACCTTGGCCAGCTGCGGCTGCACCCAGCCCTCGGCCCAGGCGCGGTCGATGATGGCGTGCTCGATGGACTTGATGCCCACGGCGTCGTCATTGACGTTCAGCGTGCAGGCGGCCTCGCAGGGTGCGGGGCAGATGCGGCCGGTGAACTCGGGGAAGTTGTTGGTGCTGTGCAGCACAGTGATCGCGTGCTTCCAGTCTTCCGGCCGGCCCTTGTAGACCAGGTCGTTGAAGTCCGGGATCACGTTGTTCACCGGGCAGCCGTTGTTGCAGAACGGCGTGCCGCAGTCCATGCAGCGGGCGCCCTGCTGCTTCGCCTGCTCGACGTTCAAGCCGATGACGAATTCCTTGTAGTTCTTGACGCGCGCGGTGACGGGCTCGTAGCCCTCTTCCAGACGCTCGTACTCCAGAAAGCCAGTGACCTTTCCCATGGCTCGACTCCTTAGACCTTGGCGGCCGCAGGCGACTTCGCCTGGGCAATGGTTTGTGCAGCTTCCTTGGCGGCGTTCAGCTCACCCAGGGCGCGGCGGTACTCGTTCGGGAACACCTTGACGAACTTGGCACGCGACTCGGCCCAGTGGTCCAGGATGTCGCGGGCGCGTTGGCTGCCCGTCCAGCGGTGGTGGTCTTCCAGCAGCTTCTTGAGGATGACCTCGTCGGTCTGCGGCTCGCGGTCCACGCCATCCACGGCCTTGGTCTTGTGCCAGATGGCCTTGTCGACCGTGGCCTCTTGCTCGTGGGCGGGCAGCAGCTTCTCGAGCGACACCATGCTGGTGTTGCAGCGCTTGGCGAAGTGGCCGTCCTCGTCGAACACGTAGGCAATGCCGCCGCTCATGCCGGCGGCGAAGTTGCGGCCGGTTTTGCCCAGCACCGCCACGGTGCCGCCGGTCATGTACTCGCAGCCGTGGTCACCCGTGCCTTCCACCACCGCGGTGGCACCGGACAGGCGCACCGCAAAGCGCTCACCCGCCACGCCGCGGAAGAACGCTTCGCCACGCGTGGCGCCGTACAACGCCGTGTTGCCGACGATGATGTTCTTCGTGGCATCGCCGCGGAAGTCGATGCTCGGGCGCACCACCACGCGGCCGCCCGACAGGCCCTTGCCGGTGTAGTCGTTGGCGTCGCCAATCAGGTAGAAGCTGATGCCCTGCGCCAGGAATGCGCCGAAGCTCTGACCGCCCGTGCCTTCCATCTGGATGAACACGGTGTGATCCGGCAGGCCTTCGGGCTTGCGGCGGATCAGTTCACCCGACAGACGCGCACCGACCGAGCGGCGCACGTTCGTCACCTCTTGCATGAACTGCACCTTCTCGCCCTTTTCAAAGGCGGGCAGGCACTTCTCGATCAGCTTCACATCCAACGCACGGTCCAAGCCGTGGTCTTGCACGTCGTTGTGCAGGCGCGAGACGTCAGCAGCCACCGCCGGGCGGTGGAAGATGCGCGCGAAGTCCAAGCCCTTGGCCTTCCAGTGAGAAATGGCCTTCTTGGTGTCCAGCCAGTCACTGCGACCGATCAGTTCGTCGAACTTGCGCACGCCGAGCTGGGCCATGATCTGGCGGGCCTCTTCAGCGACGAAGAAGAAGTAGTTGACGACGTGCTCGGGGCGGCCGGTGAACTTCTTGCGCAGCACCGGGTCCTGCGTGGCCACGCCCACCGGGCAGGTGTTGAGGTGGCACTTGCGCATCATGATGCAGCCCTCGGCCACCAACGGCGCAGTGGCGAAGCCGAATTCATCCGCGCCCAGCAGCGCGCCGATGACGACGTCACGGCCGGTCTTCATCTGGCCGTCGGCCTGCACGCGGACGCGGCCGCGCAGACGGTTCAGCACCAGCGTTTGCTGCGCTTCAGCCAGGCCCAGCTCCCACGGCGTGCCGCAGTGCTTGATGGAGCTCCACGGCGAGGCACCGGTGCCACCGTCGTGGCCGGCGATGACGATGTGGTCAGCCTTGCACTTGGCCACACCGGTAGCGATGGTGCCCACGCCCACTTCAGACACCAACTTGACCGAAACGTCTGCCTTCGGGTTGACGTTCTTCAGGTCGTGGATGAGCTGCGCCAGGTCTTCGATGGAATAGATGTCGTGGTGCGGCGGCGGGCTGATGAGGCCCACGCCCGGCACCGAGTGGCGCAGGAAGCCGATGTACTCGCTCACCTTGCCGCCCGGCAGCTGACCGCCCTCACCCGGCTTGGCGCCTTGGGCCATCTTGATCTGGATCTGGTCGGCACTGACGAGGTATTCGGTGGTGACACCAAAGCGGCCCGACGCCACCTGCTTGATCTTCGAGCGCAGGGAGTCGCCGTCTTGCAACTCGTAGTCGGCCTCCATGATCTTGTGGCCCAGCACGTCGCCCACTTTGCTGCCGCCGACGATCTTGATGCCCTTGAGCTCGTTGCGGTAGCGGGCCGGGTCTTCGCCGCCCTCACCCGTGTTGCTCTTGCCGCCGATGCGGTTCATGGCCACGGCCAGCGTGGCGTGCGCTTCGGTGGAGATGGACCCCAGCGACATCGCGCCCGTGGCGAAGCGCTTCACGATCTCGGCAGCAGGCTCGACTTCGTCCAGCGGAATCGCCTTGCTCGGATCGAACTTGAACTCGAACAGACCGCGCAGCGTCATGTGGCGCTTGCTCTGGTCGTTGATGATCTGGGCGTATTCCTTGTAGGTCTCGAACTTGCCGCTGCGCGAGCTGTGTTGCAGCTTGGCGATGGCGTCCGGCGTCCACATGTGCTCTTCGCCGCGGGTGCGCCAGGCGTACTCGCCACCAGCGTCCAGCATGCTCTCCAGCAGCGGGTCGTCCCCGAACGCAGCCTCGTGCATGCGGATGGCTTCTTCTGCCACCTCGAACACGCCGATGCCGCCGACCTGCGTCGGCGTGCCGCGGAAGTACTTCTCGACGAAGTCCGCCTTCAGGCCGATGGCCTCGAAGATCTGCGCGCCGCAGTAGGACATGTAGGTCGAGATGCCCATCTTGGACATGATCTTGGACAGGCCCTTGCCCACCGCCTTGATGTAGTTGTAGCGGGCTTGCTCGGGCGTGAGCTTGGCCGGCAACTCATCGCCCATGGCCTCCAGCGTTTCCAGCGCGAGGTAGGGGTGAACAGCTTCAGCGCCATAACCGGCCAACACGGCGAAATGATGCACCTCACGCGCGGTGCCGGTCTCGACGACCAAGCCCGCCGTGGTGCGCAGGCCTTCCCGCACCAGGTGGTGGTGCACAGCCGAGAGCGCCAGCAGCGCCGGGATGGCGATGCGTTGAGCGCCCAGATGGCGGTCCGTAATGATCAGGATGTTGTGGCCGGTCTTGATCGCGTCCACGGCCGATGCGCACAGCGAGGCAAGTTGTGCCTCAACACCCTCCCGGCCCCACTCGCGCGGGTAGGTGATGTCGAGCTCGCAAGGCTTGAACTTGCCGTTCGTCGGGCCTTCGATGCTGCGCAGGCGCGCCATGTCGTCGAAGTCCAGGATGGGCTGGCTTACCTCCAGCCGCATCGGCGGGTTGATGGCGTTGATGTCCAGCAGGTTGGGCTTCGGGCCGATGAAGCTGTTCAGCGACATCACGATGTTTTCGCGGATCGGGTCGATCGGCGGGTTCGTGACCTGGGCAAACAGCTGCTTGAAGTAGTTGTAGAGCGGCTTGTTCTTGCTGGAGAGCACGGCCAGGGGCGAGTCGTTGCCCATGGAGCCGATGCCTTCTTCGCCGTTGGCGGCCATGGGCGCCAGCAGGAACTTGATGTCTTCCTGCGTGGTGCCGAAGGCCTGCTGGCGGTCCAGCAGCGAGGTCTCGAACGACGGGCGAGCGGTGTCGGGGACGGCGATGTCGTCCAGCTTGACGCGCACGTTCTCGATCCACTGGCGGTAGGGGCGCGCGTTGGCGAACTGGTTCTTCAGTTCTTCGTCATCGACGATGCGGCCCTGCTCCAGGTCGATCAGGAACATCTTGCCCGGCTGCAGGCGCCACTTCTTGACGATCTTGCTCTCGGGAATCGGCAGCACGCCGGACTCGGACGCCATGACGACGAGGTCGTCGTCGGTGATGCAGTAGCGCGAGGGGCGCAGGCCGTTGCGGTCCAGCGCGGCGCAGACCTGGCGGCCGTCGGTGAAGGCCATGGCGGCTGGGCCGTCCCACGGCTCCATCATGGCGGCGTGGTACTCGTAGAAGGCGCGGCGGCGCTCGTCCATGCCTTCATGCTGCTCCCAGGCTTCCGGGATCATCATCATCGCGGCGTGGGCCAACGGGTAGCCAGCCATCGTCAGCAGCTCGATGGCGTTGTCAAAGGTGGCCGTGTCGGACTGGTGCTCGAAGCTGATCGGGTAGAGCTTCTTCAGGTCGTCACCCAGCACCGGCGACTTCATGACGCCTTCGCGGGCGCGCATCCAGTTGAAGTTGCCCTTGACCGTGTTGATCTCGCCGTTGTGGCAGACCATGCGGTACGGGTGGGCCAGCGGCCACTCGGGGAAGGTGTTGGTCGAGAAGCGCTGGTGCACCAGGGCGATGGCGGAGGTGACGCGCTCGTCGGCCAAGTCCAGGTAGTACTTGCCCACCTGATCGGCGAGCAACAGGCCCTTGTAGATGACCGTGCGGCAGCTCATGCTGGGCACGTAGTACTCGCGGCTGTGCGTGAGCTTCAGGGCTTGGATGGCGCTGGAGGCCGTCTTGCGGATGACGTAGAGCTTCCGCTCCAGCGCGTCGGGCACGATGATGTCCGGACCGCGGCCGATGAAGATCTGGCGGATCACCGGCTCCTTTTCACGCACCGTGGGCGACATCGGCATGTCGCGATCCACCGGCACGTCGCGCCAGCCCAGCAGCACCTGGCCTTCGGCCTTGATGGCGCGAGCCAGTTCCTGTTCGCAAGCCAGACGCGAAGCAGCCTCCTTGGGCAGGAAGATCATGCCCACGCCGTACTCGCCAGGAGGCGGGAGTGAAATTCCCTGCTTGGCCATCTCCTCGCGGTAGTACTCGTCGGGAATCTGGATCAGGATGCCGGCACCGTCGCCCATCAGGGCGTCTGCCCCCACGGCACCCCGGTGGTCCAGGTTCTCCAGAATCTTCAGGCCCTGCTGCACGATGCTGTGCGCCTTGTGGCCCTTGATGTGCGCCACGAAACCCAGGCCGCAGGCGTCCTTCTCATTTGACGGGCGGTAGAGCCCGTGCTGGGCAAGGTCTTGGATCTCGGACTGAATCTGCGCGGCGTGGCTCATGGCGCCCTCCTGGAACACAATAGGCGCGAAGCGTACTGCACCGCAACATGAGCGGCAATCAAAATGAATTGGGGTCAGAGTAGATTAATTCAATTAAGCGTACTGACTCTATTTTTATTGGGGCCACAGTCAATCGGTCCCCGGCTCGGCCACCTTGCGCGGCCGCCCCCGGGGTCGCGCCACAGCGACGCGGGCATGCTCCTGCTGCAAAGAGGACTGAAGCGCTTCAGACACCACGGGGCGCCCGCGCAGCACGGCTTCGGTCAGCCGCTGATGCTCTGCGGACGTCAACCCTTGCTGCATCAGCTCCCGATAGCCGTGCTCTCGTTCGAAGGGCGTGTTGCCGAGTGCCCAATACAGCGGGTGCTCGGTGATCAGCGATTGGCGCGCCCGCCCCAGGTGATGCCCCGCGCTGGACCATGGCCAATCGGCGGGGTCCACCACCAGCCCGGCACGAACCGGATTGAGTTCGATGTAACGCAGGCAAGCGAGCACATGCCGCTCCCCTTCCACCAATCCCGCCCTGAACCGCCCTTCCCACAGCGTGCCGGTGCGGTGATGTCGGGCATTGAAGGCGCTCACATACCGCCGCCCCAAGGCCTGCATCATGCGGCTCAGGGCCTCAGCCTCGCCCGGCGTGACCAGCATATGCAGGTGGTTGTCCATCAGCACAAAGGCGTGAAGGGCGACTCCATAGAGCCGCGACACTTCCAACAGCACCTGCAGCATCCGGCGCCGGTCGTCGTCGTCGACAAAGATGGCCTGCCGGTTGTTGCCGCGCAGGATGACGTGGTGGGCCTGTCCGGCCAAGATGAGTCGGGGGAGTCGCGCCATGGGGAGCCTCGGGATCAAGGTGCCAGGATATCCGTCTCCGACCCCATTTATAGCGGAATATCTGCTGGCTCGTTGAGTCGGCTCCGCGCGGCGCGCAGTTTGGCCACGCTGAGCGGCTTCAGAACAGCTGTTGTCCCGTCAGGCGCTGGTGCTCTCGGATGGCGAACCGATCCGTCATGCCGGCGATGTAGTCCGCGCAGGCGCGCGGCAGGTCGGGCCGCTGGGCAAAGTCTGGGGGCAGTTGGGTCGGGTCCGACTGGTAGATCGAGAAGAGATCGCGCAGCACCGTCTCGGCCCGGGCGCGCGTCTGCTGTACTTGCGGGTGGCGGTACAGGTTGGCGAAGAGGAAGCGCTTGAGGGCGGTGCTGCGCGCGCGCATGTCCGCGCTGAAGCGGATGAGCGGATGGCTGTGAGCGCGCACCGCATCCACATCGGCAGGCGCCACCTCGACCAAAGCCGCCCGCGAAGCATCGATCACGTCATAAACCTGAGCCGACAGCATGCGGCGGATGGTTTCGAACAGCAGCCGCTTCCCCGTCAGCTGCGGATGTTCCCGTCGCGCATCGTCACAGTGCTCACGCACGAGGTCGACGGCCAGCAGTTGTTCCAGTCCGATCAGCCCGGAGCGCACGCCGTCGTCCACATCGTGGGCGTTGTAGGCCACTTCGTCGGCGAGGTTGCAGAGCTGCGCCTCCAAACTGGGCTGGCCGCCACGCAAGAACCGCGACGCAATGCCGCCGGGCTCCTGTGCATCGATCAACTCTGCATTGCGCCGCGAGCAGTGCTTGAGCACCCCTTCGCGTGTTTCAAAGCACAGATTCAGGCCATCGAAGGCTGGGTAGCGCTGCTCCAGGTGGTCGATCACCCGAAGGGATTGCAGGTTGTGTTCGAAGCCACCGAAGGGCTTCATGCATTCGTCCAACACATCCTGACCTGCATGACCGAACGGGGTGTGGCCCAGGTCGTGCGCCAGCGCCACGGCCTCCACCAGGTCTTCGTCCAGCGCGAGACTGCGCGCGATGGAGCGCCCCAACTGCGCCACCTCGATCGAGTGGGTCAGACGGGTGCGGAACAGGTCGCCCTCGTGGTTGAGGAATACCTGCGTCTTGTAGACCAGCCGCCGAAAGGCCGTGCTGTGGATGATGCGGTCGCGGTCTCGCTGGAACTCGCTGCGTGTCGGCGCCGAAGGCTCATGAATCCGGCGCCCCCGGCTGCGACCGGGCTGGGCGGCATAGGGTGCATGAGCCTGCATGAGCATCAGCCCGCGCCGTGATCGCGGAGCACTGCGGCGATCAGGTCGTCTGGCACCGGACGCAGCCCCGCGCACCCCACGCCCTCGATGACGACAAAGCGGATGTCGCCGGCCTCCGCCTTCTTGTCGACGCGCATCAGCTGCAAGCAACGCTCGACTCCAAGTTGCGGCGGCTGGACAGGCAAGCCAGCGCGCTGAATCAGGCTCCGCAGCCGCTCAACGAAAGCTTGCGGCACGAATCCCAGCCGACAAGACAGATCAGCGGCCAGCACCATGCCGCAGGCCACGGCTTCGCCGTGCAGCCACTCGCCGTAGCCCAAGCCCGCTTCAATCGCGTGGCCGATGGTGTGGCCGAAATTGAGAATCGCGCGGAGTCCTTGCTCGCGCTCATCCTGGCCCACCACGTCGGCCTTGATCTCGCAGCTGCGCCGCACCGCGTATGCCAACAGCGCTTTGTCACGACTCAGCAGGCCGGCGAGGTTGTCCTCGATCCAGTCCAGAAACGCAGCATCGGCGATCGGGCCGTATTTGATGATTTCAGCCAGCCCGGCGCGCAGTTCGCGGTCCGGCAGCGTGTCCAAGGTGTCCAGATCCGCCAACACGCGAACCGGCTGGTAGAACGCGCCCAGCATGTTCTTGCCCAGCGGGTGGTTGATCGCGGTTTTGCCGCCCACCGACGAGTCCACCTGCGCAAGCAAGGTGGTCGGCACTTGCACGAAGGGCACGCCGCGCATGTAGGTGGCGGCGGCAAAGCCGGTCATGTCACCGATCACGCCACCGCCCAAGGCGAAGAGCACCGTCTTGCGGTCCAACGCTTCCTGCAGGAGGTGGTCGAACACACGATTCAGCGTGGGCCAGTCTTTGAACGACTCGCCGTCCGGCAGCGCAACGACGTCCACGCGGGCATACACGGCAGCGAGTTGCTCACGCAGTCGCTCGGCATACAGCGGCGCCACCGTTTCGTTGGTCACGATGACCGCGGCCGAAGCGCGCGGCAAACCGGCCCAAGAAGCCGACTGACCGAGCAGCCCGGCGCCAATCCGGATTTCATAGTCCCGCCCTTCAGGCAGCGGGATGCGAACAACGTCAGGCAATTGCATCAACCCAGTTTACGAGCCGCCACGCGGCCGGACCTCCGCAGGTCGGCAAGGCCTCGTCAACGCCGCTCAAACCGGCTCGGCGCCCACCGTGGCAGCCACGCGCCCCGGATCCAGCAATCCAGCCAGCTCCAGTTGCATCAGCGCCATGTTGACGAGCGCATGCACCGACGGCCGCGCACTCTCCAGCACGAAATGCGCGCAGCGCCGATACAGCGGATCACGCTGGTGATGGAGCTCGCGCAACTTGGCCAGCGGGTCACGCACCTGCAGCAACGGCCGCGTCGTGTCATGCCGCAGCCGGCGGAACAAATCTTCGGGTGTCGAGCGTAAATACAGGACGGTCGCCCCGCGGTGCAACACGTCACGATTGATTTCCCGCAACACGGCCCCGCCTCCGGTGGCCAGGATTCGGTCCCCCGGCTCGGCGACCAGATCAGCGATCACCTGGCTTTCCAAATCCCGGAAAGAGTCCTCGCCGTGCCGATCGAAAAACTCGCGCACGCTGGTACCAGCACGCCGCTCAATTTCATGGTCGGAATCAAAAAAAGGCACGCCGATTTGGCGTGCCAGTTGTTTGCCGACGGTGGACTTTCCACCGCCAGGCATGCCGACGAGGGCGATCACAAGCGGCTTCAGTTGAAACCTCCAGCGAGTATCAGTTGGGGCTGGTGCACAAGCTCGAAGTGCCATACGGGCTGAAGACAAACGGCGGAGCGCCCTCTGCCTTCACCACGGAAAAAGGCACACCTGTCGTCATCGCCACACCGGTGAGGGATGTCAGCGAATAACCAGGGCTGGCAATGCGCCCAAACCAAGCTGGCGGACTCACCACACCCGCGGCCGTTACTCGGATCGAATACTCCACCCAACTACCGTAGCTCATCGGATATTCAATGCGCACGACCGCAGTGCCGTTGACGTCTGTCTTCGTCGACCCAACCATCGCAACCGACACATCGGACTTGCGCGGGTCCAATTGGCCATTGCCGTTGATGTCTTCCGAGACGCCCGCCGAAGTTCGCTCGATTGTCCCGTTCCGGAAACCAATCGGCGAGCTGTCTTCAGCAATGCAAGTGGCGGCCACATTTTGAAGCCATTGCTTGAGGTCGGAGTTGTAAACGTAAAAACCTTTCGCATACGTCGGCAAATCCAACAAAGGTGTCAGTTGCACATCGGGCTTCGGAAGGCCAGCAGCATCAACCACCAACACGGTGAATTTCTGCGTATAGGTGAGCCCGTTTGCTCCCGTTCCAATAAGGTTGTCTGTGCCAATCGTGATCGACAGCGGCTGTTCAACGACGGTTAAGGCAACGGAGCGCAACCGATCTGCCGGGCAAGCTGCTATCGACTCAACTTGATCCGTCTTACCGAAGCAAGCAAAAACAATAACCTGCTCCGTCGAACTCGCACGCTGGCCGGGAATAAAACTGGAAACTGCAACGCCGTTTGCGTCGGATGTCACCAGCACGTCCTTACCAGTGCCAATATCCCCATCGGTTCCCGATGCATTCGCACCCAGACCCACACGCACTCGCACGTTCGGCACTGGCACGTTGTTCTCAGTCAAGAACAAGAAACGCAGCTCAGCACGGTTGTCCTTAGAACCGACCGCATTGACACTGACCACCGATTGCGAGGCCGTAAACGTGGCCGACGCAATGTTTGTCTGAGCCGGAACATCAGCCAACTTGGCATCCACCTGAACCATGCTCGTGATTGAGGCTCCGCCGGCTTGTCCCGCAATCTGCATCGCACCAGAGCCGAAGGCTACGTAGCTATACAAATACTGGCCACGGCTGTCTGTGACACCCGTCGCACTCAGCGCGTCACCCGGACCTTGCACCTTGACGACCGCACCCACCATGGGATTGGAGTTCACATCCGTCAGGGTGTATTGAACTTGTCCGGACTCGCCCACCTTCAACGTCGCGGGCTGCAGCGTCGCCTGGAGTTTGGCACCCGTTACCCGGAATGAAGCTTGACGGGAGAACGTGCCACTCTTGGCTGTCACCGTCACCAAACGATTGGACCGATCCGCCCCGATGGTGACCGTCGCTTTGGCAGTACCGTCGGCCGCCGTCTTGGAGTTGCCGACCACCAAGACCGCGTTCGAGTCAACGCTGAACGTAACGTCAATGTCCTTGACCGCATTTCGGCTCGAATCAACTGCAGTGACCGTGACGGCCACTTGATCGCTGCCACCGTTGCCGACCGTCGCCCGATCCAATGCGATCGACATGTCCGCTGCGGTGGGCGTGACTGCTGCGGAATCCACCACATCAAAGCTAACTTGGCGAGACACCGTCCCGCTAGTCGCTGTGACCTTGACGGTTCGGTTGGACAGATTTGCGCCCAACGATACCGTTGCTTTCAATTGACCCGAAGCCGAATCAGTCGCTGTGGCGCCACCGGAGACGACGACAAAGGCTGACTTGACGGGATCATCGACCGCAAAGGTGAGTGGGACTCCACCCGCCGCGCCGCGGGACGAATCTAGCGTCGTTGCCGTGATCGTCACCGATTGCGTGCCGTTGTTCGGCAACGTAGCCCGGTCCGTCACGAGAGAGATGTCAGCCACCTTGCTGCCCGTGACGCTATCCACGACGTTGAACGTGAAGGTTTGCGTGATGCTGCCGCTGGTGGCCGTCACCGTCACAGGGCGGCTGGTACGGTCCGTCAGGCTAACCGATGCACTGAGAGCACCATCGCTCGAACCCGTCGTGTTACCGGCTGCCGTGATGACTGCTCCGCTGGACACGGACAAGGTCACCGGCACCGTTTTGCCGACGAGGGCAGCGTTGCCCGTAGTGAGCGCCGTGACCTTCACGGCCAAGGTGTCGGTTCCGTTGTTTGCCAGAGTGCTATTGCCGGAGATTGACAAACCGGTGAGGTTCGGAGTCTCGGTACCACCTGGGAACACTGAAGTTCCAGCTGAACCGCCACCGCCTCCGCAAGCGACCAGGGCCGCAGTCATTCCGAGCCCAATCACCGACTGGACGATTCGACGCCAGCCCTGAATGGCATTGGATTGAAAAAACATGCTCAAACTCCGGTGAATATCTCGCGCCTCAGCGCAGGGTCGCTCGCTCGGTGACCACCTTCGGGGTCAGGAAGATCAGCAACTCGGTCTTCGATGTCGTACGCGTCTTGTTCTTGAAAAGGTTGCCAAGCACAGGGACATCACCCAGCACCGGAACCTTGTTGACTGTTTCACCCTCGTCCTGGGTGTAGATGCCACCAATCACGACCGTGCCGCCGTTCTCAACAAGAACCTGCGTGGCCACGTGCTTGTTGTTGATGGCGTAGCCCTGCGGGGTCAGCGTGCCGCGGCTGTCTTTGTTGACATCCACGGTCATGATGACGCCACCCTCGGGCGTGATTTGCGGGGTCACTTCGAGCTTGAGCACCGCTTTTTTGAACGACACGGAGGTTGCGCCGCTGGACGTCGCCTGCTGGTAAGGCAACTCTTCACCCTGCTCGATGATGGCCTTGGTTTGATCGGCCGTCACAACACGGGGGCTGGAAACGATCTTGCCCTTGCCATCGGATTCCAACGCCGACAGTTCAAGATTCAAGAAACGGTTGGCTGTTGCGCTAAACAAAGTCAGCGCCACGTTGGTGGCGGTCGCGCCAGCAAAGCTGTCCGCCGACACGTTGGCCGGCAAATTGATGAACTGGGTGTTGCTGTACGCAGCGCCAGCGCCCTGGTTCGTTTGCGAGCCCACGGCGTTGTAGTTACCACCCAGCGTCACGTAGTTGCCACCGCCCACGCCGTAACCCGGAATGCCCCCCTGTTGACCGCGCAAATCGTTGGCGCCCAACTTCACACCCAGGGCGCGGCCGAACTTGTCGTTGGCTTCAACAATGCGCGCTTCGATCAACACCTGGCGAACCGGAATGTCGATCTTGGCGATCATGCTTTGAATTTCTTCCAGCTTGCTCGGCGTGTCCGACACAAACAGCTGATTCGTGCGCGGCTCGAAGATCACGCTGCCGCGGGACGACAGGATGCGAGTCGCGTTGCCAGAACCGCCGCCGCTGGACCCGGTGCTTTGCCCCGTCAGCCCCTTGGCAATGTCCTCGGCCTTCACGTAATTGAGCTGGAAGGACTGGTTGCGCAGCGGTTCCAGTTGCGCAATGGCAGCCTTGGACTCCAGTTCCAGCTTTTCCTTGGCTGCGAGTTCATCCTTCGGCGCAATCCACAAGACGTTGCCGGACTTCTTCAGGCCCAAACCCTTGGCCTGCATGATGATGTCCAGGGCTTGATCCCACGGCACATCCTTCAAGCGCAGGGTTACGGTGCCCGTAACCGTGTCGCTGGTCACCACGTTGAAGTTGGTGAAATCTGCAATGACCTGCAGCAGTGCGCGAACTTCGATGTTCTGGAAATTCAGCGACAGCTTGTCTCCGGCGTACCCCGGCCCTTGCGTCAGCTTGTTCGGATCGACCTTTTGCGGGCGAACCTCCAGCACGAATTGGTTGTCGCTTTGGTAGGCGCTGTGCTCCCAATTGCCCTTGGGCTCGACCACCATGCGCACGCGGTCGCCGACCTGAGAGGTCGTGATCATCTGCACGGGCGTCCCGAAATCGACCACATCCACGCGGCGACGCAGGTTCTCCGGCACGCTCGACCGCAGGAACTCAACGACCAGGTTGGGACCCTGCTGCTGGATGTCCACGCCGACCTGGTTGCTCGGCAGGCTGACCACCACACGACCCGATCCTTCAGCCCCCCGGCGGAAGTCGACATCGCGCAGCGCCAGCGGCGTTGCATTCAAGCTCTGTGCAAAGTGGACAGGCTCACCTGCTGCTTGTGCCGGAACACCCGCAGCATCCAGCACCAAAACCAGCGCATTGCCCTCCAGCTTGGCCTTGTAGCCCGACGCGTTGCGAAGGTTCAGCACGACGCGCGACCGATCACCGGCTTGGGCAACATTCGCGGAGCGCAGGTTGCCCTGGTTGATATCCACTTGATTACGGCCGATGGCGTTGGTCACCCCCGGCAGATCAATGGCAATGCGCGGCGGCGCCTGCACGGTGAACCCGGCAGGCAAGGCGCTCAGAGGCTCGCTCAGCTCAATCCGAACCACATCCACACCGGCCTGCTGGCTGGCGTTGATGGCGCGAATTTGCGCTTCAGCCCAGGCGGCGGGCGTGGCGAGCAACGCGAGTGCAAATCCCAGCATCCGGCTCAGGCCCATCGACTTGTTCTCCTGCGTTGTCCTTTTCATCGTCCCTTCTCCTGTAGCTGGAGCGTACTGATGCGCTCGATCCACTCGCCCGCAGCATCTTGGACGACTTCTCGCAAACTGATTTCGGTTTCGGTGATCTTCGTGATGCGCCCGAAGTTCTGCCCGAGGTAGTCCCCGGCCTTGACCTGGTAGAGCAGGTTATCGACGCGAAGCAAAGCGAAACGCTTGTTGTCACGCGTCAAGCTGCCCACCATGGACATGGTGTCCAGCGGATAGGCTTCCAGCGGCTCCTTGCGGCGGCTCATTTCGGCCGTGAGCAACGAGTTGGGCTGCGCCGCTTCCTGCTTGATCCCAACGCTCAGCTTTTGCGGGCTGAACGGGTCCACACCCGCAGCTGCTTCGTAAGGTTGGGGCAAAAACTTCTTGGGCGGGACCAGAGGCGAAACCGTCGGTTTGGCCTCCTTGCGTTGCTGGTCCATCCATTGACGGAGCTCGTCGATGTCGCCGCCACACGCGGACAGCAACGAGCACAGGGCCAGGGGTGCGATCAAGCGCTTCATTTCTTGACCCCCGCCTTGGCTGCGGCCTTGCGTTGCTCGGCCACTTCGGTCGCGTCGAGGTAGCGATAGGTGCGCGCCGTGGCTTCCATCGTCAAGGCACCCGACGTGTCCTTGTTGGCCGGCGGGTTCAACACGATCAAGTTGTGCAACGTCACGATGCGCGAGAGGTTCGACACATCCGCCGCAAAGGCACCGATGTCGTGATACCGACCCGAGACCTTCACCGCAATCGGCAGCTCCGCGTAATAGTCTTTGATCAGCACCTGACCGGGCCGGAACAACTCGAACTGCAAGCCACGACCAACACCGGCGCTGCTGATGTCAGACAGCAGGGAATCGATGTCGGCTTTGCCCGGCAGTTGCTTTTCCAACTGCGTCACATATTCCTCGACCTGGCTCTTTTGCTTGCGCAGCTCGGGCAGGTTGATGGCTTGGGTGAGCTTGGTCTGGTAATCGGCGCGCAGTTGCGGCTCGCGATCGCGCTCGGCGTCGAGCGCCGTCTGTACATCCGACAGCACCAACACGTAGCCAGCGCCGACGGTCAGCGCCATCACGAACAGTGCCGTCGCCAACTTCGGCAGCAACGGCCATTGGCCGGGCTCCTTCGGATCCAGGCCTTCGAACTGGCTCGAAACGCCAGCGAACCAGACGTTCAAGTCGATTTTGGATAGAGACGTCGCCATGGTCGCTCAGCTCTTCTTGGGCGCGGACGCCGATTGCTCAGCCTCTCGCGGCGGCGCCTTGATGGACACCTTCATCGAGAAATCGAGCAGGCGCCGCGCGTCGCGCGAGTTCGTCGTCACGGCTGCCAGCTTCACTTCGATGAGGTCGGGCTTGTCGAGCCACTCCGAGCCACGAGAAACGTTGCGCAAGTACTCGGACACACGCTCGTTCGTCTGCGCAATGCCACTCAGCGTGACCACCTTGCCCTCTTGGCGGATGGCCGTCAGGTACACCCCCTCCGGCGCCAAACGGGCCAAGTCATTCAGCAACTGAACCGGCGTGTTGCGATCCGTCTGCAGGTCTTCGACCGCGCGTTGCCGCGCTTGCAGTGACTCGATCTCGGTCTTGAGTTCCGCGATGTCCTTGATTTGAGATTCCAGGCGACCGATCTCGGTCTGGATGTACTGGTTGTGCGCCTGTTGCTCCGTGGTCAGGAATTGCAGCAGCAAGTAGCCGGCAGCGACGATGCCGACGCCCAACACGGCCGAGAACCCCAGACCTGCAAAAAATGCGGCTTTGCGCCGTTTGCGCCGTTCTTCGCGATACGGCAGCAGGTTGATCAGGATCACTGGTAGAACCTCCGCATCGCCAGACCGCAGGCCGTGAGATACGACGGCGCTTCACGACGCAACTTGGACTCTCGGACGGCGGCGCCCATGCCCATGTTCTCGAACGGATTGACCACCATGCAGGCGAAGCCCGTCAGGTCCGTCACCCGTTCCTTCAAGCCCGGCAAGGTGGCCGTACCGCCCGCCAGCATCACGTAGTGCACCTTGTGGTGCGGCGTGCTGGTGAAGAAGTACTGCAGCGCACGCCCGATTTCCTGGGACAGGCTGTCCACAAACGGGTTCAGCACGCTGGTGTCGTAGTCTTCCGGCAGGTCGTTGTTGAGCTTTTTCTGCTCGGCCTCCTCGAAAGAGAAGCCGTACTGGCGCGAGATGAGTTGCGTCAGCTGCGAGCCGCCGAACGACTGGTCCCGGTCGTAAAGCAACTCATCGTCTCGCAGCACCTTGAGGCTGGTGGTGTCCGCCCCAATCTCGAACAGTGCCACCAACGCGTCTTTGCCCTCGCTGGGCAACGCGGCAATCAGGCGGCTCATGGCCATGCGTGAGGCGTGCGACTCGATGTCGAGCACCACGGGCTTCAGGCCTGCGGCCTCGGCGAGACCTTGGCGGTCTTGCACACGGTCTTTTCGAGACGCGGCGATGAGCACTTCCACGTCACCCACGGAAGTCGGGCTGGGGCCGATGACGCAGAAGTCCAGGCTCACTTCGTCCAGCGAGAACGGGATGTACTGGTTGGCCTCGGCCTCGACCTGCAACTCCAGCTCTTCCTCGCGAAGGCCAGCGGGCAGCATGATTTTCTTGGTGATGACGGCCGACTGAGGCATGGCCAGCGCCGCATCGCGGATGCGGCTGCCGCTGCGGGCCACCACGCGGCGCACCGCGTCAGCCACTTCGTCGAACTTCTCGACCTGGCCGTCGATGATCCAGCCTTTTTCGAACGGCTCGCTGGCAAAGCGCTCCAGCACGAGCTCACCCGTTTTCGTCTGGCTCAATTCCACCAGCTTGACGCTGGATGAGCTGATATCCAGCCCAATGAGCGGTGGGTGCTTGCGACCCAGCAGTGCGTCAAGTATTCCCATGCCCTTGGTTCCCGGCACGCCAGGGGGTGCCGACTATTAATAAGTTACTTGAATGCTAGCAGCAAAGCCGTTGACGCCGAAGGCGAAATCGGCCCGAGCTCGTAACGCCACGTTGCTAAACATACACGATTGCGGCAGGGGCGGCGCTCATGAAAAACGCCTGGGCGGCGGGTGTTTTACACAGGGTTTGGGGCCCCGATCCCGCCGAATGTCAAAGGGATACCCCTTCCTATAATCCGCCGCCTCTTCGCAACGCGCCTTCAGCGCGACCCGCCGGCTCATGAACGACACGCCTCGATCCGCAGCGTCCACCCCGTCAACTGCCGGCCCCGCCCCCAACGCCCGCCCCATGAGCGCTCGCCTGACCCGCTGGGGCTTGTGGATGCTGGGCCTGATCGCGGGCGGGGTGTTCGCGGTGGTTCTGCTGGTAGGTCTGGCCCTCTCGCTGGCCTACCCCAACCTGCCCGACATCGGGGGGCTGACCGAGTACCGGCCCAAGCTGCCCATGCGCATCCTGTCGTCCGACGGCATCCTGCTCGGCGAGTTCGGCGAAGAACGGCGCAGCTACCTGCCCATCCAGCAGATCCCCAAGGTCATGCAGGAAGCCGTGCTGGCCATCGAGGACGCACGCTTCTATCAGCACGGTGGCGTGGACTACCTGGGCGTGATTCGCGCCGGCCTGGCCAACGTGGGCGAGTCCCGCAGCCAGGGCGCCTCCACCATCACCATGCAGGTGGCGCGCAACTTCTACCTGTCCACCGAGAAGACCTTCACACGCAAGATCTACGAGATCCTGTTGGCGCTGAAGATCGAGTCCGCGCTGTCCAAGGAGAAGATCCTCGAGATCTACATGAACCAGATCTTCCTGGGGCATCGGGCGCACGGCTTTGCGGCCGCCAGCGAGGTGTACTTTGGCAAACCCCTCGACAAGATCAGCGTGGCCGAAGCCGCGATGTTGGCCGGCCTGCCCAAGGCGCCGTCCGCGTACAACCCGATCAACAACCCGCGCCGCGCCACGATTCGGCAGCAGTACATCATCGAGCGGATGTACGAGACGGGCTACATCACCGAAGAGCAACGCGACGCGGCCAAGGCCGAGAAGCTGCGCATCCGCCCGGCCACCGAATCGGCCTCACATGCCGAATTCGTGGCCGAAGCTGCACGGCAACTCATCTTCAATCAGTACGGCGACGAGGCCTACTCCCGCGGGCTGAACGTGTACCTCACCCTGAACAGCGGTGAGCAAAACAGCGCCTATCGCGCGCTGCGTCGGGGCATCCTGGACTACGAGAAGCGCCAGGTGTATCGCGGCCCCGAGGCCTACGTCGACCTGCCCGCCGAACCGCGCGAGCTGGATGCTCGTGTCGCCGTGGTGCTGGCCGACCACCCGGCCAACGACGAATTGCTGGCCGCCGTGGTGCTGGATGCCGACCCGAAGAAAGTCGTGGCCGTGCTGCAAAGCGGCGAGTCCATCCAGGTGTCCGGCGAAGGCCTCAAGCCAGCCACCTCCGGCCTGTCTGACAAAGGCAACCCCAAGACCCGCATCCGGCGCGGTGCCGTGATTCGGGTGGTGAAAGGCGTAAAGCAAAAGGACGGCAACGAGTGGACGATCACGCAACTGCCGGAGGTGGAAGGTGCGTTCGTTTCGATGGACCCGCGCACCGGCCAGGTTCGCGCGATGGTGGGCGGCTTCGACTACGCGAAGAACAAGTTCAACCACGTCACCCAGGCCTGGCGGCAGCCGGGCTCCAGCTTCAAGCCGTTCATCTACTCGGCAGCCCTGGAGAAGGGGTTCACGCCCGCCACCGTGGTGAACGACGCGCCGCTGTTCTTCGACGCCGGCACCACCGGCAGCCAGCCGTGGGAGCCCAAGAACTACGACGGCAAGTTCGAGGGCCCGATGCCGCTGCGCACGGCGCTCGCCAAGTCCAAGAACATGGTGTCGATCCGGGTGCTGCACTCCATCGGCGTGAAGTACGCGCAAGACTGGATCACGCGCTTCGGCTTCGAGGCCGAGAAGCACCCCGCGTACTTGACCATGGCACTCGGGGCCGGCTCCGTCACCCCGATGCAGATGGCCCAGGGCTATGCCGTGTTTGCGAATGGTGGCTACCGGGTCAGCCCGCAGCTGATTGCCAAGATCACGGATAACAACGGCCGACTGCTGTACGAGGCTGCGCCGGCGTCGCTGTCGGACGACGCCCGCGCCTTGGAGCCGCGCAACGCCTTTCTGATGAGCAGCTTGCTGCAAGAAGTGACACGCAGCGGCACGGCCGCCCGCGCCCAGGCCACACTGAAGCGCCCAGACGTCTACGGCAAGACCGGCACGACGAACGACTCCATGGACGCCTGGTTTGCCGGCTACCAAAAAGACCTGGTGGCGATCGTGTGGATCGGCTACGACCAGCCGCGCAAGCTGGGCGACCGCGAAACCGGTGGCGGCCTGAGCCTGCCGGTGTGGATCGAATACATGAGCTACGCGCTCAAGGGCAAGCCGGTGGATGAGATCACCCCGCCGGAGGGCGTCATCAACGTGAACGGCGAGTGGTTCTACGAGGAATTCACCTCGGGCAACGGCGTGCGCGAACTGTCCAACGAGCCCAACGTGCCGGCCACTGCGTCGGACGACGAAAAGAAGTCCATCCTGGACCTCTTCAAACGCTGATGGCGTGCGGCTGCGTCAGGCCTTGAAGGTCAAGGCCTGACCCGCCTGCTCGCTCACGCTGCGAGACAGGCGCTCGCAAAACTCCTCGCCCTCACGATTCACCCAGTTGGCGCCGTCCCACTTGAAGTGGTAGCCGCCGGAGCGTGCCGCCACCCAGATCTCCTGCAGCGGTGGCTGGGTGTTGATGACGATCTTGCTGCCGCCCGGCAGGCTCAACTCCAGCAGGCCGCCGGTTCGGTGGGTGTCGATGTCCACGACATCGTCATCCAGCCAAGTGTCGATCTGGGCCTCAATGCGGGCCAGCAGGTCGTGGGCTTTGGCAAGGTATTCGGCGTCGGGCAGGGGCATACACTGAAGCGATGAAGAAAAACGCCGTCAGTGTAGGGGGGTGCTTGGCCGCCCTCAGCATCACCCTTGCAGCCCTTGCGGGTTGTGGGCAAAAGGGGCCCTTGACCCTGCCCAAACCGAGCGCCGCCGCATCCGCGCCCGCCGCTCCAGCGGCCAGCAGCACCGCGCGGTGATCCGGGGCTGATCAGGGCGCCCGCCCCTCCTCCACCGCGTGGCAGGCCACCACGCGAATGCCGCCCAGGCTCCGAAGCGCGGGCCGCTCCGCCTTGCAGCGCTCATTCGCCAAAGGGCAGCGCGGGTGAAAACTGCACCCGCTCGGCGGGTTCAGCGGGTTGGGCACCTCGCCCTGCACCGGGGTGCGGGCCCGGCCGGTCATGTGGATGTCGGGAATCGCGTCCAGCAGCATCCGCGTGTAGGGGTGCCGGGGGCTGGCAAACAAGTCCTGCTTGGCTGCCACTTCCACCAACCGCCCCAGGTACATCACGCCCACCTGGTCCGCCACGTGGCGCACAACAGCCAGGTTGTGGGAGATGAACAGGTAGGTCAGCCCCTGCTGCCGCTGCAGGTCCTTCATGATGTTGAGCACCTGCGCCTGCACGGACACATCCAGCGCAGAGGTCGGCTCATCACACACGAGGAACTCGGGCTGCGTGGCCAGAGCCCGGGCAATTGAGATGCGCTGGCGCTGCCCGCCGGAAAACTGGTGCGGAAACTTCGCGGCATCGGCCGGGTTGAGGCCCACGGAACTCAGCAGTTCGCCCACACGTGCACGGGCCTGGGCATCGTCACGCACCAGGCCGTGCTCGCGCAACGGCTCCGCCACGATGTCCAGCACCTTCCAGCGTGGGTTGAGCGAGGCGTAGGGGTCCTGGAAGATCATCTGCATGCGCCGGCGCAACGCCAGCGCACCGGGCCCCGCCAGGGTCTGGGCGATGTCCTGCCCATCGAAGCGCACCGCGCCGCGGCTGGCGCCGTACAACCCCACCAGCAAGCGCGCCACCGTGCTCTTGCCGCAGCCGCTCTCACCCACCAAGGCCAAGGTGCTGCCACGGGCGATGCTGAAGCTGACGCCATCGACGGCATGAACAAACGCCTTGGGCTTGCGCTCCACCACCCGGTTCAGCCACGGCGGCGAGACGTCGAACACCTTGGCCAGGTCGTGCACTTCCACCAACGGCTCGCTCATGCGGACTCTCCGTGCGACACGGGCAACCAGCACGCGGCATGCGTCGCACCGGTGGCCGTCAGTTCCGGGCGCTGCGCACGGCAGCGATCGACCGCCCGACCGCAGCGTGGGTTGAACGCACAGCCGGCTGGAATCGCGTTGAGGCGCGGCATGGCACCGTCAATCTGGAGCAAGCGCTCGCGGTCTTCGTCCATGGCCGGAATGGAACCCATCAAGCCCAGGGTGTAGGGGTGCGCCGGGCGGTGGATGACGTCGGCCACCGGGCCGATCTCGGCCACACGGCCGGCATACATCACTGCAACGCGGTCGCAGGTTTCAGCAATCACGCCCATGTCGTGGGTCACCAGCATGACGGCGGCGCCCTGCTCTCGGCACACGCGCTTGAGCAAGGCAATGATCTGCGCCTGGATGGACACATCCAGCGCGGTGGTGGGCTCATCCGCCACGATCAGCTTGGGGTTGGCCGCGAGCGCCAGTGCAATCACCACGCGCTGCCGCATGCCGCCGGAGAACTGGTGGGGGAAGTGATCGACACGGGCCTCGGGTGCCGGAATGCCGGTTGCCGCCAGCAGCTCGATGGCGCGGGCTCGAGCCTGCGATGCGGTCAAGCCGAGATGCGTGGTGATGGTCTCGACCAACTGGCGCCCCACGGTGTAGAGCGGGTTGAGCGATGTGAGCGGGTCCTGAAACACGGCGCCGATCTCGCGTCCGCGAATGCGTCGCATGGCGTCGTAGGGCAGGTTGTCGATGCGCTGGCCGCCCAGGCGGATCTCGCCGGCCGCAATGCGGCCCGGCGGGTCCAGCAGGCCGATGATGGCGGCACCCGTCAGCGATTTGCCGGCGCCGGACTCACCCACCACGCCCAACACCTCGCCCGGGGCGATCTCGAACGACACATCATCCAGCGCACGCAAAGTGCCATGGCGCGTGGGGAACTCCACCCGCAGGTGGCTCACTTCAAGAACGGGCGCAGTCATCGCAGGCGAGGGTTGAGGGCATCACGCAGCCAGTCGCCCAGCAGGTTGACGCTCAGCGTGATGAGGATCAGCGTGAGGCTGGGCCATGCAGTGATCCACCATTCACCGGAGAACAGGTAGTCGTTGCCGTTGCGAATCAAGGTGCCCAGCGAAGGGCTGGTGGCCGGCACCCCTACCCCCAGGAACGACAACGTGGCCTCGGTGATGATGGCCGAGGCAATCTGGATCGTGGCCAGCACCAACACCGGGCCCAGCACGTTGGGCAGCACGTGGCGCCGCATGATGCGCAAGCTGGGCACGCCAATCACCCGGGCGGCCTGCACGTATTCCTTGTTGCGCTCCACCAGCGTGGAGCCTCGCACCGTGCGGGCGTACTGCACCCAGCCGGTCAACGCAATCGCCAGCACCAGCACCACGAACGCCAGCGCATCCGGCGCATGCGGGAACAGGCTGCGGCCCACCCCACTGATCATCAAGGCCACCAGGATGGACGGGAACGACAGCATCACGTCGCACACGCGCATGATGAAAGCATCCGTTCGGCCGCCAACGAAACCCGCCAACAAACCCAGGCTCACGCCAATCAGGATGGACAGCAGCACCGACGCCACGCCCACCAGGAGCGAAATGCGGGCGCCGTACATCAGCGCTGACAGGATGTCCCGCCCCTGACCGTCCGTGCCCAGCAGGTATTTCACCTCGCCCCCGGCCACCCAAGCGGGCGGCTTCAGCGAATCGAGCAGTTCCAGCGTCGCCAGGTCGAACGGGTTGTGCGGCGCCACCCACTCGGCAGCCATCGCGCAGACGAACACCAGCACCGCCACGGTGGCCGCCACCATGGCTACGGGTGACGTCCGGAAGGAATACCAGACGTCGCCGTCGAAGAAGCGCCGCAGCGCCGAAGAAGAGGAAGTCACGTCGGCCGCCATGCTCAATGCGCCTTGCCCTCGACGCGCAGGCGCGGGTCGACGGCGAAATACAGCAGATCCACGCCCAAGTTGATAACGACGAAGATCAACGAGATCAGACACAGGTAGGCGGCCATCACCGGGATGTCTGCGAACTGCACGGCCTGGATGAACAGCAGCCCCATGCCCGGCCACTGGAACACCTGCTCGGTGATGATGGCAAACGCGATCAGCGAGCCCAGCTGCAAGCCCGTGATGGTGATCACTGGCACCAGCGTATTCTTCAAAGCGTGGCTGAAGTACACGCTGCGATCCGTGAGGCCGCGGGCCCGCGCAAAGCGGATGTAGTCGGTGCGCAGCACTTCCAACATCTCGGCGCGCACCAGCCGCATGATCAAGGTCAGCTGAAACGCCGACAGCGTGCAGGCCGGCAAGATCAAGTGCAGCAGCCCGTCACGCGTCAGCAGGCCCGAGGTCCAGCCGCCCAGGGCCACCACGTCACCGCGACCAAAACTGGGCAGCCATTTCAGTTCAACCGCAAACACCCAGATCAGCACGATGCCGATGACGAAGTTCGGCAGGCTCACGCCAAACAGCGTGCCGGTCATCAGCAGTTGGGCACTGGCCCGGCCGCGGCGCAAGGCCGCGTAAACACCCAACGGAATGCCCAGCCCCAGGGCGATCAGCCCGGCTACCACGGCCAGTTCCAAGGTTGCCGGGAAGCGCTCGCCGATCAGCGACGACACCTTGCGGCCTTGCCGAAGGCTGATGCCGAACTCGCCCTGCGCGGCATTGGCAGCAAAGCGCGCGAACTGAACCGGAAACGGTTGGTCCAGCCCGAGGTCTTTGCGCAGCGCCACGCGCTGCTCCTCGGTGGCATCCTGCCCCAGCAAGTTCGTGACGGGGTCGCCGACGTACTGGAACAACATGAAAGCGATGAAGGCCACCGACAGCATGACCACCAGCGCCTGCACCAAGCGTCGAAGAATGAATACCAGCATGAAGCCTTGAAACCACGCAGGACGCGTTGAACGAAGCGCCCATGATGGCGAAACGCGCCCACGCCAAACGTCCGGGAAAGTCCTTGGGCAGGACATACCCCGACGAGCAGGCTGAAGCCCAAAAGCAAACGGGCCGCTTGAGCGGCCCGTGCAAGATGCAAAAGCGGGGGCAAGCCCCGCCGCATGATCAGAAGCGGTGACGCACGCCCACCATGGCGCCGCCGCGCTTGCCAGCGCCGTTGGCGAACAGCACTTCGCCGCTGGTCTTGGTGTAGTCGACTTCCAGGTAAGCGTCGGTGCGCTTGGAGAAGGCGTAGTCGAACACCACGGCGAAGAAGTCCGCCTTGGACTTGACGTTGGCGTTGGTCGACATGCCGGTGCTGGCAGCCAGGGCAGCAGCAAACGGAGCGGCCAGGTTTTGGGCCGTGCCGTAGTGCGTTTGCTCGGTCAGCCACACGTTGGCACCCACGTTCAGCTGAGGCGTCAGCTGGTAAGTGGCGCCGAACATGACCATCGTGCGCTTCTTGATGTCAGCCGAGTCGGCGTTGAACACGTTGGCGCCCAGGATGCCGCTGGTGTACGCACCGCGGGTGGTCAGGGCGATGTTGGCGGCAGAACCGGCTGCAGCCGACGCGCCGAAAGCGGCAGCGCTGGACTGGTTCAGCAGGGTGAAGGGGTTCTCGAACTTGTTCTCACCCCACGAGGCGTGAACGTACAGCGGACCGTCCGTGTACGACGCGCCGAACACCGTGGCCTTGATCTTTTTGCCGGTTTGCTCGGTGGCTTGCAGGTAGGCACCGCCCGCGCCGAACTTGCCGTCGCTGTAGCGAACCAGGCCGCCGATGGTCTTGTTGGGCAACGCGGCTGCAGCACCCGACTGACCTTCGCCAGCACTCATTTGCAGTTCGCCATACACGTTGCCGAACTGAACCAGGTACTTGACCATGTTGTCTTGGCGCGCCGCCATGGCCATGCCGATTTCGGGCTTGTAAGCCTCGATGTACGGCGAGTAGCGGAAGGACGCGAAGGTCGAGGTGTACAGGTCAAACAGGATGTTGTACTGACGGCCCAGTCGGATTTGGCCGAACTCATTCGACTGCAGACCCACCCAGGCTTGGCGCCAGAAGTCCGTGCCCGACGAAGCAGCGCCGGTGTCGGAGTTCAGGCGGTGCTCCATGTTCACCAGAGCCTTCAGGCCGCCACCCATGTCTTCGGTGACGTTCACACCCAGACGGCTTTGCGACATGCCGCCAGGAGTCATGGTCTTGGTGCTGGTGCCGGCGTTGGCATTGCTCGTGTAGCGCAAGCCTGCATCGACGATGCCATACAGCGTGACGCTGGATTGAGCCCAGGCAGCAGAGGTGCTGGCGGCCAGGACAGCGACGGCCAAGGTGGCTTTTTTCATCAAGGTTGTCTCCTGCTAGGAAAGTGAACGAACTGATTCTCTGCCAAGCCGTCCCGCAATCGCGCTTTCGTGTTGTGGAATGTCCACAGCGCTTGCCCTGTCTCGCGCGAGACATAAAAAAAGCCGCCCGATGGGCGGCTCGACCTGATCTCAAGCGGCCGGAGCCGCCGGGCGTCAGAAGCTGTGACGGATACCGACGTCGAAGCCCGTGGACTTTTGACCGTTGGCCGTCGCGGCCGGGGCGCCGCCCAGGATGAAGCGCGTCGTGCCGTCGTTCTTCAGTTCAGCCACAGTCGTGTACAGCGCGGTGCGCTTGGACAGGTTGTGGATGTAACCCAGAGCGAACAGCTTCGGGGTACCGACGGTGGCGAAACCGGTTTCGCCGCTGGTCTTGGCGGACGAGTACGACGCCCACAGTTGGCCTTGCGTGCCCACCGGCGCCGTAGCCGACACCGTCATGATTTCCTGCTTGCGCGCCATGTACTTGTTCTCGGTGTACGAGAACGAAGGACGCACCACGCCGAAGTCATAGGCGGCGCCGATCGAGGTCAGCTTGAACTTGCTGGTGTCGCCAGCGTTGGACGTGTTGGCGTAGGCGCCGGACACGTGCAGCGGACCGTTCTTGTAGCCCAGACGGAAGGACTGGCCCTTGTTGGTGCCCGTGCCTTCGCCGGCCGACAGGTCAACGCCGCCGTAGAAGCCGTTCAGGTTGCCCGGCAGAGAGTACGACACCAGGTTGTCGGCACGGCCGAACGAGGTGCTGTTGCCGCTGCCCAGGTTGTTGAACAGCACGCTGACGCTGCCCAGGCCCGTGAAGGACGTCGGGTCGAACTCTTCAACGTGCAGGCGCGACACGGTCTTGTTGCGACCCAGACGCACTTCACCGAATTCGCCGCTGAGGCTCACCGTGGCGCGACGGCCCCAGAAAGCGCCGCCGTTGGCAGCCAGACCGGTGTCGGTACCGACTTCGGATTCCAGCCAGAAGCCAGCCTTCAGGCCGCCACCGAGGTCTTCCGTGCCGCGCACGCCGAAACGGCTGGTGTTCAGGCCGGAGGAATCCAGCTTGTTCATCGAAGCACTGCCGGTCTTGACGTACTTCATGTCGGCGTCAACGATGCCGAACAGAGTGACAGACGATTGCGCAACGGCAGCGCCGCCGGTCAGACCGAGGACGGCCAGGGCAATCAGAGCTTTTTTCATTCGATACTCCTAGGTATTCATCCGAGCCGGCGCTGAAAAGCACAGCAGCTCACCTCCTGTGCGGAAGTGGGCGTATTCCACCAGAGCCCGAGGGCTTCGGGAATTCACGGATATGAAATTATGTGTTGCCGTTGCGGAGCGACAACGACACGCACCGTTCACGGTTTCTTCATCGAAACACGGTCTTAACAAACCCGATGCACACCTCAGTTCCCCACGGCTCGCAGCCAAGATTGAGCAACATGGATCGGTGGCTTTCCGCGCTCGACCACGGTCTGCGCACGGTCTTTGCGCCGGCACGAGCGGCACGGCGCTCGCCGGCGGCTGCGGTCGAGGACGTAGACCTCACGCCAGCCGAAAAAACACTGTCGGCTGCTTTGATGCGCGTGAACCACGTGGGTGAGATTTGCGCCCAGGCGCTGTACCAGTCGCAGGCGCTTTTCAGTCGCACGGAAGACCTGCGCACGCACTTCCAGAAGGCGGCGCAGGAGGAACTCGACCACCTGGCCTGGACGGAGGCACGCATCCGGGAGCTCGGCGGCCACACCAGCCACCTGGCGCCCGCCTGGTGGGCTGGCGCGTTTGCCTGGGGCAGCTTGGCCGGCATCGCCGGCGATCGGTGGAGCCTGGGTTTTGTGGTGGAAACGGAGCGCCAAGTGGAGGCGCACCTCGCATCGCACCTGGACCGACTCCCGCCTGAAGACGCGCCGTCACGCGCCATCGTGGACCAAATGCGTGCGGAAGAAGCCGCCCATGCCGATGAAGCGCAAGCCGCAGGCGCCGCTTCGCTGCCTTCGCCCATCCCTCAGGCGATGCGGCTGGCAGCCAAGGTCATGACGACCGTCGCCCACCGCATCTGAAACCTGCGTCCTCAGACCTCCACGACCTCGAAGGAGGTGGTGATGGCCGAGGTCTTGGCCAACATGGCCGTGGCGGAGCAGTACTTGTCGTGCGACAGCGCCACGGCACGCTCCACGATGTCCGCCTTCAGCCCCTTGCCGCTGACGACGAAGTGGAAGTTAATGGCCGTGAACACCTTCGGGTCGCTGGTGGCGCGCTCGGCTTTCATGGCGACCTCGCAGCCGCGCACATCGTGGCGCCCGCGCTTGAGGATCAGCACGACGTCATACGCCGTGCAGCCTCCCGTGCCGGCCAGCACCATTTCCATGGGTCGCGGCGCCAGATTGCGGCCGCCGCCGTCCGGTGCGCCGTCCATGGACACGACGTGCCCACTGCCGGTTTCCGCGATGAAACTCATGCCACTGGGGCCTTCAGCCCCCAACCAACTGACGGTGCATTCCATGGGCGTCTCTAGAGGCAAAGCTCCAATTTGTTCACACAAAAATATTGCGGCGCAGCATAACCCGGGGCTACACTGAAAGCTCAGCGAAAGCGTTTTCGCACCGATTGTCTCCTCCACCGCCTCCATGGTGGATTCAACCCGAGCTTGCAAGAGCTCGGGTTTTTTTTCGCCGAAGGCACGGCAGGCGGGCGCGCCAGGGGGCTCCCCTATCATGCGGCGCTGCAACATCACTGCCTGGAGACCCGATGAGCCCCGCCCGGCCGCCCTCGCGACGCACGCCTTCCCGCAAGGCGGCTACGCCGGTTCCGAGCATGCTGCCGCCGGGCAGCAGCTACCTCCAGCGCATTCTGAACGCCCGCGTCTACGAGGTCGCCCGCGAAACCTCGCTGGACGCCGCGCCCAAGCTCTCCCGCCGGCTCGGCAACAAGATCTGGTTCAAGCGCGAAGATGAACAAGCCGTGTTCAGCTTCAAGCTGCGCGGTGCGTACAACAAGATGGCGCACCTGTCGCCCGAGCAACGGGCCGCGGGCGTGATCTGCGCGTCGGCCGGTAACCATGCGCAAGGTGTGGCGCTGTCGGCCAAAAAGCTCGGCTGCCGCGCGGTCATCGTGATGCCGGTGACCACCCCCCAGGTCAAGATCGACGCGGTGCGCGGGCACGGCGGTGAAGTGGTGCTGTTCGGCGAAAGCTTCACCGACGCCTACGGCCACGCCAAGGAACTGGAGCGCGATCATGGCCTGACCTTCGTGCACCCGTTCGACGACCCGGACGTCATCGCCGGCCAGGGCACCATCGCCATGGAATTGCTGCGCCAGCACCCGGGCCCGATCGATGCCATCTTCGTGGCCATCGGCGGCGGCGGCCTGATCTCCGGCGTGGCGGCCTACGTCAAGGCGCTGCGCCCGGAGATCAAGGTCATCGGGGTGCAAACCACCGACTCCGACGCCATGCTGCGTTCGGTCAAGGCCGGCAAGCGGGTCACCTTGAACGACGTGGGCCTGTTTGCTGACGGCACCGCCGTGAAGCTGGTGGGCGAGGAAACCTTCCGCATCACGCGCGAGCTGGTGGACGACTTCATCGTGGTGGACACCGACGCCGTGTGCGCCGCCATCAAAGACGTGTTCGAGGACACGCGCTCCATCCTGGAGCCGTCCGGCGCCATGAGCGTGGCCGCGGCCAAGCAATACGTGGCCCGCACCGGCGCCAAGGGGCAAAACCTGGTCGCCATCACCTGCGGCGCGAACATGAACTTTGACCGGCTGCGCTTCGTGGCCGAGCGGGCCGAGGTGGGCGAGCAGCGCGAGGCTCTCTTCGCCGTGACGATCCCGGAAGCCCGCGGCAGCTTCAAGCGATTCTGCGAGTTGCTCGGGCCGCGCAGCGTGACCGAGTTCAACTACCGCATCGCCGATGCGCAGGTCGCTCACATCTTCGTCGGCATCGCCATCTCCAAGCCTGACGAAGCCGCCAAACTGGCACGCACCTTCACCAAGGCCGGCTTCCAGACGCTGGACCTCACCAACGACGAACTGGCCAAGCAGCACATCCGCCACATGGTGGGCGGGCGCAGCGAGCTGGCGCGCAACGAGCGGCTGTACCGCTTCGTGTTCCCGGAGCGGCCCGGCGCGCTGATGCGCTTCCTGTCGAGCATGCATCCGGACTGGAACATCAGCTTGTTCCATTACCGCAACCAAGGGGCCGACTACGGACGAATCCTCGTCGGCATCCAGGTTCCCAAGGGCGATTCCGCCGCCTTGAAGGAATTTCTCGGCAGTTTGAACTATCCATTCGAGGATGAAACGGCCAACCCGGTCTATCGCTTGTTCCTGGGTTGAGTTGAAATGCAGGGGTTCGTCACCCCGTGCACCATGTCCGTCGCCCAACAGTCGCTGATCTCCCCCACTGCCAATCCGGAGCTGGAAAAAGCCCTCCGGGATCGCGTCGACCGGCGGTCCGCCATCGCAGGCGCCCTGGGTGAACTGGAACCCCTCGCCGTACGGCTGGGCCTCGTGCAAAACAGCCTGACCCCGCGTTTTCGCGACCCGGTGCTGGGCCTGTTCGCGGCGGACCACGGCATCGTGGTGGATGGCGTCGGCGCCCAATGGGGCCGTCCCACGCGTGACCAAGTTCAGATGGCGCTGCACTCGCAGTTGCCCGTGTCCGTGTTTGCGCGGCTGCAGGGCCTGCACCTCACGGTGGTTGACTGCGGCGTGGCGGAGAACCTGCCGCCGCACGCCCGCTTGCTGGCCCGCAAGGTGGCCCACGGCACGCGCAACGCGCGCACCGCTCAAGCCATGAGCGCGGAACAGGCCCACGCCGGCGTGCGCGTCGGCATGGAAATCGCCGACAACCTGCCCGGCAACGTGCTGGCCTTTGCGGGCATGGGCCAAGGCTCGCCGGAATGCGCCGCGCTGGTGCTGGCGCGGCTGGCCGAGCAGCCGGTGCGGGACTTCGTCATCTCCGGCCCCACCATGCGCCAGGACGACCTGGTGCACCTGCTCGATGTCCTGCACGGCGCACTCGCCCGACACCGCGACGCCCGCGAGCCCATGGATGTGCTGGCCGCGTTCGGCGGCCATGAAATCGCCGTGATGGTGGGCGCCATGCTGGTGGCCGCCAGCAAGCGCAGCCTGATCATGGTGGATGGCATCACCGCATGCGCGGCGCTCAAGGTCGCATCCTTGATCTGCGCGCCGGTCACCGACTACGCCGTGTTCTGCCGCAGCCACGTGCACCGTGGGCTGGATGAAGCGCTGGCCTTGTTCCAGGCGTCTGCGCTGCTGGAACTGGGCATGGACAGTGCCGATGGCACCGGAGCGGCCCTGGCCTGGCCCATGATTCGCGCCGCTGCCGCACTGCTGACCGACCTGCACGAAGTGGCCGAAGCCCGTGTGGCGATGCGGCCCGCGCCGGGCGCTCAGGTGCCCACGCTGCGGGTCTGATCCTCAGGTCCGGACACCGCCAACCGCGCGCTTTGGGCGCACGCCCGACTTCAACCCAGGCAATTCAGCGCGGGCGCTTCAACGCTGAGTTTGTGCCGCGTCCGTGGATGCACCGGGCGCAGGCTGCACGACCGGTGAGCCGTACACCACGGGCGGTGCGCTTTGCACCGGCGCAGGCATCGGATTGGCCGGCACCGGATTGCCGCGCATCGGCATGCCCGGCGTCACCGCGGCGCCCACGGGGTTGCCCCCCAGCACCACATTGGACGGCGACGCCGCCGGCAGCGTGCCGGTGGCCGGCGCATCGGGCGGGCTGATCTGCAGCACCTGGCTCGGCGCCTGCCCCGGGCGGCCCAGGCTGGCGCTTCGGGCATCCACCCGCACCAATTGCAAGTCACCGTCCACCACCGCGCCAACGCGCACCGTTCGCGCCACGCCGTCCACCTCGATCAGCGCCACGCCCTCGCCAGCCTCAGCTGCGCGCGGATTCTTGGGGGCCACGACGCCCAGCAAACGCAGACGGCTGGACGTCGGCGCCTCCGCAGGCGCGGCGGCTTCCGCCGGCGTCACACCCAGCAGGCGCGCCAGATCGACGCGGGCCGCGCGCGCGTCACCGGCCGGCAGCACCGACGCGGGCATCGGCACCGGCCGCGCGAACAGCTGCAGACCCCAGTACGCCGCCGAGCCACCCAGCAGCAACCACACGGAAAACGCCATCAATCGAGCAAGCATCGCCCCATTATGATCGCCCGCTCCTTGCACTCCGTGCCCCCACGAATCCAGCCATGCGTCGCTTTCCCATCGCCCGTGCCGCTGCCCGCGGCTTCACGCTGATTGAACTGCTGGTGGTGCTCGTCATCATCGGCGTGCTGGCGGCACTCGTCGTGCCGAACGTGCTGGACCGCGCCGAAGACGCCCGCGTCACCGCCGCCCGCACCGACGTGAACAACCTGATGCAGGCGCTCAAGATGTACAAGCTGGACAACCAGCGCTACCCGAGCTCCGAGCAAGGCCTGGACGCGCTGGTGCACAAGCCCACCACCGGCACGCCCCCGCCGAACTGGAAGCCCTACCTGGAAAAGCTGCCCAACGACCCCTGGGGCCACCCCTACCAGTTCGCCAACCCCGGCGTGAAGGGCGAGGTGGACGTGTACAGCTTCGGCGCCGACGGCCGCGCCGGCGGTGAAGGCCGCGACGCCGACATCGGCTCCTGGCAATAAGGCGCTGTGCGCTGCGCCGGCGCGCCGCGGACCGCCCGACGGGCGGCTGCCGCGGGGTTCACGCTGATTGAACTGCTCGTGGTGGTGGCGCTGATCGCCATCACCAGCGCCACCATCAGCCTCGCCCTGCGCGACCCGGCCGAGCAACAGCTGCAACGCGAAGCCCAGCGCCTGATCGCCTTGCTGGAAACCGCCCGCGCCGAAAGCCGCGCCTCCGGGCTGACCGTGCGCTGGCTGCCCAGCGCGGTGAAGACGGGCGACGACTTCCGCTTCGAAGGCCTGCCCCGCAGCCTCACCCTGCCGACCCGTTGGCTGGGCGACCCCGTCGCCGTGCAGATCGAAAACACCACCGCCACCAACCCGGGCCTGACGCTGGGCCCCGAGCCCATCATCCCGGCGCAGCGCCTGCGGCTGCAACTCGGCGGCCAGCGCCTGACCCTGGCCACGGACGGCCTGGGGCCGTTTGACGTGGTCAACACGCCATGACCCCACAGCGCGGCTTCACCTTGATTGAAGTGCTGGTGGCGCTGGTGATCGTGGCCATCTCGCTCGGTGCCGGCGTCAAGGCGGCCGGCGCGCTGGCCAACAACGCCGAACGGCTCGCGCAAGTGAGCGCCGCCCAGTGGTGCGCCGAAAACCAGCTGACCGAACTGCGCCTGACCCAGCAGCGCCTGGACATCGGCGAATCCGCCTTCAGCTGCGAGCAACTGGGCCGCAGCTATGTGGGCAAGCAGCGCGTGAGCCCCACGCCCAACCCCAACTTCCGCCGGGTGGACGCCGACATTGCCGACAGCCAGGGCGTGCCCGTGCTCAGCCTGTCCACCATCATTGGCAACTTCTGAACATGCGCAGCCGCGGATTCACGCTGGTGGAAGTGCTGGTGGCTCTGTTGGTGATGGCCACGCTGGCCGGCATGGCCTGGCGCGGCATCGACGCCCTGACCCACGCGCGAGAAATCGCGCAGGCCCGCCTGGCCCAAACCGCACGGCTGCAAACCGTGCTGGCGCAATGGGAGGTGGACCTGCGCGCCGTGCAAGACAGCCATAGCACCGTGCCGCCGGTGTCGTTTGACGGCGGCAACCTCGTACTCACCCGCCAAGCCACCAACGGCTTGCAGGTGGTGGTGTGGAGCCTGCGCGAGGGCAGCCTGTGGCGTTGGGAGAGCCCGGCGCTGCGCACCATTCAAGACCTGGACGACCAGCGCCAGCGCGGCCTGCAACAACTCGCCCAGCGCAACCCGGCCCTGCGGGCGTTCGACGGCGTGGGCGCCTGGCAGTTCTACTGCTACTGGGGCAACGCGTGGGCCAACTGCCAGTCCACCGGCAACCAGAACAACCCCAACGGCCCGCAGCGCGGCACCGTGGCGCCGCCGGCGGGCCTGCGCATCGCGCTGCAGTTCGCGGAAGGCAGCGGCCTGAACGGCACGCTCACGCGCGAGCTGGAGGTGACGGTGCGATGACCCGCCGCCCCACCCAACGCGGCGCGGCCCTGCTGACCGCGCTCATCATCGTGACGCTGATTGCCAGCTTGGCCGCCGGCATGGTGTGGCAGCAGTACCGGGCCGTGCAGATCGAAGCTGCCGACCGCGCCCGTGCGCAGAGCACCTGGATCTTGCAAGGCGCGCTGGACTGGGCTCGGCTGATCCTGCAAGAAGACGCCAAGCAAAACCGCAATAAGGCCGTGGATCACCTCGGCGAGCCCTGGGCCGTGCCGCTGGCCGAGGCCCGGCTGTCCACCTTCCTGGCGGCCGACAAGACCGTGGCCACCGATGACGCCGGCCCTGAGGCTTTTCTGTCCGGCAGCATCGAAGACGCGCAGAGCCGCTACAACCTGCGCGGCTTGCTGGGCGGCGCCAAAGCGCCCGAGCTGGAATTGCGCGTGCTGGAGCGCCTGTGCAGCCAAGCCAACGCCGCGCCGGGCACCGCCACGGTCATCGCGGCCGGTCTGCGCCAAGCTTTCCCGGCGGCAGCCAGTGGTTCGGGCAACGGCACGGGGTCCGGCGGCGCCAGCGGGCCCGCCAGCGACAGCGGCCCGCTGCAGCCCGCCGGGCTGGACCAGCTCTCCTGGCTGGGGCTAGATGCCGACACGATCAAGCGCCTGCAGCCCTTCGTCGTGCTGCTGCCCAAGGCCACGCCGGTGAACCTGAACACAGCGCCCCGCGAGGTGATTGCCGCGCTGTTCGATGGCGTCGACCTGGCCACGGCCGAGCGCCTGGTGCAGGCCCGCAAGGCCAAGCCGCTGCAAGACGTGGCCGCCGATGCCGCGGCCTACCTGCCCGCCACCGCGCTGGCCCAGGCCACCACCGCGCGCGTGGCGGTTGCGTCCTCGTTTTTCATCGTGACCGGGCGGCTGCGGCTGGATGAACGCCAGCTCGAGCAGCGTTCTCTGATCGAACGCGAAGGCCTGACGATGAAGGTGCTGGCCCGCGAACGCATCAACCAGCTGCTGGATCGGTGATGTTGCGAACTCGAACCCGGCGACACCTCGTCACCCTCTGCCCCGCCACGGCCACGGAAAGCGGCCCACCCCCTCCTAGAATGCGCCGCGCCTGAGCCCACCCCCTATGAGCACCCTGCTGCTGTTCCTGCCCCCGCGAGTGCGCCTTGGCGCGCCCGGCCGCGCCTTGCCCGAGCCGCAGCGCAGCGATGCCCTGCGCGAGTACGACTACGCACTCACCGACGACGGCCAGACCCTCACCACCGAGGGCCGTGCGCCGGCCGCGTCGCTGCCCTCGGCCGACACGGTGATCGCGGTGGTGGCCGAGTCCGACCTCAGCTGGCGCCAGGTGGAACTGCCCCGCGCCGGCCGCCAGATGCGTGCGGCGCTCGCCGGGCGCCTGGAAGAAGCCCTGCTGGACGAGCCCGACGCCTTGCACTTCGCGCTAGAGCCCGATGCCTTGGGTGGCGACACCGCGTGGGTGGCCATCACCTCGCGCCCCTGGTTGGCCGACCACCTCGCCGCGCTGGACGCCGCCCAGGTGTTCGTGGACCGCGTGGCGCCCCTGGCCTGGCCTGACGCGCAGGCCCGCGGTCATTTCTTCGAAGCGCAGCCCGACAGCACCACGCCCGCGCTGCGCTGGAGCCACCAGGACGGCGTCACCACCCTGCCGCTGGAAGGCGGCCTGCCGCGCCAGTTCTTCCCGCCGGGCCTGGTGCACGCTGCGCAATGGACCGCCACGCCCGCCGTCGCCACCGCGGCCGAACGCTGGCTGGGCACCACCGTCACCGTGCAGACGCCTGCGCAACGCGCGCTGGCCGTGGTGGACAGCCCCTGGAACCTGCGCCAGTTCGACCTCGCCCCACGGGCCCGCGGCGTGCGCGCCCTGCGCCTGCTGCACCGCGCGCTGATGCGCAAGCCCTGGCGCCCGGTGCGCTACGGCCTGGCGGGCCTGGCCCTGGTGCAGTTGCTGGGGCTGAACCTCTGGGCCTGGCACCAGCACCGCGAAGTGGCCGCCCGGCGCGAAGCCGTCACGGCCGCGCTGACCGAGGCGTTCCCGCAGGTGCGCGCCATCCTCGACGCACCGGTGCAGATGCAAAAGCAGCTGGACCTGCTGCGCGCCACCGCCGGCGCCGTGGGCGAACAAGACCTGGAAGCCCTGCTCGGCGCCGCCGCAACCGCCTGGCCCAGCGACCGCCCGCCGACCGAAGCCCTGGCGTTCGAGCCCGGGCGGCTCACGCTGTCTGGCCAGGGCTGGGCGCCGCAACAAGTCGACAACTTCCGCACCCAGCTGCGCAGCGAAGGCTGGCAGCTGGACGCCAGCGAGGGCAAGCTGACCATCAGCCGCGCCGCCGCGCAAGGACGCTCCTGATGGCTTCTTCACGCAACCCTGCCGGCGACGGGCTCGCCGCGCAGTTCCAACAAGCCAAGGGCCAGGCCCTGGCGCAATGGCAGGCTCTGGGCGAGCGCGAGCGGCTGACGCTGGGCGTGGCCGGCGTGCTGCTGGCGCTGCTGCTGGGCTGGAGCGTGCTGCTGGCCCCGGCCCTGCGCACCCTGAAAACCTCGCCCGCCGAGCTGGAGAAGCTGGAGCTGCAACTGCAACAGATGCAAGCCCAAGCCGTGGAGGCCAAGGCCCTGCGGGCCGCACCGGCCGTGCCGCCGGCCCAGGCCCAAGCGGCCTTGACCGCGTCGGTCGAACACCTCGGCCCGGCGGCCCGCCTGAACCTGACGGGCGACCGCGCCATCGTCACCCTCAACGGCGTCTCGCCAGAGCAATTGCAGGCCTGGCTGGGCGAGGCCCGCTCGGCCGCCCGTGCCCGCCCGGTGGAGGCGCAACTCACGCGCGGCCCCAAGGGCTTTGCCGGCAGCATCGTGCTGGTGCTGGGGAACAACTGATGGCCTGGTTCAAGAAAGACAACGCGCCCACGGTGGCCTTGGACTCGGTGCTGGGCCTGCCTGCCGCCGGTGGCCGGGCGGTGCGGCATGTCACGCCCAAGCGCTGGAGCATTGGCGGCGCCCTGGTAGGTGTGGTGGCCGCGCTGGTGATGTTCGCGCCGGCCAGCTGGCTGGCCCGGGCCGTGGCCTCGGCGTCTGGCGAACACGTGCTGATCGTCGACACCCGCGGCAGCATCTGGAACGGCTCGGGCGTGCTGGTGCTGACCGGCGGCGTCGGCAGCCGTGACGCCGCCGCCCTGCCCGGCCGCATGCACTGGAAGCTGGCCGTCAAGGGCTCGGGCCTGCAGCTGGCGGCCCGGCAAGACTGTTGCATCAACGGCGAGTTGCTGCTGGGCATCCGCCCCGGACTGGGCCGCGTGGATGTGAGCGTGGACAGCAAGGCCGACTGGCTGGCTCGGCTGCCGGCCGACCTGCTGGCCGGCCTGGGCACGCCCTGGAACACGCTGCAGCTGACGGGTTCGCTGCGGCTGTCGGCGCGTGACCTGCGGCTGGAATCCGTGCAGGGCCGCTGGCGCCAGTTCGGCGAACTGCAGCTGGACCTGCTGAACCTCTCGTCCCGCGTGTCCACCGTGGCACCGCTGGGCAGCTACCGCTTCACCGTCACCGCCGACACGGCCACGCCGGGCGCCAGCACCATGCGCCTGTCCACGCTGGAAGGCGCGCTGCAGCTGTCGGGCGTGGGCGTGCTGAACCCGGGGGGCAAGAGCCGCTTCACCGGCGAGGCCACGGCCGCACCGGGCCGCGAAGAAGCGCTGAACAACCTGCTGAACATCATCGGGCGCCGCCAAGGCGCACGCTCCGTCCTGACGATCGGATGATCATGAATCTCCAACGCACCGCCACGGCCGCTGCCGCGATCACCGCCCTGCTGCTGAACACCAGCAACGCGCTCGCCCAGCCTGACAACGCCGGCGTGCAGCGCGGCCGCCCGGCCGGCCCCGCCGTCAAGGCCAGCTCGCCCGTCACGCTGAACTTCGTGAACGCCGACATCGAGGCCGTGACCCGCGCCATCGGCGTGATGCTGAACCGCCAGATCATCATCGACCCCCGCGTGAAGGGCACGATCACGGTCTACAGCGAGCAGCCCGTGTCGGTGGCCGACGCCTACCGCAACTACCTGGCGGCGCTGCGCGGCCTGGGCTTTACGGTGGTGGAAGCCGCCGGCTTCCTGAAGGTCCTGCCGGAGCCCGACGCCAAGCTGCAGGCCAGCTCGGTGGCCGTGGAAAGCTCGGGCGCTCGGGGCGACCAGATCCTCACGCAGATCTTCCGCGTGCAGCACGAGAACGCCAACAACCTCGTGGCCGTGCTGCGCCCGCTGATCAGCCCCAACAACACCATCAACGCCAACCCGGGCAACAACAGCCTGGTGATCACCGACTACGCGGACAACCTCCAGCGCATCGCCAAGATCATCGCGGCCATGGACACGCCGGGCAGCAGCGACATCGAGATCGTGCCGCTCAAGCACGCGGTGGCGGCCGACCTGGCCCCGCTGGTGCAGCGCCTGGCCGATGGCGGCAGCGCCACCGGTGCGGCGGTGCCCGGGCAAGCCGGCGGCTCGGTCAGCGTGCTGGTGGACCCGCGCTCCAACGGCCTGATCCTGCGCGCCAGCAACCCCACCCGATTGGCCGCCGTGCGTTCCATGGTGGACAAGCTGGACCAGCCCAGCAGCGACGGCGGCAACGCGATTCGCGTGGTCTACCTGAAGAACGCCGACGCCACCAAACTGGCCACGGTGCTGCGCGCCGCCTTCGGGGCCGCCGCAGCCGGCAGCAGTGGCAACAGCAGCAGCACGGGCTCAACCACCGGCTCCAGCCTCAACGGCGGCAACACGCTGGCCACTAACGGCCAGAACCTCACGAACACCAGTGCCACGGGCAGCAGCGGTGGCGGCATGAACTCCGCGGCCGCCACGTCGCCGCTGAGCCAGTCGGCCGGCCCGTCCACCGGCGGCTTCGTGCAGGCCGACCCGTCCACCAACTCGCTCATCATCACTGCGCCTGAGCCGCTGTACCGCCAGGTGCGCGCCGTCATCGAGCAATTGGATGCCCGCCGCGCCCAGGTGTACGTGGAGTCGTTGATCGTGAAGATCGACAACACCAAGGCCGCGCAGTTCGGCGTGCAGTGGCAGAACATGTTCGGCAGCAAGGGTGACAGCAGCATCACCGGCGCCGGCACCAACTTCGGCACCGGGCTGGCCAACATCATCAACGCCACCGGTGCGGTGGCCAACGGCACCAGCGGCATCACGTCGGCGCTGTCCAGCGGCTCGGCGCCGTCGGGGCTGAACATCGGCCTGCTCAAGAAGTTCGGCAGCGTCTACACGCTGGGCGCGGTCGCCAACTTCTTCGAGAGCCAGAGCGGCGCGAACGTGCTGTCCACGCCCAACCTCGTGTCGCTGGACAACGAGGAAGCCCGCATCGTGATCGGCCAGAACGTGCCCTTCGTGACCGGCTCTTACGCCAGCACCTCCACCAGCGGCAGCACGGTGAACCCGTTCACCACGGTGGACCGCAAGGACGTGGGCCTGACGCTGAAGGTCAAGAGCCAGATCGGCGAGGGCGGCGCGGTGCGCATGGTGGTGTACCAGGAGAACTCGTCCGTCGTGCCTGGCTCCAACGGCACCACGGGCCCGACGCTGGACAAGAGCGCCATCGAAACCTCGGTGGTCGTCGACGACGGCGACATCATCGTGCTGGGTGGCCTGCTGAAGGACGAGTACACCGACGGTGACGACGGCGTGCCCGGCCTGTCCAAGATTCCGGTCATCGGCAACCTGTTCAGCAGCAAGAACCGCAAGCGCGTGAAGACCAACCTGATGGTGTTCCTGCGCCCGGTGGTGATGCGCTCGGCCGACAGTGCCAACCAGTTGACGCTGGACCGCTACCAAAGCATCCGCGCGGTGCAGGAAGGCGCCCAGCCGCAAAAGAGCCTGATCCTGCCCGACACCGGCGCGCCGGTGCTGCCGGAGCCGAAGTCGTCCCCCGCCAAGGCCCTGCCCCAGAAGTAAGTCACGCACGCCATGGCCGCCACCCGCCACCCCCTGCCTTATGCCTTCGCCAAGGCCAACTGCGTGCTGCTGGAGGACGACGGCGACCGCCTGACGCTGTGGACGCCGCCCGATGTGGGCTGGGCCACGCTGTCAGAAGTGCAGCGGCTGTACGTCGTCGACCGGCTGGAAGCCGAGGCCGCACCGGCCCTGGCCGAGCGCATCAATGCCGCCTATGCCGGCAGCGAGAGCAGCGCGGCCGTGGTGGTGGGCGAGGTGGAAAGCGCGGTGGACCTCTCCCGCATGATGCAGGACCTGCCGGCGGTGGAAGACCTGCTGGAGGCCGCGAACGACGCGCCCATCATCCGCATGCTCAACGCGCTGCTGACGCAGGCCGCGAAGGACGGCGCGAGCGACATCCACATCGAGCCCTACGAGCGCAGCAGCTCGGTGCGCTTCCGCGTGGACGGCACGCTGCGCGAGGTGGTGCAGCCCAACAAGGCCCTGCACGCCGCGCTCATCAGCCGGCTGAAGATCATGGCCGAGCTGGACATCGCCGAAAAGCGCCTGCCGCAGGACGGCCGCATCTCGCTGCGCATTGGCGGCCGCGCGATCGACGTGCGCGTGTCCACGCTGCCCTCGGCCCACGGCGAACGCGCGGTGCTGCGCCTGCTGGACAAGAGCGAATCCAAGTTCACGCTGGAAGGCCTGGGCATGGACGGCGCGGTGCTGTCAGCCTTCAAGAAACTGGTGCAGCAGCCGCACGGCATCGTGCTCGTGACCGGCCCCACCGGCTCGGGCAAAACCACCTCGCTCTACGCCTCGCTGCAGACCGTGGACACCAGCACCACCAACGTGCTGACGGTGGAAGACCCGATCGAGTACGAACTGCCCGGCATCGGCCAGACGCAAGTCAACGCCAAGATCGACCTGACCTTCGCCAAGGCCCTGCGCGCCATCCTGCGCCAGGACCCGGACGTCATCATGATTGGCGAGATCCGCGACTACGAGACCGCGCAGATCGCCATCCAGGCGTCCCTCACCGGCCACCTGGTGCTGGCCACGCTGCACACCAACGACGCCCCCAGCGCCGTGACCCGGCTGACCGACATGGGCGTCGAGCCCTTCCTGCTGTCGTCATCGCTCTTGGGCGTGCTGGCGCAGCGCCTGGTGCGCCGCCTGTGCCCCGACTGCAAGCGCCAGGACGAACACGGCCACTGGCACCCGGTGGGATGCGACAGCTGCGGCCACACCGGCTACAAGGGCCGCACCGGCGTGTACGAGCTGATGGTGGCCGACGAGGCCGTGCGCAACCTGATTCACCAGCAGGCCGCAGAATCCGAGCTGACCACCGCCGCCCGCGCCGCCGGCCTGCGGTCCATGCGCGAGGACGGTGAACGCCTGATTGCAGCCGGCGTGACGTCGCTCGAAGAAGTCCTTCGCGTGACCCGAGACTGAGGTCGCCGTCGTGCCCGCCTACAAGTACGAAGCCCTCACCGACGCCGGCCGCCAAAGCAGCGGCCTGATCGAAGCCGACAACCCTCGCGCCGCCCGGGCGGCCGTGCGCGCCTTGGGTCTCACGCCGCTGTCCATCGAGACCGTGCAGCAGCATGGCGCGCAGGAAGGCAGCCGCTTCACGCGCCGCGTGTTCAGCCCCACGGCACTGGCGGTGTGGACGCGTCAGCTCGCCGGCCTGGTGGGCTCCGGCCTGCCGATTGAGCGGGCACTGACCGCGCTGGCCGAAGAGAGCGAAGACACCAAGCAACGCGAGCTCATCAGTCAGCTCAAGGCCGAGGTGAATGCCGGCTCGGCCTTTGCCCGCGCGCTGGCCTCGGCCCCGCGCGAGTTCGACGAGGTGTACCGCGGCGTGGTGGCCGCCGGTGAACAAAGCGGCGCGCTCGGCCAGGTGCTGGAAAAGCTGGCCGACGACCTGGAAGAACGCCAGGACCTGAAGGCCAAGCTGGTGGGCGCCATGGCTTATCCGGCCATCGTGTCCCTCATCTCCGTGATGATCGTGATCTTCCTCGTCACCTACGTGGTGCCGCAGATCGCCACGGTCTTCACCAGTTCCAAACGCGCCCTGCCTGCGCTGACCGTGGCCATGCTGGCCGTGAGCGACTTCGTGCGCGCCTGGGGCTGGGCCATGCTGGGCGCGCTGATCGCGGGCGGCATGGGCTTGCGGTACGCCCTGAAGGCCCCAGCCTTCCGGCTGCGGTTCGATGCCGGCATCCTGCGCCTGCCGCTGCTGGGGCGGCTGGCCCGGGGCTACAACGCGGCGCGCTTTGCCGGCACGCTGGCCATGCTGGCTGGCGCTGGCGTGCCCATCTTGAAGGCGCTGCAGGCCGCGGCAGAAACCTTGTCCAACCGCGCCATGCAGGCCGACGCGCTGGACGCGCTGGTGATGGTGCGCGAAGGCGCGCCGCTGGGCTCGGCCCTGGCAGGCAAGAAGCGCTTCCCCGGCATCCTGGCCATGTTCGCCCGGCTGGGCGAGCAAACCGGCCAACTGCCCGAGATGCTGGGCCGTGCGGCGCGCCAGCTGGGGGTGGAAGTGCAGCGCCGCTCGATGGCGGCCGCCACGCTGCTGGAGCCGCTGCTGATCGTGGCGATGGGCGCGGTGGTGCTGCTGATCGTGCTGGCGGTGTTGCTGCCGATCATTCAGCTCAATACCTGGGTGAAATAGACCACCCCCTACCGCAGCGGAGCTGCGGCCCCCTCAAGGGGGCACTTGCGGCTGCCCGGCAAAGCCGGATCAGCGCAAGTTGCTGGAGGGGCTGCGGCGCTTCGCGCGCAGGGTCAATGTGAATCAGTGGATCGGTGACGCGTGTCGCCCCCTTACCGCAGCGGAGCTGCGGTAAGGGGGCATTTGCGGCTGCCCGGCAAAGCCGGATCAGCGCAAGTCGCTGGAGGGACTGCGGCGCTGCGCGCGCAGGGTCAGCGTGAATCCGTGGATCGGCGTCGCGTGATCTGGTGCGCGATTCGGTGATTTCTCTAGGTCCACGGGGCGAACAGTTTTTGCTTGAATGGACTCGGAAGGAGTTCCGGCATGAGCAGTACCGCCCTCACCTGTGTCGCCCCTCGCATCCCGGTGGCTCGCATGCGCAGCATTTACCGGCTGGAGGATGTGTCCAAACGGCTGGAGAAGCTGCCGCCCAAGGAGCACGAGTCCTTGCGTGCCACCTACGAGCGCATGCTGGAAAAGGGTGAGCAGCGCTTTCAGGTCAAGCCCTCCGGGCTGCCGGTGATGGACGCGCTGTACGACGAGATGCCCAACTTCCACGAGGTGCTGGATGACGTGAAGCGGCAGATCGCCCTGTGTGACGGCAGCAGCGATGCGCTGGAGATCACACCGCTGCTGCTGCTCGGACCGCCGGGGGTGGGCAAGACGCACTTCGCGCGGCAGCTGGCCGAGCTGCTCGGCACCGGCATGGGCTTTGTGTCCATGAGCTCACTGACCGCCGGCTGGGTGCTGTCCGGCGCCAGCAGCCAATGGAAAGGCGCCCGCGCCGGCAAGGTGTTCGAGGCCTTGGTGGACGGCGAATACGCCAACCCGGTGATGGTGGTGGACGAAATCGACAAGGCCGGCGGCGAAGCGGCCTACGACCCGTTGGGGTCGCTTTACAGCCTGCTGGAGCACGACACCGCCAGCGCCTTCATCGACGAGTTCGCGGAAGTGGCGGTGGACGCCAGCCAGGTCATCTGGGTGGCCACGGCGAATGACGCGCGCAGCATCCCGGACCCCATCCTGAACCGCGTCAACGTGTTCGAGGTGCAGGCGCCGGACTTCGACGCCGCCCGCGCCATTGCCCGGCGGCTGTACGCATCGCTGCGGGGCAGCCACGACTGGGGCCGGCGCTTCGACGAACACCCCAGCGCCGCCGTGCTGGACCGCATGGCGGAACTGGCCCCGCGGGAGATGCGGCGCGCCTGGATGACCGGCTTCGGCAACGCGCGGCTGGCCGGGCGCGGCACGGTGCTGTGCGACGACCTGCCCGCCGGCGGGCCCAAGAAAGGGCGCATCGGCTTCATGCAGTGAGCGGGCGGCAGGAAGGCAGGCAGGCAGACGGCGCGGGCTGAAAATGCCCGCATGCCAGTCAGCCTCCATGGGCAACTCGTCGTTGCCATTTCCGCCCGTGCCCTGTTCGATTTCGAGGCCGAGAACCAGGTGTTCGAGGCCGGCGACGACCGCGCCTACATGGCCCTGCAGCAGCAGCGCCTGGACGAGCCCGCGCCGCGCGGCGTGGCGTTTTCGCTGGTCGAAAAACTGCTGGCCTTCAACGAAGGCGGTGCACCCCAGGTGGAAGTGGTGGTGCTGTCTCGCAACGACCCGATTTCGGGCATGCGGGTGTTCCGATCCGCCCGCCACTACGGCCTGCCCATCGAGCGGGGCGTGTTCACGCGCGGCGCGTCACCGTGGCGTTATTTGAAGCCGCTGTCGGCGCAGCTGTTCCTGTCCACCAACGAAGCCGATGTGCGCCAGGCGCTGCAGGCCGGCGTGGCGGCCGCGCGCGTGATGCCGCAGGCCGCGCGGGCCTCGGCCGCCCACCCGCACGAGCTGCGCATCGCGTTCGACGGTGACGCGGTGCTGTTCTCGGACGAAGCCGAGCAGGTGTTCCAGCGCGACGGCCTGGCCGCCTTCCAGGCCCATGAAACCTCCCGCGCCCACCAGCCGCTGCCCGCCGGCCCGTTCAAGCCCGTGCTGGAGGCCCTGCAGCGGCTGCAGCACAGCACCGGCGGCGGCATGAAGGTGCGCACCGCCCTCGTCACCGCCCGCAGCGCGCCGGCCCACGAGCGGGCCATTCGCACGCTGATGGACTGGCAGATCGAGGTGGACGAAGCGATGTTCCTCGGCGGCTTGCCCAAGGGCGAGTTCCTGCGCGAATTCGAGCCCGACTTCTTCTTCGACGACCAGGCCGGCCACATCGCCAGCGCCGCAGCCCACGTGCCCGCCGGCCATGTGGCCATGGGGGTCGCCGCCGGCCAGGGTTGACCCGATGTGACCTCCCGCTGACGGGCCGCGCATGACCACAATGCCGCCATTCACCGGAGAACTCACATGTCTCGTATCCGTTGGGCCGCGCTGGCGGCCGCGCTTTGCGCCACCGGCGCCTGGGCCGGCACCTCGGGCTTTTATCGCCAACCCGCCTTGCAGGGGGACCAGGTCTACCTCGTGGCTGAAGGAGACCTGTGGCGCGTGGGCGCGCAGGGGGGCGAAGCCCAGCGCCTGACCACCCACGCGGGTCAGGAAACCCAGCCCGCCGTCTCGCCCGACGGCCGCTGGCTGGCCTTCACCGCCCAGTACGACGGCGGCACCGAGATCTACCTCATGCCCACGGCCGGCGGCCCGCCGCGGCGGCTGACCTGGGAAGGCGGCGGCATGCGCGTGTGGGGCTTCACCGCCGGCGGCGAGGTGCTCTACACCGCCAACGACGCCCGGCCCGGCTCGCAACTGTTTGCCGTGAACATCCAGACCGGCCAACGCCGCGCCCTGCCGGTGGGCCAGGCCAGCGACGCCGCGCTGAGCGCCGATGGCAAGACGCTGTACTTCACCCGCAGCGGCCTGCGCGGCGACAACGCCCGCCAGTACCGCGGCGGCGCGCTGGCCCGGCTGTGGACGCTGGACCTGACCCGCCAGGACGAAGCCCGCCCGCTGGTGCCTGAAGGCCACAACGACCGCCGGCCCATGCCCTACCGCGTGGGCGGCGCCGAGCGCGTGGCCTTCCTGTCTGACCGCGACGGCACGGTGAACCTGTGGTCCGTCAACGCGCAGGGCGGCGACCTGCGCCAGCACAGCACCCACCGGGGCTGGGACATCCGCCACGCCTCCATCGACGGCAGCCGCGTGGTGTACGCCCTGGGCGCGGACCTCTACCTCACAGACCTCGCGCAAACGGCGGCCCCCAGCAAGCTCGCCATCACGCTCGGCGGCGACTTTGACCAACAGCGCGAGCGCTGGATCAAGCGCCCGCAAGACTTCCTGACCGACACCGCCCTGGCCCCCAACGGCGAGCGGGTGCTCATCGCTGCGCGCGGCCACCTCGCCACCCAAGGCGTGCAGGCGTTGCGCCGGGCCGAACTGCCCCAGCCGGCCGACGGCCGCTGCAAGAACGGCGAGTTCAGCCACGACGGCAAGCAGGTGTTTGCGCTGTGCGACTTCAGCGGCGAGACCGAGATCTGGCGCTTCGCCGCCAACGGCACCGGCCAGCCCGAGCGGCTCACGCGCGGCGCCACCACCCAGCGCCGCGACCTGCTGCCCTCGCCCGACGGCCGTTGGCTGGCCCACACCGACAAGGAAGGCCACCTCTGGCTGACCGACCTCAAGACCCAAGCCACCCGCGAGATCGCCCACGGCGCGCTCGGCGAGCCCCGGCTGCAGGCCTGGAGCCCGGACGGCCAGACCCTGGCCTGGACGCTCGCGCTGCGCCATGCCAACCGCGCCCAACTGCAGCTGCACCACCTGCCCGACGGCCGCACCCACACGCTGACCAGCGACCGCTACGACACCGACGGCGCCACCTTCAGCCCCGACGGCCAGTGGCTGTACTTCAGCTCTGACCGCAACTTCGTCGTCGGCGGCAACCCGGGCCCCTGGGGCGACCGCAACACCGGCCCCTTCTTCGGCAACCGCAGCAAGCTCTACGCGCTGGCACTGCAGCCGGGCCTGCGCTCGCCCTTTGCGGCCAAAGACGAGCTGGACGCCGCCGCGCCCAAGGCCGACGACAAGAAGCCCACCGAGCTGCCCGCGAACACCAAGCCCGCGGCAGACAAGCCAGCCGACAAGCCAGCCAACCCAGCCGCCAGCGCCCCGGCAGACAAGGCCGCCGAGAAGAAGGGCAAGCCCGCCATCGTGTTCGACGGCCTGGCTTCGCGGCTGTTCGAGCTGCCGGTGCCCGCAGGCACCTACCGCGCCCTCCGCACCGACGGCAAGCGCCTGTGGTTCCTGGACCAAGACCTGGAGCGCAGGAGCCACCTCAAGTCCATCGCCATCGACAACCAGGGCGCCGCGCCCGAGGTGATGGCCAGCGATGTGCGCAGCTACACGCTCAGCGCCGATGGCAAGAAGCTGATGCTGGTGCGCAACCAGGGCCAGAACGCGCCCGAGGTGTTGATCGTGGACGCCGCGCCCAAGCTGCCCACCGAGCTGGCCAAGAGCCAGGTGCGCTGGAGCGACTGGCAGATCGCCACCCAGCCCCGCGCTGAGTGGAAGCAGATGTTTGCCGACGCCTGGCGCATGCACCGCGACCACTTCTACGACAAGGCCATGCACGGCGTCGACTGGGCCGCCGCACGCGCCAAGTACGAGCCGCTGCTGGACCGCGTGACCGACCGCTACGAACTGGCCGAACTCATGGCGCAGATGGTGAGCGAGCTGGGCGCGCTGCACAGCCAGGTCGCCCCGGGCGACACCCGCCCCACGCCGGACGAGCCCGCACTGGCCGGCCTGGGCGGCCGCTTCTCGCGCGTGGCCGAGGGCTGGCGCATCGACGCCATCTACGCGTTCGAGGCCGAACTGCCGTCCGAAGCGCCGCCGCTGGCCGCACCGGGCCTGGGCTTGAAGGTGGGCGACGTCATCACCGCCGTCAACGGCCGCCCCACCGCCACGGCGCCGCACCTACTGGAGATGCTGCGCGGCCAGGCCGGCCGCCAGGTGCTGCTGGACGTGAAGCAGGGCGACAAGGCGGTGCAGCGCATCGTGACCCCGGTGGCGCAAGCGCGCGAAACCCAGCTGCGCACCAACGACTGGCGCGTGGGCCGCGCCCGTGCCGTGGAGCAGGCCGGCCAGGGCCGCATCGGCTACGTGCACCTGCGGGCCATGGGGGCGGCCGACATCGCCGACTTCGTGCGCGAGTTCTACGCCGCCAGCGACCGCGACGGCCTCATCATCGACGTGCGCAACAACAACGGCGGCAACATCGACAGCTGGATCCTGGAGAAGCTGCTGCGCCGCGCCTGGGCCTTCTGGCAGCGCCGCTCGCCGGCGGAGTCCCCCGTGTACCCCAACATGCAAAACGTCTACCGCGGCCACACCGTGGTGCTGATGAACGAGGACACCTACTCCGACGGCGAGACCTTTGCCGAGGGCTTCAAGCGCCTGAAGATCGGCCCGGTCATCGGCAAGCGCAGCTCGGGCGCGGGCGTGTGGCTGTCGGACGGCAACCGCCTGCTGGACAACGGCATCATGCGCGCCGCTGAAACGGGCCAGATCGACGCCGACGGCCGCTTCCTCATCGAAGGCATCGGCGTGTCGCCCGACATCGAGGTGGACAACCCGCCGCGGGCCACCTTCCTGGGCCAGGACGCGCAGCTGGACGCCGCGATTGCCGAGCTGAACAAGCGCATCGCCGCCGAGCCGGTGCGGCCGGTCAAGCCCGGCCCCTACCCGCGGCCGGTGAAGCCGTAAAAAACAAAGGGAGGCCGCGGCCTCCCTTTTTTGTGGCCCGGCCTGGGCCGGGCGCTGCGCAGCCGCCGGCCGTTCAGCTCAGCGTGACCTTGGCGAACTTGCGCTTGCCCACCTGCAGCACGTGCTCGCCAGCGTCGAGCTTCAGGCCCTTGTCCGACAGCACCTCGCCGGCGCGGCGCACGCCGCCCTGCTCGATCATGCGCAGGCCTTCGCTGGTGGATGCCACAAGGCCGGCAGCCTTCAGCACCTGGGCGATGCCCATGGGCGCACCGGTGAGTGCCACGGAGGGGATGTCGTCAGGGATGCCGCCCTTAGAGCGGTTGATGAAGTCCTGCTCCGCCGCGTCCGCCGCCGCCGCGTTGTGGAAGCGGGCCGTGATCTCCTTGGCCAGCGCCACCTTGGCGTCCTTCGGGTTGCGGCCTCCCGCGATCTCGGCCTTCAGCGTAGCAATCTCAGCGATGGACTTGAACGACAGCAGGTCGTACCACTTCCACATCTGCACGTCGCTGATCGACAGGATCTTGGCGAACATGGTGTTGGCCGGCTCGGTGATGCCGATGTAGTTGTTCTTGGACTTGGACATCTTCTCGACGCCGTCCAACCCCTCCAGCAGCGGCATGGTCAGGATGCACTGCGGCTCCTGGCCGTACTCCTGCTGCAGGTGGCGGCCCATCAGCAGGTTGAACTTCTGGTCGGTGCCGCCGAGTTCCAGGTCGGCCTTCAGGGCCACCGAGTCGTAACCCTGCATCAGCGGGTACAGGAACTCATGCACGGAGATGGGCGTGCCGGCCGCGAAGCGCTTGGTGAAGTCGTCGCGCTCCATCATGCGGGCCACGGTGTACTTGGCGGCCAGCTGGATCATGCCCACGGCGCCCAGCGGCTCGCTCCACTCAGAGTTGTAGCGAATCTCGGTCTTGGCCGGGTCCAGCACCAGCTTGGCCTGGGCGTAGTAAGTCTCGGCGTTGGCCTGGATCTGCTCCTTGGTCAGCGGCGGGCGCGTGGCGTTGCGGCCGGACGGGTCGCCGATCAGCGAGGTGAAGTCGCCGATCAGGAAGATGACCTGGTGGCCCAGGTCCTGCAGCTGGCGCATTTTGTTCAGCACCACGGTGTGGCCGACGTGGATGTCCGGCGCCGTCGGGTCCAGGCCCAGCTTGATGCGCAGCGGCACGCCGGTGGCAGCCGAGCGGGCGAGCTTCTTGGTCCACTCCGCTTCGGGCAGCAACTCATCCACGCCACGGCGCGTGATGGCCAGGGCCTCCTGGACGGCATCGGTCACGGGATATTGCGGAGCTTGGGACATGGCGCTGGAGCGGCCCGTCTTTACACGGGCTTGGTGTTAAGTCATTGATCACTCGGGGTAAACCGGCATGCCCTTAGCAGGCTTGACGTTAGAATTCACCCCTCTCGTCGGCGAGTGTTGCAAGCACGCAACCGACCCAGGATTTTAGGGTGCTGTACCCCGGCGCCCGATCGCAAGGAACCGGCCCGACCGGGTTTGCCGCTGCGACAACCCCGGAATCTGTAGCGTGACCGTGTTTCAGCAACGCCTCCAGCACCTCCAAGCCCGCCTGCAGCGCGTCGAAGCCTTTGCCGCCCGCCATCCGCGTGCGCTGACGGCCTCGGTCGTGGGCGCGCTGAGCTGCTTTGCGGTCACGGCCTTCGGCATCGCGCCGCTGGCACCGGACGCAGCCGAGCTGCCCAAGCGCACTGTGGTGGAAACCGTGGCGGCGCCCAGCATCGAGGCGCAGCTGGAAGAACTGTCGGCCCACCGCATTGGCCTGAGCCGGGCGGAAGCCACCCGCTCCACCGACACCCCCGACACCCTGCTCAAGCGCGCCGGCGCCTTCGACCCGGCCGCCGCAGCCTTCCTGCGCGCCGACCCGCTGGCGCGCCGCATCTTCCAGGGCCGCGCCGGCAAGATGGTGCACGTCACGGCCGACGCCTCCGGCCAGGTCCAGCAGATCGTGGTGCGCTTCCCGGCCGAGAAGTCGGAACAGCAGGGAAGTCATTTCACCCGCCTGACCATCGCCCGTGACGGCGCGCGCTTCACCGCCCGCACCGAAACCGCGCCGCTGCAAGCCCAAGTGGCACTGGGCAGCGGCACCATCCGCACCTCGCTGTTCGCCGCAACCGACGACGCCAACATCCCCGACGCCATCGCCTCGCAGATGGCCGACATGTTCTCCGGCGACATCGATTTCCACCGCGAGCTGCGCAAGGGCGACCGCTTCAGCATCGTCTACGAAACGCTCACGGCCGACGGCGAACCCATCACCTGGGACAGCGGCGTGGGCCGGTTGCTCGCGGGCGAGTTCACGAACAACGGCCGCACCTACTCGGCTGTCTATTTCAAAGACAGCGTCACCGGCAAGGCCAGCTTCTACGGCTTCGACGGGCAGAGCAAGCGCCGCGCCTTCCTCGCCAGCCCGATGGAGTTCTCGCGCATCACCAGCGGCTTCGCGATGCGCTTCCACCCCATCCTGAACACCTGGCGCCAGCACAACGGTGTGGACTACGGCGCCCCCACAGGCACGGCCGTGCGCTCGGTGGGTGACGGCACGGTCGAGATGGCCGGCTGGCAAAACGGCTTCGGCAACGTGGTCAAGATCCGCCACGGCGGCGACCGCCTGACGGTCTACGCCCACCTGAGCAAGATCGACGTCAAGAAGGGTCAGCGCATCGAGCAAGGCCAGCCCGTCGGCGCGGTCGGCTCCACGGGCTGGGCCACGGGCCCGCACCTGCACTTCGAGTTCCACGCCGGCGGCCGCCTGATGGACCCGCGCGCCATCGCCCGCGCGTCGGAGTCGGTCACGCTGCCGGGCTACGCCAAGTCGCAGTTCCTGCAAACGGTGGCCAGCGTGCGCACCCAGCTGGCCGTGGCGCAAACCATGGACGGCGTCACCGCCACCGAATAAGCCCGGCCGTGGCCGCGCTCTACATCGGCCTGATGTCGGGCACGTCGCTCGACGGCACCGATGCGGTGCTGTTCGACGGCGGGCAACTCACCGTCTCCGGCCACGTGCACGCCCCGTTCGCCAGCGCGCTGCGCGACGAACTGCTGGCCCTGAACACCCCTGGCGATCACGAATTGCACCGCGCCGCACTCGCGGCCAACGGGGTCGCCCGCGCCTACGCCGATGTCGTGGCCCAACTGCTGGAAGCCACCGGCACGCCACGCAGCCACATCGTCGCGCTGGGCGCTCATGGGCAGACCGTGCGCCACCAGCCGCACGGGCCGGACGGCTACACCGTGCAATTGCTCAATGGCGCCTTGCTGGCCGAGCAGACCGGCATCGACGTGGTGTGCGACCTGCGCAGCCGGGATGTGGCGGCCGCCGGTCAGGGGGCGCCGCTGGTGCCGGCCTTCCACCGCGCGGTGTTTGGCGCCGAAAACCAAGACGTGGCGGTGCTGAACCTCGGTGGCATCGCCAACTTGAGCCTGCTGCACGCCGACGGCCGCACCGGCGGCTTTGACTGCGGCCCCGCCAACTGCCTGATGGACGGCTGGATCGCCCAACATCGCGGGCTGGCGTTCGACGCCGACGGCGCCTGGGCCGCCACGGGGCGCGTGTCACTCGCCCTGCTGGCCACGCTGCTGGCCGAACCTTTCTTCGCGGCCGCACCGCCTAAGAGCACCGGGCGCGATCTCTTCCACCCCGCGTGGCTTCAAGCGCGATTGACCGCAGGCGTGACGCCGGAAGATGTGCAGGCCACGCTGCTGGAGCTCACCGCACGCAGCGTCACCGACGCCCTGCGCAGCGCGATGCCGGCGGTCACCCGCCTGATCTGCTGCGGCGGCGGGGCCCGCAATGGGCGCTTGATGGCACGGCTGTCGGACCTGCTGCCGGGTGTTCAGGTCACCCCCAGTGCCGCACACGGGCTGCCGGTCGACCAGGTGGAAGCGGCCGCCTTCGCCTGGCTGGCACAGGCCTTCCAAAACAAACGGCCGGGCAATTTGCCGGCCGTGACGGGCGCCGCAGGGCTGCGACGCTTGGGGTGCCTGTATCCCGCCTGAGCACGCCGGCCTGATGAGGCCTGCGCGGGGCGGGTGGCTTCAGGGGCTCAGACCGAGAACGACGAGCCGCAACCGCAGGTGGTGGTGGCGTTCGGGTTCTTGATCACGAACTGCGCGCCTTGCAGGTCTTCCTTGTAGTCGATCTCGGCGCCCATCAGGTACTGCAGGCTCATGGAGTCGATCAGCAGGGTCACGCCGTTCTTCTGCATCTGGGTGTCGTCGTCGTTCACGGCCTCGTCGAACGTGAAGCCGTACTGGAAGCCGGAGCAGCCGCCGCCTTGCACGAACACGCGCAGCTTCAGGTCCGGGTTGCCCTCTTCGGCCACCAGGTCGCGCACCTTGTCGGCGGCGCTGTCGGTGAACACCAGAGGCACGGGGATGTCGGTCGGGGCGTCAAGCACTGCACTCATGGCGGGCTCCTAAGAAACGTACAGAAGACAGATATCGGGATTGTCGGCCCAAAAACAAAAGGCCGCGGTGAAGCGGCCTTTTGCTGAGTCGAGAAGCGATTAACGCTTGCTGAACTGCTTGCGGCGACGGGCGCCGTGCAGACCGACCTTCTTACGCTCGACTTCACGCGCGTCACGCGTAACGAAGCCGGCGCGGCTCAGTTCGGGCTTCAGGGCTGCGTCGTAGTCGATCAGCGCGCGGGTGATGCCCAGGCGCAGCGCGCCAGCTTGGCCGGACTCGCCGCCACCGTGCACGTTGACCTTGATGTCGAACGCTTCACCATTGTTCGTCAGCAGCAGGGGCTGCTTGGCGATCATGATGGAGGTCTGACGACCGAAGTAGCTGTCGATGGTCTTGCCATTGACGATGATCTGGCCCGTGCCCTTCTTGATGAAGACGCGAGCGACCGACGACTTGCGACGGCCGGTACCGTAATTCCAGTTTCCGATCATGGCCGTTCCTTAGATCTCGAGAGCCTTGGGCTGCTGAGCGGTGTGCGGGTGCGTGGGACCTGCGTAAACCTTCAGCTTCTTGACCATGGCGTAACCCAGCGGGCCCTTGGGCAGCATGCCCTTGACGGCCTTCTCCAGCGCGCGGCCGGGATGCTTGGCTTGCATGTCCTTGAACTTCGTGGCGTAGATGCCGCCAGGGAAGCCCGAGTGACGGTAGTACACCTTGTCGGTGGCCTTGTTGCCGGTGACACGGAGCTTGTCGGCGTTGACGATGACGATGAAGTCACCGGTGTCGACGTGAGGCGTGTAGATGGCCTTGTGCTTGCCGCGCAAACGGAGTGCCACTTCGCTGGCAACACGTCCGAGCACCTTGTCGGTGGCGTCAATCACAAACCACTCGTGCGTCACTTCGGCCGGCTTGGCGCTGAAGGTCTTCATGAATGTGCTTTCGCTGTGCCGACCCCTTCAAAACAAGGGGCCAGCGTTGGATGGCTGAAACTGCTCCGGCCTCGGTGCTGCTTCTGAACGCAGCCTCTCAACACGGATCTTTCCCGCAGCCTTTTGACGGAAAAGCCCACGAGTGTAGCAGCGAGCACGGTGGTTTGAAACCCCTGCGCCCGGTTACGCTTGTGAACACTGCTGGTTCTGCCATGTCCACGCTCCCGCCCACCCCGCACGCTCCGCCGGAGGAACTCACGGCGGACTGGACGCATGAGCTGTCGGCGTTCGGCCCCGATGCTCCCGACCCCACCGCCACGCGCGCCCCCAGCGGCCCGCTGGCGGGGGCCCGGGCTGCGCTGGGCCGGCTGTCGACCTGGGTGCCCATCCGCTCGCTGGGGCGGCGTCACCGGCACCGGCTCATCGAGCACCTGCTGGCGCTGGACCCGCACGACCGCTACCTGCGCTTCGGCTACCCCGCGTCGGACGAGCAGATCCGCAAATACGCGCTGGGCATCGACTTCCGGCGTGACGAGGTGCTGGGCATCTTCAACCGCCGGCTGCAGTTGATTGCCCTGGCTCACGTGGCCTACGGTCAGACGCTGGAAAGCGACCCCGCCCGCACGATGGCCGAGTTCGGCGTGTCGGTGCTGGCGCAGTCACGCGGGCGAGGGCTCGGGCGGCGGCTCTTCGACGCGGCGGCGCTGCACGCCCGCAACCGCGGCATCGACACCCTGTTCATCCACGCCCTCACCGAAAACCTGCCCATGCTGCGCATCGCCGAAGCCGCGGGCGCGGTGGTGGAGCGCGACGGCGGTGAATCGGCCGCCTGGCTGCGCCTGCCGCCCGACACCTTCGGCTCCCAGGTGGAGCAAGCCCTGGAACGTCACCTGGGCGAGCTGGACTTCCGGCTCAAGCGCCAGGTGCAGGTGCTGGGCGACATCGTGGACGGCGTGGCCGAAGTCAAAGCCCACTTCGACGCCGCCGGCCGGGCCGCACGGCAGTAGCACGCGCCCGCGCCTGCTTGGCGCCCCCTCGCCCCTCAGGCCGGGGGAATGCGGGCTAGCGAGTACTACTTTTTGGGGACGTTGCGCTACATTCTTTCGCTTCGCGCCAGGGGTTTGGCGCCACGGATCACCGCCTCACAAGGGACATGCCGTACGCCGCTTACTGGATCGCCGCCCTGGCCGCATGTGTGCTGGGCTTGGCTGTCAGCCTCATCTGGGCCTTGCGGCGGCCGGCTTACGCCAACAAGGGCTTGCCGGTGGAGTGGTCCCTCACCGCGCGGCCGGTGTTCAGCACCGATGAGCGCCGCGTGTTCCGTCTGCTGCGCGAAGCCCTGCCCCACCATGTCGTGCTGTCCAAGCTGCCGCTGGTGCGTTTTTGCCAGCCCACCGAAGCCAAGGAAGTGCGCTACTGGTTCGACCTGCTTGGCGCCTCCCACGTGACGTTTGCCGTGTGCAGCCCCAACGGTCGCGTGCTGGCGGCCATCGACCTGGAAGGCGAGCGCGGCGCCACGCCCCGCAGCCTGCAGATCAAGCAGGCCGTGCTGTCGGCCTGCCGGGTGCGCTACCTGCGCTGCGCCATGGATCAACTGCCCAGCGTGGCCGAACTGCAATTGCTCGTGCCGCAAGGCAGCAACCCACGCGGCCCGCTGCCCGCCCCCTCGCCGGCGCACACCCTGGGCCGCCGCCGCAGCGCCCTGGGCGAAGATGAACACGGCAGCGACTGGGGCCAGTTCTCTCAGCCACTGCCGCTGTGGCAAGACGCCAGCGCCTTTGGCGGGCATGACCCCTACGGCGAGCCCTACGCCCACCGGGCACCCACGCAGCGTCGCGCCTCGCTGCCGGACGTGCCGCCCCCCGCGGCGCCAGCACCCCAGCGCCGACTGCCGCCACGGCACCTCGACACCGCCCGCTTCAACCCCCGCACCCTGCCGGTGCTGGACGATGCCGACGAGGAAGCCATGATGGACGACATCGTCGGCGTCGTGGTGGACGCCCCGCGCTACGCCAGCGAACAGCGCCCCCGCCGCCGCTGAGCGGCGCACCGCCGCCCCACCACCCGCAAAGCAGTCCGGCGACACTCGCCGGATGCACCACGCCACCCCTGACCTCAGCTTCGGCGACCTGACGCCGGAGTTCATGCTCGACGCGCTCGATGCCACCGGCCTGCGCGCCGACGGCCGGCTGCTCCAGCTCAATTCCTTCGAGAACCGCGTGCTGATGCTGCACCTGGAGGAGCCCCGCGCCGGCAGCACCGCCGCGGTGGCCAAGTTCTACCGCCCGGGCCGCTGGACCGACGCGCAAATCCTGGAAGAACACGCCTTCGCAACCGAACTGGCCGCGGCCGAAGTGCCCGTGGCCGCACCCTGGGTGCTGGACCACGGCTCCACGCTGTTTCACCACCAGGGTCAGCGCCTGGCCGTCACGCCGCGCCAGGGCGGCCGAGGGCCCGAGCTGGAAGACCCCGAGGTGCTGCGCTGGATCGGCCGGCTGCTGGCCCGCCTGCACACCGTGGGCCGCCAGCGCCCGTTCGAGCACCGCCTCGCCTGGGCCAGCGCCGCCCCCGCCCAGGCGGCGCGCGACTGGCTCATGCAGAACGACGCCCTGCCACCAGAAATCGCCCCCACCTGGGACGACGCGGCCCGCCGCTGCATCGACGCCATCCAGGCCGCCTTCGACACCCTGCCCGACCTGCCGCTCACCCGCCTGCACGGCGACTGCCACCCCGGCAACATCCTCTGGACGCCCGACCGTGGCCCCCACTTCGTGGACCTGGACGACGCCGTCACCGGCCCGGTCGTGCAAGACCTGTGGATGCTGCTGCCCGGCGAGGCCGATGCCGCCCGCCAGTTGCTCAACGCCGTGCTCGACGGCTACGAGCAGATCGCCGAATTCGACGACCGCGAACTGCGCCTCATCGAGCCCCTGCGCACGATGCGCATGATCCACCACAGCGCCTGGCTGGCCCGCCGCTGGGGCGACCCTGCCTTCCCGCTCGCCTTCCCGTGGTTCGGCACGCCCAACTACTGGCTGGACCAAGTGGCCAAGCTGCGCGAACAGCTGGAAGCCATGCGCCCGCGCGACAGCGCCGCGCCGCTCACCCGCGACGAAGACGAAGTGAACTTCGACGGCGACGGCTTCGCCTGAGCCGCCGGGCCCGGCTTGCCGGGCCTCCCCCTCGCGCCCCTCCCGCGCGAGCCACCCGGGCAGCACCGCCCGCACCGCGTCAAGCCAGAGCCGGCCGGTGGGATGAAGTGCAAAAATACTGGATATACATACAGTATTGTGGTCTCATCCCTCCCCCGGTTTTCTGTTTTTCGACTCGGCCATGCTGCCCGCCCCTGCCCCTCTCTCCGCCCGTGTGCCCCCGCCCACACCAGGGCGGCCGGCGACCGCCCCTGCCGCACCCGAGGCCGCCGACGCCCTGGCCCGCCTGCAAGGCCGGCTCTGGCGCGGCACCAGCCTGGGCCGCACCGCCGAGCCCGTGCTGGCCAGCGGCTTTGAAGCGCTGGACGCCGAATTGCCCGGGGGCGGCTGGCCGCTGAAAGCCGTCACGGAACTGCTCACCCCGCAAGCGGGCACGCTGGAATGGCGGCTGCTGGCCCCCGCACTGCGCCGCTGGTGGGCCGGCCAGGCGCCGGCCAGCCCACGCCCACCCCACCCGTTGCCCCACCTGCTGCCCACCCGCCGCATGGCCCGCGCCGCGCCGGCGGCCGCCCTGCGCTCGCTGCTGCTCATCCACCCACCGCACGCCCCGCACCTGCCCGGCCTGCAACGCCTGGGCCTGCCGGCGTCGGCCCTGGTGTGGGTGTCAGCCCGCACGCCGGCCGAGGGCCTGTGGGCCGCCGAGCAAGCCATCAAGTCGCACGTGGCCGTGCTGGCCTGGTTGCCCCAGGCCCGGCCCGAGCAAATCCGCCGCCTGCAGGTGGCCGCACTCGGGTGCGACGCGCCCGTCTTCCTGGTGCGGCCCGAGCAGCTGGGCAGCCAATCTTCGGCTGCGCCGTTGCGCCTGGCCGTGCGCCCCGGCCCCGGCTGGGGGCTGGACGTGCACCTGATCAAGCGCCGCGGCCCCGCGCACGACGGCTGGCTCACCCTGCCCGCCATCCCGGGCGCCGTTGAAGCGCTGCTGCCCTGCGCCCCAACGCCGGCTCAGCCCTCGCCACGGCCGCACCCCGCGGCGCTGCCGGCCGCGCGGCCCGAACCCCTGGCCCCGGCCACCGCCTGGCCGGCCCCCGGCTTCCCCTTGGAGCGCCCCGATGCGCTGGCTCGCCCTGTGTTGCACGCCTGACGCCCCGGCCGGCGACACCGACGCTCTGGGCTGGCTCGCGCTCACCTTCACACCCCGCGTCACCCGGCTGGAAGACGCCGTGCTGGCCGAGGTGTCTGCCAGCCTGCGGCTGTTTCGAGGTGCCCGGGCGCTGCGGCTGCAACTGCTGACCCAAGCCGCACAGGCCGGCCTCGCCGTGGGCGCCAAGGCCTGGGCGCCCACGGCCCTGGGCGCGCTGGCACTGGCACGCGCCCCCGAGGCGCCCGCCCGCGGCCCCTTCGCCGAACGGCTGAACGCCCTGCCCCTGCACACGCTGAGCGCCGCCCAGGCCCACCACGCCATGCTGGCGCGCCTGGGCTGCCAACGCCTGGGCGAGCTGCGCGCCCTGCCGCGCCCCGCGCTGGCCCGGCGCTTCGGCCCGGCCCTGCTCACCGCACTGGACCAAGCCTATGGCGACCTGCCCGAAGCCCACACCTGGCTGACCCTGCCCGACCGCTTCGAGGCCCGGCTGGAACTGCCCTGGCGGGTGGAGCACGCCCCGGTGCTGCTGAGCTTTGCCGAAACCCTGCTGCGCCAGTTGTGCGCCTTTCTGGCGGCGCGCCACGCGGGCGTGCGCTCGCTGCGCCTGGCCTGGCAGCACGACGCCATGCGCGCCCGGGATGTGGCGGACAGCGGCGAGCTCACCCTGGCCACGGCCGACACCACGCGCGACCTCGCCCGCCTGACGCGGCTGCTGGGCGAGCACCTGGCCCGCACCACGCTGGCGGCCCCGGCGGGCGAGATCTCGCTCACCGCTGAACAACTGCTGCCGCTGCAGGCCCTCAACGCCGGCCTGCTGCCCGGCGAGGCCGACGAACACGCCCACACCACCACCCACGCCCTGCTGGAGCGGCTGTCGGTGCGCCTGGGCCCCGACCGCGTGCGCCAGGGCGAACTGCGCGCAGACCACCGCCTGGACCGCATGCAGCACTGGCACCCTTGGCCGGCCCCGGCCTCGGCCGCGCCGGCCGCCCCCGCGCTGCAGGCGCCGCCCGGCCCGCAACCCACCTGGCTGGTGGAGCCGCCGCTGCCCCTGCGCTGCGACCCGCACGAGCAACCGCTGCTGGCCGGCCCGCTGACCCGCATCAGCGGGCCGCACCGGGTGGAAACCGGCTGGTGGCAGCCCGGCGGCCTGCAAACACGCGACTACTTCGTGTACCGCAGTGCCACGCGCGGTGTGCTGTGGCTGTACCACGAGCGCTTTCCCGACCCCACCGCCCCCCGAGCCTCAGGGTGGTTCCTGCACGGGGTGTTTGCATGACGGCCGCACGCCTCCAGCCGGCGGGCATGCCGGCACCAGGGCCAGGGCCAAGCCCGGCGCCGGGGGCCGCCAGACACGGATCGGCCGAGGGCCACCGCTATGCCGAGCTGCACTGCCTGTCGGCCTTCAGCTTCCTGCGGGGCGCGTCTGAACCGCAGGAACTGGTGGAGCGCGCCGTGCAGATGGGCTACACCGCCCTGGCCCTGACCGACGAATGCTCGCTGGCCGGCGTGGTGCGTGCCCACAAGCAGCTGCGCGAAATGCGCGAGGCGGCCGCGGCCGAGGGGGCCGCCCCCGTGGCGCTGCAACTGCTCATCGGCAGCGAATTCCTCGTGCGCGACGACGCCGGCCACCCGCGCTTCAAGCTCGTGCTGATCGCACAAAACCTCAACGGCTACGGCAACCTCAGCCAGTTCATCACCCGGCTGCGGCGCGCCAGCCCGGTCAAGGGCGAATACACGCTGCATTGGCGCCAGCTCGCGCCCGAGCGGCTGACCGACTGCCTGGCCCTGCTCGTGCTGCCGCGCGAGCACCCCACCCCCACGCCCGACGCCGACCTGCTGGCCCCCGCGCAATGGGTGCTGCAGCACTTCACCGGCCGCGCCTGGCTGGCGGTGGAGCTGCTGCGCGAGGCCAGCGACGCGCGCTGGCTGCAGCGGCTGCAGGCGGTGTCCGAAGCCACCGCCCTGCCCCTGGTGGCGGCGGGTGACGTGCATTTCCATGTGCGCTCCCGCAAAGCCCTGCAAGACGTGATGACCGCCACCCGGCTGGGCCGGCCTGTGGCCGAGTGCGGGTTCGAGCTGCAACCCAATGCCGAGCGCCACCTGCGCAGCCGCTACCGCCTCTCCCGCGTGTACCCGCCCGAGTTGCTGGCCGAGACCCTGCACGTGGCCGCACGCTGCCACTTCAGCCTCGACGAAATCCGCTACCACTACCCCAGCGAAGTGGTGCCGCCTGGCGTGAGCGCCACCCAGCACTTGCGCCAGCTCACCGAAGCCGGTGCCGCCCGGCGCTGGCCGCAGGGCCTGACGCCCGAGCTGCGTGCACGCATCGAGCACGAACTCGCCCTGATCCAGGAACTCGGCTACGAGCACTACTTCCTCACCGTGGCTGACGTCGTTGCCTTCGCCCGTGGTCGGCAGATTCTTTGCCAGGGCCGCGGCTCGGCGGCCAACAGCGTCGTCTGCTACTGCCTGGCCATCACCGCCGTGAACCCCGAAGAAAGCACCCTGCTCTTCGAGCGGTTCATCAGCCGCGAGCGCAACGAGCCGCCGGACATCGACGTCGACTTCGAGCACGAACGGCGCGAAGAAGTCATCCAGCACCTCTATCAAAAATACGGCCGCGACCGCGCCGCGCTCACCGCCGTCGTCATCTGCTACCGGCCCAAGAGCGCGCTGCGCGACGTGGGCAAGGCCCTGGGCTTCAGCGACACCGAGCTGGAGCTGATGAGCAAAGACCACAGCGGCTGGTCCACCCAGGTGCTGCCCGAGGAGCACCGCGCTGCGCTGCTGCAGCAACTCGGGCTGGCGGCTGACGACCCACGGCTGCTGCAGCTCATCACGCTGGCGCGCCAACTCAACGGCCTGCCGCGCCACCTCAGCCAGCACGTGGGCGGTTTTGTGCTGACCCAAGGCCCGCTGGAGCGGCTCGTTCCCATCGAGAACGCCACCATGGAAAACCGCAGCGTCATCGAGTGGGACAAGGACGACATCGACGAACTCAAGATGATGAAGGTCGACGTGCTGGCCCTGGGCATGCTGAGCGCCATCCGGCGCTGCATCGACCTCGTCAACACGCTGCGCGGCGAGCACTGGGAACTGGCCACCATCCCGCGCGAATGCCCAACCACCTACGACATGATCTGCCGCGCCGACACCGTGGGCGTGTTCCAGATCGAGAGCCGTGCACAGATGTCCATGCTGCCGCGCCTGAAGCCGCGCTGCTACTACGACCTCGTCATCGAAGTCGCCATCGTGCGGCCCGGCCCCATCGAAGGCGGCATGGTGCACCCCTACCTCAAGAACCGCGCGCTGCCCGAGCACGAAGTGCCCTACCCCAGCGAGGCACTCAAGGCCGCGCTGTGGCGCACGCGCGGCGTGCCCATCTTCCAGGAACAGGTGATGCAGGTGGCCATGATTGCCGCCGGCTTCAGCCCCGGTGAAGCCGACCAACTGCGCCGCGCCATGGCCGCCTGGAAGCGACCCGGCGTGCTGGAGAAGTACTACGACAAGGTCGTGCTAGGCATGCGCGAGCGCGGCTACACCGACGACTTCGCGCAAAGCATCTTCAAGCAGATCAAGGGCTTCTCCAGCTACGGCTTCCCGGAAAGCCACGCCGCCAGCTTCGCGCTGCTGACCTACATCAGCTGCTGGCTCAAATGCCACGAGCCCGCCGCCTTCCTGTGCGCGCTGCTCAACTCCCAGCCGCTGGGTTTCTACACGCCCAGCCAACTGGTGCAAGACGCCCGGCGCCACCGCATCGAGGTGCGCGCCATCGACGTGAACCACAGCCACCGCGACAGCACGCTGGAGCCCGACACGCTGCCCAATATGCGGCCCGACATGCGGCCCGCCCCTGGCGAACGCCCCCAACCCGCCGTGCGCCTGGGCCTGCGCCTGGTCAACGGCCTGGGGCACGAGGCCGCGCTGCGCATCGAACACGCCCGCCGGCACGCCGGCCCCTTCGCCCACCCGCAAGACCTGGCCCACCGCGCGCGCCTCACCCAGCAAGACATGCAGCAACTGGCCGCGGCCGACGCCCTCACCTCCCTCGCCGGACACCGCCGCCAGCAGGTGTGGCAAGCCTCCGCCCTGCACGCCCTGCCCCAACTGTTGCAAGGCAGCCTGTTGCCCGAAGACGACCTGCCCCTGCCCGCCGCCGCCGAAGGCGAAGAAGTGCTGTGGGACTACGCCGCCACCGGCCTCACGCTGCGCAGCCACCCCCTCGCGCTGCTGCGCCCACGCCTGACCCAGCAAGGCCTGCTCACCGCCCGGCAACTCGACGGCGTCAAGGCCGGCCGTTACGCCAAGGCCTGCGGCATCGTCACCGGCCGGCAAAAGCCGCAAACCGCCAAAGGCACGCTCTTCGTCACGCTGGAAGACGAAACCGGCAACGTGCAGGTCATCGTCTGGCCGAAGGTGTACGAAGAACACCGCAGCACCATCCTCAGCGCCCGCCTGCTGGCCGTGGAAGGCCTCTGGCAACGCGGCGACGGCGACGTGCGCCACCTGCTGGCGCGCAAGTTCAAGAACCTGAACCCGCTGCTGGGAAGGTTGCCGACGGAGAGTCGGGATTTCAGGTGAGGCGGACGCGGGCTCGGGCGCGCGACGAGACCGATTCGCGTCAGATGGAAAGTGGACGCCCGCTCATGCACGTTGTGCGGAGTGGCGCCCAGAATGGCTTCACGACATAATCCAACTTAACGAACTTTCCAAACGAGGGTCGCATGATCGTCTTGAAAGCTCCCCCAGCCCCAGTGCTGCAGGCACTTCGAGCCGTGTCCGGCATCTTGGACAGACGGCACACGTTGCCCATCCTTGCCAACGTTCTGATTCGCGGCCGCGCCAACAACAACCTGTACGACGACGACTTCGCAATGCGCGGCACCCGAATGACGTCGGCGCAGAGCCCCCTGGCCTTCGCACCGCGCCTGACCGAGTCAGCAGGACCATCGATCAAGTTGGCATTCATCGGAAGTCTTGAATGGGTCCGGCGCTGCGTGCGCCAGCTGTCCGGCTTCTTCTGCGCGTCGAAGGTCAACGCGCGCAACGCGCCCTGAAGCGATAGATCCGTGTTGCCATGAAAACAGCCTTCTCCACACATCCTCTCGCACAAAGCTCGGCCCGCCCCTCCCGCGCACCCCGCCGCCCTTCACCCTATGTGTCCGCCGCGCAAACTCGATCGCTCCTTGCCGACAGCCTCGCTGTCCGCACCGAGCGCCTGCAGGCCGGCGACATGGTGACCACAGATCAAGCGGCCGAACTTGCAAGCACAACCCGCGTGACCATCAACGCCTGGATCGCCAAGGGCCGAGCCATTGGCCTGACCCAAACCCGACGCGGTTATCGGCTGCCGAAATGGCAGTTCGAGCCGGCGATTTGGGACTCGATCCCCCGCCTCGCCGACGCGCTGGGCACCAGCGAAGGCTGGGCGCTCCTGTCGTTCTTGGAGACGCCTTTGGGTGGCCTCGACGGCAAGACGCCTCGCCAGGCGATCGAACAGGGGGACACGCCCCGGGTTATCGAACTTGCAGCTGCGGAGGGCACCTAATCGATCCGCATGAAGCTTGCCGACCTCGAATTCACGCCCAGCTTTGATCTGCCTGCACCTGCCGTTCTCTATCGCATTCAGCGGATCCGAGCCCGCCGCGGCTCGATGCGAGTCGGGCGAGTCTTGCTGCCACCTGCCGATCTGCTCGGAGGCCGCTTTGACATTGCCGGTGTCGCCGTCGGTTATTTCGCAGAGGCGCCCGAGACGGCGGTGTATGAATCTCTCTGCCGCCGCGAGGCCACCAGCGTCTCGCTACGGACCGCTTCGCTGCGCACGCTGCTTTGCCTGCGAACAACCCAAATCCTCAACCTGCTCGACCTGCGCATGCACGCAAGCAGTTGGCCCGTCCTGCAGTCTCTGCGCCTAAGGCACACCCAAGAACTTGCTGCAGACGCTCACGCCCATGGGTTTGCGGGCATCGTGTATTGCTCGGCACAGCAACACAACATGCATTGCTACGCGCTCTTCGGAGACCCGCTGAACAGCCTTCGCGCCGTGTGGTCTGAGCACTTGACCGAGCCAGGCACAGGCAATCTGCACACCGTCTTGGCCGGTGCAATCAAAGGGTCTCAGGTGCCACTCGTACCTTGAACAAAGCGGCGCTGCGCGTGGCCGTGGCCACAGCGCCCCGTGTCCATCCCCCAATCAACGTCCCTGCCGCAACTCCGCCACCACCGCTTCGGCCGACTGCTGGCGCGCGGCGCGTGCCACCTCTTTGGACACGATGGTCTGGCCGATGGGGGCCAGGGCCAGGCCGGCCAGCTTCAGGTGCTGGATGCCGAACGAAATGCCCAGGATGGTGATGAAGCAAAACACCGCCGACGCCACATGGCCCAGCGCCAGCCACAGGCCAGCGAACACGAACCACACGATGTTGCCCAGCAGGCCCAAGCCGCCCGTGCCCACGTCGTCTTGCTGCGTCAGCACCTTGCGGCTGATGGCTTCCTTGCCGAAGGGCAGGAAGGCGAACTGGCCGATCACGAAGCAGGCCTTGGCCCAGGGAATGCCCACGACGGTGATCACCGCCACCAACCCGGCCGCCCACCAGCCCAGGCCCATGAAGAACCCGCCCATCAACAGCCACAACAGATTGCCAATCGCGCTCATCGAAACGTTATCCCGGTGCTTTGTTGGAGGACGCCGTCACCCCGGGTGACGGTCGCCGCAAAGCCGCGCATTGAACCCGCCGCGGGCGCAGCGGTTGATACGGTCAAACCCGGGGAGATGCCACCCCGACTTGGGCCACCCCGACCTGAGCCACCAAACGGGGGGGGGCACGTGCGGGCCACCCACAGCCCCCCCCCCCACAGGCCAGGCACCCGCACTGCCGTCAGGCCAAGGGCGCCGGCACGGCCCGCACGCAGTGCCAGGCGAAGTAAGCGGCTTTGGCGCGGGGCCGGCAGTAGCGCTGTTTCTTGAAGGTCAACCGCACGCGGCCGACCCAGGCGGCGTCGATGTCCACCGACATCACGTCGTCCACCGCGCAAGCCGGGTCGGGCAAGGTGCGTGCGGCCTGGGCCACGAACTGGCTCTGCACGCGCGCCAGGATGTCGTTCTCGGGGCCGCCCAGCGGCTGCGGAGGAAGGTGTTCAGGAACTTGCATGCGCCCGATGGTGCAGAGCGCCTGGCTCACAGCGTGAGCCCCCGGGCAACCCCGCCCCGCGCCCCACTCACAGGCCGAGTTCCGTCAGGCCCGGGTGGTCATCCGGCCGGCGGCCGAGCGGCCAGTGGAACTTGCGGTCCTGGGGCTGGATGGGCCGGTCATTGATGCTGGCGTGGCGGTGGGTCATGAGCCCCTGGTCGTTGAACGCCCAGTTCTCGTTGCCGTGGCTGCGGAACCAGTTCCCGGCGTCGTCGTGCCACTCGTAGACGAAGCGCACCGCGATGCGGTGGCCTTCAACCGCCCACAGCTCCTTGATCAAGCGGTAGTCCAGCTCGCGCGCCCACTTGCGCTCCAGCAGCGCCTGCGCCACCTCCAGCGCGCGGCGGTAGCACGAGGCCAGGAGCGCCGCCCCACCATGCCGGCCTCCACGCCAAACCGGGCCTACGCTGTGAATGATGTAGCGAGCCGGGAGTCGATGGCCGCCAGTGAGCTTGGCGTCACCGGTCTTGAAACCGCCCAGCAGTGACAAGTTGGCCGCGTGACGGCGGCGTCAATGCGCAGCGTGGTGATGTGGGCGCGCAGGCCGCGGAGAGTGGTGGGCATGGCAGGTCGGGAGTCTGAAGCGGCGGGCAACGCCCCACCCGATGCGCGGTCATCACGAATGCGGCAGCCCGTGCCTGCGCTCAACCACTCGCTTGCCGACGAACAAGCCTGCCGTACCCACCAACACCAGGGCTGACCAGGACGAGAACGGGATTCGAAAGAGAACCACCAGAAAGGGAAGCGCGAACAACCAAGCGCCGAAGGCGAGCATCAGCAAAGCGTGGCTGCGAGCCAAGCTCGGCATTTGATCGGGACGGGCTCCCTTGTAGGTCGTCAGCGCCCCGTACTTCTTTCGGACGCCGAGGTTGAAGGCTGTCCATATCGACCACAGGCCGGACAGCAAAAGCACGAGAAGGAGGACGAGAGGGATCGACACGCGCGGATTCCGCCCAAGGCGGCTCAACAAACTGACATCCATTGTTCACCGACACAGTCCGGAGCCCTCTCGCCCGGCTGCCCACACGATCCATCGGCGAGGCTCAACCGATGGACGGGCGCCATTCGCGCGCCAAACGCTCCCGCGCCCCAGGCTGCACGTTCGCCCGCGCCAAGTCGCCACCGTAATGCGCCATCACCCGCGCATCCATCAGCCAGTACCAAAGCGGCGGCACGTAGGCCACCAGCAGCAGGCCGGCGTAGCCGCTGGGCAGTTGCGGCGCCTGCTCGAAATGCCGCAGCGCCTGGTAGCGGCGCGCCGGGTGGGCGTGGTGGTCGCTGTGGCGCTGCAGGTGGTACAGGAACAGGTTGGACATGCGGTGGTTGCTGTTCCAGGAGTGCTCGGGCGCGCAGCGCTCGTAGCGGCCGTCTGCGCCCCGTTGGCGCAGCAGGCCGTAGTGCTCGATGTAGTTCACCACCTCCAGCAGCTGCGCGCCGTAGGCTGCCTGCACCAGCAGGAAGGGCAGCACGGCCCAGCCCAGCCAGGCCACCAGGCCGGCGTAGAGCAGCACGGTCATGGCCCAGGCCTGCAGGCATTCGTTGCGCCAGTGCCAGGGGCCCAGGCCGCGGCCGGCCAGGCGCTGGCGCTCCAGGTGCCAGGCCGAGCGCAGGCCGCCCACCACGGTGCGGGGCAGAAAGGCCCAGAAGCTCTCGCCCAAGCGGGCGCTGGCCGGGTCTTCCGGCGTGGCCACGCGGCGGTGGTGGCCACGCTTGTGTTCCACAAAGAAGTGGCCATACGCCACCGGCGCGAGCACAAGGCGCGACAGCCAGCGCTCCCACGCCGCGTGCTTGTGGCCCAGCTCATGCGCGGTGTTGATGGCCACGCCGTTGATGCCACCCACCGTCAGCACCAGACCCGCCAAGCCCAGCGCCCCGAGGCCGCCATGCACGGCCAGCCACGCGCCGTGCAGCGTGAGGCCGAACTGCAGCGGCACGAACAGCAGCAGCACCGCGAGGTACCAGCGGTCGCGCTCCAGTGCCGGCACCTGGGCCTCGGGCGGGTTGCTGCGGTCTTCGCCCAGCAGCCAGTCCAGCAGCGGAATCAGCGTGTACATCACCCCCGGCAGCGCCCACAGCCAGGCGACCTGACCGGTGCGCTCGGCTTGCCAGAGGTTCAGCCAAGCCAGGCCCGGAAACGCGCCGGACAGCAGCCACGCGTAGCGCTTGGCGTCATGCCACGCCGCAGCACCGGGCGGTGGCGTGGCGGATGAGGTGGGGTGGGCAGCCATCGGGCCATGCTCGGCCGTGGTGGGGTTGCCGTCAAGGACGGGAATGGTCGGGTTTACGCATGACCTCGGACACGCCAGCCGGCGCAGGTGTAAGTTCCGCCCACCTCTGGCCGACCCAAGAGCTAGCTTCACTGCGCTGCCCACCATGCTGATCAAGACCCCCTTTGCCCACGAGCCCCTGCCCAGCGAGATCACGCCGCAGGGTCTGTACCTGAACCGCCGCGCCGCGCTGGCCGGGTTGGGCTTGGCGGCGGCCTCGCCCCTGGCGCTGGCCCAAGGGGCCCCGGGTGGCGGCAAGTTGCCCAAGCTGCCTGGCACGCGCTCGGCGGTGCCCGGCGCCATCGTGCTGGACAAGCCCACCAGCTACACCGACGCCACCTCGTACAACAACTTCTACGAGTTCGGTACCGACAAGGCCGACCCCGCTGCCTACGCCCACACCCTCAAAACCCGGCCGTGGACGGTGAGCGTGGAAGGCGAATGCGGCAAGCCGCAGCGCTTTGACATCGAGGCGCTGCTCAAGCTCGTGCCCCTGGAGGACCGCATCTACCGCCTGCGCTGCGTGGAGGGCTGGAGCATGGTGGTGCCCTGGGTGGGCTACTCGCTGGCCGAGGTGCTGAAGAAGGTGGAGCCCACCTCCAAGGCCAAGTACGTGGAGTTCACCTCGCTGGCCGACAAGGCGCAAATGCCCGGCGTGCGCTCGGGCGTGCTGGACTGGCCCTACGTGGAAGGCCTGCGCATCGACGAGGCCATGCACCCGCTGGCGATGCTGGTGTTCGGCATGTACGGCGAGGTGCTGCCCAACCAGAACGGCGCGCCGCTGCGCCTGGCGCTGCCGTGGAAGTACGGCTTCAAGTCGGCCAAGAGCATCGTCAAGATCCGCCTCGTGGAGAAGGAGCCCGTGTCCAGCTGGACCAAGGCCGCCCAGCAGGAGTACGGCTTCTATTCCAACGTGAACCCCAACGTGCCGCACCCTCGCTGGAGCCAGGCCACCGAACGCCGCATCGGCGAAGACGGCCTGTTCGCCAAGAAGCGGCCCACGCTGATGTTCAACGGCTACGAGCCGCAAGTGGGCCAGCTCTACGCCGGCATGGACTTGAAGCGCAACTACTGATGAAGGCGGTGTTGACGCGCGCGCTGCTGCACCCAGCGGCGAAGGTGCTGCTGTTCCTGCTGTGCCTGGCGCCGCTGACGTGGCTGATCTACGCCGCCGCCACCAACCAGCTGGGCGCCAACCCGGCCGAGGCCTTGATCCGCCGGCTGGGCGACTGGACGCTGCGCGGCCTGTGGCTGGCGCTCACCATCACGCCGCTGCGCGAGCTGACCGGCCTGGCCGCATTGGCGCGCTTTCGACGCATGCTGGGCGTGTTCAGCTTCGTGTACGCCAGCCTGCACTTGCTGGCCTACGCCTGGCTGGACATGGGCCTGGCGCTGGACGACATCGCGGTGGACATCGCCAAGCGCCCGTTCATCCTGATGGGCTTCACGGCCTGGGCGCTGATGCTGCCGCTGACGGCCACCAGCTTCAACCGCGCCATCAAGGCGCTGGGCGCAAAGCGCTGGCAGACGCTGCACAAGGCGGTCTACGCGGTCGCGGTGATCGCACTGCTGCACTTCATCTGGATGCGCGCCGGCAAGCACAACTTTGCCGAGCCGGCGGTGTACGGCGCACTGCTGGCGGTGCTGCTGGGCTGGCGCGTCTGGAAGCGCCTGCGCCGATAATTTTTGGGTTTCAGCCAGCCCCCGTTCGCGCCCGCCATGTCCAGCACTGCTTCTTTTGATGTCGCCATCCTCGGCGGTGGCCCGGCCGGCTGCAGCGCGGCCTCGTGGCTGGGCCAGCTGGGCCTGACCACCTTGCTGGTGGAGCGCGAAGCACAGCTGTGCGCGTCGCTGGCTGCGCTGGACTTTGCGCAGAACTGGGTGCTGGGCGACCCCGCCACCCGGCTGTGCGACCTGGCCGCGCAGTACGCCGCGCAGGCCAGCGCCACGCCGGGCCTGAGCCTGCGGCTGGGCACGCAACTGGAAAGCGCCCGCCACACAGCCGACGGCTGGGCACTGCAACTGGCCGGCGGCGAGCGGGTGCAAGCCCGCGCGCTGCTGATTGCGACGGGCCTGCGCCTGCTGCGGCCGGCGCGCTACTTCGCCTCTCCTCACGCCCGCGTGCTCGACGCCTCCGGCCTGACCGCCCAGCGCGACACCCTCGCCCCCGGCCGCGCGCTGCTGCTGGGCGCGGGCGACAACGCCGCCGAGAACGCCCTGCACCTGGCCGAGCGCGGCTTCGACGTGACGGTGTGGACCCGCAGCGGCTGGCGCGCGCAAACCCACCTGGTGGAGCGCATCGAGCGCCACCCGCGCATCACGGTGCGCCTGTCCACCCCGCTGCCCGACGCCCTGCTGCCCGACGCCACCGGCGTGAGCGTGGGCGCCGAGCGCTATGACGTGGCCGCCGTGCTGCTGGGCTTCGAGCCCGAGCCCTCGGCCTTCAGCCTGCTGGACGAGCACGCCCGCCAGCGCGTGTTCGTGGCGGGCGACGCCAGCGGCCGCTGGCACCCCTGCGTGCAAACCGCGCTGGCCGACGGCGTGCAGGCCGCCAAGCAGATCGAACAGGCCCTGCGCCCACAGGCCATGGCCGCACCGCAGCGGCACAACAACCGCCAGGTGATTCACCTGCAGGGCCTGCGCTTTCGGGCCAACCTCGGCGTGCTGGACTTCGAGCGCACCGGCCCGCAGCCGATTCAGGTGGACGCCGAAGTCAACCTCGGCGCGCTGCCCGTCGTCGCGCGCGACGCCGACATCGGCCACGTGCTGGACTACCGCCGCGTGCGCACCGCCATCATTGATGAATGCACCGCCGAGCACACCGACCTGGTGGAGGCGCTGCTGGGCAAGCTGTGCAACCGGCTGATGAGCCTGCCCGGCGTGGTGGGCGTGCGGCTGAAGCTGACCAAGCTGGAGATCTTTCCGGACTGCGAGGTGGCCATCAGCACCGAACTGGGCGCCTGGTAAGCACAAGCTTTGATGTGCGGCAAACGCCGCGCACCAGCTATTGACGCAGGTTAAGGACGGCCCCGCCCCGTGCACCGAGCATTGGGGCCGTCCATGTTGCACACCCCGCACGTCAGTTGCTGCGCCAGCCTCCGCCAAGCCTTGCTGCAAGGCTGGCAGCAAGGCTTTCCGCTGCACGCCTCGCCGTTTCGGCAAATGGCGGCCCGCAGCGGCGCCACGCCGCGCGAGTTGCTGGGCCTGTGCCAGGACTTGCACCGTCAGGGCGCGCTGCAGGCCATCTTGCCGCGCTGGGGCGACGGCCTGCGCCGCCAGCGTTGGCGCCTGGCGTTTGCACAAACTGCCGACGAAGCGCGCCTGCATGCCGCCCTGCTCGCCCTGCCCGGGTGCTTCCATGTGGAGCGCAGCACGGCGCCGCAGCCGGGCTTGCCCGCGCTGTGGGCCGAGCTGGAAACCCTGAACACCCAGGCCCTGGCGCTGCAACTGCAACGCCTGCCGCACCCGCCCGTGGCGCGCTGGCTGGCGCCTGAGCCCGCGCCAGCCGACACGGCCGATGCCGCGCTGCACGACGCCGACGACCTCGCCACCGCGCGCCAACTGGAGCGCGGCTTGGCGCTGTGCTCACGCCCCTACGCCGACTGCGCACGCCACATCGGCTGCAGCGAGCTCAAGCTGCTGGCCCGCCTGCAGGCCTGGCGGCGCACCGGCGTGCTGGCCGACATGACGCTCAAGCCGCCGCCCACCCGCGTGCCGCAACCCGGCATGCTGGCCCTGTGGACTCACGCGCCCGCCACGCCGGCGGCCGTGCAGCGCTTGCAAGACCACCCGGGGGTGGACCGCGTGATCGTCGGCCCCGCCGCTTCAACAGCCCCCGGCGCCGTTGACAGCGCCTGGCCCTGGGCGCTCAGCGTGGTGCTGCAAGCCGCCCCGCAATTGGCCCTGGATCAACTGCGCGAAACGCTGGCCCACACCGGCGTGCGCACGCCGGACTTCAGCATCCCGCTGGTGATTGAACAGCCCCGCGACCAGGCCCTGCTGTTCCAGACCGTGCCCGCCACCGCCTGACGCGCCAAGCGCTGGGCCCCGCCGGTCCAGCCACTCCGACCAGGTGGAACAGGCCGGCCTGGGCCGGCCCCGCCCCGCCGTCAGGCCGGCGTGCCCACCGGCACACCCGGCGTCAGCAAGCGCTCCAGCAACTGGCGCACGGAGGTGATTTGCGTACCGAACGGCAGTGCCCCGCGGCCGCGGAAGAACAGGCCCTTGGCCATGTCGCCGCGCAGCGCGGCAGCCAGGCGTTGGTCGATGCAGAACTGGCCCCAGCCCTTGAGGCCGTCGCGCAGGCCGCACTGGCTCAGGCAGTCGAACGCCATCGTGCAGCGCTGCTTGAGCTGCACCACGGCCTGCAGCCGCTCCTCGGCCTTGAGGTACTTCTTGAGCCACGGCGTCATCACCGCGCGGGCCGGCAGGCCGGCCACGCTGGTGAACTCCATCAATTCGTCGTCACGCGCCTCGGCCAGCACCTGCTTGAAGTTCGGGTGGGCATCGCATTCCTCGGTCACCACGAACGCGGTGCCCAGCTGCGCTGCATCGGCGCCCAGCGACTGCAGGCGCAAGATGTCTTCACAACTGCGCACCCCGCCCGCGGCAATCAGCGGCACGCGACCTTCCAGGCCGGCATCACGGATGTGCTGACGCACGGCGGGCAGCACGGTCTCGAAGCTGAAGCGCGCGTCGCCCACGTCAGCCACCTTGGCCGCCCCGAGGTGGCCAGCCGCATGGCCCGGGTGCTCGATGACGATGGCGCTGGGCAGGCGCTGGCGGCGCTCCCACTTCTTCCACAGCAGGGCCACGCCGCGCGCGTCGCTCAAGATGGGCACGAGCGCGGTGTCCGGGTGGTCTTGGGCCAGCTCCGGCAGGTCCAGCGGCAGGCCGGCGCCGCAGACGATGGCGTCAATGCCTTCCTGCAGCGCGGTGCGCACGCTGGCGGCGTAGTCGCTCACCGCCCGCATCACGTTCACGGCCAGCAAGCCACGGCCACCGGCGAGCGCCCTCGCCTGACGGATTTCGCGGGCCAGGGCTTCCTGGTTGGCGTCTTGAATGAGGCCCTTCTTCCGCTCGTCGCCGTCGCTCATGCCTTCGGTGCGGGCCATCAGGTCGGGGTGGTGGCGCCGCAAGTCCACCGAGGCAATCGTGCCCCAGGCGCCTTGCGCAGCCACGCTGCCGGCCAAACGGTGCGCCGAGATGCCCACCCCCATGCCGCCTTGCACGATGGGCAGCAGCTGTCGGCCGCGGATCTGCAGGGGCTGGAGGCCGGCGGCCGCAACGCGGTCCAGCAAGGGGCTTGAGGTCATGGCACAGGCTCGGGCGGTTGAAGGAGGCGCCATGCTGGCGCGGCTGAACTCGCACCGCTTTGATGCGGTGCAAACATTGGTGAGATTGCTCAGGCGGAAGCTCAGCCGGGCCGGCCGTCCAACCGGGGGCGCGACAGCACCGGCCAGTAGCGCACCGCGTACAGGCCAAACCCGGCGGACCACAGCAGTGCCGAGGCCAACACTGCCGGCATCAGCAGCGCGGGCGCCAGCAGCGGCACGCCCACGCGCACCGCTGCGGCGGCCGCCACGGCGAGGTAGCAGGCCACCTCGTACCGGTCAGCCTTCAGCGGCCGGCCGGTGTGGCCGCGCGCGGTGCGGGTGATCATGCCGATGACCAGGCCGCCCACGGCGCCCACGGTCAGCGCATGCGTGCCCAGCGAGGCCGGCACCCAGCCGAACGCCGCCGCCGCCCGCAGGCCCAGGTGCACCGGCACCCATGCATAGGCCAGGTGCAGCACCCACACCAGCGGCGCGCGGCCGGTGCGCCACGGGCGCCACAGGGCCCAGCGCAGGCCGTGAGCCAGGCCGGCGGCGCCCGCCACGGCGGCCACCACGGGCCAGGGCAGGTCGGCCGCATCGGCCACGCCCAACACCAGCAGCGCGCCCAGGGCCACGCGCTCCACCGCCGGGCGCCGCTCGGCCCCGGCGCCGGGCACGCCGTTGTTGGTGAACATGGGAATCACGCGGCCGCCCATGACGGCCAGGATGAACAGCACCACATCCAGCGCCACCCCCACCGCACGATGGGGCGCTGCAGACAGCACCCCCAGTTGGGTCAGGTGCAGCACCGCGGCCGCGCCGGCCAGCAACAACAGCAGGCCTACGAAGAAGTAATTGCGCCGGTTGCGCGCGCGCCAGAACGGCGCGGCCAGCGCGCCGGCTGCGGCCAGCGGAAAGGCCACGTTGGCCACGGCCGCCGCCACACCCCAGGGCGTGAGCACCAGCACGCGCGCCGCCAGCCACAGCGCCACCAGGGCCGCCAAAGGACGCCCGGTGGGGGTGGGCTGGTTCGTCCAGTTGTGGCCCGCCGTGAACAAGAACCCCACGATGACCGCCAGCGCGAAGCCGAACAGCATCTCGTGGGCATGCCACACCGGGCCGGAAAGATAGGGCTGGCCCAGCAGGCCCGAGAACTGCAGTGCCCACAAGGGCACCGACAGCGCCGCGAACACGCTGGCCAGGAAATAAAACGGCCGGAATCCGAGCGCCAGCCACGCGGTGCCCGTGCGGGCCGCCGGGGCCGGCTCTTCCAGCCGGAGCAAGGGAATCATGCAGTCCACTCCGCGCGGGGCAGGTTCAGAGGCAGGTGCAGCACCTGCGCCAGCGCCTGGCGGTTGGCGGTGATGTCGGCCACCGTGTAGCCGTCCAGCACCGCATGAAAGGCCTCCACCGCCTCGGCCAGCACGCCCTTGAGCCGGCACTGGCCGACGATGGCGCACGGCGTGGCCTTGGCGGTGAAGCATTCGGCGGGCAGGTCCTGCCCTTCCGCATCACGCACCACCTCGCCCACGCGAATCTGCTCCGCCGGGCGGGCCAGCGTGAGCCCACCGCCCTTGCCGCGCACCGTGGCCACCCAGCCGCGGCGGGCCAGGTGGTGCACGACCTTGGTCAGGTGGTTGGGCTTGATGTCGTAGGCCGCGCAGATCTCGGCCACCGTGGCACGGCGGTCGGGGTCAGCGGCCAGGAACATCAGCACACGCAGGCTGTAGTCGGTGAAGGCGGTGAGCTTCATGCGGGAAGGGGCAAGTCCGGGTCAGCGCCCGCGGGCCGGTGCGGCGCCCGTGGGCAGGGTTTCAGCCGCCGGGCGGCGCAGCAGGAACAGCGCATACACGGCCAGGAAGACGCTGCCCGCGGCGAAGACGATGTCGCCCGGCACGCGCAGCCACACCAGAGTCTCCATCACCGGCGAGTGGATGACCGCCGGCGACCGCGCAAACCACAGTCCCGTGGTGATGCTGTGATAGGCCTGATAAATGCCCGCCGGCAGCAGCGACATGAACACCATCATCGCCAGGCCGATGTTCAGGCTCCAGAAGGCGGGCTTCAAGAACCGGTCGGCATGCAGCGAACGGGCAAACAGGCCGCGCAGGCAGAACAGCATCAGGCCGATGCCCAGCATGCCGTACACGCCGAACAGCGCCGCGTGGCCGTGGGCCGCCGTCATGTTCAGGCCTTGCACGTAGTACAGCGAGGCCGGCGGGTTGATGGCAAAGCCCAGCAGGCCTGCGCCCACCGTGTTCCAGAAGCCGACCGCCACGAAGCTCAGGATGACCCACTTGTAGGCGCCCAGCCAGGCCACGCCTTGCGAGCGGCGGTAGGTTTGCAGCGCTTCCAGACCGATCAGCGTGAGCGGCACCACTTCCAGCGCCGAGAACACGGCGCCCACGGCAATCACCGAGGTGGGCGTGCCCGTCCAGTACAGGTGGTGCAGCGTGCCCAGGATGCCGCCGAACAGGAACACGATGGTCTCGGCAATGATGGCGCGGTTAGCCGATTCGGCACGCACCAGTCCCAGGTTGGTGAAGATCAGCGCAACCACGGCGGTGGCGAACACTTCAAAGAAGCCCTCCACCCACAGGTGCACCAGCCACCAGCGCCAGTACTCGATCATCGAGTAGTGGGTGTGCTGGCCCCACATCAGCGACGACGCATAGAAGCCGCCGATGCAAGTGGCCGACAGGAACACCATGGCGATCAGGCCGCGGGTTTCAGACGGCTTCTTCAGTGCCGGCCACAGAGCCCGGCCCAGCAGGAACACCCAGAACAGCAGGCCCACAAACAGCAGCACCTGCCAGAAGCGGCCCATGCTGGTGAACTCCAGGCCCTGGTTGCCGAACCAGAAGCTGAAGTCCACACCCCGGTGCTGCAGCGTGCCCAGCCAGCCGGTGATCGTCGAGCCGAGCACCACGACGATGAGCGCCCAGAACAGCGCGTCCACCCCGAGCTTTTGCAGCTTGGGCTCGCGGCCCGACAGCAGCGGCGCCACGTACAGGCCGGTGGCGAGCCACGCGGTCGCGATCCAGAACACGCCGATCTGCGTGTGCACGGTGCGGCTGATGGTGTACGGCAGGATTTGCGCCAGTGGCAGGCCGAAGAACGACTGCCCCTCCACCGCGTAGTGCGCGGTGATGACGCCCATGCCGATCTGCAGCAGCATCAGCGCGATCACGATGAAGAAGTACTTGCGCGTGGCCTTCATCGACGGCGTGGCTTGCGCACCCAGCAGCGGGTCGGCCTTGGGCACCACCGCGGCGTCTTCGCCATCGCCCTTGTGCAGCCACAGCATGGCGGCAATGCCCGCCAGCAGCAGCACGATGCTGGCCATGCTCCACATGGCAGCCGTGGTGCTCATGGTATTGCCCACCAGTGGCTCATGCGGCCAGTTGCTGGTGTACGACAGGCCGGCTTCGCCCGGGCGGTCGGTGGTGGCGGCCCAGGCCGACCAGAAGAAGAACGCGGTCAACGCCTGGCGGCGCTCGGCGTCGGGCAAGGCATCGGCCGTCATGGCGTACTGCTCGCGCAGGGTGTCGAGCTGGGCGTCGTGGCCGAACAGGCCCTCGTAATGCGCGGCCACGTCACGGATGGCCTGGGCGCGCACGGCGCTCACGCGCACGGTGTTGCTGGCCTCGTCGAAGGTGTTGCGGCGCATTTCCTCGCGCACGCTTTGGTCCACCGCGGCACGCTGGGCGTCGCCCAGGGCCAGGCCGCTGCGTTGCTGCTCGGCCAGGCGCTTGTCCTTCAGCGCCACGGCTTCGCGGTGCAGCCAGTCGGCCGACCAGTCCGGCGCCACGTAGGCGCCATGCCCCCAGACCGTGCCCAGTTGCTGGCCGCCGGCCGACATCCAGGCCTGCTGGCCGAGCTGGATCTGCTCGCCGGTGAACAGCACCTCGCCGTCGGCGGTGAGCACGCGGCTCGGAATCGGCGGCGCCGAGAGATAGATCTGCCAGCCCAGGTAGCCCAAGGCCCCGAACGACAGCACAAAGATCAGCCCTAGCCAGCGCCAGAGCCTTGCGGTGGATTTCATGAATGCCTCCTTCCGGATGCCGGCTGCGCGAAGGCGCCGCCAAAACATGCATACAGAATGCATGAAATATAAAAACCGGGCCGGGCCACGGGTTTGACGCACATCAAACCGCCGGAAATTCCGACTTGCTGCGCAGCCCCATGCCCAGGCGGCTGCGCACAGGCCGTCGGGTTTGGGACAATCGCGCGCTTTCCCTCCCCGACTGCGAAGTCGCCACCAGCACCTCACCGGGTGCGTGATGAGCCCCATGTCCGACGTCCTCGCCCCCACTGCCCCCGCCACGCCCAGCGCCGAAGACCTCGCCGCCAAGAAGGCCGCGCACGAGATCAACAAGCTCTCCAAGCGGCTGCACCGCCAGGTCGGCCAGGCGATTGCCGACTTCAACATGATTGAAGAAGGCGACAAGGTCATGGTGTGCCTGTCCGGCGGCAAGGACAGCTACTCGATGCTGGACATCCTGCTGAACCTCCAGCAGCGTGCGCCCATCAAGTTCGATCTGGTGGCCGTGAACCTGGACCAGAAGCAGCCCGGCTTCCCCGAAGACATCCTGCCCAACTACCTCAAGACGCGTGGCGTGCCCTTCCACATCGAGGAGCAGGACACGTACTCGGTGGTGAAGCGCGTGGTGCCCGAGGGCAAGACAACCTGCGGCCTGTGCTCGCGCCTGCGCCGCGGCATCCTGTACCGCGTGGCGGGCGAGCTGGGCTGCACCAAGATCGCGCTGGGCCACCACCGCGACGACATCGTCACCACGCTGTTCCTGAACATGTTCTTCGGCAGCCGCATGAAGGGCATGCCGCCCAAGCTGGTGAGCGACGACGGCAAGAACGTCGTCATCCGCCCGCTGGCCTACGTGCAGGAGCCCGACCTCGTGCGTTGGGCCCAGCACCGCGAGTTCCCCATCATTCCGTGCAACCTGTGCGGCAGCCAGGAGAACCTGCAGCGCGTGCAGGTCAAGGCCATGATCAACGAGTGGGAAAAGCGCTACCCGGGCCGCATCGACAACATCTTCACCGCGATGACCAACATCGTGCCCTCGCACATGATGGACAAGAAGCTGTTCCCGTTCGAGACCATCAAGGCCACGGGCCAGGCCGACGCCGGCGGCGACATCGCGTTCGACGACGATGAATCTTGCGCGACGCCGTCGGCCAGCACCTCGGTGATCACGCTGCAACGCTGATTTACATCGGGGAAATCTGCGCGGGTCAGAATCGCTCCATCCCCAAGATGGAGGTGTTCATGAACCGCCGCCTGATCCTCACCACCCTGGCCGCCACCACCGCGGCGGCGCTTGCCGGCTGCGCCGGCCCCACCGCGTTCTCGGCCGACGTGTCCAGCTACGGCGCCTGGGCCGCCGGCCGCAAGCCCGGCACCTACGCCTTCGACCGCCTGCCCTCACAGCAGCAAAGCGAAGAAGCCGCCAAGCGCCAGGCCACGCTGGAAGACGCCGCGAAGGCCGCGCTGGAACGCGCCGGCTTCAAGCCCGCGCCTGACGCGAAAACGGCCGATGTGCTCGTCACGCTGGGCGCCCGCGTCACCGCCTACGACCCCGTGCCCTGGGACGACCCGCTGTGGTGGCGCTGGCGCGGCCGCCTGATTGCCCCGCGCTACGGCTACGCCCCGGGCTGGAGCGGCTTTGGCTGGCGGCACGACCCCTTCTTCGACCGCCGCTACGACCGCGCCGTGGCCCTGCTGATGCGCGACCGCGCCACCGGCGAAGCACTGTTTGAAACCCACGCCAGCAACGAAGGCTTCACCGCCGGTGGCGACAGCCTGCTCACGCCGCTGTTCGACGCCGCGCTGGCCGAGTTCCCGCAGGTCAACCCCAAGTCACACCGCGTCACGGTTCAGCTGCTGCGCTGAGCCCGGGCGCCGCGTGGCGCCTGCCCATAATCTCGCCTTTGTTCCAACACACCGTCGCAAGGCAGAGAAGGCAAGGCAGGCATGGCGCTCAACATCGTGATCATGGCCGCGGGCAAGGGAACCCGCATGAAGTCGGCAACGCCCAAGGTGTTGCACAAGCTGGCCGGGCGCTCGCTGCTGGGCCATGTGCTGGCCAGCTGCGAGCCCCTGGCGGCCGAAGCGCGCATCGTCATCACCGGCCACGGGGCCGACCAAGTGGAAGCGGCCGTGGCCGCCGAGGGCCTGAGCTTTGTGCGCCAGATGCCCCAGCTCGGCACGGGCCACGCGATCCAGCAGGTGGTGCCCGCGCTGCAAGGCGAAGGCACGACGCTGATCCTCAATGGCGACGTGCCACTGATTGAAACCAGCACCGCCCGCGCCCTGATCGACGCCTGCGCCGGCCACGCCCTGGTGCTGCTGACCGTGAACCTCGCCGACCCCACCGGCTACGGCCGCATCCTGCGTGATGCCGATGACGGCGGCGTGCTGGCCATCGTCGAGCACAAGGACGCCACGCCCGAGCAACGCCGCATCCACGAGGGCTACAGCGGCATGATGGCCGCGCCCACTGGCGCACTCAAGCGCTGGGTCAGCCAGCTCACCAACAACAACGCCCAGGGCGAGTACTACCTGACCGACATCGTCGCCATGGCCGTGGCCGAAGGCCTGCCGGTGCTGGGCATCCAGGCCCACAGCGAGATCGAGGTGCTGGGCGTGAACGACCCGGTGCAGCTGTCGCAACTGGAGCGTGCGTACCAATCGCGCCAGGCCGAAGCCCTGATGCGCGCCGGCGTGCGCCTGGCCGACCCGGCCCGCTTTGACCTGCGCGGCACGCTCACGCACGGGCAAGACGTGGAGATCGACGTCAACTGCGTGTTCGAAGGCACGGTGAGCCTGGGCGACGGCGTGCGCATTGGCGCGAACTGCGTGATCCGCAACGCCACCATCGCGGCCGGCGCCCGCATCCACGAGTTCACCCACATCGACGGCGAGAAACAAGGCGCCAGCGTGGGCGAAGGCGCCCTGATCGGCCCGTTCTCGCGCCTGCGCCCCGGCGCGCAGCTGGGCGCTGAAGTGCACATCGGCAACTTCGTGGAAGTGAAGAACTCGACGCTGGCCAAGGGCGCCAAGGCCAACCACCTCGCCTACCTGGGCGACGCCACCGTGGGCGAGCGGGTGAACTACGGCGCCGGCGCCATCACCGCCAACTACGACGGTGCCAACAAGCACCGCACCACCATCGGCGACGACGTGCACGTGGGCTCCAACTGCGTGCTGGTGGCCCCGGTGACGCTGGGCGCGGGCGCGACGATTGGCGGTGGATCGACCATCACCAAGGACGTCAACCCCGGCGACCTCGCCGTGGCGCGCGGCAAACAGGTGGCGCTGGCCGGCTGGACCCGCCCGACCAAGAAGCGTTGAATAGGCCGGTCTTTGTGACTTAGTTCCGGGGACGCCGTTGCAGCGCCGGGAATCGGGGGGCGCACCGCCACCCACCCCGCCGTTACGATCGGTCGACCCAGGAACGCTTCTGCAGCCCATGGCCCACGAACTCGACTTTGCCGCGCTCTCGCTCGACGACGCCATACCGGCGGACTTCAGTGCGCTCGAAATCGCCCAAGCCCAGGCCGACGCCGAGGCCCAGGCCGCCCGCAGCCGGGCGTTGGAGCTCAAGGCCCAGGCCTGCGACAACGCCGCAGACGCCTGCTGGTACCTCGCCCGCAGCCTCGGCGCCGCGCGCGACCTGCCGCAAAACGGCGAGGCCAGCCTGGAACTACTGTTTCAGCTGATCGGCGCCCTGGCCGACTTGCCGACCGACATCGCCAGCGCCCCGCTGCCCGAGGTGGTGGGCGGCCGCGACGACGGCATCACCGAACTCTGCCTGCAACTGGAAAACGCCCGCGAAGTGGCACAAGACGCGCTGATCCAGGCCGACTTGGCCCCGGCACGCACGCAGCACTGCCACTGACCCCGGCACGCACTGCACACGCCAAAGGCGCCCCGAGGGGCGCCTTTTTCTTGGGTGCGTGAGGGCGCTGCGGGGTGTTGCAACACCTTCACGCGCGCATCAAGCCCCCGTGGCGGCCGACGCCGGCCCGCTGGCCACCGCCGGCAGGCTCAGCCGGTTGTCCACCGCCTTCACGCCTTGCGTGGTGGCGGCCAGCACGCCGGCACGGTCACGCGCGGCGGGGTCGGGCGCCTGGCCTTCCAACTTCACCACGCCGCGGTCGGTGCTCACCACGATGCCCAACCCGGCCAGGCGGGCGTCCGTGGCCAAGGCCTGGCGCACCTGCTGGGTGATGCCGGCATCAGCCGGGTCCGGCGTGACGGCGGGCGCCGCCGCCACGACAGGGGCTGGGGCCGCTGCGGCCGGTTCCGAAGCGGCCGCAGGCGCTGCCGCCACGGTGGCCGGCGGGGTGGACGCTGACACCGGAGGCACCGTCATGGGCTGGACCGGGCTCACCGCGGGTGCCGGCGCCTGCGCCACGGTCTCCGGCTGCACGCGGGCCAGCGGCTGCGCCTCGCTCAGCCGGCGCTGCAGCGTGGCCACAGCGGCCGGTTCCGCTGGCACCTCCGTCACGCGCTGCGTGGGCACGCCACGCGTCGGGAGGCTGTCTTCCGAGGGCCGAGTGGGCACGGCCGTCGGGGCCGCGATCGGGGAGCGGGTCGGGGCGGCGTCCGCGGTCGGCGTCGTGCCGCTCGTCACACCTGCGGCGGGCGGTGCCGTTTTCAATTGCTGGTCGGGCGACACCGGCAACTCGGGCGGTGGCGTCCAGCCCGCCACCTGCGTGGCGGATGTCGACAACGGAGAAGCCGGATCGCGAGTGGCGCGCTGATGCGACACGGCCAGCGCCGACACCCCCACCACCAGCACGCCCACGCCGGCGGCCAACGCCCAGCCCGGCATGCCCGGCACCACGGCCGCCGGCTCCCGGTGAACCGGGCCGGCGCCGATCACACGGCTGGGCGGGTTCGCGACCCAAGGGAACGGCGTGTGCAGGCCCAGTGGCTTGGCCCCGGCGCGCAGCATGCGGTGCGGGCGGTGGGGCGCCCAGCGGCTGGCGCCACCGTGCGGGGGCAGGGTCGCGGCTGACAGCGGCGTCGCGCCGGAGCGTGAAACGGGCGCCACGCCGTCCGTCGGCGTGGTGTCGATGTGCCGGCCCCAGCCTTCAGCGTGCAGAGCATGGTTGAACTTCATCGCGGCCTCCTGTGTCTGATCGACGAGTTGCAGATGAGTTCATGGTGGCCAGCGCGGCGCGCCGCGCGTGCCGGCTTCAACCCACTCGGCCTGTAGGACGAGCGGCGCCCCCGGTTGCAAGGTGTGAGCGACGTGTCCAGGCGCTGCACTCAGCGCAAACGGCGCCCCGGCGGAATCAAAGCGCGATCGGCGCCGCGGTGTCCCAAATGAACCGGGCCATGCCGGCCACGTCCGTCAGGTTCCATTGCGGCAGCGGGCAATCCGGCACGGCCGCGTCGCTGGCCAGGGCCACGATGCCCGGCCACTCGGGCCACAGCGGCGTGGCACCGTGCGCGGCGCGCCAGACCTCCAGCTTGGGAAAGTCGCCGCTCTTGAAGCCCTCCACCAGCACCAGGTCGCAGGCCTGGATGCGGCTGAGCAGGTAGGGCAGCTCGGGCTCGGGGTCGCCGCGCAGCTCGTGCATCAGCGCCCAGCGCGTGGCACCCAGCAGCAGCACCTCCTGGCAGCCGGCCTCGCGCAGGCGGAAGCTGTCCTTGCCCGGGCGGTCCACCTCGATGTCCTTGTGGCTGTGCTTGATCAGCGACACCCGCCGCCCCGCGCGGGTGAACTCGGGCACCAGCCGCTCGAGCAGCGTGGTTTTGCCCATGCCGGAGCGCCCGGCAATGCCCATGACTTTCATGCCGGGCATCTTCGCGCAGCCCCAATGAACGTCGCTTGACCGCGCACAAGCCGCGGCGCGGTGGCGCCCCACAGAATGCCGCGATGGTCGACACACGCCGACGCTTCTTCCTGCGGGCCCAGCCCGCGCCCCCGGCCCAGCCGCGCCCGCCGGGTGCGCTGGCGGAAGGCGCTTTTCTGGACGCCTGCACGCGCTGCGGCGACTGCGCCACCGCCTGCCCCACCCAGGTCATCCAGCGAGGCGACGGCGGCTATCCGGTGCTCGATTTCTCCCGCAATGGCTGCGAGCTGTGCGGCGACTGCCAGCGGGCCTGCCGCGCGGGCGCCCTGCCCGGCTCCACCGCGCTGGGTGGCTGGCTGGCGGAGCTCACGCTGGCCCGCTGCCTGTCCAGCCGCGGCGTGGAATGCCGGCTGTGCGGCGATGCCTGCGAGCCGCGCGCACTGCGCTTCCGGCCCGGGGCGCGCGGCGTGGCGCTGCCTCAGCTGGAGGCCGAGGCCTGCACGGCCTGCGGGCACTGCGTCGGGGTGTGCCCGACGCAGGCGCTGTCAGTGCGACGCCGGCCCCTGGGCGGCTGAGGCCGCCGACGAGCCGGTGGTGGCCGGCAGCGTCACCTCACCGGCCTTGTGCTCACCGATGGGCTGGGCGATGGGCGGCAGGCTGTGGGCAATGCCCTTGTGGCAGTCGATGCAGGTCTGGCCTTGCGTGAACGCCACCTGGTGGCGGGTCGACGCACGGCTGTTCTGCTCGGCGTAGTCCATGTAGTTGAAGTTGTGGCAGTTGCGGCACTCGTGGCTGTCGGTGCGCTTCATGCGGTCCCACTCGTGCTGCGCCAGTTCGGCCCGCTTGGCGTTGAACTTCTCCGGCGTGTCGATGGACCCGAGGATCTTGTGCAGCACCTCGTTGCTCGCCTGGATCTTGCGAATCATCTTCGGCCCCCACTCCTTGGGCACATGGCAGTCCGGGCAGGTGGCCCGCACGCCGGTGCGGTTTTGGTAGTGGATGGTGTTGCGGTACTCCTGGAACACGTTCTTCTCCATCTCGTGGCAGGAGATGCAGAAGGCTTCGCGGTTGGTCCACTCCATGGCGGTGTTGAAGCCGCCCCAGAACAGGATGCCGCCCACGAAGGCGATGGACAGAATCCAGAACTGCTTGGTGTGGGCAAAGGCCCAGAGGCGGTGGATGAGCTGCTTCATGGCGTGGCCTTACTGCATGCCCTTGGCACGCTCGTAGGTGTTGGGCACCAGCGGCTTGGCGTCGCTCTGCGGCACGTGGCACTGGGTGCAGAAGTAGCGGCGCGGGCTGACCTTGTCCAGCTCCACCCCGTCGCGCGTGCGGAAGTGGGTGACGCTGATCTTGGTGGCGCCGCTTTCCTTGGTCTTCTGCCAGGCGTGGCAGTCCATGCACTTGTTGAAGTTCTTGGTGACCTGGTAGCCGCTGATGGTGTGCGGGATCAGCGGCGGCTGCTGCACGAAGTCGCGCTCGCCCACCGGGTGGTCGCGCTCCTGGCGGTAGTTGTTGGGCGGGTTGTCCTGATTCAGCGGCGTGCCGCCGCGCAGGCCGTCCAGCTTCACAGCGGCTTTGTCGGCCACCTTGTCGGCCGGTTTGTCCACGGCCTGGGCGGAGAGCCCGGCAAAGGCCAGCAGCAGGGGCAGGCAATACAGCAGTCGGCGGAGTTTCATGGGTCAGTCCCTCTGGCGGTCGAATCGGTGGGTGAAGCGCAGCACGTCGGTCGAGCACACGTCGACACAACGCCCGCAGGATGTGCATTCGCGGGCCGTCACCACGGGGCCCGCGCCGTCCTTGCCCTTGAGCGGCGCCACGAGCACCAGCGGCTCGGGGCAGACGGCATAGCAGTCGCCGCAGTCATTGCAGCGGCTCGAATGGGTTGCGGCGACCCGCAGCAGCGGCTTGCTGCCGATGAGCGCGTAGGCCGCGCCCATGGGGCACACGTGACCGCACCAGCCGCGCGGCGCTGCCAGCAGGTCGAAGGCGAACACGGCGCCCAGCGCGGCCCAGGCCAGGCCGCCGCCGAAGATGACGGCGCGCTGCGTGAGCGTGACGGGGTTCACCGCCTCCCACACCGCGTGGCCGGTGAGCGCGCTGGCCGCCAGCACGGCGCCCAGCAGCCACCAGCGCAGCTGGCGCGAGGGCGCGCGGCCGCCGGTGAGGCGCAGGCGGCGGCGCAGCCAGGCGGCACCGTCAGTCACGGCGTTGACCGGGCAGACCCAGGCGCAGTACGCCCGCCCGGCCACCAGGCCGTAGAACAACAGCACCACGGCGGCGCCGATCAGCGCCGTCGCGCCGGGTGCGTGGCCGGCCAGCAGGGTCTGGGCCAGCACGAAGGGGTCCGTCAGCGGCAGCACGCCCAGCGTGAGGCTGCTGGCCAGGTTGCCCTTCACCACCCACACGCCCGCCCAGGGCCCGAGCAGGAACAGCGCCAGCACGCCCAGCTGGCTGGCGCGGCGCAGGAGGAGAAAGCGCTCGCGCCGCCACAGGCTGCGGGGCGTGGCGAGCGGCACGGCGGCGCTCATGGCCGGGCCTCCGACGCGGCCGCAGCACCGTAGGGCGCCTGCCCGCCGCGCAAGGGCGTGATGTCGCCGCCGGCCTCGGGCAGGCGTTGGGTGGGCAGGTCGAAATGCGGCTGCACGGCGCGGGCGCCGTCTTCCCAGCCCTTGCGGTAGTGCGCGCCCGCCTGGCCCTGGGCCACCGCGCGCGGCAGCACCTTGATGGCCGCGCCTTCCAGCACGCAGGCCTTCTCGCACTTGCCGCAGCCGGTGCAGGCGTCGGCGTGCACGGTGGGCAGCAGCATGGCGTGGCGATCGCTGCGCGGGTTGCTGACCTTCTCCAGCGTGATGGCCTGGTCCACCAGCGGGCAGACGCGGTAGCAGACGTCGCAGCGCAGGCCCTGGAAGTTCAGGCAGGTCTCGTGGTCGATCAACACGGCCAGGCCCATGCGGGCGTCTTCGATGCGCTGCAGGCCCGCGTCCAGCGCGCCGGTGGGGCAGGCTTTGACGCAGGGGATGGCCTCGCACATCTCGCAGGGGATGTCGCGCGCCACGAAGTACGGCGTGCCCACGGCCACCTCGCGCGCAAGGCCATGCCCCAAGCGCGAGAGCTGCAGGTTCTGCGGCGGGCAGTCGCGCACGCACAGGCCGCAGCGCACGCAGGCCGCCAGGAAGCGGTCTTCCGCCAACGCGCCGGGCGGCCGCAGCGCCTGGGCCGGTCGCGCGGCGGCGCCGGGCGCCACCAGCGCCGCACCGCCGGCCAACAGGCCCGCCGTGCAGGCGCTGGAAGCCCCCTGCAGCAAATCCCGACGCGACAGCCTCATCGCAATCTCAAGCCTTGACGACCTTCACCGCGCACTTCTTGAAGTCCGTCTCCTTGGAGATCGGGCAGGTTGCGTCCAGCGTGAGCTTGTTGACCAGCCGGCCTTCGTCGAAGAAGGGCACGAACACCAGACCGCGCGGCACCTTGTTGCGGCCCTTGGTTTCCACCTGCACGGTGATCTCGCCGCGGCGGGACGCCACCTTCACCTTCATGCCGCGCTGCAGGCCGCGGTCGCGGGCGTCGTCGGGGTGCATGAACAGCAATGCCTCGGGCACGGCGCGGTGCAGCTCGGGCACGCGGCGCGTCATGGTGCCGGTGTGCCAGTGTTCCAGCACGCGGCCGGTGCACAACCAAAGGTCGTAGTCCTTGTCGGGGCTCTCGGCCGGCGGCTGGTAGGGCAGCGCGAAGACGACGGCCTTGCCATCCTTGTGGCCGTAGAACTTCACGTCCTCGCCCTTCTTCACGTAGGGGTCGAAGCCCTCGCGGAAGCGCCACAGCGTTTCCTTGCCATCCACCACGGGCCAGCGCAGGCCGCGCACCTCGTGATAGGTGTCGAACGACGCCAGGTCGTGCCCGTGGCCGCGGCCGAACTCGGCGTATTCCTCGAACAGGCCCTTCTGCACGTAGAAGCCGAAGGCCTTGGACTCGTCGTTGCTGTAGTCCTTGATGTACTTGGCGTTGACCTTGGTGAGGTCGGCCAGCGGGAACTTGTTGACCTTGCCGTTCTTGTAGAGCACCTCGAACAGCGTCTTGCCCTTGAGCTCGGGCTTCTTGGCGATGAGCTCAGCGGGCCAGACCTCTTCGATCTTGAACCGCTTGCTGAACTCCATCATCTGCCACAGGTCGCTGCGGGCCTCGCCCGGGGCGCTGACCTGCTGGCGCCACACCTGCGTGCGGCGCTCGGCGTTGCCGAAGGCGCCTTCCTTCTCCACCCACATGGCACTGGGCAGCACCAGGTCGGCCGCCATGGCGCTGGCGTTGGGGTAGACGTCACTGACGACGATGAAGGCCGCCGGGTTGCGCCAGCCGGGCAGGATCTCGCCGTTGATGTTCGGCCCGGCCTGCATGTTGTTGTTGGTGGTGTTCCAGTAGCACTTGAGCTTGCCGTCCTTCAGCGCGCGCGACATGGCCACGGCGTGCAGACCGATCTTGTCGGGAATGGTGCCGTCCGGCAGGCCCCAGATCTCTTCGGTGTGCTTGCGGTGGTCGGGGTTGGTCACCACCATGTCGGCGGGCAGGCGGTGGGCGAAGGTGCCCACCTCGCGCGCCGTGCCGCAGGCGCTGGGCTGGCCGGTCAGGCTGAACGGGCTGTTGCCCGGCTGGCTGATCTTGCCGGTCAGCAGGTGGATGTTGTAGACGAGGTTGTTGGCCCAGGTGCCGCGCGTGTGCTGGTTGAAGCCCATGGTCCACAGGCTCATCACCTTCACCTTGGGATCAGCGTAGAGCTTGGCCAGGTCTTCCAGCTGCTTCACAGGCACGCCCGACAGCGCACTCACCTTCTCGGCCGTGTACTCGGAGACGAACTTGGCGTACTCCTCGAAGGTGATGGGCTTGGCGTCGTTCGGGCTGCCCTTGGGCTTGCCATCGGCGCCGGGGTAGCCGTTGGACTTGGCGTCCTTCTCCAGCGCATGTGCCGGGCGCAGGCCGTAGCCGATGTCGGTCTCGCCCTGCTTGAAGTTCAGGTGCTTCTTGACGAAGTCCTGGTTCACCTTGCCGTTCTTGATGATGTAGTGCGCGATGAAGTTCAGGATGGCCAGGTCGGTCTGCGGCTTGAAGACCATGGGGATGTCGGCCAGGTCGAAGCTGCGGTGCTCGTAGGTGGACAGCACGGCCACCTTGGTGTCCGGGTGGCTCAGACGGCGGTCGGTGATGCGGCTCCACAGGATGGGGTGCATCTCGGCCATGTTGCTGCCCCACAGCACGAAGGCGTCGGCCTGCTCGATGTCGTCGTAGCAGCCCATGGGCTCGTCGATGCCGAAGGTGCGCATGAAGCCCGTCACCGCCGAGGCCATGCAGTGGCGCGCGTTCGGGTCGAGGTTGTTGGAGCGCAGGCCCGCCTTCCAGAGCTTGGAGGCGGCGTAGCCTTCCCACACCGTCCACTGGCCCGAGCCGAACATGGCCACGCTCGTTGGGCCGGTGTCCTTGAGCGCAGCCTTCCACTTGGTGGCCATGATGTCGAAGGCCTCGTCCCAGCTGACCGGGGTGAAGTCGCCGTCCTTGTCGTACACGCCGTTCTTCTTGCGCAGCAGCGGCGTGGTGAGGCGGTCGCTGCCGTACATGATCTTGGACAGGAAGTAGCCCTTGATGCAGTTCAGGCCGCGGTTGACCGGCGCCTCGGGGTCGCCCTGGGTGGCCACCACCTTGCCGGCCTGCACGCCCACGACGACGGAGCAGCCCGTACCGCAGAAACGGCACGGCGCCTTGTCCCAGCGCACGCTGTTGTCAGCGCCTGCGGCCGCAGCGGCCGGCGCAGCCGGCGAAGTCAGCGGCACGCCGGCGGCGGCCGCAGCGGCCGTGGCGGCCTGGACTTTCAGGAACACGCGGCGGCGTTCGTTGGTGTCGACGGTCATGGAGGATCTCCTGGAGCGATGGGGGTGGCGGGCCGCTCAGGCGGCGTCGCGGTGATCGAGGGTGTCGGGGCGGGAGAGGTCGCGGAGCGGGCTGCGCCACTCGGTCACCGGCGCGTGCACGGCCGGCGACTCGGGGCCCGAGTACTCGTAGACCAGAGAGGTGGACAGCAGCTGCGGCCACTCGGCCAGCTGGCCCAGGCGCGCGGGGGCGGGGCAATCGGCCGCGTCTTCAATGACGAGCACGAGGCGGCCATCACCCGGGTTGGCGGCCAGTTCCACGCCGGCTTGCTCGCCCAGACGAGCCACCACGGCGGCCAGGTCTTCCGGCCGCACGCGCGCCACAACGCCCAAGATGGACATGCTTGTCTCCCGATTCCGTGTTCTGTTGAGTCCGCCGGACTGTGGCGGTTTGGCGCCCAGCGCGCCTTAATTCAGATCAAGGCCGCGGCGGATCGGGCAGCGCCAGGCCCTGCTCGGCGCTAGCCCTCAGCGGGTCGCCCTCGGGCGCCAGCGCCTTCACGCGCGCCCAGTGCTGGCGTGCCTCGGCCGGCCGGCCGTCGGCCCAGGCCCAGGCGGCGGCCAGCGACAGGGCCTGCAAGTGATCTGGCGCCAGGCGCAGCGCCTGGGCCACCAGTTGCGCCGGCTCGCCGGCCAGCGACCCGCCCTGCTCGGTGGCGAGCAAGTCCGCCAGCGCGGCCAGGGTGTCCGGCTCGGGCTGCAAGGCCAGCGCGCGGCGGTAGGCCTCCACGGCCGCGGCCGTGCGGCCCAGCACGGTTTGCGATCGGCCCAGCATGGCCCAGTCGGCCGCGCGGGCGGTGTCGGGGCTGGCAGCCAGGCGGTCGGCCAGGCGCTGCACCATCAACTCACCGGCGTCGACCGGCGAGCGGGCCTGCCAGCCCTGCCAGTTGCCGGTGAAGGCGTAGCCGGCCAGCCCCACCACCAGCACGAAGCCGGCCAGGGCTGCCCGCTGGCGGCCGGGCAGGCGCACGCGCTCGGCGGGCCGGCTGGCCAGCAGCTCGCGGGCGATCTCGTCCAGCAGGGCCGGGCGCTCAGGCGATGCAGCCGGCAACGCCTGCAAGCGCTCGCGCAGCGCGCGCAGGCCGCTCAGGTGGCGCAGGGGGTCATGCATGGTCGTCACCGGGTTCGGGGTCGAAGTCCTGCGGCGCCAGCCGGCTGCGCTGGCGCAGCACCCAAGCCAGGCCGCCCAGCGCGGCCGCGAACAGCAGCGCCGGCCCGCCCCACAGCAGGGCCGTGCTGGCCTGCAGCGGCGGCCGATAACGCACGAAGTCGCCGTAGCGCGCGGTCAGGTGGGCCAGCACCTCGTCGTCGCTGCGGCCAGCGGCCACCATCTCGCGCACCTGTTGCTTCAGGTCTTGCGCCAGCGGCGCGGTGGAGTCGGCCAGCGTCTGGTTCTGGCACACCAGGCAGCGCAGCTCGCTGGCCAGGCGGTGTGTGCGCGCGTCCACCTCGGCGGGCGACGGCGCGGCCCAGGCGCTGGCGCTGGCGCTGGCGCACAGCAGCATCGCCCCGACAGCTCGAAGCAAGGCCCTCATCGCGCACCTCCCAGCAACGGCTCGATGTGGCGGGCCAACGCGTCGTCCGTCAGCGGGCCCACGTGCTTGTAGGCCACGCGGCCGGCAGCGTCGATGACGAAGGTCTCGGGCACGCCGTACACGCCCAACTCGATGCCGGCGCGGCCGTCGGTGTCGGCGCCCACCTCGGCGAAGGGGTCGCCCAGCTGCTGCAGCCAGCGGCGCGCGGCGCCGGCTTCGTCCTTGTAGTTGAGCCCGGCAAAGCGCACGCCGGGGTGGCGGCGGGCCAGCGCCACCAGGCGCGGGTGCTCCTCCTGGCAGGGCGCGCACCACGAGGCCCAGACGCTCAGCACCGTCACGCGGCCGGGCCAGGCGCGGGTGTCGAACGGCGCGCCACCGGGGTGGAGCGCGCTCAGTTGCAGCGCCGGCACGGGCCGCCCCACCAAGGGCGAGGGCAGCTCGCGCGGGTTGAGTTGCAGGCCGCGCGCCAGCAGCAGGGCCAGTGCCACAAAGGCCAGCAGCGGCAGCCAGACGCGCGCCTTCATGCCGCCGCCCCGCGCCGGTAGCGGCGGTCGGTGGCCGCGAGCAGGCCGCCCAACGCCATCAGCACGCAGCCGCCCCAGATCCAATTCACGTAGGGCTTGATGGAGATGCGGACGATCCAGGCCCGGCCGCGCTCGCCGTCCAGCGGCTCGGCCAGCGAGGCGTACAGGTCGCGCCACCAGCCGCTGTCAATGCCGGCCTCGGTCATGGGCATCTCGCTGCTGTTGTAGACGCGCTTCTCGGGCCGCAGCCGGGCCACCTCCACGCCGCCCTGGCTGAGTTTCAGCTCGGCCTGGGCCGCGCGGTAGTTGGGGCCCTCCACGCGGCGCAGCGACAGCATCTCCACGCGCAGCCCGTTCACGTCCACCGCGCGGCCCGGCGCCAGCGTCACATCACGCTCGGTTTGCAGGCTGCCCACCATCGTCACACCCACGATGAACACCGCAACGCCCGCGTGCGCCAGGTGCATGGCCAGCACCGCGCGCGGCACGCCGTTGCGCCAGCGCGCGCCGAGGTCGGCCGCCACCGTGGCCGCCACCCACCAGGCCAGCAGCAGGCCCATCAGGCCGGCCGGGCTCATCAACCCATGCACCCAGGCGTGGGCGGCCGTGGCCAGCGGCGCCAGCAGCAGCGGCCAGCGCAGGCGCTTGAGCAGCGCGCCCAGGTCGGCCTGCTTCCAGCTCAGCAGCGGGCCCAGGCCCATCAGCAGCACCACAGGCACCATCAGCGGCACGAACACGGCCTCGAAGTACGGCGGCCCGACCGACAGCTTTTGGCCCAGCAGCGCGTCCAGCAGCAGCGGGTACAGCGTGCCCAGCAGCACCGCGCCGCCGGCCGCCACCAGCATGGCGTTGTTGGCCAGCAGCGCCGTTTCGCGGCTGCGCCAGTCAAAGCGCGCCCCCAACCCCAGGCGGCCGGCCCGGCTGGCGTAGAGCGCCAGCGACCCGCCCACCACGATCACCAAAAAGGCCAGGATGAACAGCCCGCGCCGCGGGTCGGTGGCGAAGGCGTGCACGGAGCTCAGCACGCCCGAGCGCACGAGGAAGGTGCCCAGCAGCGCCAGGCCGAAGGTGAGCACCGCCAGCAGCACCGTCCATGCCTTGAAGGCGCCGCGCTTCTCGGTCACGGCCAGCGAGTGCAGCAGCGCCGTGCCGGCCAGCCAGGGCATGAAGGAGGCGTTTTCCACCGGGTCCCAGAACCACCAGCCGCCCCAGCCCAGTTCGCTGTAGGCCCACCAACTGCCCAGCGCAATGCCCAGCGTCAGGCTGCACCAGGCGGCCAGCGTCCAGGCCCGCGCGCGGCGCGCCCAGGCGGGCGTGATTTCGCTGCCCAGCAAAGCCGCCAGCGCAAAGGCAAACGCCACCGTGAAGCCCACGTAGCCCATGTAGAGCATGGGCGGGTGCAGCACCATGCCGGGGTCTTGCAGCAAGGGGTTGAGGTCGTTGCCGTCCGGCACGGCGGGCAGTACCCGCTCGAAGGGGTTGGACGCCGCCAGCAGGAACACCAGAAACCCCGCCGCCAGCGCGCCCATGAGGCCCAGCACGCGCGCTCGCAGCGCCTCGGGCCAGGCACCGCTGGCCGCGCGCAGCGCCAGCATCCAGCCCGCCAGCAGCGACACCCACAGCAGCAGCGAGCCCTCGTGCCCGCCCCACACGGCCGCCAGCCGGTAGGCCAGGGGCAGCTCGCGGTTGGCGTGCTGGGCCACGTAGGCCACCGAGAAATCGGCACTGGCAAACGCCCAGCTGAGCGCCGCGTAGCCGGTGCCCACGAACAGCGCCAGCCAGCCGGTCAGCGGGCCGGCCATTTGCATCCAGGCCGGACGCCCGAGCGCCGCGCCACGCAGCGGCAGCACGGCCAGCAGCAGCGCCGTGCCCAGCGCCAACCACAGGGCCAGGTGGCCGATCTCAGGAATCACCGCGCGCCTCCGGCCTTCAGGGCGGCCGCGGCCTCGGGCGGCATGTAGTTCTCGTCGTGCTTGGCCAGCACCTCGCGGGCGACAAAGTCCGCGCCTTCCAGCTGGCCTTGCGCCACCACGCCTTTGCCTTCCTTGAACAGGTCGGGCAGCGCACCGTGGAAGCGCACCGGCAGGCGCTGCGCGCCGTCACTCACGACGAAGCGCACGGCCAGGCCCTCGCGCTTCACGCTGCCGGGCTCCACCAGGCCGCCCACGCGAAAGCTCTTGCCCTGCGGCGCCTCGTGCGCCACCACCTGCGTGGGCGTGTAAAAGAACACCAGGTTGGAGCGCATGGCGTTGACCACCAGCGCGGCGATCACGCCCACCACGGCCAGCAGCCCCAGCCCCCAGGCGAGGCGACGGTGGCGCAGCTTCATGCCTCGTCCTCCGGGGTGGTCAAGGCCCGCCGCGCGCGGCGCAGGCGCAGTGCGGCCAACGCGGGCTCCACCGCAAACACCAGCGCCGCGAGCCCGTAGCTGGCCAGCAGATAGCCGAGATGGTCATTCATCGTGGGGTCTCCTCCAACTCGCCCACCCACTGCCGCCCGGCCTCGCGCTCCAGCACCAGCGCACGGGCGCGCAGGAACACCACGGCAAAGGCATAGGCCCAGCAGGCCAGCGTCGTCAACGCCAAGGCCAGCAGCATGGTGCGGGCCATGGTGGGCGCGGCCGTGAGGCTGATGCTGGCGCCCTGGTGCAGCGTGTTCCACCAGCGCACCGAAAAGTAGATGACCGGCACGTTCACCGCGCCCACCAGCGCCAGCAGCGCGCTGGCCGCGTCGGCCCGCTGCGGCTCCTCGATGGCCGACGCCAACGCCAGGTAGCCGGCAAACAGGAACAGCAGGATCAGCTCCGACGTGAGCCGCGCGTCCCACACCCACCAGGTACCCCAGGTGGGCTGGCCCCACAGCGCGCCGGTCACCAGCGCCAGCACCGTGAACAGCGCCCCGGTGGGTGCGATCGCCCGCGCCAGCATGGACGCCATGCGCGCCTTGAACGCCCAGCCGATGCCGGCCCAGAACGCCATGGCCACGTACAGCACCATGGACAGCCAGGCCGCCGGCACGTGGATGAACAGGATGCGGTAGACCTCGCCCTGCGTGGCGTCGGTGGGCGCCACCCCCAGGCCCACGTAAAGGCCGGCCGCACCCAGCAGCAGCGCCGCAACCCAGAGCCAGGGCAGCAGCCGGCCGGTCAGTGCGTAAAAGCGCAGAGGCGCAGCAAAGGTGTAGAGGCGCAGGGGTGAACTCATGACAAGGCAATGCGCAGCGCGGCGGCCGTGGCGGCGGGCGCCACCAGCCCGGTGAACAGCAGCAGCGCGGTCAGCAGCGAAAGGTGCCCGTCCAGGCTCTGACCGGCCTGCTGGGCGGCCAGCGCCCCGCTGCCGAAGATCAGCGCCGGCACGGCCAGCGGCAGCACGATGAGCAGGTTGAGCAACGCCCCATGGCGCAAGCCCAGCGTGAGCGCGGCGGCGAGGCCACCCAGCAGGCTCAGCAGCGGCGTGCCCAGCAGCAGGGTCAGCTCCAGCACACCCAGCTCGGCGGCGGGCAGGCCGAACATCAGGCCCAGCAGCGGCGCCACCACCAGCAGCGGCAGGCCGTGGCCGCACCAGTGGGCCAGCGCCTTCACCACGGCCAGGCGCAACGCGGAGTGCGGCGGCATCAGCAATTGATCCAGGGTGCCGTCCTGCGCGTCGGCCTCGAACAGCGTGTGCAGCGACAGCAGCGCCGCCAGCAGCGCGCACACCCACAGCACGCCGCCGGCCATCTCGCGCAGGCGCTGCGGCTCGGGCCCCACGCCCAGCGGGAACAGGCTGGCCGCCACCACGAAGAACACCAGCGGCAACAGCGCCTGGGCGGGCCGGCGCAGGGCGAGCCGCAGCTCGCGCTTCAACAGCAGCCCGGTCATGCGGCCAGCCTCAGGTCGTCGCCCCGGCGCACGGCCACGGCGGCGGCTTCCTGGTGGCTGGTGAACAGCACGGCGCCGCCGGCCTCGGCATGGGCCGTGAGCAGACCTTGCAGCCGGGCCACGCCGTCGTCGTCCAGCGCGTCGAAGGGTTCGTCCAGCAGCCAGACCGTGCCAGCGGGCTGCGGCAGTGCCAGCGCGGCCAGCGCGGCGCGGCGCTTCTGGCCCTGGCTGAGCAGGCGCACCGGCCGCCGGGCCTCGCGGGCCAGGCCCAGGCGCTCCAGCGCGGGCTTGAGAGGGGTGTCAGCCGGCAGCCCCTGCCAGCCGGCCGTCCAGCGCAGCGACTCCAGCACCGTCAGCTCGGCCGACAGCGCATTGGCGTGGCCCAGGTAGCGCAGCGGCCCGCGCTCGATGCGCCCGGCCGCCGGGGCCCGCAGGCCGGCCAGCGTGCGCAGCAGCGTGGTTTTGCCGCTGCCGTTGGCGCCACGCAGCCAGCGGCACTCGCCGGCCGAGAGGCGCAGCGCCAGCCCGCGCCACAGCGGGCGCCCGCCCCGTTCGGCGGTCAGGTCATGGGCCTGCAGCAGCGCGGCGGGCGGGTCGGCGAAGGCATTCACTCATTCAGTGTCAACCGCTTCACGCCAACGTGGCTTGAACTGGATCAAGCCAAATCAAAACCCTTGAACAGGAAGTGCGGCCGACCGCTGCAACCAGTTGCGGGGCGAGTAGGCGCTGGCCGCGTCGGTCACGTGCAGCGTGTACGCGTGGCGCGATTTCTCGGAGCGGTTGGCGGCCGAGTAGTGCGGCAGCAGGCCGTGGAAGACGACCAGCGAGCCAGCTTCCACCTCCAGCGGCACGGCTTCTTTGGAGTCGGCTGCAGGCCAGGGGGTCGCGTCGACCTGCTCCATCCAGGCCTTGCGGCCCTCGCGCACAAAGCGCTCGCGCAGCACGCCGCGCGCGCCCCGGTGGCCGCCGGGCTCGGCCCACAGGCAGCCGTTTTGCAGCGTGGCGTCTTCCAGCGCGAACCAGAAGGTGGTGACGGTGATGGGGTCGCTCTCGAAGAAGCTCGCGTCCTGGTGCCAGCGCACCTCGCCGCCGATGCCGGGCTGCTTGAAGATGAACATGCTTTGCCACACCTGCGGCTTCGTCAGGCCCAGGCCGGCGGCCACGCCGCGCAGCGCGTCGCCCTTGGAGAAGGCGCTGAACACCGGGTCCAGGTCGTGCATCGCATGGCCGATCTTGTTGATGGCCAGTTCCTTGGGCACGCGCAGCCGGCCCTCGGCATCGAACGCCTCTTCCTCGAAGAAGCAGCGCACCTGGTCACCGCTGTCCAGGAAGTAGTCGTCCACGTGGCGCTGCTGCTCCTCGGTGGTGAACACGGGGCGCTGCTCGCCGGGGTCGAAGGCGTCCACGATTTGCAGCGCGCGCTCGCGCAGCGCGGCGATTTCGGCGGCCGACTTGAAGCCGGGAATGATGAGGAAGCCTTGTTCGGCGTAGCGGGCGGTGTCGACAGTCATGACCAAGCGCAAAAGAAGGAGCGCTGATTGTGTCGCTGCCGCAGGCCCCTGACCGCGAAGTCCGGGAAGTCCGCAACGTGGTGCCGTCAGTGCGCGTCCGACACGAGGGCCAGCGTCAGGGCCGCTTCCGTCACGGCGCGGCCCAGCGGTGTGGCCGGGTCCGGGCGGCGCAAGCGGGGCACGGGGCCGCTCAGGTCCAGGCTGGCCACGACGGTGCCTTGGTAGAGCATCTCGTACCCCACGGCCGCGGCCTGCGGCGTGGCGCGGCCCTCCAGGCGGTGGGCCGAACGCAGGCCCAGTGTCAGCTCACCCCGGCGGTAGGCGCCCTCACGGCCGGGCAGCCCGCCCCGCGGTGTGCCCTCGCCTATTTGCAGCATGGCGGCCGGCCCGCTGCCCCAGCGGCAACTCAGCACCCACGCCTGCGGGCTGCTGGCCGGCGTCCAGCCCTCACACACGGCCTGGCTGTCGCCGGTGGGTGCGGCCCAGTTGAACCGAAGCGGCGTGGCCAGGCCCGCGGGCAGCGGCTCGAACAAGGCCAGGCGCGGCGCGCCACGCTCGTAGCGCACCCGCTGGCCATGCAGCAGGAACTCGCCTTGCCGGCCGAAGGTTGCGGCACCGAAGCTTTCCTCTGCCACACCCGCCACCGAGGGCGGCTGCACCATGCGCGGCGCGGCCTCGGCCCGGCCAAGGGTGGGGGGCGATGACGGGCTGCGAATCGACGGGGGCGCGCCGGCACAACCGGCCAGCAAGAGCGTGGCGCACCACGCGACAGGGCAACGTTTCATGGGCGGGCCTGCAACAGGCGTCGTGAAGCTGGGGGCACTCTAGGCGTCCGATCCGCCACCCACGTGTGACGCCAGGTTGCAGCGGTGAGCAGGTGCAGCCGGTCGCGCGGCAGCGTGGGTTCATCGGGCCCCGCTGCCGTTCGTCGCACGGGCACCGGGCGGCGCGGCTGCCGCTGTCATGCTGGGCGCTTTGGCTCACACATCGCCCATGTCTGCTTCACTTGCTCTGCGCCTGCGCTGGTTTGCCTTTGCCTTGGGGGCCGAGGCCCTGCACCTGGCCTGGGAGGCGATGCACGGCGGCATCGTGACGCATCACCTGATGCAGCGCAGCGACTGGCCCGGACTGTCCAACGCCTGGGGCCTGCTCGTGGTGCCCGCGCTGGCGGCTTGGGCCGCCGGACGCTGGGACGGGGCCGCCGCCCAGCGCCGGCAAGTCGCCTGGGGTGGGGTGGTGGCGTTGGCGTGGGGGCTGGCGCTGTCCACGGCGTTCGCCTGGCCGTGGCCGGCGGCCACCGAGGTGCTGTTCTTTGGCCTGCTGCTGGCAGCGCTGGCGTGGCCGGTCCACCGGGCGGAGTGCCTGCTGGGCTGGGTGCTGGGCATGAGCTGGACCTTTGGCGCCCTCTTGCCCACGGCCATCGGCGCGGTGCTGATGCTGCTGTCTTGGAGCGCGCGAGGGGCCGCCGGGCGGGCCTACCGTTGGGCTCGGCCGCACTGAAGCATCACACCCAGCGCCACACCTGGCGCATGGTGCAATCTGCAGCTTCACTTCTGGGAGCCTGGCATGCAACGCGTCACCGGCATCGGCGGCATCTTCTTCAAATCCCGTGACCCGGCGGCCCTGGCGGCCTGGTATCAAAAGCACCTGGGGCTGGAGGTGCAGCCCTGGGGCGGCGCGGCCTTCAGCTGGGTGACGCCCGACAACCCCGGCGGCGTGGGCACCACGCTGTGGACGCCGTTCAAGGAAGACACCACGCACTTCGCGCCCAGCACCGCCCCGTTCATGCTGAACCTGCGGGTGGCTGACCTGCACGGCTTGATCACCGCGCTGCGGGCCGAGGGCTGCGAGGTGGTGGGCGAGCCGCAAGACTCGGAGTACGGCAAGTTCGGTTGGGTCATGGACCCCGAGGGCCGCAAGGTCGAGTTGTGGGAGCCCCCGGCGGGGCAATGAGCTCAGTTCGCGGCGCCCGGCTCTGACGCCGCCCGTTCCGGCGCCGAGGCTGCGGCCTCGGGCGTGCCCTGCAGGCCGATGCGCGCCACCGCCAGTTCGCCTGCGAACTCGCTGTAGAACCAATTCCCGTCCTGGAACACCAGGCCCTCGGACGGCGACGTCAGCGGCGCGTGCGGCTGCCCCTTGAGCGCCACCGCCATGGTGGCCGCCCACACGGGCAGGGCCAGCCCGCCCCCGCTTTCCCGCTCGCCCAAGGATTTGGGCGTGGGGTAGCCGATCCACACCGCACCGGCCCGCGTGGCCTGGAAGCCGCAGAACCAGGCGTCCACCGCGTCGTTGGTGGTGCCGGTCTTGCCGTAGAGGTCCGAGCGGCCCAGCAGCGCGCTGGCGCGAGCCGCGGTGCCTTCGCGCGTGACGGCGGCCAGCAGTTGGGACGTCATGAAAGCGTTGCGGGCGCTCACCGCCGTGCGCATCGGCGGCGCGTCGGCCTTCCACAGCACCTCGCCCTGAGCGTCTTGCACGCGCTGGATCAACCAACCCGTGGACAGCTGCCCGCCGTTGGCAAACGCGCCATACGCCTGCGCCATCTGCAGCGGCGTGACGCTGCCGGTGCCCAGCGCCAGCGTCAGGTTCAGCGGCTGGCGGTCTTCGTCCACCCCGAACCGGGCCGCCCAGGCACGCGCCCGCTGCGGCCCCAAGGCCTGGGCGATGCGGATGGTGACCATGTTCTTGGACTTGGCCAGCGCCTGCTGCAGCGTGAGCGCCTCTTCGTACTGGCCGTCGTAGTTGCGCGGTGCCCAGTCGCCTTGCTCGAAGGGCTGGTCGCTCACCAGCGTGCCGGCCCAGCCGCCTTGCTCGATGAGCGCGGAGTAGATGAAGGGCTTGAAAGCCGAGCCCGGCTGACGCCAGGCCTGGGTCGCGGAGTTGAACTGGTTGCGGGTGAAGTCAAACCCGCCCACCAGCGCGCGGATGGCGCCGGTGGCGGGGTCCAGCGTCACAACCGCGCCTTCGGCCTGCGGCGTCTGGCTGACCTGCCACTGCCGGTTGGACTCCAGCAGCCGCACCACGGCCCCGCGCTTCAGGTTGACCAGCGGCCGCGCCGCAGCGCCCTTGAGCGTGACCCGTTCGCCATCGCCCAGCACCAGCTCAGCGGCGGTCTTGTCGGCCTTCAGCAGCACGGCTGCGCGCAGCTCGCCGAGGTCGGGATGGGCGTCAAAGGCCGCGTCCAGTGCGTCGTCCAGGCCGTCACCTTCGGGCAGCTCCACCGTGGCCTCGGGCCCGCGGAAGGGTTGGCGACGCTCCAGCTCGAACAACGCGTGGCGCAGGGCCTCCTGCGCGGCGGCCTGCTCGGCGTACATCAGCGTGGTGGTGACGGTGAGGCCGCGCGTGTAGGCCGCCTCGCCGAAGCGGTTGAGCATCTCCTGCCGCACCTGTTCGGCGGCGTGGTCAGCCACACCTGAGAGTCGCTTGGGCCGCTGGATGTGCAAGGTTTGCTCGCGCGCGGCTTGCGCCTGCTGCGCCGTGATCAAGCCCACCGACGCCAGCCGCTCCAGCACCACGGTCTGGCGGCGCTTGGCGCGGCCCAGGTTTTGCACCGGGTTGAAGCCCATGGGGTTCTTGGGCAGACCGATCAGCAGCGCCATCTCGGCGGTGTTCAGCTGGTTAAGCGTCTTGCCGAAGTAACGCTCCGACGCAGCAGCAAAACCGTAGGCGCGGTTGCCCAGAAAAATCTGGTTCATGTAGATCTCAAGGATCTGCTCTTTGCTCAGCGCGTGCTCGATCTTGATTGCCAGCAGCGCCTCCACCACCTTGCGCGACCAGCGCTGCTCCTTGGTGAGGTAGGTGTCGCGCGCCAGCTGCTGCGTGATGGTGGACGCGCCGTGCAGCGGCCCGCCGTGCGTGAGGTTGCGCACCATGGCGCGCAGGATGCCGCCGAAGTCGATGCCGGAGTGGGCGTAGAAATCGGCGTCTTCCACGGCCAGCAGCGCGTCCTGCATGGGCTTCGGAATGTCTTTGAGGGCCACGAAGCGGCGGCGCTCGGCGCCGAACTCGCCCAGCAGCTGGCCATCGGCACTCATCACGCGCAGCGGCTGGCGGGGCTGGTAGTCGGTCAGCACCTCCAGGTCCGGCAGCTGCTGCCACAGCACCACGGCCACGATGGCCCCGGCCAGCAACAGCACCACGGGCAGGGCCAACAGCGCCAGCAGGCGCGGGCGGGTCCAGAACGACGAGCGGGACGAGGGAACCAAGGGCACTTCCAAAGGCGTCGACGAGCGACAGGTGGGGCCGCAGCTTAGCGCCGCCGGCCACCCGGCCGCCAAAGGCCATGGGCGGCGTGCGGTGGGGGCCGGCGTGCCGGCCACGCCGCTGGACACCCGGTGCCATCGGTCATGCCCGACGGGCTGCGTGGCACCGCGCCCTGCAGCCTGTCCGCCCGAACGTGCAGTTCGTCGAACGCGGGCCGACACCGCCGGCCCGGCTGCCTAAGGTGAAGGCCTGTCTCGATTCCTTGCCGGAGCCTCCCATGCCTTTCCTTCGTTTCAGCGCCGCCACGGCGGCCACCGCAGCTGCCCTGCTCATGGCGGCCGCGCCCTGTGCGCACGCCGCCCCCACCCCGGCTCACTGCCCCGAGGTGCACGACCAACTGACGGAAGCCCTGGCCGCCGCCAAGCAGCGCGTGGGCCGTGACGGCCTGGTGCGGGTGGACTTCGAGGTCGATGCCCAGGGCCGCGCCCGCGCCGTGGCGCTGGACGGGACGCGCCGCTACCTCACGCCGGTGCGACTGGCCGTACCCAGCTTGCAATGCACGGCCGGCGCGCCCCAGCGCTATGTGGTGGAGGTTCGCTTCGCCGATTCGCCCGCGCCCACGCCGATGCTCGCGCAAGCCCGCGGCGGCTGAGGGCGCGGGTTCACAACGCCCGCTCGGCCGCGGCAATCAAGCGACTGATGCGCGAGACCGACAGCCCCAGTTGCCGGGCGAGGTCGGACATAGGCACGCCACCCTGGGTATGGGCCAACCACAGCGCCTGCTCACGAATGCCGTCAGCCTGCTGCAGCCACGCGTCAAACCCGGCGGCCTGCGGTGGGGTGCCCCCGGGGGCCGCGGCGAGGGCCCGCATGCGCGCGGCGAAGCGAGCGTCCCCCAGGAAGATCTGTTCCCGCAGTCGGCCGGGCCACAGCTGAAAGCCGGGGTCGGCCGCCACCAGCCTGGCGTAGCGTGCGCCGGCCTGGCGCTGTTGGGCGGCGGTGCGGGCCGGTCGCTGCAGCAGGTGCGCGTGCAGGCCGGCCGCGTCGAGCCAGTCCGGCGCGGGCTCCAGCGCGGCCAGCGCGCGGAAGCTGGAGGCGGGCCAGTCGGCCGCCGTGGGCACCAGCCCCAGCCGCACCGGGTTGAGATCCAGGTAGCGGCAGCTGTCCAGCAGGTGGTGTTCACGGTCCACCAGCACCGCGTGAAATCGCCCTTGGAACAAGGCGCCGCTGCCGCCGTGGCGGCGCTGGTGGTGCTGGGTGTAGACCCCATTCATGTGCCGCATCAGCAGCGACAGGTTGGCCCGGCGCGTGAACAGCAGCAGGTGGAAATGGTCGGGCAGCAGCACGTAGGCCAGGGCCTGCGCGTCGAATCTCAGCAGCGCCTGGGCCAGCAAGGCGCGCCAGGCGTCGTGGTCAGCCGCGTCGGCAAAGGCAGGCAGCCCGCGGTCGTACGGGCAATGGGCACTGATCAGGTAGACCGCACCCGCGATCTCAAGTCGAAGAGGCCGCGCCATGCGCCACCTTAAGTCGCGGCGCCCGGAATGGCAAGATGGCGGCTTGCCGGCCTCTGGAGGGCGCCCGCCCTTCCCCCGCTCCATGAAAACCCACCAGATCGAAATCCAGAAGTTCAAGGCCGCGTCCAACAACATCCACGGCCAGGTGATGTTCAAGATCGACGCCTTGGTGTCGAACCGCACGCCGGTCGACGGCATCGAACCCAGCAGCCTGCTGGTGATGACCGAACAGAACGCCCGTGTGCTCATGGCGCTGCTGAAAACGCAGCTCGCCGAGTTCGACAGCAAAAAACCCAAAAGCCGCCACGGCCGCCACGGCTGAACCCGCGCCCAGGACGCCCCGACGATGGAATACCCCCACTACAACCCCGCCTCCGACAACCGCCCCGTCTCTGACGAGGAACTGGAAGACCTCGACGAACTGCTGGCCGCGCTGCCCACCGACGGCGCGCTGAACATCGAGGCGCTGGACGGCTACCTGGCCGGCCTTTTGATGACCCCCGGGCGCAACCTGGCCGACGTGCCCGGCGCGGCCTGGCTGCCGGTCGTCTGGGGCGGCGACGGGGAGCCCGAGCCGGCCCCGTTCACCAGCGGCAAGCAGCGCAAGAAGGTGATGATGCTGGTGCTGCGGCACCTGCACTCCATCGACTGGGCCTGGACGAACCGCCCGCAAGCCTGGGAGCCCATCTTCAGCGTGGCCGACGGCGAGGGCGAAGACGAGGACCTGGAGTTCGCCGACGCCGAGGACTGGGCCGCCGGCTTCCTGATGGCGGTGGACCTGGCGCCCGAGGCCTGGGCCCCGTGGTTCGAGAACGGCGAAACGGCCGAGCTGCTGGCCCCGATTGCCGCGCTGGGCAGCCCGGACGGCGCGCTGGCCGAAGGCTCGATGGCCGCGCGTGACGAAGCCACCCGGAAGATTCCTGACGCCATGCTGGCGCTGTGGGCCCTGCGCAAGGGAGCGTGAACATGCACGCATTCCGGCTGGCCTCGCCCGCTGGAATGGGTCACACTCAAGTCATGTTGCACACCCTGCTCGCGTCGCTCGGCCTGGCCGTCTGCATCGCCCTGGCGGTGCACATGGCCCTGCCCTACCGGGCGCAGCGCTGGGTGGACACGCAAGCCCGGCGCGCATGGAACACCGTCAAGCAGCCGGGCGTGCGTCTGGCCGGCTGGTGGCGTGAGCGGCGAGACACCCGCGCCGCCGCGGCCGAAGCCGACCGCGTGATTCGCCGGGCCCGCGAGTCGGCCCTGCACGATGCCCGCGACAGCCGGGTGGACGGGGTCTGGGAAGGCAACGTGTACCGACCCAAGAACTTCGAGAAGCCCAAGAAGCCGCACTGAACGGCCAACAGGGCTGCAAGCCGACGCCGGTCAGTCGGCCGACTGCTGCAACTTCCACATGCTGGCGTAGCGGCCGCCCTGCGCCAGCAGCGCGTCGTGCCGGCCGCGCTCGATGACACGCCCCTGCTCCAGCACCAGGATTTCATGCGCATCCACCACGGTGGACAGCCGGTGCGCAATCACGAGCACGGTCTTGTTCTGCCCCACCGCCTCCAGCTCGGCCTGGATGGCCCGCTCGTTGGTGGAATCGAGCGCCGAGGTGGCCTCGTCAAAGATGAGCAGCGGCGGGTTCTTGAGCAGCGTGCGGGCAATCGCCACGCGCTGCTTCTCGCCGCCGGAGAGCTTCAGCCCCCGCTCGCCCACCACGGTGTCGTAACCCTTGGGCGTGCTGGCGATGAAGTCGTGGATGTGCGCTGCGCGGGCGGCGGCCTCCACCTCCGCCTGGCTCGCACCGGGCCGGCCATAGGCGATGTTGTAGGCCACGGTGTCGTTGAACAGCACCGTGTCCTGCGGCACGATGCCGATGGACCGGCGCAGGCTGTCTTGCGTGACCTGGCGGATGTCTTGCCCGTCGATGCGGATGCTGCCGCTGCCGATGTCATAGAACCGGTACAGCAGCCGCGCCAGCGTGCTTTTGCCGGAGCCACTGGGCCCCACCACCGCCACCTTGCGCCCGGCCGGGATCTCGAAACTCACGCCATGCAGGATGGGCCGCTCGGCGTCGTAGGCAAAGTGCACGTTGTCGAACACCACCGCCGCGCCTTGCACCTGCAGCGCGGGCGCGCCGGGGGCGTCGTCCACTTCCTGCGGACGGTCCAGCAGGCGGAACATCTTCTCGATGTCGGTCAGGCTCTGCTTGATCTCGCGGTACAGCACGCCCAGGAAATTCAGCGGGATGTAGAGCTGGATCATGAAGGCGTTCACCATCACCAGGTCGCCCAGGCTCATGCGGCCGTCCACCACGCCCTGCGTCGCCCGCCACAACATCAGCACCAGCGCCGTGGCGATGATGAGTTGCTGGCCGCTGTTGAGCAGCGAGAGCGTGGTCTGGCTCTTGAGCTGGGCACGGCGCAGCTTTTCCAGGCTTTCGTCGTAGCGGCGGGCCTCGAAGGATTCGTTGTTGAAGTACTTGACGGTCTCGTAGTTCAACAGCGAGTCGATGGCCTTGCTGTGCGTGACGGAGTCCAGCTCATTGAGCAGTTTGCGGAACTGCGTGCGCCACTCCGTCACCACCACCGTAAAGGCCACGTACACCACCAGCGCCGCCACCGTGATGCCGGCAAACCAGGCATCGAACTTCACGCCCAGCAGCGTGAGCACCAGCACCACCTCGATCAGCGTGGGCACGATGCTGTAGAGCGAATAGCTGATGAGCGAGTGCACCGCGCGCGTGCCGCGCTCGATGTCGCGCGTCATGCCGCCGGTCTGGCGCTCCAGGTGAAAGCGCAGGCTGAGTGCGTGCAGGTGGCGAAACACCTGCAGCGAGATGCTGCGCGCCGTGCCCTCCGTCGCCTTCGCGAACACCAGCTCGCGCAGCTCGGTGAAGAGCGACGTCAACAGCCGCAGCGCGCCGTAGGCCATCAGCAGGCCCAACGGCACCACCAGCACCGCCTCGGGCGCGCCGGGCTTGAGGTCCAGCGCGTCCACCAGTTGCTTGAGCAGCAGCGGCACGCCCACGTTGCTGAGCTTGGCCCCCACCATGAAGGCCAGCGCCAGGCCCACGCGCCAGCGGTAGCGCCACAGGTAGGGCAGCAGCCGGTGCACCGTGCCCCAGTCACCTTTCACGGCCGGGCCGGTGCCGGCGGGAATTCGATCGTTGGTTTGACGCATGTCGTGATTGTCCGCGGCGCTTCGGTGGTAGAACGGAAGCAACACCGCTCCCGCAAGGCTCGGATGACCGCCGCCCCTGACTCCCGTCTGCACGTGCTGGTCGTTGACGACGACCCACTGAACCTGCGCATCGCGGCCCGCTTGCTGCGTGAACTCGGCCACCAGGGCGCCTTGGTCAACAACGGCGCCAAGGCCGTTCAACTCGCCCGCGAGCAGCGCTTCGACCTGGTGCTCCTGGACATCCACATGCCCGGCCTCGGCGGGCAAGACACGCTGGCCGCCCTGCGCAGCCTGCCGCCCGGCAGCGCGCGGCCCAAGGTGCTGATGGTGTCGGGTGAAGCCGACCCGGCCACGCAGGCCCACTTCCTGGCCGCTGGAGCGGATGGCTTCCTGACCAAACCGCTGGCGCGCGACCCGCTGGCTCAAGCCCTGGCCAGCCTGAGCCGCGGCCGCCCGCTGGCATGAGCCCGCACAGCCGGCGCCCGCCCGGCAGCGGGCACGAGCGCTTGGCGCTGCTGGCCATCCTGGATGAGCAGGCCGGCGTGACCGAGAACGACCTGGACGGGCGCATCATCCGCGTCAACGCGCGCTTCGAGCAGTTGTGCGGTTATGGCGAGGCCGAGTTGCTGGGCCAGACCTTTGAGTTGCTGGACTCGGGCGTCCACAACGCCGACTTCTGGGAGGCCATCTGGCAGCAGCTGCGCGCCGGCCAGGCCTGGCACGGCGAGATTTGCAACCGCGCCAAGGACGGGCAGCTGTTCTGGGAAGACACCGTCATCGCCCCGGTGCCCGGCCCCGACGGCCAGACCCTGAAATACATCGCGGTGCGGCGCGACATCACGCCCACCAAGCAGGCCCAGGCCGAGCTTCAGGCCCGCCGGGCGGAACTGGCGCGCGTGCAGCACCTGGCCGGCGTGGGCGGCTGGACGCTGGACCGCGGTCGCCAGCGGCTGCTGCTGTCGGACGAATGCCGCCGCCTGTTGGGCCTGCCCCCCGGTGAGGACCTGGACCTGAACGGCGCGGCACGGCTGTTCCGGTCGGCCGACTGGAACGCCCTGCGTCAGGCCATCCGCGAAGCGGCCGAACACGGCCAGCCCTTCGACCGGCTGCTGGCCCTGCGCGCCCGCAACACAGCGCCGCGCTGGTTCCGGGCCATGGGCGAAACCGACACCGCACCGGGCCGTGCGCCCCAGCTGGTGGGCGCACTGCAGGAGGTGACCGCGCTCACGCTCGCTCAGCGCAGCGCCGAGGCCAACGAACGCACGCTGCGGTCGGCCATCGAGGCGCTGGACGAGCCCTTTGCGCTGTTCGATGCCGACGAGGCCCTGGTGTTCTGCAACGAGCGCTACCGCTACTTGGTGGGCACGCAGCACGGCACCGTGCAGCCTGGCATGCAGTACGAGGACGTGGTGCGGTTGGGCATGCGCAACGGCGGCGCCCTGCCCGACACCGACGATGTGGAAGGCTGGGTGCAGGAACAGATCGCCCTGTTCCGCACCCGCCACTCGGACCAGCAAAACGCCCTGCGTGATGGCCGCTGGATTCGTGCCATCAACCGCGGCACGGCCGACGGCATGCACGTGGTGTTCCGCATCGACGTGACCGAAAGCCGCCGCCGCATAGAAGCGGCCGGCGCGGCTGCGCGCAGCAAGAGCCAGTTCCTGGCCAACATGAGCCACGAGATCCGCACGCCGCTCAATGCGGTGCTGGGCATGTTGCAGCTGCTGGGGCACACCACGCTGGACGCCGAGCAGTCGGACCTGCTGCACAAGGCCGACGGTGCCGCGCGCCACTTGCTGGGGCTGCTCAACGACATCCTGGACCACTCCAAGGCCGAGGCCGGCAAGATGACGCTGGAGCCTTTGCCGCTGCACCTGCCGCACCTGCTGGACGAGCTGCGCGTGATCCTCAGCGCCAACATCGGCAGCAAGCCCGTCGCGCTGAACTTGGTGCTGGACCCGCAGGTGCCGCACTGGCTGGTGGCCGACGCCATGCGCCTGCAGCAGGTGCTCATCAACCTGGCGGGCAACGCCTTGAAATTCACCGAGCGCGGCGAGGTGCGCGTGGAGGTGCGCCTCGTCGGCCTCGACGACACCACGGCCCGCCTGCACTTCGCCGTGACGGACACCGGCATCGGCATCGCCCCCGAGCAGCGCGAGGCGATCTTTGCGGCGTTCAGCCAGGCCGAGATTTCCACCACACGCCGCTTCGGCGGCACGGGGCTGGGCCTGTCCATCAGCCAGCGGCTGGTGCACCTCATGGGCGGAGACCTTCAGCTCGACAGCGAGCTGGGCCGCGGCAGCTGCTTTCACTTCGAGTTGCCCCTGCCCCTGGCTGATGCCGCCACCGTGGCGGGCATGGCCCCCCGCCCGGCCGCCGCCCCCGGGCCCTCGGCAGCGCCCGGCGCGCCGCGCCTGGCCGGCCTGCGCCTGCTGCTGGCGGAAGACAACGCACTGAACCGCGAAGTGGCGCGCAAGCTGTTGGGGCGCGAGGGCGCCACCGTGGTGTGCGCCGAAGACGGCGAACAAGCCCTGGCCGCGCTGGACCGCGAGCCCTTCGACCTGGTGCTGATGGACATGCAGATGCCGCACATGGACGGGCTGCAGGCCACCCGACAACTGCGTCGTGACCCGCGCTGGGCCACGCTGCCGGTACTGGCCATGACGGCCAACGCCAGCGCCGAAGACCGCAACACCTGCCTGGCGGCGGGCATGAACGGGCATGTGGGCAAGCCCTTCAACCTCGACACCCTGGTGGCCCTGGTGCTGGGCCTGTGCGGCCACGCCCCGCTGCCCGGGCACCGCCCGGACGCCCCGCCGCCGGCGTGGGAGGACAGCGCGGTGCTGGACGACGCTGGAGCGCTGGCCCGCTTCGGCCATGACCGCAACTTCTACGCCGGCCTGCTGCGTGAATTTGACCCTCAGGCCCGCCGCCTGGTGGATCGGCTGCTGCAGCAGGGCGACCGCGACGCCGCGCACCAACTCAAGAGCGGCGCGGCGGCGGTGGGCGCCTACCGGCTCTCCGCCCTCTGTGCGGTGTTGGAGGCTGGGCGCGAGCCCAGCATTGCCGCCGACGACGCGAAACGATTGCAGGCGGAACTTGACGCCGTGAGCCGCGCCGTGCAAGGGTGGCTCAGCACCTTTGACGGTGCGCAACACGGGGCCGCGGCGCTGGCACCCACGCTGCAGGCCTTGGCCGACAGCCTGCACAGCCAGTCGCTCGACTGCTTCGACCGTTTCGACGCCCTGGTGGCGGCGCACGGCGAGCAACTCGGCGCCGCGCTGGACCCGCTGCGCGAAGCCATGGCCGCGTTCGACACCGAGGCGGCTGAGACCGCCTGCCGCGGTTTGCTGTTTGATTTAAGCCAAAGCAAGGGTCTGTCTGCGCATTGACGCGTCAGGTCTTGCCGCTATGCTGAACCACTGATCGCCGAACCGCAGCATCACCGCGGCCGGCGGACCACCGTTCCACCAGAGAGAGGGCGACATGCGTACGAACCTGCCGGTGACCCAGAACGAGTATTCCTTTCCGCCGGATCAAACACTCATCTCCATCACGGACCTCAAAGGTCGCATCACCTACTGCAACACGAACTTCGTGAACGTGAGCGGCTACACCAGCGCGGAGCTGATGGGGCAGCCGCACAACCTGGTGCGCCACCCCGACATGCCGGAAGAAGCCTTCCGCGACATGTGGGCCACCATCGAAGCCGGCATGCCCTGGAGCGCGCTGGTGAAGAACCGCCGCAAGAACGGCGACTACTACTGGGTTCGAGCCAACGCCACGCCGGTGCGCGACGGCGCACGCACGGTGGGCTACCTGTCGGTGCGCACCCGCCCGGATGCCACTGAAACCCGCGCGGCCGAGGCGCTGTACGCCAAGATGCGCGAGGAGGCCGCCGCCGGCCGCCGCGTGACCGTGCTGCGCCACGGCGTGGTGCAACGTAACGACCTGATCGGCCGCACACTGGAAGCCTTGCGGCCGGAACTGCGCGGCCGCGTGGTGGGCCTGGCATTGCTGGCCGCCGCCCTGCCAGCGGCCGCCGCGGCGATGGATGCGCCCACCTGGGGCACCGTGCTGGCGGCTGCGGTAGGGGCCACGCTGTCCAGCGTGGGCCTGCTGGTCAGCGCCGTGCAGCCCTTGCGCGGGGTGATCGCCACCGCCAACCTGCTGGCGGGGGGCGACCTGACCCGGGCCGTCGAGGTCAGCGGCCGTGGCGAGATCGGTGAGTTGCAGCTGGCGCTGGCCCAGCTCACAGTGTCGGTGCGCACCGTGGTGCGGGATGTGCGCCACGAGGTGGCCAACCTGCTCGGCGGCGCGCAAGAGATTGCCGCGGGCAATCAGGACCTGTCGTCCCGCACCGAGTCGCAGGCCAGCAGCCTGGAACAAACCGCTGCGGCCATGGACCAGATCGGCGGTACGGTGAAGCAGACCTCCGAGCTCGCCGGTGAAGGCGCGCAGTTTGCGCGCGACACCGCCGGCGTGGCCCACCGCAGCCAAGAGGCGGTGCACAGCGTGGTGGACACCATGCAGGAGATCGCCGACTCGTCACGCCGCATCGGCGACATCATCCAGGTCATTGAAGGCGTCGCCTTCCAAACCAACATCCTGGCGCTGAACGCCGCGGTGGAAGCGGCCCGCGCCGGCGAGCAGGGCCGGGGCTTCGCGGTGGTGGCGTCTGAAGTGCGCGCGCTGGCGCAGCGCACCAGCAGCGCTGCCAAAGAGATCCGAACGCTCATCGAGGAATCGCGCGAGCGCGTCGAGGCCGGCGGTCAGCGCGCGGCCGACGCCAAGGTGCGCATGGACGAAGTGATGTCCGCCGTGTCCCGCGTGACGCATGTGCTGGAGCAAATCGACAGCGCCGCCCGCGAGCAATCCATCGGCGTGGGCCAGGTGGGCGAGGCCGTGCAGCATCTGGACTCCATCACCCAGCAGAACGCGGCCATGGTGGAAGAGCTGGCCGCGTCGGCCAGTGCCCTGAACAGCCAGGTGGGTCTGGTGCACAACACCATCCGCGTGTTCCGGCTCACGTCGAAGGACAAGTCCCTCGCGGAGGAAGATGCCGTCGAGATGCGGCGTCAGGAAAAGGTCAGCGCGGCCGCCCCGAGCCGCGCACCGGCCGCGAAGGAACCCGCCCCATCGGCCGCGCCTCAAACCCACGCCAAGGCCAGCCCTTCGGGCGCCAAGCCCGCGCAGGCGCCGGTTGCCCGCCCGGCCCCACGCGCCGCACCGGCCCCGGCCGCCACCGCAGCGGACGAAGACGACTGGACGAGTTTCTAAGGCACGCGCGGCGCCACTGAAGGGACAATCCGGGCATGAATTCGATCCCTACCCCGGCTGCGGCCGGTGTCCAGCGCGAGCTGGTTCTGCGCGTGATGCCCATGCCGGCCGACGCGAACGCCAACGGCGACATTTTTGGCGGCTGGATCATGGCGCAGGTGGACATTGCCGGCTCCATCCTGCCCGCACGCCTGTCCCGCGGCCGCGTGACGACCGTGGCCGTCAATGAGTTCATCTTCAAGCAGCCGGTCTCCATCGGCGACCTGCTGAGCTTCTACGCCACCGTGACCCGCGTGGGCCGCACCTCGATCACGGTGCACGTGGAAGTGATGGCCGAGCGCGACCCCGAGAACCTGCACGTGGTGAAGGTGACCGAAGCCAACCTGACCTACGTGGCCATCGACAACGACGGCAAGCCCAGGCCCATCACCACCTGATCGGCCACGGCCTCGGCCCAGAGCGCGTAGCCGCGGGGGCCGGGGTGGAAACCGTCTTCGGCCATCCAGCGCGCGGCGTCTTGCTGCAAGGCCGCCGGCAAGGGCAACACCACGCGGCGCGGCTGGCCGGCCACTGCTGCCTGAAGGGCTGCGTTGTAGCGCGCGGCCTCACGGCCAAAAAACCAGCGCAGGGGCTGCGGCAGCAGCGGGAAGTGCTGCATCGGCGGCGCGGCGCAGTGCACGGTGAACTGCACACCAGCCCGGTCCACCGCCTGCTGGTGCAGGGCGTGCAGGTCCGCCAAGGCTTGGCGCGCGGGCACCTGCTCCACCACGTCGTTCACGCCCAGTGCGGTCACCAGCACATCGGCCGGCTGCAACACCGCCGACGCGAGCTGCGCGTGCGCCTCCCGCGTGCCGTGGCCGCTGGCTGCCACCAGCTGCCACCCCACCGGCCGGCCAAGCCGGCGGCGCAAGGCCTGGGCGAGACACCCCGCCAGGGCTTGATCCTGATGGCGCGCGCCCACGCCGGCCGCTGACGAATCGCCCACGATCAACACGCGCAGGGCATCGCCCTCGGCGGCACGGGGCCCGGCCGCTTCGGGCAGCCGCAGCGCGGTGGCGCGCACCCGGCGCCCCTGCCAGAGCAGCAGCGGCCCCAGCAGGAGCTTGGCGATCACTCGAACTTCGAGAAGTCGGGCGCGCGCTTTTGGAAGAAGGCCTGGAAGGCTTCCATCGCCTCGGGGCTGCGCAGACGGGCGCCGAAGACCTGCGCCTCGCGCGTGATGGCGGCCTTGACCGCCTCGCGCTGCGGGTCACGGATCAGCTTCTTGCTGTCGCGCACCGCGCCCGGGGCCAGGGTGTTGAAGCGCTCGGCCACACGGCGCGCGTGGTTCAGCACTTCGCTGGCAGGCAGCACACGGTTGGCGATGCCGCATTCCACGGCCTGCTCGCCGGTGAAGGGGTCGCCCAGCAGCAGCTTTTCTGCCGCGCGCACGTTGCCCATCAACTGCGGCACCACCACGCTGGACGCGAACTCGGGCACCAGGCCCAGGCCCACGAACGGCATGGCCAGGCGCGCCTCGTCGGCCACGAACACGAAGTCGCAGTGCAGCAGCATCGTCGTGCCGATGCCGATGGCCGCGCCCGTCACCGCCGCCACGACGGGCTTGCCGCAGTCCACCAGCGCGTGCATGAACTGGAAGGTGGGCGCGTCTTCGCCGCGCACCGGGCCGGCCATGAAGTCTTCCAGGTCGTTGCCCGAAGTGAAGATGCCGGGCTGACCGGTGATGAGCACGGCGCGCACGGCCTTGTCGGCGTCGGCCGCGCGCAGCGCATCGGCCATGGCCTGGTACATCGCCTGCGTGATGGCGTTCTTCTTTTCCGGGCGGGCGATCTCGATCGTCGCAACGCCATTGACGGTGTAGGTCTTGATGGTCATCGGTGGGGCTTTCAGGTCAGGCGTGGGCGGTCAGCGGCTGGAACTGGGTCCAGTGCTGGGCCAGGTGCATGAGGTGGGCGCGCTCGTACTGCGGCTTGGTCAGCTCGCCATACGCGAAATGCGGGCGCAGCGTCCCGTTGAAGTCGGCAAACGCTTCCATGGCGTCCAGCAGGCGCTGCACGGACACCTTCAGCGCCTGGGTGGCTTCCAGGGCTGGCGCGCCGGGAATGGGTTCGTCCAGGCTGTGGCTCATCTCGCCACGGGCATTGAACACGGCAAACGCCGCGGAGCCGACCGTCGAGCGAAACCAGGCGCCCTTGAGCACCGGGTAGCCCTGCATCGAGAACTCGATGCTCTGCGCGAGATGCTGCAACACCTGGCTGAGGTTCCAGGGATTGCCCTGCACAGCCTTGGGCACGAACAGCAGGTCCAGCACGGCCTGCTGCGCCTGCCGCCAGGTGGTGAACGTGGTGAGCCGCCCCGAGCAGCCGGCCAAGGGTGCGGCCGAGAGCAGCACCATCGACGATCCAAGCCATTTGCGTCTGTTCATGAAAGGCGATTCCTGCCTGTGATCAAGCGCGCATTGTCGTGCGGTGCTGGGGCCTGAGGCCCGGGCGGCGCTGGCGGGGCCAGCTCGTCACGGGCACCCCCTGGCGAGGTCGGGCGACGCCCGCCGGGGGTGGGTTGGCTTACAGGCGCTCGAAGATGCCCGCAGCGCCTTGGCCGGCGCCCACGCACATCGTCACCATGCCGTACTTGCCGCCGGTGCGGCGCAGGCCGTGGATGACCGACGCAGCGCGGATGGCACCCGTGGCGCCCAGCGGGTGGCCCAGCGCGATGGCGCCGCCGTTGGGGTTGACCTTGGCGCGGTCCAGCTCGATGCCCTTGCTGTCCAGGTCGTTCAGCACGGCCAGGCTCTGTGCAGCGAAGGCTTCGTTCAGCTCGACCCAGTCCAGGTCCTTGGCGGAAATGCCAGCGGCCTTCAGTGCGGCGGGAATGGCTTCGATGGGGCCGATGCCCATGATCTCGGGCGGCACGCCGCGCACGGCGAAGGACACGAAGCGGGCCAGCGGCGTCAGGTTGTAGCGCTTGAGCGCGGCTTCGCTGACGATCAGCAGGCCACCCGAGCCATCGGACGTTTGCGAGCTGTTGCCGGCGGTGACGCTGCCCTTGGCGGCGAACACGGGCTTGAGCTTGGCCAGGCCTTCCAGGCTGGTGTCGGGGCGCGCGCCTTCATCCAGGCTGACCGTGCGGGTCTTGATGTTGACCGTGCCGTCGGCCAGGTTGGGCGTGCGCTCGACGACGTCGAAGGGCGTGATCTCGGCGGCAAAGTGACCGGCCTGCATGGCGGCCACGGCGCGGCGGTGCGATTCCACCGAGAACGCGTCCTGCGCTTCGCGGCTGATCTTCCACTGCGCGGCCACCTTCTCGGCCGTCAGGCCCATGCCGTAGGCGATGCCGATGTTCTCGTCCTTCTCGAAGATCAGCGGGCTCAGGGACGGCTTGTTGCCCCCCATCGGGATCATGGACATGGACTCCACGCCACCGGCGAACATCACGTCGGCTTCGCCCACGCGGATGCGGTCGGCGGCCATCTGCACGGCGGTGATGCCGGAGGCGCAGTAGCGGTTCACCGTCACGCCGCCGATGGTGTTGCCCAGACCCGCCAGCACCGAGGCCACGCGGGCGATGTTCATGCCCTGCTCGCCTTCGGGAAAGGAGCAGCCGACGATGGCGTCTTCAATCGCGGCCGGGTCCAGGCCCGGGGCCTGGGCCAGCGCGGCCTGCATCACCTTGACGAGCATCTCGTCCGGGCGGGTGTTCTTGAAATAGCCGCGGCCGCTCTTGCCAATGGGCAGACGGGTGGCGGAGACGATGTAGGCGTCTTGGACTTGCTTGCTCATGTTGCTTCCTTTCAAGCCTGGGGCTTGCTTTTGGATGTCTCTTTGGGCACCCAGGCCCAGACAAATTCACACTGGATCGGCTCGATGCCGGCTTCATCGGTCACGGTCACGGCCACGGTGACCTCACCCTTGGTTTCGTTCGCCATCGCAAAGCGCTGCGCGGCCGTCAGGTGTGCCTTGGCCACCAACCCACCGGTGGCGCGGCGCTTGAAGTTCACCTGCAGCGACTTGCACAGCGGCAGACAGTCATCCCGCACATTCATGCCCACCACCATGCCGGTGGCGGTTTCGGCCAGCAGCGACATGGCCGCCGCATGCACGCCCTTGATGTGGTTTTGCACCGGACGCTGGTTGGCGATGCGGATTTCGCTGCTCTCAGGCGAGAGCGCCACGAAATCCAGCGATGCCGTGCCGGTGAAGGGCACGGCCCGGCGCAAGGCGAAGTTGCGCGCGACACCCCTCAGCGGGGCGGGCAGGCCGTCCAGCTTGGCGAGGGTGCGTTGAAGCCGGTTCATGGCCTGGCTTAGTTGCGGACGGGCTTGCCCGTTTGCAGCATCCCCATGATGCGTTCTTGCGTCTTGGGGTTGTCCAGCAGCGAGCAGAAGTGCTTGCGCTCCAGGGCCATCAGGTACTCCTCGGTGACCAGGGAACCGGCCTCGACCTCACCACCGCAGACCACGTCGGCAATCGCCGCGGCCAGGTGGTAGTCGTGCGCGCTGACGAAGCCGCCGTCACGCATGTTGGCAACCTGGCCCTTGATGGTGGCGATGCCACTGCGGCCCGCCACCGGGAACAGCGCCTTGTGCGGCGGGCGGTAGCCGGCTTCGGCCATGCCCAGCGCGGTGGCCGTGGCCACGTGCAGCAGTTCGTCCTTGTGCGGCACGATGACGTCGCTGTCCAGCAGGAAGCCGTTCTTCTTGGCTTCGTGCGCGGAGGTGGCGACCTTGGCCGTGGCGGCGGTCAGGAAACCGTCCTTCAGGAAGGTCAGGATGTCGGCACCGGCATTGCCGGCCGCGGCCATCTCGGCGGCACGGCGGGCGATGTAAGTCAGGCCGCCGGCACCCGGCACCAGGCCCACGCCCACTTCCACCAGTCCCACGTAGCTCTCGACATGCGCCACGCGGCGGGCGCAGTGGATGGCCAGCTCGCAGCCGCCGCCCAGCGCCAGGCCACGCATCGCCGCCACCACCGGCACCGAGGCGTAGCGGATGCGCAGCATCGCATCCTGCAGCTTCTTCTCTTCCGGGGCGATGCCCTTGCTGCCCATCTTCATGAAGACGGGCATCAGGCTTTCCAGGTTGGCGCCGGCGGAGAACACGTCGTCCGGGCTCCAGATCACCATGCCTTGGTAGTCGGCCTCGGCAATCTCGACGGCCTTGATCAGGCCCTCGGTCACGGCCGGGCTGATCAGGTGCAGCTTGGCGGTGATGGAGGCGATGACAACCTTGCCGTCCAGCGTCCAGACGCGCACTTCGTCGTTCTTGAACAGCTCGGTGCCGCTCTTCAGCGGGTCGGCGGCGCCGGTGCCCAGCAGCGATTCACGGAAGGCCTGGCGGCTGTAGACCGGCAGTTCGCTGCGCGGCTTGAACTGGCCTTCGGCGGCGCTCCACGAGCCTTGCGGCGTGTGCACGCCACCGGCTTCGGCGACGGGGCCGGACGTGACCCAGGCCGGCAGCGGCTCGGTGCTGAGCGCCTTGCCCGCGGCGATGTCTTCGGCGATCCAGCCGGCCACCTGGTTCCAGCCGGCGGCTTGCCACAGCTCGAACGGGCCTTGGCTGCTGCCGAAGCCCCAGCGCATCGCGAAGTCGATCTCGCGGGCGGTGTCGGCCACGGTGTTCAGGTGCACGGCGGCGTAGTGGAAGCTGTCGCGCAGGATGGCCCACAGGAACTGGGCTTGCGGGTTGGTGCTTTCGCGCAGCAGCTTCAGGCGGTCGGCCGGCTGCTTCTTGAGCATGCGAGCAACGATCTCGTCGGCCTTCTTGCCGCCGGCCACGTACTCACCCGTGGCGAAGTCCAGGCGCTGGATGTCCTTGCCCACCTTCTTGTAGAAGCCGGCGCCGGTCTTCTGACCCAGCGCGCCATTCTCGATCAGGCCGGCCAACACCTTGGGCGTGGCGTAGGTGCTGTAGAACGGGTCGTCCTTCAGGTTGTCCTGCATCGTCTTGACGACGTGGGCCATGGTGTCCAGGCCCACCACGTCGGCGGTGCGGAAGGTGCCGGAGGAGGCGCGGCCCAGCTTCTTGCCGGTCAGGTCGTCCACCACGTCCACCGACAGGCCGAACTTCTCGGCTTCGATCATCGTGGCCATCATGCCGGCGATGCCGACGCGGTTGGCGACGAAGTTGGGCGTGTCATGGGCGCGCACGACGCTCTTGCCCAGCGCGGTGGTGACGAAGGCTTCGAGCTGGTCGAGGATGACCGGCTGCGTGGTCGGGGTGTTGATCAGCTCCACCAGCGCCATGTAGCGCGGCGGGTTGAAGAAGTGGATGCCGCAGAAGCGCGGCTTGATTTCTTCCGGCAGCACTTCGGAGAGCTTGGTGATGCTCAGGCCCGAGGTGTTGGACGCCACGATGGCGTGCGGCGCCACGAACGGCGCGATCTTGGTGTACAGGTCGAGCTTCCAGTCCATGCGCTCGGCGATGGCCTCGATGATGAGGTCACAGCCCTTCAGCACGTCCAGGTGCTCTTCGTAGTTGGCTTGCTGGATCAGCGCGGCTTCCGACGCATCCCCCAGGGGCGCCGGCTTGAGCTTCTTCAGGCCTTCCACGGCCTTGGTCACGATGCCGTTCTTCGGGCCTTCCTTGGCGGGCAGGTCGAACAGCACGACGGGCACCTTGCAATTGACAAGGTGGGCAGCGATCTGCGCGCCCATCACGCCGGCGCCGAGCACGGCGACCTTGCGGACTTGGAATCGACTCATTGATTTCTCCAGGATGTTTTGGTTACTCGACGCGCACCCAAGTCTGGCTGCGGCCGAAGAGGGGGGCGCCGATGTAGCCACGCACCTCGAGTTTTTTTCCACCGTCCACGGGCTTCAAGCGCGTGCGGTAGGTCTTTCCGTCTTTGGGGTCGAGGATCTCACCGCCCCCCCAGACGCCGTCGCCCTCGCCCTTCACGCCGCGGATGATTTGCAGGCCGACGACGGGCTGGTCCTTGCGGTCGTCCTTGCACTTGTCGCACTTGGCGTCGCCCGGGTCCTTGGGGTCCAGCAGCTTGTCGATGCTGCCCACCAGGGCGCCCCCCTGTTCGCTGATGCGGACCAGCGACTTCGCGGTTTTGCCGTCGTCGTCAATGGTCTTCCACAGGCCCACGGGTGAGGTCTGCGCGAACGCAAACGCGGGCATCAGCAGGGCAACAGCGAACAGGAATTTCATCGGGGCATCCTTGGCGTCAGGCGGTGGCGAAGCCGCGTCAGAACAGGGCTTCTTCCATTTCCATCAGCGGCGACAGGCCCGCGCGGCAGGTGCGGATCAGCGTGGCAGTTTCAGGCAGCAGCTTGGCGAAGTAGAAGCGCGCCGTGGCCAGCTTGGCGGTGTAGAACGGGTCGCCGCTGTCCTTCTTGGCCAGGGCGATCTTGGCGGCCTGGGCGAAGAAGTAGGCGAAGGTCATGTGACCGACCACGCGCAGGTAGTCCACCGCGGCGGCGCCGACTTCGTCGGGGTTGCCGAAAGCCTTCATGCCGATCTCTTGGGTCAGCTTGTTGACCTTGTCGCCCAGGTCGGCCAGCGGGTTCACGAACTCCTGCATGGCTTCGTTGGTGCCCTCTTCCTCGATGAAGGCAGCGATCTTCTTGCCGAACTTCTTCAGCGTGGCGCCGTTGTTGCCCAGCACCTTGCGGCCCAGCAGGTCCAGCGACTGGATGGTGTTGGTGCCTTCATAGATCATGTTGATGCGCGCGTCGCGCACGAACTGCTCCATGCCCCACTCATGGATGAAGCCGTGGCCGCCGAACACCTGCAGGCAGTGCGACGTGGCCAGCCAGCCGTTGTCGGTGATGAAGGCCTTGATGATGGGCGTCAGCAGCGCGACTTCAGCGTCGGCTTCCTTGCGCTCGTCTTCATCGTCGCTCTTCAGCGCCTTGTCCAGCTGCAGCACGGTGTAGCCCTGCAGCATGCGGCCGCCTTCGGCAAAGGCACGCGCGGTCAGCAGCATCTTGCGCACATCGGGGTGCACGATGATGGGGTCGGCAGCCTTGTCCGGTGCCTTCACGCCCGACAGCGAACGCATCTGGATGCGGTCCTTGGCGTAGGCCACGGCGTTTTGGTAGGCCACTTCGGTCAGGCCCAGCGACTGGTTGCCCACGCCCAGACGGGCGGCGTTCATCATCACGAACATCGCGGCCAGGCCCTTGTTGGGCTCGCCCACCATGGTGCCCACGGCGCTTTCCAGCACCATCTGGCAGGTGGCGTTGCCGTGGATGCCCATCTTGTGCTCGAGGCCGCCGCAGTAGATGCCGTTGCGCTCGCCCAGGCTGCCATCGGCCTTCACCAGGAACTTGGGCACCAGGAACAGCGAGATGCCCTTGGAGCCGGCCGGCGCATCCGGCAGGCGCGCCAGCACCAGGTGGACGATGTTTTCGGCCAGGTCATGCTCGCCGGCCGAGATGAAGATCTTGGCGCCGGTGATCTTGTAGGTGCCGTCGGCTTGCGGTTCGGCCTTGGTGCGCAGCAGGCCCAGGTCGGTGCCGCAGTGCGGCTCGGTCAGGCACATGGTGCCGGTCCACTCGCCGCTGGTCAGCTTGGGCAGGTAGGTGGCCTTTTGCTCGGGCGTGCCGTGGGCGTGCAGCGCCTCGTAGGCACCGTGGCTCAGGCCGGGGTACATCGTCCACGCCTGGTTGGCCGAGTTCAGCATTTCGTAGAAGAACTGGTTCACCGTGTGCGGCAGGCCCTGACCGCCGAAGTCCGGGTCGCAGGACAGAGCCGGCCAGCCGCCTTCCACGTACTGCTTGTAGGCTTCCTTGAAGCCCTTGGGCGGCGTCACCTCGTGGGTGGCTTTGTCGAGCTTGCAACCCTCGGCGTCGCCGCTCAGGTTGATGGGGGCGATGACCTCGGCGGCGAACTTGCCACCTTCTTCGAGCACCGCGTTGATCGTGTCAGCGTCGATGTCCTCGTGGCCGGGCAACATCTTCAGCTCGTCGACGACGTTCAGCAGCTCGTGCATGACGAACTGCATGTCACGCATGGGCGGGGTGTACTGGGGCATCGAAAACTCCTGGAGAGGTGGGTGGGTGATGGGGTTCAGCGCTTGACGGCGCTGGTTTTGGAAGCCTTGCGGCGCTGCTCGATCTCGAGGCCGGCCGGCGTGGCGTAGAACTGGATCGTTCGGTCGAAACCGACCCCGGCGCGGGTGAGCGCGCCCGGGATGCGCATGAAGCGCGCGTCGTGGTGCAGCGACAGGATCAGGCCGTGCAGTTCGAACACGATCTGCTCGACATCGGCGTCGGGCTGCAGGTGTCCTTCCTGCACCGAGAGCACGATGGCCTTGTGCAACGCGGCGTGCCAGGCCTTGACCATGCCGACCAGGGCGTCACGCACCGGGCCAGGCCGGTCGTCGAATTCGACGGCGCCGCTGATGTAGATGCAGCCCGAGTCCACTTCCACGGACACGCGGCGCACCCAGCGCTCGAACATGGCCCGCAAGCGCGGCAGACCCCGCGCTTCGCGGATGGCGATGAAGAAGACTTCTTCCTCGAACTTCGCGTGGTACTCGGTCACCACCGCGATCTGCAATTCCTCGCGGGAGCCGAAGTGGGCGAACACGCCCGACTTGCTCATGCCCGTCACGTCGGCCAGCGCGCCGATGGACAAACCTTCCAGGCCCATGTGAGACGCCAGTCCGAGCGCGGCTTCGAGGATGGCGGCGCGGGTCTGCTGGCCCTTTTGCAACGAGCGCGGCACGCGCGCCGGCTTCGCAGCGCGGAGCGGTGCGGCTTTCTTGGCGGGGACGGGCAGCGGGCTCACGGCAAGGGCAGAAATAAAACGAACGATCGTTCTATTTTGCAGGTCGCTCCCGCGACAGCGCCAGCCCAGTCCGACGAAATCCTAGGGTGATGTGCCTAAAACTGCCAGGGCCTCAGGGTAATCACCAACTTCCCAAGCGCTCTCAACGACGCCGCACTGTCACGTCAGCACGCTTGAGCGGCATGCCCGTTCTGAAGTAGTCTGTCCCCAAGGAGGTTGACGCTGTGGATGTGCTCCAACTCGATGTCTCCGGCCGGCCCCAGGCCTGGATCACCACGCGCGAGGCGGCGGTGATCTATGCCAGCGACGGCGTCGCCTGGACACTGGGCGACACCTGCCAGGTACTGCGCGGCGGGCTGCAGCGCAGCAGTGGGCTGCAGTCACGCATCGAAGTGCACCCCATCATCGCGGTGCGCGGCGCGGTGCCCAGCCGGGCCTGGCGCCAGGCGCCTGCGCTGACCAACAGCAAACTCTTTGTGCGCGATCGCTTCATGTGCGCGTACTGCGGCCACCGCCACCCCGCCGAAGATCTCACCCGTGAACACATCCACCCCACCTCCCGCGGCGGGCAAGACAGCTGGATGAACTGCATCACCGCCTGCCGCGCGTGCAACGGCCGCAAAGGCAACCGCATGCCGGAAGAGGCGCACATGAGCCTCATGTACCTGCCCTACGTGCCCAGCCTGCATGAAGACATGATCCTGCGCGGCCGCCGCATCCTGGCCGACCAGATGGAGTTCCTGCTGGCCAGCGTGCCGCGCAACTCGCGGCTGCACGGCTGAGCGGCCGAATCAGCTGGGCGGCCGGGCCGTTCGGGGTAAAGACTTGTAGTGCGCCGTCGCCGCCGGTCAACGGACTGACAATTCGAGACGTTAGGCGGCTGTATCGCCTTCGGAGACCTTGAATGTCCAAACTGATCACCTCGCTCACCGTCGTTGCCGCCCTGGCGCTGTCGGCCTGCTCCACGACCAGCCCTGACGTCGTGCAACGGCACGACGCGCAGCGCCTGTCGCAGGTGCAAGACGCCACCGTCCTGTCGTCGCGCCCGGTCGTGGTGGATGGCTCGCAAAGCGGCATCGGCGGCGTGGCAGGGGGTGTGACTGGCGCCATCGCCGGCAGCTCGGTCGGTGGCCGTCGTGAAGGTCAGGTCGTCGGGGTGCTGGGCGCCGTGGCCGGCGCCGTGATTGGCAACGCCATCGAGCGCTCGGCCACCCGTGAAGACGCGCTGGAAATCATCGTGCAGTTGCGCAACGGCGAGCGCCGGGCCATCATCCAGGCCAAGGGCAACGAAACCTTCAACAGCGGCGACCCGGTGGTGCTGGTCACCACCGGCGGCAAGACCCGCGTGACGCGCGCCCCCGCGGTGACGCCCACAGCTGCCCCCGGCAGCGCCAGCTGACCCGCCACGCACCCGGGGCGACCCACGCCCCCCAGGGCTCCCCCGGGGCGCCTTCCCCTCACGGCCAGCGCTGGCTCCAGGCCAGCCCGGCCGCCCAGGCGGCACTGCCAAGGCTGTTGCCCCGCGTCACATGCAGCCGCAATTGCTGCCCGCCCCAGCGCTGCTGGCCATACACCGTCAGCTCGGCCTGCGGGCCCACGCGGCTGACCGCTTCACGGGCATGGGCAAACGCTCCCCATTGCCAATCGGCCACCCAGGGCGACTGCGCCCCCAGCTCGGCATGCCAGGCGTTGCGCCGCGGCGTGCGGCCGGCCGGTGTGCCGGTGACGCGGTAGCCCAACTCCCCGAACACCAGCCACTGCGCCGGGGCCACATGCGCCCACTCCAGCTGCACCACCGCGTCTGACGCGCCGGTGCCCAGACCCCGTGCCGCGCTGCCGGTCGCGGTTTTCCATTTCACAGCCAGGTCCCAGCCGGACTGCGCCGCCCCCAGGGCCTGCAGTTCGCGACTGAGCTTGAGCACCACGTCGCCCAGCCCCGCGGCGCGGCCATCGGCGTCACGCCGCTGCAGCACGGGCACATCCAGGCCCCACTGCCACCCGGCCGGACTGCCGCGCAGGCTCCAGCTCGCCTGGTCCAGCCGGTCGGCCTCCAACTCGCCCGCCGAACCGGTGGAGCGCTCGACAGCCCATTCCATGCGCAGCAGGCCCCAGGGTGCCGGCGAGCGCGTTGCGGCGCCCGCCGGGTCGTCCGTGCTGGCCTCGGCCGCCAGGGCCGTGGCCAGCAGCCAAACAAACGCCGGCTTCACCCGACCTTCTCAACCTTTTGGGGCTTCTCAGGCTTTTCGGGCTTCTCGAGCTTTTCCGGCTTCTCAGCCTTCTCCACCTTTTCGATCTTTTCGATCTTTTCGATCTTTTCAGCCTTCTCGACCTTCTCGACCTTTTCGATCTTTTCGACCTTCTCCACCTTCTCAGCCTTTTCCGGCTTTTCCGCCTTCTCGACCTTGGCTTGCACCGGCATCACAGCCAGGCCCAGCGCCACGCACAGCGCAGAGGAGGACAGCACGAACTTGTTCATCACGATTCCTTGGATCAAAGGGTTGGCCGGCGCCGCCATCGGTGCCGGTGCGTCCTTCAGCGCAACAGCCATGCCAGGCCTGAAAACGCCAGCCACCCCGGGGAAATGCCCCGCCTGCAACAGCTGGTTGCAGCCATCTGGGGGAAATGCCCCAACCTTTGCCCTCGATGCGCGCCTTGCCCCACCCGCCCCTCGACACCCACGGCGCGTGACAATCGCGCGCTTTGCGCAGCCCCATCGCCATGAACGACATTGAAGAGCCCGTCCACGAAGCCCGCCTGTGGCGCGACAACGGCTGGACCGCCCAGGTCATCAAGAACGAAGACGACGAGGGCTGGGCCGTGGCGATGTTCAAAGCCGGTGAAAGCGAGCCGGCGCTGGTGGGCCCGTGGACCATGGGGCGCGACAAGAAGAACCCCAAGCCGCTGGATGTGAATGCGTTCAACACGCTGGTGAAAACCGCGTCCGAGGTGATCCGCCGCCACGAGCAGCAGTTGCATGCCCAGCTCAACAAGGCGCTGTACGTGGCGCGGGATGGGCAATGGCTGAGGGTGTCGCTGGAAATCGTGCCGGCCGAGGATGACCCTTACGCGTGGCTGCGCGCGCACGACGCGGCCGGCGAGCAGCTTGCCCAGGTCAAAGTGGCGGCGAACTTCCGGCTCAGCCAGAGCGCGGCTGAGGCCTGGGTGGACGCCGGCTTCGAGCGCCCGGCCAGCCGCGACTGAGCGGCTACGCCAGATCCACCACCGACAGCGCAGCGCCATCGCGCGGCAGCGTCTTCACCCGGCGCCCGTCGGGCGCGATGACGACACTGCCGCCGAAACCCTGGGGCCCCGGCAGGTTCAGGCCTTCGGGCCAGTTGCTTTGCAGCACCCAGGCGCCCAGTTGACGCGCCAGCGTCTCGGCTCCGTGCACGTAGGCCCGGCACAGCGCCGCCTGCTCGGCGTCGCTCTCGCCGATGTAGCTGGGCCAGAACACCACACGCGGCAAGCCCTCGCCGCCGGCAGGCACGGCCGTCAGCTCGGGCAGCAGGGTGGCCACATCCAACATCTCGCGGCACAGCACCGAGGTGGCCAGCAGCCCGCCCAGCACCGTCCAGCCCCGCGCACCGCCCGGGCTGAAGAAGCTGGCCTCGCTGGCCGTCAGCCCGCGCTTATGGACGCGAGCGACCTCGCGGCCCGAGGCATCGATGTACACGTGGCTGTTGAACACCGCGCCGCCCTCGCCCAGCGTGGGCAGGCCAACGACCGCCGCGATGCCGAGCCGGGCACAGGCAGCGCACACCTGCGCCTCGGCAGCGGCCAATGCCGCTGCGTCGAGCAGTTCGGGCAGGCGGCGGTGAAAGCCCGTCAGCGCCAGCTCCGTGCACACGCAACCCTCGGCGCCGGCTGCCGCCGCGGCTTCCAGCGCGGCCAGCACCTCGGCCAGGTTGCCGGCCAGCGTCCAGTGCATGCGCGGCTGGGCAATGGCCCAGCGCTGCGCCGTCAAGCCGCGATCTCGAAGGTGAGCCCGGCGCGGGCGTGCAGGCGCCGCACCAGGGCCAGGCCCATGGCACTGCCGGGCGTCCACACGCCCCCCGCCGTGGCGCTGCGGTCCACGTCACGCAACAGGCACAGCGCCGCTTCGCTGATGAGCTTGCAGGTGGAGCCGTAGCCCGGGTCGCGGTCGCCCTTGACGATGGCGCGCAGGCTCTGCCCGCCTGCCGCGCGGCCGGTGAACCACACCTGGTAGTGCCCAGCCTCGCGCGCGGCGGCGTTCGGGCCATCCCCCGGCTGCGTCAGCACAAACCGGCGCAGAAACGCCCGCGTGGGGCCGAAGCCCAGCAGCAGGTTCTGCAGCTTGGTGAAGCGGGCCAAGGCCCGCGCCTTCTTGCGGCCCTTGTCGCCCTGGCCCGGTTTGCCGGTCAGCATCTTCTCGCTGTAGACGAAATCCGCACCCCACGGGTGGCCGCGCAGCGCGTTGCTGCGGTGCACGTTCTTGGTGTTGATGGTGGCCATCACGAAGGGGCCGGTCCAGGCATCGGCCCAGTCGTCGAAGTCAGCGCACTGGTCGGCCGGCTGACGCGGGCCCTTGAAGCCCGGCGTCAGCGCGAACGGGTTGGCCATCACCTTGATGAGCTGGGGCTCGCGCCGCACGGCAGCCACGGTTTCCATCATGCTGGCCAGCGTGCCACCCGAGGCCGCCCCCTTGAGCCGCGCCACGCGGCCGCGCACCTCGGGCAAAGGCGCGCCGAAGCGGGCCTGTGCCTCGGCCTGCAGGTACACCACGCCCAGGTCGAACGGGATGGAGTCAAAGCCGCAGGAGAACACGATGCGCGCGCCGCTCTTCTGCGCCAGCGGCGTGAGCTTGTCGACCATGCGGGCCATCCACAGCGGCTCGCCGCAGAGGTCCACATAGTCCGTGCCGCCCTCGGCGCAGGCGGTGGCCAGCGGCTCGCCATGCAACTGGTACGGGCCCACCGTGGTGATGACGACGCGCGTGCGGGCCACCAGCGCCTGCAGCGAAGCGGCATCGCCCGCGTCGGCCTTCAGCAGCGCCACCGACGGCGGCAGGTGCAGCTCGTCGCGCACCTGGGCGAGCTTGTCGAGGTTGCGGCCGGCCATGGCCCAGCGAGCGCCGTCGGCGCCACTGCGGTGCAGGTACTCCGCCACCAGCCGGCCGGTGAAGCCGGTGGCGCCGAACACGATGAGGTCGAACTCTCGCGTGCTGTCGTTCATGCTGTCTTGCCTTTCATCGCCCGCCAGTCGCTGCGCAACAGCGACAAGGCATGGCAGTCCACATACTCACCCGCCACGAACACCATGCCGCGCTGGATGCCTTCGTGCCGGAACCCGGTCTTCTCGGCCACGCGGCGCGACGCATGGTTGTGCACCGACATGCCGCACTGCAGCCGGTTGATCGGCCAGTTCTCGAACAGGTAGTCCACCAGCAGCGACGCCGCTTCCGTGGCCAGGCCCTGGCCGCGCAAGGCCAGATCGGCCATCGTCCAGCCGATCTCGCGGGCCGTGGTGTAGCGGGCCACCGAGAAGTGGATCACGTCACCGATGACGGCCCCGTCCGACAGGTGACACACCAGCAGCCGCTCGGCGTCGTCGCTGGAAAAGCCGTTGTCGTGCCAACGCTGTTCCAGCGTGTGCGGCGGCATCATGCGCGAGCCCATGAAGGGGCCGCGCACCTGCGGGTCACTGGCGGTGCGCTTGAGCCACGGCAGGTCGGCCTCGGTCACGTGGCGCAGGCCGACGCGTTGTCCTCGAATCATGGGCGTCCTTTGCAAAAAAAAGCCCGGCGCGAAGCCGGGCCGGTGCGGTGCTTGCTGGGTCAGAAGTGGATGCCGCGCATCATCTGCTGCAGCGCGATGGCCTCGGGCGACAGGCCGCCCTTGCTGCCCTTTTCCCCCTTAGCCGCGTCGCTGTCCGGGAACATGCGGAAGGTGGTGTTCATCACGATCTGCGCGATGCGCGGCGCCACGGCGTGCAGGATCTGCCCCGTCATGCCCAGGCGCGTGGCGATGCGCACCGGCTTGCTGATGCAGGCCTGCGCAATCATGTCGCCTGCCTCTTCCGGCGACAACGTGGGCACGTTGTTGTAGATCTTGGTGGGCGCAATCATCGGCGTGCGCACCAGCGGCATGTTGATGGTGGTGAAGGTGATGCCGGTGTCGGCGAACTCACTCGAGGCGCAGCGCGTCCAGGCGTCGAGCGCGGCCTTGGAGGCCACGTAGGCGCTGAAGCGCGGCGCGTTCGTCAGCACACCGATGGAGCTGATGTTGACCACGTGGCCCTTCTTCTTGGCCACCATGCCGGGCAGCAGGCCCATGGTCACGCGCAGGCACCCGAAGTAGTTCAGGTCCATGGTGCGCTGGAAGTCGTGGAAGCGGTCGTAGCTGCTCTCGATGGCGCGGCGGATGGAGCGGCCGGCGTTGTTGATGAGGAAGTCCACGCCGCCAAAGTTCGTCGTGCACCACTCGATCAGCGAGGCGCAACCGGCTTCGTCTGCGATGTCACAGGCGAAGGCGTGGATCTGCGCGTTCTTGCCCGCCTTGTCCTTGATCTCGGCCACGGCTTCGTCGAGCTTGACCTGGTCTCGCGCGCAGATCAGCGTGATGGCGCCGGCTTCGGCGAACTTGATCGCCGCGGCCAGGCCGATGCCGGACGAGCCACCCGTCACCAGCACCACCTTGCCGGCGGTGGCACCCTTGAGGGAGCGGTCGATGAAGAGGTCCGGGTCGAGGTGGCGTTCCCAGTAGTCCCACAGGCGCCAGGCGTAATCGTTCAGGTCGGGGCAGGCGATGCCCGAGCCCTTGAGCGCCGCCTCGGTGTCACGGCAGTCGAAGCGCGTGGGGTAGTTGATGAAGGTGAACAAGTCCTCGGGCAGCCCGAGGTCCTTCATCACCGCATTGCGGATGCGGCGCACCGGCGCCAGCGCCATCAGGCCCTTCTTCACGCTCTTGGGGATGAAACCCATCAACGCAGCGTTGATGAAGAGGTTCATCTTGGGCGCATGCGCGGCCTTGCTGAAGATGTCCAGCACGTCGCCCACGCGGTAGCCCTTCGGGTCCACGAGGTGGTAGCAGCCCTGGCCCTTGGTGACCTTGTGCGAGATGTGGTCCAGCGCGTTGACGACGAAGTCCACCGGCACGATGTTGATGCGGCCGCCCTCCAGGCCCACGCTGGGCATCCACGGCGGCAGGATCTGGCGCAGGCGCTGGATCAGCTTGAAGAAGTAGTAAGGCCCGTCGATCTTGTCCATCTCGCCGGTGGTGGAGTCGCCCACCACCATGGCCGGGCGGTACACCGTCCACGGGCGCTTGCATTCCTTGCGCACGAGCTTCTCGCTCTCGTGCTTGGTCATGAAGTACGGGTGGTCGAGGTTCTCGGCTTCCTCGAACATGTCCTCACGGAACACGCCCTCGTACAGGCCCGCGGCCGCGATGGACGACACGTGGTGCACATGGCCCGCGTCGATCGCCTGGGCGAACTCCACCATGCTGCGCGTGCCCTCGATGTTCACGGCCGTCTGCGCCTCTTCATCGGCGCTCAGGTCGTACACCGCAGCGAGGTGGTACAGATGGTCGATCTGGCCCTTGAGGCTCTTGATGACGTCGGCCGCCACGCCCAGCTTCTTGCTGGTCAGGTCACCGTAGACGGGAATCGCGCGCGTTTTGCTGACGCCCCAGTAGGCCAGCAAGTCCGGCAGCTTGCCGGCGCTTTCCTCGCGCATCAGGAAATAGACCGTGCTGCCGCGACGCGCCAGCAGCTTCTTGACGAGCCGTTTGCCGATGAAGCCTGTGGCGCCGGTGACGAAATACTGCATGCGAGGTCTCCTGCTTTGGAAGTGTGAAAGGACCGTGTCCAGCCTGATTCTTCACCAGCGCCTGGGCAGCGCCGGTGCGCGCTTTCCCGAGGAAAAGCCACCCCTGCATCGTAGAGCGCACTCACTAGGAATCGCCGTGTTGATGCGGGGTCTGGCCGCTACAGTGCGTGTGGCAATACGCAAACTCGCAAGGACACCGACATGGTCAAGAAGCTCCAGAAGATGGCTGACAAGAAGAAGGCCGACGCAGCCACCGGCTTGCCCAAGGGCCTGCTCGACAACGCGATGGCACAGAACGTCAAGGACAGCGCCCAGCACATCTGGGCCGCCGGTCTCGCCTCCTTCGCCAAGGCCCAGGGCGAAGGGTCCAAGGTCTTCGAGGCCCTCGTCTCGGAAGGACTGAAATTGCAGAAGAAGACCCAATCCGCTGCGGAAGAGAAGCTCAGCGCCGTGGCCAGCAAGGTCACCGGCATGGCGGGTGACGTCGGCTCCAAGGCCGGCCAGCACTGGGACAAGCTCGAATCCATCTTCGAACAGCGCGTGGCCAAGGCGCTCAAGAGCCTGGGCGTGCCCTCGGCCGGCGACGTGGAAAGCCTGATCAAGCGCATCGACGCGCTGGCCGTGTCGGCCGGCCTGAAGAAGGCAGCCCCGGTCAAGGCCGCCGCGAAGAAGGCCCCGGCCAAGAAGGCCGCCCCGGTGAAGGCCGTGGCCAAGAAGGCTCCGGCCGCCAAGAAGGCTGCGCCCGCCGCCAAGCCCGCAGCCACGCCCGCCAAGAAGGCCGCGCCCGTGGCCAAGAAGGCTGCAGCCACGCCGGCCAAGAAGGCCGCCGCCACGCCCGCCAAGAAAGCCGCTCCGGTGAAGGCCGTGGTCAAGGCGCCGGCCAAGGCCCCGGTGAAGAAGGCCGCTCCGGCCAAGAAGGTGGCCGTTAAGGCCGCCGCCGCCCCGGCGCCCGCCGCCGAGGTCAAGGCCGAGCCGACGGCTCAGGCCTGACGGCTGACGCCGGCCATCCATGCGCCAGGCTGAGGGCTCGTCGAGCCCCTCCCACGGCCAGCCCCGCATCGGGCTGGCCCTCGCCGGCGGAGGCCCACTGGGCGCCATCTACGAAGTTGGCGCCCTTTGCGCTTTAGAGGAGGCCATCGAAGGCCTGGACTGCACCGCCTGCGATGGCTACATCGGCGTGAGCGCCGGGGGCTTCATCGCCGCCGCCCTGGCCAATGGCATGACGCCGCGCGAGTTGTGCGCGGCCTTCATTGAAAACACGGCCGAGCCGCCCGACCGGTTCGACCCCGCCGACCTGCTGGAGCCGGCCTGGGGCGAGTTCGGCCAGCGCCTGCGCCAGCTGCCGGCATTGCTGGCCCACGCCGCGCGCGAGGTGCTGTTCGAGGGGCGCTCGTTGCTGGGCGCCATCGAGCGCCTGGGCCGGGTTCTGCCTACCGGGCTGCTGTCCAGTGAACGCTTCGGCGACGCCCTGCAGCGCGTGTTCGCGGTGCCCGGCCGCACCAACGACTTCCGCAAGCTGCGCCGCCCGCTGGTGCTGGTGGCCACCGACCTGGACAGCGGCGAGGCCGTGCCCTTCGGCGCGCCGGGCTGGGAGCACGTGCCCATCTCGCGCGCCGTGCAGGCCAGCGCCGCCCTGCCAGGGCTGTTCCCGCCGGTCGAGATCGAGGGCCACCACTTCGTGGACGGCGCGCTGAAGAAGACGCTGCACGCCTCGGTGCTGCTGGACCGCGGGCTGGACCTGCTGATCTGCCTGAACCCGCTGGTGCCCTACGCCAGCGACCGACATTCCTCGGCCCGTGAAGACCGCTCCCGCCGGGCGCGCGAGCTGGCCCGCAAGCTGGGCCGCCCGGGCGGGCGCTGGCTGCAGCCGGGCATCCCTCGATTGGTGGACGGTGGCCTGCCGCTGGTGCTGTCGCAGACCTTCCGCTCGCTCATCCACTCGCGCCTGGCGCTGGGGCTCAAGGGCTACGAGCTGACGCATCCGCAGACCGACATCGTGCTCTTCGAGCCCGATCCGCACGATGCCGAGTTCTTCATGGCCAACACCTTCAGCTACCGGCAGCGCCGCCACCTGGCCGAACACGCGTACCAGGCCACACGCGCCCTGCTGCGCCGGCGCGCTGACGCACTGCGGCCGCAACTGGCCCGCGTCGGGTTGACGCTGCGTGACGACCTGCTGGCCGACACCGAGGCACGCCTGCTGCCGGTGCCGGGCGAGACGCGCACCGATTCCGCCTTGCGCACGCTGCGCCGCAGCCTCAACGTGCTGGAGCGCCGCCGCCGGCGCTGATCAGGCCGCCGCGTCCACCAGCTTGCGCGTGATCGCCGCCCGCAGCGGCGGCACATGCCGGGCGAGGTCGATGACCGCCCGGCGCAAGGCCAGCACCGGTGCGCGGTCATCCGTGAACAAGCGCACCAGGGCGTTCGTGCCCGCATACATCGGCCCGGCAGCGCGGCGGTGCTCGGCCTCATAGGCCAGCAGCGGGCCCAGGGCGCCGGTGTCGCCCCCCGGCGTGAGGCGCCTTGAGAGCGCCTCCACCCCGTAGAGCCCCAGGTTGTAGCCGTGCGCCGTGACCGGGTGCATGCCCGCTGCCGCGTCGCCCGCCAGCGCCAGGCGCGGCGCGCAGAAGCGCTCGGCCCACACCGCCACGAGTGGGTACACGTGACGCGCGCCGTCCACGCGCATCGCGCCCAGCGTGCCGCCCGCGGCCTGCTCGATCTCAGCTGCCAGCACGGCATCGTCCAGCGCCTGCAGGCGCGGCAGGGCCGCGTTGGCCACCGTCCACACCGCCGAGCTGCGGCCGCCGTTCATGGGCAGCAACGCCAAGGTGTGGCCTTCCAGAAAACACTCCTGCGCCAGCCCGCCGTGGTCCTTCGCGTGGCGCAGGGGCACCAGCAAGGCACTGCGCCCGAAATCACGGTGGCGCGCCCCCAAGCCCGCCAGCCGACGCAGCGGCGAGAACCGGCTGTCGGCCGCCACCACCAGCGGGGCGGCGTGCACCTCGCCGCAGGCGGTGCGCAGCCGGGCCTCGCCCGCGTCACGCTCGAACGCCACCACCTGGCGACCACACAACACCGGCACCCCCCGGGCCTGGGCGCCCGCCCAGGCGGCCGCGCGCAGGTGGCGGTTGGACACCAGCCAGCCCAGGTCTTGCCCTGGCGCCTCGAAGGGCAACGCCTGGCGCGAGCCGCTGGAGCGCACGCTGGCCCGGCGCAGGGGGGCGATGTCAGGCAGCGCGCCCCAGAAGCCCAGCGCCTCCAGCAACCGCCGCGAGCGGTGCGTCAGCGCAATTTCACGGCCGTCGTCCGCCGGGGCGCGCAACGCGCCTTCGTCGGCCTGTTCCAGCACCCGCACCGCGAAGCCTCGGTCATGCAGGGCGCACGCCAGCGCCAGGCCCACCGGGCCGGCGCCGCTGATCAGCACCTGCGGAAAAGCAATGTCCATCATGGCCGGCAGCCTAGGCGGCGGCGCTTGAACTCACCTTGACCCACATCAGGCTTGCTCGCGGCACGCCCTCACCGGCCCTGCGGCAGGCGGTTCACGGCACCATGTCTGTATGGTTTTGCCCCCTGTCACGTCCACGTCCGAGCGACCTCGCCCCACGGTGTACTTCGATGGCGCCTGCCCGGTGTGCCGGCGCGAGATTGCGCACTACCGGCAAGGCAGCGGCGAGCACGCGCTGAACTGGGTGGACGCCGCGGCCTGCCCGCCGGGCGACCTGGGCCCGGCGCTGAGCCGCCCGCAGGCGCTGGCCCGCCTGCACCTGCGCCTGCCCGATGGACAACTGGTGCACGGCGCCGCCGCATTCCTGGCGATGTGGGCCGCGCTGCCCGATCACCCGCGCCTGGCGGCCTGGGCCCGCCGCCTGAACCGCCCGGCCGTGGTGGCGGTGCTGGATGCGGCCTACAGCGCCTTCCTGCGCGTGCGTCGCCTGTGGCGCCGAGCGGCATGAGCGCGGCGGCCCGCCCCGGCACCTTGGTGGCCCCCGACCTGCTGGCCCCCTGGCACGCGGCCCTGCGCACCGACCAGGCCGGCGAAACCGGCGCGGTGTGGATCTACCGCGGCATGCAGGCCGTGACCCGGGACCCCGCGCTGCGCGCCTTTGCCCAGCGGCATCTGGCCACCGAGCAGGCGCACCTGGACACGCTGAACTCCTGGCTGCCCGCCGCGGAACGGAGCCGGCTGCTGCCGGTGTGGCGCGTGGCCGGCTGGCTGACCGGCGCGCTGCCCGCAGCGGCCGGGCCGCGCGCGGCCTATGCCACCGTGGCCGCGGTGGAAACCTTTGTGGAGCAGCACTACCGCCACCAAATCGAGGCCCTGCCCGCCACCGGCCCCCTGGGCGCCTTGCGCACCACCCTGGAGGCCTGCCGTCAGGACGAAGCCCATCACCGCGACGAAGCGGCCGCGCAGGCCACACGGGCGCGCCTGGCCCCCTTGGCCGTCCCATTGCCACCCCTGCTGCGCGCCTGGTGCGCCCTGGTGCGCCACGGCAGCGCTTGGGCCGTGCGCCTGACCCGCCATGTCTGACCCCCGCACCAGCCGCCCGGAAGAGATCGCGCGGTTCGACGCATGGAGCGCCACCTGGTGGGACGCCCACGGGCCCATGCGCCCGCTGCACGTCACGCAGGCCCTGCGCGGCCGCTGGGTCATCGACGCCGCCCAACGGCACTGGGGTCGGCCGCTGGAGGGCTTGCGCGTGCTGGATGTGGGCTGCGGCGGCGGGCTGATGAGCGAGGCCCTGGCCCGCGAAGGCGCCACCGTGGTGGGGCTGGACGCGTCCGCCGGCAACATCGGTGCGGCCCAGCGCCACGCGGCGGCCAACCCCGCCGTGACCGCCCGGCTGGCGTACCGCCACGGCGAGCCTGGCACGGCCTTGCAGCCCGGTGAGCAGTTCGACCTGGTGCTGGCGCTGGAGGTGGTGGAGCACGTGGACCACGTGCCCACCTTCATGAGCCAGGTGGCGGCCGCCGTGGCGCCGGGCGGCCTGCTGGTGGCCTCCACGCTGAACCGCACCTGGCAGAGCTGGCTGCTGGGCATCGTGATGGCGGAGTACGTGCTGCGGGTGCTGCCGGTGGGCACACACCAGTGGCGCCAGTTCGTCACACCGCAGGAACTGGAAGCCGCCGCGCGCCATGCCGGCCTGCGGCCGGTGCAACGGCTGGGCATGCGTTACCTGCCAGTGCTGCACCGCGCGCACTGGACGCGCAGCACCGCGGTGAACTACCTCGCCAGCTTCAGCCGGCCTGCGGCGCCCGGCTGAGGTCCTGCGAGTCAGCCTCCTCCAGCGTCTGCAACTCCACCAGCCGGCGGTACAGGCCGCCGTCCAGCGCCATCAGCTTCTCGTGCGTGCCCTGCTCTTGCAGGCGGCCGTGGTTCAGCACCAGGATCTGGTCGGCGGCGCGGATGGTGGACAGGCGGTGGGCAATGGCCACCACCGTCACGCGCCCGTGCAGCGCGGCCAGCGCCTCGCTGACCTGGCGCTCGGTGGCGCTGTCGATGTTGCTGGTGGCTTCGTCCAGGAACAGGATGCGCGGCGAACCGGCCAGCGCCCGGGCCATGGCAATCAACTGCCGTTGCCCGGTGGACACACGCGCCCCGCCCTCGCCCAGCCGCGTGGCGTAGCCCTGCGGCAAGGCCTCGATGAAGTCATGCGCCCGTGCCGCGCGGGCGGCGGCCTGCACCTGCGCCTCGCTGATGCCGGGGCGGCCCATGGCGATGTTGTCGTGCACGCTGGCCGACATGAGGAAGGGCTCCTGCGGCACCAGGCCCACCGCGTCGCGGAACGCGGCATCCGGCACCGCATGCAGGGGCTGGCCGTCCACCTCGATGCGCCCTTGCTGCGCGCTGTAGAAGCGCAGCAGCAGCGACAGCAGCGTGCTTTTGCCGCTGCCGGTGTGGCCCACGATGCCCACGAGGCTGCCCGCCGGGATGCTCACGTCGATGTGGTGCAGCACCGGCCGCGCGGGGTCGTAGCCGAAGCTCAGGTCGTGGATGCGCAGGCCCCCCTGCGTGATGGGCTGGCCGTCCTGCCTGATCGCATCCATGCTGCGGTGGTCGTCTTCCTCCAGCAGCTTGCGCACGCGTGACGCGGCCACCATGGCCTGCTGCAACTGGCCGAACTGCAGGGTGATCTGGATCAGCGGCTCCACCACGCGGGCGATGTAGCTCAGAAACGCATACAGCAGGCCCACCTCGATCGCGCCCAGCGGGCCGACGAGTTCGCGCCGCCCGAAGCTGTAGATGACCGTGACGAGCAGCAGCACGTTCATCAGGTCCAGCGCCGGGCGCAGCAGCCAGGCGTTGGCCCGCAGCTCGGCAATGCGCGACAGCCGGTGCTCGGCGTTGGTCGACTCGAACCGCGCCGCAAACCGGCCCGCCGCGCTGCTGGCCTGCAGCACGGCCATGCCGGCCATGCTTTCAGCCATCTGGGCGTTGATGTCGCTGCGCAGCTGGCGCGTGCGGGCCACGGCCGGGGCAGAGAGCTTCTGGTAGCCCAGGATGATGCCCACCATGGCCGGCACCAGCGTGGCCACGATCAGCATCAGCCGCCAGTCCAGAAACGCCATGGCGGTGAGCGTGCCGGCCACCACGATGCTGGAGTCCAGCATCACGTACAGCACCTGCCGGTAGAGCTGGTTCACCGCCTCGGTGTCGTTGGTGACGCGGCTGACCAGTTGCCCGGTGATGGCCCGGTCGAAAAACGCCATAGGCAGGGCCAGCACATGGGCGTAGACGCGTTCGCGCAGGCGCAGCACCGAGCGCCGTGCCACACCCGCCATGCGCGACAGCTGGGCGTAGCGAATCCACGTCGCCGCCCAGCCGGCCAGCAGCATGGTGGCCAGCAGCGTGGCGATTTCGGCCAGGTCGTAGCGGCCGGGCAGCAGGTGGTGGTCGATGTAGCGCTTGCCGAGGATGGGGCCCAGCACTTCCAGGCCCGCGGCGGCCACCAGCCACAGCGCGCCTTGCAGCAAGGGGCGCCGCTCGGGCCGGGCCGCGTCCAGCAGCAGGCCCACGCTTTGCCAGGGGCGTTCGGTGCTCATGCGGCCTCCTTCATGCGGCGTCCAGGCTGGCTTCGATTTGTTGGTAGCGCCACTGCGAGGCGTACCAGCCGCCCAGGGCCAACAGCTCGGCATGGGTGCCGCGCTCCACAACGCGCCCCTGGCGCAGCACGACGATGGCGTCCGCGTCCATCACCGCCGACAACCGGTGCGCGATCACCAGCACGCTGCGCTCGGGCTGCGCCGCACGCAGCTCCCGCAGGTGGGCCAGGATGGCCGTCTCGGTGCCGGTGTCCACGGCCGACAAGGCGTCGTCCAGCACAAGCAGCTGCGAGGCCGGCGCCGCCCCGCCGGCGGTCTGGCTGAGCAAGGCGCGCGCAATCGCCACGCGTTGGCGCTGGCCGCCGGACAGCGTCACGCCGCGCTCGCCCACCTCGGTGGCATAGCCCTGCGGCAGGCGCGCGATGTCATCATGCACCGCCGCCAGCCGCGCGGCCGCCTCGATGGCTTGCGGCGTGGCGCCGGGGCAGGCCAGCGCGATGTTGTCGGCCACCGAGGCCGAGAACAGGAAGGGCTCCTGCGGCACCCAGGCGATGTGGGCGCGCAGCGTGGCCAGCGGCAACTCGGGCAGCGGCACCCCGCCCAGCGTGAGCCGACCGGCCTGCGGCTCGGCCTGGCGCAGCAGCAGGCGCACCAGCGTCGACTTGCCCGCGCCGGTGGCGCCCACGATGCCCAAGGTTTGGCCGGGCGCCAGCGTCAGGTCCACGCCGTCCAGCGCGGGGCGCGCGTGCGCGGTGGCACCGGGGTAGGTGAAGCTCAGGCCCTCGGCCCGCAGCGTGGTGTCGGCCGGGCGGGCGGCACGGCCGTCGTCGGCCAGGGTCAGTGGGGCGTCCAGCACCGGCGCCAGCCGCGCCCAGGCCGCGCGGCCGCGCTCCAGCAGCGCCATCACCCAGCCGGCAGCAAACATGGGCCAGATCAGCTGCCCCAGGTACATGGTGAAGGCGGTCAGCTGGCCGATGCTGATCTCGCCCCGCGCCACCAGCCAGCCGCCCACCGCCAGCGCGATGGCGAACGCCGACGACAAGGTCATGCCCACGGCGGGCTCGTACGCGGCCTCCCAACGCTGGGAACGGAAGCTCGCCTCCGCCGCGCGCCCGGCCAGTTCGCCGAACTGCTGCTCGCTGCGCGCCACCAGGCCCAGCGCCCGCACGGTGCGCACGCCGGCCAGGCTTTCCTGCACCTGCTGGTTCAGCCCGCTGAAGGCGCCCAGCGCGTCTTGCGCCGCGGTGTGCAGGTGCTTGGAGATCCACCAGAACGCCAACGCCATCACCGGGAACGGCAGCAGCGCGGCCAGCCCCAGCCGCCAATCGATGGCCAGCACCATCATGGCCAGCACGAGCAGCAGGGTTTGGGTGCCGTCGAAGCCGGCCAGCATGGCCTCGCCGGCTGCCATTTCCACGGTGTCGATGTCGTTGGTGGCCAGGGCCATCAGGTCCCCGGTGCGCTGCGCCTGAAACCACGCCGGGCCTTGCAGCGCCAGGCGCTGGAACAGCTGCGTTCGCAGCCGCGCGCCGAGTTGGTACGCCGCCTTGAACAGCGTGAGCCGCCAGCCCACGCGCAGCAGGTAAATGGCCAGGCCCGCCAGCACCAGCACGGCCAGTTGCTGCAGCAGCGCCGCACCGTGCAGTTGGCCGGCCACCAGCGCGTCCACCACGCGGCCCACCTGGCGCGGGATCCACACCGTCATCAACGCAATGCAGCTGAGCATGGCGCCCGCGCCGGCGTACGCCCGCCAGTGCTCGCGCACAAAGGCGCCGAGCATGCGGGCCAGGCTCACCGCGTGCGGGCCAGCCACAGGCCGCTCCAGGTCAGGCATCCGTTCAACAACAGCAACTCCAGTCCGATCTGATAGCCGCCCCACGGCTGGCCGAAGTCCAGCACCGCACACAGCGCGGGCGCCGCCAGGCACACCGCCAGCAACGCCCGCCCCGACACCGGGCGCGGCGTGAACAGCGCGAACGCGAACAGCCCGAGCAGCGGGCCGTAGGTGTAGCCGGCCAGCTTCAGGATGACGAAGATCATGCTGGCACTGTCCAGCGCCTTGAAGCCCAGCACCAGCGCGAGGAACAGCACCGCAAAGCCCAGGTGCACGCGGCGGCGGGTGCGGGCGTCCTGCGGCGGCAGGCGCAGCAGGTCCAGGCAGGTACTGGCCGTCAGCGCGGTCAGCGCGCCGTCGGCACTGGGCAGCAGCGCCGACACCAGGGCCAGCACAAACACGGCCTGCACCCAGCCCGGCAGGTGCTGCATGACGACGGTGGGAAAGAGCGCGTCGCCCTTCGCGGCCACGCCGTGCGCTTGTGCGTACAGCGTCAACACGCCGCCCAGCAGCAGGAACGCCGTGATCACCCCCACCAGCAGGCCGGCCAGCAGCAGCAGGTTTTTCTGGGCATCGCGCAGGCGGGCCACGGACAGGCTCTTCTGCATCATTTCCTGGTCCAGCCCGGTCATGGCGATGGTGATGAACGCGCCCGCCAGCAGCGCCTTGACCGAGAAGTCGCGCGACAGCGGATCACTCACCCACACCCGCAGCAGGCCCGCGGCGTCCAGCTGCGCGACCGCATCCGGCGGCCACAGCAGCGTAGTGCACACCGCCAGGCCGGTGAGCATGCCCAGGGTTTGCAGCGTGTCGGTCCACACCAGGGCTTTCACGCCGCCGTCCACGGTGTAGAGCAGGATCATCAGCAGCACCACCGCCGCCCCCACCGCAAACGGCACGCCCAGCGGCGCCAGGATCAGCGCGTGCAGCACCTGCACCACGAGGTACAGCCGGGCCGTGGCGCCCACGGTGCGCGACAGCACGAAGTACGCCGCCCCCAAGCGCCGTGCGCTGTCGCCCAGGCGGGCTTCGAGCAGCTCATAAATGGAGGTGACGCCGAGCCGGTGGTAGTGCGGCAGTAGCACGAAGGCGATGGCCACATAGCCGGCCACATAGCCGGCGGTGACCTGGAGGTAGGTGAAGCCGCTGGCCGCCACCGACCCCGGCACGCTGATGAAGGTGACGCCTGACAGCGAGGTGCCCACCATGCCGAACGCGACGATGGGCCAGGGGCTGCTGCGCCCGCCCACGTAGAAGGCATCGGCCCCGGCCCGGCGGGACACACCACGCGCCAGGCCGAGCAGGAGAAGGAAATAGGCAAGAACGCCGGTCAGCAACAGGGCGGGAGACATCGGGCGGCATCATGCCCGAGCCCACCCGCCCCAGGCCCACGGTCAGGGGCTCCACACCCATGAAAAAAAAGGGGCCCGAAGGCCCCTGGTGGTGATGGCGCGTGCGCGGCCGATCAGGGGTAGCTGATCGTCAGCGTGTAGCCGCTGGTGGTGCTGGAGCCGCTGTAGCTCTGCACCTTGATGTAGACCGTGCGGGCGGTGGTGCCGTTCGTGTAGGTCAGCGACTCGGACGCGGTCGTGCCTTCCGACGAGGCCAGGCCAGCGCCGGTGGACGTGACCAGGTACAGGTCGTAGTCCACACCGCTCGGGCCGGTCATGTCGACACGGATGCGCTGGCCGGCGGCCAGGTTGACCTTGAAGTAGTCCTTGTCGGTCGCGCTGCTGATGAAGCCGGTGACGGTGGTGGCGGTGCCGATGGCGTTGGCCGTGGCGATGGTGCCGTTGGACTCGGTCTCCGCCATGCCGGCGCCTGCGTTGCTCACGTTGAAGTTCACCGCGGTGGACGAGGTGCTGTTGCCCGCCGCGTCAAACGCCTTGGCCACCAGGCTGTGGGCGCCGTTGGACAGCAGCTTGGAGTCCAGCGCCAGGCTGTAGGGGGCCGTGGTGTCGGTGCCCTTGAGCGTGCCGTCCACCCAGAACTCCACCTTGGTCACGCCCACGTTGTCGGTGGCTTGCGCGAACAGCGTGATGGTGCCGCTGGTGCCGGTGACGCTGCCGCTGACCGTGGGCGGCGTGGTGTCGCCCGGGGCCACACTGCCTTGCGTCACCCAGATGGGCGCCGACCACAGCACCTTGCCGTCGTCTTGCGTGAGCTTGGCGTAGTACACGTGCGCGCCATCGGCCGGCGTGAAGCTGTGCGTGGCGTTGTTGGTCAGCAGGGTCATGGTGCCGTTGCGACCCGGCACACCTTCCCAGATTTCCACCACCGACACCGTGCGGCCGGCCGTGTTGGCGAAGCCCACGTTCAGGTTCAGCGCGCCGCTGTTGTTGATGCGCGAGCCCATGATGGCGCCGTTGGCGCTGAACACCAGCTGCGAGTTCTTGTCGTGCGTGGCGAACACGCGGCGGGCCTTGAGCGCGTCGATGAAGCTGGCTTGCGTCAGCGGCGTGCCGTTCGGGATCAGCACGGCCGTGCGGTTGGTGTACGAGGCACCCCAGTTCGCGCAGTGGTTGTCCTGGTTGGTGGCCGGTGCCACGTGGAAGCCGCGCTCCAGGATCTTGCGGAAGGCCGACTCATAGCCCGAGCCCGGCTGCTGGCTTTCGTTCTCCACGTTGGAGAACGCACTGGTGTTGGAGATTTCCGCCAGCACCATCACTTCGTCACCGTCGGCGGTGTAGCCGAAGTCCACGCCGTTGATGATGAACTGCCCGGTGGTGTCCGGGTGGTTGAACTGGCCGACCTGGCCTTGCGCGCGCATCACCGAGTAGAGCGACGCGTAGTCGTTCTTGGCGATGAAGCGGTGGCCGTACAGGTCGTTGTTGGGGTCGTACTCCCACGAGTACAGCTCGTTGCTGACAAAGATGTTCAGGTGGCCGCCGCCGCTGATGACGCCCCACTCCATGCCGTAGGTGGCCAGGAAGCCCGGGTTGTTGGCGGTGTAGGTGTTGGCCGTGGCCACACCCGCCAGGAAGCGCGACTTCGCGGTCGCCGCCGGGATGGTGCCCAGGCCGGAGCTGCCGTCGAAGTAGTGGTTGTGGTCGGTGTTGGCGAAGAAGTCCAGGCCGCGCGCCTTGGCGTAGGGGAAGGCCGCGTCCGGGCCGTACTTGCCGGTTTGCGCGGCTTGGGACGAGCTGCAGCTGGCGATGTCGCCGCCGCCGTCCGAATCGTTCGTCTGGCCGTGCAGCGAACCGAAGTACACGGTGTAGGGCCAGCTGGCGATGGCGGAGGCTGCCATCGCCTTGGCGCGCGGGGCTTCGCCTTGCGTGAGCTGTTGGCCCAGGGCCATCGCGCGGTAGGCCGGCATCTTGGCCGCGGGCGGCTTGCCCAGCGCGAACTTGAACGACACCTCGTGCGGGGCGTGGTCGCCCCCGGCGGCGAGCAGCGCGTCAGCGCGGGCCTCGGCACTGCCGCTGGCCTTGGGGTCGGCGTCGGCCGCGGTGGCGGTCAGGCGGGCTTCGTACAGGCCATCGGCCAGCGCGCCGGCGTCACGCCCGGCCCAGTCGAAGTTCAGGCGAACGGGCTCGCCCTTGTAGAGCTCCACGCCGGCATAGCGCTGCACGACGCGGCCGTCCGGCGCCACGAGTTCGAGCCGGTAGGCGAACTGTTCACCCTCAGGCGCGCCGAGGTAGCTCAGCACCACGCCAAAGCGACGCGCGCCGCTGGGCAGGTCGCTGGTGAAGGGCACCATCAGTTCGGCCTCGAACTCGTGGTGGTCGGGGTACTTGACGCTGGGATGCACGGCCGCGGCCTGCGACATCGTGTCGGTGGCCGTGGGCTGAACGGTGGCAACGGGGGTGTCGTTGCCATTGCAAGCGGCCAGCAGCGCCGGCAGCAGGCACGCCGTGAGGGCGCGCAGGGCGAAACGGGGAGAGCTCATGAGAACCTCGTCGGTGAAGGGCGGGCGGGACAGAAGCGCGCGACTCAGTGCGCGCGACGACGGCGAGCCACAGCGGCCACCGTGGCCAGGCCCGCGAGCATCAGCGCGTAGGTCTGGGGTTCAGGCACCGGCAGCGGGTCCGGGATGGCCGTGCCGGAGAACGTGACGTTGTCGTAGCGGATGGTGCCGCTCGAAGCGAACGTCGAGCCCGTGTTGGTCGCCACATAGCTGCCGCTGGGCCCGTAGCTCGCCACCAAACGGACAGCAAACGACAAACTGTCGTTTGCCTTGGTGATCGAACTGAAGTCGTAGCTCAGCGTGTACCAGTTGGGGTTCGCCCCCTGAGGATCCATCTTGAACGACTTGACCGTCGTCCATTGGGTCTCGTCGGCCGCCTTGTATTGCAACGAGGTATATGCAGACGCCGTCGATGAGTTGCGCTGGGCAAAGCTGAACTGGATGTCCGAATAGCCCGTCGTCTCGACGTTGAACTGAATGCCGTTCGACAGGTTCGCAGCCGTGGTCTTGTACCCCGTTGTGTTGAGGGCACTCAATTGCGCTCCTCCAACGCCTTGAGCGAAGCTCGACGTCACGTCGCCCACCAGCGAGTAGGAAGCGGCCGCGCCGTTTGCGGTCAACGGCTTGGTGGAGGAGGCGGTGAATTCCCAGGTCGCGATCCGATCGGCTTGAGCGGAAAAACTGGTGGCGAGAAGCGCGGCAAGCGCGAGAGCACGGAGTTGCATGGGGTGGCGATGAGCAAAGTGAAGGGGTGGGATTTCCGTCAACAACCGACCCACAGGTCTGACGAAAGGCGCGAGGGTAGTGAGACTTTTTTTACGGAGTAGGAAACATCGCCTGGGGTTGTCCCTAGGACCGTTTTCACACGCCTGATGCCCAGCTGTGGTGCAGGGGCATTCCCCCTGAGTGGAGGGGGCCTTCGTCCCCATCGCGGTGCGCGCGCCCCGGCAAGGCTCACCCCCGATTCACGGGGGGCCGGCGACCCAGGGCCGTTGTGCGGAGGCGACGCGGCGTGGCGGCCGCGGTCAGTAGGTGCGGCCGCCTTTGAACTGGGCGTGCTGGCGGCGCTGCAGCGTGGTGCTGCGGCTCATGGCCTCGAAGCTGACGCGGGCATGCGCGTGCATCACGGCCAGGCCCAGGGCGTCGGCCGCGTCCTTGCCGGGCAAGCCGGGCAGGTTCAGCAGGCGCTGCACCATGGCCTGGATCTGCTCTTTCTTGGCGTGCCCGTGGCCCACGATGGCCTTTTTCATCTGCAGCGCGGTGTACTCGCTGACCGGCAGGTCCACCGACACCAGCGCCGTCAGCGCCGCGCCGCGCGCCTGCCCCAGCAGCAGCGTGGACTGCGGGTTGACGTTCACGAACACGATTTCTACCGCCGCGCACTGCGGCTGGTAGCGGGCGGCCACCTCACGGATGCCGTCGAACAAGATCTTCAAGCGCGCCGGCAGGTCGCCCACGGCCACGCCGGTGGTCTTGATGGTGCCGCTGGCCACATAGGCCAGACGCGGCCCGTCGGCGTCAATGACGCCAAAACCGGTGGTCTGCAAGCCTGGATCGATGCCCAGAATCCTCATGACAGACAACCACCTGCGGTGGCGACGCTGACAAGGTTTCTGCGCAGGCTCATGAGCGCGCCGCGCTCGTGAAGGTGCGCCGGCAACGGGCCGCAGCGAAAACCGGTGGTCTGCAAACCTGGGTCGATGCCGAGAATCCTCATCGCGGCGCGCTCCAGCGCCCGGTCGCGGTCATTTCCAGCCCAGCGGCAGCTGGAAGTACCAGCGCACCGAGTGGAAGAGCACCGGGGCGGCAAAGCACAGCACGGCGATGCGGTCCAGCAGGCCCACCGCGCCGGTGATGGAGCTGCGGTTGCCCCAGTACACGACGCCGGCGTCCTTCTTCAGCGCCTTCATCACCAGCCCGCCGAAGCCGGCTGCGCCGGCGGTGACGAACGCCATGGCCAGGGCCTGACCGGCCTTGAACGGCGTGATCCAGAACAGCAGCGTGCCGGCCAGGGCGCCGGTGAGCGTGCCGATCCACCACGCCCGCATCGAGAAGCTGCGGCTGATGCGCCGGGCCACCGGGCGCCGGCGCAGCGTGCGGGTGGCGATCTCCTGCGCAATCTGAGAGGCAGCCACCACCATCACCAGGAAGAACAGCAGGAAGGCGCCGCGGCCCGTGTAGCCAGGGAAGTCCAGCAGCAGCAAGGCCGGCGCGTGCGACAGGCCATACACGCACACCATCACGCCCCACTGGATCTTGGCGTTGCGCTCCAGGAAGGCGCGCGGGTCATCGGCCAGCGCGCTGACGATGGGCAACGCCAGGAACCCATAGACCGGCAGGAACACGGTGAACAGGTCGAAAAAGCGCGTGCCGCAGATCATGTACTGCACCGGCAGCAGCACGAAGAAGGCGACGATGAGGGTGCGGTGATCGCTGCGCTGGGTGTGCACCAGCGTGATGAACTCGCGCAGTGCGAGGAAGGAGAACAGCGCGAACAGCAGCGTGGCGCCCAGCGGCCCGGAGATCCAGGCCACCCAGAACATGCAACCGCCGATCCAGGCCGCGCGCAGGTCGCGCCGCACGCGCTCCCAGGTCAGCTGCGACGCGGCCCGCTCGTCCTCGCTGGCGCGCTCGCGCAGCGAGTTCAGGAACAGGCCCAGCGTCAGCAGGGTCAGAAAACCGAACAGCACCACGAAGAGCAGCGCCACCTGCTCGCTGGTGTTGAGTTGCTTGAGCCAGGCCACCATCAGTCGGCCCCCGGCTCGGCACCCACCACGGCGGGGTCGGGGCGCTGTTCCATCACGGCTTCACGCGCGCGGCACAGGAAGTCGGCCTTGCACTCGCCGGGGTTCAGCTGGATGGGAGCGCCGAACGTAACGGTGCACAGAATGGGCACCGGCACCACTTCGCCCTTGGGCATCACGCGCTGCACGTTGTCGATCCAGGTCGGGATCAGCTGCACGTGCGGGAACTGCTCGGCCAGGTGAAAGATGCCGCTCTTGAACGGCATGGGGTTGCCCTTGTTGGAGCGCGTGCCTTCCGGAAAGATCACCAGCGAATCGCCCTTGGCCAGGGCCTCGGCCAGGGGCTCGAGCGGGTCTTCGTCGGGGTTGCTGCGGGTGCGGCTGACGTAAATGGCGTTGAAGACCGAGGTCGTCAGCCAGCGCTTGAAGGGGCTTTTGGTCCAGTAGTCCCGCGCCGCGATGGCCCGGGTCTGCGCGCGCAACTCGTGCGGCAACGCAGCCCAGATGAGCACGAGGTCGAAATGACTCTGGTGATTGGCGATGTAGATGCGCTGCTCGGCGGTTGGCGGGCAGCCCTTCCAGTGGCCTTGGGCACCCGTGATGAGGCGCGCAATGAAGGCAAGCAACTGGCCGGTGAAGGCGGCAAGCGTCATGGGCGGGATTATCAGCCCCGCCCAAGGGCCTGCCGGTCACGTCGGTCGGCGCCGGCCAGCACCGACGCCCGTGACCGGGGCGTTACCAGTCGCCGCCCCCGCCGCCAGAGTCGCCGCCGCTGAAATCGCCGCCGCCACTGCTGCCGCTGTCCCAGCCGTCCCCGCTGCCGAAGTCGATGCCGCGGCGGGTGAGATCGTCAGCCGCACTGTTGCCGCCGCCGTCAAAGCTGCCGGGGATGATGCCGCCGGCGCCCATGCCGGCGCCTGCATCCACATCACGCGTGCGGCGGCGTTCGTCGGCGTCGCCGTGCAGCAGCTTCTCGGCCAGCATGCCGGCAGCCACGCCGCCCGCAGCGGCCAAGCCCACGCCCATCAGGCCGGGGCCCGAAGGCGGCGCCGCTGCCGGCCCCCAGCCCGCCGGGCTGGCGCCATAACCGCCGGCGCCGTAGCCCGCCGGGCTGTAGCCGCCGGACGCCATCGGCACCGGCGCGGGCACGGCCGCGCGGCGCGCCATCCAGCGCACCGCCAGAGCGATGAACACCACCCCCCCCACCACCAGCAGCCACACGGGCACGCCGCCGCCGTGCGCCGGCTCGGGCTCACGCGGTATCACCCGGGCGGGCGGCGCGGTGGCGCCTTGCACCGCCGGCGCCGGCGTGGCCGTGGCGGCCTGCTGCCGCTCCAGCAATTGCTCGAAGGCCGTGAACTTGCCCGGGTCGGTGAACTTGATCGCCGGGTCCAGCGCGCGGGCGCGGCTGGCGTGGTCGGCGGCGGCCTTGAACTGCCGCTCGTGCGCCAGGATCTCGGCCAACACGTAATGCGCTCGGGCGCTGTCCGGCTTGGCAGCCACCACCTCGCGCATCATTTTTTCAGCGCCGGCGTAGTCACCGCGCTGCACCGCCGCCTGCACTTCATCCACCTGCGGCAGCGCCTGCGCTGCGCCCCAGCCCAACATCGCGGCCAACCCGAGGCTGACCCACACCCTGCGCCACCATGTCATGACGTCACTCCTCACACGGACGGGCCCTGCGATCGGTGCAGGGCGCTCACGCCCAGTGTGCACCCCGGATCTGGCGGCAAGCCGTCAGGCTTCAAGAGGCGAGCTGTCGGACACCGCCGGGTTCAACCGTCGAGCCTAGAACCAGTAATCGCGCACGCAGCGGCCGTCGCGCGGCAGGTCGTCGAAGGTGTCGAGGCCGTCGAAGTGGTCGATCGGGATGTCGGCCACGAGATCGGGCTCCGCGAGCCGCAGGTTCACCGCGATGCGGCGGCGCCCCTGCTCGTCCAAGCGCAGCCCGCGCCAGAACGCCAAGCAGCCGCAGCGCGGGCAGAAATGGAACTCCAGCGCCTGGCCCCGGGCGTAGGCCTGGGTGGTGCCACGGGTGTGGATGCCTTCGTCCACATAGTCATACGCCCACAGCACACCGTAGCGGCGGCAGGCGGTGCAGTTGCACGCGGTCGCGCCGTCCGGCGTACCGTCGAATCGCCAGTGCACCTGGCCACACAGACACGATCCTTCCAACATGCGCTGACCTCTCCGGTTGAGCGCCAGCGCGTCAGGCCTGAGGCACCGCCTGTCGGACCTCCGCCACCGTCGGCCGGCGTGCCGCCGATTGCATCATCTCGGCCGCCTTCTCGGCAATCATCATGGCCGGGGCGTTGGTGTTGCCGCTGATGAGCGTGGGCATGATGGACGCATCCACCACCCGCAGGCCTTCCAGGCCGTGCACCCGCAGTTCGGCATCCACCACCGCCATCGCATCGGCGCCCATCTTGCAGGTGCCCACGGGGTGGTAGATGGTGTCCACGCGCTGGCGCAGCAGGGCTTCGATGTCCGCGTCGGTGTGGGCGTCGGCGCCCCACATCTCGCGCGTCCAGTGCCGGCGCAGTGACGGCTGGTTCAGCAGCTCGCGGGTGCGCTTGAAGCCGTCCACCATCTGCGCGAGGTCGTCCGGATGCTGGAAGAACGCGGGGTCGATGTCTGGCGCATCGGCGGCGTGGCGGCTGGCCAGCGTCAGCGTGCCGCGGCTCTTGGGGCGCAGCAGGCACACGTGGCACGACAGGCCGTGGCCCAAGCCGAGCTTGCGCGCATGGTCTTCCACGGCCGCGACGACGAAGTGCAGCTGCACATCCGGCCGGTCTTGCTGCGCCGAACTGCGCAGGAAGCCGCCGCCCTCGGCGAAGTTGCTGGTCAGCATGCCGCGGCGCTCGGCCCGGTAGCGCCGCATCGCCCGCCAGAAGGCCCAACCGCCCCCCAGCGACACGCCAAAGCTGTCCAGGCTCTTGCTGCGCAGGCCAAAGACGAAGTCCGGGTGGTCTTGCAGATTGGCACCCACGCCGGGCAGGTGGTGGCGCACCTCAATGCCGTGCTGCTGCAGCTGCGCAGCATCGCCCACGCCAGACAGCATCAGCAGCTGCGGCGACTGGATGGCGCCGGCTGCCAGCACCACCTCGCGTCGGGCCTGCGCGCGGCGCACTTGCCCACCCACCGTGAACTCCACCCCGACGGCGCGGCGGCCGTCGAACAGGATGCGCTGCACCTGGGCATGTGGCGTCACGCGCAGGTTGGGCCGGTGCAGGTGCGGGCGCAGGTAGGCGCGTGCGGCGTTGCAGCGCTCGCCCCGGTCTTGCGTGACCTGGTAGATGCCGATGCCTTCCTGCGTGTCGCCGTTGAAGTCGGCATTGATCGCGTGGCCCGCCTCACGGCCCGCGGCCACCCAGGCGTTCTGCAGCGGGTTGTCGCTGCGCAACCGGCTGACCTTGAGCGGCCCGGCCTGCCCATGCAGCGGCGCACCGAAGCTGTCGTTGCACTCGCTCTTGATGAAGTACGGCAGCACATCGTTCCAGCCCCAGCCGGGGTTGCCCTGGGCGGCCCAGTCGTCATAGTCCTCTCGCTGCCCGCGGATGTAGACCATGGCGTTGATGCCCGACGAGCCGCCCAGCATCTTGCCGCGCGGCACGTAGCCCCGCCGGCCGTTCAGGCCCGGCTGCGGCACCGTCTCGAACGCGTAGTTGTGCAGCTTGGTGGGCACCATCAACACCGCGGCCGTGGGCACGTTGCCCAGCCAGTTGTTGACGTCCGCGCCCGCCTCCAGCACCAGCACGGAGGTGCCGGCGTCTTCACTCAAGCGGCCGGCCAGGGCCGAGCCGGAAGAGCCCGCGCCGATGACGATGACGTCATGGGTTTCGTCGAAGCGTTGGGAGTCAGTCATGGCGATTTCAGACGATGCGCTTCAGCAGGGCGAGCAGGCGTTCGAACGTCGCACCGTAGGGCGGCTGGAAGAGCTTGGTGCCCGCGAAGCGGGACTGGATGAACAGCGGCTTTTCCTTGCTGAAGGTGCGGAAGCCCCACTCGCCGTGGTACGCGCCCATGCCGCTGGCGCCCACGCCCCCGAAGGGCTGCTCTTCCTGGCCGAGGTGCCACAGGCAGTCGTTGACGGTCACGCCGCCGGCGTGGGTTTGCGCCATCACGCGGTCCCGCGCGGCGCCGTCCTGGCCGAACCAGTACAGGGCCAGCGGCCGGTCGCCGCGATGGATGTGCGCCAGCGCATCGTCCACCTGGTCGTACGGCACGATGGGCAGCAGCGGGCCGAAGATTTCTTCCTGCATGACGGTCGCGTCGGGCGGCACATCCAGCAAGAGCGCGGGCACGAGGCGTCGGTCATCGGGCTGGTCCACATGGCTGCGCAGCACGCGGGCGCCGCGCTGGGCAGCGTCGTCGATCAGGCCCTGCAGCCGTGCGAAGTGGCGGGGCGAGACGATGCTGGTGTAGTCGGCATTGCCGGCAATGGTCGGGTACATGCGGCGCATTTCGGCCAGCAGGCGCTGCGTGAGCGGCTCCATCAACTCGCGCGGCACCAGCAGGTAGTCCGGCGCCACACAGGTCTGGCCGGCGTTGAACAGCTTGCCGAAGGCCAGGCGCGACGCGGTGAGGCCCAGGTCGGCACTGCGGTCCACCAGCGCAGGGGACTTGCCGCCCAGCTCCAGCGTGACCGGCGTCAGGTTCTTGGCCGCCGCCTGCGCCACGATGCGCCCCACCGGCGTGGAGCCGGTGAAGAACAGGTGATCGAACGGCAGCTGCGTGAAGGCCTTGCCCACCTCGGCGTCGCCGGTGATGACGTGCATCTCCTCGGGCGCGAAATGCTCGGCCACGATGCGGGCCATGAGGGCACTCGTCTCGGGCGTGAGCTCCGACGGCTTGATCAGCACCCGGTTGCCGGCCGCCAGCGCGGCCACGGCCGGGGCCATGGCCAGGTAGTACGGGTAGTTCCAGGGCGCCACAACGCCCACCACGCCCAACGGCTGGCGCATCAACACATTGCGCGCCGGCAGGAAGTGCAGCGGGGTTTCAACCCGGCGCGGCTTCATCCAGCGGCGCAGGCGGTGGAGGGCGTGCTTGGCGCCCGATTCCACCGTGAAGACGTCCGCCAGCAGCGATTCCTGCCGCGCACGGTGGCCGAAGTCGCGGGCCATGGCGGCGGCCAGCGCTTCGCCGTGCTGGCGCGTCATCTTCAGCAGGCGCTCCAGGCGGTCGCGGCGCACCGCGTACGAGGGCATGCGCTCGGCCTCAAAGGCGCGGCGCTGCGCCGTCAGCGCGAGCTGCAGCCGTTCCTGCAACGCGATGTCCATGGGGTGTCTCCGGTGCTTTTGTGAATGCACCGAGGCTAAACCCAAGCGGCCGCGCCTCCATCGGGGTGCGCCCTTGACTAGAGGAATGCGTCTAGTCGCGCGCGTGACAGGCCGCACCGAGATTTGCGGGACGAGCGCCGGGCCGCCCCCAAGCCGGCCCGCCTTGGACGTTGGCCGGGCTCAATACCCGGGCAATCGCCGTCCCCTCGGGAGCTGAGGCCGGACACATGGCACCCGGTGGCGGCATGCGCCTGCCGAAGAGCTGCGGCGTCAGCCGCAGCGCGGTCTGCAAGATCGACTGGGCTTGCGGGCGTTGAGCCCCGCAAGACCAGGCAAGGGGCATCTCAATGCCGGAAGTGGCGAACGCCGGTGAAGACCATTGCGATGCCGCGCTCGTTGGCGGCGGCGATCACTTCCTCGTCACGCATCGAGCCACCCGGCTGGATGACGCAGCTGGCGCCGGCATCAGCCAGCACATCCAGGCCGTCGCGGAACGGGAAGAAGGCGTCGCTGGCCACGGCGCAGCCGGTCAGCGCCAGGCCGGCGTTGGCCGCCTTGATGGCCGCGATCTTGGTGGAGTCCACGCGGCTCATCTGGCCGGCGCCCACGCCCAGGGTCATGCCGCCGCCGCAGAACACGATGGCGTTGCTCTTGACGTACTGCGCCACGGTCCACGCGAACATCAGGTCGTCAAGCTGCTGCTCGGTGGGCTTGAGCGTGGTGACGACCTTCAGGTCTTCACGCTTGAGGAAGTGGTTGTCGGCGGTCTGCACCAGCAGGCCCGAGCCCACGCGCTTGACGTCCTGCGCGTTGCGGCCCTGGTCCCAGGGGCGCGGGCCACCGGCGGGCAGCGCGATCTGCAGCAGACGCACGTTGACCTTGCTCTTGAACACCTCCAGCGCCTCGGCGCTGAAGCTCGGCGCCATCAGCACTTCGACGAACTGTTTGGCCACCAGCTCGGCGGCCGCGCGGTCCACCTCGCGGTTGAAGGCAATGATGCCGCCGAAGGCGCTGGTGGGGTCGGTCTTGAAGGCCTTGCTGTAGGCCTCGGCCGGGTTCACACCCACGGCCACGCCGCAGGGGTTGGCGTGCTTGATGATGACGCAGGCCGGGGCCTCGAACGCCTTGACGCATTCCCAGGCGGCATCAGCATCGGCGATGTTGTTGTAGCTCAGCTCCTTGCCCTGCAGTTGCTTGCCCGTCACCATCGAGCCGGGGGCGGGGAACAGGTCGCGGTACAGCGCGGCGGTCTGGTGCGAGTTCTCGCCGTAGCGCAGGTCCTGCACCTTCACGAAGGTGCTGTTCATCTGGCCGGGGTACTCGGCCAGGCTGCCGTCGTCCTGGCGGGCGCTCAGGTAGTTGCTGATGGCGGCGTCGTACTGGGCGATGCGGTTGAACGCGGCCACGCTGCAGGCAAAGCGGGTCTTGTCGCTGGTCTTGCCGTGGGCCTTGAGCTCGTCGAGCACAGCGGCGTACTGGGCGGCGTCGGTCAGCACCGTCACGTCCTTCCAGTTCTTGGCCGCGCTGCGCACCATGGCCGGGCCGCCGATGTCGATGTTCTCGATCGCGTCTTCCAGCGTGCAGCCGGGCTTGGCCACGGTGGCCTCGAACGGATAGAGGTTGACGGCCAGGATGTCGATGCGGGTGATGCCGTGCTGGGCCATGGCGGCCACGTGCTCGGGCAGTTCACTGCGCGCCAGCAGGCCGCCGTGGATCTTGGGGTGCAGCGTCTTGACGCGGCCGTCCATCATTTCCGGGAAGCCGGTGTGCTCGGCCACTTCGGTCACCGGCAGGCCGGCGTCAGCCAGCAGCTTGGCAGTGCCGCCGGTGGACAGCAGCTTCGTGCCCAGCGCGTGCAGCGCCTTGGCGAATTCGAGGATGCCGGTCTTGTCGGAAACGGAGAGGAGTGCAGTGAGGGCCATGGAGGTCTCGCAGTTCAGAAGCTGTGAAGGGACTCCGCGCGGCCGAGCAGACCGTCGCGGCGGCGCCAATCAAGGCGCAAAGCGGAGCCGTAGCGCGGGCTACGGCGAGCAATTGCAACGCCGAGTGGCGGCGTTGCAGCGGGATGAGCGGGCGTGCGGAGTTCGTTCACAGCTTCTTAGAGGTTGTGATCGGTCAGCTTGCGGCGCAGGGTGTTGCGGTTCATGCCCAGCCATTGCGCGGCCTTGCTTTGGTTGCCCCCGGCTTCGCGCATGACGATCTCGAACAGCGGCTTCTCCACCAGCTTCACCAGCATGTCGTGCATGGAGTGCGGCTCTTGACCGTCGAGGTCGCGGAAAAAGGCTTCGAGGTTCTCGCGCACGCAGGCGTCGATGGGATTGCTCGGGGGGGTGTTCTTTTGGGCACTCATGACAGGAGCGTGTTCAAGCGGCGCAGGCTTCGTCGGCCTGCGCGTCGTCGTCGTTGGCAGCCGCGGTGGGCGGCAGCCTCTCAAAGTTCTGGCCGAGGTCGTCGAACCAGGCGCGCAGCGCGTGCAACTGGTCGTCGCAGCGCTCGAGCGTGTTCATGTGCTGGCGGAAGGCTTCGCCCCCGGGCAGGCCGCGCACGGCCCAGCCGATGTGCTTGCGCGCACTGCGCACGCCGCTGAGTTCGCCGTACAGGCCGTAGTGGTCGTGCAGGTGCTCGGTGAGCACATCGCGCGCCTCCACCACGGTGGGCGCGGGCAGGTGCTCGCCCGTCGCCAGGAAGTGCGCCACCTCGCGGAAGATCCACGGCCGGCCTTGCGCAGCGCGGCCGATCATCAGCGCGTCAGCGCCGGTGTAGGCCAGCACGTCGCGGGCCTTTTCGGGGGAGTCGATGTCGCCGTTGGCCACCACGGGGATGGTCAGCGCGGCCTTCACGGCGGCGATGGTGTCGTACTCCGCCAGGCCCTTGTAGCCCTGTTCACGCGTGCGGCCGTGGATGGTGAGCATCGCGATGCCGGCTGACTCGAACACGCGGGCCAGGTGCAGCGCGTTGCGTTCTTCCAGGCTCCAGCCGGTGCGCATCTTCAGCGTCACCGGCACGCCACGCGGAGCGCACACGGCCACCACGGCCTCGACGATCTCCAGCGCCAGCGCCTCGTTGCGCATCAGCGCCGAGCCGGCCCACTTGTTGCACACCTTCTTGGCCGGGCAACCCATGTTGATGTCGATGAGCTGGGCGCCGCGGTCGATGTTGTAGGCGGCGGCTTCGGCCATCATGGCCGCGTCAGTGCCGGCGATCTGCACGGCAATCGGCCCGGGCTCGCCGGTGTGATCGGCGCGCCGCGAGGTCTTGAGGCTGCCCCACAGCTCTTTGCGCGAGGTCACCATTTCGCTGACCGCATACCCCGCCCCCAGGCGCCGGCACAGCTGGCGGAAGGGGCGGTCCGTCACCCCGGCCATCGGCGCCACAAAGAGCCGGTTGGGGAGGGTGAAGGGGCCGAGTTGCACGAGGGGTCTGCTCAAAAAAGAGGCGAGATTGTAGCCAGCCGGTCTTTCCGCGCCCGCCGACAATGCCGCGCATGGAAGCTTGGCTCGGTCAACTCATCCACGATCTGCTGTCGTCGCTGGCCCTGCCGCAGGTGGGGCTGGTGGCGGTGTTCGTGATCACGTTCGTGTCGGCCACGCTGCTGCCGCTGGGCTCCGAGCCCGCCGTGTTCCTCGTCGTGAAGGCCGATCCGAGCATGTTCTGGGTCGTGATCGCCGTGGCCACGCTGGGCAACACGCTGGGCGGTGCCACCAGCTGGTGGGTGGGCTACGGCGCCGAACGCGCCGTGGAGGCCGTGCGCCACCGTGAGCCGCCCCACCCCCGCGCGCTGGCCTGGCTAAAGCGCTTCGGCGCGAAGGCCTGTGTGCTGAGCTGGCTGCCCGTCGTGGGCGACCCGCTGTGCGCCCTGGCCGGCTGGCTCAAACTCCCGTTCTGGCCCTGCGTGGGCTGGATGGCGCTGGGCAAGGGCCTGCGCTTCATTTGTTTCACCGCCGCGCTGATGTGGCTGGTGCCTGAATCCTGGATGTCATGGCTGCAATGAACACACCCGCCTACAACGATCTCGCCGCCCGCCAGTTGCGCCAGCACCGGCTGGGCCACCTGCAATCCATCGCCCAGTGGGACCAGGCCGCCAACATGCCGGCCCAGGGCAACGAGGCCCGCAGCCTGGCGCTGGCCGAGATGGACGGCCTGCTGCACCAGCTGGCCACCGACCCTGCCCTGCCCGGCCTGCTGGACGCTGCCACCGCCGAGCCCCTGGACGACACGCAGCGCGCCAACCTGCGCGAGATCCGCCGCGCCTGGCGTTCGGCCAACGCACTGCCGCAGGCGCTGGTGGAGGCCAAGTGCCTGGCCAACAACCGCTGCGAGCACGCCTGGCGCAGCCAGCGCCCGGCCAACGACTGGGCCGGCTTTGCGCCGCAACTGCGCGAGGTGCTGACGCTGGCCCGCCAGGAGGCAGAGCTGCTGTCGCAAAGCACGGGCTTGTCCAAGTACGACGCGCTGCTGGACCAGTACGAACCGGGCATGCGCAGTGCGGATGTGGAGCAGGCCTTCGCACCGCTGCGGCAGTGGCTGCCGGGCCTGATCCGTGACGTGACAGCCAAGCAGTCGCAAGAGCGCGTCATCGAACCCGTGGGCCCCTTCCCCACCGCCGCGCAGAAAGCCCTCGGCCTGGATGCCATGCGGCTGATGGGCTTCGACTTTGAGGCCGGCCGCCTGGACGAAAGCACCCACCCGTTCTGCGGCGGCGTGCCGGAAGACGTGCGCATGACCACGCGCTACCGGGAGGACAACTTCCTGCCCAGCCTGATGGGCACCATCCATGAAACCGGCCACGGCCGCTACGAGCAGAACCTGCCGCGCGAACTGCTGGGTCAGCCCATCGCGCGGGCCCGGTCCATGGGCATCCATGAAAGCCAGAGCCTGAGCTTCGAGATGCAACTGGGCAGCCACCCGGCCTTCGCCGAGTTGCTGTCGCCGCTGCTCGTGAAGCACTTCGGCGCCCAGCCGGCGTTCGAGCCCGGCAACCTGCACCTGTTGCTGACGCGGGTGCAGCCCGGCTTCATCCGCGTGGATGCCGACGAGGTGACCTACCCCGCCCACATCCTGCTGCGCTTTGACATCGAACGCGCGCTGATCGAGGGCCAGGCCGAGGTGGACGACATCCCCGCGCTGTGGGACGCGAAGATGGCCGAGTTGCTGGGCATCGACACCCGCGGCAATTTCAAGGACGGCCCCATGCAGGACGTGCACTGGCCCGCCGGCCTGTTTGGCTACTTCCCCTGCTACACGCTCGGGGCGATGTACGCCGCGCAGTGGTTTGCCACCATGCGCGCGCAGCAGCCGGGGCTGGATGCGCACATCGCCGCAGGCCAGTTGGACGGCGTGTTCACCTGGCTGCGCAGCCACATCTGGCAGGCCGCGAGCCGCTACGAGACGCCCGAGTTGGTGCGACGCGCCAGCGGCGAAGCGCTGAACCCGGCGCACTTCGAAGCCCACCTGCGCAGCCGCTACCTGGGCCGCTGACGCCGACGCGACCTGAGGCGCCCCAAGCACGGCGGGGCGCCTCACCCCCGGCTCACCCCCGGCTCACCCCCGGCTCACCCCCGGCTCAGGGCCGGCTCACAGCAACAGCGCTAAGCGCTCCAGGATGAGCACCGCGAAGAAGGCGAAGCCGGCCAGCAAGGTCCACTTCATGATGATGAGCCCCAGCCGCCGCCAGCGGGCCTGACCGGTGGCGATGGACATCGCGAAGCACACCACCGCTGCAAACAGCAGCAAGCCCACCACCAGACGTGCGATGAACATCGGCGCGTTTCCTTACCAGGCCGGGGCCAGCTCGGCGAAGCCCTTGGGCGCGTCGCGTTCGCTGTCGAAGCTCACCACCTCGTAGGCCGACTCGTCGGCCAGCAATGCCCGCAGCAGCTTGTTGTTCAGGGCGTGCCCGCCCTTGAAGGAGGTGTAGGCCGCCAGCAGCGGCATGCCGGCCACGTGCATGTCGCCAATGGCATCCAGGATCTTGTGCTTCACGAACTCGTCGTCATAGCGCAGGCCGTCGGCGTTGAGCACCTTGTAGTCGTCCACCACGATGGCGTTGTCCATCGAGCCGCCGAGCGTGAGGCCGCGCGAGCGCATGAGGTCGATGTCGGCCGTCATGCCAAAGGTGCGGGCGCGGGCAATGTCTTTCTTGTAGGCGCCGGAGCCCATGTCGAACACGTACTGGCTGCCCGTGGCGGCAACGGCCGGGTTGTCGAACTCGATCTCGAAACTCAGGGTGTAGCCGTGGTGCGGTTCCAGCCGGGCCCACATCAGCCGTTTGCCCTCGCCCTGGCGCACTTCCACCGGTTTCTTGACCTTCAGGAAGCGTTTGGGCGCGTCTTGCATGACGATGCCGGCCGACTGCAGCAGGAACACGAAGCTGGCGGCGGAGCCGTCGAGGACGGGCACCTCGTCGGCGTTGATGTCGATGAACAGGTTGTCCAGCCCCAGCCCGGCGCAGGCCGACAGCAGGTGCTCGATGGTCTGGACCTTCGGCGCACCGGGGTCACCGCCCGGGCTGATGGTGGTGGCCATGCGGGTGTCGCTGACCGACGTCACGCCGACCGGAATGTCGACCGGCGGGCACAGGTCCACACGGCGAAACACCAGGCCCGTGTTGACCGGAGCGGGCCGCAGGGTCAGTTCAACTTTTTGACCGCTGTGGATGCCCACGCCGACGGCCCGCGTGAGGGACTTGAGGGTGCGTTGCTTGACCATGCCCCGGATTGTCCCGGATCAGGCCGCCCCTTGCGGGTTTTGAGGGGATGTGCCCCCCGCGCGGCGCTGCACCGGCAGGCGCAGCGACAACCGCGTGCCATGCCCGGGCGAGGTGTCGACCCGCAGCTTGCCGCCCAGGCGCTGGGCGCGCTTGATCTGGCTCTTCAGGCCCCGGCCGTGCTGCACGTCCTTCAGGTCGAAGCCCAGGCCATCGTCTTCGACGCGGATCTCGACATAGCTGCCGTGGTCGCGCGTGACCAGGCGCACGCGGCTGGCCCGCGCGTGCTTGACCACGTTGTTCAACGCCTCCTGCATCAGCCGCAGCACGTGCAAGGCGTCCGGCGGCTCCAGCCAGGGCAGCGGGGGCAGGTCTTGCACGTCCCAGTCGAGCTTGAGGCCGCCCGTTTGCAGCCGCTTGCCCAGGCGGTAGCGCATGGTGGCCAGCAGAGAAACGAGGTCATGCCCCACAGGCTCCAGGGAATCGATCACCAGGCGCAGGTCGTCCACGCACTCGCGCAGCACCTCCACCACCTGCTCGTGCGACATGTGGCCCTGCTCCACCGCCACCAGGGCCGACAGCAGGGAGGAGCCCAGCCCGTCGTGCATGTCGGCCATGATGCGCTGGCGTTCCAGCAGCAGCGCCTGCTGGCGCTCGGCTTCACGCAACTGCGCGTTCTGCGCCTGCATCACCGACACCTGCTCGTCCAGGTCTTCCTGCAGTTGGCTGTTCTGGGCCTGCACCTGCTCCACCGCCACCACGTACCGCCGTTGCACGGCGTACAGGCAGCTCAGCATCACGGCCAGCGTGGCGCAGGGCATCAGGTAGATGTGCTCAGGCCAGGCCCAGCCGGCCAGCACGGCCAGGTCATGCCCGCCCAACACCAGCGCAAACAGCATCGCCCCGGCCATGACCCGGAGCTCCGGCTGGCCCTCACGCCACGCCAGGTGCACCAGCCACGCCATGCCCAGTGCGCCCACGCCAGCGGTCACGGCGTACTGCAGCACCACCATGTCCAGCTGCCGCAGCCACAGCGGCATGCTGACCAGGCTGACCAGCACCACACTGACCACCAGCAGCCGTTCCAGCGCCACCCAGCGCCGGCTTGCAAACCGGAACGCGAACAGCAGCGCGCTCAGCATCACCCAGCCCATGGACGCGTGCGCCGCCCACCAGAACCAGTCCTGCCCGCCCTGCGAATGCGGCGGCGTGACGTAGTAGTGCAGGTTGCGCACCATCCAGGCTGCTGCGCCCAGCGCGAACAAGCCGTAGATCGAGTCCTCCGGCCGGCGCAGCCACAGCATGGTGGCAAAGAGCCCGAGCACCACCAGCGTCAGGCTGACCGCCTGAGGCAGGCCCGACTGGGCACGCACCCGCCACATCCAGCGCTTTTCCAGCACATCGCGCGGCCCGACCCAGATGCGGCTGACCGCGTGGTAGCTGCCCGCCGGCACCGGCAGGGCCACCACCAGGTCCAGCCCTTCGGCCACCACGCCCGGCAACGGCAGCCAGACCGGCTGCACCCACTGCTCGCGCTCGGCGGGTTGGTTGTCCAGCAGCACCCGCCAGCCCTGCGGCGTGCGTACCAGCACCGCGGCCGACAGCGTCACCAGCCGCGGCAGGTACAGCGCCTGCGGCGTCTCGCCCCCAAAAGGCACGTGCACCCGGTACCAGCGCATCTCGAACGCGCTGCCCTGGGGCAGCACGGCGGCGCTGGGTCGGCTCTGCACGTCCGGCATCGCCACCGGCTGCCAGGCGCCGTCCGCCGGCGGCGGCAGCAGGTCGTCCGGCAGGTCCAGCAGGTCGCCGCCCACGGTGGCGTGCGAACGCAAGCCCGCCCACCAGGCCTCCAGTTGGTCGCGGGTCCAGGCCCGCGTGGCCAACTCGACCTTCGCCGCCTCCGAATCGGCCAATGGCGCCGTGGGCTGCGGCAGGCGCTGCGCGTGTGCAGGCAGGCTGCACGCGAACAGGGCGAACAACGCGCACCACAGCAGGCTCAGCCCGCGCTTCAGCAGCGCCGACAGGTCAAGCATGGCGTGAGGAACGAAGGGGCCAGGTCATCCGACCAGCATGCCACAGGGGGTCGGCGCATTCGAGCGGCGCATCACCGCTCAGGGCCGTGCATATGACCGTTCGGCAGGAGCGCCGGCGGTGTCAGTCCACGGAGATGGGCAGGTGCTCGCGGGCGGCCTCGCGCAACTCGCGCGACAGGTCCTCGTCGGCCACCGCACGCGACAGCAACAAGGCACCCACCATCGTCGACAGCATCGCCAGCGCCTGGCCGCGCCGTGCAGCGGCATCGGCAGCGGGCATCTGGGCCTGCAAGGCTGCCACCAGGCTCTGTACCCCCTCGCCAAACACCTCACGCACGGCCGGGCCGCCGCGGGCCGCGTCTCCCGCCAACGCGGCAAGGCCGCAGCCCTCGCCGCGGTGGTCGCGGTGGGCGTCGGACAGGTAGGTTTGCACCCAGGCCGCCAGGCTGCGGTCGGGCTGCTGCTGCCATTGCTCGCGGTTGCGTTGCAGCGCTCGCGCGCAGGCCTGCGCAGCGAGATCGTCCTTGGACGCGAAGTGCCCGTAGAAGCCTCCGCGCGTGAGGCCGGCGGCCTGCATCAGGTCGTTCAGCCCGATGCCGTCGAACCCGCGCTCGCGGAACAGCTGGGCTGCGTTGTCGAGGATGCGTTCGCGGTTCTCTTCGGCTTGGGCGCGGCTGACCTTCATGGCGATGTCCTGGTCGATGTCCTGGGCGGGATGGGGCTTTGCCGGGGTGGCCTGACGAATTTTATATGTTGGTCGACATTTATATTTATTCATGTCGACCAACATCAATAAAAGTCGGTCGCCCCTCCACCACGCACCCCTTCAAGGAATCCCGCCCCATGCAACTCCAGAACGCCGTTGTCTTCATCACAGGCGCCAATCGCGGCCTGGGCCGTGCTTTCGTGGACGCCGCCCTGGCCGCCGGCGCGGCCAAGGTGTACGCCGCCGCCCGCGACCCATCTGCGTTGAACCTGCCCCGCCTGGTGCCGGTGGTGCTGGATGTGACCGACGCCGCCCAAGTCGCGGCCGCGGCTGCACGCTGCACCGACGTCACGCTGCTCATCAACAACGCCGGCATTGCCGGCCACGGCCGCCTGCTGGCGGATGACGGCATGGCCATCGCCCGCGCCGAGTTGGACACCAACTTCTTCGGCCCCTGGGCCCTGACGCGGGCGTTTGCGCCGGTGCTGTGGGGCAACGGCGGTGGCGCAGTGCTCAACGTGCTGTCGGTGCTGAGTTGGCTGACGCTGCCGGCGCTGGCCACCTACAGCGCCTCCAAGGCGGCGGCGTGGGCCTTGAGCAATGGCTTGCGGCAGGAGTTGCGGGGCCAGGGCACGCAAGTCACCAACCTGCACGTGGGCTACATGGACACCGACATGGCCCGCGGCATGGACGGACCCAAGACCGCGCCCGCCGACGTGGCCCGGCTGGCCTTGCAAGGCGTGGCCGAGGGCGCGCCGGAGGTGCTGGCCGACGAGATCAGCCGGCAGGTGAAGCAGAGCCTGTCCGCCCCGACTGCGGCCTACCTGGGCTGACCGCACGCGAGGCCGCCATGACTGCATTGACCTCGCCGTCCGCCCTGCCGCACCCGTCCCACGCGCTGGACAACGGGCGCCTGGCCGCAGCCCGCCACGCGTTCTCGGCGCCCGATCGAGTGGCGCTGACCGCGGCGGAGCAAGCGGCGCTCACTCCGGCCGCGGCGCCGCCGCTGCGCCACGAGGGGCTCAAGCTCGCACGGTGGCGCTGGGGCCAGGGGCCGCGCGTGGTGCTGGTGCACGGCTGGAACAGCCGGGGCGCCCACCTGCTCGGCTGGGTGCCGCCCTTGCTTGCAGCCGGCCTGTCCGTCACGCTGTTCGACCTGCCCGGCCACGGGGAGTCCGGCGGCCACACTGCCAGCGTGGTGCATGCAGGCCGAGCGCTGCAGGCCGTGTTGAAGGCCGAGGGCCCTGTGCACGCCGTAGTGGGTCATTCCATGGGGTCGGCTGCCGCCTTGCTCGCCCTGGCCCAGCTGCCGGCATTGCGCCTGGCCTGCAGCGTGCACCTGGCCGGCCCGTCGTCGCTAACACCCGTGGTGCAAGGCCTGGCCCGCGCCCATGGACTGGGGCCGGCCGAGCAAGCCGCCTGGCTGGCCTGGGTGGAGGGTTTCATCGGCGGGCCGCTGGCACAGGCCGACCTGCCCGCTCTGCAGCCGGGCCTGCGCCACGCGGCGCTGATCGTGCACGACCGGGAGGACCGCACCGTGCCGTTCAGCGCCTCACAGGCTCTGCACGAGACCTGGCCGGGCTCGGTGCTGGAGGCCGTCTCGGGCCTCGGGCACCGGCGCCTGCTGCAGGACGCGAACGTGATCGCGCGCGCCGTCGAGTTCATCACTCGCCATCGGCCCGTGAGCGTGGTCTCGCCGCCTGCGCGAGACCGCCACCCGGCATTGCCGCAGGGCGCGGATTGAAAAAACAAAAAAGGCGAACCGGTGGTTCGCCTTTTTGCGGAGGGAGGCTCGCGAAGATCAGTCGGCTTGCTTGCGCAGGAAGGCCGGGATCTCGATTTCGTCCATGCCGTTGGACGACAGGGCTTCCACCTTGGCAGCGGCGCTGCCCGAACGGCCATGGCGCCACACGCTGGGCACGTTGCTGCTGGCGAAATCGCCCAGGCCCAAGCCCACATGGCCGCCTTGCGGAGCGGCTTGCGGCGCCACAGCCACGGCTTGCGTCAGCACCGGCATGCCGTCGGTACCCGTGCGCACGACCTGGTGCGTCTGCACCACTTGCAGCGGCGCTTGCTGGCGAGCGCGGCCCGCAGCCGTCAGGCCCGTGGCGATGACGGTCACGCGCAGGGCGTCGCCCAGGCTTTCGTCGTAGGCGGTGCCGTAAATGATGTGCGCGTCTTCCGAGGCGTAACGCTTGATGGCGTTCATCGCGTTCTTGGACTCGCTCAGCTTGAAGTTGGCGCGGCCGGCAGCGATCAGCACCAGCACGCCACGCGCGCCGGACAGGTCGATGCCTTCCAGCAGCGGACAGGCCACGGCGGCTTCGGCAGCCTTGGCGGCACGGTCCGGACCGGTGGCCGAGGCGGTGCCCATCATGGCCTTGCCCGGCTCGCTCATCACGGTCTTGACGTCTTCAAAGTCGACGTTCACCAGGCCCGGGATGTGAATGATGTCGGAAATGCCGCCAACGGCGTTCTTAAGCACGTCATTGGCGTGCGCGAAGGCTTGATCTTGCGTGACGTCGTCGCCCAACACATCCAGCAGCTTGTCGTTCAGCACGACGATCAGCGAGTCGACGTTGGCTTCCAGCTCGGCCAGACCAGCATCGGCGGCCTTGGCGCGACGGTTGCCTTCGAAGTCGAACGGCTTGGTGACCACGCCCACCGTCAGGATGCCCATTTCTTTGGCAACGCGGGCGATCACCGGCGCGGCGCCCGTGCCCGTGCCGCCGCCCATGCCGGCGGTGATGAACAGCATGTTGGCGCCGGCGATGGATTCGCGGATGCGGGCTTCGGCTTCTTCGGCCGCGGCCTTGCCCATTTCGGGCTTGGCGCCAGCGCCCAGACCGGTGGAACCCAATTGCAGCAATTGGTCGGCCTTGGAGCGGTTGAGCGCCTGCGCGTCGGTATTGGCGCAGATGAATTCAACCCCTTGAACGCCCTGGGCGATCATGTGGTCCACGGCGTTACCACCGCCACCACCGACCCCGATCACCTTGATTTGGGTGCCTTGGTCAAACTCTTCGATCATCTCGATGGGCATATCAAACCTCCTACTGCAATTGTGCCTTGGGCACACAAACGTTGACTAGTTCCTGAAACAACTTTTTCGTGGTTTTTGGGGGTCAGAAATTCCCCATGAACCAGTCTTTGACCCGTCCGAGCAGGGTTTGCACCGAGCCCGCCTGCTGTGCCGCCTTGAAACCCCGGCTGCGCGAGAGCCGGGCTTCTTCCAGCAACCCCATGACAGTGGCCGAACGCGGGTTGGCAACCATGTCATACAGGGCCCCGGAATAGGTGGGCAGACCGCGCCGAACCGGTTTGAGGAAAATGTCCTCGGCCAGTTCCACCATGCCCGGCATGACGGCCGATCCGCCGGTCAGCACGATGCCGCTGGACAGCAATTCCTCATATCCGCTTTCACGGATGACCTGGTGCACCAGGGAAAAGATTTCCTCGACCCGCGGCTCAATCACGCCGGCAAGGGCTTGCTTGGACAACATGCGCGGGCCGCGGTCGCCCAAACCGGGCACTTCCACCTGATCGGACGGGTCGGCCAGCAATTGCTTGGCCACGCCATATTCGACCTTGATCTCCTCGGCATCCTTGGTCGGGGTGCGCAGCGCCATGGCGATGTCGCTGGTGATCAGGTCCCCGGCGATCGGGATCACGGCGGTATGGCGGATGGAGCCGCCGGTAAATATCGCCACATCCGTGGTGCCGGCGCCGATATCCACCAGCGCCACCCCCAGGTCGCGCTCGTCGGCGGTCAGCGCGGCATGGCTGGAGGCGCTGGGATTCAAAACCAGCTGATCCACTTCCAAACCGCAGCGGCGCACGCACTTGACGATGTTTTCGGCGGCACTTTGGGCGCCGGTCACGATATGGACCTTCACCTCCAGTCGCCCGCCGCTCATGCCGATGGGCTCCTTGACCTCATGCCCGTCGATGACAAATTCCTGCGGCTCCACCAGCAACAGCCGCTGGTCGTTCGGAATATTGATGGCCTTGGCGGTTTCCACGACCCGGGTCACATCCACCGGCGTGACCTCCTTGTCCCGCACGATGACCATGCCGGTGGAGTTCTGGCCGCGGATATGGCTGCCAGTGATCCCCGTGTAAACCCGAGATATTTTGCAGTCGGCCATCATTTCGGCCTCTTTCAGCGCCTGCTGGATGGACTGCACGGTGGCGTCGATATTCACCACCACCCCACGCTTGAGCCCGTTGGACGGCGCCACGCCCAAGCCGGCGATGCGCAATTCCCCGCCCGGCAAAACCTCGGCCACCACGGCCATGATCTTGGCGGTGCCAATATCCAACCCGACGACCAAATCCTTGTATTCCTTGGCCATGTCTGTCCTCAGCGTTTTTGTTTTACGGGTTTCCCCGAAGTTTGTGTGGTCACGCCGCGCAGCTTGACGGCATAGCCGTCGGCGTGACGCAGGTCGGCCGACAGCAGTGGGCTGCGGTATTGCGTCGTGACCTGGGTGATGGTCTGGGCGAAGCGGGTGAAGCGCTGCACCACGTCGGCCTCGGTGCCGCGGCCCAGTTCGATCACGGCGCCGCTGCCCAGCGTGGCGCGCCAGGAGCCGCGACCGGACAGGTCCAGCCGGTCGATGCTTTCACCGAGCTTCTCGGCCGCCGGCGTCAGGCCGCGCAGCATCTGCAGCACGCTACCCGCAGCCCCGGCCGGGCCGGCCAGCACCGGCAGGTTGTCGTCTTCCACGTCGCCGAGGTTGGCCTGGAACACCTCACCGAAGGTGTTCACCAGCGCACGTTCGGCGGCGGCCTCGGTGGCGGCGTCGGCACCGTCGACCCGCGCCTCCCAGTAGGCCGCGGCGCGGTGTTCTTCCAGGCTGACCTTGAGCCGCATCGGCCACACGCGCTGCAGGTAAGCGCGGCGCACCCAGGGCACGGCCTCGAACGCGGCCCGGCCGTCTTTGAGGTTCATGCTCAAAAAGGAGCCTTGCAGGCGCGGCAGCGCATTGGCTCGCAGCGACGCCACGCTGTTGCGGCTGACGTCGCCTTCCACCTGAATCGCACGCACGTTGAACGCGGGCAGCCGCACCACCCAGCGCAGAGCGCCCCACGCCACCGACGCAAGCAACGCCGCGACGAGCAGCGCCGACACCGCGTTCATCAGGCGGACGTCGGGCGGCAACGCAACGGTGGCGGCGGCGGAGTTCACGTCAGCGCGCGTCCAGTCGGGCCTGGGCCAGCAGCCACAGGCACAGGTGCGGGTAGTCCACGCCCACGGCCTGCGCGGCCTTGGGCACGAGGGAATGCGAGGTCATGCCCGGGCTGGTGTTCATTTCCAGCAGGAAGGGCTTCATGTCGGACTTGCGCAGCATCAGGTCCGCGCGCCCCCACCCCCGGCAGCCCAGCAGCTGATAGGCGCGCAACACCAGTTGTTGCACCTCCGATTCCAGCGCAGCGGGCAACGTGCCGAACAGGTACTTGGTGTCGTTGGACACGTACTTGTTTTCGTAGCTGTAGTCGCCGCCCTCGGCCCGAATCTCCACCACCGGCAGGGCCACGGCACTGTCGCCCTGCCCCAGCACGGCGCAGGTCAGCTCGGGGCCTTCGATGCATTGCTCGAACAGCAGTTCGTCGTCAAAACCCAGCGCCAGGTCCACCGCGCCCTGCATGTCGGAGTAGCCCATCGCCTTGGTGATGCCGATGCTGCTGCCCTCGTGCGGCGGTTTCACCACCACCGGCAGGCCCAGCTCATCGGGAATGGCGCGGATGCGTTCGCGCGTCAGGGCAGCCCGCGGCAGCGCCAGGTAGGCCGGTGTGCTCAGGCCCTCGGCGGCCCAGACCCGCTTGGTCATGGTCTTGTCCATGGCCACGGCCGACGCCGTCACGCCCGAGCCGGTGTAGGCGATGCCCAGCCACTCCAGCGCGCCTTGCAGCGTGCCGTCTTCCCCGCCCCGGCCGTGCAGCGCAATGAACGCGCGGTCGAAGCCTTCGTCCTTCAGGGCTTGCAGCGGGCGCTCGGCGGGATCGAACCCATGGGCGTTGACGCCCAGCGATTGCAGCGCCTCCAGCACGCCGGTGCCGCTCATCAGAGAGACCGGGCGCTCGGCACTGGTGCCGCCAAACAGCACGGCCACCTTGCCCAGGGCGGCCGCGTCGATGCGCAGGTCGATTGGCGTCGTCATGCGGACGCTCCTTGCGAGAAATGTTGTGCCACCAGACGCGGCAGTGCGCTCATGGAACCCGCGCCCATGCCGATCACCACATCGCCGGCGCGCGTGAGCGCTGCCAGCGCCGCCGGCATGTCGGCCACGCCAGCCACGAAGTGCGGCGTGCCCACCGCCTGGGCGAGGGCCGTGCCCGTGGCGCCCGCGATGGGCGCTTCGCCGGCCGAGTACACCTCGGTCAGCAGCACCACATCGGCGCCTTGCATGACCTTCACGAAATCTGCAAAGCAGTCGCGCGTGCGGGTGTAGCGGTGCGGCTGGAAGGCCAGCACCAGTCGCTGTCCCGGGAAGGCGCCGCGCGCGGCCGCCAGCACCGCGGCCATCTCCACCGGGTGGTGGCCGTAGTCGTCGATCAGGGTGAAGCGCCCGCCGTCGGCCGCGGGCCACTCGCCGTGCTTCTCGAACCGCCGGCCCACGCCGGAGAACCGGGCCAGCGCCGCCACGATGGCTTCGTCCGGACAGCCCAGCTCCATCGCGATCGCCATCGCCGCGAGCGCGTTGCGCACGTTGTGTTCACCGGCCAGATTCAGCAGCACGTCCAGGTCGGACGCACCTTCGCGGCGGCAGGTGAACCGCATCTGCGCGCCAGCCAACGCTTGCACGTTGACGGCCTGCACGGCCACGCCGGCGCTCAAGCCGTAGGTCACCACCGGGCGCTCGATGCGGCCCAGGATGGCACGCACACCGGGGTCATCGGCGCACACCACGGCCGCACCGTAGAAGGGCATGCGATGCAGGAACTCGACGAATGCCGCGTGGAGCTTCTCGACCGAGTGGCCGTAGGTGTCCATGTGGTCTTCGTCGATGTTGGTGACCACCGACAGCACCGGGTTCAGCTTCAGGAAGGATGCGTCGCTCTCGTCCGCCTCCACCACGATGAACTCGCCCCGGCCCAGGCGCGAGTTGGCGCCCGCGGCATTGAGCTTGCCGCCGATGACGAAGGTCGGGTCCAGGCCCGCCTCGACCAGGATGGCCGTGACCAGCGAGGTGGTGGTCGTCTTGCCGTGCGTGCCAGCGATGGCGATGCCACGGCGCAGTCGCATCAGCTCGGCCAACATGACGGCACGCGGCACGACCGGAATCTGCCGGGCGCGGGCCGCCACCACTTCGGGGTTGTCTGCCGCCACGGCGGTGCTGGTGACCAGGGCTTGCGCGTCGCCGATGTGCGGGGCGGCATGGCCGATCTCCACCCGCAGCCCCAGCGCCCGCAGGCGCTCGGTGGTGGCGCTCTCGGCCGCGTCCGAGCCGCTGACCTGGAAGCCCAGGTTGTGCAGGATCTCGGCGATGCCGCTCATGCCGGCGCCGCCAATGCCCACGAAATGCAGCTTTTGAACGGCGTGCTTCACTTCAACATTCCTTCGATCTCGTCCGCCACGCGCGCCGCTGCACGCGGCCGGGCCAGCGAGCGGGCCTTCTCGCCCATGGCCAGCAGCGCGGTGCGGTTCAGGCCGCTCAGCAGCTCGTGCAGCTTGGGCGGCGTCAACTCGGTTTGCGGCAGGTGGATGGCCGCGCCGTGCTGGGCCATGAACACCGCGTTGTCGCGCTGGTGCGAGGTGGTGCTGACCACCAGCGGCACCAACACCGCGGCGCAACCGGCCGCGCACAGTTCGCTCACGGTGATGGCGCCGGCGCGGCACACCACCACATCGGCCCAGGCGAGGGCCGCGGCCATGTCGTCGATGAAGGGCCGCACCTCGGCCGACAGGCCGGCGTCGGAATACGCCTGCCAAACGGCACCCAAGTGGTCTTGCCCGGACTGGTGCAGCACCTGCGGCCGCTGCTCGGCCGGCCACAACGCCAGGGCTTGCGGCAGCGCCTGGTTCAGCGCGCGCGCGCCCAGCGAGCCACCCAGCACCAGCAGCCGCAGCGGGCCGGTGCGACCGGCCATGCGCTCCGCGGGCACAGGCAGCGCTTCGATCTCGGCCCGCACCGGGTTGCCGCTCACCACGGCCCCACGGGTGGAGGCCGCTGCCGCCCCGTCGAAACCGAACGCGATGCGCTTGGCAAACGGCTTGAGCGCGGCGTTGCTTTTGAGCATGGCTGCATCGGCGTTCACCAGCATCAGCGGCCGGCCACTGAACACCGCCGACAAACCGGCCGGCACGCACACATAGCCGCCCATGCCCAGCACGGCCGTGGCGTGACGCTCGGCATACACCCGCCGCGCCGCGCCCAGCGACTTGAAGAACCCGACGATGCCGCGCAGCATGTGGCCCAGGCCCTTGCCCCGCAGCCCGGCGAAGGGCAGCGCATCAATGGCAATGCCCCGGGCCGGCACCAAACGGTTTTCCATGCCCTGCGGCGTGCCGATCCACGACACCGTCCAGCCGCGGCGCTGCATTTCCTCCGCCACGGCGAGCCCGGGAATGACGTGGCCGCCCGTGCCGGCCGCCATGACGACGAGGTGCTTCTCGGTCACGAGCGCCCTCCCCGCATCATTTGCCGGTTCTGGCTGCTGTGCATCCCGCCGCTCATGCACGGCCTCCGCGCATGAGTTGCCTGTTCTCAAGATCAATCCGCAGCACCACCGCCAGCGCGACACAGTTCATCAGAATGGCCGAGCCACCGAAGCTCATCAGCGGCAGCGTGAGGCCCTTGGTGGGCAGCGCGCCCAGGTTCACGCCCATGTTGATGAAGGCCTGGCCGCCCATCCAGATGCCAATGCCTTGGGCGTACAGGCCCGCGAACACACGGTCCAGCGCCACGGCCTGGCGGCCGATCAGAAAGCAGCGGCGCGTCAGCCAGAAGAACGCCACGATCACCAGCGCCACGCCGACGAAGCCCAGTTCCTCGCCGATCACCGCCAGCAGGAAGTCGGTGTGGGCTTCGGGCAGGTAGTGCAGCTTCTCGACGCTGCCGCCCAGGCCCTGGCCGAACCATTCACCACGACCGAAGGCGATCAGGCTGTGCGTGAGCTGGTAAGCCTTGCCCTGGGCGTACTTCTCGTCCCAGGGGTTGAGGTAGGCAAAGATGCGTTCGCGCCGGAACTCACTGAAGGTGATCATCAGCACGAAGGCGCCCACCAGCACCAGCGTGATCAGCAGGAACATGCGCCCGTTCACGCCGCCCAGGAACAGGATGCCCATGGCGATGGCCGCGATCACGAGGAAGGCGCCCATGTCGGGCTCGGCCAGCAGCAGCAGGCCCACGAAGGCGAGCGAGATGGCCATGGGCGTGACCGCTTGGAAGAAGTTCTCCCGGGCGTCCATCTTGCGCATCATGTAGTTGGCCGCGTACAGCGCGATGCCGAACTTGGCCAGCTCGCTGGGCTGGAAGTTCATGACCCCCAGCGGAATCCAGCGCCGCGCGCCGTACACCACCTTGCCGACGTGCGGAATCAACACCGCCACCAGCAGCACCAACGACACGACAAACACCCAGGGCGCGTAGCGTTCCCACAGCGCCACCGGAATCTGCACGGTGATGAAGCCGCCGATCAGCGCGAAGCCGATGGCCACCATGTGCCGCGTCAGGAAGTGCGTGGGCAGGTACTTCGCAAAGCGCGGGTTGTCCGGCAGCGCGATGGAGGCGGAATAAACCATCAGCAGCCCCCAGGCCATCAGCGCCAGCACCACCCACACCAGCGTGATGTCGAAGCCCTGCAGCTGCGTGGGGCGGCCAGTGGACGTGGAGACCCAGTCGCGCACGGGCACGCTGGCGTCTTCCGCGCCTTCGCGCTTCCAGAACGACTGCAGCTTGGCGACCACTGCATTCACAGCGCCACCCCGCGGTCGTCGGCCAGCTGCTGCACCGTGGCCACGAAGACCTCGGCGCGGTGGGCGTAGTTGCGGAACATGTCCAGGCTGGCGCAGGCCGGCGAGAGCAGCACGCTGTCGCCCGACTGGGCCTGGGCCAGGCACCAGGCGGTGGCGGCTTCCAGCGTGTCGTGACGCTGCATCGGCACGCCGGTGGCCGCCAGCGCGGCCTCGATCTGCGGGCCGTCGCGGCCGATCAGGGCCACCGCGCGGGCGTGCCGCTGCACACCGTCGGCCAGCGGCGAGAAGTCTTGCCCCTTGCCGTCGCCGCCCAGGATGAGCACCAGCTGGGCCGGCGCGCGGTCGGCCCCCAGGCCGGTGATGGCAGCGACCGTGGCACCGACGTTCGTGCCCTTGCTGTCGTCGTAGAACTCCACGCCCTCGATGGCGCCCACCGGCTCCACGCGGTGCGGCTCGCCGCGGTACTCGCGCAGGCCGTGCAGCATCGGGGCCAGTTCACAGCCGGCGGCCGTGGCCAGGGCCAGCGCGGCCAGGGCGTTGGCCGCGTTGTGGCGGCCGCGCACGCGCAGCGCGTCGGCGGGCATCAGGCGCTGGATGACCAGCGGCTCGGCCTCTTCGCCGCGCTTGCGCTTGACGGTGGGGTCCAGCTCGCGGGCGCGCACCAGCCAGGCCAGGCCGCCCTCGTCCACCAGGCCGAAGTCACCCGGCGCCTGGGGCGCGTTCAGCCCGAAGCGCACCACGCGGCGCGACACGGTGCGGCCCGGCTTGCCGCGCGTGCCCTTGACGAACACCGGCTGCGGCACCAGACCCTCCACCTCGGCGTCGTCGCGGTTGGCGACGATGACGGACTCGCGACCGAAGATGCGCGCCTTGGCGCGGCCGTAGGCGGCCATGTCGCCATGCCAGTCCAGGTGGTCTTGCGTGAGGTTGAGCACCGCGCCGGCCGTGGGCTCGAAGCCGGTCACACCGTCGAGCTGGAAGCTGGACAGCTCCAGCACCCACACCTCGGGCAGCGTCTCAAACACCGGGCCGCGCGGCGGCGGCGGGGCGATGGGCAGCGGTGCGTCTTCGGCGGGCAGCACAGCGGGCGCCTCAGCGGGCTCGGCCGCCGGTGCGGCGTCGTCAGCCGGGGGCGCATCGGCGTCCTCAGCCCCATCCGCAACATCAGCCGAATCAGCAGCATCCGCCGGCAAGGCCCCCTTGGCCGGATCGCCGGCATCGGTCGCCTCCACGTCGGTGGGTGGCGGGTCGGGCTCGCGCGCCAGCGCTTCGGTCAGCGTGTCCAGCAGCGTGGGGCCGATGTTGCCGGCGATCGCCACGCGCTTGCCCGCCCGCTCGGCCAGCAGGCCGGTCATGCAGGTCGTGGTCGTCTTGCCGTTGGTGCCGGTGATGGCCAGCACCGCGGGTGCGTAGCCATGCTGCGCCTTCAAGGCGGCCAGGGCGTCGGCGAACAAGTCCAGCTCGCCGCGCACGGCCGAACCGTGTTCGTACACGGCCTTCAGGCGGGCATCCAGTGGCGACAAGCCCGGGCTCTTGAGCACCGCGTTGAAGCCGGCTGCAATCTCGGCCGTCAACTCGCCGGTGATGAACTGCGCCGCCTCGCCCAGCGCCGCCAAGGCGCCGAGCTGGGGCGGCTGCGCCCGGGAGTCCCACACGGTGACCTGCGCGCCGAAGCGCACGCACCAGCGGGCCATCGCGAGACCGGAGTCCCCGAGGCCCAGCACGAGCACGCGCTGTGCGTTCATTTGCGGCAGGTCGAGCTTCATCGTCGGCTTACCGCAGCTTCAGGCTGGCCAGGCCGACCAGGCACAGCAGCATGGTGATGATCCAGAAGCGGATGACGACCTGCGTTTCCTTCCAGCCACCTTTTTCAAAATGGTGGTGCAGCGGCGCCATGCGGAAGATGCGGCGGCCTTCGCCGAAACGCTTCTTGGTGAACTTGAACCAGCTGACCTGGATCATCACGGACAGCACTTCGGCCACGAAGATGCCGCCCATGATGCCGAGCACGATCTCCTGGCGCGTGATCACCGCCAGCGTGCCCAGGCCGCCGCCCAGCGCCAGCGCGCCGACATCGCCCATGAACACCTGCGCCGGGTGGGCGTTGAACCACAGGAAGGCCAGGCCCGCGCCGGACATGGCGGCACAGAAGATGAGCAGCTCACCCGCGCCCGGGATGTAGGGCAGCAGCAGGTACTTGGCGAACACCGACGAGCCGGTCAGGTAGGCGAACAAGCCGAGCGCCGAGCCCACCAGCACCACCGGCATGATGGCCAGCCCGTCCAGCCCATCGGTGAAGTTCACGGCATTGCTGGTGCCCACGATCACGAAGTACGCCAGCGCCACGAAGCCCCACACGCCCAGCGGCATGGAGATGGTTTTGAAGAACGGGATCAGCAGGTCGGCCTTCGGCGGCAGCTCGGTGGAGAAGCCGCTGCTCACCCAGCGGAAGAACAGCTGCACCACGCCCAGGAACGAGGTCTCGGACACGCTGAAGGCGAGGTAGAGCGCCGCGAACAGACCGATCAGGCTCTGCCAGAAGAACTTCTCGCGGCTGCGCATGCCTTCGGGGTTCTTGTCGACCACCTTGCGCCAGTCGTCCACCCAGCCCACGGCGCCGAAGCCCATGGTGACGATCATCACCACCCACACGAAGCGGTTGCTCCAGTCGAACCACAGCAGTGTGGACACGCCGATGCCGATCAGGATCAGCACGCCACCCATGGTCGGCGTGCCGCTCTTGGCCAAGTGGGTTTGCACGCCGTAGGCGCGCACCGGCTGGCCAATCTTCATCGCGGTCAGCGCGCGGATCACCCAGGGCCCGAAGGCCAGGCCGATGAGCAGCGCCGTCATGGCGGCCATCACGGCGCGGAAGGTGATGTAGTTGAACAGGCGCAGGAAGCCGAGGTCGGGGTACAGGCCCTGCAGCCATTGGGCGAGGCTAAGCAGCATGGGAGCCTCCAGATTGCAGTGCAGCGACCACGTGTTCCATCTTCATGAAGCGCGAGCCCTTGACCAGGGTCTGGCTCGCGCGGGGTTGTTCAGCCAGGGCGGCGATGAGCGCGGCTGCGGTATCGAAAGCGCGGGCCTGCGGGCCGTAGGCGGAGGCGGCGTCGCGCGCAGCGGCACCCGCCGTCCAGAAATGGGCAATGCCGCGCTCGGCCGCGTAGGCGCCCACCTCGCGGTGGAAGGCCGGGCCTTCGTTGCCCACTTCGCCCATGTCACCCAGCACCAGCCAGCTCTCGCCGGGCATGGCGGCCAGCACGTCGATGGCGGCGCGCACGCTGTCGGGGTTGGCGTTGTAGCTGTCGTCGATGAGGATGCAGCCGCGCGCATCGCGCTTGAGTTCCGAGCGGCCCTTGACCGCACGGAAGGCCTCCAGGCCTTGGGCAATCGCAGCCAGCGGCGCGCCTGCCGCCAGCGCGCAGGCAGCCGCCGCCAGCGCATTGCGCACGTTGTGCTCGCCGGCCATGTGCAGCGCCACGGGCACCGTGCCAGCCGGGGTGTGCAGTTCCAGCGCCCAAAAGCTCTGGTCGCCGGTGTCTTGCCAGCGGGCCTCGCCGGTCACATCGGCCGGGCCTTGCAAGGCAAACGTGAGGTGCGGGCGCTCGCCGGCCAGTTCAAACCAGATCGGGGCGCAGGGGTCTTCCGCCGGGAACACCGCGCAGCCGCTGGTCGGCAAGGCCTGCAGCACCGCACCGTTTTCACGCGCCACGGCCTCGACCGTGGCCATGAACTCCTGGTGCTCGCGCTGGGCGTTGTTCACCAAGGCCACCGTGGGCTGGGCCATGGCGGCCAGCGGCGCAATTTCGCCCGGGTGGTTCATGCCCAGTTCCACCACGGCGGCGCGGTGGCTGCGCTCGTTGTCGTGCCGCAGGCGCATCAGCGTGAGCGGCACGCCAATGTCGTTGTTGTAGTTGCCTTCGGTCGCCAGCGCGTCGTCGCCCACCCAGGCGCGCAGGATGCTGGCGATCATCTGGGTGGTGGTGGTTTTGCCGTTGCTGCCGGTCACGGCAATGACCGGAATCGCGTGCTGGCGGCGCCATGCGGCCGCCAGTTGGCCGAGTGCCGGTTTGGCGTCGGGCACCTGCAGGCCGGGCAAGCCCGCTTCGGCCAGGCCGCGCTCGGCCAGGGCAGCCACGGCGCCAGACTGCTTCGCCTGGGCCAGGAAATCGTTCGCGTCGAAACGCTCGCCACGCAGGGCAACGAACAGGTCGCCCGCCCGCAGCGTGCGGGTGTCGCTGTGCACGCGGGCGAAGGCAGTGGCGCCGTCACCCACCAAGGTGGCGCCGGGCAGCAAGGCCTGGGCTTGCGCGAGCGTGAGGAAGCCGGTCACAGGCCCGCCCTTTCCAGCAACGCGGCCCGGGCTTCGGCCACATCGGAGAACGGCCGGCGCACGCCGTGCACTTCCTGATAGTCCTCATGCCCCTTGCCGGCCACCAGCACGATGTCGCGCGCGCCGGCTTGCGCCACGGCCGCGCGGATGGCGGCGTCGCGCGCCTCGATGACGGTGGCGCCGGGGGCGCCGGCCGTGATGTCCGCCAAGATCTGCGCGGGCACTTCGGTGCGCGGGTTGTCGGTGGTGACCACCACGTGCGCCGCCAGGCGCGCGGCAATCGCTCCCATCAGCGGGCGCTTGGTGCGGTCGCGGTCGCCGCCGCAGCCGAACACGCACACCAGCCGGCCACCGCGGGCGGCAGCCAGTGCCTGCAAGGCCGACAAGGCCTTGTCCAGCGCATCGGGCGTGTGGGCGTAATCCACCACCACCTGCGGCAGTTCGCGGCCGTTGCCCACGCGCTGCATGCGACCCGGCACGGGCGTGACGGCAGCCAGCGCACGGGCCACTTCGGCCAGCGCATGGCCTTGGGCACGCAGGGCCCCGGCCACGCCCAACAGGTTGGCGGCGTTGTAGTCGCCGATCAGCGTCGTCTGCACGGGCACCGCGTCGGCGCCCTCGTGCAGCGTGAACGCGAGGCCCTCCCCGGTGTAGTGCAGCCCACGAGCGGACAAGCGCGCATCGGCCCGGTCCACGCCGGTGGTCCACACGTCCAGCGTGGTCAGTTCAGCCGCCAGGGCCGCGCCCTTGGGGTCGTCCAGGTTCACCACCGCGGCGCGCAGGCCGGGGAAGCTGAACAAGGCGCGCTTGGCCGCCCAGTAGGCGTCCATGCTGCCGTGGTAGTCGAGGTGGTCTTGCGTGAAGTTCGTGAACACCGCCACCCGCACGGCGGAGCCGGCCAGGCGCGCCTCGTTGATGCCGATGCTGCTGGCCTCGATGGCGCAGGCCGCAAAGCCCTGGTCGCGCATGCCCGCGAAGGCGGACTGCAGCAGCACCGGGTCGGGCGTGGTGAGGCCGTTGTAGGCCAGGGCTGGTGGCTCGCCCACGCCCAGCGTGCCCACCACGCCGCAGCGGCGGCCGAGTTGCGCGCTGGCTTGCGCAATCCACCAGGCCGACGAAGTCTTGCCATTGGTGCCGGTGACGGCGATCACGTCCAGCGTGTCGGTCGGGCGGCCGAAAAACGCCGCGGCGATGTCACCGGTGCGGGCCTTCAAGCCCGGCAGCGAGGCCACGCGGGCGTCCACAAAGCCGAAGCGCTCGACATCCGCGTCTTCCACGAGGCACGTGGCGGCCCCGGCGGCCAGGGCGGCGGCCACGTACTCGCGCCCGTCGCGCGCGTAGCCGGGCCAGGCGATGAAGGCATCGCCGGGCTGCACCTCGCGGCTGTCCGTGCGCAGCGTGCCGGTGCACCACTCGGACAACCAGCGGGCGGCAGCTTCGGGGGATTTCAGGCGGGTCAACATCAGAAGCTTTCCTCGGTGGCCACGGCGTTCTTGTTGGCGACGATCTGGCTCTTCACGTCGAGGTCGGGCTGCACGCCCAGCAGGCGCAGCGTTTGCGCGGTGACCTGGCTGAACACCGGGCCGGCCACCTTGCCGCCGTAGTACACGCCGGCCGTGGGCTCATCCACCATCACCGCCACCACGATGCGCGGCTTGCTGATCGGGGCCACGCCCACGAACCAGCTGCGGTACTTGTGGCTGGCATAGCCGCGGCCTTCCTGCTTGTGGGCCGTGCCGCTCTTGCCGCCGATGCTGTAGCCCGGCACTTGCGCGTCCGGCGCGGTGCCGCCGGGGCCGGCGGCGGCCTGCAGCATCAGGCGCACTTCGCGCGCCACCTCGGGCTTGAACACGCGGATGCCGGCCACCGGCTGGTCATGCGGCTGGCGCAGCATGCTGACCGGAATGATTTCGCCATCGCGCGCGAACACGGTGTAGGCCCGCGCCAGCTGGAACAGCGAGGCCGACAGGCCGTAGCCGTAGCTCATGGTGGCCTGTTCGATCGGGCGCCAGGTTTTGTACGGGCGCAGCTTGCCGGTGATGGCGCCGGGGAAGTTGATCTGCGGCCGCTGGCCCAGGCCGATGGCCGTGAACATCTCGTGCATCTCGCGCGGCTGCATCTGCATCGCGAGCTTGGTGGCGCCGATGTTGCTGGAGAACTTGATGACCTCGCGCACCGGCACCACGCCGTGGGCGTGGGTGTCGGTGATGACCGCACCCTGGAACGGGTACTTGCCGTTGCCGGTGTCCACCAGCGTGTCGGCCGTCACGCGGCCGGTGTCCATGGCCAGCGCGGCGATGAAGGGCTTCATCGTGGAGCCGGGCTCGAACACGTCGGTCAGCGCCCGGTTGCGCAGCTGCTCGCCCGAGAGGTTCTGGCGGCTGCCCGGGTCGTAGCTTGGGAAGTTGGCCAGGGCCAGCACCTCGCCGGTCTGGGCGTCCAGCACCACCACGGAACCCGCCTTGGCCTTGTTTTCGGCCACGGCATCGCGGATGCGCTGGTAGGCGAAGAACTGCACTTTGGAGTCGACCGACAGGTCCACATCGCGGCCGTTGGTGGCGGGCACGATCTCGCCAATGTCTTCCACGACGCGGCCCAGGCGGTCGCGCACGACCGAACGCGAACCATCGCGCCCCTGCAGTTCCTTCTGGAAGGCCAGCTCCACGCCCTCCTGACCCTTGTCTTCCACGTTGGTGAAGCCCACCACGTGCGCGGCCGCTTCGCCTTCGGGGTACTTGCGGCGGTATTCGCGGTCCTGGAACACGCCCTTCAAACCCAGCGCCTTCACCTTCGCGGCGGTGTCGTCGTCGGCCAGGCGCTTGAGCCAGACGAAGCGGGTTTCGGGGTTCAGCTTCGCCTCGAGTTCCTTGGCGCTCAGGCCCAGCGCCTTGGCCAGGTCGGCGCGCTTGGCGGGCTCCGCGTCCACTTCCTTGGGAATCGCCCAGATGGACGGCACGGCCACACTGGCAGCCAGCACCTGGCCGCTGCGGTCGTTGATGCGGCCGCGGCTGGCGGGCAACTCCAGCGTGTGGGCGTAGCGCGCCTCGCCCTGCTTCTGGAAGAACTCGGTGTGCACCACCTGCACATAAATCGCACGCCCCAGCAGCCCGGCGAACGCCAAGCCCACCAGGGCCACCAGAAAGCGCGAGCGCCACGGCGGCGTCTTGGACGCGAGCAGCGGGCTGGTGGAGTAGTTCACCGAACGCCCCGATGCCAGCGGGCGCGCACCGGCCTTGGCGGCCTTGCCGGACTTGCTCATGGCGTCACCCCCGAGGCCACGAGTGCCGGCGAAATCACGCGCATGCCCAGGCGCTCGCGGGCCACCTGCTCCACGCGCAGATTGGTGGCCTGGGCGTGGCGCTCGGCCTTCAGCCGCTCGGCGTCGGACGCCAGGCGCTGGCCTTCGTTCTTGGCCCGTTCACGTTCGGCAAACAGGCGGCGCGACTCGTACGCGTTGTGCACCAGCACCACACCGCTGAGCAGCACCGCCACGAGGAGCATGAGGTTGATCTTGGCCACGGCGGGTTCAGTCGCGAAGCGGCGCGTCGGTGCGCTCGGCCACGCGCAGCACGGCCGAGCGGGAGCGCGGGTTGGCGGCCACTTCGGCGTCGGTGGGCTTGAAGCGGCCCAGCGAGTTCAGGATCAGCGGTGCCGGCGGCGCAAACGGGGCGCGGCGGTCATACACCTCTTTGCTGTACTCGGCGATGAACTGCTTGACGCGGCGGTCCTCCAGCGAGTGGAAGCTGATCACGCTCAGGCGGCCGCCCGGGCGCAGCAGGCGCAGCGCGGCGTTCAGCCCTTGCTCCAACTCCTGAAGCTCTCCATTGACATGAATCCGAAGGGCTTGAAAGGTGCGGGTCGCCGGGTCTTGTCCGGGCTCGCGGGTCTTGACCGTGCGAGCCACGAGTTCGCGCAGTTCGTCGGTGCGCGTGAGCGGCGCACCGGCTTCCCGGCGAGCAACAACCGCCTTTGCAATCTGGCCAGCAAACCGTTCTTCGCCATAGTCCCGAATCACCCGTGCAATCTCGCGTTCCTCGGCCGTGGCGAGGAAATCCGCGGCGCTTTCGCCGCGGGTCGTGTCCATGCGCATGTCCAGCGGGCCGTCGAACCGGAAGCTGAACCCGCGCGCGGGGTTGTCGATCTGCGGGCTGGACACACCCAGGTCCAGCAGCACGCCATCCACCTCGTGCACGCCGATGGCGGCGAGCTGCTCGGCCATGTCCGCGAACGCGCTGTGCAGGATGGAAAACCGCGGGTCGGTGATGGCGGCCGCAGCCGCAATCGCTTCGGGGTCGCGGTCGATGGCGATCAGCCGCCCGGTGGGGGCCAGCTGGCTCAGCAGCAGGCGCGAATGCCCGCCACGGCCGAAGGTGCCGTCCACGTAGACGCCGTCCGGGCGGGCCAGCACGCCGTGCACGGCCTCATCCAGCAGCACGGTGGTGTGGCGGAATGCAGTGGTGTCGCTCATGCCCCGCCCCTCAGAAACTGAAGTCCTTCAGCGCGTCCGGCAGCGGGCCGGCCATCACTTCGGCCTCGTGCGCGGCATGCGCCTCGGCATCCCACAACTCGAAGTGGCTGCCCATGCCCAGCAGCATCACGTCGCTCTTCAGGCCCGCGCTCTTGCGCAGCTCCGGCGAGATGAGCACGCGGGCCGCGGAGTCGATCTCCACATCCATGGCGTTGCCGAGGAACACCCGCTTCCAGCCCGCGGCCGACATTGGCAGCGCAGCGACCTTGTCACGGAAGACCTCCCACGCCGGGCGCGGGAACACCATGAGACAGCCGTCCGGGTGCTTGGTGATCGTCAGGCGCCCCTGGCAAAGCAGCTGCAGGGCATCGCGGTGTCGACTGGGCACGCTCAGGCGTCCCTTGGCATCTAAGGCCAAGTTGGAGGCTCCCTGAAAGACGATTTCCGACACTTTTCACCACGAAACGACACTTCCTCCCACTTTAAGTGGCACCCCACAAAGGGTCAAGGTTCGCGAACAAGTTTTTTCAATGAAATCAAGCACTTAGAACCGACTGTTGTTTCGTACAGGCGGAAATAAAAAGGCGTTTAGAAATAAGGACTTGGGGCGATATTGCGAAGTACCGCTTGAATTCATGGCGCCGGCGCATTCGCGTTTGTCCCCACGGTGGGGGACGACTTCCGCCCCCGTTCGTGACGTAGGCAGCGAAATCGACGCACATGTCACACCCCGCGGGGGCGCGCCGCCCCTCAGAATCAGGTGGCGTTCAGTTTTCTATTGAGAATTTCAAGCAGTTTCGGTAGCAGACCGCGACAGCCGCCTGGCTCGACCGGGTGACACAACGAGACAAGACGCAAGGACACCCCATGAACTTCCTCACCCACATGCGCATCGGCCAGCGCCTCACGGCGGGCTTTGCGGTGGTGATCGCCTGCCTGATGGCCATGGCCGGCCTGGGCTACTTCGGCATCCAGACCCTGAACGGCGAGATCAGCCAGTTGCTGAACACCGACTACAAGGCGGTGGCGCTGGCCAACAAGGCCAAGGGGGAGTTGGGGGACGCCGTGCGCAGCATGATGACCACGCTCATCATGACGGGCGAAGACCAGATCAAGAAAGAGCTGGACACCGTGGCCAGCCAGATGGCCGCCCATGAAAAAACCATGGCTGAACTGGAGCCCCTGCTGACCGACGAAGCCAGCCTGGAGCAGTTGAAGGCCGTGAAGGAAGCGCGCGCCAAATTCATGCCCGCCCAGGCGTCCTTCGTGAAGACGGTGGCCTCCGGCGACACCGAAGGCGCACCGCTGAAGTTCCAGTTCTCGGTGCGCGCGGCGCAGGTGAAGTACATGGCCGCGCTGGACAAGCTGGTGGAAGCGCGCAACACCGCCATGGACGCCGCGGGTGCCAAGTCCAACAGCGTGGCGCGCAAGACGGCGCTGCTGCTGCTGGTGCTGGCCGCCGCGGCCATTGGCGCCAGCGTGTTGACGGGCGTGCTCATCACGCGCGGCATCGTGAACCCGCTGCGCGGCGCGGTGAACGTCGCACGCAAGGTGGCCTCCGGCAACCTGACGAGCGAAATCGAAGTGCGCAGCCGCGATGAAACCGGTGACCTGCTGCAGGCCCTGCGCGAAATGAACGACAGCCTCAAGGGCATCGTGGGCCGCGTGCGCGAAGGCACGGAGTCCATCGCCTCCGCCTCGTCCGAGATCGCCAGTGGCAACCTCGACCTGTCCGTGCGCACCGAGGCGCAGGCCGCCTCGCTGGAGCAAACACTGTCGGCCATGAAGACCCTGACGGACGCCGTTCAGCAAAACGCGCAGAACGCCCAACAGGCCAACCAGCTGGCGCAGGCCGCGTCCACCGTGGCCGCCGAAGGCGGCGCCGTGGTGGCGCAGGTCGTCACCACCATGGGCAGCATCGACGCGTCGTCCAAGAAAATCGTGGACATCATCAGCGTGATCGACGGCATTGCGTTCCAGACCAACATCCTGGCGTTGAACGCTGCGGTGGAAGCGGCACGAGCCGGCGAGCAGGGACGCGGCTTCGCGGTGGTGGCCGGCGAGGTGCGCTCGCTGGCCGGCCGCAGCGCCGACGCTGCCAAGGAAATCAAGCGCCTGATCGCCGACTCGGTGGAGAAGGTGGCGCAGGGCAGCGACCTCGTGGCCAAGGCTGGCAGCACCATGCAGGGCGTGGTGGCGAGCGTGCAACGGATGACCGACATCATGGGTGAGATCACACATGCCAGCGCCGAACAAAGCTCCGGCATCGAACGCGTGACGCATACCATCCACGACATGGACAAGAGCACGCAGCAAAACGCCGCCCTGGTGGAAGAAGCCGCCGCCGCGGCCGACTCGCTGCGCACGCAGGCCCAGGGGCTGGAAGAGGTGGTGAGCCTCTTCAAGCTTGAAGGCCGCCACTGACCCGCCCGACTTTCCCAACCACAGGAGACCGCATGAAGACGAAACCCGTCACCCGTTGGCTGACTGGCCTGACGCTGGCCCTGGGCCTCGCCGGCCTTGGCCAGGCCGCCGAAGTGGCCGGCGTGAAGCTGGAAGATTCGGTGAAGGTGGCCGGCAAGGAGCTCAAGCTCAACGGCGCTGGCGTGCGCACCCGCATCGTCGTGAAGGTCTACGTGCTGGCGCTGTACCTGTCCGAGAAGAAGGACAACCCGGCCGCCATCTTCGAGTCCAGCGGCCCGCGCCGCTTCTCCTTGACCATGATGCGCGAAGTGACCGGTGACGAACTCGGCCAGGCCTTCCTCGCCGGCATCACCGCCAACACCGACAAGGCCGAGCGCTCCAAGTTCGTGAACCAACTCGCGCAGTTCGGTGACGCCTTCGTGAGCATTCCGCAAGCCAAGAAGGGCGACACCGTGACCGTGGACTGGGTGCCCGACACCGGCACCGTCATGTACTTCAACGGCAAGCAGCAAGGTGAACCGATGAAGGACATCGGCTTCTACAACGCGCTGCTGAAGATCTGGCTGGGCGACAAACCGGTGGATTCGTCGCTGAAACCCGCGCTGCTGGGCAAGGGTTGACCCTCGGATGAGCCCCTTCACGCGCCCCGCCGCCCCCCGCGACGTGGCGCGTTTTGTTTTGCAGGCCCCTGTTCATGGCAGCATGAGCCCATCTTGAGTCGCAAGCCTTCGTCTTCCCTGTTCGTGGCCTTGGCACTGGGCGCCAGCATCGGCCTGCTGCTGCCCGCCCTCATCGTGGGCGGTTTGCTCATCGGGCTGCGCGAAGCCCAGGTGGCCGAGCAGGCGCTTCAGCGCGAGCTCGACGCCAAGCTGGACGTGCTGGCCAGCAGCCTGCCCGAACTGCTGTGGAACCTGGACGCGGTGGCCGCACGCGAAGTGGTGTCGGCCATCGTGAAGTCGCCCGAGGTGGTGCGCGTAAGCGTGAGCGACGCATCGCAAGGCCTGCCCTTCATCGAGAACCACCTGCCCGAGCGGCGCCTGGGCCAGACGCTCACCGGCGAGCGCGACATCGTGCGCGGCGCCACCCGCATCGGGCACATCCAGATCGAAATCGACGACCACCTCAGCACCGCCGCCGTGCTGCGCCAGCGCTGGCTCTACGGCGCCACGGTGGGCGGACAGCTGCTGGTGTCACTGGCGCTGGTGCTGTGGCTGCTGAACTCTCGGCTCTTTCGCCCGCTGCGCGAGCTGGGCGGCTTCGCCAACGACCTGGCCGACGGCCGGTTCGACGCCAAGCTGCAGCACACCCGGCAAGACGAGATCGGTCTGCTGGGCAACCACCTGGAGCACATGCGTGACGCGCTCCAGCAGCAGTTCGATGCGCAGCACGCGCTGATCGAACGCCTGCGCGGCATGGCCGAAACCGTACCCGGCGTCGTGTACCAGCTGCGCCTGGCCGTGACCGGCGAATTCAGCTTTGCGTACGTGAGCGAGGCCGTGCGCGAGTACTTCGCACTCGGCAGCGCCGACCTCAGCCGTACCGCCGCCCCGTGGTTCGACCGCATCCACCCCGACGACCGCGTGGCCGTGCGGGAAAGCCTGCTGGCCTCGGCCCGCAACCTCAGCCCCTGGCAGCAGGAGTTCCGCGTGCCGCAATTGGGCGGGCTGGAGCGCTGGATGTACGGCAACGCGATTGCGCAGCGTGAGCCCGACGGCAGCGTGCTGTGGCACGGCTTCCTGACCGACATCTCCCGCCAGCGGCGCGACGCCAACGAACTGGAACGCTACCGCCACCACCTGGAAGAACTGGTAGAGGCACGCACCGCCGCGCTGGCCGAAGCCACCCATGCCGCACAGGCCGCCAGCCTGGCCAAGAGCGCCTTCCTGGCCAACATGAGCCACGAGATCCGCACCCCGATGAACGCCATCATCGGCCTGACCTACCTGGCCCAGAGCGATGCGATCGAGCCCGAGCAGCAGCAGCGCCTGCAAAAGGTGGCCAACGCTGCGGAGCACCTGCTGAGCGTCATCAACAACGTGCTCGACTTCTCCAAGATCGAGGCCGGCAAGCTGACGCTGGAGCACCGCGAGTTCACGGTCGACCAGGTGTTGGACAACATCGCCAACATGACCCAGCAAACCGCCGCGGCCAAGCGCCTGCGCGTGGAGACCACACTCGCGCCAGCCCTGCGCGGGCGGGTGCTGCTGGGTGATGCCCAGCGCATTTCGGAAGTGCTGCTCAACTTCACCGGCAACGCGGTGAAGTTCACCGAAGCCGGCTTCGTGCGGCTGCTGGCCCGCCCGGACGACACCCCCGCACCGCTGGGCCGTGTGCGGCTGCGCTTCGAGGTGCAAGACAGCGGCATCGGCATTCCCGCCGAAGCGCAAGACCGGCTGTTCCGCGACTTCGAGCAAGCCGACAGCTCCACCACGCGCCGTTACGGCGGCACCGGGCTGGGCCTGGCCATCTGCCGCCGGCTGGCGGAACTGATGGGCGGCACCGTCGGCGTGGACAGCACCCCGGGCCGCGGCAGCACCTTCTGGTTCGTGCTGACGGTGGACGCCGCCGCACAGCCGCCCGCGCTGGCCGCGCCCCCGGCGGAGCGCCCGCACTCCGCGCGCGAGCGACTGGCCGAGCTGGCACGCCAGCACCCGCGCCGCCTGCTGCTGGCCGAAGACAACCCCGTCAACCAGGAAGTGGCCGTGGCCTTGATCGGCAGCGCCGGCTTGACCGTGGATGTGGCTGTGGACGGCCAACAGGCCATCGACATGGTGCGGGCTGGAGACTACGCACTGGTGCTGATGGACGTGCAGATGCCGGTGATGGACGGGCTGGACGCCACCCGCGCCATCCGCGCCCTGCCCCAGGCGGCCGACCTGCCCATCCTGGCCATGACGGCCAATGCCTTCGACGAAGAGCGCCAGCGCTGCCTGGATGCCGGCATGGACGACCACGTCGCCAAGCCCGTGGTGGCCGAACAGCTGTTCGCCACGCTGCACGACTGGCTCTCGGGCGCACGCAAGACCACCAAGGGCCGCGCGCCCGGCGTCACGGGGCCGTCAACGACTCCTTGATCACCCGGCCCGCGCCCGCCTGCAGCGGCCGGGCGTTCATCGGGTAGAGCTTGGCGAACACCTCCAGCTGCTGCGCGGTGACGACCGCCGGCTGGCGCATCACCATCCACAACACGCCCTCGCTGCACGGCGGCGTCGTGAGCGAGCCCATGTAGGTGAAGTAGCCGCGCTCGGCAGGCAGGAGCAGGTTCAGGTCCAGCGGCGCCGGGCCGGCCAGGGCGTCGCCCTTCTCCAGTGGCAGGCTGGCCCACACCGCCTGCACGGCGGGGTGCGGGGTCGCGTCGCGGCCCCGCTCCAGCAACACCGCCACCACGGCCAGGCGGCCTTGGGCGTCACGGTGCACGAGGTGCGCGCTCATGTCGAACTGCTTGCCGTTCACCCGCTCCTCACTGGGGCGATGGAAGTGGAACTGCTGCAGCTCATAGCGGCGGCCCATCACGGTGATGCCGCTGCCGGCCGCCACTTTCACCTGGATGGTGTGGCCGTTGTCCAGCACGGAGAACGCGGCCGGCTGGTAGTCAAAGCGAATCGGTTCCATGTCGACCGCCAGGCCGTCGCGGATGTCGATGGGGCTTTGGCGCGTACCCACCGCGCACTGCTTGAATTCGGGCGACAACTCGGCCCAATGTTCAGGCCCGATGTCGCCGGTGTAGCCCCAATGCGGCGCTTTGTGCGCATCGCCCTTCTCCGCGCGCGGCGCCTTGGGCGCTGCCTTCACGGCCGCGCGCCCCTCGCCCGGCGTGGCCAAGCGCTCGGCCAGGCGCTGACGCAGCACCTCCACCGGCTCCTTGGCACCTTGGCCATGGGCCGTGCATGCCCACAGGCAAGCCCAGAGAACCCAACGCTTCTTCATACCCCGGGATTTCGGCAGCCGCGCTGCAGGCTTGAGCCCAAGCTGCGGGCGATCAGGCCGCCACCGAGCGGCGCACCCCGTACCAGGCCGCCAGGCCCACCAGCATCAGGCCGGCCGACGTGACCGCCAGCGCCAGCGTGGAGTGCATGACCAGCGGCACCAGCAAGCCCGCCACCAGCCCGTTGGCGGCCGAGCCGATGCAGGCCTGCAGCGACGACGCCATGCCCCGCCGCTCGGGCGCCTGATCCAGCACCAGCAGGGTCACCACCGGCACCATCATGGCCCAGCCGAAGGCGAACAAGCCCACCATGGGCAGCGCCCAGAAGGCGCTCAGCGGCGCGAACAAGTTCAGCCCGATGTTGGCCACCGACACCGCGAACATGATGCGAAAGCCCCGCATGATCTGGCGCTGCGGGCTCATCTTGCCGGCCAGCCGGCCGCTGACCCAGGCGCCGGCCATGATGCCGCCGATGGAGCACAGGAAGAACCAGAAGAACTGCTGCGGCGCGAAATGCAGGTGCTCACCCAAGAACACCGGCGTGGCCAGCACGTACAGGAACATGCCGTTGAATGGGATGCCGCTGGCCAGCACCAGCATCATGAACTTGGGGCTGCTGCACAACCGCCAGTACTCGCGCATCAGCGCGCCCACGTGGAAGGGCTGAACCAGGTTCGGATGCAGCGTTTCCGGCAGCAAGCGCCAGTTGGCCACCAGCAGTGCCGCGCCCACCGCGGTCAGGAACCAGAAGATGGAGTGCCAATCGGCGTGCACGAACAAAAAGCCGCCCACCATGGGGGCAATCGCCGGCGCCACACCGAAGAAGAGCGTGACCTGCGACATGACGCGCTGCGCATCGGCCGGCGGAAACATGTCGCGGATGATGGCGCGCGACACCACGATGCCCGCGCCCGCCGACATGCCCTGCACCGTGCGCCAGAACACCAGCTGGCCGATGGACCCCGCCACCGCGCAGCCGATGCTGGCGCCCGTGAACAAAGCCAACCCGATCAGCACCACCGGCCGGCGGCCGAAGCAGTCGGACAGCGCCCCGTGGAAGAGGTTCATGAAGGCAAAGCCGAGCAGGTAGGCCGACAGCGTCTGCTGCATTTGCAGCGGCGTGGCGTCCAGCGCGGCTGCGATGCCCGAGAACGCGGGCAGGTAGGTGTCGATGGAGAACGGCCCCACCATGGCCAAACAGGCCAGCAGCACCGACAAAGCCCATCGGGGCGCGCGCCACAGGCGACTGGCGTCAGGATTCATCGGGGCAGGCGATCGGCACAGGCATGGACAGCGGGTCAGTGTATCGACCGCACCCCGCCGCGCCGAAAGTCAGAGCCCCCATCGCGACCACGTGAACGGAGAACCGGAAGAGGCCGGACGGACGGGAAGGATCGCGCGGATCGCGCTCAGGCCCGGCCGGTCTTGAACTTGGCCACCACCTGACTCAGGCCCGCGGCCTGCTGCTGCAAGCTCTCCGCCGCCGCCGCACTCTCTTCCACCAGCGCGGCGTTTTGCTGCGTGCCCTGGTCGATGGACGTGACGGCCTGGTTCACCTGCGTGATGCCGGTGCTCTGCTCGGCGGCCGACGCATTGATCTCGGCCAGCAGGTCGGTCATGCGGCGGATCTGCGTGACGATTTGCTCCATCGTCGTGCCCGCTTCCCCGACGAGCGCGGAGCCCGACTCCACCCGCTCCACGCTGGTCTGGATCAGCGACTTGATCTCGCGCGCCGCCGTGGCGCTGCGCTGCGCCAGCGCCCGCACCTCGCCGGCCACCACCGCAAAGCCGCGGCCTTGCTCGCCGGCCCGCGCGGCTTCCACCGCGGCGTTCAGGGCCAGGATGTTGGTTTGGAACGCAATGCCGTCGATGGTGCCGATGATGTCGGCCACCTTGCGGCTGGAGTCGCTGATCTCGCCCATGGTCTGCACCACGCGCTGCACCACGGTGCCGCCCTGCTCCGCCACCTGCATGGCCGCAGAAGCCAGCTGGTTGGCCTGGCGCGAACTCTCCGCCGCCTGCTGCACCGTGCCGGTCATCTGCTGCATGGAGGCCGCGGTTTCCTGCAGGGCGCTGGCCTGGTGCTCGGTGCGGCTGGAGAGGTCTTGGTTGCCGGTGGCAATCTCGCGCGAGGCAGTGGAGATGCTGTCGGCCGACTGGCGGATCTGCGTCACCAGGTCCAGCAGCCCCGTGTTCATGCGCGCCAGCGCCGCCATCAACTGGCCGGTTTCGTCTTGGGTGTCGGCCCGGGCGTCGGTGGTGAGGTCACCCCCGGCCACGGCTTCGGCCACCGCGATCGCCCGCTGCAGGGGGCGCGAGATCCGATTGCCCAACCACCAACCCAAGCCCATCGCCGCCCCAATGGCCAACACGGCGGCGACAACCAGCATGCTGCGCTCCTGCGCGAACAGCGATTGGGATTGGTCGATGCGGCGCACTGTCGTGGCCGCTTCCTCGGCCAAATATGCATCGACCGCTTTCACCAACGCCTGCAGCAATGGGCGGCATTCGGTGTTGATCTTGCGGACGGCCTCGTCCCGTTGACCCGTGGCCGCCAGCTTGACGATGGCCAAGGCCACCGGGCCATATTGGGCCTCGACACGGTCAATGTCCGACACCAGCGCTTTGTCCTTCTCGTCGGCATCCGGGCGAGAGGCAACCAACGCCTTGAGCTTGCCCAACGCCGCCTCAGTGGCGGCATGCTCCCGAGCGGCCAGTTCCCCCAGTTCTTGGATGAGCTTTGCGTCGTCGCTGAGTGCCATGTCGCGCACGGCCAGCGCACGGCGGGATGCTGCTCCCTGCAAGGCAGACGCCAATTCAATATCTTTGCCCACGCCATCGACGTAGGTCACGAAGCGGTCATTGGCACGCGACAAGGACTGGATGGCGATGACCGACACCAGCAGCACCACGAGAGCCAGCACACCAAAGCCCGATTGCAACTTGGTACGAAGTTTCAAGTCTCTCCAGTTCACACCTGATCTCCTGTCATGGGTCGCTCAGGCGCCGGCAAACGGCATGCGCGACAAACGCTTCAAGGCAACGCCTTGTGCACGAACAAGACTGTGGTCTACCGCGCGCCGACTGGCTAGGGGGTTGCGGGTGGCGGGCGTGACGCCCTCCGCGATTAAATCGATTGCAAACCCGCTAAAAGAGTGAAGCAAGCCGATAGGCCGGATTCTGTGCACCGGGGTTGCCCCCGGCGTGACCGCCATTCCTCTGGGCCGGACCTCACGGCCCGGCTCGGTGCCACCTACCCGCCAGCTCTGCGAGCCGCATCAACGCTGGCCTACTTGGTGTTGCTGCGCGTAGAGATTGCCCGTTTCACCCAAGGCGGGCCCTGGCCCGCCTTGGGTGCTACGCGGTTCGCGCTTTCGCGCGATGGTGCGAGGCTTTCGCCTCACCCCACGCCAGCTTGCGCTGGCGCCGCATAGACCACCACCTGACGGGGGCCTGCCTTGACTCGTCTCTGTTGCTCTGATCCTCGGCTTTCGCCGGGCAGCCGTTAGCTGCTACGCCGCTCTATGCAGTCCGGACCTTCCTCCAGGGCCTCGTTTCCGAGATCGCCCCAGCGGCGGTCTGGCTTGCTTCACACTAGCGATTATCCCTGCACCCTGAACCTGGAGACCGCATGAAGGCCAGCAACGTCCTCGACACCATCGGCAACACCCCGCACATCCGCCTGCAGCGCCTGTTCAGCGGCGCTGAGGTGTGGGTGAAATCCGAGCGCAGCAACCCGGGCGGCTCGATCAAGGACCGCATCGCGCTGGCCATGGTGGAAGACGCCGAGGCGCGCGGGCTGCTCAAGCCGGGCGGCACCATCATCGAACCCACCTCGGGCAACACCGGCGTGGGCCTGGCCATGGTGGCGGCGGTCAAGGGCTACAAGCTCATCCTCGTCATGCCCGACAGCATGAGCATCGAGCGCCGCCGCCTGATGCTGGCCTACGGCGCGAGCTTTGACCTCACGCCACGCGAGAAGGGCATGAAGGGCGCCATCGCCCGCGCCAAGGAGTTGCTGGAGCAGCACCCCGGCTCGTGGATGCCGCAGCAGTTCGAGAACGGCGCCAACCCGGCCGTGCACGTGAAGACCACGGCGCAAGAAATCCTGCGCGACTTCCCTGAAGGCCTGGACGCGCTCATCACCGGCGTGGGCACCGGCGGCCACATCACCGGCTGCGCGCAGGTGTTGAAGGCGGCCTGGCCGCAGCTGCAGGTGTTCGCGGTTGAACCCACGGCGTCGCCCGTCATCAGCGGCGGACAGCCCAGCCCGCACCCCATCCAGGGCATCGGCGCCGGCTTCATCCCGGCCGTGCTGGACACCGCCCTGCTCAGCGGCGTGATTCAAGTGGAAGCCGAGGCGGCCCGCGAATACGCCCGCCGCTGCGCGCGCGAAGAAGGCCTGCTGGTGGGCATTTCCAGCGGCGCCACGCTGGCGGCCATCGCGCAGAAGCTGCCCGAGCTGCCGGCCGGCGCCCGCGTGCTGGGCTTCAACTACGACACCGGCGAGCGCTACCTCTCGGTGGAGGGTTTCCTGCCGCAGGCCTGAGGCGGATTCGCGCTCGGTACGAGCCGAGCGCCGGGCCGCCCCGCCTTGCCCGCATTCAGCCCGGCAAGGCGGCGCGGGGCGCGGGGTGTCACTCCCCGCCGCTGTCGTCCTCGCCCAGGCTGTCGTTGTCTTTGCGGGCTTGCTTGGCCAGCTCCGCCTTCAGCGGCTGCAGAGACTCGATGAGCGACTGGGTCGACTGCGTGGGCGCCACGCGCAACGCGGGCGGCGGCAAGCTGGCCAGGTACGGCGGGCCGAACAGGTGCTGCTGCTCCTGCCGGTTGGCCACCTGCAGCCCCAGCCACAACAGCAGCAACGAGGTGATGCCGATGTTCAGCACCCGCTGCGCCCCCGGCCACACCAAGCGCGAGTGCCAGGCCATCAGCACCGCCAGCGTCACGGGCAGCGTGAACGCCTCCACCGCCATCAGGCGCGGCCACGACATCGCATAGGCCACCGCCGGCAAGACCCAGTCCAGCAGCTGCGTCACCAGCGTCACCAGCAGCACGCGCCGCAGGTGGATGGCGAACGGAAAGCGGTGCTGAAAGATCTGGCTGGCCAGCGACCACAGCCCCGCCCAGCCCAGCATGAAGGCCAGCGGCGTGAGCATGGGCGACACGTAATCCACCCAGCGCGCATCCGGGTCCACGGCCGACCAGCGGTCCAGCCAGTGAAAACCGAGCATGCTCAACAGCATCAGCGGCAGCAGCGCCCAGTGGCGCACCGGGTGCACCACCATCACCTGCTCGGGCGCCAGCACATCGGCACTGGTGCGCAGCCGCAGCGCGCACCCGGCCAGCTGGAAGTTGCCGCCCGTCGGCAGCACGGCCTCGCCGCCCGCCGCCAGGCGCCGGCCCGCCACCGCACCGCCGTTGACGCTGGGCAGCAGCCGCAGCTGCACGCCGCCGCCCGGCGCCAAGTGAAGCTCCGCATGCTCGGGCGCCAGGTGCGGGTCGTCCAGCACCACGTCGCAGCCCGGCGAGCGGCCCAGGCGCACAGGCCAGCCCGTCACGCGTTGCACCAGCACGGCACGGCCGTCGCGGCCCAGCAGTTCAACCACGGCCGACGCCGGCGCCACCCCGACGGGCGCCGTCATTTCGCCTTGCTGCTCGTCCACGCGAAGCCCTCCAGGTAATGCGCCGCGAGCTTGAGCGCGTTGTCAAAGCTGACGCCCTTGGCATCGAAGCGGCCCAGTGCACCTTGCGTGGACGAGTCCACCGTGGTCACGAGCACCGTCAGGTCGTGCAGGCCTTCCAGCTTGCGGTAGGCCCGCAGGCACACCACCGCGCGCAGGGGCAGCCCGTCGCGCTCCACAAACTGCTCTTTGCAGTAGGGCGCCGTGCGGGCTTTGTCGGCCTGGCCCAGCCGCTCGTTGCGGAAGCTGCTGGAGTACTGGCGTGAGAAGCGCAGCGGCCCGAGCTTGCTGCCGTCGTAGGCCTCGTGGCTCATGTCCAGCCACCCGGTCTGCAGGCTGCCGCTCACGAAGAGGGCGTGGTCCATGCGGCACTGCGAACGCTCGAACTCCAGGCCCTTGGTGTCGGCCGACGTGCCGCGCCCCCAGCAGCGCATGAAGTCTTGCTTGGGCACGGGCAGGCGGTAGCGGTCGTGGTTGGCGCTCTCCCACGGCAGGGCCACGAAGCGACTGACCAGCTCGTCTTGATAACGCGTCAACTGCTCGCGCAGCCGGCCCCAGGCGGCGCTGCGAATCGGCTTGGCACCGAGGCTGCGCTTGACCAGGCTCTCCGCGAACTCACCGGGCACCAGAAAACTCACCTGCTGCGCGAACAGCATGGTGGACACGTTGACGCCCACCACGCGGCCGTCTTCGTCCAGCACCGGGCCGCCGCTCATGCCGGGGTTGATGCCGCCCGCGTAGTAGATCAGCGGGTCGAAGCTGCGCTCCACCAAGCCGTTGTAGTTGCCCTCCACCACCGCAAACGCCACATCGTGCGGGTTGCCCATGGAGTAGATGCGCTCGCCCTTGGCCAGCGGCTGGCTCACCGGCCGGAAGGCCAGCGCGCCGCGGCCCTTCAGGCCGCCGCCCTTGCCGTCGTCCACGGCCCGCAGCAAGGCGAGATCGCGGCGGGCGTCAAAGTCCAGCAGCTCCAGCGCGCCGCCCTGCCCATCCGTCGTGGCGTAGCGCAGGCGGTAGCTGTCGGGCTCCAGCGCGAACTGGCTGATCACGTGGTAGTTGGTGACGACATGGCCGTCGTCGCTCACCACGAAGCCCGAACCCACCGAGGCCTGGCTGTCTTGTGTCTTGAGCAGCGTGCGGATCTGCAGGAGCTGGCCCTTGCTGCGCTCGTACAGGCGCCGGGCGCTGGCCGACACCGGGGCCGGCTCGGCCGCAGCCGCGGCCGGCGTGGCAACGGGCGCTGAACCAGGCGCCGGCACCGGGGTGGGCTTGGCCTGCGCCAGCGCACTGGCGGCCAGCAGCAGCCCCGCGGCGGCACTCAGCCCCCGCTTCAGCAACTTCCAACATGACGTCTTCAACGAGCGGCTCCTCCGGGCATGGCTGCCGATGCTAGCCGCTTTGGGCGGAAGACCGCGGGGTCGTCATAGAAGCCCGGCGCCTCATTGGCTGGCCACCAGCCGGGCAAGCCCAGCACGGGCAGCGGCGGCAGGGCAGCAGGCGTCAACGGGTGCGGCAGCACCGGCGCTTCCACATCGGCCACCACCAGCACGCGGGCGCACCAGGGCTTGCGCGGGGTCAGCAGCTTTTCCAGCAACGCATGGCCCACCACGCGCACCTGGGCCTGCGCCCACAGGGCCCGATGGGTGAGGAACAGGGCCCGCCAGTCCTGCGCCTGCAGCGCTCGCAGCAGGGGCTCGGGCGCCGCCAGCAGCAGGCCGCTTTCATCCAGCAGCGTGAGCGCGTCTCGCACCGGGCCGCGCCGCCCCTTTGGAGCCGGCGGGGCGGCCAGGTGGGCCTGGTTCAAGGCCGCCTTGAACGCCGGGAAGCGCAGCCACACCAGGCCGTTGAACAGGTCGTGCGCGTTGTCGCGCGTGGGCACACGTCCGGTGGCCGCCACGTGGTGCTCGTAGCCGTGGGCCCGCGGGGTGTCGGGCTCGAAACGGTCGTGGCCCAGGGCCGCGTGCACCGGCTGGCCTTGCGCCAACCGGGCCATCACCGGCCCGGCCACCTCACGGTAGGGCGCGAACCAGGGCGCGGCCCAGTCTGGCGCCGGGATCAAGTGGCGAAGCGCACCCGGTTGGGCTGCTTCTCCGGCTGCAGCTCGAACGCGTGGGCGTGCTTGCGGAACAGCTTGGTGGCTGGGGCCGACTTGGCCAACAGGCCTGCATCCTTCAACGCCTTGGCGGCCGCACCCAGGTCATGCCACTGGCCATCGGCCAGCTTGGGCAGCAGCGCCAGCACGGCGTTGATCTCCTTGGCGGCGGCCACCTGGGGGTCGTCAGCCGTTGGCGCGGGTGCCAGAGGGGCTTTGCCCGAGGGCGCGGCTGTCGCAGGCGCTTTGGCCGCAGGCGCAGGGGCGGCCGCAGGATCGCGCTTGTCGCCCTTGGCCCGCTTGGCAGCGGCCTTGGCCGAAGGCTTCGCGTTGGGCTGGGGGGTGACAGGCTCCGCGGCCGCCACAGCGCCTTGCGCCTCAGCCGGTGCGCTGGCCTCAGCAGCAGCGGCCTTCGCGGCTTTGCCCACCGGCTTGCGGCGTGACTTGGCCGATGCAGGCACCGGCGCCGCGGCGTCAGCCACGACCTCGGGCACATCCGGCATCTGCGGCGCGGCCGGCAGCAGTTCCGGGCGCTCCACCACCACCTCGGGCGCGTGGTCCAGCACGTCCTGCGGCACGGCCGCTGGGGTGGCCGCCGGAGCCGGCAGCGCTTCCGCACGGGGTGCGCGGGCCACCGGGGCGTTGTTGCCACGCCCTTCGGTGCCCCCCCGGCCACCTCGCCCACCGCGGCGGCGGCCGCTGCCGGTGGGCTTGGCGGGTGCGGCGTCCCGCGCCGGCCGGCCCACGCCGTGCGCCAATTCGTTGAACTGGTCGTAGATCTGGATCACGCCGTCGCCCGTCTTGCCGTACTGGCCGAAGCCGCGCAGCCAGGCGCCCTTCTCGCGCAAGCGCAGCACCAGCGGGGCGAAGTCGCTGTCCGACGACACGAGCACGATGACATCGGGCCGCTCAGTGATGGCGATGTCCATCGCGTCGGCGGCCAGCGCGATGTCGGTCGAGTTCTTGCCGATGGCCAGGTTCACGATGGCCCGCAGGCCCAGGCGCTTCATGAAGGCCTGCTGGTGGTGCGCCTGCTCGGCGTTGCAGTAGGCACGGCGGATGTGGGCGGCGCCGTAGTCCTTGAACACCATGGTCAGCGCCTGCTCGATCACGTCAGTGGCGACGTTGTCGAAGTCAACGAGGAAGGCAACTTTCTTGCCGGACGCGTTCATGCCATCAGCTTCCAGTTGAGCGTGTCGCCGCCTCGCAGCGGCTTGAGTTGGGCCTCGCCGAACGGCACGGCGCTGGGCAACGTCCAGGGCTCGCGCTTGAGGGTGACGGTGCCGGTGTTGCGCGGCAGGCCGTAGAAGTCGGGCCCGTGGTGGCCGGCGAAGGCGTCGAGCTTGTCCAGCGCACCGATGGCTTCAAACGCCTCGGCGTACAGCTCCAGCGCCGACAGCGCCGTGAAGCAACCAGCGCCGCAGACCGAGTTCTCCTTGAGCTGCGCGGCATGCGGCGCGCTGTCGGTGCCCAGGAAGAACTTGGGGCTGCCCGAGCCCGCAGCCTTCAGCAGCGCCTGGCGGTGCTCCTCGCGCTTGAGCACGGGCAGGCAGTAGTAGTGCGGGCGCAGGCCGCCCGTGAAGAGCGCGTTGCGGTTGTAGAGCAGGTGCTGCGGCGTGATGGTGGCGGCGGTAAAGCGGTCGGCCTCGGTCACGTACTGCGCTGCTTCCTTGGTGGTGATGTGCTCGAACACCACCTTCAGCTCAGGCATGGCGGCGCGCAGCGGCGTCATCACGCGGTCCACGAACACGGCTTCGCGGTCGAAGACGTCGATGTCTGCATCCGTCACCTCGCCGTGCACGAGGAACAGCAGGCCTTCGCGCTGCATGGCTTCCAGCGTGGCGTAGGTTTTGCGGATGTCGGTCACACCGGCATCGCTGTTGGTGGTGGCGCCCGCGGGGTAGAGCTTGAGGGCGACGACGCCGGCATCTTTGGCGCGCTTGATCTCGTCTGGCGGCGTGTTGTCCGTCAGGTACATGGTCATCAGCGGCTGGAAGTCGCTGCCCGGGCCGTCTTCCGGCAGGGCGGCCAGGATGCGCTCGCGGTAGGCGGCGGCCTGCGCGGCGGTGGTGACCGGCGGGCGCAGGTTGGGCATGACGATGGCGCGGGCGAACTGGCGCGCGGTGTAGGGCAGCACGCTCTTCAGCGCGGCCTCGTCGCGCAGGTGCAAGTGCCAGTCGTCAGGACGGGTGAGGGTCAGGGTGTCACTCATACCCGGATTGTCGTCTCCCGGCGACGGCCGATTCGGTGACACTCCGCCTCACGTTGAAAGGAGCCTGCACCCACTCATGAACACCCCGAAACGTCTGGTTGGCACCCTGGTGCTGTTGGCGCTGTTTGGCGGCGCCCTGTTTTTTGCGATGCGCAGCAACCACGAGACGCAGCGGATCGCGCAGGAGCAGCAGGCCATCGCCACGGCCGAGCCGCTGAAGGGCTTGATTGCGGTGGACGTGGAGGCGTTCTTCAAAGACGACCGCGTCGCCCAGGTGCTGACCCAGGCCAAGCTGCCGGTGCACGCCGCGCGCGTGGGCAGCCGCGACATGGCCGCCAAGATTGGCACGGCCGACCAGCCCGACTTCTTCATCGCCAGCGGCGTGGTGGCCGCCAACATGATTGCTGACGCCGCCCGCAAGGCCGGCAAGACGGCCACGCAAACCGCCCCCTTCCACACCCCGCTGGTGGTGGCCTCTTGGGAGCCGGCGGCCAAGATCCTGGCCGCCAACGGCATGGCAAAGGCCATGGCGCCCAAGGTCTACAGCCTGGACATGGAAAAGCTCACGCAGGCGATGCTGGCCAAGCAGCGCTGGCGCGACCTGAAAGGCAGCGGCGAGTACGCGGTGTCGCGCAGCGTGCTGGTGAGCACCACCGACATCCGCCGCAGCAACTCCGCCGCCATGTACCTGGCCCTGACCTCGGCCGCCTTGAACGGCGATGTGGTGGCCGACCGTGCCACCGCGCAAAAGTACGCGAGTCAATTGACCGAGCTGTTCAAGCGCCAGGGCTTCCAGGAGAACTACGTCAACGGCGCGTTCGACGACTACCTCTCCATCGGCATGGGCAAGACGCCGCTGACCTTCATCTACGAAGCGCAGATGGTGGCCCAGGCCCTCAAGGGGGCGCAGGGCGGCATCCGGCCGGAGATGGTGCTGATGTACCCCCAACCCACCATCGTGAACAAATGGGTGCTGGTGGCGCTGAACGAGCGCGGCAAGCAACTGGCCGAACTGCTGGCCACGAACAAGACGCTGCAGGCCGTGGCGCTGGAACAGGGCTTCCGCACCGGCGACAGCGCCGCCTTTGCCGCGGCCGCCGAGAAGGCTGGGCTGGCCGTGGACCTCAAGCTCAACCAGGTCATCGACCCGCCGGGCTTTGACCTCATGTTCGACATGATCGACACCGTCAGCCGGGAGATGAACCAGTGATGCGCCGCGCCCTGCTCCTGTTGAGCTTCACGTTGCTAGCCGCCTGCGGCAAAAAGGCCGACGACGCACCCGCGCCGTCCGCCGCACCGCCCGCCACGGCCGGCGCGCCCCTGCAGGTGCTGGCCACCAGCGACTTGAAGGACGTGGAACCGCTGGCCGCGCAAATTCAGGCCGCCACGGGTGTGGAGGTGCGCTTTCGCTTCGGCGGCACCATGGAGAGCACGCAAGAGGTGCTCAGCGGCGACAGCGGCCGTGCCGTCAAGCCCGACGCGGCCTGGTTCGCCAACGCCAAGTACCTGCTCAGCGACGCCGCCGGCCAGGGCAAGGTGAAGCTGCAGGAAAAGATCATGCTGTCGCCGCTGGCTGTGGGCGTGAGCAAGAGCGACGCCACCAAGTACGGCTGGGACAAGCCCGACGCCAAGCTCACTTGGGGCGACATCACCCGCGCCGCCAAGGCCGGCAAGCTGCAATACGCCCTCTCCAACCCGGCCACCAGCAACCAGGGCTTCATGGCGCTGCTGGGCGTGGTGGCCGCAGCCGGCGGCAAAGGCGAGGCGCTGACCGCTGCCGACGTGGACCGCACCGCGATTGCCGACTTCCTGAAGGGCTACAAGATCGTGGGCGACAACTCCACGTACCTGGCCGAGCAATTCGCCAAGCAACAGGGCACGCGGGCCAATGCGTTCATCAACTACGAGAGCTGGCTGCTGAGTCTGAACGCCAGCGGCAAGCTGCGCGAGCCGCTTCACCTGATCTACCCGTTCGAGGGCGTGTCCACCGCCGACTACCCCTTCATGCTGCTGAACGACGCGCGCCGGGCCGACTACCAAAAGGTGGTGGACTACCTCAAGAGCGACGCCGCCCAGCTGTGGCTGGCCCGCCAGACGCTGCGCCGCCCGATGCGTGCCGAAGTGGCCGCCCAGGTGGCCGACCTGCTGCCCGCGCGCGGCGTGCAGGTGGAGCTGCCCTTCTCGCCCGACCGCAAGCTGGCCGACGGCCTGATCGACGCCTACCTCAACGAGTTCCGCAAGCCCATCGCCAGCACCTTCGTGCTGGACACCAGCGGCAGCATGCAGGGCAAGCGCCGCGAGCAGCTGGTGGAAGCCATCCACTACCTTGCGGGCGCGGACGCCAGCCTCACCGGCCGCGTGGCCAAACTTACCAACCGCGAGCGGCTGTGGTTCCTGCCGTTCAGCGACCGGCCGGGCGAGCCCGTGCCCTTTGAGATTCCGGCCGGCACCAAGCTCGCCAAGGGCGTGGCCCCGCAGGTGGACACCGACGCCAAGCTGGCCGAACTGCGCCGCGTGCGCGACGCCGCCGACAGCCTGCACATGACCGGCGGCACCGCGCTGTACGACGCCGTGCTGCAAGGCCTTCAGCACATGCTGGAGGAGCGCAAGCGCAACCCCGACTACCAGTACTCGGTGGTGGCCTTCACCGACGGCAAGAACAACATGGGCCGCCGGCTGGACGACTTTCGGCGCGACTACGAGCGCCTGCCCGAAGACGTGCGCGGCATTCCGGTGTTCATGGTGCTGTTCGGCGAGGCCGACGCCGGCGACCTGAAGGCCTTGGTGGACATCACCGGCGGCAAGGTGTTCGACGCCCGCAAGACGCCGCTGTACGCGGTGTTCAAGGACATTCGGGCCTACCAATGAAAGCCACGGCATGAGCGGCTTGCTGCGATGGCTGAACGCACCGGCCAACTGGTGCGGCCTGCTGGCCGCCACCGGCGTGCTGGTGCTCAAGGGCCTGGGCCTGCTGGGCGCGTGGGGCCTGGGCGTGGCGGCCTTGGGCTATGCGGTGGGCCTGACGGCCGGCGCGCTGTGGTGGGGCTGGCCCAGCACGCGTGAAGACGCCTGGGAGGCCCTGCAGTTCGAAGACGAAGGCGATGCACGCGAAGCCATGGGCCGGGCGCTCACCGGCGTGCGGCGGCTGACCGAGCACAACCCCGGCCAGCGCATCCCCTTCCAGCTGGCCCAGCGCATCCAGCGCCTGTGCGAGCGGCTGGAGGGGCTACTGGACCAATGGGAGCGCAGCCGCGGCCAGCTCAGCCTGCAGGAAACCTTCCACGCGCGGCACATCGCCATCAGCTACCTGCCTCAGGCGCTGAACACCTACCTGAGCATCCCACCCAAGTTCGCCACCACCAAGCTGCTGGCCAACGGCAAAACGGCGCAAGCCACCTTCGAGGGCGTGCTGGCCGAGCTGGAGACCAAGGTCGACCAACTCGGTGACGACCTCGCCTCTCAAGACGCGCAGGCCTTCCTGCGGCACAGTGAATTCCTGAATCAGAAATTCGGCTCCAAGGACATTGCATGAACACCACGACGACTGCCACGCCCGCCTTCACGCTGACCCCGCCCGAAGTCATCACCCCGGTGCAGCCGGTGCAGGCGGTGGAAGCCGTGCCGCTGAAGGCCGAGGTGTCGGACCAGGTGGACGAGCAGGTGCGCCGCTTCATTGACGCGTTGGAGAAAGAAGACCTGCACAGCGAGCCGTTCAAAGCCAAGCTCGACAGCGCCTTTCAACTGGGCCGCCAGGAGATCAGCACCGCCGCGAGCCTGATGCAAGGCAGCCTGATGCAGCGCAACTTCGTCGGCGCTACCGACACGCCGGCCTACAAGGCCATCGCCGCCATCCGCGGCCAGCTCGATGAGCTCAATCCCGGCAAGGACGGCGACCTGCTGCAGCCGCGCAAGCTGCTGGGGCTGATCCCGTTCGGCAACAAGCTGGAGGCTTACTTCCGCCGCTTCCAGTCCGCCAGCTCGCAGCTGCAAACCGCCATGACGCAGCTGTACGCCGCCAAGGACGACATCCAGCGCGACGTGGTGGACATCGAAGCCACGCGCGCCAAGCTGTGGGACGCGATGCAAAAGCTCGCCGCCGCCGCCCGCTTCGCCCGCGTGCTGGACGAGCGCCTGGCCGGCCGCTTGCAACAGCTGCAGGCCACCGACCCGATGAAGGCCAAGGCGCTGGAGCAGGAGGTGCTGTTCTACGCCCGCCAGAACCTCGCCGACATCCAGACCCAGCAGGCCGTGTGCGTGAACGGCTACCTGGCGCTGGACGTGCTGAAGAAAACCGGCCGCGAAATGATGATCGGCTGCGACCGCGTCGCCACCACCGGCATGAGCGCGCTGGCCGTGGCCCAGACCGTGGCCCGCGCCACCGGCAACCAGATCGAAGTCATGCAGATGCTGCAGGGCGTCAACAAGACCATCGGCGACCTCATCCACCAAACCGGCACCGCGCTGAACCAGCACGTGGACGCGACTGCCGAGTTCTCGTCCAACCCCATGCTGGGCATTCAGCAGATCCAGTCCATGTTCGACCAGACCTTCCAGGCCATGGACGCGATGGACAACTTCCGCAGCAAGGCCATCGAGACGATGGGCACCAACAACAAGCTCATCCAGGAGCAGTTGCAGCGCTCCGAGGGCTACCTGGACCGCGTGCGCCAGCAGCAGGCCAAGGCAGCCGTGGCCGCCAGCATCGACGGGCCGGTGAAGCTCTGACGCGACGCGTCAGCCCTTCGGGTCCAGCCGATCGGTCAGCCGATCGGCCAACCAGTCCATGAACACGCGCACCCGCCGTGGCGTGTGACGGCGTTGGCTCATCACCAGGCGGACGGGCAAGGGGGCAGGCTCGTATCCCGCCAGGATTTGAATGAGGCGTCCCTCGGCCAGCGCACGGCGCACGCCTTGAATGGGGACCTGCGCGATGCCGGCGCCGGCCAGCGTGGCCGCCTGGTAGGCGTCGGTGTTGTTGACGGTGACGCGTGAGGGCAGCGTCAGCGACTGCGGCTGGCCTGCAGCGTCCAGCCATTCGAAGCGCGGGCGACGGTCGGCCCAGGTCTGGCTGTAGTGCACGAGTTGATGGCCCTGCGTGACGAGCTCGTCCGGCGTGAGCGGCGTGCCGCGTGCGGCGAGGTAGCTCGGGCTGGCGACGTTGACCATGCGCATCTGGCCCAGCGGTCGGGCCACCAGCAGCGGGTCGTGCACGGCGCCCACGCGCAGCACGCAGTCAAAGCCCTCCTCCACCAGGTCCACGCGGCGATCGGTGCAGCTCAGCTCCACGGTCAGCCCCGGGTGGGCGGCCAGGAATTCAGGCAAGGCCGGCAGCACGGTGTCCAGCGCCAGGCGGACGGGCATGTCCACCCGGAGGCGCCCGGTGAGCTGCTGGTCTTGCTGGAACAGCGCCTCGATGTCGCTGGCGTCCGCCAGCAAGGCACGGGCGCGCTCGGCCAGCAGTTCGCCGTCGGCTGTCAGGCTCACGCGGCGCGTGGTGCGCTGGAACAGCCGCGTGCCCAGTTGGGCCTCCAAATCTCGCACCAGCTGGCTCACCCGTCCTTTGGGCAGGCCCAGCTCGTCGGCCGCGCGGCTGAAGTGGGCCAACTCGGCCACTTGCAAGAAGACGCGCAGGGCGGTCAGATCGATATTGGATGCCATTTCGATCACAGTCATTTCAGATTCGGAGACTTTATCCACGAAAGCGCAAACAATAAATTTCGCTCCGTTCTCGAACCCTTTTGGAGCTACACCGTGACTTCGTCTTCCACATCCACCCCCATCACCCTCATCACCGGCGGCAGCCGCGGCCTGGGCGCCGCCATGGCCGTGGCCCTGGCCCGAGACGGGCATGACATCGTCATCACCTACCGCGAGGCCGCCTCGGCCGCGCAGGCCGTGGTGGCGCAAATTCAGGCCCTGGGCCGGCGTGCCGCCGCGCTGCCGCTCGATGTGGCGCAGGCCCACACCTTCCAAGCCTTTGCCACCCAAGTGCGCGAAGTGCTGACCGGCTGGGGTGCCGATGCGCTGAATGGCCTCATCAACAACGCCGGCACCGGCGTGCATGCCAGCTTCGCCGAAACCTCACCCGAGGCGTTCGACAGCCTGGTGGCCATCCACCTCAAAGGCCCGTTCTTCCTGACCCAAGCCCTGCTGCCGCTGCTGGCCAGCGGCGAGCACACCGGCGCGCGCGTGCTGAACATCTCCAGCGGCCTGGCGCGCTTCACGGTGCCGGGCTACGCCGCCTACGCCGCCATGAAGGGCGGCATCGAAGTGCTGACGCGCTACCAGGCCAAGGAGTTGGCCGCCGGCGGCATCCGCGTGAACACGCTGGCGCCGGGCGCCATCGCGACCGACTTCGGCGGCGGCGCGGTGCGCGACAACCCGGAGCTGAACCGCTTTGTCACCTCGGTCACCGCGCTGGGCCGCGTGGGCGCGGCGGACGACATCGGAGGCGCAGCGGCCGCCCTGATGCGTTCCGGGTCGGGCTGGATCACCGGCCAGCGCGTGGAAGCCTCGGGCGGCATGTTCCTGTGACTTCCTGACATGACGCCGGGTGGCCGTGATGGCAAGAATGGGGGCAAGACAGCCTCCAACACCTCATGCGCCGCCCTGCCCTTGCCCTGCTTTCCCTGGCCACCACCTTGCTCGCAGCGTGCGCCTCCGCGCCCCCGGGGCCGCTGGGCCCCCTGGCCAAGGAGACCATCCAGGCCGTGACGCCGGGGAACCAGCTCGTCAGCTTCAACGCGGGCCAGCCGCAGAAGACGCTGAGCTCCCGCCCGCTGACCGGCCTGCTGCCCGGCGACCGGCTGCTGGGCGTGGACTACCGCGTGGCCAAGGGCCAGCTGTACGGGCTGGGCGCCAGCGGCCAGCTCTACCGCATCGACACCCGCACGGCCACCGCCAGCACCGTGGGCACGCCCAACGCATTGCCCAGCCCCGGCGCCACCGAATGGGGGGTCGACTTCAACCCCACGGTGGACCGAATCCGCGTCGTCAACGATGCGGGCGACAACCTGCGCCTGCACCCAGACACCGGCGCCATCGTCGACAGCGACCCTAGCCAACCCGGCGTGCAACTCGACGGCCGGCTGGCCTACGACGCGTCGGACGTGAATGCCGGCAAGACGCCCGGCGTGGTGGCAGCGGGCTACACCTACAACAAGGACAACGAGAAGATCACCACCAACTACGTGCTGGACGGCCGCCTGGGCGTGCTGGCGCACCAGGGCAGCAAGGAAGGCGTGCAGCCGGTGATCTCGCCCAACACCGGGCGCCTGTTCACGGTCGGGTCGCTGGGCATCGGCCCCTTCCAGCATGCAACGCTGGACATTTCAGACCTTTCCAACACCGCCTATGCGGCCATCAGCACCACGGGCAGCGCCGTGTGGTACCGGGTCGATCTGGCCACGGGCCGCGCGACACGCATCGGCTCAATCGGCGCGGGCGCCGTGGTGGGGGCCGCCATCGAGCCCTGAAATGAAAAGGGCCCGCTGGTGGCGGGCCCGGTTTCGTCGCAAGTGCTTCGACACGCCGGCGGGGCGCTTTGGCGCCAGACGGCGTGGATGCGGATCGCTCAGTGCTGCAGGATCTTCGCGAGGAAGTCCTTGGCGCGCGGCGAGCGCTCTTCCGGCTTGTTGAAGAAGTCGCTGCTGCTGCAGTCTTCGATGATCTTGCCGGCGTCCATGAAGATGACGCGGTTGCTGACGCGCTTGGCAAAGCCCATCTCGTGCGTCACGCACATCATGGTCATGCCTTCCTGGGCCAGCTGCACCATCACGTCCAGCACTTCGCCCACCATCTCAGGGTCCAGCGCCGAGGTGGGTTCGTCGAACAGCATCACGATCGGGTCCATGGAAAGCGCGCGGGCAATCGCCACGCGCTGCTGCTGACCGCCGGAGAGCTGGCCCGGGAACTTGTCCTTGTGCGCAGACAGGCCCACGCGGTCCAGCATCTTCAGGCCGCGGGTCTTGGCGTCGTCCAGGCTGCGGCCCAGCACCTTGACCTGTGCAATCGTCAGGTTCTCGGTCACCGACAGGTGGGGAAACAGCTCGAAGTGCTGGAACACCATGCCCACGCGCGAGCGCAGCTTGGGCAGGTTGGTCTTGGGGTCGGCGATGGAGATGCCGTCCACCACGATGTCGCCCTTCTGGAAAGGCTCCAGCGCGTTGACGGTCTTGATCAGCGTGGACTTGCCCGAGCCGGACGGACCGCACACGACGACGACCTCGCCCTTCTGGATGGAGGTGGTGCAGTCGGTCAGCACCTGGAAGGAGCCGTACCACTTGGAGATGTTTTTGATGTCAATCATGGGGATGACTCGACTCAGCGAATGATGGCGATCTTCTTCTGCAGGCGGCGGACCAACGTGGACAGGCCGTAGCAGATGACGAAATACACGACGGCAGCGACGAGGTAGGTTTCCACCGGGCGGTTGAAGTTCTTGCCCGCCACCTCGAAGCCCTTGAGCAGGTCGTACTCGCCGACCGCGTACACAAGGGACGTGTCCTGGAACAGGATGATGGTCTGCGTCAGAAGCACCGGCAGCATGTTGCGGAAGGCCTGCGGCAGCACCACCAGCTTCATGCTTTGGCTGTAGGTCATGCCCAGCGCATAGCCGGCGTTGACCTGCCCCTTGGACACCGACTGGATGCCGGCCCGCATGATCTCGGAGTAGTAGGTCGCCTCGAACAACGTGAACGTGATCAGGGCGGACATCTGCCCACCCAGCGGCCCCAGCAACTTCGGAATCAGCAGGAAGAACCACAGGATCACCATCACCAGCGGGATGGAGCGCAGCGTGTCGACATAGACCGCCGCAGGCACCGACAGCCACTTGTGGCTGGACAGCCGCATCATGGCCAGCAACGTGCCCAGCACGATGCCGCCGATCATGGCCACCAGCGTCAGCTGGATCGAGAACCAGAAGCCCTTGGCAACAAAGCTCTGGATGACCGCCCAGTTCAGGAAGGAATAGTCAAGGTTCAGCATCACTTGCCCCCTGCCTGGCCGGGGATGCGCACACGGGCTTCAATGACCTTGGCGATGCGGTTGATCGCGAACGCCGAGATGAAGTACAGCAGCGTGACGGGGATGAAGATTTCCTCGAAGTGCGAGGTTTCCTCCGACGCCTGCTGCGCGAACTGCGCAAGCTCCGGAATGCTGACCGCGAACGCCACGGCCGAGTTCTTGACGATGTTCATGCTCTCGCTCGTCAGCGGCGGAATGACGATGCGGTAGGCCATGGGCAGCAGCACGAAGCGGTAGGTCTGCGGCAGCGTCATACCCATCGCGAGGCCGGCATAACGCTGGCCGCGCGGCAAGGTGTTGATGCCGGCCTTCACCTGCTCGCCAATGCGGGCACTGGTGAAGAAGCCCAAAGCGCACACCACCAACACGGTGGGCGACAGCGCGTCGCGCAGCGACGGGATCAGCGCGGGCAGCACGTGATACCAAAGGAACACCTGCACCAGCAGCGGGATGTTGCGGAACAGCTCCGTCCAGGCCTCGCCGAAACGCGCCAGGCCCTTGTTCGGCGCGGTGCGCGCAATGCCGATCAGCGAGCCCACCACCAGCGCCAGCACCAGCGCCAGCAGCGACACGCTCAGCGTCCAGCCCCACGCGTTCAGCATCCATTGCAGATAGGTCTGCTCCTTGCCCCCAGGGCCGAAACACCCGGCCACGGCTTCACCCGTGGCGGTGTCGTTGCAGTAAAACTGCCAATCCCAACTCATGGCTTCTCCTCAAGCCTCTTCCCTAAAGCAAAGCGGGTGCCATGCACCCGCTTTGGCACCCTGTGAGCCCGTCGATCACGGGCCGAGCGCCGGGCCGCCCCAAGCCGGCCCGCGCTGGCGATGTGCGAACGGGGCCAGCCCCGTGAGCATCGCCGCCCCCTCGGGGGGCCGACCCGACTCACGCGCGTCCAGCGCCGTGAGCCGGGGCCAGGGGCTCACTTCTTCGCGTAGTCTTCCATCGGCTTGTCGTTCGGGTTGGCCCAGGCGTCCTTGGTGGCCGCAGACAGCGGCAGACCGATCTTGGTGTTCGTCGGCGGGATGGGCTGCATGAACCACTTGTCGTACAGCTTGGCCAGTTCGCCCGACTTCATCATGGCCTTGATGCTGTCGTCCACGGCCTTCTTGAAGGCGGGGTCGTCCTTGCGCATCATGATGGCGATGGGCTCGACGCTCAGCACTTCACCGACGATCTTGAAGTCGGCCGGGGCCTTGGAGGTGGCGATGTTCTTGGCCAGGATGGAGCCGTCCATCACGAAGGCGTCGGCACGGCCGGAGTCCAGCAGCAGGAAGCTGTCGGCGTGGTCCTTGCCGAACACTTCCTTGAAGTCCACGCCCGTGGCGCGCTCGTGCTTGCGCAGCGTCTGCACCGAGGTGGTGCCGGTGGTGGTGGCCACGGTCTTGCCGTTGAGCTGGTTGATCGACGTGATGCCGGAGTTGGCCTTCACGGCGATGCGCACTTCTTCCACGTAGGTTGTCACGGCGAAGGCGACATCCTTCTGACGGGCGGCGTTGTTCGTGGTGGAGCCGCACTCCAGGTCCACCGTGCCATTGACCGTCAGCGGGATGCGGTTGGCCGAGGTGACCGGCTGATACTTGACGTCGATCTTGCCGCCCAGTTGCTTGCGCAGGTCGGCGATGACGCGCTCGCACACGTCGATGTGGTAGCCCACGTACTTGCCGTCACCGATGGTGTAGGACAGGCCCGAGGACTCGCGCACCCCCATGGTGATGGCGCCGCTGTCCTTGATCTTTTTCAGCGTGTCGTCCGCTTGGGCGGCGGACACACCAGCCAACAGGGCAGCAACGAGCAGAACTTTCTTCATGAAAACTCCAACAACAGGAAGTGTTTATCGATAACAAGCGTGAGGAGACCACGCCAAGAACTCAGACCGAATCCGGGTTTACACGATCCATGCACAGGGCGGATGGGGTCATGCGCCGGACGTCAGATAGTCCCACAAAGCCAAGGAGGCAGGCTTCTGGCGGCGCGAAAGCTCGGGCCGCTCGCGGTAGATGCGCAGTTCCATGCTCACACTGAACTGGCCGGCAGCCGCCGCCGGCACCAAGCGTCCGCTCGCCAGTTCCTTTTGCACCGAACTGGCCGGCAGGAACGCAAAGCCGTGGCCTTCCAGCGCCATGGCCTTCAGGCCCTCGGCCATGTCGGTTTCATAAATCGCGTCCAGGTTGAGCGCGCAGTCAGCGTCCTTGACGATCAACTCCACCAGCCGGCCCAGGTAGGCCCCCGCGGCATAACTGAGGAACGGAATCTTCTGCCCCGGCCGCCCCGGCAGGCGGAACAGCGGGTCGCCATGGGCATCGGCCTTGGCGTAGGGCGCCAGGGTTTCGTGGCCCAGCGACGCCATCTGGTAGCGCTCCGGGTCCAGTTGCAAGGGTTGGCTGGCGTGGTGATAGACCAGCAGCAGGTCGCAGTTGCCCTCGCTGAGCTGCAGCATGGCGTCGTGCACATTGGCGGCGTTGAGCCGGCACTTGATGGCCCCGAAGCCGCGGCGCAGGCCCATCAGCCAGTGCGGGAAGAACGAGAACGCCAGCGAGTGCGGCACGGCGAACTCGATCATGTCCTGGTCAGCCGCCTGGTGGCTGCGCAGCATGTTGCGCGTCGCCTGCAGGTTGCCGAGCAACTCCACCGCCTGGGCCAGCAAGGTGGCGCCTGCGGCGGTCAGCCGGGTCGGGTACGACGAGCGATCCACCAGATCCACACCCGCCCACGCCTCCAGCGCCTGGATGCGGCGCGAAAAGGCCGGCTGCGTCACATGGCGCAACTGGGCGGACCGCGAGAAGCTGCGCGTCTCCGCCAGGCTCACAAAGTCTTCAAGCCACTTGGTTTCCACCGGCGGCAGTGTAGCCAGCCCTCCAAAAGACGTCGGCGCTCGGCGATCCGGTCACCCTTGCCGCCCCTTGAATCGCAAAACTCCGTCCCTATAATCAGTCGCTGCTAGCACTCAACACTCTTGAGTGCTAACGAAATCGGGCCGCAGCTTGCGGTCCCAAGTTTCGGTAAGCCGCCGCCTTCGGGCTCGGCGGCCGGTTCTGTTCCAACACACAAGGAGATTCCATGAAGCTGCGCCCCCTGCACGATCGCGTGATCGTTCGCCGCCTGGAGCAAGAAACCAAGACGGCCTCCGGCATCGTCATCCCCGACAACGCCGCCGAGAAGCCTGACCAAGGCGAAGTCCTGGCCGTTGGCCCGGGCAAGCGCAACGACAAGGGCGATTTCGTGGCCCTGAACGTGGCCGTGGGCGACCGCGTGCTGTTCGGCAAGTACTCGGGCCAGACCGTCAAGGTCGACGGCGAAGAACTGCTGGTCATGCGCGAAGAAGACCTCTTCGCCGTCGTCCAGAAGTAAAGCTTTGCGGGGCCGACCGCTGCGCGTCGCGCGCGCTCTGCCCCTCACCGAATCAGAGCATTCATCTCTGACCCCAATTTAAGCATTTGGAGATTCAAATGGCAGCAAAAGACGTGATCTTCGGCGGCGAAGCCCGCGCCCGCATGGTTGAAGGCGTGAACATCCTGGCCAACGCGGTCAAGGTGACCCTGGGCCCCAAGGGCCGCAACGTGGTGCTGGAGCGCTCGTTCGGCGCCCCCACCGTGACCAAGGACGGTGTCTCGGTCGCCAAGGAAATCGAGCTGAAGGACAAGCTCCAGAACATGGGCGCCCAGATGGTCAAGGAAGTCGCTTCCAAGACGTCTGACAACGCCGGTGACGGCACCACCACCGCCACCGTGCTGGCCCAGGCCATCGTGCGCGAAGGCATGAAGTACGTGGCCGCCGGCATGAACCCGATGGACCTGAAGCGCGGCATCGACAAGGCGGTTGCCGCCCTGGTCGCCCAGCTGAAGGCCGCCTCCAAGGCCACGACCACCTCCAAGGAAATCGCCCAGGTCGGCACCATCTCGGCCAACAGCGACTCCGACGTCGGCCAGATCATTGCTGACGCGATGGACAAGGTCGGCAAGGAAGGCGTCATCACCGTCGAAGACGGCAAGAGCCTGAACAACGAGCTGGACGTCGTCGAAGGCATGCAGTTCGACCGCGGCTACCTGTCGCCCTACTTCATCAACAACCCGGAAAAGCAAGCCGCGATCCTGGACAACCCGTTTGTCCTGCTGTTCGACAAGAAGATCAGCAACATCCGCGACCTGCTGCCCACGCTGGAAGCCGTGGCCAAGGCCGGCCGTCCGCTGCTGATCATTGCCGAGGAAGTCGAAGGCGAAGCCCTCGCGACCCTGGTGGTCAACACCATCCGCGGCATCCTGAAGGTTGTCGCCGTCAAGGCTCCGGGCTTCGGCGACCGCCGCAAGGCCATGCTGGAAGACATCGCCATCCTGACGGGCGGCAAGGTCATCGCCGAAGAAGTGGGCCTGTCGCTCGAGAAGGTCACGCTGGCTGACCTGGGCCAAGCCAAGCGCGTCGAAGTGGGCAAGGAAAACACCACCATCATCGACGGCGCCGGCGCTGCTGCCGACATCGAAGCCCGCGTCAAGCAAGTGCGCATCCAGATCGAGGAAGCCACCAGCGACTACGACCGCGAGAAGCTGCAAGAGCGCGTGGCCAAGCTGGCCGGCGGCGTGGCCGTCATCAAGGTCGGTGCTGCCACCGAAGTCGAGATGAAGGAAAAGAAGGCTCGCGTGGAAGACGCGCTGCACGCCACCCGTGCGGCCGTGGAAGAAGGCATCGTCGCCGGTGGCGGCGTGGCCCTGCTGCGTGCCAAGCAAGCGGCTGGCGAAATCAAGGGCGACAACGCCGACCAGGACGCCGGCATCAAGCTGATCCTGAAGGCCATCGAAGCCCCGCTGCGCGAGATCGTCTACAACGCCGGTGAAGAGTCGTCCGTCGTCGTGAACGCCGTGCTGCAAGGCAAGGGCAACTACGGCTACAACGCCGCCAACGGCACCTATGGCGACATGATCGAAATGGGCATCCTGGACCCGACCAAGGTGACCCGCACCGCGCTGCAGAACGCCGCTTCGGTCGCGTCGCTGATGCTGACGACCGAGTGCATGGTTGCCGAGTCGCCCAAGGAAGAAGCCGCCGGCGGCGGCATGCCTGGTGGCATGGGCGGCATGGGTGGCATGGGCGGCATGGACATGTGATGTCCGCCGCCTGAGCACACCTCGCTCAAGCATCAAGGGCCGCAGCAATGCGGCCCTTTTTCATGGGGTCAGCGGCCTCAAGGGCCCAGCGCGCGCATCCGCATCGCGCGCCCAAGTCCGTGTCGCCACCCTGCAGCCGCCCGGCAACAGAGGCCTGCACGCACACGAAGCGTCGCCACACACCCATCCTCAAAAACCGTGAAAAGGTCCCGATTCGCGGCATTGACCATCCGCATCGGGGGTGCTTGGACAGGGGGATGAAAGCCTGGGGCGCTCCACTGAGCGCCAGATAATTCGACGCACGTCATTTCTGCTGCCCCATGTCCGCTCGCTTGCATCCTCACGACCTGATCGACCACGCCCTCACGGAGGCGGGTTCGCTGGCACGCGAGTTGATGAACCTGGTGCAGGACGAACTGGACAGTCAACCGCAACACTTCCAGCTGCGCGAAATCTGGCGCAAGGTGCGTGGGCGGTTCGCCACCGATTTCGAAGGCAAGTTGATCGATCTGCTGCAAACCGGCCGTCGGGGTGACGACCCGCTGCAGCGCAGCCCCGTCTCGCGCGGCAGCCTCGATGGGCTGAGCCTCGTCGACGAGCACCAAGCCTTGCAAGACGTGGCCCTGGCCCATGTCACGCACACGGCGGAAGAGGTCAGCCGTGCGGAGCTGCACCAGATTGGCAACTTCTTTGCTGCGCTGCGCGGCATCGCCCGCGCTCGCGAGCGCGACAACCCGCTGCGCCCCGCCCTGTTCGCCCATGCTCTGCGGCATGCGCTCGTGAGCAGCGGCCTGGGCGGGCAGGCCCAATACGAATTGATGCGCGTGGCCGCCGGCCCCTTGGCCGAGTCGCTGCATCGCCTGTACGCCCAAGCTTGCGCCACCCTGCACGCCGCCAACATCGGCGACATGGTCGCGTCTCACGGCCGCCCCCAGGCGGACACCTACGCCCAGCGCATGGCCACCGGGCGCGGCGGCCTGGGCCGCAGCAGCAACCCCGGCACGCTGGACAGCCTCTCGCAGCGCGTGGAGGTTTTCAACTCACGCCCGCAAGCGCTCACCAGCCTGCCCCCGCAGCGCGACCCCGATGCGCCCGCGCCGTTCGTGCGCAACGCCGGCCCCGACATGCTCAGCCGGCTGTACGACCAGATCCTGGCCGACCCCCGGCTGCTGCCGCCCATGAAGGGCCTGCTGGCGCGCCTGCAGATTGCCGTTGTGCGCTTGGCCCGCAGCGACGCGAACCTGCTGCGCCGGCAAGACCACCCGACCTGGGCGCTGCTCAACCGCGTGGCGGCCCACGGCATGGCATTCGACCGCGCCGACGATCCGCGGCTCGTGGAATTCCTGCGATTCATGGAAGGCGAGGCCCAATTCCTCGTCGACAGCCCGACGCCCACGGCCTTGCAGTTCCAGCAGGTGCTGGCACGCGTCGACAGCCATGTCGACCAGCAGGCGCGCCTGGCCGGCGAGCGCAACGCGCTGGCCCTGGCGGCGCTGGAGCGCGAACAGCAGCGCCGCGAGTGGCGGGAATTGGTCCGCGAGCAGATCGACCACCAGGTGGTGGGCGCACCGCTGGCCCCGCTGGTGCACCGTTTCCTGCAAACCAACTGGGTCGACGTGATCGTGGAGGCCATGGTGCGCCACGGTCGGGATTCGCGCGAAGCCCAAGGCGCGATGGAAGTGGTGGACGCCGTGCTGGACAGCCTCATCACCCCGCGCGACATGGTCGAGCGCGAAGCGCTGCGCATGCGGCTGCCCGTGCTGATCGAACGCCTGGTGGCTGGTTGCGACAGCATCGACCTGTCTGACGCCCGGCGCGAACCGCCGCTGACGGCACTGATGGGTCAGCACGCCCGCCTGCTGCGCGGCCTGCCAGCGCTCGACCCGTCCGAACGCCGCCCTCGCCCACCGCAGCCGGCCAGCGCCCCGGGCAGCGCGCCGTCTGCCGACGAAATCGTGCGCCGCTTGATGGAAGAGCGCGACTCGCAAATTCCGTCGATGTGGCTGCGCGCCGATGTGGACCGCGGCGAACTGCCCACGGTGCCGACCCAGCTTTACAGCGAAGACAACTCCCCTGAAGCCCGGGCGGCGCTGCAGCGCTGGATCGACAGCATCCAGATCGGCCGCTGGTATCACATGTTCATCCAGGCCGAGTGGCACACCGCGCAGGTGGCCTGGATCGGCGAGGGCCGCCAGTTCATGCTCTTCGTGGGCCGGGACACCGACGAGCGGTTGCCGCTCACACGCCGGGCCCTGGAAGCCCTGCTGGCCAACGGCCTGATCACCGCGCTGGAGGAAGAAGACAGCGTCGTTCAGCGCGCGGTGGATTCACTCATCAGCGACCTGGACGGCGGCTGACCCTGCCGGCGGCGCGTCCGCTGCGGGCATCTCGCCCAGCGCAGTCATGGCCGGCAGCGGGCGCGCGGAATGCGCCCATTCGTGCAGCGCCAACGCCACATCGCCCACGCCCTGCTTCTTGAGCGCCGAGAACAAAGTGACGGCGACGTCGGAATGCTCGGTCGTCATGCCGGCCAGGAAATCGCTCGTGGCGCGCAAGGCGGCATCGGCCTCCTTGCGGTTGAGCTTGTCGGATTTCGTCAGCAGCACCAGCAGCTTGATCTCGCCGGTAGCCACGCGGGCGGCGACGAACTCGAGCAGTTGCTTGTCCAGGTCGGTCAGGCCCAGGCGGGAATCGACCATCAGCACCACGCCGGACAGGCTGCGCCGCACGGCCAGGTAGTCCGCCATCACCTTCTGCCAGCGCAGCTTGGCGGCCTTGGCCACGGCCGCGTAGCCGTAGCCAGGCAGGTCGGCGAACAAGGCGTCGGCCGCGTCCTTCGGGCCGAGCTCGAACAGGTTGATGTGTTGCGTGCGGCCGGGCGTCTTGGACGCGAACGCCAGCCGCTTTTGCTGCGCCAGCGTGTTGATCGCCGTGGACTTGCCGGCGTTGGAGCGGCCGACGAATGCGATCTCGGGCAGCTCGGTGGCAGGCAGGTGAATCAGTTGGCTGGCCGTGGTCAGGAAGCGCGCGGTGTGGGTCCAACCCAGCGCCAACTTCTCTGTCACGGGCTCGGCGGGGATGGCATCAGGGATTTCGTCGGTCATGGAGAGCTCGGGCGCTGTGATTCAGCATTGTAAAATTCGGAAGTTGCGCCCAACAAAACCTCCATAAATCCATGAAGACTGTCGCCTACCTCCTGTCGAGTCTGCTGCTGGCTGCTTCCGCTCACGCGAACGAACCTGCTGCCGCTCCGGCCAAGCCCGACCTCGCCAAGGGTGGCGCCATCTCCTCGCAGGTCTGCGCGGCTTGCCACACGGCCGACGGCTCGCGCGGCAGCCCGGCCAACCCCATCCTGCAGGGCCAGCACCCCGAGTACCTCGCCAAGCAGCTGGCCGAGTTCAAGTCCGGCAAGCGCAAGAACGCGGTGATGGGCGGCATGGCCGCCCCGCTGTCGGAAGAAGACATGCGCAACGTCGCGGCCTTCTACGCCTCCAAGACCGCCAAGCCGGGTTTCTCCAAGAACAAGGACACCGTGACGCTGGGTGAAAAGATCTGGCGCGGCGGCATTGCCGAGCGCAACGTGCCGGCCTGCGCAGGCTGCCACGGCCCGACGGGCGCCGGCATGCCTGCCCAGTACCCGCGCCTGGCCGGCCAACACGCCGACTACGTGGAAGCCCAGATGAACGCCTTCCGCAGCGGTGCCCGTGCCAACGGCCCGATGATGGTGACCATCGCAGCCAAGATGAACGACAAGGAAATCAAGGCCGTCTCGGATTACGCAGCCGGCCTGCGTTGATCCAACGCAAACTGCCTCGCTGATGAAGGCCGGTGTGATGCACCGGCCTTTTTTCTTGGCCGACACTCCCTGATCCAGCCCCTGGTCGCCCGATGTCTTCTGCCACTGCCCCCCGTTCGTCCCTGGCCCGCGAGCTGCTGGACCTGCTCGCGTCGATGCGCTTCGCGATTGCGCTGCTCAGCGTCATCTGCATCGCGTCGGTCATTGGCACGGTGCTGCGCCAGAGCGAGCCCATGGGCAACTACGTCAACCAGTTTGGGCCGTTCTGGGCCGAGGTGTTCGGCCGCTTCAACCTGTACACCGTGTACAGCGCACCGTGGTTCCTCGTGATCCTGGCGTTCCTGGTGCTGTCCACCAGCCTGTGCGTGCTGCGCAACACGCCCAAGATCCTGGCCGACCTGAAAAACTACAAGGAAGGCGTGCGCGAGCAATCGCTGCAGGCCCACCACCACAAGGCCATCGGCGAGTTGCCCAGCAACCCGCAGCTGGCCCTGGTGGAAGTGGGGTCCGCGCTCACCCAGCTGGGCTGGAAAGCGCGCGTGCAGCAGCGCGAGCACGGCACCATGATCGCCGCGCGGCGGGGCGCCTCCAACAAGCTGGGCTACATCGCGGCGCACTCGGCCATCGTGCTGATCCTCGTGGGCGGCGTGCTGGACGGCAACGCCATGGTCAAACTGGCGATGTGGGTGCAGGGCAAGCAGATCTACACCGGCGCTGGCTTCGTCAGTGACATCAAGCCCGAGCACCGGCTCTCGGTGGCCAACCCGAGCTTCCGCGGCAATGTGTCGGTGCCCGAGAAGCAGCGCCAGGGCATTGCGGTGTTGAGCCTGCCCAGCGGTGTCGTGCTGCAAGACCTGCCCTTCGACATCGAACTGCAGAAGTTCTCGGTGGAGTACTACCCCACCGGCATGCCCAAGAGCTTCGCCAGCGACATCGTCATCCACGACGGTGGCACCACGCGGCAAGCCACCGTGAAGGTGAACGAGCCGGTCATCCACAAGGGCCTGGCCATCTACCAAAGCAGCTTCGAAGACGGGGGCAGCCGCCTGCAACTCAGCGCCGTGCCGCTGAACTCGGCCGGCACGCCGGTGAAGATCGACGGCCGCGTGGGCACCCGCATGGCCTTCGGTGACCAGTCGCTGGAACTCGACGGCCTGCGCGTCATCAACGTCGAGAACCTGGCCGGCGACAACGCCAACGCCAGCGGCGCCGATGTGCGCAAGGTGGACCTGGGCGACCGCCTGAACCAGCACCTGGGCAGCGGGGCCAAATCGCGCACCGACAAAACGCTGCGCAACGTGGGGCCGAGCTTCAGCTACAAGCTGCGCGACGCCTCCGGCCAGGCCCGCGAGTTCAACAACTACATGCTGCCGGTGGAGCTGGATGGGCAAAAGCTCTTCCTGGCCGGCGTGCGCGACACGCCCGCCGAGACCTTCCGCTACCTGCGCATGCCGGCCGATGAAAACGGCGAGCTGACCGGCTGGCTGCGCCTGCGCCAGGCCCTGGCCGACCCGGCCCAGCGAGACGCCGCCGCCCAGCGCTACGCCAGCGCCGCCACGCCGCCCAACCAGCCGCAGCTGACGCCGCAGCTCAAGGTCACGGCCCAGCGCGCGCTCACGCTGTTTTCGGGTGCGGCCGCCAAGCCGGGCGACGAGGTGAAGGGCGGGCTGCCGGCGCTGTCGCAGTTCATCGAACGCGAGGTGCCCGAGGCCGAGCGGCAGCGGGTGTCCGAAGTGCTGCTGCGCATCCTCAACGGCAGCCTGTTCGAACTGCACCAACTCGCGCGTGAACACGCCGGCCAACCCCGCGTGGCCACCGACGCAGCCACGCAGGCCTTCATGACGCAGGCCGTGCTGTCGCTGTCCGACAGCCTGTATTACCCGTCCCCGGCGTTGCTGCAGTTGCAGAACTTCGACCAGGTCCAGGCCAGCGTGTTCCAGGTGGCTCGCGCGCCGGGCCAAAAGCTGGTGTACCTGGGAGCTCTCTTGCTCGTGCTCGGCGTGTTCGCCATGCTGTACGTGAAGGAGCGACGCCTCTGGGTGTGGATCGCCCCCAGCACCGACACCGCCTGCTCGCAGGTGCGCATGGCCATGTCCAGCACCCGCGAGTCGCCTGACAACGCCACCGTCTTTGCCCAGCTCAAGGCCGCCGTCCTGAAGGAGCACGCATGAACACCACCACGTTTGACTTGGCCCCCCGCCGCAGCTTCCAACGGCGCGACGCGCTGGACTGGCTCTTCGCCGCGCTCGTGCTCATCGGCGGCGGCTATGCCCTCAGCCGCTACCACGCCAGCATGGATGTTTACGAGCAAGGCATCCTGCTCGCCGCCATGCCGTCGCTGGTGGCGCTGGGCTGGTTCTGGAAACCGCTGCGCCTGCTGAGCGTGCTGACCGGCGGCGCCACGCTCGTGGCCATCGCCTTGTACGGCCAGCACACCGACAGCTTCGGCGCCGACCTGGCCGCCGGCGAGCAGGTGTTCTGGCTGAAGTACATGCTCTCCAGCCAAAGCGCCATTCTGTGGATGAGCCTGCTGTTCTACATGAGCACGCTGTTCTACTGGGGCGGCTTCTTCACCGGTGCGGGCCGCAACAGCGTGGCCGAGGTGGTGGGCTCCAAGCTGGCCTGGGGCGGCGTGGGCATGGCGCTGATCGGCACGCTGGTGCGCTGGTTCGAGAGCCACCAGATCGGCCCGGACATCGGCCACATCCCGGTCAGCAACCTGTACGAAGTGTTCGTGCTGTTCTGCTGGCTGACCACCGTGTTCCACCTGTACTACGAAGAACGCTTCGCAACCCGCTCGCTCGGCGCCTACGTGATGCTGGTGGTCAGCGGCGCGGTGAGCTTCCTGCTTTGGTACACGGTCGCGCGGGACGCGCAAGAGATTCAGCCACTGGTGCCGGCCCTGCAAAGCTGGTGGATGAAGATCCACGTGCCCGCCAACTTCGTGGGTTATGGCGCCTTTGCGCTGGCCGCCATGGTGGCACTGGCCTACCTGCTGAAGACCGCAGCTGTGCGGTCGCTCTGGATCGGGCTGGTGGCCATGCCGGTGGGCATCATCGCGATCATCCTGGCGGTGCGCCTGCTGGCGGACGTGGACGCCGCAATGGTGGCCGGCCTGGACGGCTGGGCCCGCAAGATCGCCGGCGTGGCCGCCTTCCTGGCCGTGAGCGTCGCGCTGCGCCAGCGCCTCACGGCCCGCCTGCCCGATGTGCTGCAGCTCGACGACCTCATGTACAAGGCCATCGCGCTGGGCTTCGCCTTCTTCACCATCGCCACCATCCTCGGCGCCTTCTGGGCCGCCGAGGCCTGGGGCGGCTACTGGAGCTGGGACCCGAAGGAAACCTGGGCCCTCATCGTGTGGCTGAACTACGCCGCCTGGCTGCACATGCGGCTGATGAAGGGCCTGCGCGGTGCGGTGTCGGCCTGGTGGGCGCTGGTGGGTCTGCTGGTGACGACTTTCGCCTTCCTGGGCGTGAACATGTTCCTGTCGGGCCTGCACAGCTACGGCACGCTCTGATCGGCCGCAACGCCGACTCAGCGCCCCGTAGGAGGCGCCGGGTGCGCAAGCTCAGTTCGCGCCGAGTCGGCGCCCCTGCTTGACGCGGTACATCGCCGCGTCGGCCTCGTGCAGCACCTGGGCGGCATCCGCCTGCAGGGAATCGAGGCAGGCCACGCCCACGCTGGCACCGGGGTAGTCCAGCCGCGCGTGGCCCACGTCGTGGCTGCCCACGGTGGCAGCCGCCAGGCGGCGCTGCATGAGCCGGGCGGCCTCGGCCCCGTCGGCGTCCAGCCGCGGCCCCAGGCCCACCACCACAAACTCGTCGCCGCCCAAGCGAGCCAGCACATCACCCGAGCGCAGCACTTGCTGCAGCCGGGCCGCCACCGCACACAGGAAGGCATCGCCAGCGGCGTGGCCGTGGGTGTCGTTGATCTGCTTGAAACCGTCCAGGTCGATGCAGCCGGCCAGCAACCAGCTGCCGGTGCGCTGCGCCAGCGAAATCAGCCGGGCCATTTCCTGCATCAAGGCACGGCGGTTGGGCAGTCCGGTCAACACGTCGGTCAGCGCCTGGGTCTGCAATTCCGCATTGGCGCGGTGCAGCCGCTCCACCAGCCGCTCCCGTTCCACCTGCTGCTCGATCAGCCGGGCGAACATCAGCATCGCCTGCCCGGCGGTGTCGCTCAGCGGGCTGCGCTGCGAACTGGCCGCGCACAGCGTGCCGAACAGCGAGCCGTCGTCCGTGCGCACCGGGGTGCTCACGTAGGTCTGGATGCCCAGCTGCTGGGCCGCCTCAGAGTCTTTCCAGACGTGGGCCACATCGTCGGTGTAGGGCACGCCCTCATCCAGCGCGCGTTTGCACAGGGTGTCGTCCCAGGGCACGCTCAGGCCCTCGGGAATGCGCAGTTGCTGCGTGTTGTGGGCGAACACCACCTGCTGGCGCCCGGCCTGCAGATCCACCGTGGTGAGGTAGGTGGACTCCAGCCCCGTCACGGTTTCCAGCACCTCCAGCAGGGGGCGGGTCAGCTCTTCCAGCGAGCGGGCCTGGGTGACGGAGGCGGAAAGCTGGGAAAAGAAGGAATCCATGGCGGGCGGCGCCGGGGCGCGCGGGTGGATGCACTCAGTGGCCGACTGTAGACACTGAAGGCGACAAGGGCCAGCGCCCAAACCCGCTTCAACCGACGGGCAGGGCCGTGTCGTACTTCACCTCGCGCAGCACCACGTTGCTGCGCACGCTGGCCACGCCGGGCAGTTTGAAGATCTGCTGCTGCAGGAACTGGTCGTACGCCTTCATGTCGGTGGCCACCACTTTGATGACGTAGTCCGCCTCGCCGGTGATGGCGTGGCACTCGATGATTTCGCGCGTGCCGGCCACCAGGCGCTCGAACTGCTCCACCGCGCCCTCGCTGTGCCGCACCAGGCTCACGTTGGCCAGCACCAGGATGGACAGCCCCAGCTTCTCCCGGTCCACCAGCGCCACCTGCCCGCGGATGACGCCGCGCTCCTCCAACTCCCGCACCCGGCGCCACACGGGCGTGGCCGACAGCCCCACCTTGTCCGCCAGCGCCTGCGTGCTGAGCCGCGCATCGGCCTGCAGGGCCTCCAGAATCTGTCGGCTGGCCCGGTCGAGTTCGTTTGTTTCCATAGACGCGATTTTGTGAGTTGAATATTCTCCTCACAACCCGGAATCGCAGGCATTCAGGCAAGTTCTTTCGGCCCAGCAGCGAAAGAATCTCGCGCCCCACAGGAGACTCCGATGCCCGACCTGCCCGCTGTGAACGCCGCCCAGACGCCGGCACTGCGCGACTACCGCCTCAGCGACAACCTCGCCGCCGACCAGGGCGCGGTGTTCCTGACCGGCACGCAAGCCCTGGTGCGCCTGCTGCTGGCGCAAAAGCGGCTGGACGAGCGCAACGGGCTGAACACCGCCGGCTTCGTCTCGGGCTACCGCGGCAGCCCGCTGGGCATGGTGGACCAGCAGCTGTGGAAGGCCAAGAAGTTCCTGGACCAGGCCCACATCGAGTTCCTCCCCGCCATCAACGAAGACCTGGCTGCCACCGCCTGCCTGGGTGTGCAACGCGTGGCGCTGGACCCGCAGCGCACCGTCGATGGCGTGTTTGCGATGTGGTACGGCAAGGGCCCGGGCGTGGACCGTTCGGGCGACGCGCTCAAGCACGGCAACGTCTACGGCACCAGCACCCAGGGCGGCGTGCTGGTGGTGTGCGGCGACGACCACGGCTGCGTGTCCAGCAGCACGCCGCACCAGAGCGACCAGGCCCTGCAAGCCTGGAGCATGCCGCTGGTGCACCCGGCCAACGTGGCCGAGTACCTGGAGTTCGGCCTGTACGGCTGGGCGCTGAGCCGCTTCAGCGGCGCGTGGGTGGGCTTCAAGGCGATCTCCGAGGTGGTGGAGAGCGGCATGACGGTGGACCTGGACGCCGTGCCGCTGGACTTCGAGCATGCGGTTGACTACGTCGCGCCCACCAACCTGCACATCCGCGCGGTGGACCTGCCCTCGCTGGACCTCGAATCGCGCCTGGCGCACAAGCTGGATGCGGTGCGCGCCTTTGCCAAGGTCAACAGCATCGACAAGCACATCGTCACCAGCCCGGCAGCCACGCTGGGCATCGTGACCGTCGGCAAGGCGCACTACGACTTCATGGAGGTGCTGCGCCGGCTGGACCTGGACCCCAACGCGCTGGCCGCGGCCGGTGTGCGCGTCTACAAGGTGGGCCTCGTGTTCCCGCTGGAGCCCACGCGCATCGTGGAGTTCTGCAGCAACCTGACCGACGTGCTCGTCATCGAGGAAAAGGGGCCGGTGGTGGAGCGCCAGATCAAGGAGCTGCTCTACCACCTGCCCGAGTTCCAGCGCCCGCGCGTCGTGGGCAAGACCGACGAACACGGCGCTCCGGTGTTGAGCGCCTTGGGCGAGCTGCGCCCCAGCCGCATCATGAACACCGTGGCCGACTGGCTCGCGCGCCTGAACCCCGCGCTGGACCGCCGCCACCTCGTCGTCGACTTCCTGACGCCCTGCCTGCTGAGCAATGCGGCCGACGGCGTGCGCCGCCAGCCCTACTTCTGCTCGGGCTGCCCGCACAACACCAGCACCAAGCTACCGGAAGGCTCACGGGCACTGGCCGGCATCGGCTGCCACTTCATGGCCAGCTGGATGGAGCGCGGCACCTCGGGCCTCATCCAGATGGGCGCCGAGGGCGTGGACTGGGCGGCGCACTCGCGCTTCACGAAAGAGAAGCACGTCTTCCAGAACCTGGGCGACGGCACCTACTACCACTCGGGCTACCTCGCCATCCGCCAGGCCATCGCGGCCCGGGCCAACATCACCTACAAGATCCTCTACAACGACGCGGTGGCCATGACCGGCGGCCAGCCGGTGGACGGCACCACCAGCGTGCCGCAGATCGCGCGGCAGGTGGAGGCCGAGGGCGTGAAGAAGCTGGTGGTCGTGTCCGACGACATCGCCAAGTACGACGGCCACCACGGCCTGTTCCCGGCCGGCACCACCTTCCACGACCGCAGCGAGATGGACGCCGTGCAGCGCGAGCTGCGCGACATCGAAGGCGTGACGGTGCTGATCTACGACCAGACCTGCGCCGCCGAGAAGCGCCGCCGCCGCAAGAAGGGCGAGTTCGCCGACCCGCCCAAGCGCATCTTCATCAACGAGGCGGTCTGCGAAGGCTGCGGCGACTGCGGCGTGGCGAGCAACTGCCTGAGCGTCGTGCCGGTGGAGACCGACTGGGGCCGCAAGCGCACCATCGAGCAGAGCAGCTGCAACAAGGACTTCTCCTGCGTGAACGGCTTCTGCCCGAGCTTTGTCTCGGTGCACGACCCGGTGCTGAAGAAAAAGGCCGGCGCCCGCTACACCGCGCAAGACCTGGCCCGCGAGATCGCGGCGATCCACCCGCCCGCCACGTGGGCGTGGACCGGGCCGTTCGACATGCTGGTCACCGGCGTGGGCGGCACGGGCGTTGTCACGGTGGGCGCACTCGTGTCCATGGCCGCGCACCTGGAAGGCAAGCAGGCCTCGGTGCTGGACTTCATGGGCTTTGCGCAAAAGGGCGGCGCGGTGCTGAGCTTCGTGCGCGTGGCGCCCACGCTGGACCTGCTGAACCAGGTGCGCATCGACACCCAACAGGCCGACGTGCTGCTGGCCTGCGACATGGTGGTGGGCGCCTCGCCCGACGCGCTGGGCACCGTCAAAGCCGGGCGCACCGTGATCCTGGCCAACACGCATGAACTGCCCACCGCTGGCTTCGTGCGCAACCCCGATGCCTCGCTGCAAGGCGACTCGCTGCTGGCCAAGATGAAGTTCGCCGTGGGCGAGCACGGGGCACTGGACACGGTGGATGCGCAAGACATCGCCCAGCGCCTGATGGGTGACACGCTGCCCAGCAACATCATCATGCTGGGCGCCTGCTGGCAGCGCGGCCTGGTGCCTGTGAGCGAAGCGGCGCTCATGCGTGCGATCGAACTCAACGGCGTGGCGGTCGAGGCCAACAAAACGGCCTTTGCCCTCGGCCGCCTGGCCATCGCCGCGCCGGATGCGCTGCAGCGCCTGACCGGCGACGTCAACGTCGTGAAGTTCTTCAACTTCGACCAGCTCGATGGGTCTGACGGCCTGATCGCGCGCCGCATGGCCTTCCTGACCGACTACCAGAACGCCGCCTACGCGCAGCGCTACCGTGCGCTCGTCGACCGCGTACGCACCGCGGAAGGCACGCTCGGCAAAGGCCAGCGCCTGACGCAGGCCGTGGCCCGCTACTACGCCAAGCTGCTGGCCATCAAGGACGAATACGAGGTGGCGCGCCTCTACACCGACGGCCGCTTCGAGCAGGCCATGAAAGACCAGTTCGAGAACTGGAAGTCCTTGAGCTTCCACCTCGCGCCGCCGCTGATTGCCAAGCCCGGCGCCGACGGCCGCGCCAAGAAGATCGAACTCGGTTCGTGGACCTTCACCGCCTTCAAGTGGCTGGCCAAGCTCAAGGGCCTGCGCGGCACCGCGCTGGATGTCTTCGGCAAGACCGAGGAGCGCCGCATGGAGCGGCAGCTGATTGCCGACTACGAACAGCTGATCGACGAGATCCTCGCGTCACTGACGGCCGACAACCTCGCCGCGGCCGTGGACCTGGCCCGCCTGCCCGAGAAGATCCGCGGCTATGGCCACGTGAAGCACGCCAACGTGGTGGCCGTAAAGAAGCAGTGGCAGGCGCTGCTGGACCGCTTCCACGGCGGTACGGCCGAGGTGTCGGTGCAGCCGGTGGCGATGCCGGTGCGGGTGAAGGGTGTCGCGGAGCTCTAGTCAGAAGGGCGAACGGCGCACCGCCGGCCTCATCCGGAGAACCGAGGCCAGACCTCCGGAGCAAACACCGACGGGAACGCGCCGATGGTTTGCCGCAAGACTACGACAGTGCAGCGCGCTTGCGACGGGCTGCGCCGAGAACGACAAGAGACAAGCCCATGCTCAACATCAGCGCGCTTGCGGGCTCCGGCACCGCCGCGGCAACGCGCGCGTCAAGCTGAAACGCCCCAAGGGTCCAGGTCTGAACAAACCATTCATTGGGCTGCTGCCACAAGGCACCCGTGGACGCGTTGAGGCCCTTGACCTGGCCGGGGTTCTGATACCAGCCGACAAGCGTGGTGGGATCGGTTGCGGCCAACCCGAACCAGTAGGCGCGTTGAGCGGATATCCAGACATCTCCGGAGAATGCGCCCGACACCAGCCCACCGTTAGCACCAAAACTGACCGTGGCCAACGCAAGAACGGCGCCGGGGTGCCCACCTTCATCGGCGCGGACTTCAAACCGAAGGGGTGCCAACGCGCCACCTCCGTGCCAGATAGGCGCGATCGCGCTCGCGAGGTAGCCCGACTGCAAGGGGCTGAATTGCGCGAAAGACGAATAGTGCGCACCGTTGCTCGGGTTGCCAATGGTCCAGCCCTGCTGGTTTTCATAGGCATTTCCAACACCGATCGTGTCGTAGATTGTTGTGGCGTGCGCCACTGCGCATGGCAACGAGATGGCAACCGCCATCGACGTCAGGAACCGCTTCATCCGACCTTCTCCCTGAAGGAATTGTTAGGGCGCCAAATTCTGGCGGCAGTCGTCTGCGTTCTGGCTAGGTGATTTCATCCCTGTGCGCCGAGAGTTCAAACCGGCTCGGCCCAGCCCAGTGCCGCCATGTCTTCCACGCGGTGCTTGTCGTCCCCCAGCAGGATGAAGTCATCCAGCTGCGGCGGCTTCACCGACGTGCCGGCCAGCATGGCGTGCGCCTGGCCGCGGTGGTGGGTTTGATGCATGAACAGGTGCGCCAGCACGCGCCCCAGGGGCTCGCGCGGGCCGGACTCGATGCCACTGCCCCGGTCGAACGCCACCACGCGGCGGTCGTCGTCGGGTTCCAGGCGCGCGCAGAAGGTGATCAGCCGCTCGTCACTCACGGCCTGGCGCTCGGCCAGTTCCTGCGCCGTGCGGGCGGGCACATAACGGGCCCAGATGTGGCGCATGTCGGCGTCACCATGCAGCGCGGCGATGTAGTAGTGGTCCACGTTCAGCACATGGTTGAGCGTGAGGGCCAGGCTCGGAAAGAAGCTGGTGCGCGGCGCGTGGAATTCGGCCTCGCCCAACTGCGCCACCGCGTGGAGCAGCCGGTGATTGGCCAAGCGGTTGGCGCGGGCTTGGATGAGGTGCAGGTTCATGCGCCGATTGTGGGTGGGCGTCGCAATCGATGCCAAGGGTGCGCTCCACGGGTCCGGCAGCGGTTCTGCAATGTTTGCTAACAAACCCGAAGGCCCATTGACCTCGGGATTGCACCGGAGCCGATTTAGTTCACAGCCGAGACGCCCGGGTGGGGGCATGATGCCGCCCCATGCAAACCCGTCGTCGCTTCCATCAACTTGCGCTGGCCAGCCTCGGGCTGCCGGCGGCTTTTTCGGCTCGCGCCCAAGAGCGCGGCATCGTGCTGGGCCAGTCCGTGCCCCTCACCGGCCCCGCCGCCCAGTTGGGCCTGCAAATGCAGCTGGGCGCCAAGGCCTACCTCGAGACCGTGAACGCTGCGGGCGGCGTGGCCGGCCTGCCGGTGGTGCTCAAGACGCTGGACGACGGTTACGACCCGGTGCGCTGCAAGGCCAACACCGAGAAGTTCATCAAGGACGAGGTGTTTGCGCTGTTCGGCTACGTGGGCACGCCCACGTCGCTCGCCGCCCTGCCCCTGGCCACGGCGGCCAAGCTGCCCTTCGTGGCCCCGTTCACCGGCGCCGAGGCGCTGCGCGACCCGTTCAACCGGCTGGTGTTCCACATCCGCGCGTCGTACTACGACGAGACGGAACTCATCGTCAAACAGCTCACGCAGCTGGACCTGAAGAAGATCGCCGTCTTCCACCAGAACGACGCCTACGGCCAAGCGGGCTTGAAGGGCGTGCAGCGGGCGCTGGAAAAGCGCGGCCTGCAGGCGCTGGGTGTTGCCACGGTCGAGCGCAACAGCGTGGATGTGGCCGCCGCCGTGAAGACGCTGGTGCCGCTGGGCGCCGAGGCCATCGTGCAGATCGGCGCCTACAAGGGCTGCGCCGCGTTCATCCGTGAAGCCCGCAAGGCAGGCTACGGCGGCCAGTTCTACAACGTGTCGTTCGTGGGCACACAGGCGCTGGCCGACGAGTTGGGTAAAGACGCGGCCGGCGTGGTGGTGTCGCAGGTCATGCCCTCGCCGTTCGGCACCGCAGCCGGCCTGGTGAACGACTACCAGCAGGCCCTGCACAAGCTGGACCCCAAGGCCGAGCCGAACTACACGAGCATCGAGGGCTACCTCGCCGCCCGCGTGGTGGTGGACGCGCTGCGCCGCATGGGCGGCCGGCCCAACCGTGAGGCCTTCATCAACGCGCTGGAAGGGCTGTCAGGTTACGACGCGCGCGGCTACCGGCTGCAGTTCAGCGGCACGCGGCACGTGGGCTCCAGCTTTGTGGAGCTGTCCATGCTGACGGCGGACGGCAAGGTCAAGCGCTGACGCGCTGACCTCGCCCCGCAAGGGCAGCGCCAGCCTCGCCGGCGCGCCCGCTCCCCAGGTCACTGCACGGCGTCAAAGCGCCAGCGGGTGTTGTCCCCGCCGCAGTCCCACTGCTGCACCAGCGCGCCGTCCAACGTGGACACGCCGGTCACGTCCAGGCACTTGTTGCTGTGGGCCGGCCGCACGTAGAAGTAGCCACCGCCCTGGTCTTCCAGGCGGAACTGCTGGTTGGCCCCGCCGGTGCAGGCCCACTGCTGCACGGCCGCGCCGTTGGCGGTGCTCACGCCCGCCACATCCACGCACTTGCCGCTGCTGACCGAGCGCAGCTGCCACAGGCCGTTGCCGGTGGTGGTGGCCGTCCACTTCTGGTTGGCGCCGCCGCCGTAAGCCCATTGCTGCAGCGGCGCACCATCGGCCAGCGAGGCGTCTTTCACATCAAGGCTGCGGTTGCTGTGCTTGGCCACCACCGCGTAGTTGCGGCCAGACACCGGCTGCCCCGGCACCACGCCACCGGTGCTGTCTTCGAACTTCAGCCAGTCCAGGTTGGCCACGCCGTTGCCGCCTCGCGCCACGAGGACCACGTTGTGCAGGCCCGTGGTGCGCTGGATGGGGGCCACCACCTCGCGGTAGGTCGTCCAGCCGCCGGTGTTCGGCACGGTCACGGTGCCCACGAGGGCGCCGGTGGGGCTGTCCAGCCGCACCTCCAGCGTCTTGCCGGCAAAGGCCGGGTCCACCGCCAGGTTCAGCCGGATGCGGTCCATGCCCGCGCCGAAGTCCAGGTCGATGTAGCGCAGCCAGTCACCGGCATCCAGGCTGCCCACGCTGGTGGTGTCGAAGCTCACGCCGCTCTGCGCGTAGTAGTGCTCGGCCTCCAGCTTGCTGCCAGCGGGCCAGCGGCCTTCATACGGCAGCGGGCGGATCAGGCTGTTGGCACCGGTGAGCGCGGCCTTGAACACGCCGTTGAGCATGGTGTTGGCCACCATGTTCTGCTCCACGTCCCAGCTGCGCCATTTGGACTCGATGGTGGCGTAACTGTCAGTCGCCACATTGGGCGTGGCAGCACCGGCGTTGGCGTGGTTGTACAGCGCCCAGTTGCCCACGTTGGTGCCCTTGTAGCTCCAGCTCGTCCAGTGCCAACCCACCTCGTTGTAGCGGCGCAGGGCGTACTCCCAGCTGCTTTGCAGGTTGAACAGCATGAACTCGCCCACGTAGTGCGGCACGTTGTAGGAGAGGTACTGCTGCTCCTGGTTCACCTTCTGCTCGACGAAGTTCACCTGCGACTGGTAATTGCTGTCGTTGCCCCAGTTGTAGTAGTGGAACTCGTACATCACGTTGGTCCAGCCGTAGTCGCTCGGCCGGGTGATGGCGGTCCAGTCCCAGATGCCTTCCATGATGACGATGTGGTTCGGGTCCACCGCGCGGATCTCGCGGTAGATGCGGTCGTACATGTCGAGCACCGGGCGCGTGGCCGCGGCGGGGTACACGGTCGACGGCTCGTTCAGCACGTCGTAGCCCGCCACGGTCGACTCGTTGCGAAAGCGCGTGGCGAGTTCGCGCCAAAAGGTCAGCGTCTGCGCCTGGAAGGTGGCGCTGTTCCACAGCGCGCCGGAGCCGCCGATCTGCCCGCTGTGGTCGGCCCCGTTCTGCGAGCCCGGGGCGCCGTGCAGGTCGAGGATGACGTACATGCGGTACTTCTTGGCCATGGCCACCACCCACTCGATGCGGCGCAGGTCCGGCCGCCCGGCGGGGTCGCGCTTCCAGCTGCCGTCCTCGTTCATGTGGTTGCGGTAGTAGATCGGCAGGCGCACCGCGCTCATGCCCAGGTTGGACAGCAGGCGGAAGTCCTTCTCCTGCAGGTAGCTGTCCTGGTAGGCGTTGATCAGCGCGTCGCGCCCGGCATCGCCGAAGCGCTGGCTGAGCGTGCTGCGCATGGTGTGGTCGTCCTTCACGCCGGCGAGTGCCGACATCCACGGCTCATGCACCTGCCAGCCGCCGAGGTTCACCCCGCGCAGGTACACCACGTCGCCCGTGCCGTTCTGGTTGCGCACCAGGCGGCCATCGGTTTTCAGGAAGTTGCTGTGCGCCTGCGCCAAGCCCGGCAGGGCCAGCGTGAAGGCGGCGGCCAGGGTGGCGAGGCCAGCCCCCCAGGCGCGTGCGGGGGTGCGCCCACGGCGCGGGTGAGATGCGGTCATGAAGGTCTCCGTGCTGGTTCTTTTGAACTCGGAGGCACGGACATTCACAGGCCGGCCGCCGGGATTGGAACCGATTCCAATCGGGCGGGAATTTAGGCGGCCGCGGCCGGAACGCGAACAGGGTTTACGCGGGAATGTGCGGTCTGGCTGTACGGCCTGGATGTGCGATCTAGGGGGGTGCGGCGGCACAGCCCTCAGCCGGCCAACGGCTCCACCGTCACGGCCACGTGCAGGCTGGCCATGCCACCACCGCGCAGCACGCCGCGCAGCGGCGCCACATCGGCGTAGTCACGGCCCCAGGCCAGCGTGACGTGGTCCAGGCCCGCCGGCACGGCATTGGTGGGGTCCAGGGCCAGCCAGCCCTGCTCCGGGCACCACAGTTCCACCCAGGCGTGCGAAGCGTCGGCCCCCACCAGCCGGGGCTGGCCGGCGGGCGGATGCGTCAGCAGGTAGCCGCTGACATAGCGCGCGGCCAGCCCCAGGGCCCGGCACGCGGCGATGAACACATGGGCAAAGTCCTGGCACACGCCGCTGCGCTGCGCCAGCGCATCGCTGGCCCGCGTGGCCACCGTGGTGCTGTGCGGCAGGTACTGCAGGTCGGCATGGATCTGGTGCATGAGTGACAACCCGCCCGCAGCCAGCGTGCGGCCCGGCGAGAACGCGCGGCGCGCGTAGGCCGCCAGGGCGCTGTCCGGCACGGTGTGGGGCGAGGCCAGAGCGAACTCTTCGGCCGCCTGCAGGGCGCGGCCGGCGCGGTAGCGCAAGCCTTGCGCCACGGCCTCCCAGGCCGGCCCGCGCTGGGGGTCTGGGCCGGGGCGCGGCTGCAGGTCGGCCACGAAGCGGCTGTCCACCCGCAAGCGCTCGTGCACGCGGGCGTGGCCAAAACTCAGGTGGCGGTTGCCCCAGGGGTCTTGCCGCAGGTGGCGCGCAATCTCGGCCGCCTCCAGCGGCCGGCCGAGCGCGGCCCAGCCGTCGGGCACGGGGTCGATGTCCAGCTGCCAGTCGTGCACCTGCTGCCAGGGCGTGTCCTGCGGGGCCAGGCACGCGGTGTGGTGCGCCCACTCCACCGGCGTGGCGTAGCTGTACTCGGTGACGTGGTGAACGCTCAGCTTCACTGCCACACCCTCAAGTCGCTGCCCAGCACGTGCGCAAAGTAGCGCTGGCTGAGCAGGCTGGACAGTGCCGTGGCTTGCGCGGCGGCACGGCGCAGTTGGTTCACCAGCACCGGGCCGGGCTCGGCCAGTTCGTCCAGCGGCCAGGCTTCGGGCACCGGCAGGTCGGCCGCCACCTCGGCCACCCACTCGGGCTGGTGCCGGGCCAGCTTGGCGAAGCGCTCGCGCAGCGTGCGCGCCACCCAGCCCAGCGAGCGCGGGTTGTCGGTGTCGTGCACCAGCAGGTGCAGCAGGGGCGCGGCCTCACGCCGGGCCTGGAACTGCGCGCGGTAGGTGATGGTGGAGTCGAACACCCCCAGCAGCAGCGCAAAGCCGTCTTCGGTGAGCGCCAGACCTTGCTCGAAGGCCTCGGCCAGCACGTCGGCATGGAAGGCCAGCCGCTCGATCTGCCGGCCCATGGACAGCAGCCGCCAGCCGTCGTCCCGCGTCATGCGGTCGGTTTGCGCGCCGGTGATGGCGGCCAGATGCGTGTCAGCGCGGCCCAGCACGTTCAGCACATCGCTGACCGGGGCCATCGCATCGACCAGCGCCGGGCGGTCCAGCACCGCACGCAAGTGCTGCTCGAACTGCGCGGCGGTTTCATGGATGAGCCGCCACGACTCGGGCGACAAGCGCTCCCGCAGCGCCTGCGCGCACCCCTGCAAGGCCTTGAGGTTCCAGCCCACGCTGGTGACACCCGAGCCTGGCAGCAGCGCGGCCAGCAGCGCGTGCTCGAAGCCCCGCGCATCAGTCGCCGCAGGTGGCGCGGTCGGGCCGACCAGCCCGTGGCGGCGGGCCAATGCGTCCAGCAGCGGCAGCATGGCCGGGGCCATGGCGCCCCGCCGGGCCATCACGCTGGCCTCGATCACGTGGCGCGCCAGGCGTGCGCTGTTTTCGGCCCGCTCGGTGTAGCGGCCCAGCCAGAACAGGTTCTCGGCGGCGCGGCTGGTCACGGTCCAGTGCACCCGGGCCAGGTCGGCCGGCTGCATGGGGCGGTTCAACAGCGAGGTGGTGTCCACCGCGCCGTCGGTCATCACCCAGGTGTCGGCGCTCAAGCTGCCGCGCTGGATGGACAGCCAGGCATCGGCCACCGGGTCACGGCGCGGAGCCACCCGCGTGAGGCCGCCGGGCAGCACGGTCCAGTCGCCCAGGCCGTCGGTCAGCGCGAACACGCGCAGCACGGCCACGCGCGGCTCCAGCGCGCCGCGCGTCCACACCGGTTGCTTGGTGGGCTTGACCCGCGCTTGCAAGGTGTAGGCGGCCGGGTCGGCATCGATGCGGTCGGCCAGCGCGCGCAGGGCGTCGCCGTCCAGTTCGGCCGCCACCACGGGCTGGAAGCTGCGCGTGGTGCTGCTGGCCGAGAAGCTGGGCACCACGATGAACTCGGCCAGACGCGGCCGCAGCGTGCGCCACGCGCTTTCTTCGCCGCACCACCAGCTTTGCAGCGCCGGCAGCTCCAGGGTTTCGCCCAGCAGCTCCTGCGCCACCGCCGGCCAGAACGCAGCCAGGCCGGGGCTTTCCAGCCAGCCCGCGCCGGGCATGTTGGCCACCACCACCGCGCCGGCCCGCACGGCCTGCAACAGGCCCGGCACGCCGAGCATGGAGTCCGCCCGCAGTTCCAGCGGGTCCAGCCAGGTGTCGTCCACGCGGCGCAGCAGCACGTCCACGCGCTCCAGGCCGCCCAGGGTCTTGAGGTAGACCTTGTCACCCCGCACGGTCAGGTCAGCCCCCTCCACCAACGTGATGCCGAGGTAGCGCGCCAGGAAGGCCTGCTCGAAATAGGTTTCGTTGCGCGGCCCCGGCGTGAGCAAGGCCACGCGGCTGCCCTCGCCCGCCGGCGACAGCCGGATCAGCGCCTGGATGAAGTCGCGGTAGCTCGCGGCCACGCGCTGCACCTGCATCTGGCGGAAAGCGTCCGGGAACTGCTGGGCCACGATCAGCCGGTTCTCCAGCACATAACCCAGGCCCGACGCTGCCTGCGTGCGCTGGCCCACCACCCACCAGTGGCCGTCGGCCCCGCGGGTGAGGTCGAAGGCCAGCACATGCAGGTGCACGCCGCCGGGCGGCTGGTGGCCGTGCATGGCACGCAGGTACTGCGGGTGCGCCAGCACCAGCGAGGCCGGCAGCAGGCCCTGCTGCAGCAGCCGGCGCTCGCCGTACAGGTCGGCCATCACCGCGTTCAACAGCCGCGCGCGCTGGCGAATGCCCGACTCGATCTCCCGCCACTCGTCGGGCTCGATCAGCATGGGCAGCAACTCCAGCGGCCAGTGGCGCGCCAGGTTCAGGCCCGCCGCGCCTTCACGGCCGGGCAGCGGCGGCCCGTCGCTGTGGACGTTGTAGCTCGCGCCGTCTTCCAGCACGCGGCGCTGAACGCGCAAGGCCTTGGCCCCCAACTCCTGCCACCCCGCCGCGCCACCCGCCGCGAAGAAGCGCTGCCAGCGCGGCGCCAGCGGGCCTTGCGGCTCGCCGGGCTGGTTGACCTGGCCGGTCAGCTCGTTGAAGTGCCCGTCACGGCTGCGCAGGGCCGCCGCCTGGGCCTGGGCCACCGGGTCGGGCGCAGACACATCGGCCGCATCCTCCGGCAGCAGGCTCCACTGGCTGGGGGTGGGCTCGCCCATGGCGGGGTCAGGCCGCGGTCAGGAAGGCCCGCAGCACGCGCTCGGCGGCATCGGGGTCGTCACGCCACGCGCCGTGGCCCACGCCGGGGAAGCGCTCGAACCCGGCGCGCCACGGCGCGGGCACCGCCGCCACGATCTCCTCGGCGTCTTCCGGCGGCGTCACCGGGTCTTCCTCACCGGCCATCACCAGCACCGGGCACTGCACCGCGGCCAGGCCGGGGCGCAGGTCCATGCCGGGCAGCTCGGTGCGGGTGTGTTCGAACAGGATGTCGGGGTTGAACTGCATCCAGCCGCCCGCGTTCGGGTCCTTGGGGCGGGTGTTGTAGAGGTGGCGGCAGTGTTGCTCGTAAGCCCCCCACGTGTCGGGCCCGGGGCGCTCCCAGAAGTCGCGCGTGGCCTGCGCGGCGGCCGGTCCGCCCAGGCGGCCGAAGTGGTGCACCTTGCGTTCCAGCCCGAAGTGGTGCGAAGTGCTGGACAAGATGACCTTGGCCGGATGCGCCGGGTGGCGGGCCAGGTAGCGCTGGGCCACGAAGCCGCCAAAGCTCTGACCCAGCACGATGGGCTTGACGATGCCCAAGGCGTCGCACAGACGCACCACGTCGTCGGCCAGCGTGTCCAGCCGGCATTCGCCCAGTGGCCGCGGGCTGCTGCGGCCGTGGCCGCGCTGGTCGAAGTAAACGACCTGGCACAGGTCGGCCAAGCGGCTGAAGAAGGGCCGAAAGGCCGTGTGATCAAAGCCCGGGCCGCCGTGGATCAACACCAGCGTGGGCTTCTCGCGCAGCGCGCGGCCGTCAGGCACGTGGCCCAGGCCTTCGATGTCGACGAACAGGCGAACGCCCGGTTGGATTTCAATGTGCATGGACGGGACCTACTTGCCGGATTCGCGCTGATGGCGCACCAGCATGACGAAAACAGCGTCGACGCGCTGCATGTATTGATAGCGAACCACATAGCCACGCCCAGCGCGGCCGATCACCAGCTCCCGCGATTTGGCGCCGGAGCGACGGCCGATCTCCGGCGCATGCGTCAGCACGTCGAGCCCCTCCAGAAGTTCATCGATCCGGTCCACCAGGTGGTCGGGATCATGCGTTCGAAGAAAATCTCGAATCCGTTCCAGGTCTGCCAGCGCGGCAGCCGTGAAATGGATCGCCGTCATCCGAGGATCTTGCGGGGCACCGGCCGCTTGGCCTTCTTGCCCGCAGCGGTCGCCTTCATGTAGGCCTTCACCTCGTCCCACGGGATGGCCTCACCCGTCTCCGAGAAATCCGCCCACCGCTCTTCGCAGATGCGATCGGTTTCCGCATCGAACTCCGCCTGCGCGACGGACTCCGCGATGGCATCGCGGATGAAGGCATGCGCCGTCTTGCCCGCCCGCTCGGCGGCAGCGCTGAGGCGCTCCTTCAGGTCATCTTCCAGGCGGATCGTGGTGGTGGACATCTCAGCCTCCAAAGGATGTAGCGCAATTGTGCTACATCACCCAGCCTTGCGCAGATCCAGCGTGAACGGGAACTCCAGGCTGCGCCGCGGCTCACCCACCTCCACGCGACCCGGCGTGTGGCCGTGCGACGTGAAACGCGCGAGGCGTCGGCTCTCGGCCTCGTAGGCGTTGACCGGCAGCGTGGCGTAGTTGCGCCCGCCCGGGTGGGCCACGAAGTAGCGGCAGCCGCCGAGCGACTTCTGCTGCCAGGTGTCGATGAGGTCCACGGTCAGCGGCGCATGGATGCCGATGCTCGGGTGCAGGGCCGAGGGCGGCAGCCAAGCGCGGTAGCGCACGCCGGCCACGAATTCGCCGACGCGGCCAGTGGGCTGCAGCGGCAGCGGGTGGCCGTTGACGGTGATGCGGTGGCGCGGGTCCACCAGGCCGCTCACGTGCACCTCCAGCCGCTCCAGCGACGAGTCCACATACCGCACCGTGCCGCCGGCCGCGCCCTCCTCGCCCATCACATGCCAGGGCTCCAGCGCGCCGCGCAGCGTCACGTGCACGCCGCGTGCGGCGAACTCGCCGTACTTGGGGAAGCGGAACTCCACATGCGGCGCGAACCAGCTCGCGTCGAATGCGTAGCCGGCCTCGGCCATGTCTTGCATGACGTCGGCAAAGTCCTCGCGGATGAAGTGCGGCAGCAGCCAGCGGTCGTGCAGTTCGGTGCCCCAGCGCACCAGCGGCGCCTTGTAGGGCTGCTGCCAGAAGCGGGCGATGAAGGCGCGCAGCAGCAACTGCTGCACCACGCTCATACGCGCGTGCGGCGGCATCTCGAAGGCGCGCAGCTCCAGCAGGCCCAGGCGCCCGGTGGACGAGTCGGGCGAGTAGAGCTTGTCGATGGAGAACTCGCTGCGGTGGGTGTTGCCGGTCACGTCCACCAGCACGTTGCGCAGCGTGCGGTCCACCAGCCACGGCGGCATGGCTTCGCCGAACTTCGCCTCGGCCTTGAAGATCTCGCCCAGCGCAATCTCCAGCTCGCGCAGCTGGTCGTTGCGGGCTTCATCCACGCGCGGCGACTGGCTGGTGGGGCCGATGAACAGCCCGCTGAACAGGTAGCTCAAGGACGGGTGGTTGTGCCAGTAGCCCAGCAACGAGGCCAGCAGCGACGGCCGGCGCAGGAAGGGCGAATCCGCCGGCGTGGCGCCGCCCATCACGAAGTGGTTGCCGCCGCCGGTGCCGGTGTGCCGGCCGTCGATCATGAACTTCTCGGTCGACAGCCGCGTCAAGCGCGCAGCTTCGTACAGGAACTCGGTGTGCGACACCAGCTCTCGCCAGTTGTGAGCGGGGTGGATGTTGACCTCGATGACGCCCGGGTCCGGCGTGACCTGCAGCACCTTCAGCCGCGGGTCGCGCGGCGGGGGGTAGCCCTCCAGCACGATCTTGTAGCCCGTGTCCTCGCAGCTGGCCTCCACCGCGGTGAGCAGTTCCAGGTAGTGCTCCAGCTTCTCCAGCGGCGGCATGAAGACGTAGAGCACGCCACTGGCCTGGCCCTTGCCTTCGGCGGCCGGGCCGTTGGCGCGGCGGGGGTCGCGCGCCTCCACGCAGAGCGCGGTGCGCGTGACGCCGCCGGCGCTGGCAAAGCGGTCGGGCGAGCCGTCCGCGCTCAGGCCGTACCCATCGCCCGGAGCGCCCACCGCACCCGGGCGGCCGGCGCTCGCCGCCTGCGGCCGCTGCGCAGGCGTGGGCCCGGTGGACGACACGCCCTGCACCTGCGCACGCAGCGTGGCCGAGGCCGGCAACATGCCGCGGGGGGCGAACGGGTCCTGCTCCACCAGGTAGGGGTAATCGGCCGGCGCCACCCAGGGCAGCGAGTCCAGCGGCAGGCGCCAGCCCATGGGCGAATCGCCGGGGTGCAGGTACAGGCGCTCGTCGCGCAGGAACCAGGGGCCCGTTTGCCAGCGCGTGCCGGCCAGCGCCGGGGCCTCGCCGCTGTGGCGCAGCGGCAGCACGTAGCCCACCACGTGCGACAGGCCCTGGTCGAACACCCGGCGCAGCCGCACGCGCTCCAGTTCATCGTCCAGGCGCGAATCGAACGGGTCCACGTTCACCGGCAGGCGGCGCTCGCGCCAGAGGTAGTACCAGGTGTCTTCATAGCCCGGCTGCACGTGGGTGTCGGTCAGCCCCAGGCGGCGTGTCAACGCCTTCATGAAGACGTCCGCGTCTTCGCTGGTGTAGCGGTGCGGCTCGCGCTCGTCGGCAAACCAGTCGGGGTTGCGCCAGCAGGGCTGGCCGTCGGCCCGCCAGTGGATGGACAGCGCCCAGCGCGGCAGTTGCTCGCCGGGGTACCACTTGCCCTGGCCGAAGTGCAGGAAGCCGCCCTGGCCGTATTCATCGCGCAGCCGGTGCGTGAGCTGTTGGGCGTAGATGCGCTTGGTGGGGCCCAGCGCCTCGGTGTTCCATTCCGGCGCGTCGCGGTCATCCACCGCCACGAAGGTGGGCTCGCCGCCCATGGTCAGCCGCACATCGCCGGTCAGCAATTCGCGGTCGACTTGCTCGCCGAGCTTGAGGATGCGGCTCCACTGGTCGTCGGTGTAGGGCTTGGTCACGCGGGGTGACTCGTAGATGCGCGTGACGCTCATCTCGTGGTCGAACTCCACCTCGCTCTTGTCCACCCCGCCGCTGATGGGCGCAGCACTGCTGGGCGTGGGCGTGGCGGCCAGCGGAATGTGGCCTTCGCCGGCCAGCAGGCCCGAGGTCGGGTCCAGCCCGATCCAGCCCGCGCCGGGCAGATACACCTCGCACCAGGCGTGCAGGTCGGTGAAGTCCACCTCGGTGCCGCTGGGGCCGTCCAGCGCCTTTTCGTCCGGCGTGAGCTGGATCAGGTAGCCCGACACGAAGCGCGCCGCCAGCCCCAGGTGGCGCGCCACCTGCACCAGCAACCAGCCGGAGTCACGGCAGGAACCCGAGGCCTTCTCCAACGTTTCCTCCGGCGTCTGCACGCCGGGCTCCAGGCGGATCAGGTAGGACACGCTTTGCTGCACGCGCTGGTTCAGGTCGACGATGAAGTCGATGGTGGGCCGCTCGGTGCGCGGGATGCCGGCCAGATAGGCCGCCAGGCGGGGCGTGGTGGGCTCCACCTGCAGGTACGGCGCCAGCTCGACCTGCTGGGCCTCGTCGTACGCGAACGGGAAGGTCTGCGCGTGCGGTTCCAGGAAGAAGTCAAACGGGTTGTAGACCGCCATCTCGGCCACCAGGTCCACGGTGACCGTGAACTCGGTGGTCTTCTCCGGAAACACGAGCCGCGCCAGGTAGTTGGCGAAGGGGTCTTGCTGCCAGTTGATGAAGTGGTTGGCTGGCTCGATGCGCAGCGAGTAGCTGAGCACGGGCGTGCGGCAGTGGGGCGCCGGGCGCAGGCGCACGACCTGGGGGCCCAGGTTGACGGGGCGGTCGTACTTGTAGCGGGTGACGTGCTTGAGGGCGACGTGGATGCTCATGCGTGGGTCATCGCTGGAGGGCGACGCTTTCTCTGAGATTGGATTGGTGGCCTGGCCCATGCCGGGAGTTCGCCCCGGCGGGCGACCTTCTTTTTGAGCGACCAAAAAGAAGGCAAAAAGTCGCCCCTGCTCCGTCGCCCCTTCGCTGTGCGAAGGGGTGCCCTGCGATGCTCAAAGCCCGAGGCTCGCGCAGAACTCGCTTCGCTACGCTGCGCTCAGACAGCTGCGCGAAGTCAGTCGTTGATGCGCACTGCGCGCGCGCCTCGGGCTTCTGCGCTTCTCGGCTCCTCCAAAGGGGGGTGAAGGAACAACTGAACAGCCCGACCGCCAAGCCCGGAAGCCGTTCGCACCGAGGTATTCCTCTCGCCCCCTTGAGCACCGCCGAGCAGCGCAAGGGCTTGAGGGCGTGCGCGAAGCGCACTTCAAGAACTGACTCCGTGCGGCTGTTTGACCGGAGCGTAGCGAAGGGAGTTCCGCACGGGCCCTCAAGGCCTGAGCAGCGCAGGGAACCCCTCGCAACGCGAGGGGCGGTGCGGTCGGGGGTCGCTTCTTTGCCTACTTTCTTGTCGACACAAGAAAGTTGGTCGCCCGCCGGGGCGAACTCCCGGCACGGTGCCACGCGCAATGAAGCTGCAAGCAAAGCCCACCCCGCTCCTGTGCCCTCAGGCCGACGGCACCAGGAAGTCCTCGCTGATGCGAACTCCCAGGTCCGCCACCTCCGCCAGGAACCCATCCAGGAAGGGATGCAACCCTTCAGCCAGGATCTCGTCGATACGGCCGAACGCCAGCTCCGCCTCCAACCGGCCCACCCGCCGCAGCGTCTCGGCCGAATGGCCGTTGGCCACGCGCTTCAGGTTGGCCTGCATGCGCGTCACGCAGTGCGACAGCGAACGCGGCATGTCCGGGCGCAGGATCAGCAACTCCGCCACCTTCTCCGGCTGGATCACGTTGCTGTAGACCTTGCGGTAGATCTCAAAGCCCGACACCGAGCGCAGCACCGCCGACCAGTAATAGAAGTCGCGGGCGGCATCGTGCCCTGGCAACTCGGGTTCCCCTTGGCCCTGCGATTGCGCCTGCTCCTGGTCCTGGCGATAGAACTTCACGTCCAGCAGCCGCGCGGTGTTGTCAGCCCGCTCCAGGAAGGAGCCGATGCGGATGAAGTGAAACGCCTCGTCCTGCAGCATGGTGCCCACCGTCACGCCACGCGACAGGTGGCTGCGGTACTTGACCCACTCGAACAGCTGCGAGGGGTCGCGCGCAAGCGCGCCGTCCCGCAGCAGCCGGCGGAACTCCAGCCAGGTCTGGTTCATCGTCTCCCAGACCTCGGTGGTCAGCGCGCCGCGCACGGCCCGGGCGTTCTCGCGGGCGGCACGCAGGCAGTTGAAGATGGACGAGAGGTTGTTCTCGTCGGCCACCATGAACTCCATGACGTTGCGCGCATTGATCTGCGCATAACGCGAGCCGAACAAACCGTTGAGCTCGGAGATGGACACCAGGCTGCGCCAGGTCTGCTCGGATTCGTCAGCCGACTGGGGCTGCAGGGACGTCTGGTACGCGATGTCCAGCATCCGAGCCGTGTTCTCGGCACGTTCGATGTACCGGCTCAGCCAGAAGAGGTGGTCAGCGGTTCTTGAAAGCATCTCGTTGTCTCCCTCAGTCTTCCAGCACCCAGGTGTCCTTGGTCCCACCACCCTGGCTGCTGTTCACCACCAAGGAGCCCTCCTTCAAAGCCACACGCGTCAAACCGCCGGGCACCATGCGCACGCTGGAACCCGACAGCACGAAGGGTCGCAGATCAATGTGACGGGGCGCGATGCCTGCCTCCACAAACGTCGGGCAGGTGGACAGCGACAGCGTCGGCTGCGCGATGTAGTTGCTCGGGTTGGCGATCAGCTGGGCGCGGAAGGCCTCCACTTCGGCTTTCGTCGCCGCCGGGCCGACGAGCATGCCGTAGCCGCCCGCGCCGTGCACTTCCTTCACCACCAGCTCGGGCAGGTGGGCCAGCGTGTAGGCCAGGTCCTCCTTCTCACGGCAGACGTAAGTGGGCACGTTCTGCAGGATGGGTTTCTCGCCGAGGTAGAACTCGATCATCTTCGGCACGTAGGGGTAGATGGACTTGTCGTCCGCGATGCCCGTGCCGATGGCGTTGGACAGCGTCACCTTGCCCGCCTTGTAGGCCTCCACCAACCCAGCGCAGCCGAGTTGTGAATCGGGGCGGAAGACCTTGGGGTCGAGGAAGTCGTCGTCGATGCGGCGGTAGATCACGTCCACGCGCTTCGGCCCGCGCGTGGTGCGCATGTACACAAAGCCGCCGTCCACGAACAGGTCTTGCCCTTCCACCAGCTCCACGCCCATCTGCTGGGCCAGGAAGGCGTGCTCGAAGTAGGCCGAGTTGTACATGCCCGGCGTCATGACCACGACCGTCGGGTCCGCCACGCCCGAGGGCGCGACGCTGCGCAGCGTGTCCAGCAGCAGGTCGGGGTAGTGCGCCACCGGCGCGATGCGGTGGTTGACGAAAAGCTCGGGGAAGAGCCGCATCATCATCTTGCGGTTCTCGAGCATGTAGCTCACGCCCGAGGGCACGCGCAGGTTGTCTTCCAGCACGTAGTAGTGGCCGCTGCCGTCGCTGTGGCCGGCGCGCACGATGTCGACCCCGGCGATGTGGCTGTAGACGCCGCCGGGCACGTCCACGCCCATCATCTCCTTGCGGAACTGGGCGTTGTTCAGGATCTCGTCCGCCGGGACGATGCCGGCCTTCAGGATTTCCTGGTCGTGATAGACGTCGTGGATGAAACGGTTGAGGGCCGTGACCCGCTGGGCCAGGCCGGCCTGCATGCTCGTCCACTCGGCGGCTGGAATGACCCGCGGGATCAGGTCGAAAGGGATCAGGCGTTCGGTGCCTTCCCCGGAATCCTTGTCGCCATAGACGGCGAAGGTGATGCCCACGCGGCGGAAGATCAGCTCCGCCTGTTCGCGCCGTTCGCGCATCAGGCTCTCGGGCTGGTCGGCCAGCCAGCGGGCGTAGGCCTCGTAGTGGGCACGGGTGGCGGGGCCGGAGAGCCCCGCAGCGTTCATCTCGTCGAAAGCGGTCTGCATCGTTGCTCCTCTTCAGAGCCTGCGACGCAAGTTCCGCGCCCACCTGGGGTGGCGGCTTGTGGTGCGCGCAGGCACCGTTGAGGTGCAGCATGCCCGCGCCGCAAGCGCCGGCGCACCAGGGTATGCCCCGGGGCCGGCGCTTGCGGGGTCAGAAGCGCACTTGCACCCCGGTCATCACCGCGCGGCCGGGCTGCGGGCTGAGGTCGCGGATGGTGGGCACGGCCGTGGCGTTGTAGGCCAGCTTGTTGCCCAGGTTGGTCAGGCGCAGGTACCACAGGCCGTCCAGTTCGCCCAGCTTGAGCTGGCGCGCCAGGCTGGCGTTGACCGTGCCGTAGCCGGCGGTGGGCTGGTCGAACGCATCCACGCGGTCCTGGCGGGCGGCGCCCCGCCACTCCACCCGGGCCGACCACGGGCCCTGCTGAGCCTCCAGCCCCAGCATCGCGCGGCGCGGTGCCAGGCGCGGCAGCGGCTCACCGGTCTGGGTGTTCTCGCCCCGCACCGCATCGAACTGGGCCAGCACCGCGAACATGCCGGTGGCCTGCCAGCGGCCTTCCAGCTCCACGCCGCGCAGCCGCGCCGGCACGCCCTGGAACACATACACCGGCAGGTCGTCTCCCTCCGGCCCGGTCACGGTCTGGCCGTTGGCTTGCAGGGCGATGTAGTTGCTGAAGCGCGTCTCGTACACGTTCATGTGCAGGTGGCTGCGCTCGCCCTCCCACTTCACGCCGAAGTCGGCCCCGCGCGAACGCTCCAGGCCCAGATGGGCGTCCCCGCGCTCGAACGCGTGGGTGGCCAGGTGCAGGCCGTTGGCGAACAGCTCGTAGTAGGCCGGAGCGCGCTCGGTGTGATTGAGGTTGCCGCTCAGGCTCCAGCCGCCCGCCAGCCCGTACACGCCGCTGAACGCAAGGCTGGTGGGGCTGAAGCGGCGCTGCTGCGGCATGCCGAAGCGCCCGTCGCTGGTATCGCTGTCGCCGCTGGAGTTCACGCGCACCTGCTCGTGCCGGGCGCCGGCCGACAGCTGCAACTCGCCCACCCGGTATTGCTCCAGCACGAACAGGCCGGCGTTGCGGGTGCGGGTGCTGGGCACAAAGGCCTCTTCACCCAGCGCCGAGAAGTCCAGCCCCTCCCACTGCACGCCCACCAGGCCATGCAGGCCGCCCACCGGCGCATGCGTCAGCTCCAACCGGCCATCGGTGCCGGTGCTCTTGAAGGTGGTGCCCACCTGGCCGTTCTCCACCTCGGAGTGCTCGTAGCGGTTGCGGCTGAGCTGCCAGCTCAGCCGGCGCACAGGGCCGTCTTCGGTGTTCCACTCGCCGGCCGTGGCCACACGCTGGCGCTGCATCTGGATCTTGGCGGCGTCTTCCACCGTGGTGCCGTAGGTGGTGCGGAAGTCGTCCACCGACACCCCCGCATAGCCGCCCTGGAAGAACACCGAGCCGCCCAGCGCGGCGCTGTGGTTGTGCGAGGCCGAATTGCGCACCGTGGTGCGGCTCTCGGTGCCGTCATCGGTGGGGCTGTCAAAGCGCGGCGTGCGCTGATCGCCCGCGTCGCGCGCCGACAGGTCGGCATGCCAGCCCCAGCCGTCGTTCGGCCGGCCGGCCCCGCCGTCCAGCACCACGGCGCCGCTGCGGTCGTTGGAGGGCCCGCCCAGGCGCATTTCGGCCGCACCGCTCAGGCCGCGGATGAGCGTGCGCGGGATGCGGTTGTCCAGCGTGTTCACCACGCCGCCCACCGCGTTGCCGCCGTACAGCAGCGCCGCCGCCCCGCGCAGCACCTCGACCTTGTCGATGACCAGCGGGTCGATCGCCACGCCATGGTCGAAGCTGAGGTTGGACGCGTCCACCGACGCGCCGGAGTTGTTCAGGATGCGCACGCGGTCGCCATCCAGGCCGCGGATGCTGGGTCGGCTGGCGTTAGGCCCGAAGTTGGTGGCCGACACGCCGGCCAGCCCCTGCAGGGTGTCGCCCAAGTTGGCGGCGCGGTTGAGCACGAGCTGGTCGCCGCTGAGCGAGTCGCTCGGCTGGGCCAGCACCTGGCTTTTCAAGGGGTTGCCGGTGACCACGACCTTGTCGAGGGATTCGGCGGTGTCGGCCTGCGCGGCCGAAGCAAGAACAAACAGGCAGGCGGCCGCGATCGGCGCCAGAGCAAAGGAACGCATGGACATGACTTCTGCAAAAAACACGAAAGCCCGCAGCCCCACCAGGGGCGCAGGACGCAAGGTGTTCAGGCAGAAGCAGGCGGCGCGCGGGCGGGCGGCAGGCCCAGGCTGACCGCGCGGGGGGCGCCGCCGCGGGCCAAAACCGGCGCGGCGTAGGCGGCGTCCGCCAGCATCACCCGCGGCGCCTCGGCCACGGGCGCGCCGCTGCCGAGGTCGGCCGCGGTCAGGCAAAGGTCGCATTGCGCCAGGTGAACGATGCCGTCGCTGGTGCGGTCTGACGTGACGTGCGACAAGGCGTGCGCGCCCGCCAACGCTTGCGCGAGCGGGAGCAGCAGGGCCAGCCACAGCAGCCAGGTTCTTGACCAACGACCAGGGTTCACGGGCGCAATCCTAAACTTGACGCTTCCCCAGAGCCTGAAGTCACCCTGTCATGAAGCTCATCGACTCCATCCTGGCCGACGCGCCAGAGATCACGGCCATCCGCCGCGACCTGCACAAGCACCCCGAACTCTGCTTCCACGAGGCGCGCACCGCCGACGTCATCGCCAAAGCCCTGACCGACTGGGGCATCCCCATCCACCGCGGCCTGGGCACGACCGGCGTGGTGGGCATCGTCAAGAACGGCACCTCCGACCGGGCCGTGGGCCTGCGGGCGGACATCGACGCGCTGCCCATGACCGAGCGCAACCAGTTCCCGCACGCCAGCTCGTATCTCGGCCGCATGCACGCCTGCGGCCACGACGGCCACACCGCCATGCTGCTGGCCGCCGCCAAGCACCTGGCCCAGCACCGCAACTTCGACGGCACGGTCTACCTGGTGTTCCAGCCCGCCGAGGAAGGCGGCGGCGGCGCCCGCGAGATGATCAAGGACGGCCTGTTCGAGAAGTTCCCGATGGAGGCCATGTTCGGCGCCCACAACTGGCCCGGCATGAAGGCCGGCGAGTTCGCGCTCAAGACCGGCCCGGTGTTCGCCAGCAGCAACGAGTTCAAGATCACGCTGCGCGGCAAGGGCTCGCACGCGGCGATGCCCCACCTGGGCGTGGACCCGGTGCCGGCGGCCTGCCAGCTGGTCACGGCCTTCCAGACCATCATCAGCCGCAACAAGCGGCCCATCGACCCGGGCGTGATCTCGGTCACCATGATCCACGCCGGTGAGGCCACCAACGTGGTGCCCGACTCGGTGGTCATGGAAGGCACGGTGCGCACCTTCACACTGGAGTTGCTGGACCTGCTGGAGCAGCGCATGAAAGCCATGACCGAGCAACTGGCCGGCGCTTTCGAACTGACCGCCGAGTTCGAGTTCCGCCGCAACTACCCGCCCACCATCAACCACCCGGCCGAAACCGAATTCGCCCGCCGCGCGCTGACCGACATGGTGGGCGCCGACCACGTGCACGAGTTTGAGCCCACCATGGGCGCCGAAGACTTCAGCTACTACCTGCTGGACAAGCCCGGCTGCTACTTCCTGATCGGCAACGGCGACGGCACCCACCGCGTCGGCGGCCACGGCCTGGGCCCCTGCACGCTGCACAACCCCAGCTACGACTTCAACGACGACCTGATCCCGCTGGGCGGCTCCATGTGGGTTCGTCTGGCCGAGGCCTGGTTGGCCCCTCGCCCCGCCGAGCCCCGCTGAACGCGGGCGCGTCGGGTCGATCCCCCGAGGGGACGGCGATGCTCACGGCCCCGAGCCGCGAGCACATCGCCCACCGGGCCGGCTTGGGAGCGGCCCGGCGCTCGGCCCGAGATGCCAAAGGAAAAATGAGATGAACCACGAACAAGTCATTGCCGACACCCGCGACTGGGTGGTCAAAGCCGTCATCGGCCTGAACCTGTGCCCGTTCGCCAAGAGCGTGCACGTGAACGAGCGCATCCGCTACGTGGTGAGCGACGCCACCGACCCGGAGGCCTTGATCAAGGACCTGGCGCGCGAGCTGCTGGCGTTGAACCGCGCCGACCCCGAGGAGGTGGACACCACGCTGCTCATCCACCCCGGCGTGCTGACCGAATTCCTGGAGTTCAACGACTTCCTGGACGCGGCCGATGCGCTGGTGGACGAGTTGAAGCTGGACGGCATCTTGCAGATCGCCGACTTTCACCCCGACTACCAGTTCGAGGGGACGCCCGAGGGCGACATCGGCAACTACAGCAACCGCTCGCCCTACCCCACGCTGCACCTGCTGCGCGAGGAAAGCATCACCCGCGCGGTGGAGTCCATGCCCGACACGGCCGCGATCTTTGAGAACAACCTCGACACCCTGGCCCGCCTGGGGCTGGACGGCTGGCGCAAATTGGGCCTGAAGGGCTAGGGCCTGTTCACACTACGGGAATCGGTGCGAGAGGGTCTGCGCGGGTGCAGGGCTAGGCGTGCGACGCCGCCTGGGCTCGTGCCCAGGCAAGGCGCGCAACGACGCCTTGCGCCCGCGCAGTCCCTCTCCCGAAGGGTTGTCACTCAAAAGCCCGCGCGCGGCGTTGCGAAGCCTCGCTGGGGACGACCCCAGCGTCGACTTCGCGCCTTGCCCGCGGGCTTTTGAGTGGCAACGCATCCGATCCCCGTAGTGTGAACAGGCCCTAGTCCTTCACCCACGACAACGAGGCCGCGCGCTTGGGCGAATTCGCCCGGGTGCGCAGCACCGCCTCAAACCCACTCTTGCCGCCGTTCCACACCGCCGTGAGCAGGCTCACCACGTCCTCGCGCGTGAAGGCGTCCAGGTCCGCGCGGAACTGCTTGATCGCCACCGCCAGCACCTCGCGTGGCAACTCCTGGTGCGTGGCCAGCACCACGAACAGCGCGGCATAAAGGTCGGGCCACGCCGCACACAAGCCCTGGATGTGGCGCAGCGCCTCCTGCGGCGGCACCCGTTGCCCGGGGCGCAACCAGTGGGGCAATTCTTGGCCTTCGTCCTGCGGCGCCGCGTCCATGTCCTGTCTCCTGTGGGGAGTCGATTTCACACCCACAGACCCGCTTGTCAATCATTTCTGACCGGCCGATCGAGCAAATCAGCACACCACCCGGCAGGGGTTCGATGCTGACGCCTCCATCATGCGGCAAACTTCACGGTTGATCCCGTGTGCCCAGCCGCCATGCAGCCCAAAACCCTCGCCCTCATCGATGACGATGCGGAGTACTCCGAATTCCTCGGCCTGTTCCTGCAGGAACAAGGCATCACCGTCAGCCGCTTTGACGACAGCAACGCGCTGCTGGCCGCGCCGGAGGCGTTCTCGTTCGATTTCTACCTCGTCGACCTGATGCTGCCCGGCGTGAACGGGGTGGAGCTGATCAAGATCCTGCGCCGCCGCACCGATGCCGGCGTGGTGGTGGTGTCGGGCCGGCTCGGGCCGGAGGTGTTCAGCGAAGTCATCACGGCCGGGGCCGACATGTACCTCGTCAAGCCGGTGCAGTTCGAGCAGGTGGCGCTGGCCATTGCTGCGGTGCAGCGGCGCGTGGCCAAGCCGTCAGCGGCCGACGCGGCCTGGAAGCTGGACCGCAGCAGCGGCGAACTGCTGGTGCCCGATGGCACCCGCATCCAGCTGAGCGATGCCGACCGGCAGGTGCTGGAATGCTTCGCCCAGGCCGGCGGCGAACCGGTGACCCGCGAAGCCCTGCTGAACAAGCTGGGCCGCGAGGTGAACGAGGGCGACAGTGACGACGGCCTCTCCGCCACCATCTACCGGCTGCGCCGGCGCATCGAACGCGCCACGCCCACGCTGGTGCCGCTGCAAAGCAAGTCGCGCGTGGGCTACGTGTTCCGCGCCCCGTTGCACCTGATCTGAGCCGGCGCGCGCCGCGTCAGCCGGCCGCAGCGGCTGCAGCAGCTTCAGCCGGCGCGCCCACCTGAGGCGCCCGCATGCGCGCGCTGTCGCGCATCAGCCGCGCCACCACCAGGCGCATCACATGGAACCCGAGCTTGGGGTTCTGGTAGTACAGCAAGGCCATTTCTTCGGCCGACAGGCGGTACACCACGCAGTCGTCCACGGCCTCCAGCGACAAGGTGCGGCGGTTGTCCGGCGCGAACAGGCCGATCTCGCCCACCAGCGCGCCCGCGTGCAGGCGCTCGTCGTACTCCACCAACCGCAGCGTGCCGCGGTCCAGATACAGCATGTCGCGCGCGGCATCGCCCTTGCGCCACAGCACCGTGCCGGCCGGCACCGTGTGGCGGTGCATGTGCGGCAGCAGCCACTCCGACACGGGTGTGTCGTCCCGGGCGCGCTCGATGGCCTTCACGAGCTGGCGCATCTGCAGCGTCTTCTTCACGTTGATGGGAATCAGCGCGCCGTACAGCAGCAGCGTGGGCAGCGCCTGCTTCAGCGCGCCGTACGCCACCAAAAAGCAGCAGGCCACCAGCGCCGCCACGCGCAGCGGCAGCATGCTTTTCATCAGGTAGCTGGCCAGCATCAAGGCAGCGCCGATGAGGCCCAGGGCAGTGGCGAGGTGGTCGGTCATGGGGAGGCGTCGAAGGAAGTGGAACCGTCAGGCAGCGACAAGGCGAACACGTCGACCTCGCTGCGTTTGCCTTTGAACTGCACCGGCCCGAGGCGCACCACCGGCCAGTCGTCGCCGAGCTGCGCACGGGTGCCGGCATCGAACAACACGCTGTGCTCGGTCAGCTTGGTGTGCGCTTCCAGCCGGGCGGCCACGTTCACGGTGTCACCGATGCAGGTGTAGGTGGCGCGGCTGCGGGTGCCGGTGTAGCCGGCCACCACATCGCCGCTGGCCACGCCCACCCCGATGCGAATCTCCGGCCGGCCCAGCACGCACTGCTCCATGCTGAACTGCTCGGCCATCTGCACCATCTCCTGCGCCGCCAGCAAGGCGTTGCGCCCGGGTGCAGCCAGCGGCTGCGGCGCGCCGAACACCGCCATGAGGCCGTCGCCGATGATCTGGTTCACCACGCCGCCCTGCCCGTTGATGGCCGCAAACATCAGCGTGTAGTAGGTGTTCAGCAGCTCGATGATGTCTTCCGGCTGCTGGGTCTCCACCATGGAGGTGAAGCCCCGGATGTCGCAGAACATCACCGTCGCCTGCACGCGCCGGCCGCCCAGGGCAAAGCCCTCGGCTTCCAGGTTCTGCGCCACCTCGCGCGTGGCGAAGCGCCGCACCAGCTCACGCTGCTGGTCGCGCAGGCGCTTGCGCTCCAGCGTCGAGCTGATGCGGGCCTTGAGCAGCACCACGTTGACCGGCTTGCGCAGGTAGTCTTCCGCGCCCAGTTCGATGCAGCGCACCACGCTGTCCATGCCTTCCACCGCCGAGGTGACGATGACCGGCAGCTCGCGCAGGTCGGCATGAGCGCGCAGCCGCTCCAGCAGCTGGATGCCGTCCAGGCCCGGCATGTCGATGTCCATCAGCACGAGGTCGTAGCTGGCGGATTCCAACCGGGCGAGCGCGGCCAGGCCGTCTTCGGCCATCTCCACCTGGTGGCCCAACAGCTCGACATGGCGGGCCAGCAGCAGGCGGTTGACCCGGTTGTCCTCCACCAGCAGCACACGCGCCGTGCCGGCGCGGCGGTCACGCATGGCGGCGCCCCTGCAGCACCGCGGCGGCGGCGTCGTAAAGCCCACGCAGGGCCGCCACCCGGGGGCCGGCGTCGGCGCCCAGATCGGTCAATGGCGTGTGCTCCAGCGCCCGCGCCGCGTCGGCCAGCGCCGTGGCGCCGAAGGTGTGGGCGTTGGACTTGACGGTGTGCGCGCAGCGCCGGAAGGCGTCGGCATCCCCATAGGCGGCCGCCGCCGCCAGCGCGGCCAGCAGCGCGGGGGCGTCGTCCAGGAAGGAGCCCACCAGCTCGGCCACGAAGTCGGCGCCGGCGCTGTCTTGCAGCTCGGCAAACACCTGCTCGTCAATCACGCCGGGCGGATTCATGCGGGGCCTCCGTGCGGCTCAGGCGGCGGCCCGCCGTGGCGGGGTGGCCTGCAAGGCAGCCACCAGCGCCTCCACGCGGATGGGCTTGGTGAGGTAGTCGTCCATGCCGGCCTCCAGGCAGGCCTCGCGGTCACCCTTCATGGCGTTGGCCGTCATGGCCACGATGCGCGGCCGCTGCGCCCCCAGCCGCTCGGTCAGCAAGCGGGTGGCCTGCAAGCCGTCCAGCTCGGGCATCTGCACATCCATCAGCACCAGGTCGTAGGGCTGGCGCTGGGCCGATTCCACCGCCTCCACGCCGTCGGCCGCCACATCGGCCCGGTAGCCCATCTGGGCCAGCAGGCGCAGCGCCAGCTTCTGGTTCACGGCGTTGTCTTCCGCCAGCAAGATGCGCAGCGGGTGCCGCGCGGCCAGGCCCGGGTCCAGCCGGGGGGCCGTGGCCGCCGCGGGCGCTGGCGGCAGGCGTGCCACGACGGCGTCGTCCCGGTGCAGCACGGTCACCAGGGTGTCGAACAACTGGCTTTGGCGCAGCGGCTTCATCATCACCGCGCCAAAAAGGCCTGGGGGCACGTCACGCCGCCCCAGCGAGGTGAACAACACACGCGGCAGGCTCGGCTTCAGGTCGCGCAGCCGGCCCGCCAGGGTGGCGCCGTCCATCTCGGGCATGTGCATGTCCAGCACCGCCAGGTCGAAGGGTTCGGACAGCGCCAGTTGCAGCGCCTCCAGCGGTGAATCGGTGTCGCGCACCACCATGCCCCACTTGCCGGCCTGCAGGGCCAGGATGCGCCGGTTGGTGGCGTTGTCGTCCACCACCAGCATGCGTTTGCCTTTGAGGGCGGGCTGCGCGCCGATGAGGTCACGCCGCGGCGCCGGCGCCTGGGCCGACACGCGTTCGGGCAACTGGAAATGGAACTGGCTGCCCTGCCCCGGCCCGGCGCTGTGGGCCCACATGCGCCCGCCCATCAGCTCCACCAGCCGCTTGCTGATGGCCAGCCCCAGCCCGGTGCCGCCGTACTTGCGGGTGGTGCTGCTGTCCGCCTGGCTGAAGCTCTGGAACAGACGCGACAGTCCCTCCTCCGACAGCCCGATGCCGGTGTCGCGCACGATGAAATGCAGTTGCCCATCGGCGCGGTGCAACTCCACCACCACCTCGCCCTGGGCGGTGAACTTCACGGCGTTGGACAGCAGGTTCAGCAGCACCTGGCGCAGCCGCGTCACGTCGCCCAGCAACGCGTCGGGCAGTTCGCCCTGGGGCTCGAACGCCAGGTCCAACCGCTTCTCGGCCGCACGCGGGGCCACCAGGTCCAGCGCCGACTCCACGCATTCGCGCAGGTCGAAGGGGTGCACCTCGATGTCCATGCGCCCCGCCTCGATCTTGGAGAAGTCGAGGATGTCGTTGATGATGGTCAGCAGGGTCTCGCCGCTGTCGCGGATGGTGGCGGCGTAGTCGCGCTGCTCGGGGTTCAGCGGGGTGTCCAGCAGCAAGCCGCTCATGCCGATGATCGCGTTCATCGGCGTGCGGATCTCGTGGCTGACCGTGGCCAGGAAGGCCGACTTGTGCGCGCTGGCGGCTTCCAGCACGGCCGTGCGTTCGCGCACCCGCTGCTCGGTCAGCGCCTCGTTGAGCCGCTGGTTCTCGAACCGCATGCGAATGGACGCCACCAGGGCCCGCGCAAAGTTGTGCGCGTAGGTCAGCATGCACACCTGCACCAGCAGCAGCGTGGCCGCGAACACGCGCGACAGCACGTCATCTTCCAGCAGCGCACGCAGCATCAGCAAGGCACTGAACGGCACCAGGAACGCGTACGCGTGCGCCACCCGCACCGCGGCAGCCGGCCCCACGCTGATCATCATGCCCACCTGCAGCACCATCAGCACCGCCATGCGCGGCAGGCCCGGCGTGAAGAACAACCAGCCCGACGCACCCCAGGCCAGGCCCAGCACCACACCGAAGGCCAGCAGCGACTGGTCCCACACACGGATGGCCCCGGCTTCCCGCCAGCGGGCCATGCGGGGCCACAGCGCGAAATAAAACACCCCGATCAGCGCGAGCACGCTGCTGGCCCAGGCGGTGTAGACGGTCACGTCCAGCGGCCCCGTGGCCTGCAGGCCCACCAGCAGCAGCACCAGGCCCAGCGCACCACCCAGCAGGCCGGCGCGCATGTTGCGCGAGAGGATGTCCAGCCGCACCTCGTCCAGGTGGCGCAGGTCGGCCTCGTCCATGGAGAAATTCGCCATCACGCCTCCCTGGCGCTGGTGTTCCTCACGATCGCGCCCGGCCTGCGGCCGTGTCGCGTCGTGCGCTGGGCAGGACGGTAGCCGAAGAACTTGCGCCGGCGCAAGGCCGGCTTGCCCGCGCGGGGCCGTTCAGCCCTCGGTCGGCGCCCGGTACACCACCGCGTTGCGCCCGGCGCGCTTGGCCTCGTACAGCGCGGCGTCGGCCCGGTCCACCAGCGCGCGAGGGTCCGCCTCGTCGGGCGACGCCAGGCTCACGCCGATGCTGACCGTGAGGGCCCCCACCTGGGGAAAGGTGGCCGCCTGCACCGCCTGGCGGATTTTTTCGGCCGCCCGCATCGCATCCAGCGGGCCGGGCAGCTCCGGCAGCAGCACGGCGAACTCTTCACCCCCGAAGCGCGCCGGCAGGTCGCTGACGCGGATGTGGGTTTGCAGCAACTGCGCCAGTTGGCGCAGCACCGCGTCGCCCGTCGGGTGGCCGTGCACGTCGTTGACCTGCTTGAAGTGATCGGCATCGATCAGCAGCAGTCCGTGCACCCGGCCGTTTTGCCGGCCATAGCGGCGGTCCAGCGCCTGCGCTTCCTGCAAGCGGGTATCCAGGCTGCGCCGGTTGTGCAAGCCGGTCAACGGGTCCCGCGTGGCCAGATGCTCCAGCGCCGCGTTGGCGGCACGCAACTCCGCCGTGCGTTCCTGCACCTGGGCTTCCAGGCCGGTGTTGACCTGCTGCAAGGCCCGTTCGGTGGTCAGCAGCGACTGCGTCATCGACTGCATCGCCTGGCTCAGGTGCGCCAGCTCCCGGGTGGCGGGCAGCGGCGGGAAGGTGGGCATGCGGTGCTCAGCCTCCACCTGCTGCGCGATGCGGGCCAGCTCTTCCACCGGCCGGCTCACCCGGCGCGCCAGCAGCAACGCCGCCAGCGTGAGCACGCCGGCCACCGCCAAGCCCAGCAGCACCAGTTCACGCTGCAGCGCCCGCACCGGCCGCTGGGCCAGCGCCATGGGCTGGCGGGCCACGATGCGCCAGCCGAGTTCGGCATTGGTGCGTGCCAACAAGGGGGCCTCGCTGGTCAGGTACTCCTGGCCATCGCCAAAACGCATCCCGCCCTCGAAACGGCCACGCCCCAGATCGGGCGGCAGCACCGGCTGGCCCTGGGCCTGGGCCGCCTTCAGCGACTCCGGGTACAGCACCCGCCCCTCGCGGTCGATGATCAGGGCCTCGATGCCGCTGGCTGGGTCCAGCCGGCGCACCGAGCCCTCCACCAGCCCGGTCACCCAGCGCCAGTGGGCGTGCGCGCCCACCACGCCCCGCAGCCGCCCCTGGGCGTCGCGCACGGGGGCAGCGAAGTCGATGAACCGGGTGGGTTCGCCCTGCGGCGCGGCCGGCAACAACTTGGCCAGCAGCTTGGCCTCGTGCACGTCGCCCACGTAAATGCGCTCGCGGCCGGCAATGAACCATTCGCGCTGCGCCACCGACCGGCCCACCAGCATGCCGGCGGTGGACTGCAACACCGTGCCGTCGGCATCGGCCACGCCGAGCCAGGCGTATTCGTCGTGCAGCGCGGCGCGCCGGTCCAGCGCCTCCCGCACTTGCAGCGCATCCAGCGGCCCACTCACCAGGTGGGGCGCCACGCTCAGCAGTTCGATTTCACGCTCGCGGTCGCGCAGCTGCGTGGCCAGCAGCTCGGCGGCCGACTGCGCCACCCCGCGCACGGCGGTTTGCTGGGCTGCGTACAGCTCCTGCGTGGCCACGCGCCCCAGGTAACCGCCCACCAGCGCCAGGATGGCCAGGGACAGCCCCCCCAACACCAGGCTCAGCTGCCCACGCAGGCTCCACCGGCGCTTCATGCGCAGCGCAGGGCCGCTGGCAAACGGCGCAAAAAGGGCGAGGTCACGGGTAGCAAGGCAGCGCGGTTCTTCAGCAATTCAGAGGTGCGCAGCGTAGCGCCCCGCGTGCCACACATCGGCCTGGCGTGCACGCCGGCAAGCGGCGCAAGCGTGTCAGGCGTCACGCGAATCGTCCTGGGGCAGGGTCAGTCGCATGGTGGTGCCCAGCGGGCCAGTGCGCAGCAACTCAGCCTGGCCTCGGTGCAGGTCCATCACGCGCCGCACGATGTACAGGCCCAGCCCGTGGGTGGACTCGGGGCCCGTGCCGCCGCGCGCACCGCGGGTGAAGAGCCGCGGCAGCAGCTCGCGCGCAATGCCCGGCCCGGCATCGGCCACCTCCAGCTGCAGCGCGGCGGGCTCGTCGAAGTCCAGCACGCTCAGCGTCACCGGGCTCACGCCCGGCGCGTACTTCAGCGCGTTGGACAGCAGGTTGCGCAGCGCCAGGCGCATGAGGCTCATGTCCATCAACGCGGTGCGGGTGGCCGTGTGGCGGTGCACGACGATGCGGTCGCGTTGCTCGCGGGGCAGGTCGGCAATCGTCACGGCGATCAGGGTGTCGATGTCGGTGTCGCCGCGCGCGATGCGGCCCCCACCGGCCAGCAGGCTGGCGGCCGCCAGCGTGTTGTCCACCCCGGCCAGCACCGTGGCCAGCACGGCCTGGGCGCGCATCAGCCGCTCCTGGGCCTGGCGCTCGCCCCGCCCAGCCAGGCTGGACGCCGCGCTTTGCAGCGCCGCACTGGCGTTGTTCAAGGGCTGGCGCACCTCGTGGGCCAGCACGTCCAGCATCTCGGAGCGCTCGCGCAGCAGGCGGTCCAACTCCTGCGCATGGCTTTCCATCTGCCGGCGCATGGCCTGCTCGCGCGCCAGTTCGGCCCGGCGCCGCAGGTCGTCGGTCACGTCCACCACCAGGGCCAGTGCGCGCAACGGCCGCCCTTCGGCGTCGAACTCGGCGACGGCCGAGCCCAGCGCGTCGCGCACCTGGCCGTCGGCACACACCAGCTGGATGGGGCAGTCGGTCACCTGGCCGTCTCGCCACAGCGCCACCCGGTGCAGCTCCTGCACCTGACGGGCGGACTCGGGCGTCAAGAAGTCTTCCACCAAGCGGCCGATGACCTGCGAGCGCTGGTAGCCCAGGCGCTCCAGCCAGCGGTTGGACACGCTCAGCACGCGGCCGGCCGGGTCCACCGAGTGCATGAGCGCCGGGGTCGATTCGTACAAGGCCCGCAAGCGCTGGCGGCTCTGCTCCAGCTCCACGGCGGCGCGGTGGTGCTCGGTCACGTCCTGCACCGCCCCCACCAGGCGCACGGGCACGCCGTCCTGCCAGTCCACCTGCCCCTGCGCCAGCACCCAGATCTCACGGCCGCGTGCGGTCACCATCGGCAGCTCCAGGTTCCAGGGCTCGCCGTGCTGGATGCCCCTGTCCACCGCGGCCTCGATGGTGGCCCGCGCCTCAGGTTTGTAAAAGCGCAGCGCCGACGCCAGCGTGGGGCGGTGGCCCGGCGGCAGGTCGTGGATGCGGCAGGTCTGGTCGCTCCACACCAGCTCGCGGGTCTGCAGGTCCAGGCTCCAGCCGCCCACGCCGGCCACGCGGCCGGTGCGGTCCAGCAGGGCCTGGCTTTCGCGCAGTTCGCGCGCGGTGCTGTTGCGGTCGGTCACGTCCTCCAGCAAGCCCACGTAGCCCCGCACGCGGCCATCCGGCGCCAGCAGAGGCTGCGCGCGGCAACGTACATCGCGCGTGGCGCCGCCCGGGGCGGCGGCCCGCAGGCGGTAGTGCTGCTCAAATTCGCCGCGCGCTGCCACGCAGCTGCGCCAGTGCTCCAGCACGGTGACCCGGTCGTCCGGCACCAGCGCACGGGCCCAGCCTTCGCCCAGCCCTTCACGCGCCGACAGGCCACAAATCTCCTGCCAACGCGCGTTGGCGTAGATCTGCCGCCCGCGGGCATCCGTGCGGAAGATGCCCAAGGGGGCGATGTCAGCCAGCACATCGAACGGCTGCTCCAGCACGCCCGGCGCCACGCGCTGCTGGGCCCGCTCGCGCATCATCAGCGCCTCGGCCGCTGCATCGGCCAGACGGCTCAGGGCCTCGCGTTGGGCCTCGGTCAGTTGGCGGGGGCGGTGGTCCACCACGCACAGCGTGCCCGGGTGGCTGCCGTCGTCCAGCCGGATCGGCGCGCCGGCGTAGAACCGCAGGCCCGGCGTGGCCTGCACATCCGGGTGGTCGGCAAAGCGCGGGTCGGCCGACGCGTCGCGGACCTCGAACAGGCCATCGGCCAGCAAAGCATGCGCGCAGAAGGCCTGGGCGCGCGGGGTTTCATGCCGGTCAAAGCCCACGGCCGACTTGAACCACTGCCGCCGCTCGTCCAGCAGGCTCAGCAGCGCCACCGGCGTGCCGCAGATCTGCGCGGCCAACGCGGTGAGGTGGTCGAACAGAGGTTCGGACTCACTGTCCAGCACGGACAAAGCCGCCAGACGTTGGAGGCGGCGATCTTCATCGGTCGGCACAGACGGGCTCCGCATGACCGCAAGCTTATGCCGGCGCGAGGCCCTCGCCATCCCTTGTCCCCACGGTGCGCAACGGTCATCACCCCGTGACAGACCGCACCATGAAAAAAGGCCCGCCGAAGCGGGCCCTTGCAGGCGAGGCGGCGTGGCACCGGCCCCACCGACGGCGCGTTCAGCGCGATCAGCGCGCCGTGGCGCCGCCCAGCGTGCGCAGCCAGAAGGCTTCGTACTTGCGGTGCCAGCCCGCCGGCTTCACCGCGCCGCCCAGGGCGTGCTCGCCGTCCGGGTCCAGGAACAGTTCCACCAGCGATTCCTTGCCCGACACCAGCAGCTCGCGGTAGACGTTCACCGTGTCCTGGTACAGCACGTTGGGGTCCTGCATGCCGTGCACCAGCAGCAACGGCTTCTTCAGGTTGCGCGCCAACGGCAGCAGCGAGTACTTGCGCAGGTTGGGCTTGCTGCGGTCCACCTTGCCGATGGTGCGGCCGCTGTACCAGGAGTTGTAGTTCTCCCATTCGGTCGGGCCGGCGCCGGCAATGCCTGCGGCGAAGAGGTCAGGCTTGGTGTACATCGTGTACTGGGTCTGGAAGCCGCCGAAGCTCCAGCCGTTCAAGCCCACGCGGGCCGTGTCCACGCCCCAGCCGGGCAGTGTCTTGACGAGGTCTTCCAGGTCTTCGGCCTGCGGCTCGCCGGCGCGCTCCCAGTTGGCGTCGGAGAACTTGCGGCCGTAGTTGCTGTGGCCGCGCGGGTCCACCGCAATCGTCACGAAGCCATGCTGGGCCGCCATGTACTGACCGAACAGGTACGCGGTGGCTTGGAAGCTGTCCACCTCCACGATGTGGCGGTCGTTCAGCGGGCCGCCGTACACATAGACCACCGCCGGGCGCTTGTCGGTCGCCTTCCAGCCGGCGGGCTTGAAGGCATAGGCCTCGATGCGGTCGCCATGGCGGTTGGTGAAGGCAAAGCGCTCGGGCTGCAGCAGCTTGACGTCGGCCAGGGCCTTGTCGCTGCTGTCGGTCAGCGTGCGGGCGGCGGCCTTGCCGTCCACCGCGAGCAGCTTGAGCTCGGGGCGCTGCGCCCAGTTGCCGGCGTTGGCGGCCACCCAGCGGCCGTCTTCCGACACCGCAGCACCGCGGTGGAACTCGCCCGAGGCCCCCACGGCCTGCGTGGCGCCACTGGCCAGGTCCACGCGCAGCACGTTCATCGCCGCCGTGTCGCCCGCGTTGGCCAGCACGAACATCGACTTGCTGTCGGCGGTGAGGCCCACCACCTGGTGCGCCTCGAAATCACCCTTCATCAGTGGGCGCAGGGCCTTGGTGGCCAGGTCGATGGCGTAGGGCTGGCGCCAGCCGGCTTCGTCCAGCGTCAGCACCAGGGTCTTGCCGTCGGGCGTGAAACGGGGCTTGAGCACGTTGACGACTTCGTGGCCGACATCGCCGCGGCGCTCCAGCACCACCTCGGGCTTGGCGTTTTCGTCGGCCTTGCCGACGTACACGCGCAGCAGTTCCTTCTCGCGCTCCCAGGTGGTGAAGGCGTAGCGGCTGCCGTCCTTGGCCCAGGCCACGTCGCTCATCTCGAACCACACATCGCCGCCGTTGGCGGTGAACACCGGCGCGGGCTGCTTGCGCGGGGCCTCGGCACCCGTGGGCACGGCGCGGATGTACAGCGCCACCGGGCGTTCGGTGCGCTTGTCGTCCGACACCTCGCGGTTGACCTTCTTGGCCGCGGCCCAGCGGTCGCTGTAGTTCATGATCTCGACCTGCTTGGCCACCGGCTGCGTGGCCGGCTTGCCATCTGCGCCTGGCGGATTCAGCGGCGCGCGGGCCAGCAGCGACATCCAGCGGCCGTCTTCGCTGATGACGGTTTGCTCGATGCGGTACTTCTTCTGCTCGTCGTCCGGGTGGATGAGTTCGCGGTTCACCACCTGCACGCCGGCCTGCTTGAAGCTCAGGCGCAGCACGCGGGCCTCGTCCATGTAGACGAAGCCGCTGTCGTCCGCCGTGTAGGCCACGGTGCGCAGGTCGCGCTGGGTGCTGACCAGCGCCGTGGGGGCCTTGTCGTCGGCCTTCCAGCGGTACAGGCCGCCGCGGTACTGGAACACCAGCTCATCGGCCTTGTGGGCCCACACGAACTGCGCGACGCCGGGGTAGAGGTCGCTGGGCTTGAGCTTCTCGCGGGCGAGCTTCTTCTTCAGCTCGTCACGCAGTTCCCACAGTTCCTTGTCTTTTTCGGCCTTCTCGGCCTTGTCGGCCTTCTCCGTCTTCTTGTCGGCGCCCGACGCTGCCGAGGCCGGCGCCGCTGCCGCCGCAGGCGCGGGTGCGGGCTTGCCGGCGCGGCGCGCTTCCAGTGCGGCCATGGCCTGCTTCTCGGCGTCGGCTTCGGCCTTGTCGGCCGCCTTCTGCGCGTCGTCCTTGGCCTTTTTGTCGGCCAGTTCCTTCTTCAAGGTGTCCAGCGCGGCGGTTTCCCACTGCGACAGGTCCACCTTCTCGCCGCGCAGGTAAGCCTGCTGGGCCACTTCCTTGGCCTGGCGCTCGGCGTACTCGGTGTTGCGCTGGGCCAGCTTTTTCTCGAAGCGGGCCAGGTCTTCCGGCGCATCGAAGGCGGCCATCACCTGGGGCGAGGTGATGCGGGTGGTCTTGCCGGTCTTGGTGTCGTGCACCCACAGGTCGCTGCCCGGCTCGCCGAAGGGGCTCCACAGGTAGGCCAGGTAGCGGCCGCTCTTGCTGAAGGCGGCGTCCTTGGCGTTCTCGCCGCGGTAAGGCTGGGCGCGGAAGATCTGTTCCAGGCTGGGCGTGCCTGCCGCCACAGCGGGGGTTTGCGCCTGCAGCGGCGCCCCGGCCGACAGGGCCAAAACAAGGGTGAGGCTGCCCAGGGCAGCAAAGGTCAGGGGCTTCAAGGGGGTCTCCTCAGGGTGCCCCCGCCGGTGAGGGGCGCGCGATTCTAGGAATCGGCGCCCCCACCCGCCATGTGCCGGACGTCAGCCGGGCGACGACGTGGCCACCTCCGCGGCTGCCTGCCGCGTCTTCCAGAGCGACACCAGCACGCCGCCGGCAATCAGCCCGAAGGTGACGCTCAAGGACACCACCGCCGGCACCTTGCCGATGAAGCCCACCAGGAAAATCTTGCTGCCGATGAACACCAGCACCAGGGCCAGGGCGTACTTCAGGTACTTGAAGCGGTGAATCATCGCGGCCAGCGCGAAGTACAGCGCCCGCAGCCCCAGGATGGCGAAGATGTTGCTCGTGTAGACGATGAACGGGTCGGTCGTGATGGCGAAGATGGCCGGCACCGAATCCACGGCAAAAATCAGGTCCACGAACTCCACCAGCATCAGCGCCATCAGCAGCGGGGTGGCGAAGCGCTCCACGCGGCCGGTCTTGGGGTCGGTCTCGCGCACCCAGAAGGCGCTGCCGCGCAGGCCGTCGGTCACGCGCATGTGCCGCTTGAGCCACTTCAGCACCGGGTTGTTGGCGATGTCGGGCTCGTGGTCCACCATGAACCACATCTTGATGCCCGTGAGCACCAGGAAGGCGCCGAACAGGTACAGCACCCAGCTGAACTGGCTGACCAACGTGGTGCCCAGGCCGATCATGATCGCGCGCAGCACGATCACGCCCAGGATGCCCCAGAACAGCACCCGGTGCTGGTACTGCCGCGGAATGGCGAAGAAGCTGAAGATCAGCGCGATGACGAAGACGTTGTCCATGGACAGCGACTTCTCGATCATGAAACCGGTGAAGTAGTCCATGCCGCTGGGCGCGCCGAGGTACCACCACACCCAGGCGCCAAAGGCCACGGCCACACCGATGTAGCCGGCCGACAGCAGCAGGCTTTCGCGCACGCCGATCTCGTGCTGGTCGCGGTGCAGCACGCCCAGGTCCAGCGCCAGCAGCGTCACCACCACCGCCAAAAAGGTCAACCAGATCCAGACCGCCTTGCCCAGGAAGTCGGCTTGAAGCACACCCATCAAAACGTCCATGTCGATCTCCTCGTCAACTCACGAACGCGACCGCCGCGCCCAGCGCCGCCACACCGCCGCTGACGCCCAGCAGCGCCACATCCCGGCGGTCATTGCCAATGCGGCGTGCCTGCCAGGTGGCAGCCGCCAGCACCACGGCCATCAGGGTGCAAAGCAAGGTCAGGGTGTCCATGTCGTACTCCAGCAGTGAATCGATGAGAGGCTGTTGCGGGCGCGGTCACGACGCCACCAACGTGACGCGCGGCGTGGCGGCCTGGTGCCGCTGCCAGGCGCGCAGGCCGACATGCGACGCCGCTCCGGCCAGCAGCAGCAGCGCCGAACCCAAAGCCCACACCCCCCAGGCCAAGACCGTGAACCCACCGGACAGCACCGGCAGCCCGTCCACCAGCACCTGCAACCCGGGCTGAGCGGCTTCCACGGCGCGGGTGAGCGACTCGGACACCTCCTGCGGCAGCCAACGCGTCCAGGACTCGGGCACCGCCAGCGCGCCCACAGGCAGCTGCCCTGCGCCGGCCACCAGTGCGCCCAACGCAGCCTGGCACGCCCACACCACGGCAGACCACAACCCCCACAGCAAGGCCACCACGGCCCACAGCCATCCCACCATCACACGCCTCCGGCAAAGCAAACCGGGGCGCAGTGTCAGTCGCGTTAGATTTCCTACAAAGCGAACTTCACCGCCAATTCACTTCGGAATTTCCGAAGCATGGATCGTGCGGCCGTCGCAGTTGGCATGCGGACGGATCAACAACGCCTGCAGCCCGTGGGCGGCGCACGGCCGGCCGGCGCAGCAGGCTGATGCACTGGTGCACTGGTGCACTGGTGCGCGGGTGCGCTACAGCGCGTCAGCCGTGAGCACCAGGTCCGCGAGCGCCGCGCAGAGCCCGGTCACCAACGCACAAAGTCGAAGCGTTGCTGATCGTCGTGACCGTTGATTTCGGAGTGCGAGCGCAGCACCAGATGGTTCTCGAACGCGTGACCCTCGAACCGGACCGCGCCCTCCTTGGACACCGCCCGGAACGAGATGCGGTTGCCGCGATGCACCACGCGCCCCCTGGATACGCCCGACACCTTCGGGCCCGCGCGTGAGGCGCGGAACCAGGCCTTGAGACTCTCCAACGCCTCCGGCCCGCATTCGGAGCTGACCGTGATCACCGTGCCCGTGGGGTAGAAGCGCAGGTACTCGCAGTAGGTTTCGTCGTCGACCTGCTCCCGGCTGACGTACACGCCATCGCTGCGCAAGGCCACGCCGGGCGTGTCCGCCTGCGCCCACGCGCCCTGCAGCGCGCCGCACAGCAACCCAGCCAGGGCCCAGCGCCTTCGCATCACGCCACGCGCGCCAGCACCGGCGCCAGCGCCACGCCGGTGTGACTGCCGCCGGCCACCACTTGCTCGGGTGTGCCTTGCACCACCACACGCCCGCCGGCGGTGCCGCCTTCCGGCCCCAGGTCCAGCACCCAGTCGGCCTCGGCAATCACATCCAGGTCGTGCTCGATGACCACCACCGAATGCCCACCCGCCACCAGCCGGTGCAGCACGCGGATGAGCTTCTCCACGTCGGCCATGTGCAGGCCCACCGTGGGCTCGTCCAGCACATAAAGCGTGTGCGGCGCCTTCTGTCCGCGCCGCGTGACGTCGTCGCGCACCTTCACCAGTTCACTCACCAGCTTGATGCGCTGCGCCTCGCCGCCAGACAGCGTGGGCGACGGCTGGCCCAGCGTCAGGTAGCCCAGGCCCACATCCTTGAGCAACTGCAGCGGGTGCGCGATGGACGGCATGGAGGCAAAGAACTCCACCGCCTCGTCGACCTCCATCTGCAGCACATCGCCGATGCTCTTGCCGCGCCAACTCACGCCCAGGGTCTCGGGGTTGAAGCGCTGGCCGTGGCACTGGTCGCACGGCACCTTCACATCGGGCAGGAAGCTCATCTCGATGGTCTTCATGCCCTGGCCTTCGCAGCCCGGGCAGCGGCCCTCGCCGGTGTTGAAGCTGAAGCGACCCGGCGCGTAACCGCGCGCCTTGCTCTCCAGCGTCTCGGCGAACAGCTTGCGGATGGCATCCCAGAAGCCGATGTAGGTGGCGGGGCAGGAACGGGGCGTCTTGCCGATGGGGGTTTGATCCACCTCCAGCACGCGGTCCACCTGTTCGTGGCCGGTGAGGCCGTCGCAGCCCTGCCATTTCGCCGGCGCCTTGCGCAGCGGCACGGCCACGGCCATGTTGGCCAGCAGCACATCGCGCGCCAGCGTGGACTTGCCGGAGCCCGACACGCCGGTCACCGCCACCAGGCGGTGCAGGGGCACGTCCACCGTCACGCCCTGCAGGTTGTGCAGGGCGGCGTTGAGGACGGTGAGCTTGGGGGCGTCCGGGTCGATGGCGCGGCGCGCCTGCAGCGGGTGGATGAGCGGGTGGGCCAGCATGCGGCCGGTGGTGGAGTCGGGCTGCAGGGCCAGCTCGGCCGCCGTGCCCTGGGCCACCACGCGGCCGCCGCGTTTGCCCGCGCCGGGGCCGATGTCGATGATGTGGTCGGCCCGGCGGATGGTGTCTTCGTCATGCTCCACCACCACCAGCGTGTTGCCTTTGTCGCCCAGCGTGGCCAGGGCTTTGAGGAGGATCTGGTTGTCGCGCGGGTGCAGGCCGATGGTGGGCTCGTCCAGCACGTAGCAGACGCCCTGCAGGTTGCTGCCCAGCTGCGCCGCCAGCCGGATGCGCTGCGCCTCGCCGCCCGACAGCGTGGGCGCGGCGCGGTCCAACGTCAGGTAGCCCAGCCCCACTTCTTCCAGGAACTGCAGCCGGCCCAGGATTTCGCTCACCACATCGCGGGCGATGTCGGCATCGCGGCCTTCGAGGTGCAGGCCCTGCACCCACTCGCGGGCCTGGCCCACGCTCCAGGCTGCAACCTCGCCAATGCCCTTGTCCTCGAACTCCACCGAGCGCGCCGTCGCGTTCAGCCGCGTGCCGTGGCATTCCGCGCAGGGCGCGTCGGTCAGGCCTTCGATCTCGGCCTCCTCGGCCGGAAAGCTTTGCTCGCGGCCGCGGTTGTCGTCGGCCGGTGCGCTGTCGTCCAGCGCCTTGCGCTGTTCGCGCGTGAGGCTCAGGCCCGTGCCCACGCAGTTGGTGCACCAGCCGTGCTTGGAGTTGTACGAGAACAGGCGCGGGTCCAGCTCGGGGTAGCTGGTGCCGCAGGTCGGACAGGCCCGCTTGGTGGAAAACACCTTCACGGTGCCCACGCCCGCACCGGTGCCGCCGCCTTCCAGGCTCAGGCCGTCCAGCGGGCTCAGCAAGTGCAGCACGCCCTTGCCAGCGTCCAGCGCCTTGGCCAGCAGCTCACGCAGTTCGGGCTCCTTCTCGGGCGAAATCACCAGATCGCCCACCGGCAGCTCCAGCGTGTGCTCCTTGAAGCGGTCCAGCCGCGGCCAGGGTGAGGTGGGCAGGAACTCGCCGTCCACCCGCAGGTGGGTGTGGCCACGGCCCTTGGCCCATTTGGCGAGGTCGGTGTAGACGCCCTTGCGGTTGACCACCAGCGGCGCTAGCAGCCCCACGTGTTGGCCACGGTAGTCGCGCATCAGCTGCGCGGCGATGCTTTCCACGCTCTGCGGCCGCACCGGCGCGCCATCGTGCACGCAGTGCTGCACGCCCAGCTTCACGTACAGCAGACGCAGGAAGTGCCAGACCTCGGTGGTGGTGGCCACCGTGCTCTTGCGGCCGCCGCGCGAGAGGCGCTGCTCGATCGCGACCGTGGGCGGAATGCCCCAGACCGCGTCCACCTCGGGCCGACCGGCCGGCTGCACGATGCTGCGGGCGTAGGCGTTCAGCGATTCGAGGTAGCGGCGCTGGCCTTCGTTGAACAGGATGTCGAACGCGAGCGTGCTCTTGCCCGAGCCGGACACGCCGGTCACCACGTTGAACTTGCCGCGCGGCACCTCCACGGTCACGCCCTTGAGGTTGTGCTCGCGGGCGTTGACGATCTTGATCGCCTCGTCCGCCTGGCGGCGCGCGCGGATCAACTGCTGCAGCGGCCGGCCTTCTTCCACGGCCACGGCCGGGCGGTCCATGTGCAGGGCGTAGTCGCGCAGCGCGGCGGCGGTGTGCGAGGTCTTGTGGCGCGCCACCTCTTCCGGCGTGCCCACGCACACGACCTCGCCACCGGCCTCGCCACCCTCGGGGCCGAGGTCGATGAGCCAGTCCGCCGCGCGGATGACGTCGAGGTTGTGCTCGATCAGGATGAGCGAATGGCCGGCGGTGAGCAGTTTGCGCATGGCGCGCATCAGCTTGGCGATGTCGTCGAAATGCAGGCCGGTGGTGGGTTCGTCGAACATGAACAGCGTGCCCTTCTTGGCCACACCAAAGCGCGGTGACGACGCCGCCTCGGCCAGGAAGCCAGCCAGCTTGAGGCGCTGCGCCTCGCCGCCGGACAGCGTCGGCACCGGCTGGCCCAGGCGCACGTACTCCAGGCCGACATCGACGATGGGCTGGAGCTTTTGCAGCACGGCGCGGTGATCGCTGAACAGGTGAACGGCCTCGGCCACGGTCAGCTCCAGCACGTCGGACACGCTCAGGTCGCGATCCTTGAGCGACAGCTTCACGTCCAGCATCTCGGCGCGGAAGCGCTTGCCGTCGCAGTCCGGGCAGCGCAGGTAGACGTCGCTGAGGAACTGCATCTCCACGTGCTCGAAGCCCGAGCCGCCGCAGGTCGGGCAGCGGCCGTCGCCCGCGTTGAAGCTGAACATGCCGGCGCTGTAGCTGCGCTCCACGGCCAGCGGGGCCACGGCGAACAGCTTGCGGATCTCGTCGAACGCGCCGACGTAGCTGGCCGGGTTGGAGCGCGCCGTCTTGCCGATGGGCGATTGGTCCACAAACACGGCGTCGGCCAGGAAGTCTGCGCCCAGCAGCGCGTCGTGCGCGCCGGGCGTCTCGGTGGCCTTGCCGAACTGGCGGGCCAGCGCGGGGTACAGCACGTCCTGCATCAGCGTGCTCTTGCCCGAGCCGCTCACGCCCGTCACGACCACCAGGCGCTGCAGCGGGAACTGCACGGACACGTTGCGCAGGTTGTGCTCGCGGACGCCTTCGAGGATGAGCTTGGGCGTGTTCTCTTCCACCAGGCGCTTCAGCCCCATGCCCACGTGTTTGCGGGCGCCCAGGTAGGCGCCGGTCAGCGTGTCGGCCGCGCGGATTTCCTCGGGCGTGCCGTCGAACACGATGGCCCCGCCCTTCTCGCCCGGGCCGGGGCCCATGTCGATGAGGCGGTCGGCGGCCAGCATGACGGCCGGGTCGTGCTCCACCACCACCAGCGTGTTGCCCGCGTCGCGCAGCCGCTGCATGGCCTGCACGATGCGGCCCATGTCGCGCGGGTGCAGGCCGATGCTGGGCTCGTCCAGCACGAACAAGGTGTTGACCAGGCTGGTGCCCAGTGCGGTGGTCAGGTTGATGCGCTGCACCTCGCCGCCCGAGAGCGTGCGGCTCTGCCGGTCCAGCGTCAGGTAGCCCAGGCCCACATCGCACAGGTAGCGGCTGCGGTGGCGGATCTCATCCAGCAGCAGCTTCAGCGCTTCGTCCAGCATCGTGCTGGGCAGCTGCAGGCCGTCCACGAAGTCGCGCAGGCGGCTGATGGGCAGCTGCATCAGGTCGTGCAGGCTCAGGCCGGGCAGAGCCTCCAGCTGCTCACGCGTCCAGTCCACCCCCACGGGCAGAAAGCGCTGCGCCGCCGGCAGCGCGGCATCGGCCAGCGCCTTGGCGCCCACGCGCCACAGCAGCGCCTCGGTCTTGAGCCGTGCGCCGCGGCAGCTGGGGCATTCGGTGTAGCTGCGGTACTTGGACAAGAGCACGCGGATGTGCATCTTGTAGGCCTTGCTCTCCAGGTAGTCGAAGAAGCGCTTGACCCCGTACCACTGCTTGTTCCAGTTGCCGTTCCAGTTCGGCGTGCCGTCGATGACCCAGCGGCGGTGTTCGGCGCTCAAGTCCTTCCAGGCCGTGTCGCGCGGAATGCCCGCCTCGCCGGCGTACTTCAGCAGGTCGTCCTGGCAGTCCTTCCACGCCGGCGTCTGCATGGGCTTGATGGCGCCGTTGCGCAACGTCTTGCGCTCATCCGGAATCACCAGCCCCAGGTCCACGCCGATGACACGGCCGAACCCCCGGCAGGCCTCGCAGGCACCAAAGGCCGAGTTGAACGAGAACAGCGCCGGCTGCGGGTCGGCGTAGCGCAGGTCACTCTCCGGGCAGTGCAGGCCGGTGGAGAAGCGCCACAGCGTGGCGCCGTCGTCGCCCACGTACACGTTCAGCCGGCCGGAGCCCCGCTTGAGCGACAGCTCGATGGCTTCCATCGCCCGCTGCTTGTCCGCCCCCAGGATGCGGAAGCGGTCGGCCACCACATCCAGCACCTTCTTGCCGTCCACCTCCCGCTCCGCCTGCACCCGGGTAAACCCGCTGGCCGACAACCACTGCGCCACCTGCTCGGCCGTGGTGTTGGCCGGCAGCTCGATGGGGAAGGTCAGCACCAGGCGCGGGTCCTGCTCGCGCTCGGCCCGGGCCATCAGCTCCGCGTGGATGCTCTGCGCGGTGTCGTGCCGCACCGGCAGGCCGGTCTTGCGGTCGAACAGCTCGGCCGCGCGGGCGAACAACAGCTTCAGGTGGTCGTTCAGCTCGGTCATCGTGCCGACCGTGGAGCGGCTGGTGCGTACCGGGTTGGTCTGGTCGATGGCAATCGCCGGCGGCACGCCGTCCACCTTGTCCACGGCGGGGCGGTCCATGCGGTCCAGGAACTGCCGGGCGTAGGCCGAGAAGGTTTCGACATAACGCCGCTGCCCCTCGGCATAGAGGGTGTCGAACACCAGGCTGGACTTGCCCGAGCCGCTGGGGCCGGTGACGACCGTCAGCTCCGCCGTGCGCAGGTCGACATCGAGGTTCTTGAGGTTGTGCTGGCGGGCGCCTCGGATGCGGATCAGACCGTCGGACATGGTGGGGGCCAAAACTGGGAAGGCGGGCAGTGTAGGGAGCGCTGCTGACGAAAACTGTCAGCACGGCCGCCCGACCCGCGCATGAACCGCCCCCCCCAAGAACAGCGGGTCGCCACCGTTTTTGGGTTCAACAGGTTGCGCCGCGCGCGTGCCTGAGGCAACAATCGCTGATGGCCCAAAAAGCCGGCATAAGAACAAACGAACTGAGGACTATGGGGATGGATGTGTTGAGGTTGTCGGAGCCGGCCGCAGGGTCGCCCCCCTGTCATTTGAGTGCTGCAGCCGGACACGACGACGGGGCCACCCCGACGCCGGACGGCCACACGCCCGCCCGCGCGCCACGGCAAGCCCTGGTGCTGCTGGTGGAAGACAACCACATCAACCAGGTCGTCGCCCTGGAATTCCTGCAGTTGATGGGCGTGCAAGCCCGCCTGGCCAAGAACGGCATCGAAGCCCTGGCCGCCTGCGCCGACGTCGCCCCCGACCTGGTGCTGATGGACATCCAGATGCCCGGCATGGACGGCCTGGAATGCTCGCGCCGCCTGCGCGCCCAGCAACGGGCGGGCACGCTGCCGGCCTTCCCCATCCTGGCGCTGACCGCCCACGCCCTGGACGCCGACGTGGCCGCCAGCATGGAAGCGGGCATGGACGAGCACCTGACCAAGCCGCTGGACTTCGTCGCCCTGCGCACCCGCCTTCAGCGCTGGCTGAACCTCAGCGCGCCGAACTGAGGCGCTCCGCCCAGCACCTCCTGCGCCCCGCAGTGCCACACTTGCGGGCGCTGCAGGCGCCACCCGGCACGGTGGGCTTGTGGCCAGTCGCTGACTCGCCTTGCCCATGAACCTCTACCAAGCCCTGCGGGACGGCTTTCCGGCCGACCTGGACACCCCCGCCATCGACGCCGAGGGCGCTCTCTACAGCTGGCGCGACCTCGATCGCGGCAGCGCCATGCTCGCCAACTGGCTGGCGCGGCTGGACCTGCCGCCCGGCAGCCGCGTGGCGGTACACACCGACAAGAGCGTGGAGGCGCTGCTGCTGTACCTCGCCGTGCTGCGCGCCGGGCTGGTGTACCTGCCGCTGAACCCGGCCTACCAGGCCAGCGAGTTGGCGCATTTCATCGGCGACGCCGCACCGGGCGCGGTTGTCTGCGCCGGCCGGAACTTCGGCTGGGTGAGCCAACTCGCCTTCCAGCGCGGCGTGCGCTGGGTGTTCACGCTCAACGACGACCGCACCGGCACCCTGCTCGATCGCGCCTCGCAGATGAGCGATGCGCAGCAGCCCGTGGCCCGCGAGCCCGGCGACCTCGCGGCCATCCTGTACACCAGCGGCACCACCGGCCGCAGCAAGGGCGCCATGCTCAGCCACGGCAACCTGCTGAGCAACGCCCGGACGCTGAAGGACTACTGGGACTGGCGGCGCTCTGAGCCCCCAAACCTGGCGCCTCGGGAGCGGCCCAGCGCCGGTTCCGACGACGTGCTGCTGCATGCCCTGCCCATCTTCCACGTGCACGGGCTGTTCATCGCCTCGCACGGCGCGCTGCTCAACGGCAGCAAGATGATCTGGTTCAACAAGTTCGACGCCGCCGCCGTGGCGCGCCGCCTGCCGGAGGCCACGGTGTTCATGGGCGTGCCCACGCTGTACGTGCGGCTGCTGCAGGAAAAGACGCTGGACACCGGCTGCATGCGGCTGTTCATCAGCGGGTCGGCCCCGCTGCTGACCGAGACCTGGCACGCCTGGCAGGCCCGCACCGGCCACGCCATCCTGGAGCGCTACGGCATGAGCGAGACGCTGATGCTCACCTCCAACCCCTGCAAGCCCAGTGACGGCGAACGCCTGCCCGGCACCGTGGGTCCGGCCCTGCCGGGCGTGGGCCTGCGCATCGTGGCGGACGACGGCACGCCCTGCGGGCCCGACGAAATCGGCCACGTGCAGGTGCGCGGCCCCAACGTGTTCAGCGGTTATTGGCAGATGCCCGAAAAAACGGCCGAGGAGTTCACCGCCGATGGCTGGTTCAAAACCGGCGATGTGGGCCGCATCGGCCCCAACGGCTACCTCACGCTCATCGGCCGCAGCAAGGACCTGATCATCAGCGGCGGCTTCAACGTCTACCCCGCCGAGGTGGAAGGCTTTTTGAACGAGCTGCCGGGCGTGGATGAATCCGCCGTCATCGGCGTACCGCACCCGGACTTCGGCGAAGCGGTGGTGGCCGTCGTCACGGCCCGCGCCGGCGCGCAGGTGGACGGCGACGCCTGCATCCAGGCCCTCAAGACCCGCATCGCCGGCTTCAAGGTGCCCAAGCGCGTGCTGACGGTGGCGGCCCTGCCCCGCAACGCCATGGGCAAGGTGCAGAAGAACCTGCTGCGCGCCGAACACGCGGGCTTGTTCACGGCGGGCTGACCGGCACACGCCCCACCGCGGGTAAACCAGAACCCCTCGGCGGGCGGCGCGCACCATCATTCGGCCACCCCTGCCGAGGAGCGCCGCCATCGCCACCGACGACGACCTGCCGCCCCCCGCCGCTGCCCCGGCCGCGCCACGTGCGCGCCCCTGGCGGGTGCGCGCCGTGCTGTGGGCGCCCACGCTGGCCTTCGGCGCGGTGCTGACCATGCTGTGGATGCTGGTGGCGGCCTATGTTCTGCAAGCCCCACACGCACTGCTGCAACGCCAGCGCGACGACCTGGCCACCGGCGTGCGTGCCGTCGCCATGCAGACCGAGCCGGTGCTGCACCAGGCCGAGAGCGCCCTGCGCGGCCTGGACCTGTGGCTGCTGAACCGCCCCACCGAAAACGAACTGCCGCTGGCCGCCCTGCAAACCTTCGCCGGCACGGTGCGCGACGGCTCGCACCAGTTGGTGGACGTGATGCTGCTCAGCGCCACCGGCCAGTTGCGCCGCCTCGGCACTGAGGCGTCCACCGCCACGCCTGCCCCCACCGCCAGCCTCTCAGGCACCCCCGCGTTCGATGAAGCCAGCCAGCGCCGCGAGGGCATCACCCTGGGCCTGCCGGTGCGGGTGCCTGGCGCGGCGGGCGACCTGCGCAGCGCCCTGCCCCTGCTGCTGCGCCTGACCCGCCCGCGCGGCGACGACACCTTCGCCGTCGCGCTGATCGACCTGCAGCGCCTGCACGACGCGCAGAGCCTGCTCGTGCCACCGCCGCCCACCTCGCTGGTGATGCTGCGCAATGACGGCCTGGCACTCACGCGCCGGCCCGACGCGCCGGGCTTCGTCGGCCGCAACCTGTTCGACCAGTTCCCCACCACGCGCCAGGCCCTGGCGGGGGCTGAAGGCTTCTTTGCCAGCACCGGCGCGGCCACCGATGGCCAGCCCCGCATCGGCGCGTTCGTGACGCTGGACGACGTGGGCGTGAAGCTGGTGCTGTCCGCCACCGAAGACGCCGCCCTGGACGCCCACCGCCAGCAGCGCAGCCTGGTGCTGCTGGCGGCTCTGGCTGCCACCGTGCTGCTGCTGGCCGTGGCCCGCGGCTGGCACCGCCAGCAGCGCGCCGACCGCCTGCGCGAAGCCACGCTGCAGGCCACCAGCAACGCCATGCCGCTGGGCCTGTTCCGCACCGACGCCACCGGCCGCATCGTCTACGTGAACGACAGCTACCTGCAGGTGCACGGCCTGCGCCGCGATCAGGTGGAATGGGGCTGGACCACCCTGGTGCAGCCCGAGCAGCGCGACATGCTCATCCAGCGCTGGAAGCACCACATGGCCACCGGCGAGCCCATCGACATGGTGCGCAAGATGAAGCGCGGCGACGACGGGCGCATCCGCTGGATCTCGGTGCGCACCGCCCCGCTGTGGCTGGATGGCCGCGTGGCCGGCCAGGCCGGCACCGTGGAGGACGTGACCGAGCGGGGCGAGCAGCACAAAGCCCACCGCACGCTGGCCGCGGTGTTCGACATGACGCCCGACTTCGTCTGCCAGGCCAACGAGCGCGGCGACGTCACCTACCTGAACCCGGCTGCGCGCGAACACCTGGGCATGGCCCCGGATGCCGCCCTGGCCGGCGCCCACATCGACGACTACTTCACCGCCGAGCAGCTGGACCTGTACCGAAGCCGGGTGCTGCCCCAGGCCATGCAGGCGGGCCACTGGCGCGGCCGCATCACGCTGCAGCGCCAGCAAAGCCCCGCGCCCATGGACTGCCTGGTGATCGTGCACCGCGATGTGCGCGGCCGCATCGAGACGGTGTCGGTCATCTTGCGCGACCTGTCCGAGCAGTTGAAGGCCCAGCGCGAGCGTGAGCGCAGCGAAGCCATGCTGCTGGCCGTGGCCCACACCGCGCGGGCGCAGTTCCTGGTGGGCGACCTGGCCGGGCGCGTGGTGTTCTTCAATGCCGCGTTCGAGCAGCACCACCGCGTGGAGCTGCGCGCCTGGGCCGGCCGGCCCATCGCCGAACTGTTCGACGACGCGGCCTACGCCGCCCGCGCGCCGCTCATTGCCAGCGCCTTGGCCGGCGAAACCCGCCGCGCCCAGGTCAGCGAGGGCAGCCTCCGCGACGCGCGCAGCCTGGATGTGCAGTACGCCCCGCTTCGCGTGCAAAGCGGCAAGATCGACGGCGTGATCGCCATCGAGGTGGACGTGACCGATGCGCGGCGCGAAGAGGCCCGGCTGCGTGCGGCCTCGCAGACCGACCCGCTGACCCAACTGCTCAACCGCACCGGCTTCGAGGAAGGCGCCCGCCAGCTGCTGACCGCCGGCGCCGGCCAGCGCGTGGGCCTGCTCTACCTGGACCTGGACCGCTTCAAGCCCGTGAACGACCAGCACGGCCACCCCACCGGCGACGCCCTGCTCAAGGCCGTGGCGCTGCGCCTGCGCCATGCGCTGCGGCCGGCCGACCTGGTAGCCCGGCTGGGCGGCGACGAGTTCGCTGTGCTGCTGCCCCAACTGCACGGAGCCCAAGACGCCGACACCGTGGCCCACAAGCTGCTGCAGGCGCTGTCCACGCCCTATCACATCGGTGAGCTGGAACTGGAGATCGGTGTGAGCGTGGGCTTCTGCGTGGCCACCACCGGCAGCGTGGCGCTGGAAGCGCTGATCGCCAGCGCCGATGCGCACCTGTACGAGGCCAAACGCGCGGGCCGGGGCTGCGTGCGCGGCGCCGCCCTGTGAGCCGCGGCAACAGGGGCAATGTCAGTGGCAGTGGCAGCCGACGTCAGGCCGCCACGCCGGCCTTCACCTCGGCCAGCGCCAGCTGCAGCACGCGGGCATCGCTGCTGGCGCGGTGGCGGTTCAGGCGCTGACGCTGGCGCACCATGTCCACCACGCCGCGCCAGCGCAGGGCTTCGTCCTCGGTCAGCAGCTTGCGCAGGTCGTCGAGCCGAAACGCCAGCCGCAAACCGGCCACGTCGTAGAGCCGGGACAGCCAGGGGTAATCCTGCCCCCAACCGTCGCAATACACCGTCTCGCCCCGCAGCCGGGCGTTGAGTTGCTCGGCCATCCAGCGCGCGGGCCGGCCGTGGCGGCGCAGCAGGTCGCGGGTGATGCCGTGCAGCGACTCGGCGGCCGGGTCCCAGTGCAGCCAATCGGGCTCCGGCGCGATCAGGCCGCAGAACAGCGACCCGTTGGACGCGCAAAAGCCCACCTCGATCGGGTAACTGCCTCGGCCGAATCCCGAGGCCTCGATGTCCAGAATGGCCGGCGCTTGCATCCGGGGGAGTATGGCGCGGCGGCGCGCCGGCTCACACCGGGTTGTCGATGACCTGCTCGGCCGCAAACAGCGCCAACGCCGCACGGCCCACCTGCCGCGTGTCCCACCAGGCGTAGGCCCCCACGCCCGCCGCGCCGGCCAACGGCACCCAGCGCGAGAGGGCCCGGCTGGCGGCACGCTGGCCCAGCTGAACGCCCACCGCCTGGGCGGCGCGCTGCAGCAGCGCCTGGGCGGCCGGGCGCACCACCACCCGCTCGCCCACCCGCACCGCCACATCCCGCAGCGCCTGGGCCGCGGTGTGGCGGAACAGGCACCACATCATCTGCGTGGGGCCCAGCTCGGCACTGCGGCCGTACAGCGCGGCGATGTCGGCCACCAGCTGGCGCTGGATGTGCCACACCGCCAGCATCTCCGGCGCGATGGTGAGCCACCCCAGCGGGCCGGGAGGCAGCGCCAGCGACCCCGCCGCCAGCGCGGCCTTGGTGGCGGCGTGCTCGATGGCGCGGTCTGCCGCCCGGCGCGGGGCGTCGTCCGTGGGTTGCACCTGAGGCTCGGGGGGCAGCGCCACCAGGGCCAGCACGCGCTCGCTGAGGGTCGGTTCGTCAGACATGGCGGCATTCTGAACCCGCCCCGGATTGAGCGAACATGCCCCCCACCCCTTGCAGGAGCCCAGCGATGCAATCTCTCCCCTGGCGCGGCGTGTTTCCCGCCGTCACCACCAAGTTCCACGCCGACGAAAGCCTCGACTTCGAAGGCACGGCGCGGCACATCGATTTCCAGATCCGCAACGGCATCCACGGCGTGGTGTGCTGCGGCTCGCTGGGCGAGGCCAGCACCCTGCGGCTGGAAGAGAAGCTGGACGTGGCGCGCTGCGCGCTGGAGGTGGCGGCCGGGCGCGTGCCGGTGCTGGCCACGGTGTCGGAAACCAGCACGCGTGAGGCGCTGCGCTTCATCGACGGCGCCAACGCGTTGGGCGTGGCGGGCTACATGGTCATGCCCTCGGTCATCTACGTGGCCGATGCGCGCGAGGCCATGGCCAACGTGCGCGCCTTTGCCCAGGCCGCCCAGCGCCCGCTGATGGTCTACAACAACCCGGTGGCCTACCGGGTGGACCTGAAGCCCGAGCACTTTGCCGAACTCGCGGACGGCCCGCACAGCGAGCACATCGCCGCCATCAAGGAAAGCAGCGGCGACGTGACCCGCATCACCGACCTGCGCAACCTGCTGGGCGATCGCTACCGCCTCTTCATGGGCGTGGACGATCTGGCCTTCGAGGGCCTGGCGCTGGGCTGCGACGGCCTGCTGGCCGGTGTGGGCTGCGCTTTCCCGCGCGAAACCGTGACGATGTTCAACCTGATGCAGGAAGGCCGCTGGGACGAAGCCCGCGCCCTCTACCGCTGGATGACGCCGCTGCTGCACCTGGATGTGTCCACCAAGCTGGTGCAGAACCTCAAGCTCATCGATGCCCTGGTGGGTGTGGGCACCGAGCAAATGCGCCGCCCGCGCCTGCCGCTGGTGGGCGCCGAGCGCGCCCGGGTGGAAGCCCTGGTGGCTCACGCGCTGGCCACCCGGCCGGCGCACTGCCAATCTCAGCCATGACCTCACCCATGACGGTCATCATGCAGCGCATCCAAGTCATCGACTCCCACACCGGCGGCGAGCCCACCCGCGTGGTGGTGGGCGGCTTCCCCGCGCTGGGCACCGGCCCCATGGCCGACCGGCTGCAGCACCTGCGCGACCACCACGACGCCTGGCGTCGCGCCACGCTGCTGGAGCCGCGCGGCAGCGACGTGCTGGTGGGCGCCCTGCTCTGCCCGCCGCAGAACCCGGCGCACACCGCCGGGGTGATCTTCTTCAACAATGCCGGCTACCTGGGCATGTGCGGACACGGCACCATCGGGCTGGTGGCCACGCTGGCGCACCTGGGGCGCATCGGCCCCGGCGCGCACGTGGTTGAAACCCCGGTCGGCCCGGTCACGGCCACGCTGCACGACGACGGCCGCGTCAGCGTGCGCAACGTGCCGGCCCACCGGCTGGCGGCCGAGGTGGCCGTGACCCTGCCCGACGGTCAGGTCGTCACCGGCGACATCGCCTGGGGCGGCAACTGGTTCTTCCTGTGCGCCGACCATGGCCAGCGCATCGCGCCCGACCGCGTGCGCGCCCTCACCGACTACGCCGACACGCTGGCCCAGGCCCTGCACGCACAAGGCCACCGGGGCACGGGCGGCGCGGTGATCGACCACATCGAACTGTTTACTGACGCCGACCCGGCGCTGGCTGACAGCCAGAGCTTCGTGCTGTGCCCGGGGCGCGAATACGACCGCTCGCCCTGCGGCACCGGCACCAGCGCCAAGCTGGCCTGCCTGGTGGCGCGCGGCGAACTGGCGCCCGGCCAAGTGTGGCGCCAGGCGAGCGTGATCGGCAGCGTGTTCGAGGGCTGGGTGGAGCGCGACGGCGAGGCGCTGGTGCCCACCATCCGCGGGCAGGCCTTCATCAGCGCCGAGGCCACGCTGCTCATCGACCCGGCCGACCCCTTCGGCTGGGGCCTGCCGGGCCGCTGAGCCGCGGGGTCAGACCGGCTTCCAGAGGATGTAGTCGGCCTGGTACTTCACGATTTCGCGGCGGCCGGCGGTGCCGGCATCGCAGGCGCTGGCCGGCGCCACACCGCCGCGGGTGGCCACCCGCTGGATGTAGGCCACGCCCACCAGCGCACCGGCGCCGGTGGCGGGGTTGGCCTTCACCAGCTGAAGCGGCAGGTTGCCTGCGGACGCAGGCGCCACGGCCAGCTGCGCACCGGTCACGCGGGAGCCGTCGTCCGCCGCCCAGGTGGCCGGCGGGCCAAAGTAGGTGCCCACCTTGGCGCCGGCGCGGTTTTGCAGGTCGGCCTTGGGGCCGACGAACGCCCATTCGAAACTGCCCGCGGCCTGGGCCTTGGCCCGGCATTCGTAGGTGATCTCGCCCACGCCCACGGTTTCCATCGCCACGCGATGGCCGGCCGGCACCTTGACCGCGTCGGGCAGCGCGTCCTGGCTGAACACAGGCGCGGGCGGCGTGGTGGCACAGGCGGCCAGGGTCAGGGCGGCCACCAGGGGCACGGCGCGGGCGACGAAAGCTTGCATGGAGGGTCTCCGAAGTTGGAACAGGCTGCGGGCACACGCCCACGCCCGACCTACGCCAGCGGCTGCGGACTGGATGCAGACCGATGCAAAAAATCTTTTCGGCCGCCCCCACCGAGGCTCCCCCGCGGGATGACACCCAGAGCCGCGCCCCGCCCCCGCCCGGACAATCCCGCCCCCATGACATCTCTCCAACAACGACTGGCACGCGTCCCCGAGGGGTCGGCCGTGCTGTTCATGATCCAGGTCTTCGCCACACTGGGCTTTGCGGTGTTGCAGTCCACGCTGGTGCTGTACGCCACCCGGCGCCTGGGCTTCAGCAACGACCAGGCCGCGCTGATGATGGGCCTGTTCGGCGCCTTCAACTACGGGTTGCACCTGTTCGGCGGCTACCTGGGCGGGCGCTTCCTGAGCAACCGCAACCTGTTCGTGGGCGGCATGCTGCTGCAGGTGCTGGGCTGCGGCGCGATTGCTGGCGGCTCGCTGGCCGGGCTGTACTGGGGCCTGTCGCTGTTCCTGACCGGCAGCGGCCTGAACGTGACCTGCATCAACATGATGCTGACCCAGCGCTTCGCGCCGGACGACGACCGCCGCGAAAGCGCCTTCCTGTGGAACTACGCCGGCATGAACGTCGGCTTTTTCATCGGCTTCACAGTGGCAGGCCACTACCAGCTGAAAGAAATCTACGACCGCATCTTCTGGTTCGCCACCTTGGGCAACGCCATGGCCATCGTGCTGGCCCTGGTGTTCTGGCGCACGCTGGCGGACCGCGACACCCCGTTGAGCCAGCGCCAGGGCCTGGCCTTCTGGGGCCGCTTCGCCGTGGGCCTGGCGGTGCTGGCCGGCCTGGTGCCGCTGCTGGCCCGGCTGCTGCAAAACCCCACGGACACGGCCTTGGGCCTGAAGGCGCTGTGCGCTGGCGTGGCCGTGGTGCTGGTGGTGCTGACCCTGCGCCACCCCGTGCCTGCCGAGAAGCGGCGCATGCAGGCCTACCTGGTGCTCACGCTCGGGTCGCTGGTGTTTTGGTCGCTGTACCAGATGTCGCCCAACGGCCTGCAGATGTTTGCGGTCAGCAATGTCTGGATGAACGTGTGGGGTGTGCCGGTGGCGCCGCAGTGGGTGCAGAACATCAACACGGTGGTCATCGTCATCGGCGGCCCCTGGCTGGCGGCGTTGTTCGCGCGCTGGCGCGCCCGCGGCTGGCCGGTGGACATCCCGGCGCAGTTCGCAGCGTCGCTGGTGTTGATGGGGTTGGGTTTCCTCGCCCTGCCGCTGGGCATCCACTTCGCCGACCCGGCCACTGGCCGCAGCGATTTCGTCTGGCTGTTCCTCAACTACGTGCTGCAAAGCGTGGGCGAGCTGCTGATCTCGCCGGTGGGCTACGCCATGATCGGCCGCCTGGCGCCCAAGCAGTACCAGGGCGTGATGATGGGCAGCTGGATGCTGGTGACGGGCCTGGCCTCGCTGTTCGCCGGCGACTTCTCGGGCATGGTGGCCCAGCCGGTGGACGGCTCGGCCCTGAGCACCAACGGCGCCTATGCCACGCTGTTCACGCAGCTGGCCGTGGGCAGCCTGGTGATGGGCGCGGCCCTGTTCACGCTGCGGCCGTGGCTGCGCCGGCTGATCGACGGCGAAGCCCCGGCGCAGGCCTGAAGCCCTGAACGGCGCGGGCGCGGCCCCTCACTCGGGGAAGGCCCGGCGCAGCGCCTGCAGTTGCTCGGCCGTGAGGGCCATCATGAAGCCGTGGCGCAGCGTGGCCGGCATCTCGAAGCGGTTCCACTCCTTCACGCCCGAGTTGCCCCACACCTCCACCCACGGCCCTTCCAGCCGTGGTGCCATGGACAGGCCGTAGCTGGTGCCGGCGTACTGCTCGTAGTACAGGTACCAGTCCTGCCCGTTGGGCGCGCGGATCAGCGTGGGCGCCTCGCGGAAGGCGGGGCTCAGCGGCGGGCCGGGCTCCGGGTAGGGGCCCAGCAGCTGGGCCGCGCAGCTCATGCGGATGGTTTTGCCGGTGGTCCAGTTGTAGGACGGGTAGCGCTCGTCCTTCACCACCGCGCAGTAACCGCCGGCCGGGTTCGGCACGAGGAAAGTGTCGATGGTGGCCATGTCCCAATCGAACAGGCGCTTGGGCGCCGCAGGGAAGTGGCGCAGGTCTTTCGACGTGACATACATCGTGCGCTGGCTGGCCCAGTAGCGCTCGGGGTCGTCGGGCGAGCCGGGCACATTGGGCGTGTGCCACATCAGCACGAACTGCTGGCTGGGGGCGTCAAAGAACAGCTTGGGCGCGCCCATTGCTTGCAGCGGGTGCGGCTGGCCCTGGAAGCTGGCGAGGTCGGGTTTGTAGGTGCCGAACTTCGTCCACTTGACCAAGTCGTCCGACACCCAGAAGCGGATCTCCGGGTCTTCGTCGCTCTGGTTGCCCACCAGGTAGTAGCGGCCATCGCCGCCGCGCACGATGGACGGGTGGCCGTGGTACTCCTCGTTCACGGCCTTGCCGCGGTTCAGGCGCGTCCAGTGCAGGCCGTCGGTGCTGACGGCGTAGTGCAGCACGCCGTAACGGGCGTGCGTCATGTGGGCGAACAGGTAGCCGCCAGGGGCTGCGTCGGCGGCACGGGCCAGGCCCGTGACCGCGAGCAGCAACCCGGCGAGCCAGGTGTGCAACTTCATCGTTATCTCCTGTTGAATATCGGGCCGAGCGCCGGGCCGCTCCCAAGCCGGCCCGTCATGGCGATGTGCTCGCGGCTTGATGCCGCGGGCATCGCCGTCCCCTCGGGGGCTGAGGCCGGACACATGGCGCCCGGTGGGCGGCATGTGCCTGCCGAAGGGCTGCGGCACTGCCGCTGTGCGGTCTGCAAGACCCGGCTGGGCGCGCCCGCGTTCAGCGCGGCGGGAGCAGACGAGGGGCTCACGGCGCAGCCATCTGCCAGCGCTGGCAGTCGCCGCCCAGCCATTCCCATTGCGCCACGTTGGCGCCGTTGGCGGTGGAGCAGCCGGCCACATCCAGCACGCGGCCGCTGTGCTTGTTGACGATGCGCACATAGCCCGCACCGACGTTCTCGATGCCCCAGCGCTGGGCGGGCGCGCTGTTGCCCGTCCACTGCCGCACGTTGGCCCCCATCTGCAGCGAGGCGTCCTGCAGGTCCATCTTCAAGCTGCTGTTGACCGAGGTGAACTCGTAGAAGCCGTCGCTCGTCTGCGCCACGGCCCAGCGCTGGCAGTTGGCGCCGCTGTAGGGCCACTGCTGGATGTTGCCGCCCGCTGCGGTGGAGCACGCGTTGACGTCCAGCGCCTGGGCGCTGTGTTTCGCGATGACCTTGTAGGTGCCGTTGGCCACCGCGTTGGGGCTGACACGCTCGAAGCGCCAGCGCTGGCAGTCGCCGCCCAGCCACGTCCACTGCTGCACATTGGCGCCGGCCGCGGTCGAGCAGGCGTTCACGTCCAGCACGAGGTTGCTGTTCTGGTTGATGACGCGGTAGTAGCCGTCGCCCACCGGCTCGATGCGCCACTTCTGGCAGTTCAGGTTGTTGGCGGTGTACTGCTGCACGTTGCCGCCGGCGGCCGTCGAGCAACCGTTCACATCGAGCGCCTGCCCGCTGTGCTGGGCGGTGATGGTGTAGACGCCGTTGGCCACGTTGGCCACCTTCCAGCGCTGGCAGTCGCCGCCCACCCAGCCGTACTGCTGCACGTTGGCGCCCGGCGTCGTCGAGCAGCCGGCCACGTCCAGCACCTGGCCGCTGTGCTTGGCGACGAGGCGGTAGACGCCGTCGGCCACCGGGTGGTTGAGTGGCGCGCTGGCGAACTGCATGCGGCAGCCCATGCCGGCGAGCTGCAGCACGCGCTGGTTGTCGGCCGAGGGCAGCAGCTGGGTGCTGTAGTTGGTGCAGGCGTCGCCGCCAGTGAACACGGGCGTGGCCAGCGGCGTGGCGGCTTCGGTCCAGGCGCCCGCGCCGCCGTTGGTGTTGAACATGTAGACGCGGCCGGTCGCGTCTTCGTTGGTGCTGCCGTTGCTGTTGCGCCGCAGCAGCTGAGCCGTGAGCAACAGACGGCCCTGGGGGCTGCCGTCGTTCATCCACGTGATGGTGGGCGTGTGGCTGAAATGATGGCCGGCCGTGGACTCCACGCGAGTGCCCATGTTGCTGGCCGTGCCCCAGGCACTGCCGTTGCTGGAGGTGCGCAGATAGACGTCGCAGTTGCGGGAGCCACAGATCTCGTAGCTCATCACGTAGCTGCCGTTGGGCAGCCGGCGCACGATGGGCATGCCGGGGCGCAGGTCGCCGCCGTCGCTGATGCCGACGTCGATCACGTCGGAGCCCCAGGTCAGCCCGCCGTCGGTGGAGACCTTGTGGGCGATCAGCTGGTTGAAGCCGCCGGACTTGTACTCCTCGCTGGAATAGAACATCAGCAGGCGGCCCGCGCTGTCCACCGCGAACTCCGGTTCCCAGATGCCGGTGTTGCCGACGGCGGCCACCGCGTGTTGCGTCCAGGTGCGGCCCTGGTTGGTGCTGCGGTAGATGCGGAGGGTGTGGGTCGTGCCGTTGCGGCCGGTGGTGGCCCAGAACAGCGTGCCCGCGGCGGTGCTGCCGAGTTGCTGCGGCACCTCCCACAGGCCGCTGCAGCAGTGCCAGGTCTCGGGCACCGTAATGCTGCCGACCTGGGCCCAGCTGGCGCCTTGGTTGGTGCTCTCGTAGATCAGCGACTGGCTGCCGCCGAGGTCGTGCGAGGCGATCAGCCGCCCGTTGGCCGCGCCGCTGGCGGCGAGGCGGATCATGCGCGGGTAGAAACTGTCCTGCGTGGTGTTCAGCACCACCTCGGCCGCGCGGGCCGGGGTGCCGAACAGCAGCGCGCACAGCGCGAACGTCAAAGCGAGCAACGCTCTCATGCCTGTCTCCTTCGTGGTGGAAGAGGCGGCTCTGACGGCCGCTCCGCGGGGGCCTCCCCCTGGTCGATCAGCGGCCGAACTGGATCAGCGCGCGGTTGGCCTTCTTGACCTGCGCGAAGTCCAGCTTCTGCACCTGGCGGTCGTAGGTGAAGAAGCCGTTGAGCTCTTCCTCCACGTCCGTCGTCTCGGTGTAGACGGCCGCGCTCAGGCCCTGGGTGGCGGCGTACTCGCGCAGGCGGGCGGCCTGCTCCACATACACCTTGGTCACGGCTTCCTTGCTCTCGTAGAGCAGGTAGCAGCACTTGCTGTCGGGCCGGTACATGTGGCCGGGCACGCGCAGGCTGTTGCCGCCGTACTCGCCCAGCACCGCCACGCGGCCCGGCTGCCAGTTCACCCAGGCGGGGCCGGGGTAGTCGTGCAGGTCGATGAGGTCGCCCTTGCCCTGGTCGGCCGGCTCGAAGTTGATGCCGGAGTGGGTGTTGACGAGGCGGCTAGCGTCCAGCGCCTTGAAGGCGTCGGCCATGCGGCGGTGCTCGAAGTCGCCCCAGCTCTCGTTGAAGATGACCCAGGTGACGATGGACGGCACCGAGCGAAGCTGATCGACGATTTCGCGCATCTGGCCTTCGGTGCGGGCGCGCACGGTCAGGTTGGTCTCGGCGTCCCAGGCCTGGGGCATGTCCTGCCACACCAGCAGGCCCAGCTTGTCGGCCCAATAGAACCAGCGCGCCGGCTCCACCTTGATGTGCTTGCGCACCATGTTGAAGCCCAGGTCCTTGGTGGCCTGCAGGTCGAACTTCAGCGCTTCATCCGTCGGCGCGGTGTAGAGGCCGTCGGGCCAGAAGCCTTGGTCCAGTGGGCCGAACTGGAAGACGAACTTGCCATTGAGCAGCGGGCGCGGCACGCCGGCAACAACGCCCACGGCGATGCTGCGCATGCCGAAGTAGCTGTCCACCTGGTCGACGACCTTGTCACCGCGCTTGAGCGTGACCTTGAGGTCGTACAGGAAGGGGTCGTCCGGTGACCACAGGCGGGGCTTGGGCACGGCCAGCGTCAGCTCGGTGCCCGGGCGGCCGGTGACGCGGCCCACGGGCTTGCCGTCGCGCAGGGCCACGGCTTCCACCTCGGCGTCGGCATCGGCGCGCACGATGAGTTGCAGCTGCTGCTTGGCCACGTCGGGCGTCAGGTCCAGCCGGGCCACGTGGGCAGCGCCCACCGGCTCCAGCCACACCGTCTGCCAGATGCCGGAGCTGGGCGTGTAGAAGATGCCGCCGGGTTTGAGCGACTGCTTGCCCACCATGCCGTCGCCGGTGCTGGGGTCGAACACGGCCACCACCAGCTCGTTGGCGCCGGGCTTGAGCTGGTCGGTGATGTCGAAGCTGAAGGCCGTGTAGCCGCCGTCATGGAAGCCCACGCGGGTGCCGTTGACGTAGACCGTGGCCACGCGGTCCACCGCGCCGAAGTTGATGCGCACGCGCTGGCCGGCCCAGTTCGCGGGGATCTCGAAGCTGCGGCGGTACCAGAGGTTCACTTCGCCCAGGCGCTCGATGCCCGAGAGGCGCGACTCCACCGGGTAGGGCACGCGCACCTTCTGCACCACGGCCGGAAAGGCCGGCGGGTTGGCGGGCACGTGCAGCGCATCGGGCGCGCCCTTGCCGCCCCAGTAATCCCAGGGGCCGTTGAGGTTGAGCCACTCCTTTCGGACCAGCTGCGGGCGCGGGTACTCGGGCAGCGGCACGGCGGCCTTCTCGGCGGCGTCGGTCCAGGGTGTGGTCAGCCGCACGCCGGGGACGAAAGGTTTTTCGGGTTCCTGCGCGTGGGCGGCGGTGCCAGCCAGCGCGAGAACGAGGGCGGAAATCAGCAGTCTCATGACAAACCTCGTGGAAAGATTCAGTGCGGCGCGCGGCGGCGCCCGGACAGCAGCACCAGCGCGCGCTGCAGCCCGCAGAACAAGCCCAGCAGCGCGCCGATGACGATGCGCGTCCACCAGGAACTCAAAGTGCCGTCGAACAGGATCAGCGTCTGGATCAGGCCCAGCATCAGCACGCCGGTCAGCGCGCCCAGCAGGTGGCCGGTGCCGCCACTGAGCAGCGCGCCGCCGATGACCACGGCCGCAATCGCATCCAGCTCCAGCCCCTGCGCATGCAGGCCGTAGCCCGACAGCGTGTAGATGCCGAAGAGCACGCCACCCAAAGCCGCGCAGCCGCCGCTGACGGCGTAGACGCCGATGCGCGTGGCGGCCACCGGCAGGCCCATCAGGCGCGCCGACGTCTCCTGCCCACCCAGTGCGTAGACCGCACGGCCGAAGCCGGTGGAGCGAGCCACCCACACAGCCAAGGCCAGCACCAGCAGCGCCGCGACCGCACCGGGCGTGATCTCACCCAACGCGCCCACCGACCAGCGCGCCTGGGACCACGCGGCCAGCGTGGCGTCGGTGATGGGGATGGAGTCCACGCTCAGCAGGTAGCACAGGCCGCGCGCCAGAAAGAGCCCGGCCAGCGTGACGATGAAAGGCGGCACCTCGAAGGCCTGGATGACCCAGCCCATCACCGCCCCGAAGGCCGCGCCGCCCAGCACCAGGCCAGGGATGAGCAGGGCCGGCGGCAGGTGGGCGCGCTCCACGCCCAGGGCCAGCAGCATGGTGGTGAGCGCCACGACCGAGCCCACGGACAGGTCGATGCCGCCGGACAGGATCACGAAGCTCATGCCCACCGCCACCACGAGCAGGAAGGCGTTGTCGATCAACAGGTTCAGCAGCACCTGGCCGGCCAGCAGGCCGGGGTAGGCCCACGCGCCCGCCAGCGTGGCGAGCACCAGCAGCACCACCGAGGCCCAGCTCGGCAGGTCTTGGGTGTTGAATTTCATGCCTTGCGCCCTCCCCGCGTCCACACGGGCGACTGGCTGATGGACACGACGAACACCACCCCGGCCTTGACCACCAGCGTGACCTCCGGCGCGATGCCCAGCGCGTAGATGCTGGTGGTGAGCGTCTGGATGATGAGTGCGCCGAGCAGGCTGCCGCGCAGGCTGAAGCGTCCGCCCAGCAGCGAGGTGCCGCCCAGCGTGACGGCGAGGATGGCGTCCAGCTCCAGCATCAGGCCGGCGTTGTTGGCGTCGGCGCTCTGGATGTTGGCGCTGATCATCAGCCCCGCCACGCCCGCGCACAGGCCGCAGGCCACGTACACCGCCAGCAGCAGCGCCGCCGCATGGATGCCCGCCAGGCGTGCGGCCGCCGGGTTGGCCCCGGCCGCCTGCAGGAACAGGCCCAACGCCGTGCGGTGCTTGAGCACACCCAGCAGCGCCGCCAAGGCCAGCGCCAGCCAGGGCGCGAACGGCAGGCCCAGCAGGAAGCCGTTGCCCATGAAGGCGTAGCCCGGGTGGCTGAGGGTCAGGATCTGCCCGTCGGTGATCAGCTGCGCGATGCCGCGTCCGGCCGTCATCAGGATGAGCGTGGCGATGATGGGCTGGATGCCACCGGCCACGACGAGCAGGCCGTTGAACAGACCGCACAGCGCCGCGGCGCCCAGGCCAGCGGCAAGGGCCAGCAGCAATGAGCCGCCATCGTTCAGCAGCGCCGCCGCCACCGTGGCCGTGATGGCCACGACCGCGCCCACCGAGATGTCGATGCCGCGCACCGCGATCACCAGCGTCATGCCCATGGCCACCACCATCAGCGGCGCGGCGCGGTTGACGATGTCGATCAGCGGGCCGAAGGCGTGGCCGTCCTGCCAGCGCAGGCTGACGAAGCCGGGGTTGAGCCCGGCATTCAGCACCCAGAGCGCCAGCAACACCCAGCCGGCGTGTTTCACGGAACCCTTCATGCGCCCGCCCCCGCCATCACACGCAGCAGTTGCGCTTCGCTCAGGCCGCGGGCGCTCAGTGCGGCGACCTGGCGGCGCTCGCGCAGCACAGCCACGCGGTGGCTCACGCGCAGCACCTCGGGCAGCTCGGAGGAAATGAACACCAGCGCCAGGCCTTCGCGGCACAGCTGCAGCACCTGGTCCATCAGGTCCTGCTTGGCGGCGATGTCGATGCCGCGCGTGGGTTCGTCCAGGATGAGCAGGCGCGGCTCGGTGGCCAGCCACCGGGCCAGGATGGCCTTCTGCTGGTTGCCGCCGGAGAGCAGGCCGATGGGCGTCTCGGCATCGGCTGTCTTGATGCCCAGCTGGCGGATGAAGCGCTCGGCCAGCTGGCGCTGCGCCGCGCGCGGCAGCAGGCGAAGCACGCCGCGCCGGGCCTGCAGCGCGAGCAGGATGTTCTCGCGCACGCTGAGTTCGGCCACGATGCCGTCCACCTTGCGCTCCTCGGGGCAGAAGGCGATGCCGGCGCGAATGGCGTCGCGCGGGCCGCGCAGTGTGAGCGGGCGGCCGTCGATTTGGAGGGTGCCACGGTCGGCCCGGTCCGCGCCGAACAGCAGCCGCGCGGCCTCGGTGCGGCCGGCGCCCAGCAGCCCGGCCAGGCCCAGCACTTCGCCGGGGGCGACGGTGAGGTCCAGCCCTTCCACGGCGTTGCGGCGGCCCAGTGCGGCGGTTTGCAGCAGCGGGGCGGCGTGTGGCGCCACGTCATCGACGGCAGTCGTCGTGGTGGTGGACAGCTCGCGGCCGATCATCAGCTGCACCAGCTGCATGCGCGGCAGGTCTGCCGCGTACTGACCGACGAACTCGCCGTTGCGCATCACGGTGAAACGGTCGGCCACCGCGTAGGCCTGGTCCAGGAAGTGGGTGACCAGCAAGAGGGCCACGCCCTCGCCGCGCAGCTGGCGCAGCAGCGCGAGCAGGCGGGCGGTCTCGGCCTCGTCCAGGCTGGAGGTGGGCTCGTCCAGGATGAGCACGCGGGCGCGCTGGTGCAGTGAGCGGGCAATGGCCACCATCTGCTGCAGCGCCACGGGCAGTTCGCCCAAGGTTTGGCGCACGTCCAGCGTCAGCCCCAGGCGGGCCAGAGCGCCCTCGGCCTCGCGGCGGGCGGCGCGCCAGTCCACGCCCCACCAGCGCCGGGGCAGGCGCCCGGCCAGCAGGTTCTCGGCCACGCTGAGGTTGGGGCAGAGCTGCACCTCCTGGTGCACGACGGCGATGCCGGCGTGTTGCGACTGCAGCGGCGTGCGCGCGTCAAACGCGCGGCCGTCGAGCTGGATGTCGCCCGCGTCGCGGCCCTGCACGCCGGCCAAGATCTTGATCAGCGTGGACTTGCCCGCGCCGTTCTGACCCATCAGCACCTGGACCTCGCCCGCGCGCAGCGTCAGCGCCGCGCTGACGAGCGCCGGCACGCCGCCAAAGGCCTTGGCCACGTTGCGGGCCTGAAGCACCACCTCCCCCATGGCCGATCAGTACTTGCGCTTGGGCAGTTCTTTGGCGGCAACCTCGGCGGGGAACACGCCTTCTTCGGTCACCATGCGGCGCGGCAGGGTCTTGCCGGCCTTGAGGTCTTTCACGGCCTGCATCAGCTGCGGGCCCAGCAGCGGGCTGCACTCCACCGTCACGTTCAGCTTGCCGGCCACCATGGCCTGGAAGGCGCCCTTCACGCCGTCGATGGAAACGATGAGGATGTCCACGCCGGGCTTGAGGCCGGCCTCTTCGATGGCCTGGATGGCGCCGAGCGCCATGTCGTCGTTGTGGGCGTAGAGCGCGTGCACCTTCTTGCCGGCCTCGGCCTTCAGAAAGGCTTCCATCACCTCCTTGCCCTTGGCGCGGCTGAAGTCGCCGGTCTGCGAGCGCGCGATCTTCAGGCGCGGGTCGGCCTTGATGGCCTCCTCGAAGCCCTTCTTGCGGTCTTGCGCGGGCGCAGCACCCACGGTGCCCTGCAGCTCCAGGATGCGCACTTCCTCCTTGCCGCCCTTGGTCTTGTCCAGCAGCCAGCGGCCGGCGCGGCGGCCTTCTTCGACGAAGTCCGAGCCCATGAAGCTGACCCACAGGCTCTCGTCGGCTTCCTTCACCAGGCGGTCGGTGAGGATGACCGGGATGCCCGCGGCCTTGGCCTCGCGCAGCACCGTGCCCCAGCCGGTTTCCACCACGGGCGACAGCGCGATCACGTCCACCTTCTGCGCGATGAAGGCACGCAGGGCCTTGATCTGGTTCTCCTGCTTCTGCTGCGCGTCGGCGAACTTGAGCTCGATGCCGGCATCCTTGGCGGCCTGCTTGATGGACGCGGTGTTGGCGGTGCGCCATTCGCTCTCGGCGCCGATCTGAGAGAAGCCCAGCACCAGCTTCTTGTCGGCGGCCCCGGCAGGCCCGCACAGCGTGGCCCCGGTGGCCAGAACGGCCAAGGCGGCGAGCAGGCGGCGGCGTGGACGGATGTTCATGGCATGACTCCTGAAGGTGAACGGCTTGCGGGCGGGCTCGCTTCGGGCCGGGAACCCGCGCGCAAACAGTCGGGTGGGGAATCGTTCGGAAAAAGGCCGCCCCGACACGCGCTCCAGCGAGCGCGTGCACGAGGTCGGCAAAAGAGCGGCGCCGAACCACGCCGCACGGAGATCGTTGAGGGGCGCCCGGCATTTCGGGCCGAGCGCCGGGCCGCCCCAAGCCGGCCCGCCTGGCGATGTGTGAGCGGCTCAACGCCGCGAACATCGCCATCCCCCTCGGGGGATCGACCAGCCCGCCTGTGTTCAACAGGGCGGGTTGGGCGAGGGGCCAACAGTCACAACTTGAAGTTGAAGCTCAACCCATAGAACTTGTCGTCCGACCGGATGTCGTGTGGGAAGCTCGTGTTCTGGAAGTAGCTGTAGTACTTCGCGCCCGTCAGGTTGTTGGCGTTGAAGCTCACGCTGAGGTTCTCGGTGAACTGGTAGCCGATCGCAAAGTCCAAGCGCCCGTAGGCCTTCACGCGGTTGTAGTACGGCGCGTTGTTGTTGCCGCAGACGCCCGTGGACAAACCGTTCTCCGCCGGCGATGCGACCAGGCAATCGATCTGACCCTCGTTGAATTTGTCGCGCCAGGTGTAGGTCAGGCGGCTGGTGATGCCGTACTTTTCGTACAGCACGCCGGCGTTGTAGCTGTGCTTGGACACGCCCAGCAGGGGCTTGCCAAAGAGCTTGTCACCCACGGTGTCGACCTTGCTGTCGGCCATCGTGTAGTTGCCGAACACGCCCAGGCCGCTGGCCGCGCCGGGCAGCATGTCCAGGAAGTACTGCGCGCTCAGCTCCAGGCCCTGCAGCGTGGCCTTGCCCAGGTTGCGCGGGCGGCTCATGTCGTACGTGACGCCACCGATGACCTCTCGCGCCACCGAACGCACAACGCGGTCCTTCAACACGCGGTGGTACACGGCCGCCTGCAAGTAGCTGCCTTTGCCGAAGTACTTCTCCACCGACAGGTCGTACGCCGTGCTCATCTGGTCTTTGAGCTCGGGGTTGCCGCCGCTGCCGCCAGGAATGACGTTGGCATTCAGCGGTACCGCGTAGTTCAGGGTCGGGTTCAAGTCGCCCAGACCCGGGCGCGACATCGTGACCCCAGCCGTCGCCCGCACCAGCAGGTCCGGCATCACTTCCAGCTTGGCACTGGCGTTCGGCAGGAAGTGGTTAGTGGTGGACGAAGCAGTCTGCGGCGTGACCACGCCGCTGATGCGGCCCGCGCCGGAGATGGTGCGCTCCGAACGGACGAAACGGCCTCCAAAAACGCCGTCCAAGCGCATGCCCGCCACCGTCGTCTCGTAGTGCGGCTGCACATAAAGGGCGTAGGTCTTCTCGGCCGCGTCGTAGTTGTTGACGGGCGCGTAGGCCGGGTCCCCTGGCTGGCTGCCGTACAGCACGCGCAGCACATCGGTGTTGTTGCGCAGGTAGTCGGGGTTGGGCGTCATCCACGGCTGGCAGCCGTTGATCTGCGGGATGCAGTTGGGCGACTGGATCAGGAAGTCGGCCGGCAACTGGGTGGCCGAGCTGACCAGGGTGACGCGGTTGCCGCCCGGGGCGCCAGGGCCGCCGGCTTCGTTGGCACGCCACTGCGAATCGCGGTCCGCCGCGCGGGCACCGAAGTCGATGGAGGTGATGAAGCCGTTGAGGTCGTAGCTGCCCTTCAGCGCCACGGCGTTCTGCGTGCTCTTGGCCCAGTTCAGGTCTTGGAAGAGGCCATTGGCGAAGCGGAAGTCGGTCTTGCTGCCCAACGGGTTGCCAGGCATGTTGGTGGTGCCGTTGCCCCCGTCGTTGACGACGATGTCCACCGCGCTGATCTGCTTGCCGATGTCGACAATGATGTTGCGATTGCGGTTGTCCGACGCCATGTGCGAGACGTCCACATTCATCGACAACGGGCCGCTGTTGTACTTCCAGCCGCCGGCCAGCACGCGCTGGTCGGTGGCGCCAAGCTTGGCCTGCGTGCTGGTCAGGCCCGGCACGTTGTTGAACGTGGCCGAGATGCCGTTGCACAGACTCTGCACCCCGTCGGTGGGCGAGCCCAGGAAGCCGGCGCCGTTGATGTTGGCCTTGAAGCAGTCGGTGCTGGCCTTGGCGTTGGTGATGTTCTGGGCCGCGAAGATGTCCGAGAAGATGAAGTAGGTGCCGAACTTGCCGCGGTAGCCGGCGTAGAGGGCGTCAGCGTAGAACTCGTTTTCCTTGTTGGGGCGCCACTGGATGGAGGCGTTGGCCTGCGGGCGCTGGTAGCCGCCGGTGTCGGTCAGGCCACCCACGCAGGTGGGCAGCACGATGCCGGGCGCGCCGGCCGGGCCGTTGGTGCCCGAGCGCGGGTCGCAGTTGAAGGAGATGGGGCGGTTGAACTTGTGGTCGGCGTAGGACACGTCCACCAACAGGCCGATTTCGCCGGCGTCGGTCTGGGTGCGGTAGGAGCCCAGCACGCCCAGCTTGGTGCTGGGCTTGGTGGCGAAGTCGCCCACGCTGGCGCGGCCGTTGACGACCAGCGTCAGCCCCTTGCGGAACTCCATGGGCTTGCGCAGCTTCAGGTCGATGGCACCGGCCACACCGCCTTCGAGCAGGCTCGCGCCGGCGGACTTGTAGACATCGGCGCGCGAGATGGCTTCGGCCGGCAGGTCCTGGAACGCGAAGCCGCGGCCCACGCCGGTGAACATCTCACGGCCGTCCACCGTGGTGATGATGTCGCCAATGCCGCGGATCAGCGGGTTCACGATTTCGTTGTTGAACCCCACCACGGTTTGCACACCCGGCACGCGCTGCAGGGCCTCGGCCACCGTGTTGTCGGGGAACTTGCCGATGTCGTCGGCCACGATGGACTCGACCACCTGGTCGGCGTCGCGCTTGGACTGCACGGCCGCATTGCGGCTGGCGCGCTGGCCAATGATGACGACCTGATCGAGCTTGTTGGCGTCCGCCGACTTGGCGGCGTCCTGGGCCAGCGCCTCGGGGCCGGTGATGGCCAGCGCGAGCAGCGCGGCGGCGGGAATGGGCGAGAGGGCGAAACGTTTCATTGTTGTCTCCTGAGGCTTGCGTGCAGCGCTGCGAGTGGCACTGACCTGGGCCGGTTATGAACGAAATCCGGGGCGCCTTTCAGCGCCGGAGTCCTCGAAGTCCGGAGCCGCTGCGGTCGGACAGGGCTTCTGACGTCATTACAAACAACTTTTGTCGTGACTTTGGGCGCAGCAACGCGCCGGGTAGGCGCCTGCCACGACCTGTCACCCAGGGTGCGCCTGGGTGACGTTCGTCACACGTAGCTCAAGGTGCCGTGCTTCAGTGCTTGCCAGCGTCCAGGCGCCGGGTCAAGACCGCACGGTCTATTTTGTTGAGTTCACTCATTATTCACCAATAATTTCGTTATAAACCTATGGCAAACCATGAGTGGTGTTCTTGCATCACTGGCCGAGGAAGCGGGCCTCGCGTTCCAGCAGCCGGTTGATGCGCTGCTGGCCCTTGGCCAGCGTGGCCTCCAGCGGCTCGCCAGACACGACGATGGCAGCCACGGTTTCCCCCAGCAGCGCCATCACCCGCGCCTGGCGGGCCACGGTGGGCGGCAGGCCGGTGCCGAACTCGGCCACCGGCCCCAGCGCCGCCCGCATGGGCAAGGCGCGGAAGGCGTCGCTGTCCAGCGCCGCCTGGCGCGCGGGCAGCTGGCCGGTGCGCGCCCAGGCCAGGCTTTCGTCGTTGAGAAACCGCAGGAAGGCATGCGCCGCGTCCCGCTGCTGCGGCGTTTGCCGCGGGTTGCGCAGCATGACCCACACATGGCTGTCGGCCCAGGTGGCCGGCTGGGCGTACAGGCGCGGCTCGGGCACGGCCTCGTAGGCCTGGCTCAACGGGTTGCCAGGGCGCGCGGCGCGGTCGGTCAGCTCGCCCAGCAGCCAGGTGCCGTTGGGCATCACACCGCCGCCGCCGGCCATGAACGCCTGCAGCGCGGCGCTGTAGTCCATGTGGCGGCTGCACAGGCCTTCGGCGTAGATGGTGCGCATCAGGCCCACCGCCGTGCGCACCTCGGACGAACCCAGGTCGATGCGCTGATCCGACTGCGGGAACAAGCGCCCGCCCTGCTGGTTCACCAGCCCCAACACGCTGCGCGCGAAGAAGCTGGGGTCGTTCAGCGTCAGCCACAGGAAGTACGGCTTGCCGGTGGCCTGCTTGAACGCCCGGGCCTGGGCCAGCAGCTCCTGCGGCGACCCCGGCTGGCGGGCGTGGCCCTGGGCGTCCAGCAACCCGGCCTGCTTCATCAGCCCCAGGTTGATGTGCCACAGCACCGCATGGCTGTCGTACGGCAGGGCCAGCACATGGCCGCCCAGCACCACACCGCGCCGGGCATGCGGCGTGAAGCCGGCGGGGTCCAGCACCGCGTCCAGCGGCTGCAGCAGGCCGCGCTTGGCGAAGTCGCCCAGCACCGAGCTGTGCATGATGGCAATGGTGGGCAGGTCACCCCCCACGATGCGGGCGCCCAGCTGCTGGTAGTAGGCCGCGTGCTCCACCACCTGCGTCTGCACATGGATGCGCCCGGCCTGCTGGGCGTTAAAGCGGTTGGTGAGCACGGTCACGATGCCGCACTCGCTGCTGACCTGGCTGGGGTCGGTCTGCTGGCCGTAGGCCGACTCGCAGCTGCCGAAGAACCGGGCCAGTGTGATGTCCACCGGCGCGGCAGCCGCGAGGCCACTGGACAGGGCCACGGCCCAGGCGATGAGCGTGCGCTTCATGCGGGTCGCCCCCCGGCCACGGCGGCCACGATGTGACGTTGGAAGAAGGCGTACAGCACCAGCACCGGCAGCGCGGCGAACACGGCCTGCGCCATCAGGAAGCCCAGCCCCTCGGACTGCGCAAAGTTGGTTTGCGTGGCCGCCAGGCCCAGGGTCAGCGTGTACATCTCGGGGCGGGTGGCCGAGATCAGCGGCCACAGGTAGTCGTTCCAGGCACCCAGGAAGCTGAAGATGCCCAGCGTGGCCTGCGCCGGCAGCGTCAGCGGCAGGATGACCCGCCAGAAGATGCGCCAGCGCGAGGCGTTGTCCATCAGCGCAGCCTCTTCCAGCTCGCGCGGAATGGCCTTGAAGAACTGCGTCATCAAGAACACGCCGAAGGGCGCGGCCAGGCGCGGCAGGATCAGGCCGGCGTAGCTGTTGTGCAGGCCCAGCTCGGCAAAGAAGCGGTGCAGCGGAATCACCACCGCCGGCTCCGGCACGGCCAGGCCGGCCAGCACCGCCGCAAACACCCACCGCTGCCCGCGGAACTGGCAGCGCGCAAAGCCGTAGCCCGCCAGCGACGACAGGAACAACACCAACAGCGTCTGTACGCCCGCCACCACACAGCTGTTCAGCACCCAGCGGAACACGGCGGGGTTGGCCAGGATGTCGGCGTAGTTGGCCACGGTGAACGGCGTGGACAGCAGCGCATCGGTGCGCTCCATCAGCACCGCGTTGGACTTGAGCGACAACACGAACACCCACGCCAGCGGCAACACCCACAGCACCGCCAGCAGCACGGCGCCGGCCAGCAGCAGGCGGTCGAACCAGGAGGTTTTCATGCGCGGGCCTCCTGTGCGGCTTCGCGCCGCTCGGCCCAGCGTTGCACCGACACACCCAGCACCAGCAGCACGAACAGCAGCTGCGCCGCGGCGGCCGAATAGCCCAGGGCCCATTGGTCGAACAGGGCTTCGTAGATGAACATCACCATCGTGCGGGTGCTGTTGTTGGGGCCGCCGGAAGTGAGCAGCTGCGCCTGGCCGAACACCTGCAATTGCCCGAGCAGTTGCACGATGGCCACCAGCACCAGCGTGCGCCGCAGCGCCGGCAGCGTGATGAAGCGGAAGGACCGCCAGCGGCTGGTGTGGTCCAGCGCCGCAGCTTCGTAGAGGTCGCGCGGCACCTGCTGCAACGCGGCCAGGATGAGCGTCATCGGCAAGCCGATGCCCCACCACAGCGTGACCAGTGCGATGCAGGTCAGCGCCAGGCGCTCGTCCGACAGCGGCGCCAGGTCGGGCAGGCCGAGCGCCGCCAGGCCCTGGCTCAACAGGCCACGGTCCGGCAGCAGCACCAGGCGCCAGATCAGCGTCACCACCGTCACCGACAGCACGTTGGACGCGAAGAAGGTGCCGCGCAGCCACGCGCCCAGCCGGCCCGGCCGGTTCAGCACCAGCGCCAGCGCCAGCCCCAGGCCCACGAACAGCGGCGTGCACAGCGCAGCAAACATCACGGTGTTGGCCGCGCAGCGCAGGAAGACTTCGTCACGGAACAGGTCCAGAAAGTTGGCCAGCCCCACGAACTGGCCGCGGCCGGTGAGCAGGTCCACCGCGTGGAACGACAGCCAGAAGCCCTCCAGCACCGGGGCCACCAACAGGCCCCCGTAGCACAGCAGGAAGGGGGCCACGAAAGCCCAGCCCACCCAGGCGGGCGTGGTCATGCCGGAGCGGCCGGGTGCGAGCGCGCTCATGCCGCCAGCACCGCGTCGGCCTGCACCGCCACCGCGTGGTGCGCCAGGCCCGCGGCGTCGAACACGTGCACTTGTGCGGCGTCGGGCTGCAGCCGCACGGCCTCGCCCAAGGCCAGGTCCCGCTGCACCGGCACCTCGGCCACCACCACGGTGCCGTCGGCCAGGCCCACGTGGGCCAGGCTGCGCTCGCCCAGGCGCTCGATCAGCTCCACCCGGCCGACCAGTGGGCCGTCGGCCGACAGGCGCAGCGCCTCGGGCCGCACGCCCACCTGCAACTCGCCCACCAGCGCCGCGGGCACGGGCACCTGGGTGTGCAGCACGCCATCGCCCGGCAGGGCCACCACCAGGCGGCCTTGTGCGTCCGGCAGGCGGCGTGCCGGCAGGAAGTTCATGGCCGGGCTGCCCACGAAGCCCGCCACGAAGCGGGTGCGCGGGCGCTGGTAAATCTCCATCGGCGCGCCCAGCTGCTCGATGCGGCCGCCGTTCATCACCACGATGCGGTCGGCCAGCGTCATGGCCTCCACCTGGTCGTGCGTGACGAACACCATGGTGGCCCCCAGCCGCTTGTGCAGCCGGGCGATCTCGATGCGGGTGCGGTTGCGCAGCTTGGCGTCGAGGTTGGACAGCGGCTCGTCGAACAGGAAGGCTTTGGGCTCCTTCACCACCGCGCGGCCGATGGCCACGCGCTGGCGCTGGCCGCCCGACAGCTGGCCCGGCAGGCGCTGCAGCAGGCCGTCCAGCTCCAGCATGGCGGCGGCCGCCTGCACCCGGCGGTGCACCTCGGCCTCGGGCACGCCGAGGTTGCGCAGGCCAAAGGCCATGTTGTCGAACACGGTCATGTGCGGGTACAGCGCGTACTGCTGGAACACCATGGCCAGGCCGCGGCGGCCGGGGGGCAGCTCGGTCACGTCTTGCCCGCCGAGTGCGATGCGCCCGCCCGACACGCTCTCCAGGCCCGCCAGCATGCGCAGCAGGGTGCTCTTGCCGCAGCCCGAGGGGCCCAGCAGCACGATGAACTCGCCGGCGGCGATGTGCAGGGAAAAGTCCGGAATGATCTCGACCGATCCGTAGCGTTTGGCCACGGTGGCGAATTCGATGCTGGCGGTCACTGGTGTCTCCGTTGTGGGCGCCGTTCGTCGCGGCGCCTCTGTCGATTCTTATCGGGCCGAGCGCCGGGCCGCCCCAAGCCGGCCCGCGCTGGCGCCGTCAGCCCCGCACGCGTTCGGCGCGGGCGCGCTGGGCCTCGGCACTGCCGTGCAAGCGCAGCAGCTCAGCCTCGCGCTGGCGGTAGGGCGTGCCGTCGGTGTGCAGCACGTCGTGGAACCACACCAACGGCGGGTCGATGGTGTAGGGCTTCTTCCAGGAGTCCCAGGGCATCTTGGTCTGGCTCTTGCCGTCCACAAAGCCCCAGTTGATCATGCCCACGTCCTCGCGCACGGCGATGGGCAGCGCGATGTCGAAGGTGGAGCCCAGGCTGCGGGCCATGTACTCGGTGCAGATCAGCGGGCGGCCGTACTGCTGCAGCTGCTGGATGCGCGACTCGAATTTCTCGGGCCAGTTGTAGTCGTGGAAGCTGATGACGTCGGAACACGCCAGCTGGCAGGTCTGCACGGCGTTGAGCTCGCTGGAGCCCGGCGCCCAGTGGTCGCCCAGCCACAGGCCGCTGGTGAGCGGCTGGCTGGGGTTCTGCGCGCGGGCCCAGGCAAAGGCTTGCGGAATCAGCTCGGCCACCAGCGCGATCTTGTCTTTGGCCTCGCGCGGCAGGTAGTAGCCCATGCCGCCGCCCTGGTTGTCGGGCTCGTTCCAGATGTCCCAGTAGGTGACGCGCGGGTCCTGGCCGAAGGTCTTGACGATGTCTTCCACGTACGCGCGCAGCTGCGGCCAGGTGCTGCGGTCGGCCAGCTGCGTGGCCGAGGGGCTTTGCACCCAGCCGGAGTTGTGCACGCCGGGAATGGGCTCACGCTGCGGGCCCAGCTGGGGGTGCGGGTCCCAGCAGCTGTCGAACAGCACGAACATCGTGAAGATGCCGTGGCGCTCGGCAATGTCCAGGTACTGGCAGATGCGCTGCTTGAAGCCGGCCGCGTCTTGCGCCCACAGCAGGTCGTGCAGGAACACGCGCATGGTGTTCATGCCCAGGCCGCGGGCCCAGCCGAGTTCGAGGTCGATGCGCTCGGGGTCGAAGCTGTCGGCTTGCCACATGGCCAGCTGATTGATGGCCGAGGCGGGCAGGAAGTTGGCGCCCAGGGCCCAGGGCTGGGCCTTGAACCAGGCGTGGGCGCGCTCGGGCGTCCAGCGGTCGGGGGTGGAGGTGGTGTTGCTCATGGCGTGAAGGCTCAGGCCGACGGGGCGGCGTTGAAACGGTAGGTCAGGTGGTGGCGGTAGACCTGGCCGGGCCGCAGCACGGCGCCGGGTTGCGGCCACTCGGGGTGGTGGGGGCTGTCGGGCAGGGCCTGGGGTTCCAGGGCCAGGCCTGCATGCGCGGGGTACGGGCGGCCCTGCCGGTCGGGCGTGCGGGGCAGGAACTCGCCGGCATAGAACTGCAAGCCGGGTTGGGCGCTGTCCAGCGTCAGGCACAGGGCGCCGTCGCTGGACACCAGCTGCGCACTGCCGGCCAGCCAGCAGTGGTCATGGCTGCGGGGCTGGGCGTCGGTGGCCTGCAGGGCCTGCAGGGCGTCACCGATGCGGCGCGGCTCGCGGAAGTCGAACGGCGTGCCGGCCACGGCGGCTTGCTCGCCGGTGGGAATCAGGTCTGGCCGCACCGGCAGGTAGTGCGACGCCGGGATGTGCAAGCGGTGGGCGCGGATGTCTTGCGCATCGCCGTCGAGGTTGAAGTAGGCGTGGCTGCTGAGGTTGCACAGCGTGGGCGCGCTGGTGGTGGCCTCCAGCGTGAGGCGCACGGTCAGGCGCGGCAGCAGCTCGTACGCCGCGCGCACCTTCAACTCGCCCGGGAAGCCCTGGTCCCCGTCCGGCGAGGTGTGCGAGAGCACCAGCCGGTCCGGCGCCTCGGACACCACCTGCCACACCTGGCGGTGAAAACCGGCCGGGCCGCCGTGCAACTGGTGCGGGCCTTCATTGGGCAGCAGCGCATGGGTCTGGCCGTCCAGCTCGAAACCCGACTGCGCGATGCGGTTGGCATAACGGCCCACGATGGCGCCGAGGTAGCCGGGTTGGGTGAGGTAGTCCGCCGCGCGGGCGTAGCCCAGCAGCACCTCGCGCGGCTGGCCCTGCACCGGCACCTGGCATGACATCCATGCCGCACCGGCCGTGGTCACCGCGATGCTCAGCCCGTCGGCCGCGCGCAGCTCATGCACGGTGGGTTGCGTCACGCCAGGCTCCCGGCGCCGTGGGACGCGGCACACACATGCACCTCGGCCTCGCGGCCTTGCGGCGAGCGGTAGCCGGCCGCCACCGCCGCGCGGATCTCGTCCACCTGCCCCACCGGGGCCAGTGCGATCACGCAGCCGCCGAAGCCGCCGCCGGTCATGCGGGCGCCGCCCGCGTCGCCGATCACGCCCTGCACCAGTGCGGCCAGCGCGTCGATGGCGGGCACGGTGATCTCGAAGTCGTCGCGCATGGACCAGTGCGACTCGCGCATCAGCCGGCCGATGGCGGGCAGGTCGCCCTGGCGCATCGCGTCGGCCATCAGCTCGCAGCGGCGGCTGTCCGTGATGATGTGGCGCGCCCGGCGGCGCACCACCAGGTCCAGCGTGCCGCCGCGGCGCGACCAGAGGTCGTCGTCCACATCGCGCAAGGCCTTCACGCCCAGCCCGGCGGCGGCGGCTTCGCACTGCTGGCGGCGCAGGTTGTATTCGCTGTCCACCAGGCCGCGCTGGATCTTGGAGTCGATCACCAGCACGGCGGTGTTGGCTGGCAGCGGGATGGGCTGCACGTCCAGGCTGCGGCAGTCCAGCAGCAGCGCGTGGCCGGCCACGCCGAGGGCGGAGCTCATCTGGTCCAGCACGCCGCACTGGCAGCCGGCGTACGCGTTCTCGGCCCGCTGGCCGGCCAGCGCCATCGCACGCGGCGCCAGCTGCCAGCCGTTCAGCGAGGCCAGCGCCTGGCCCACGGCCAGCTCCAGCGAGGCCGACGAACTCAGACCCGCGCCCTGCGGCACGTTGCCGGCAATCGCCAGCTGCGCGCCGCGCACCGGCAGGCCGCGCTCACGCAGCACGGCCACCATGCCTTGCACATAACGCACCCACTGCGGGCTGCCGGCCACGTCGCTGGCGTCGTCGACACGAAAGCGGGCGGAGGCGCCGTCCAGGTCGCAAGCCAGCACCTCCACCACGTCGTCGTCGCGCGGCGCGGCGGCCACCACGGTGTCGCGGTCGATGGCGCAGGGCATGGCGTAGCCCTCGTTGTAGTCGGTGTGCTCGCCGATCAGGTTGACGCGGGCCGGCGCCCGGCTGAGTTGCTGGGGCTGCACGCCAAAGGCGCGCGCGAACCCCTGCACCGCGCGCTCGCGCGGCGGGGTGGTGGTGGTCTGGCTCATGCGGCCCTCGGGGCGTGGCGGTAGTGAACGGTGTCGCTGACGGCGCGCAGGCGCTGCGCCGCGGCCTCGGGGGTCAGATCGCGCTGGGCCTCGCCCAGCATCTCGAAGCCCACCATGAACTTGCGCACCGTGGCCGAGCGCAGCAGCGGCGGGTAGAAGTGCGCGTGCAACTGCCAGTGGCGCAGCTGGGCGTCATCCGCGCGGCCGGCCTCGTGCGGCGCGCCATGCCAACCCATGGAGTACGGGAAGGAGCACTGAAAGAGGTTGTCATACCGGGTGGTGAGGCGGCGCACCGCCTCGGCCAGGTCCGCGGCTTGCGCGGCGCTCAGCGACTCCAGCCGCAGGCTGTGGGCCTTGGGCAGCAACAGGGTTTCGTAGGGCCACGCGGCCCAGTAGGGCACGACGGCCAGCCAGTGCTCGGTCTCCACCACCACGCGTTCGCCGGCAGCCTGCTCGGCGCGGGCGTAGCGCACCAGCATCGGCTCGCCTTCATCGGCAAGGAAGGCGCGTTGGTGCTGGTCTTCCAGCGCGGCCTCGTCGGGCCATTGGTCCAGGCCCCAGACCTGGCCGTGCGGGTGCGGGTTGGAGCAGCCCATGGCGGCACCCTTGTTCTCGAACACCTGCACCCAGCGGTGGCGCTGGCCCAGTTCGGCCGACTGCGCCTGCCAGGCCGCCACCACGGCGCGCAGGGCCTCGGGCGACAGCTCCGGCAGGCTCTTGCCGTGGTCCGGCGAGAAGCACAGCACCCGGCACTCGCCCGCCACGGGGCGGGCCTGCATCAGGCTGTCGCCCTCGGCCTGGAAGCCGGACTGCGGCTGCAACGCCGCGAAATCATTCGTGAAAACAAAGGTGCCGTCGTAGGCCGGGTTGTGCTCGCCGTTGGCGCGCACGTTGCCGGCGCAGAGGTAGCAGCTCGGGTCGTGCGCCGGCAGCGCTTCGGTGTCCACCGCCTCTTGGGCGCCCTGCCAGGGGCGCTGCGTGCGGTGCGGCGAGACGAGCACGTGGCGCCCCGTCAGGGGGTTGCGGCGACGGTGCACCTGCTCGCGGGAGTCGGGAGAAGTCATGGCGACGATTGTCACCATTTTGATTGTTAGTAACGATCAGTCTTTACCCTAGTGGACCGCCGTTTCCCAGGGAAAGCGCCGCTGCGCCCGCCGCGAAGCCCCGCATAAACTCGCAAGTTCTTTGGGCTCAAACGCGAACGAGGGGCAAAACATGGAGGTTCCAGGCAGCCGCATCCTGATGGTGGAGGGCAATGCCGCCCTGGCCGTGGCCAAGGCGCTGGCGTCCGACACGCGGCAGGCCATGCTGGGCATGCTCACGCACCAGGTGCTGAACGTGTCGGAACTGGCCACCGCCATGGACCTGCCGCACTCCACGGTGAGCTTCAACATCAACCAGCTGCAGGCCGTGGGCCTGGTGTCCGTGGAAGTGGAGCCGGGCACGCGCGGCCAGCAAAAGCTCTGCTCCAAGCGCTACGACGAAGTGCGCCTGCGCCTGCCCGGCGCGGCGGTGGAGAGCAAACCCAACGTCATCTCCATCAACATGCCCATCGGCAGCTACCGGCATGTGGAGGCCAAGCCCACCTGCGGCCTGGTCAGCGAGACCAAGATCATCGGCATGCTGGACGACCCGCGCTCCTTCTTCGAGCCCGAGCACGTGTACGCCCAGTTGCTGTGGTTCGGTGGCGATGGCTATGTGGAATACGCCTTCCCGAACAACCTGCCCTACGGCGCGGTGCCCACGCACCTGGAGCTGTCCATGGAGATCTGCTCCGAGGCACCGCAGTTCAACGAAGACTGGCCGTCGGACCTCACGCTGTGGATCAACGAGGTCGAGATCGGCACCTGGACCTGCCCGGGCGACTACGGCGGCAAGCCCTCGTTGCTGATGCCCTCCTGGTGGCAGACCGACCGCACCACGCACGGGCTGCTCAAGCAGTGGAGCGTCGGCCCCAAGGCCTCGATGATCGACGGCGTGGAGCTGAGCGCCGTGGGCATCGAGCAGCTGACCCTGCCGCAGACCAACCACATCAAGGTGCGCCTGGGCGTCAAACCCGATGCCCGCAACCGCGGCGGCATGAACCTCTTCGGCCGCAAGTTCGGCAACTACCCGCAAGACATCGTGATGCGGGTGACGTTCGACTTCCCGCGCGGCACCGGCCCCGGGCTCTGAAGCCCCTCACCCGGCCTTGCCCCGCTGAACGCGGTCAAGTCCAGTTGGTCCCCCGAGGGGACGGCGATGCCCGCGGCGTTGAGCCGCGTGCACATCGCCTGACGGGCCGGCTCGGGAGCGGCCCAGCGCTCGGCCCAACGCAAAACACCCGCCGCGAGCTACTGAGCCTCAGGCTGCGACCTCGTAGCCGTTCGGGTTCTGCGACTGCCAACGCCAGCTGTCTTCGCACATCTGCGCCAGACTCAACTTCGCCTGCCAACCGAGCACCGCCTCGGCCCGTGCCGGGTCGGCCCAGTTCTGCGCCACGTCGCCATCACGGCGCGGCACGAACTCGTGCGGCAGCGGCTGGCCGCAGGCGGCCTCGTAGGCGCGCAGCACTTCCAGCACCGAGTTGCCCCGGCCGGTGCCCAGGTTGAACACATGCCAGCCCGGGCGGTCATGCACATGCCCCAGCGCCGCCAGGTGGCCGGCGGCCAGGTCTTGCACGTGGATGTAGTCGCGCACGCCGGTGCCGTCCCCCGTGGGGTAGTCGCGGCCGAAGATCTGCAGCGCCGGCCGGCGCCCCACCGCCACTTGCGCAATGAAGGGCATCAGGTTGTTGGGTATGCCCTGCGGGTCTTCGCCCAAGCGCCCGCTGGGGTGGGCGCCCACCGGGTTGAAGTAGCGCAGCGCGCACAACGACCAGCTCGGGTCCGCCGCCACCAGGTCTTGCAGGATGTGCTCCACCATCAGCTTGCTGCGGCCGTAGGGGTTGGTGGTGCCGGTGGGCGCGTCTTCGCGCAGCGGCATGGTCTCGGCCACGCCGTACACGGTGGCGGAGCTGCTGAACACCAGCGTGCGCACGCCGGTGTCGCGCAGCGCGGCCAGCAGGCTCAGCGTGCCCTGCACGTTGTTGTCGAAGTACTCCAGCGGCTTGCGCACCGACTCGCCCACGGCCTTCAACCCCGCGAAGTGCAGCACCGCCTCAGTGCCGTGCTCGGCCAGCACGCGGCGCAGCAAGGCGCCGTCGCGGATGTCGCCCTCCACCACCGCCGGCGCCCGCCCGGCCAGCGCCTCGATGCGACCCAGCACCGCCGGCTTGGCGTTGCTGAAGTTGTCCAGCACCAGCACCTCATGGCCAGCTTCCAGCAGTTGCAGCGTGGTGATGCTGCCGATGTAGCCGGCGCCGCCGGTCACGAGTACGCGCATACGGGTCTTTCAGTTGCGTTCACTTCATTATTAACCGATTTACTTGTTATAAACAAGAAAGCCAACTAGCATCGCGCCGCCCCAGGCCCTCGGCCCCGGGGGCGAGGAGACACACCATGCACAACAACGACGACACGCCGGGCCCGGCGCTGCGCCGCCGCGGCCTGCTGGGCTGGGCCGCCGCGGTGGGCCTGGGCGCGCCAGGAGCCGCCATGACCGCGCCCACCACTTTCACCAACCCCGTGCTGCCCGGCGTGGAAGCCGGCGACCCCTTCGTCGTGCAGCACGAGGGCCGCTACTACCTCACCGCCACCTTCGACCCCGAGGGCGGCCTGTGGGTCTACAGCTCCAGCACCTTGAGCGACTGGCGGCAGGCCGAGCGCCGCAAGGTCTGGACCCCCGAGCCCGGCGGGCCGCGCAGCCAGATGATCTGGGCGCCGGAACTGCATCAGCTGGACGGCCGCTGGTACCTCTACTTCACCGCCGCCGACGGCGTGGACGCCAACCACCGCCACTACGTGCTGGAAGCCGAGCACCCCATGGGCCCCTACGTGGACCGCGGCCGGGTGCACGCCGCGCACGAGCGCTACGCCATCGACGGCTCGGTGCTGCGCCTGGCCGATGGCCGGCTGTACTGGATGTACGCCGACAGCGGCCTGTGGATCGCCCCCATGAGCAGCCCCACCCGCGCCAGCGGCCCAGGCGTGCGCATCGTCACCGGCGAACACGACTGGGAGCGCGGCTGGCACCAGGTCAACGGCCGCTGGCAGAAGCAGACCGACGCGTTCTGGATCGAGGCCCCGCAGGCCCTGCAACCGGTGCACCGCGGCAGCAGCCGCACCTTCGTCGTCTACTCCGCCGGCCACACCGCCGCGGTGTACTACCTGGGCCTGCTGGAGTTGACCGGCAGCGACCCGCTGAACCCCAAGAGCTGGACCAAGCACCCCCACCCGGTGTTCAGCCCGACGGAGCGCGTGTTCGCCCCCGGCCACAACAGCTTCACCCGCTCGCCCGACGGCACCGAAGACTGGCTGGTCTACCACGCCAAAGACCAGAACGCGGGGGACGCGAGCGGCCGCACCATGCGCATCCAGCGCTTCGGCTGGACGCCCGACGGCCGGCCGGACTTCGGCCCGGCCATCGCCAGTGGCGTGCCCCAGCGCAAGCCCGCCGGCGAGGCCTGACGCCCGCGCGCCTAGCCCTTCCCCTTCGCCAACCCGACCGCTGACTTCCACACCCGCCGCAGCACCCGCTGCGTGCGGCGGGGCGGGCGCGTGCCTTGGATATGCCGCTGTTCGTCCTTCCGTCCTTCCGTCTTCCCCTCTGACCGGAGCGCAACAATGACCCTGCTCATGAAGATCTGGCAAAAACTCCTGCTCGCCGCCGGCCTGGTGCCGGCGCTGCTGCTCATTGGCGCCTGCGCCAGCTGCGGCGGCGGAGGCGGCACCACGTCCACCACCACGCCCAGCGTGCCCGCCCCGGCGCCCGTGCGCACCGGCACGCTGCTGAGCGAAGCCTCGGTGTTTTACCCGCGCCTGGTGCGGCTGGCCCACCAGTCCGATGCCTCGCTCAACGGCGCTGTGATTGCCAGCGCCATGGGCTTTGAAGGCAGCCAGGGCCAGGGCCGCCTTTTCATCAGCCGCGACGACGGCGCCAGCTACGCGCCGCTGGGCACCGTCAGTGACAGCCGCTGGCCCAAGGGCCTGTGCTGCGGCTCCATCTTCGAGCTGCGCAGCCCCGTGGGTGCCCTGCCCGCCGGCACGCTGCTGTGGTCCGCGTCCATCGGGCAGGACACCCCGGGCACCGCCATGACCCACCCCATCTACCGCAGCGGCGACGGTGGCAAAACCTGGACTGCCCTGGGCGCCACCTGCGGCGTGGGCCGCAAGCCCCGCAACGGCGACGGCACCGGCATCTGGGAGCCCGAGTTCCAGCAGGCCAAAGACGGCACGCTGGTCTGCATGTACTCCGACGAGACCGACGACGGCGCTTCGCAGGTGCTCAAGATCACCACCACCGCCGACGGCGTGAGCTGGACGGCCCCGCGCCTGCTGGTGGCCGCCGTGAAAGCCAGCGACCGCCCCGGCATGGCCGTGACCACCCGGCTGGGCGACGGCAGCTACCTGATGAGCTACGAGTTCTGCAGCACCGCCGGGCTGGACTGCCGCGTGTACCTCAAGCGCTCGGCCGACGGGCTGGACTGGGGTTCGCCCACCGACCGCGGCTTCGAGCCCAAGACGGCCGACGGCCGCTGGTTCCGCCACGCGCCCACCGTGGTGTGGCTGCCAGCCAGCCAGCGCCTGGCCCTGGTGGGCCAGATCCTGAACACCAGCGCCGGCAGCGTGGATGCCACCGGCAACGGCGCCACCGTCTTCCTCAGCAGCACGGCCGATGGCAGCGGCACCTGGACCACGGTGCCCGCGCCGGTCGTTCCGCTGTCGCCCCCGACGCAAACCAACTGGTGCCAGAACTACTCGTCACCCCTGCTGCCCTCGGCCGACGGCAAGCAGTTGCTGATGCTGGGCAGCGACTTCGAGATGCTCAACGGCGCGCAGGTGTGCCGCACGCGCTTCGGCCGCGGCGCCCTGCCGGGCTGACGCCTCGGCCCCGCGGCGCCCGCGCAACGTTGCGGCAAGTCCTGCCCCCGGGGCTGCACCGTGCTGGCTAGCATGGGGCATGGCTTTCGCACCGCTGCCGACCCGCGCCGTGCCACCCTGCGCCGTGCCCACCCGTCGCGGGCGCACCGGGGCTGCGACGGCAGCGCGCATGGCGGCGTGGGCCGGCCTGGCCACGCTGGCCCTGGCGGGCGCCGACGTCGCTCGGGCGCAAGCGCACGCCGGCCCCTGGGGCATCACCTGGGGCGGCTACGGCAGCCTCTCGGCCTACCGGGCCGACCTCACAGGTGCTCGACTGCGGCCGGACACCCAGTTCGCCGGCAGCGCCACCGGCGGTGAATGGCGGGCCGACGCCGACAGCCGCCTGGCCCTGCAAGCCCGCAAGGCGGGCGTGGCCGACACCGACTGGGTGCTGCAACTCTCCACCAGCAACACCGAGAGCCAGCACTACCGCCCCCATGTGGACTGGGCCTACGTGAACCTGCCGCTGGGCGAGCGCAGCACCGTGCGACTGGGCCGGCAGACGCTGCCGTTTTTGCGCCACTCCGAAACCCGCTACGTCGGCTACGCCCAAGCCGCCGTGCGCCCCAACGTCACCGTCTACGGCCTGAGCACCGGCTCGCCGGTGGACGGCGCCAACCTGACCTGGGAAGGCGAAGCCCAGGGCGGCACCGTGCGGGCCGACCTGGGCGTGGGCCGCGCCAGTGCACGCGTGGGCGGCGGCCCGGTGCATGTGCGCCACAGCGTGGTGGCTGGCCTGCAATGGCAGCGCGGCGACTGGACCGGGCGGCTCGCAGCGTCTGACTTCGAGCTCGACCTCAGCCCCCAGAACCTGCTGCCCGCCGCCTGGCAAGCCGACTGCACGAATTGCGCGACGGTGCTGCCGGCGCGCGCGCCCACATCGGCCATTCACGGCCGCATTGCCAGTGCGCAGCTGGTGTGGAGCGGCCACCCCTGGGAAGTGACCGCCGAGGCCCTGTGGCGCAGTGACAGCACCTCGGCGTTCATCCCACGCGCCCGCGGCGCCTATGTGCAGGTCTCGCGCCGGTGGGAGGCCTGGCAAGCCCAAGTGGCCGCCGGCCGCATGCAGTACCGCGAGCCCCCGCTGGGCTTGGCCGCACGCGACGGCGCCCCGGCCACGGTGCGTGCCGGGCTGGACGCGCTGGACCGGTTCCTTCAGTCCCCCAACGACCTGGCCCAGTGGCAGCTGGGCCTGCGCTGGGACTTCGGCGCCCACACCGCACTCAAACTGCAGCAGGAGTTCTGGCGCGCGCTGCGCGACACCACCACCGGCCGCCGCGGCCTAGTGCGGCTGGACAGCCCGCCCCTGGCCGCCACCCCATCCCTGTGGAACGGGCGCGCGCAGCTGACCACGGTGCAGCTGGACTTTTTGTTCTGACCATGCGCCCCCTCCCCTGGCACCACCGCACAGGCACCCTGGGGGCCTTGCACAGGCGGAGCCGGCCCCGCTGGGCGGCATGGCTGATGGGCTCGGCATTCGTCCTAGGCCTGGGCCTGAGCACGGCACGCGTTCATGCGCAAACGTCCGCAGCGCCCCCGTCAAGCGCACGCCCGGCGGCGCTGCGAGTGGCCGTGCCGGTGAGCCTGGGCGCCCCGCTGGCCGAGTGGGATGAGCAACAGCAGCTGCGCGGCGGGCTGGTGGTGCAGCTGGCCCGCCATGTGGCCAGCAGCCGGGGCCTGGCGCTGGAACTGCTGCCTCTGCCGCCGGCCCGGCTGCGCAACGAAGCCGCAGCCGGCAACTTCGACGCCGTGTGCCTGCCCGAAGCGCAACGCGGCCCCGAGCGCGACCTGCTGGACTGGGCGCCGCCGGCGTTCGAGTTGAACGCGTTGCTGCTGGCCCACGTGACCAGCCCGCGGCTGGAGCGCATGGCCGACCTGCCCGCCGACGCCGTGGTGGGGCACGTGCAAGGCACGAACCTGGCAGCACTGGACCCGGGCCTGGCCGACCCGCGCGTGCGCCACGAAGACGCCCTCAGCGAAGACCGGTTGGCGCGCAAGCTGCTGTCGCGCCGCCACCCCTACGCCGTCATGAGCCAGCCCGCGGCCTCGCACTGGCGCGCGCAAAGCCCCGATGTGGCCGCCTGGGCCCTGCCGCTGGAGAAAACTGCGCTGGTGTGCGGCCTGGCCCGGCGCGGCCCGCTCTCAGCCGGGCAGTGGGCCGAAGCGCAAGACCAGGCGCGCCGGCAAGGCCTGCTGCCGCAGTGGATGCACGACGCCCGCATGCCGGGTTTTGCGATGGTGGTGTCACGCCAGCACGAAGCCGCGCCGCTGACCGAGCAGCAGCTGAACGACCTGTTCCTGGCCCGCCGTGGCGGCACCGCCAATGGCGGCCCCTTGCGCTTGCTGATGCTGGGCGGCGCGTGGCGGGCCGACGCCATACGCCAACTGTTGCAACGCGAACCCGGCGAGTACACCGCGCAATGGAGCGGTCAGCAGTTTGGCGGCCGGCGCCGTGCACCGGAGGAGTTCGACGACCCCGTGCAGCTGCGCGCCGCCCTGCGGCAAGACCCCCGTGCGCTGGGCGTGCTGCCCTGGTGGGCCGTGGACGCCAGCGTGCGGGTGCTCAACTTCCGCTGACCCTGGGCTGCAGCAGAAGCCGTCGCTTCTGCCGCTTCAGCTTCAGCTTCAGCGTCAGCTTCTGCTTCTTCAGATTCAGCCTCAGCCGCACTGCCCCACGTAGCCACAGGCGGTGCAGAAGTCGCAGCCGTCCTTGTGGATCATGGTGGCGTTGCCGCATTCCGGGCAGGGCTTGCCCGCCTGCACCTGCAGCGCCCCGGCCGGCGCGCCGAGCTTGGGCGCCGGGGTTTGCAGCAGGCCCATGTCGTTCAGCGGTTGGCCTTCCTCGTCCAGGATGCCCAGCATCGCGTAGCGGTGAATCACCAACCGCGCCACATAGGCCACGGTGGAAGGCCAGATCTGCTGGCGGCGCTCGCCGCTGAGCGACGGCACCGGCGCCATGAAGTGCCCCAGCGGCTCGCCCACGTTCAGCAGCTTGCGCAACTTCATCGCAATCCAGCCGGGGTCCATCACGCGCATGTCCAGGCTCAGCAGGCGGGCCAGCCCGTCCAGCGCCTTGGGGTAGTTGCCCGAGAAGCCCATGGCGCAGGGGCGCGTGACCGTGCCGCCGTCCGGCGTGGGCAGCACCACTTCCTTCAACGTGAGCGTGAACTGCTCGTTGGTGGCGGGGTTGTCCACGTCCACCGCCCAGGCCAGCGTGCCGCTCACGCTGGTGCGCGGCTCGTTGCGGCTGAACATGGCGTCCACCACCGGTGTGGCGCCGCCCTCGGTCAACGCACCGAGTTGTTCGCAACGCCAGCGGATGACGGCAGCCGTGGCCGCCACCACGCCCGGGAACAGCCGCTTCTCGCCGCTGGGCGGCATGGCCATCTCGAAGGCGCGCTCCTCGGCCACCGTGGCCAGCGCGTCGAGCTTCAAGCGCAGCCAGGCCGCGTCATTCGTGCGCAGGTCGGTGGACAGCGTCTTGGCCAGCGCCGACAGGCCGCGCGGCTGCTCGGCCCCGTTCACCCACACCTCGAACGGCAGGTTGCGGCCGAACAGGCCACCGTCCGGCCCGTCCAGCGGCAGCTCGCCGATGAAGAGCGCGAAGTCGCCGTGCGGATGCTGGATGAGGTAGCTCCAGGCCGGGTTGCCACCGGGCATTTCGGGGCGGCTGGGCCAGCGCAGCGAGGCCACCACCGCCTGCGGCAGGCGCTCCACCTTCAGGCGCTGGTTGGTGCCGTCCACATCGGGCTTGAGCGGCTCGGGCTGTTTGACCTCAGGCGTCACGCTCAGCACCGAACCCAGCACGCTGTTGGGCCGGTAGGTGGCCAGGCCCTTGAGCTTGCTTTGCCAGGCCTGCACGTACAGGTTCTGGAAGTCTTCGTACGGGTAGTCGGCCGGCACATTGACCGTCTTGCTGATGGACGTGTCGATGTACGGCGCCACCGCAGCCACCATGCTGGCGTGGTCGGCCGCGCTCAGCTCCAGCGCCGTCACGAAGGCGTCGCTCAACGGCGCATCGGCGCCGAACAGGTGGCGGTACAGGCGCCAGGCGTGGTCCTCCACCTGGTACTCCTTGAAGCCACCGCCCTCGGCCTGCGACAGCCGCTTCTTGCGCGTGTAAGCCCACGAGAACGCGGGCTCGATGCCGTTGCTCGCGTTGTCGGCAAACGCCAGGCTGATGGTGCCCGTGGGCGCGATGGACAGCAGGTGCGAGTTGCGCAGGCCCTGGGCGCGGATCGTGTCTTTCAGCGCCTGCGGCAGGCGTGACGCGAAGCTGCCGCCGGAGAGGTACAGGTCGGCATTGAAAAGCGGGAAGCTGCCCCGCTCCACCGCAAGCTGGCTGGACGCCGCGTAGGCGGCATCGCGCATCAACTCGCTGATGCGGCTGGCCATGTCGCGCGCCGCCTGCGTGTCGTAGCGCAGGTTGAGCATCACCAGCGCATCACCCAGCCCAGTGAAGCCCAGGCCCACGCGGCGCTTGTTGGCCGCCTCCTGCGCCTGCGCCGGCAGCGGCCAGGGCGTCACGTCCAGCACGTTGTCCAGCATGCGCGTGGCCACGGCCACCACCTCGGTGAAGCCGGCTTCATCGAACACCGGCTGGGCACTGAACGGGTCGCGCACGAAGCGGGTCAGGTCGATGGAGCCCAGGCAGCAGCAGCCGTAGGGCGGCAAGGGCTGCTCTGCGCAGTTGTGCACGTACAGGCCGTTCGCGTCGAAGGCATGCACGTGCTCCACGGTCACGTCGTACACCGCCTCGACGCCATCGGGCGTGATGGCATCCACCGTGGCCGTGAAGCGTTCGCGGTTCAGCTCGCGGCGGTAGGCACCGAGCAGTTCATCCAGGCGCTGGCGCTTGGCGCTGTCTTCAAAGCCCACCTGCTCCGCAAACCGGCGCAGGTTGTCACCGCTGATGACCAGCTCGTGCACGGCGCGGCGCTCGTAGTCCCGCTCGCCGCCCCGGCCATCGGGCATGCGCTGCAGGCCGGCGGGGTGGCGGTCTCGGTAGATGGAAGAGGCGATGCCCAGCCGCGCCAGCATGCGCTGCGCGGCTTGCAGCTGGGCCAGGTCCGCCTGGGTCAGCCGCACACTGACGCCCTTGTCCTGCGCGCCCTGCACCGAGCCGTCGGCATCGAACAGGCCACGCAGCAGCCCCCGGTGGAAGTCGGAGGACGCGGCCTCCATCGCCGGCGTGATGCGCTTGTGGCCGGGGCTGGCGCCCAGGGCCATGGCCAGATCGCGCAGCCCGGCCGAGGCCATGCGGAACTCACCCCGGCCCTCGATGGGGCGCTGCCAACCCTGGAAGTCGGCACGCGAAACGACGCTGGAACGCAGGGCCGTCTCGGCGGCGCGCATCACGCTGTCCACGCTGGCAGGCCGGTGGCTCACATCGCTGCCCACGGCCTTCAGTTCGGGCGCCCAGACGGACAGCACGGCCTTGTCCGCCTTGAGCGTGCCATCACCGATCAGCAGGCCCAACAGGTAGCCCTCCGCCTCGGTGCGCGGCCCGTCCCACCCGGCGAGCGCCCGGTGGTCGTGCAGCATGAGTTCGTCGCCCGGCCGAACCTCGGCCGCAGGCACCCATTCGGCTTCCACGAGGTAGCGTGTCTTGCGGGTCACGCGGCGCACTGGGTGGTCGCCGGTCAGGCGCAGGCCGTGGCCTTCGCGCGTGCTCAGGCGCAGCACCGGCTTCACCCCGGTGGCGAAGAAGCCGGCCGATTCGGTGGCGTAGGCCTTGCCGTCGACGATGGCGTGGAAGGGGCGGCCAATCAGGTCTGCCACCTGACGCGGCCCCTCGCTGGTCATGGTCCAGGTGTCGGCCGTCACGCAGGGGTTGGTCGCCGCGATGGTTTCGCAGTAGTGGAGGTTGTTGTCGGTGTTGATGCGGTCCAGGAAGAGCACGCCGGGTTCGGCGTGGTCGTAGGTGGAGCGCATGACCTGGTCCCACAGCGCGCGGGCGCGCACCTTGCGGTAGACCCACTGGCCGTCGCCGCGCTGGTAGGCCCCGGCTTCGATCTGCTCGGCGCTGGGCTGGGCGCGGTGCGCGAGTTCGACCTCGCCGTCGGCTTGCACGGCTTCCATGAAGGCGTCGGTCACGCCGATGGAGATGTTGAAGTTGCGCAGGTCGCCCTGGTCTTTGGCGTGGATGAACTGCTCGATGTCCGGGTGGTCGCAGCGCAGCACGCCCATCTGCGCGCCACGGCGGCTGCCGGCGCTTTCCACCGTTTCACAGCTGCGGTCGAACACGCGCATGTAGCTGATGGGGCCGGAGGCGTGGCTGCGGGTGGAGCCCACCCAAGCCCCCGCCGGGCGGATGCGGCTGAAGTCGTAGCCCACGCCGCCGCCGCGGCGCATGGTTTCAGCGGCTTCGGTCAGTGCGGTGTAGATGCCGGGCACGCCGTCTTCAGCGGTGGCGATGGAGTCGCCCACCGGTTGCACGAAGCAGTTGATGAGCGTGGCCGACAGCTCGGTGCCCGCGGCGGACATGATGCGCCCGGCCGGCACGAAGCCGCGCTGCTGCGCCTCCAGAAAGGCCGCCGCCCAGCGCGCACGCTCGGCCGGCTTCTCGGCCTGGGCCAGCGCCCGGGCCACGCGTTCGCGCAGCTCGTCGGGCGACTGCTCGCCGCCTTTGGCGTACTTTTCGATCAGGACTTCGCTGGAGATGTCCTGCACGGGCAGGTCGGTGGTGCTGCTCACGGGATGGCCTCGACTACTGGATGAAAAAACAGTCTACGCCGCCGGGCGCCGGGCTGTTTTTGATTTTTTCGATGGGTGGCGGACGCCGGGCGCAAGCCTGCCACCGCCGCGCTGACAACACCTTGACGCCCCTCAGAAAGCGGGCGGTTCAGTGCCGGTCAGAATGGATTGATGCTTTTCTCGCGGCGGTAGTGGATGTAGCCCACGCTGGCCCCGGCACGCAGCCCCACCCCCAGCCGGATGGGCGCCAGCGTGATGCCGTTCAAGCGCTGGTAGTTGATGCCCGCCCCGCCGATGTAGTACAGGCTGCCGTCCACGCCAGGAAAGCGTTGGTAGATGGCCGACGTTTTGGGTAGGTGGTAGACCAGCGTGAACACCTTGGAGGCATTGGCGCCCACGTCAAACCCGATGGACGGCCCGGCCCAGTAGACCTTGGCGCTGCCGCCGCCTTTCATCATCAGGTCGCCATTGCCGTAGCGCACACCCACGGTCAGGGCGGCGCCGGCTTCCTCGCCCTTGATGTAGGCGTTGGGCCGGCCCTGCTCCTTGAAGGCTTTTTCAATCACCTTGGCCAGGCCTTCGGTGGTTTGGCCGAAGAAGTCGGTGGCGGCCTTGAGGATGGAGTCCTCGTCGTAGGTGCTGTCCTTGTCGTCGCCGGCCCAGGCGGGCAGCGTGGCGCCGGCGGCCAGCGCGGCAAGGTGGTGCAAATGGCGGCGTCGGTCGTTCATCGCAAAGGGGTCCTTGGGACATTCCTGAATCAACCCAGCATAGCCAACGCGGCGTGAACTTTGGCCGCTCTTTGCGTGTCGACACACCCTAGACTGGTTTGCTATGTCCAACCCAGACCTGCAGCGGCTGTCGGCTGCACTCGAATACGTCGACCTGGCCGCCGGCCTGTACCTTGCCGGTGGGGCCGACCAGGCGGCGCGCCTGCTGGCGGCCGCGGCCGAGCAGCAACTGGGCGACCTGGTGCAGCTGATCGACGCGCCCAGTGCCACGGTGGACACCCGCGAATTGCTGGCCCGCATCGCCCGCGCGCACCGGCCCGCCGTGGTGGCGCCGCGCCAGGCCCCGGATCGCATGGCCGGGGCCGACCCGGTCGAGACCGACGCCACCCGGGAGGAAATCATTGCCTTCCTGCGGGCCTCGTGGTTCATGCTGGAAGCCATGGGCCTGGCCGCGCTGGCGCCCGACCGCCTGCAGCAAGCCGTGGAGCACAGCACCGTGTTCGGCGGCACCGACACGCTGGAACCTTTTGTTTAGGGGCCGCCCCTGCCCGCCCCACCCGCCCGGAGACGCCCATGACCCTCGAACGCCGCCAATTCGCCCGCGTGGCTTTCGCCTCCGGCGCTGAACTCATCACCACCCAAGACCGCCTGCACTGCCAGGTGGTGGACATCTCGCTCAAGGGCGTGCTGCTGCAACTGCCCGCTGGCGTCAGCCCGCAACCCGGCATGCCCTGCCTGGTGAGCCTGCCGCTGGGCCACGCCACCGAGGGCGCGGCCGTCATCGCGATGGCCGGTGAGCTGGCGCATGTGGAGCAGGACCACGCCGGCATCATCTGCCGCAGCATCGACCTGGAATCCATCACCCACCTGCGCCGGCTCATCGAGGTGAACCTGGGCGACCCGAACGCCTCGGAGCGGGAACTCAAGGCGCTGATCGCCGCCGCCAGCCTCGGCTGACCGCAGATAGCCGGGTTCGCGCCGGCCACGGGCCGTTTCGTCGCATGCCGGCCCGGCCTGGCGCCCGCGACTGACAATCGCGCCGATGGAGGACCTGAGCCCGCTGCAAGCCTTTCGGCGCGTCTGCAACCTGCGCATGCTGGCGGGGGTTTTCTACTTCTGCCTGCTGTACGCCATCTCGCGGGCGCTGATCTGGTTCGGCGAGAGCGATGCGCCCGCGTTCGACCTCATCTTCGACCTCGCCCGCTTCACGCGGCAGTGCCTGCTGACCGGCGTGTCGCTGCTGTTCACCGTGGCGCTGGCCGAGGCCGTGCTGGCCCGCCGCCGCTGGCCGCTGGCTGCCGCGCTGGCGCTGCAAGCCGGCGCCGTGGGCTTGGGGGCCGGGCTGGGCACTTTCCTGCGTTACGCCGTGGCGGCGCTGGACGACCCCGCCCTGCGCGTGCGGCCGGCCTGGGTGGTGTCCACCGTCGGGCTGTGGGTGCTGCTGGGGGGCATTGGCTACACCTTGATGCGCGTGAGCCGGGCCCAACGCGAAGGCCGCGACGAACTGGCCCGCCTCTTCCGCGAACGCGAGGCCCTGCGCACGCAGCAGACCGAGGCCCAGCTGTCGGCCCTGAACGCGCAGATCGAGCCGCACTTCCTGTTCAACACGCTGGCCAACGTGAAGCGCCTGTACGAAACGCGCCCCACGCAGGGCCGCGACATGCTGGCCGCACTGATTGCCTACCTGCGCGCGGCGCTGCCGGGCATGCGCCGGCACGAGTCCACGCTGGCCGACGAGCTGGAGCTGGTGCGGCACTACCTGGCCATCCTGCAAATGCGCATGGGCGAGCGGCTGAGCTTTGACATCCAGGCCCCGGCCGACCTGCTGAGCGCGCGGCTGCCCACGCTGGTGCTGCCCACGCTGGTGGAGAACGCGATCAAGCACGGCCTGTCGCCGCTGCCCGAGGGCGGGCGCATCGAGATTCGCGCGGCCCGCACCGCCAGCGACGGCCTGCAGGTCGAAGTGACCGACAACGGCCAGGGCTTTGGCAGCGCCAGCGGCGGCGCGGGCGTGGGCCTGGCTAACACCCGCGCGCGGCTGGCCGCCCGCTTTGGCGACGGTGCCGCGCTGGAACTTGAAGCCGCCCAGCCGCGCGGCGTGGTGGCCCGCGTGCGGCTGCCGGCGGAGGCTTTGGCATGAGGCGCCCCCTCGCCCCGACTTGCACCGCGGCGCTCGGTGCACCCACACAGCAGGCGTGCGCCACATGATCCGGCACGTGTGGCAATCATGGCGCTCGGTGCGGCCGGGCGAGGCGCTGGTGTTCATCGGCGCGGCGTTGCTGTTCAGCGCGATCGACCTCACCTCGCTGCTGGAGTTGCGCGTGGGCGACCAGCTGCCCCAGGTGCTGGCGCGGCACCTGAGCCTGTCGCTCGTCAGCTGCACCCTGCTGATGCTGTGCTGGCTGCCGGCGGCGCGCAGCAGCCCCATCCACCCGCTGCGCAAGCACCGGCTGGTGGCCGCCACGCTGCTGGGCGCGGTGCTGAGCATGGCCGTCATCTACCCGCTGGCCGCGGCGCTGCCGTGGCCCTCGCTGTGCGAGGTGTACGCCCAGACCCACCCCAACACCCGCTGCTCCATGTTCCGCGCCACCGCGATTGCCGGCGACGCGCTGTGGCTCTTCATGCCGGCGCTGATGATCGTGGGCGTGATGGAGTTCCACACCGTGCGGCGCCGCCAGGAGCAGGCCGCGCAAGACCTGCTGCGCGAGCACAGCCAGTTGCGCCGCCACGCGCTGGCCGCCCAACTGGCGGCCCTGCAAGCCCAGGTGGACCCGGCGCTGCTGTTCGATGCGCTGGTGTCGGTGGAGCATGCGTACGAACAGCAATCGCCCGACGCCAGCGCGCGGCTGGAGCGGCTGATCCGCCACCTGCGCGTGGCCCTGCCCCGCCTGCCGCGCCCGGGCACCAGCACGCCCGGGCCGCAAGCGGGGGCCACGCTTGGCGGCGAGGCAGAACTCATCGCCAGCTACCTGGACCTGATGGCCGACCTGGGCCGCACGCCGCCCACGCTGGACTGCGACCTCGGGCCGCATGCCGGCCTGCCGCTGCCGCCCATGCTGCTGCTGCCCCTGGTGCAGCACGTGATGCAGCACGCCGAGCCCAGCCGCTGCTGGCTGCGCGCGGACCCGCACCTGACGCTCGGTTTTGACCGCCCGGGCCTGGCCGGCGACGATGCCGCACTGGCCGCGTTGGCCGCACTGCGCGAACGGCTGGCCGTGCTGGACGTGCGGCTGGCGGCGCACAGCGAGCCGGACCGCACCGAATTCACCTTCACCTTTGCCCCATGAGCTTGATTGCCCCCACCGCCGTCGTTGCCGAGGACGAAGCCGCCCTGCGCGGCGAGTTGGTGGAGCAGCTTGGCAAGCTCTGGCCCGAACTGAGCATCGTGGGCGAGGCGGCTGACGGCCTGGAAGCCCTGCGCCTGCTCGACCAGCACCGCCCGGACATCCTGTTCCTGGACATCGAAATGCCCGGCGCCACCGGCATCGACGTGGCCCGGCAGGTGGGCGGGCGGGCGCATGTGGTGTTCGTGACCGCGTACGACCAATACGCCGTGGCCGCCTTCGACCAGGGCGCGGTGGACTACCTGCTCAAGCCCCTGGCCGGCGCCCGGCTGTTCACCGCCATCAGCCGCCTCAAGGCCCGGCTGGGCCAGGCACCCGCGCCGCTCGGGCCCGTGCTGGATCAGCTCGATTCCCGCAACCCGCACGCCGCTCCCGCTCCGTCCGCCGCCCGCGCGCCGCTGCGCTGGATCAACGCCTCGGTGGGGCAGACGCTGCGCCTCATCACCGTGGACGAGGTGATGTTCTTCCAGAGCGACAACAAGTACACCCGGCTCGGCCTGAAAGACGGCGAGGCGCTGATCCGCAAGCCGCTGAAGGAACTCATCGACGAGCTGGACCCGCAGCAGTTCTGGCAGATCCACCGCTCCACGCTGGTGAACGTCAATGCGATTGCCAGCGTGAGCCGCGACTTCCGCGGCCGCATGCAGATCAAGCTCAAGCACGGCACTGAGACCCTGCTGGTGGCCGAAAGCTGCGCGCATCTGTTCCGGCAGATGTGACCCTCCCGCCCGGTGGGCGCATGATGGGGGCATGAGCCCACTGCAACGGCTGCGCGGCGCGAGCCGACTCGCCATCGACGCCACCACCGGCCTGACCGACCTCGTGGAGGCCATGCACGCCGAGATCGCGCGGCTGCCCTTCACCCCCGCACGCGAGCGCACCGGGGGCCTCACCGGGCAGGTGTACCGCAGCGTGCGCGGCGTGACCCGGCTTGTTGGCGCCGGGCTGGACGGCGCGCTCGCCACGCTGGCGCCGCTGCTGCAGCAAACGCAAGCCGATCAGGCCAACGCCGTGCAAGCAGCCCTCAACGGCGTGCTGGGCGACCACCTGGACGCCACCGGCAACCCGCTTGCCATGCCGATGGGCCTGCACCCGCTGGTGCCCGACGCGAAAGGGCCGGCCGTGGTGCTGCTGCACGGGTTGTGCATGCACGAGGGCCAGTGGCAGCGCGACGGTGCCGACCTGCCCGCCGCGCTGGCCGCCTGGGGCTACCAGCCGCTGGGCCTGCGCTACAACTCCGGCCGCCCCATCTGGCGCAACGGCCAGGAGCTGGCGGCGCTGCTGGACACCGTGCCCGGGCCGCTGACGCTGCTGGGCCACAGCATGGGCGGGTTGGTGGCCCGCAGCGCGATTGCGCAAGCCGATCCGTCAGGCTGGCCCTCGCGGCTGCGCACCCTCATCACCCTGGGCACGCCACACCTGGGCGCACCGCTGGAGCGCGGTGGCCAACAACTGCAGCAGTTGCTGGCGCTGAGCGCGTACGCGCGACCGCTGGCGCTGCTGGCCGGCCGGCGCAGTGCGGGCATTCGCGACCTGCGCCACGCCAGCCTGCTGCCGGGCGACGAAGGCCGGGCCAGCGTGCTGCCGCTGCCGGACGGTGTGGCCTGCTTTGCCGTGGCCGCCACCACGGCGCACGAGACCTCGGGGTCGCCGGCCCGCTGGCTGGGCGATGGCCTGGTGCCCGTGGCCAGCGCGCTGGGTCAGCACCGGATGCAGTCGCGCCGGCTCGCGTTCACCGACACGGCCCTGCTGCCCGACCTGGGCCACCTGGCACTGCAAACCGACGCGCGAGTGCAGCAGCGCCTGCACGCCTGGTTGGCCTTGCGCTGAAGCTGGGCCCGAGCCCGTCGCCTGCGCGACGGAGACGCCCCCGGGTGCGCCGCTAAGCTGGCCGGCTGACCTCAATAACACCCACGGAGACACGCCATGCCCGAAAGCCACTACCGCATCTGCCCGCTGTGCGAAGCCTGCTGCGGGCTGGAGGTCAAGACCGACGGCGCCAAGGTCATCGCCATCCGCGGTGCCGAGCATGATGTGTTCAGCCACGGCTACCTGTGCCCCAAGGGCGTGAGCCTGAAAGACCTGCACGAAGACCCCGACCGCCTGCGCACGCCGCGCATCAAGCGCGATGGCGTGTTCGTGGAAGCCACTTGGGACGAAGCCTTTGCCGAGATCGAGCGCCGCCTGCTGCCGCTGCGCGAACAGCACGGCGCCGATGCCGTGGCGCTGACCATCGGCAACCCGGCCGCGCACAAGGTCAGCCTGCTGGCCTACACCCCGCGCCTGGTGAAGGCCCTGGCCACGCGCAATGTGATGAGCGCGTCGACGCTGGACCAAATGCCCAAGCAGCTGAGCGCCGGGCTGATGTTCGGCCACTGGCTCAGCATCCCGCTGCCGGACATCGAGCGCTGCGACTACCTGCTCATCCTGGGCGGCAACCCCATGGTCAGCAACGGCAGCCTGTGGACCGTGCCCGACTACCGCGGCAAGGCCAAGGCCATGCGCGCACGCGGCGGGCGCATCGTGGTGGTGGACCCGCGCCGCAGCGAAACCGCGGCCGCGGCCGACGAGCACCTGCCCATCCGCCCCGGCGGCGATGCGCTGCTGCTGGCCGGCATCGCCCACACGCTGTTCGCCGAGAACCTGGTGCAGCTGGGCCGCCTGGCCGAACACGTCCACGGTCTGGACGACGCCCGCGCCGCCGTGGCGCCGTTCGCGCCCGAGGTGACCGCGGCCGGCTGCGGCATCCCGGCCGAGACGCAGCGCCGCATCGCCCGTGAGCTGGCCGCCGCACCGCGCGCGGCGGTGTACGGCCGCATCGGCACCTGCGTCACGCGCTTCGGCACGGTGAACTCCTGGCTGGTGGACCTGATCAACGTGCTCACCGGCAACCTGGACCGCGAGGGCGGCGCCATGTTCGCCAAGGCCGCAGCCTTCGCGCCCAACACGCAAGGCAAGCCCGGCAGTGGCAAGGGCGTGACGACCGGCCGGCGCCACAGCCGCGTGTCCGGCGCACCCGAGGTGTACGGCGAGCTGCCCATCACCGTGCTGGCCGAGGAGATGGAAACGCCGGGCGCCGGCCAGGTGAAGGCGCTCATCACCATCGCGAGCAACCCGGTGCTGTCCGCCCCCGGCGGCCCGCGGCTGGCGAAAGCGCTGGAAGGGCTGGACTTCATGCTCAGCCTGGACATCTACATCAACGAAACCACGCGCCATGCCGACGTCATCCTGCCCGGCCTGTCGCCGCTGGAAGACCTGCATTTCGACGTCGCCTTCCCGCAGCTCAGCCACCGCAACCACGCCCGCTTCAGCGGCCCGGTGTTCGACGCCGCACCGGCCACGCCGCAGGAATGGCAAACCATCCTGCGCCTGTGCGCCCTGCTGGAAGGCCGCGGCCTGGGCGTGGACGTGCAGCAGCTGGACGACGAAGCCATCGAGGCCGATGTGAAGCGCTTCGCGGGCGACCAGACCCCCGCCGTGCTGGCGGCGCTGCAGCCCTGGCGCGGCCCGGAGCGGCTGATCGACCTGCAGCTGCGCGTGGGCCCGTATGGCGACCAGTTCGGCCGCAAGCCCGATGGCCTCAACCTCGCCAAGGTCAAGGCCGCCAGCACGGTGGCGGGCGGCGGCGTGGACCTGGGCGCGCTCACCCCGCGCATCCCTGAAGTGCTGCGCACGCCCAGCGGCAAGATCGAACTCGCCCCGCCCAGCGTGCTGGCCGACCTGGCCCAGGTGACGACGGAACCCGCGCCCGAATTCACGCTCATCGGCCGGCGCGACACCCGCTCCGGCAACAGCTGGATGCACAACCTGCCGGTGCTGGCGAAGGGGCCGGACCGCTGCACCCTGCTGGTGAACCCGGCTGATGCCGACCGCCTGGGCCTGGCCGAGTTCGCCCAGGTGAAAAGCGCCGTGGGCGCGCTGATTGCCCGTGTGGAGCGCAGCGCCGACATGAGCCCCGGCGTGGTGAGCCTGCCGCACGGCTGGGGCCACGACCTGGACGGCGTGCAACTGGCCGTGGCGCGCGAGCGGCCGGGCGTGAACCTGAACGCCTTGCTGGACGACGGTGCCCGCGACCCGCTCAGCGGCAACGCCGTGCTGGCCGGCGTGGCGGTGGAGATTGCGGCCGTGTGAGCCGATGTATCCGCCGTGACATCCAGCAAAAACACGGCGGACACACACCCGGCGCAGACTGCGTCTCGCTAGAGTCCACGCCCAGTCGCGCGGCAGAGTTCACGGCCCAACCCCTCAGGGTTTCCCAGAACTCCGCTGCCCGACCTAGACTTCTCCTGTTTCACCAACCCAGAGGGCAAACCCGTCGAAAGGCGGGGACGCAAAGCCACCGGCCTACCGCGTGCTGCACCCGCAGCGCGCCACGGCAGCGGGGCCGCCAAGACCTCCACCGTCTTGTTTGGCGTGGCCCTCTCCACTTCACGAGATCCCGGCCATGCGCAGTTCCGCTCTCACCTGCACCCTCAGCCTCCTCACCGCCGCGGCCCTGACCGCCTGTGGTGGGGGTCAAGGCGACACCCCCCTGGTGCAGACCACCGCGGCGCCCGATGCGGTCTCGCTGCAGGTTGACCTGGACACCCCCAACGCGGCCGCTGCCGGCGTGGTGGCGCAACCCACCTTCCACGCAGCCGCCGTGGAGCTGGACGAGCCGGACAACGGCGAGCAGCCCCACCGCAGCCTGGCCCCGGCCGGCGTGAACACCCAAGGCCTGACCCGCGAACGCCTGGGCGAGGCTCTGCGCGTGCGCGCCGCCGCCAGCGGCACCGGGGAAGCCGCCCCCATGGCCACCTCCACGGCCGTCACCACCTACACGCCCGCGCAGATCCGCGCGGCCTACGGCTGGCCGGCCCTGCCCGCCAGCACCACGGGCCTCACGGCCACCCAAGCCGCCCAGCTGGGTGCCGGCCAGACGATCTACATCGTCAACGCCAAGCACAACCCCAACACCGCCGCCGAGCTGGCCGCGTTCAACGCCAAGTTCGGCCTGCCCACGTGCAGCACCCGCACGCTGGCAGCGAGCACCACCCTGCCCTTGGCCGCGGCCTCCAAGACGGCGTGCGAACTGGTCATCGCGTACAGCACCACCGCGGGCGCGCTCACCGCCACGGCGCCGGCGTACGACAGCGGCTGGGCCACGGAAATTGCGCTCGACGTGCAGTGGGCGCACGCCACCGCCCCGCTGGCGCGCCTGGTGCTGATCGAAGCGCCGGACGCCAGCGTCACGAGCCTGAGCAACGCGGTGTCGCTGGCCAACCGCATGGGCAGCGGCGTCGTGTCCATGAGCTTTGGCGCCAACGAGGGCAGCTGGACGAGCTCGTACGACAGCGTCTTCTCGGGCAGCGGCATGAGCTACCTGGCCGCCACGGGCGACAACGGCGCCGCCGTGTCCTGGCCGTCGGTCTCCACCAAGGTGCTGGCCGTGGGCGGCACCACGCTGACCTACAGCGGCTCCGGCACGCGCAGCGAAGTGACCTGGACCGGCACCGGCGGCGGCACCAGCGCCTACGTGGCGCTGCCCAGCTACCAAAGCGGCACCATCGGCGGCTACGCCCGCCGCGCCGTGGCCGATGTGGCCCTCAATGCCAACCCGAACAGCGGCCAGTACGTGGCCACCATCCCGTCGGGCTCCACCACCGTGGGCTGGATCAGCGCCGGCGGCACCAGCCTGTCCACCCCGCAATGGGCCGGCCTGCTGGCCGTGGCCAACGCGCTGCGCGTGGCCGGCGGCAAGACCGTGCTGGGCCAGCCGCATGCCGTGCTGTACCAGCAGATCGGCGCCGTGCCCACGCAGTACAGCAGCACCTTCAAGGACGTGGCCAGCGGCAGCAACGGCACCTGCACCACCTGCACGGCCAAGGCCGGCTACGACACCCCCACCGGCTGGGGCACGCCCAACGCCAGCGCGCTGCTCACCGCCTTGACCGGCGCCACCGTCAGCACCACCACCGGCACCACCACCGGCACCAGCACGGGCACCGGCACCACCACCAGCGGCCTGTCGCTCACCACCACCAGCCTCAGCGGCACGGCGGGCAAGGCACTGTCCGGCAACATCGCCTACAACGCCGCGGGGGCCAGCTCGCTGTCCATCAGCATCAGCGGCGCACCCACGGGCATGAGCTTCTCGGGCACGTCGGCCGGTGTCAGCGTGAGCTGGGCCAGCCCGGTCACCGGCACCTACAGGCTCGTCATCACCCTGAAGGACAACCTGGGCCGCAGCGCCAGCGGCAACGTGACGGTGACGATCAAGGCGAGCTGAGCACCGGCCTAGCATCGGGGCTCCACACCCTGGAGCCCCGCATGCAACGCTTGCTGATTGCCACCCTGCTGGCGGCTGCCTTCGCAGCCCAGGCCGACACCACCACGGCCGGCCACACCTACTCACCGCCCGAGGCCTTCACGGCCAGCAGCTCGGGCACGCTGACCCGGTTCACCGCCCCCGAAGGCGATGCCAGCGTGACGCTGGTGGACATCGCCCGCGCCAAGGATGCGGCTGACGCCGTGGCCCAAGCCTGGGCCCAGGCGCAACCGGGCTTCAAACGCACGCTGCGCCTGGCCACGCCGCGCCCGGCGCGCAATGGCTGGGTCGACCAGCAGGTCTTCGACTACGAGACCTCCCCCAACGAAAAGCTGGCGCTGCAGGCCATCGCCCGGCGCGCCAGCACCGGCGACGGCACGGCCTGGGTCGTGCTGCTGCTGCAGGCCTCCGAGGCGACGCTGGAAAAGCGCAGCGCCCCCATCGGCAAATTCTTCGGCAGCCTGCGACCGCAGGGCTATGCGCGCGAGAGCTTTGCCGGCAAAACCGCCCAGCCGCTGACGCCGGAACGCGTCGAAGCGCTGAAGGCCTTCGTCGCCCAGGGCATGAAGGCGCTGGACGTGCCCGGCGTGGGCCTGAGCTTCATCGACGGCGGCAAGGTCGTCTGGGCCGGCGGCCTGGGCGTGCGCGAGCTGGGCAAGCCCGAGCCCGTGAATGCCGACACCCTCTTCATGGCCGCCAGCAACACCAAGGCCATGACCACCGCGCTGCTCGCTCGCGCCGTGGACGCCGGCAAGCTGCGCTGGGACCAGCCCGCGGCCGAGGCCTTCCCGGCGTTCAAGCTGGCCGACCCCGACGTGACCCAGAGCGTGCAGATCAAGCACCTGGTGTGCGCCTGCACCGGCATGCCGCGGCAGGACCTGGAATGGCTGTTCGGCAACGGCGCAGCGCCGGCCAAGACGACCTTCGACCAGTTGGGTGCCATGAAGCCCACCAGCAAGTTCGGCGAGGTCTTCCAGTACAGCAACCTCATGGTGGGCGCAGGCGGCTACATCGCCGCGGCTGCGCTCAAGCCCGGCAAGGAGGTGGGCGTGGCCTACGACCAAGCCATGCAAGAGCTGCTGTTCGGCCCGCTGGGCATGAAGAACACCACCTTCGACTACAGCCGGGCGCTGCGCGGCAACCGCGCCTGGCCGCACGGCGACGCGTTGGATGGCAGCACGCAGCGCGCCAGCATGGACTTGAACCGCACCATCATCCCGGCACGCCCCGCCGGCGCGGTGTGGACCTCGCCGAACGACTTCAGCCGCTGGGTGCTGATGGAGCTGAACAAGGGCAAGACGCCCGAGGGCCAGCCGCTCATCGGCGAAGCCAACTGGGCCGAGCGCTACAAGCCGCAGGTGATGGTGGGCGAAGACGTCTACTACGGCATGGGCCTGTTCGTGGACAAGCAATACGGCATCACGGTCGCCTCGCACGGCGGCGACATGCTGGGCTTTCACTCCAACATGATCTGGCTGCCCGAGTACAACGCGGGCGTCACCATCCTGACCAACTCCGACGCCGGCGTGCTGCTGCGCGGACCGCTGCAGCGCAAGCTGCTGGAGGTGCTGTTCGACGGCCGGCCCGAGGCCGACGAGCGGCTGAAGGTGGCGATTGCCAACCGCAAGGCCGAGGCCGACAAGATGCGCCAGCTGCTCACGCTGCCGGTGCCGGCCGACGCGATGAAAGGGCTGGCCGCGAAGTACACCAGCCCCGAGCTGGGCTCACTGCGCGTGGAGCGCAAGGCCGGCAAGCTGCGCTTCCACTTCGCGCACTGGAACAGCGAGGTCGCGCTGCGCAAGAACGAAGACGGCACGCAGAGCTACTGGACCATCGATCCGGGCATCGGCGGCATCGAACTGGTGCGGGACGACAAGGCCCCCCAGCCGACGCTCGTCCTGCGCGACGCGCAGCACGAGTACCGCTTCGTCGCAACCCGCTGAGCGCCCCGCCTGGGCAGCCGCCGCCGGTGGTGACGCCACCCCACCCACGGGTCACACGACGTGGGTGGGACGGCGTTGGGTTGAGCGGCGCGGGTGAAGCGCTGGGGGTGAAACGGTGGGGGCCGTCGGGCGCGGTCAGGCCTCGAAGGCCGCGCAGGCCTCGCGCTCAGTGCAGAGCGGCGCGGTCGGTCTCGAAGGCCACGCGGTCCACCGAGCCGTCGCCGTTGCGGAACAGGCGCACACGACGCGTGCCGTCCGGGCTGACCAGCAGCTCCGAACCTTCCGCACGCCAGGTTTCCAGCGGGCGCTCGTCCAGCGCCACGGCCAGGCGGCGCACGCCCACGTGCACGCGCAGCGTGCGGCCGTCGTCCAGCAGGTATTCGCCTTGCGCACTGCGCAGCATGGCGCGCTCGGCGGCGGGCATGGCGGTGTCCTGGGCGCTCGCGGGCGCGGTCAGCGTCAGGGTGGCGAGCAAAGCGGCCGTCAGGGTGAGGGGTCGCAGGGGGTTCCAGGTCTTCATGGGGGTACTCCTTGGGTTCCCGAGGCCAGTCGCCTCGGCACAACCCTCAGTGCAAACCCCATGCCAGCTTTTCACTGCGCATTTCGTCACGCCCAACGGGGTCGGGCACCGCCCGCTGCCCCAGGGCTGGGCTTGCATGCCCCGCATCGCGTCACGGCGCCTCGCGATGGCGCAGGCGCAGGCCTCACACGCCGGGCGGCGGTGGGAGGTCGTGCAAAGCCGCGTGCAGCAGGTCGTCCAGCACGGCGAGCACGCGGGTCCGCTCCGCTTGAACAGCCGGTTCGGGCCGCGCATCCAGCAGCAACTCGTGCAGCGGCAAGCCCAGCGGCACCCCGGCCATGACACCGCGCTCGCCCTGCGGCAAGCCGGGCGCGGGCGTGCAGGGCCGGTCGGTCAGGTCCATCATCACGCCCACCATGCGCAGCACGCGGCCCTCGGCATTGCGCTCCAACACCCGGCCGCGCGAGCGCAACAGCCGGTAGCCGGAGCCATTGCTGCGCAGGCGGAACTGCGCTTCGTAGGTGGGCAACAGGCCGCGGCTGTGGTCACGCATGGCCACCAGCATCGCGTCCAGGTCCAGCGGGTGCACGCGACACCGCCAGAAGTGCGTGCTGTCCGCGCGGTGCGGCTCCGGGAAGCCCAGCCGCAGCTTCCAGGCGGGTGAGTACTGCACGGTCTCGTGCTCGGGGCGCAAGTCCCACACCCCCACATCCCCCTGCGCCACCGCACGCTGCCAGGCCGGCACGGCGTCTTGCGTTTGCCCATCCATGCACAGCATTGTTATGCAGTCAGGCCCTCGGCGGCCAGGGCTTGATAGACCAGCAGCGACGCATGGGCGTCATTGGCCGCATATTGAAGCTGCTGCGGCGTGAGCGTGGCCTGCGCCCAGTTGGAGGTGGTGGCCTTGCGCGACTTGCTCATGCGCTGACCGAGCACCACGGCCACGGCCATCTTCAGGCCCACGGCGTCTTTGAAGCCCAGGCGCCGCACGGCGTGAGACAGGTCCACCGAGCGCCCGAGCGTCAGGCCCAGGCTGCGCTGCAACTGCGGCCGGTCGGACGCCAGCCCGAAGCCCACCTTCACCACCGCGTCGCCCTCCACCATGGCGCGCAAAAACTCGGCCACGCCAGGCGTGCGCGTTTGCACGATGAAGGCTTCGGTGGCCGTGGCGAACTGGATGACGTGCGGGCCGGTCTGCGGCGCGCCGGCCACGAACACCGGTTTGCTTTCGGTGTCGAAGCCCACCGGCCCGGCGGCCCGCAGCCGGGCTTCGGCGTGGGCGAGATGCTCCGGCGTGCTGAGCACATGGATGCGGGAAGGCGGCAAGCCGGGGTAAGGCGGCAGGGCCGCGATCTGCTCGGGCGTGGGCCGCGCGCGCGGGGGCGGTCTGGACATGGCGGTCAGTATGCCCGCCAGGCCGCGGCCGAGCGCCGGGTCAGCGCCCGCGGCGGGCGACCGGCTCGGCCGGGCGGGTCTCCTGCGCGGCCCACGAGGGCTGGCGGGCCAGTTCGGCAGCGGTGGCGTCATCGGCCGTGACGGCGTATTCGAGCGCACTGCGCTCCACGAAGGTCGCGGCGCGGAAGCGCTGCAACAAGGCGCCCAGGGCCTTGCGGGCGTCAGGGGCGGGGCCGGTAAAGGTGAGGGTCAGCGTGGTCATGAAGGGCTTTGAGCTGGGCACGTGATCGGTGCCCGCCGCCGTTCAACGGCCCGCGCTTGGGGGCGGTTGACGCCTCAGCGCGCGGCCAGCAGCGTGGCCACCTCGGCGGCCGAGCGCACGCCCAGCTTGGCGAACACGCGCGCCCGGTGCACTTCCACCGTGCGCACCGACACGTTCAGCTCGTCGGCAATCACCTTGTTGAGCTTGCCGGCGGCCACGCGGGTCATCACCTCATGCTCCCGCTCGGTCAGGCTGGCCAGACGCGCACTGCGCTCGGCGGCCTGTGCGCCCTCGGCCTGCATGGCGGCGTCCACGGCCAGGGCCTGCTCGATGCGGTCGGCCAGCGCGTTGTCGCTGTAGGGCTTTTCCAGGAAGTCGAACGCGCCTTTCTTCAGGGCCTCCACCACCATCGGGATGTCGCCATGGCCGGTCAGGAAGAGCACCGGGTTGCGCAGCTGACGCGCCAGCAACTCGTCATGCAGGCGCGTGCCGGTCATGGGCTCCATGCGCACGTCCAGCAAAAAGATGCCCTTGGGCGGGGCGCTGGTGTCCAGCAGAGCCAACAGGTCCACGCCGCTGGCGAAGGCGCGCACATCCAGGCCGCGCGAGCGCATCAGGAAGGTCAGCGCGTCGCGCACGCCGGGGTCGTCGTCAACGAGGTGGACGGTGCCCGTGATGGGCTCAGACATGGTGGGCCTCCGGATGCGGCTCGCGGTTCAAGGGCAGGCTGAACGAGAACAGGGCGCCGCCGCTGGCCACGTCGCTGGCGTCCAGCACACCCTGGTGGGCTTCGATGATGGAGCGGCAAATGGCCAAGCCCATGCCCATGCCCTCGGCCTTGGTGGAATAGAACGGCGCGCACAGCTGCTCGATGCGCCGGCCCTGCAGGCCCGGGCCGTTGTCCTGCACGTCCACCCGCACGAACTCACCCGCCACGCGGCTGCTGACGGTGATGCGCCGCCCCCCGGCCGGGGCCGGCAGGGGCTGCAAGGCGTCGGCCGCATTGCGGGCGAGGTTGATGACGACCTGCTCGATCAGCACCGCGTCGGCCAGCACCGCCGGCACGCCGGGCGCGAGCGCCACGTCCAGCGACACACCGCGGCGCTGGCAGTCGCGCTTGAGCAGCTCCACCGCCGCGGTGATCACCTCGTGCAGGTCACAGGTCTCGTGCCGGGGCTCGCGCCGGGTCAAGAACTCGCGGATGCGCGCCACGATGCGGCCCGCATGCGCCGCCTGCTGGCCCAGCCGCTGCAGGGCACCCAGCACCAGCTCGTCCTGCACGCCCAGCTTGGCCAGCGAGTTGGTCACGCCCGCGCCGTAGCTGGCAATCGCGGTGAGCGGCTGGTTCAGCTCGTGCGCCAGCGTGGACGCGACCTCGCCCAGCATGGTCAGCCGGGCGTTGTGGGCCAGGGTCTCGACCTGGCGGCGCTCGCGGTCTTCCAGGCGCTTGCGCTCAGTGATGTCGATGATGCTGCCCATCCAGCCGATCTGCCGGCCACCGGCGTCCACCAGCGGCGACTCGAACACCATCACCTCCAGCATGCGGCCGCTGGCGTGCTGCCAGCGGGCCTCGTAGCCCTCGCGCGGGGCGTGGCCCGCCAGGTTGCGGCGGTTGCGCTCGGTCATTTCCTCATGCGCGTCGGTGGGCCAGTAGGGCATGGGGGGCAGTTGGCCCACCAGGCGCTCGGCCGGCAGGCCCACCATGTCGCAGAAGGTCCGGTTCACGTACAGCAGCCGGCCGTCGAAGTCGCGCGCGCGCAGCGCCACCAGCGCCGAGTCTTCCATCGCCCGCCGCCAGGCGGCCTCGGTGCGCCAGGCCTCCTCGGCGCGCTGCACCTGGCGCATCTGCCGCCGCGTGAGCCAGCTGGCCGCCGCCACCAACGGCAAAAAGCCCGCCACCAGCACCCAGGCCAGCGGCCGCACGGCGTTGATGCCGGGGTCGCGCAGGGTCAGTTCGAGGGCTGCATCGGTCAGCGCCGCCTCGGCCAGCGGGCTGGCGCGCAGCGGGCCGGTCAGGGCCACGCGGTAGCTGGGCCGCGGGCCTTGCGCCGCGCGCAGCGGGGACTCGGTGCTGGAGGCGATCACCTGGTCGGCGCTGTCCACCAATTGCACGTCGTACTTGCGCGCCAGCCACCACGGCACGCCCCGTTTGAGCAGCAGGGCCGGCGGGTAGCGCACCACCAGCGTGCCGTCCGACCCGACGGGGGCCGTCAGGTGCAACGACAACCCATCGTCCAGGCGCGCGCCTTCTCCGCGCCCCGACACCTCGGCCAGCACCCGGTTGCGCGTGTCCAGCCAGGTGACCGACTGCCACAACCGGCGCAGCCCCGCGCCCACCGCGGGTTGGTGCTCCAGTGCGGCTTCGCTGGGCGACTGCCCCACCAACCCTTGCGCCAGTTGCCGCAGATGCCCTTGCTCCTCGGCAATGCGATCCCGCAACTGCGCCTCGGTGCTGAGCGCGTCGGAGATCAAGGTCTGTCGCTGCTGCTCGCGCTCGTCGGCTTCGTTGGCGCGCACCCAAGCCAGCACCCCCATCACAAAAATCAGGGATAACCCGAGGGGCGCCAGCCACAAGCTGCGGGCGAGAAGGGGGCGGGGCGTCATGCCGGCAGTCTAAGAACAGCGGGCGCGCCACGAAATGTGGAACTCCACAACTACCCCGGTCGCAGGCGCGCCGGAAGAATTCACCGCATACCAACCATTCGGAGACTTCCCATGGCCCTGCGCCGTCTCATCCTCGCTTCCGCCGCCGCCCTGGCCACCGTCGCCAGCTTCTCGGTGCAGGCCCAAGCGCCCATCGTCATCAAGTTCAGCCACGTCGTGGCCCCGGACACGCCCAAGGGCAAGGGCGCGCAGCGTTTCAAGGAACTCGCCGAGCAGCGCACCGGCGGCCGCGTGAAGGTGGAGGTCTACCCCAACAGCCAGCTCTACAAGGACAAGGAAGAGCTGGAAGCCCTGCAACTGGGTTCGGTGCAGATGCTGGCCCCGTCGCTGGCCAAGTTCGGCCCGCTGGGCGTGAAGGAATTCGAGGTCTTTGACCTGCCCTTCCTGTTCAAGGACACCGACGCCTTCCGCGCCGTGACCGATGGCGCCCTGGGCGCCGACCTGTTCAAGAAGCTCGAGCCCAAGGGCATCAAGGGCCTGGCCTACTGGGACAACGGTTTCCACATCATGAGCGCCAACAAGCCGCTCAAGAACGTGGCCGACTTCAAGGGCATGAAGATGCGCATCCAGTCCAGCAAGGTGCTGGACGCCCAGATGCGTGCCCTGGGTGCGATCCCGCAAGTCATGGCCTTCTCCGAGCTGTACCAGGCCCTGCAGTCGGGCGTGGTGGACGGCACCGAAGGCGTGCCCAGCAACTTCTACACGCAAAAGATCTTTGAAGTGCAGAAGCACATGACCCTGTCCAACCACGGTCACCTGGCGTACGCCCTCATCGTGAACAAGAAGTTCTGGGACGGCCTGCCGGCCGATATCCGCACGCAGCTGGAAAGCGCCGTGAAGGACTCGGCCGTGTACGCCAACGCCATCGCCAACACCGAGAACGCCACCGCGCTGCAAGCCATCAAGGCCAGCGGCAAGACTGCCGTCTACACCCCCACGCCGGCCGAAACGCTGGAGTGGAAGAAGGCGCTGATGCCGGTGCACAAGGAGATGGAATCGCGCGTGGGCAAGGCCACCGTTGAAGCCGCCTACAAGGCCACCGGCTTCGTCGCACCGAAGTAATCCTGTCGTGCCTCGCGCCCCGGATCGGGGCGCACTGGCCAAGCCGTCCCCGCGGGCGTGACGGTTCAGGCCCCGTCATTCGCGCCGGCCGTTCTGGCCGGCGCAACCACCGTCCCTTCTCGGGGAGCTTCCATGATCAATCGAGTACTCAACCATCTCGAGGAGTGGCTCATCGCCTTCCTCATTGGTGCTGCCACGCTGGTGATTTTTGTCGCCGTGGTGCACCGCTTCCTGTCCGGCATTCCGGTCATCCAGGACTACACCGTGCAGCTGAACCTGTCGTGGGCGCAAGAGCTGTGCATCTTCATGTTCGTGTGGATGGCCAAGTTCGGCGCCGCGTACGGTGTGCGCACCGGCATCCACGTGGGCGTGGACGTCATCCTGCGCAAGCTCAACGGCGGCGCCTACCGCGGCCTGGTGGTGTTCGGCCTGCTGGCGGGTGCCGTGTTCACCGGCACGGTGGCGGCGCTGGGCGGCAACTTCGTCTGGCACATCGCCCAGACCGACCAAACCTCCGCCGACCTGGAAGTGCCGATGTGGTGGGTGTACAGCTGCGTGCCGCTGGGCTCCAGCCTGATGTGCTACCGCTTCCTTCAAGTGGCATGGAGCTTCCTGAAGACCGGTGAGCTGCCTCACCACGACCACGGCCACGTTGACGGCCTCGAAGAAGAAGGGAAGCCGGCATGAACGCCTCCATCATCTTTGTCCTGCTGATCCTGCTCATGCTGACCGGCATGCCGATCAGCATTTCGCTGGGCCTGACCGTGTTGACCTTCCTCTTCACGATGACGCAGGTGCCCATCGAGTCGGTGGCGCTCAAGCTGTTCACCGGCATCGAGAAGTTCGAGATCATGGCGATCCCGTTCTTCATCCTGGCGGGCAACTTCCTGACCCACGGCGGCGTGGCGCGGCGAATGATTCGCTTCGCCTCCAGCATGGTGGGCCACTGGCACGGCGGCCTCGGCCTGGCGGGCGTGATGGCCTGCGCGCTGTTCGCGGCGGTGTCGGGCTCGTCGCCCGCCACGGTGGTGGCCATCGGCTCGGTCATCCTGCCGGCGATGGTGAAGCAAGGCTTCCCGAACAAGTTCGGCGCCGGCATCATCACCACCTCGGGGTCGCTCGGCATCCTGATCCCGCCGTCCATCGCGATGGTGATGTATTCGGTGTCCACCAACGTGTCGGTGGGCGCCATGTTCATCGCCGGCATCGTGCCGGGCCTGGTGCTGGCCTTCCTGCTGGGCCTGACCACCTGGAACATCGCCCGCAAGAACAACTACCCGCGCCTGCCCAAGGCCACGTTCAAGGAACGCCTGGTCGCCTTCAAGGAAAGCGTGTGGGGCCTGCTGCTGATCGTCGTCGTCATGGGCGGCATCTACAGCGGCATGTTCACGCCGACCGAAGCGGCCGCCATGGCTGCGGTGTACGCCTTCATCATTGCGGTGTTCGTCTACAAGGACCTGCCGCTCAAGCGCCTGCCCAAGGTGCTGCTGGACTCCGCCAGCATGAGCGCCATGCTGCTGTACATCATCACCAACGCGGTGCTGTTCAGCTTCCTGATGACCAGCGAGAACATCCCGCAGGCCATGGCCGACTGGATGATTGCCCAAGGCTTCGGCCCGATTGCCTTCCTGCTGGTGGTCAACATCCTGCTGCTGCTGGCCGGCAACGTGATGGAACCCAGCTCGATCATCCTGATCCTGGCGCCCATCCTGTTCCCCGTCGCCATCAAGCTGGGCATCGACCCGATCCACTTCGGCATCCTGATCGTCGTGAACATGGAAGTGGGCATGTGCCACCCGCCGGTGGGCCTGAACCTGTACGTGGCCTCGGGCATCACCAAGATGGGCATCAGCGAACTGACCATGGCCGTCATGCCGTGGCTGCTGACCATGCTGGGCTTCCTGCTGGTGGTGACCTACTGGCCCGGCCTGACGCTGTGGCTGCCGCACCTGCTGATGAAGTAAACCGGCCTGCGCCGACGACAGGGAGCCCGAAGGGGCTCCCTTTTTTTTGCCCCGGGCCCACCCGGCACGGGAGTTGCGTGGCGTGGGGGGAGCATGACCACGCCCCCGTTCCCCCTGCCCGGCCTGCGGGTGCTGCTGGCCGACGCCGGCCAGCGCCGCAGCCCCGTCATCCGCCTGGAGCTGATCCGGCTGCGCTGCCAGCTGGTGGATGTCATCGACCTGATGACCGAACCCGCCGCCCTGCCTGCCGCACTGGACCGCCTGGGCCCGGAGCTGCTGTTGGTGGACTGCGACCAACCCAGCGCCACCCTGCTGGCCCAGCTGGGCGACGCCCTGCAGCGCAGCCCCCGCCCCGTGCTGCTGGTGGCCGAGCAGATGACGCCCGAACAGATGCGTGACGCCCTGGCAGCGGGCGTCAGCGCTCTGCAGCTGGCCGGCCTGCCGCCTCAGCGCCTGGGCGCGCTGCTGCAGCTGGCGCTGGCCCGCTTCGAGCACGACCAGACCCTGCAGCGCGACCTGCGCCAAACCCAAACCCAGCTGGCCGAGCGCAAGCTGGTGGAGCGCGCCCGCGGCATCCTGATGCGCGAACAGGCGCTGGACGAAGAGGCGGCCTTCCAGCGGCTGCGCCAGATCGCCATGGACAGCGGCCAGACCCTGGCAGCCGTGGCCCAGCGCCTGATCGAGGCCGATCAGCTGCTGCGTGCACGCTGAACCCTGAACTGGGGCGGCGCGCACCAAAGCGCATCACCCCGGGGCGCACCAGTCGGGCGCAAGCCGCCCCCGGCAGCCGCCGGCGTGCGCCAAGCGCGTGCAAAACCACCCGCCAGCCGCACCAAGCCGCCCCCAGCGGCCCGCCAACAAGCTGGCACGCAAGCTGCAATGAGGAGTGCGAGGCCTGCAAAGGCGCAGGCCTCTCGGGCCAGTCGGCACTTCACCCGGCTGGCACTTCGGGACAACGGCGTCCGACCTCTCCTATTGCGTCCTCGCTGCAGCAGTGCGGCGCGGGCAGAGCGTGGCTGCGACGCCGTTGCGCCCTGCATGACCCCCAGGAGCCCGTGATGACCGCCAGCCAGAACTCGACCGCCACGCCCCACCTCTCCCGCCGCAGCCTGCTTGCGGCCGCAGCCGCCCTGCCCACCCTCGGCGTGGCCGGCGGTGCCTGGGCCCAGGGCTCGGACAAGCCCGAGAAAGAGGAAGTGCGCATCGGCTTCATCCCGCTGACCGACTGCGCCAGCGTCGTGATGGCCTCGGTGCTGGGCTTCGACAAGAAGTACGGCATCAAGATCATTCCCACCAAGGAAGCCTCCTGGGCCGGTGTGCGCGACAAGCTCGTCAACGGCGAACTGGACATGGCCCACGTGCTGTACGGCCTGATCTACGGCGTGCACCTGGGCGTGTCCGGCCCCAAGAAGGACATGGCCGTGCTGATGACGCTGAACCGCAACGGCCAGGCCATCACGCTGTCCAAGAAACTGGCCGACGCCGGCGCGGTGGACGGCGCGTCGCTGGCCAAGGTGATGGCCAAGGACAAGCGCGACTACACCTTCGCGCAGACCTTCCCCACCGGCACGCACGCCATGTGGCTGAACTACTGGCTGGCCGCACACGGCATCAACCCGCAGAAGGACAGCAAGGTCATCACCGTGCCGCCGCCGCAGATGGTGGCCAACATGCGCGTGGGCAACATGGACGGCTACTGCGTGGGCGAGCCCTGGGGCCACCGCGCCATCATCGACGGCATCGGCATCACCGCCACCACCACGCAAGACATCTGGCCCGACCACCCCGAGAAGGTGCTCGGCACCACCGGCGACTTCGTCAAGAAGTACCCCAACACCGCGCGCGCCGTGATCATGGCCGTGCTGGAAGCCAGCCGCTGGATCGACGCCGGCCTCATCAACAAGAACAAGATGGCCGAGACGATTGCCGACAAGGCCTACGTCAACACCGGCGTGGACGCCATCAACCAGCGCATCCTGGGCCGCTACCAGAACGGCCTGGGCAAGACCTGGGACGACCCTCGCCACATGAAGTTCTTCGACGACGGCGCGGTCAACTTCCCATACCTCTCGGACGGCATGTGGTTCCTGACCCAGCACAAGCGCTGGGGCTTGCTGAAGGACCACCCCGACTACCTCGGCACGGCCAAGGCCATCAACCAGACCAAGCTCTACAGCGAGGCGGCCAGCGCGCTCAAGATCAGCGTGCCCAAGGACGCCATGCGCAGCTCCAAGCTGCTGGACGGGGTGGTGTGGGACGGCAAAGACCCCGCCAAGTACGCCGACAGTTTCAAGGTGAAGGCTTAAATCATGGTGTCCGCAGTGTTCCATTCCCCGCGTGACGCGGCCGCCTCGCCGGCACCGCTGCCCAGCACGGCTGCCACCGCACAGCCAGCCACGCGCCCGGCCGCGCTCGCAGCCACCACCCAGCCCGAGGCGCCAGCGCCCAAGCGCACGCGCCCGCCGTTCGACGGCCGCGGCCTGGCCCTGCGGGTGCTGCCGCCGGTCATCAGCGTCGCGTTGCTGATCGGCCTGTGGGCCCTGGCCACGATGAAAGGCGGCGCCTTCCCCACGCCGGCCGCCACGTTCGATGCCGCCGTGCAGCTGTTCTCGGACCCGTTCTACCGCAAGGGCCCGAACGACCAAGGCATCGGCTGGAACATCCTGAACTCGCTGTCCCGCGTGGGCATGGGCTTCGGCCTGGCGGCGCTGGTGGGCATTCCGCTCGGCTTCATCATCGGCCGCTTCGAGTTCGCCAACCGCATGGTCTCGCCGCTGATCGCGCTGCTCAAGCCGGTGTCGCCGCTGGCCTGGCTGCCCATCGGGCTGCTGGCCTTCAAGAGCGCCAACCCGGCCGCCATCTGGACCATCTTCATCTGCTCCATCTGGCCCATGGTGGTGAACACCGCCGTGGGCGTGCAGCGGGTGCCGACCGACTACCTCAACGTGGCCCGCGTGCTGCGCCTGAGCGAGTGGAAGGTCATCACACGCATCCTGCTGCCCGCCGTGCTGCCCTACGTGCTGACCGGCGTGCGCCTGTCGGTAGGCACGGCCTGGCTGGTGATCGTGGCCGCCGAGATGCTGACCGGCGGCGTGGGCATCGGCTTCTGGGTGTGGGACGAGTGGAACAACCTCAACGTCGCCCACATCCTGATCGCCATCTTCGTCATCGGCACCGTCGGGCTGCTGCTCGAGTGGGCGCTGATCGCCATTGCCAAGCACTTCACCTTTGAAGAGGACTGATGCCATGAAGCCGTTCATCCAAGTGCAAGACGCCGAGATGGTGTTCCACACCCGCAAGGGGCGCTTTCATGCGCTGCAAAACGTCAACCTCGACGTGAACCGCGGCGAGTTCATCACGCTCATCGGCCACTCGGGCTGCGGCAAGTCCACGCTGCTGAACCTGATCGCCGGGCTGCTGGTGCCCAGCTCGGGCGCCCTGATCTGCGACGGCCGCGAGATCGCCGCGCCCGGGCCCGAGCGGGCGGTGGTGTTCCAGAACCACTCGCTGCTGCCCTGGCTCTCGTGCCTGGACAACGTGCTGCTGGCGGTGGAGTCGGTCTTCGGCGGCAAGGAAAGCGCCGCCCAGCTCAAGGTGCGCGCCCGCGCCGCGCTGGAGCTGGTGGGCATGAGCCACGCGCTGCACAAGCGCCCGCATGAAATCTCCGGCGGCATGAAGCAGCGCGTGGGCATCGCCCGGGCGCTGGCCATGGAGCCCAAGGTGCTGCTGATGGACGAGCCTTTCGGCGCGCTGGACGCACTCACCCGGGCCAAGCTGCAGGACGAGCTGCTCAAGATCGTGGCCCGCACGCAAAGCACGGTCATCATGGTCACGCACGACGTGGACGAAGCCGTGCTGCTGAGCGACCGCATCGTGATGATGACCAACGGCCCGGCCGCCACCATCGGCGAGATCCTGGACGTCGGCATCCCGCGCCCGCGCGTGCGGGTGGAGCTGGCGGAGGACGAGCGCTACATCGCCGCCCGCAAGGCCGTGATCGATTTCCTGTACACGCGGCACGCCCACGTCGAACAGGCCGCCTGACGGCCGCCCGGCGCCCCGGGCGGGCTGCCGGGATAGCGGTCGGATTTGGCGCGAAAGCGCCTCCCGTGTGGCTTTTGGCAGGGGGGTGCTGGCCGAGGCGGCAGGCTTCGGCCTAGCATCGGAGCCCTCTGCGCAAGGAGTTCCGCATGGCCGACGCGTCCCCGTTCGAACACCCCACCCTCAGCCGCTGGCAAGCGCTGCAGGGGCTGGCAGAGCGCCTGGAACTGCTGCTGATGGCCCCGCAGGCCACCGGCAACTTCCCCGCCTCGGTGGAGGCGATGACGCGCGAGCTGGACAACCTCATGGTCGACGACGTCGACCTCGGCGTGTTCGAGGTGGTGCGCATCGGGCCGGAGAAGCTGTCGCGCTACGGCTCACTGCACTCGCTGCACACCGCCTGCGTGGTGTGGCTGGTGGCCCACCGCAAGGAATGGACGGCCGCCAAGCGGCTGAGCGCACTGAGCGCCGCGCTGACCATGAACATCGCAGTGACCGACCTGCAAACCACGCTGGCCCTGCAGAGCAGCCCGCTCACCGACGCCCAGCGCCAGCGCATGCGCGAGCACCCGCTGGACAGCGAACGCCTGCTGCGCGGCCTGGGCGTGCTGGACGAAGACTGGCTGTCCGCCGTGGCCCAGCACCATGAACAACCCGACGGCCAGGGCTACCCGCAGGGCCTGACCCGCATGACCGACCTGGCCGACGTGCTGCGCACCTGTGACGTCTTCTGCGCCAAGATGAGCCCGCGCAACGGCCGGCCCGCCATGCTCAGCCCGACGGCGGCGATGTCCATCTTCCACCAGCGCAGCGCCAACAAGTTCGGCGCCTCGGTGGTGACGACCATCGGCGTGTTCCCGCCCGGCGCCTTAGTGGCGCTGAACACCGGCGAGCAAGCCATCGTGACCGCCCGCACCACCGACCCGCTGCGCCCCATGGTGGCCCTGCTGACCGACGAGCGAGGCCAGCCGCTGGACGCCCCCGTGGGCGCGGCCACCGGCAAAGACGCCGGCCGCCCCGTGGCCGGCGCCGCCCGCGACGCCAGCCTGGCCGAGCTGTTCACCCCCACTGACGTGCTGCGCACCCGCGGCAGCAACTGAGCCCCGCCGGCGTTAGAACACCACCTCGGCCCGCAGGCCGCCCTCGGGCCGGTTGCTCAGCGCCAGCACCGCGCCCTGGCGCCGTACCAGCTGCTGCGCGATGTACAGGCCCAGCCCGGTGCCGCCCGTCTCGCGGTTGCGCGAGCCCTCCACGCGCCGGAACGGTTGGCGCACCCGCTCCAGTTCGGCCTCGGGAATGCCGGGGCCGTGGTCGTCCACCACCAGCCGCGTGACGCCAGCGCTCAGGTCCACCCGCACCCGGGCGTGGCCTGCATAGCGCAGCGCATTGCCCACCAGGTTGTCCACCACGCGGCGGAGGGCCACGGGGTCGGCGCTCACCACGGCGGCCGGGCCTTCGAACTGCACATCGGCGCCGGTTTCGGCCAGGTCGTCCACGGCCGATTGCGCCAGCGCCGACACATCCACCCGCTGCAGCGCCACCGCCTCGGCCGGGCGGAACACCTCGATCACGCTTTCCACCAGCCGGTTCATCTCGCGCAGGTCGTCGATGCAGCGCTCGCGCACCTTGGCCTCCACCTCGCCGGTTTCCAGCCGCAGCCGCATGCGGGTCAGCGGCGTGCGCAGGTCGTGCGAGATGGCGGCCATCATCAGCCCGCGCTCCTCGAACTGCCCGCTCAACTCCGCCGCCATGCGGTTGAACACGGCCGCGGCCTCGCGCACCTCGCGCGTGCCTTGGTCCTCGGCCAGCACCGGCGCCGCGCGGCCCTGGGCCAGGGCGGGCGTCAGGGCCTGCGCCGCGCTCACCAGCCGGCGCACCGGGGCCGCCAGCCAGCGCGAACCCCACCACGCCGCCAGCGCAATCACCAGCAGGCGCACGCCGTAGTCCAGCAGGCTGGACGTCCACGGCAGGCTGGGCGGCAGCGAGGGGAAGGTGGGCAGCCGGCCCGGGCCCAACACGGGCACGGGCCCCTGCGGCCCCGGCCCGCCCGCATCCGCACCCGGCGGGGGCCCGAACGGGGGCGGCATCGGCCCGGCATCGGGGCGCTGGTTCGGGCGGTCGCCCCGTGCCCCCGGCCCTCCCCGCTCATGCGGCGGGCGGGGCGGCGGGCCGTTGGCCGCGTCGCCCATCGGCCCTGAGGCCAGCGTCGGCACCGGCCCGGGCTTGGGGCTGAAGGTCTGCACCACCAGGCTCCACGCCACGAAATGGCTCAGCGCCAGCGCCACCCACATCAGCAGGAACAGGCGCAGCCCCAGGCCATCCCAGCGGCGCCAGCGGCTCAGCACGGCGTGACCTCGGCGTCGAACAGGTAGCCCTCGCCACGCACGGTGCGAATCAGCGCGGGCTCGCGCGCCGTGTCGCCCAGCTTGGCCCGCAGGCGCGACACCGCCAGGTCCACGCTGCGGTCGTTCACCTCCACGCCCGGGGCGCGGGTCAGGTCGATGAGCTGCTCGCGGCTCAGCACCCGGCCGGGGCGCTGCACAAACGCCGCCAGCAGCCGGAACTCCGCGGCCGACAACGCAATGCCCACGTCCTCGGCGTTGACGAGCTGGCGCGTCATGCGGTCAAAGCGCCAGCGGCCAAAGCGCAGCAGCCGGGTGTCGTCATCCACCGGCCCGCCCTGCCCCTTGGCCGCACGCCGCACCAGCGCCTGCAGCCGGGCCACCAGCTCGCGCGGCTCAAAGGGCTTGGCCAGGTAGTCGTCCGCACCCAGCTCCAGGCCCACCACGCGGCTCAGCGTGTCGCCACGGGCGGTGAGCATCAGCACCGGCGGCGCGTCTGCCTGGGTTTGCAGCCAGCGCAGCAGCGCCAGGCCGTCTTCGCCGGGCAGCATCAGGTCCAGCACGATCACGTCGGGCCGTTGCAGGGCCAGTGCCTGGCGCATCGCACGGCCGTCGGCCGCCGCGTTCACCCGCCAGCCAAACCCTTGCAGGTAGGTGGTCAGGCTGGTTCGAATCTCGGCGTCGTCGTCGACCACCAGGCACAGTCCATTCATGCGGCGATACCTACTTTCAATCGGGCCACGTAGCCGGCGCTGACCGAGCCGGTGACGGTGGCGAGTTGGGTGCTGTAGCCATCGCTGAAGATGCCATCGGTGGCCAGGCTGATGGCATTGTTGTTCGCCGCGCTGTTGCCGTAGCCGCTGGTGGCGTAGACGGCGGCGTTGGAGTCCGACGGGAAGCACAGCTGCGAGGTGCGCAGCTTGTTGTTCCAGTTGGTGGCGGTGGTGGTGCTGCGGTACACCTCGAAGTGGATGTGCGGCACGCGGCCCGAGTAGCAGCCGGGGTAGATGGTCTGGAACGTGGCCGTGCCGTCGGTGCCGGTGGCCTGCACGCCGCGCAGGTAGTTCTCGCCGGTCACGCCGCTGGAGTACATGGAGTAGCGGCCCAGCGCGTCGCAGTGCCACAGGTAGATGGCGTACCCGGAGAGGTCGGCGCACGAGGCGTTGGTGTTCACGAGTTCGATGATCACCTGCAAGGGCACGCCCGCGGCCACGCCACTGGCGCCGGCGATGCTGCTGCGGATGTCGCTGCGCACCACGCCCGACAGCGCCAGCACGTTGGCCACGCTGCCGTTGGCGGTGTTCGAGCCGTCGCCCGGGTAGGGGCCTTCGGTCTCGCTCGGGATGACGGAGCAGCCGGTGGTGGTGGTTGTGCCCCCCGAGCTGCTGCTGCCGCCGGAGCTGGACGAACCGGAGGAGCTGGATGCGCTGCTGCTGTCACTGCTGCCGCCGCCCCCACAGCCCACCAGCGCCATGGCGCCCGCCCCGGCAATGGCCCCGGCGCCGGCGCCGAACAGCCAGCGCAGGGCGGTGCGGCGTTCCAGAGCTTGTTGCTGCAAGCGGCTCAGGTCATGGGCCAGGCCGAGGTCGTGGTCGTGTTGCATGGAGGTCCTTCAGTCACTTGAGGTGGGGAGTGAAGGCATTGCACCGCCTGGATGTATCGGGAGCTTGGGCAGATTGTGTCGGCGTGGATACGGACAGGGGCCGTTTGGGTTTGGCGATTTCTTGACGTTGCTTTTGCGTGGAGCCTTTTCGGTTCGGTGCACCGTGCCGGGAGTCCCGCCCGGCGGCGAGGTAACTTTCTTCTGCTGCGCCAGAAGAAAGTCACCAAAGAAGAGGCGCTGAACCGCACACGGGCACTGGCCTGCGACGCACATCGCGCGAGAACGTCCTTCCGGCTGCGGGCACGAAGCGAGCCGCTGCGCTCTCGCTGCTGTCCTTATCCCCAACCCGACTCATCCACCGCTCGTGCGCTTAACGTCGGCTGAACGCCGAACTCACGAGCGGAAGGCAAGCGCCGTCGACGGCGCGCCACAGCATGTGGTGCATTCACTGATGAGCCCGGCGTGCAGCCGGCGTTGAACGTGGCGCAGGTTCGATGGATGGCTGCGGTGACAAGTGGGCGGCGAGAGCGAAGCGGGTCGCTTCTACGCACCAGCCGAGCGACAGTTCTCGCGCGCGAGCTTCACCCGAGGCCCGATGGCGTGCGGTTAGTGCCTCTCTTTTGGTGACTTTTCTCTGGCAAGACAGAGAAAAGTTACTCGCCCGCCGGGGCGAACTCCCGGCTCGGTGCACCGAACAGAACAGGCTCCCCACAAAAGCCCCCATTCAGCCGAATAACGATCACCCCAAGATCAACTGCAACGACCCCTGCATTGCCTGAATCAACCCCTCCAACGCCTGCAACAGCCGCTCACTGCCCTGATGCATGCGCTGCACCGCATCCCCCTGCTCCACCCGCAACCCGCGCAACAACAAGCGCCAGGCCTCGTCCACCTCGGCAAAGGCCGGCTGCAAGCCCGGGCCGGCCAAGGGGGCGGCGCGCACCTCGTCGTAGGCGCGGTTGAACTCGTCCAGGCCCTCGGCCAGGCCGCGCACGTCCTGCCCCGGCAGCACCTGGGCCAGCAAGCCCTGCTTGGCCAGCCGCTGGCTGAGCAGCCGCAGCCGCGTCACCCGGGCCAGCAGCGCCACCGGGCGCGGGCCGGCGCGTTGGCTCAGGCGGGCCACCAGCAGCTCGCTCGCGTCCAGCAGGCTTTGCGCGGCGCGGTCGCTGCGGGCGAGGTCGGGCACGCGGGCGTGCAGGGCGGCGTCCAGTTGCTGCCAGGCCGCCGCCACGGCCGACAGCTCGGCCGACAAGTCCTGCCGCAGCAACTCACGCAGGCGCACCAGGTTGGCCGCCACCCGCTCCACCGAGCCGTCAAGCACCGCCTGCGCCTCGCGTCGCTCGGCCAGCGACAGCCCCGGCCACTGGCGCAGCGCCTGCAGCTTCACCAAACGCTGGCTCAACATGCGCTGCGCGCCGGCGCGCTCCAGCGCCTCGGCCAGCTCGCTGGTGTGCACCACGCCGCGCGCCACTTCGGGCAGCTTGGCCTGGGTTTGCATGGCGGTGTTGCGCAGCAGCGCAAACGCGGCCGCCTCGTCAATGCCGCGCGCCTGCATCAGCAAGCCCTTGGCGCGCTCGGTCCACTTGCGTTCGTCCAGCCGGGCCTGGGCGGCCTGCTCTCGCGCGTGCAGTTGTGCGGCCAGGCCGGCAGCCCAGCGCAGGGTCTGGTCCAGCAAGGCGGCGTCCACCTCCGGCGGCAGGCCGTGCAGCACGCCGCGCTGCAACCAGGCCTGGCGCTCGGCCGCCCCAGGTGGGGGCGCCAGCAGCACCAGCGGCAGGCCCGCATCCCGCTCGGGGTGCGCGCCGTGCGCCAACTCGGTGCCTTGGGGCGCATAGATCAAGCCCAAGGCTGGGGCATCGGGCAGGGGCTGAAGCGCCGACACGGTGCGCAGCGTCCAGCCCAGGGCTTGCAGCGCGGCCGCCTGCGGGGGCGCTGCCGGGGTGCACAGCAGCAGCGGCAGGGTGGGGTCGCCCCGGGAGGCGGCAGCATGGGAGGGGTGGAGTTCAAGGTTCACGCCCCAAAACGGCGCAAGAACCAGGCCAGCGCCCCGCGCTGGCGCTGCGACGGGCAGGCATGGTGCTTGCAGAGCCTGGGGCGAAGTGGCTGCAAGGGTGCGGCCACCGTCCACCGCGATGCCCGAGCCGCTGCAGGCCCGCTTCCGGTGGCGTGCCGGGCGCTCGTCGTCGGTTTTGTACGAGCCCCAAGATGTCCGCCCTGCCCTCCTTCCGCCGCGCCGGCCACAGCCCCACGCTGGTGGCTGCCTTCCTGTACTTCGCGTTCTCCTGCTGCATCTGGGTGCTGAACGGCGCCCTGGCGCCCTTCATCAGCGAGGCCTACGGCCTCACGCCCGCGCAGAAGGGGCTGATGCTGTCCATTCCCATCATGGCCGGCGCGCTGATGCGCTTTCCGTTGGGCCTCCTGTCGCAGTACATCGGCCGCAAGAACGCCACGCTGGTGGAGATGGGCATGATCGCCGTGGCCATGCTGTACGGCTTCTTCATGGTGAAGAGCTACAACGACCTGCTGGCCATGGGCGTGCTGCTGGGCATTGCCGGCGCCAGCTTTGGCGTGGCGCTGAGCCTGGGTTCGGGCTGGTACCCGCCGCAATACAAGGGCCTGGCCATGGGCCTGGTGGGCGCGGGCAATGTGGGCACGGCCGTGTCGGTGCTGGTGGCGCCCCCGTTGGCGCAGGCCTACGGCTGGCAAACCGTTTACGCGTTTGCGGCCGCGGCCATCGTGCTGCCCATGGTGGTGATGATCGTGTTCGCCAAAGAGCCGCCCGACGTGGACGCCCACGCCTCGCTGCGCGAGCACGCGGCCTGCCTCTTTGAGAAAGACGGCTGGGCCTTCAGCCTGATCTACGGCGTGACGTTTGGCGGCTTCATCGGCCTCACCACCTTCCTGCCCACCTACTACTACGACCAGTTCGGCGTGTCCAAGGTGCAGGCCGGGCAGCTGACCATGCTGGCCGCCTTCATGGGCGCGGCCGTGCGCGTGGTGGGCGGCGCGCTGTCGGACCGCTGGGGCGGCGTGAACGTGCTGACCGGCGTGCTGGTGGCCGTGGCCGTCACGCTGACCGGCGTGGGCCTGGCCGGCGGGTCGCTGGTGCTGACCACGCTGCTGCTCATCGCCTGCTTCGCGGCGCTGGGCGCGGGCAACGGCGCGCTGTTCCAGCTGGTGCCGCTGCGCTGGCCCGCGGCCACGGCGGTGGCGGGCTCGATGATTGGCGAGGTGGGCGCGCTGGGCGGTGGCCTGGTGCCCAACCTGATGGGCCTGTCCAAGCAACACGCCGGCACCTATGCCTGGGGCTTTGTGGTGTTTGCGGTGCTGGCCGTGCTGATGCTGGGCGTGATGCGCGTGATGCAGATCCGCTGGACGCGCACCTGGGCTGAAAAGGGCGGCCGCGCCCGCCGGGCCCCGGCTGCGGTGGAGGCCGAGCCGGTGCACTTCCAACGCGTTTGAGCGGTGACCTGCCGTAGTTGACCTGCCGCAGATGAGCTGTCGCAACGGACAGGTCGGCGACGGCCTGACCGCACCGGAAGCAGCCCCACAATCGCGCCGCCGCCAGCCCCGCAGTTCTGTTCAACGCTGGCGCGATGAGGGAGCGTCATGAGCAGCATCAACGGTTTCGGCACCCTGTACTACGGCTGGCGCCACGCGCCGGACGGCACCGCCACCGCCACGCAGTGGGCCTGCGCCTTCTGGGTGCCCTTGCTGCCGCTGCGCCGACAGCGCCTGCGCATTGCGTCCAACCTGGCGCAGCCCACGCTGCGCAGCCACCTGGGCGGGCTGGTGGTCAGCCAGACGGACACCTACGAGCTGCTGGACACCACGCCGCTGCAGCTGCCGGAAATTGCCGCCACCCTCACCAAAACCTACCTGGGCCTGCCGGCGCTGCTGATCGGCCCGGTGCTGCTGGCGGGCGTGGCCCTGCTGGCCGCACGGCAGCTGGGGCTGGACACCACGCCCGGCTCGCCCGCGTTCACGGTGTACGTGGGGCTGGGCTTCGTGGGGATCGTCAACTTTCTGTACCAGGCGGTGCGCGCCATCCGCCGCGCCCGGGGCTGGCAGCCACGGGTGCGCACGCCGCACCAGCCCTGACGCCGAGGGGCCAAGGGCCGCGTCAGCCGTCAGAGGTTCAGCCCTCAGCGCTTCAGGGCCTAGCGCGGCAGGAACACCAGCCAGGCCACCAGCAGCAGGTTCAGCAGCACCGACACCGCCAGCGCCACTTGCCAGGGCGACCACGGCTCCGCGCTCGCTTTCGCGGGCCGGGCCGGCACGGCCTGGTCGCGTGCGGCCAAGCGCTCCAGCGCCAGCAGCAACTCCTCCGCCGTCTCGAAGCGCGCGCGCGCATCCCGGGCCACGGCACGCATGACGATGCGGTCCAGCGGCATGGGCACGCTGGGCTGCAGCCGGCTCACGCTGGCGGGCTCGCGCCGGTAGCGGGCCAGCTGGTAGGGCTCGATCTCGCCATAGGGCAGCCGGCCGGTCAGGGCTTGGTACAGCGTCACGCCCAGGGCGAACAGGTCGGAGCCCGCATCGGGCGGCAGCGGCGGGTCTTGCCACTGCTCGGGGTTGATGTAGCTGGGCGTGCCGGCGTGCAGTTCGCGTGCGGCCGCGGGTGAGCGCGGGCTCAGCGCCACGCCCAGGTCCAGCACGCGCCACTGGCCGTCGTCCCCACGGTGCAGGTTGCCGGGCTTGATGTCCCGGTGCACCACACCGGCCGCATGCAGCAGGCTCAGCGACCGGGCCACAGCCGTGGCCAGCGGCAGCACCTGCGCCGCGTCCAGCGGGCCGGCGGCCAGCAATTGCTCCAGCGTCTGGCCGGCGTGCCAGTCGAACACGGCATAGAAGTGCGTCGCCCCGTCCGCCGGCGGGTGCACGCGCACAAAGCCGCTGGAGGAGCCGTCACGCCCGGCCCAGCGGCGCTGGCGCGGGGCTTCGGCCAGGCGCAGGCCCAGCCAGATCTCATGCGCCAGCATGGCCCGCTCCTCCGGGTCGTCCGAACGCCCCGGGTGCAGCATCTTCAGCGCCACCAGCCGGCCGCTGTGCGGCTCGCGCGCCTGCAGCAGGCGGTGCACGCCGTTGTCGGCCACGCGGGCGGTGATGGCATATCCGTCCAGCACCGCGCCCACCGGCAGCGGGCCGGGGCTGGGCAGGCTGCGGCCCAGTGCGGCCAGGTCGTCCAGGCCCGGGTCGGCCAGGTCGTTCACATCCAGCACCAGGGCGGTGGCGTTGTCGTGGCTGCCGGCGGCCAGGGCGGCGGCTGTCAGGGCATCGGCCGCCGCCTGGGCGCCGGGCGTGGCGCGCAGCAGGTCGGCAATCTGCCGGGCCCGCAGGGCGCCGTGCACGCCGTCGCTGGTCAGCAGCAGGCGGTCGCCCACCTTGAGCTCGCCGGCGCTGTGGTCCAGCCGCAGGGCGTCGTCCAGGCCCATGGCGCGGGTGAGCCCGGCAAAGTCGCGCCGCTCGCGCCGGTGGTCTTGCGTCAGTTGCAGGCAGGCGCCGTCGCGCAGCAGCCAGGCGCGGCTGTCGCCCACATGGGCCAGCGCGTAGCGGCGGCCGCGCAGGGCCACGGCGGTCAGCGTGGTCAGGGCCTCGCGTGCATGGCCCTCGGGCCCGGGGCGCTGGTTGTGGGCGGCCAGCCAGGCGTTCTGGTGGCCCAGCAGCCGGTCCAGCGCCACGCTGGTGTCCCAGTCGGCGGGCACGGCGTGGAAGTCGCGCAGCAGGCTCATCACCGAGGTCTGCGCGGCCATCAGGCCCTCGCCGTGCTCGCCACCGCTCACGCCGTCGGCCAGCGCGGCCACCCAGCCGCGGTCGGCCTCGTGCGCCGCCGGGGCCTGCACGCCAGCGAAGTCTTCATTGCGGGGCCGCCGGCCTTGGAGGCTGGACAGGCCCATGTCGAGTTCAAAACGCATGGGGGTCGGGGAACACGGCGCACACGGTGCGCGCTCGTTGCTGGTGCATTTTTGGGGTGAGTGCACCCGCACCGGGCCCAAATGCGCTTCGGTGTGGGGCGCCGCTATGCGCAAAACACGCTGCGGCCGGGAAAAAGGCCAGCCTCATCGCTGGCACATCGCTTGCGATGCAAGGGTCAGGCCAGGAGGGCGCATGAAGAAGTTGAAGCTGGTGATGGTGGGCAACGGCATGGCCGGCGTGAAAACGCTGGAGGAGCTGCTGCGCACCGCGCCCGGCCTCTACGACATCACCGTGTTCGGCGCCGAGCTGCACCCCAACTACAACCGGGTGCTGCTGTCGCCGGTGCTGGCCGGCGAGCAAACCCCGGACGAGATCGTGCTGAACCCGCTGAGCTGGTATGCCGAGCACGGCATCACCCTGCACCTGGGCGACACCGTCACCGCCATCGACCGCGCCGCCCGCGTGGTGCACACGGCCAACGGCCGCAGCGCGCCGTACAACCGCCTGCTGCTGGCCACCGGCTCGCGCCCCTTCGTGCCGCCGGTGCCCGGCCACACCCTGACCGGCGTGATGGCCTACCGCGACCTGGCCGACACGCACGCCATGATCGACGCCGCCGCACGCCACCGGCATGCGGTGGTGATTGGCGGCGGCCTGCTGGGGCTGGAGGCGGCCAACGGCCTGCTGCAACGCGGCATGGCCGTGACCGTGGTGCACCTGGGCACCCACCTGCTGGACCGCCAGCTGGACGACACCGCCGCCACGCTGCTGCGCCAGACGCTGGAAGCCCGCGGCCTGCGCTTTGCGCTGGGCGCCCAAACCGAAGCCCTGCTGCCCGACGCCGCCGGCCGCGTGCGCGCCGTGCTGCTGCGCGACGGCACCGAGCTACCGGCCGAACTGGTGGTGATGGCTGCCGGCATTCGCCCCCGCACCGAACTGGCCGAGCAGGCCGGCCTGCACTGCGAGCGCGGCATTGTGGTGAACGACACCCTGCAAACCGTGACCGACCCGCGCGTGTACGCCGTGGGCGAATGCGCCGCCCACCGCGGCGTGGCCTACGGGTTGGTGGCACCGCTGTACGAACAGGCCCAGGTGTGCGCCACGCACCTGGCGCAGCACGGCGTGGGCCGCTACCAGGGCTCGTCGGTCAGCGCCAAGCTCAAGGTCACGGGCATCGACCTCTTCAGTGCGGGCGACTTCCGCGGCGAGGCGGGCACCGAATCCATCGTGCTGCACGACCCGCAGACCGGCGTCTACAAAAAGCTGGTGCTGCAAGGCGACCGGCTGGTGGGCGCCTGCCTGTATGGCGACACCGAAGACGGCAGCTGGTACTTCCGGCTGCTGCGCGAAGGGCACAGCGTGGGCGCCCTGCGCGACCAGCTCATGTTCGGCCCGCCGGCGACCTGGAACGAACCGTGCATGGCGAAGGAGGCCCCGGCCGCGTGAACCCCATGCGGCACGGTGCACCCGCAGTCCTCACGCCATACCCGGAGCGCCTGAATGCAGTCCTCGCGTCGCCATTTGTTCACCCTTCCCCTGGCCGCAACCGCGGCCGTGTCGCTGGCCACCCTGCCCGCTGCGGGGTGGTGCCAATCCCCTGCGGCGTGCACCACGCCCAGCCTCGGTGCACTGACCCAGCGCATGGGCAAGGCCTGGCTGTGCACCAACGAAGGGGCGCTGGCCCAGAGCGCCCGCCAGGTGCTGGACGCGAGCCAGACCGCCTTCACGCAACAACTGGTGCAGCTGCACCAACAAGCCACCAGCCCCGAACAAGCCGGCGGCCTGCGCGCCCTGGCGCGCCGCTACGAGGACTACCAAGCCCTGCTGGCCGGCACCCCCACGGCCGACGCCCACCGCCAGCTGCTGGGCACCGCCAATGAAATGCTGACCCTGGCGCAACTGGCCACCGGCTCGCGCGCCGGCCTGCCCTGGCAAGCGCGCCTGGCCGCCCGCCAGCGCCTGCTGTCGCAGCGCATCGCCCTGCTGGGCCTGGCCAACCCGGCGGCCGAGCCGATTCGCCGCGAGCGCCAGAGCGCCATCTATGAATTCGAAGCCGGCCAGCAAGCCCTGCACGGCGGCGCCGACACCGCGCTGCGCCAGCGCCTGCAAGCCGCCGACGCGGCCTGGACCCCGCTGCGCGCCGCCGCCGGCGCCGGGCTGGCCGCGCCCCTTTTCCTGTCCAGCGAACGCCTGCTGACCGCGATGGACACCGTCGCGGAGCACTGCGCCCGCATCACCTGAGACCCTGCCATGCCCCGCCCCTGCCCCCTTCCCTCGCATGAACTTGCATGGGCCGTGCACTGCACGGCGGGGGCGCGGTGATGGCCGAGACCCGCTCCACCTGCCCCTACTGCGGCGTGGGCTGCGGCGTGCTGATTGCGCACGAGGGCGGCCAGATCACCGGCGTGCGGGGCGACCCCGACCACCCCGCCAACCACGGCCGGCTGTGCACCAAGGGTAGCAACCTGCACCTCACCGCCACGCCGGTGGTGCTGCAGCACCAGCGCCTGCGCGACCCCCAGCGCCGCGCCACCCGCGGCGCCACGCCCGAGCCGCTGAGCTGGGACACCGCCCAGCGCGAGATTGCCGAGCGCCTGCTGGCCATTCGCGCCGCCCACGGGCCGCAGGCCATCGGCGTGTACGTGTCGGGCCAGCTGCTGACCGAGGACTACCAGGCCTTCAACCAGCTCGCCCGCGCCGTGATCGGCACGCCGCACATCGACTCCAACTCGCGGCTGTGCATGAGTTCGGCCGTGGTGGGCTACAAGCAGACGCTGGGTGTCGACGCCCCGCCCTGCAGCTACGAAGACATCGAGCTCGCCGACTGCGTGCTCATCAGCGGTGCCAACCCCGCCTGGGCCCACCCCATCCTGTTCCGCCGGCTGGAAGCCGCCCGCGCCGCGCGGCCCGGGCACCGGCTCATCGTCATCGACCCGCGCCGCACCGAAACCGCCGAGCTGGCCGACCTGCACCTGCAGCTGCGCCCGGGCACCGACGTGGCGCTGTGCCACGGCTTGCTGCACGCCATGCTGCAGCGCGGCTGGACGAATGCCAGCTTCATGGCCGAGCACACCGAAGGCTTCGAGGCCCTGCGCGCCGAAGTCATGGCCTGGCCGCCGGCCCGCGCCGCCGAGGTGTGCGGCGTGCCCGAGGCCGACCTGTGGCAGGCCGCCGAATGGTTCGCCACCGCGCCGGCCTCGCTCAGCCTGTACTGCCAGGGCCTGAACCAAAGCCGCAACGGCACGGCCAACAACGCCGCGCTCATTCACCTGCACCTGGCCACCGGGCAGATCGGCCGGCCCGGCGCCGGGCCCTTCTCGCTGACCGGCCAACCCAACGCCATGGGCGGCCGCGAAACCGGCACCATGGCCAGCCTGCTGCCCGGCCACCGCGACCCCGCCAACGCCGAGCACCGCGCCGAAATCGCCCAGCTGTGGGGCGTGCCTGAGCTGCCCACCGCGCGCGGCTACACGGCGGTGGAGATGTTCGACGCCGCCGCCCGCGGCGAGATCCGCGCGCTGTGGATCGTGTGCACCAACCCAGCCCAGTCGCTGCCCGACCAGGCCCGCGTGCGCGAGGCCCTGCAGCGCTGCGAGCTGGTCATCGTGCAAGAGGCCTTTGCCCACACCGCCACCGCCCGGTTTGCCGACTACTTGCTGCCCGCCGCCACCTGGGGCGAGAAGGAAGGCACCGTCACCAACAGCGAGCGGCGCATCAGCCGCGTGCGCGCCGCCGTGCCGCCCGCGGGTGAGGCCCGCCCCGACTGGCGCATTGCCTGCGACGTGGCCGCCCTCATCGACGCCGGCCTGGGCCGCGCGCCCCGGCTGGTGGCCGACGGCCCCGAGGCCCTGTGGCGCACCCACCGCGACGCCACCCGTGGCCGCGACCTGGACATCAGCGGCCTGAGCTGGGACGTGCTGGACCGCGACGGCCCGCAGCAATGGCCCTACGTGGAGGCCGCCACGCCGCGCCTGTACACCCAGCACCGCTTTGCCACGCCCAGCGGCCGCGCCCGCTTCCAGCCCGTGCCCGCGCTGCCGCCGGCCGACGCCCTGGGGCCGGACTACCCCGTGGCCCTGACCACCAGCCGCCTGCGCGACCAATGGCACGGCATGAGCCGCAGCGGCACCGTGCCCGGGCTGTTCGCGCACGAAGGCCAGCCCTGGCTGCGCCTGAACCCCGCCGACGCGCCCCGCTACGCGCTGGCTGATGGCGCGCTGGCTGGTGGCACGCTGGCTGGTGGCACGCTGACCGATGGCGCGCTGGTGCGCGTGCAATCGCGCCGCGGCGAGGCCGTGCTGCCCCTGCGGCTGGACGCGCAGGTGCTACCCGGCAGCGCCGACATCGCCATGCACTGGGGCGATGAATTCCTGGGCGCGCAACTGGGCGTGAACGGCCTGACCCAACCCGCCGCCTGCCCCGACTCCCGCCAGCCCGAACTGAAGTTCAGCGCCGTGCGCCTGAGCGCGGCCGACCTGCCCTGGCGGCTGACCGCCTGCGCCTGGCTGCCGCCCGCCGAAGCCGCCGCCCTGCGTGACGCCCTGCGCGCGCTGATGCCCGCCTTCGGCTACGCCCACTGCCTGCCCGCGCCCGCCCCGCACGGCAGCCCCGAGGTGGGCTGGGTGTTCGAGGCCGCCCACGCCACACCGCCCACCGAAGCGCAGCTGGACGCCCTCACCGCACTGCTGGGCCTGAACCACCCCAGCACCCTGCACTACGCCGACCCGCAACGCCACCGGGTGCGCCGCCTGCGCCGCGCCGACGCCGGTTCAGGCGCCAACGCCGACGCCCCGCTGCAAGCCGTGCTGCGCGTGGGCCGGCACGACGAAGGCGCCTGGCTGGCCGACCTGTGGCGTGCCCGCACGCCCACCGCCGCCGCCGGCCGCGCGCTGCTGGCTCCGCAAGCCCCAGCCGCGCAAGCGGCACCCGCCAGCCCGCAGGTGTGCAACTGCTTCGACGTGCGCGAAAACGTCATCCGCTTCACGCTCGCCCGCTGCAGCGGCAGCCCGGCCGAGCGCCTGGCCCAGCTGCAGGCCGAGAAGAAATGCGGCACCCAATGCGGCTCCTGCCTGCCCACGCTGCGGCGGCTGGTGGCCACCACGCCCGAGGAGGTTCCGGCATGAACACCCCATTCGTCTCCCTCGTTGGCGCCGGCCCTGGCGACCCGGACCTGCTGACCGTGCGCGCGCTCAAGCGCATCGAGGCTGCCGACGTCGTGCTGGCCGACGACCTGATCGACCCACGCGTGCTGGCCCTGGTGCGCGGCCGCCTGCTGCGCGTGGGCAAACGCGGCGGCTGCATCAGCACCGACCAGCACTTCATCCACGCGCTGATGATCAAAGAAGCCCGCGCCGGCCACCGCGTGGTGCGCCTCAAGGGCGGCGACCCCTTCGTCTTCGGCCGCGGGGGCGAGGAGGTGGATGCGCTGCGCGAGGCCGGCATCGAGGTCGAGGTGGTGAGCGGCCTGACCAGCGGCATCGCCGGCCCGGCGGCCGTGGGCATCCCGGTCACCGACCGCCGCGCCTCGCCCGGCGTCATCCTGGTCACCGGCCATCCCGGTGAAGGCCGCACCGAACCCGACTGGGCCGCGCTCGCCCGCACCGGGCTGACGCTCGTCATCTACATGGGCGTGGCCCGCGCAGCCCACATCACCGCCCAACTGCTCGCCGCCGGCCTGCGCGCCGACCTGCCCGCCGCCATCGTCAGCGCCGCCCACACGGCGCAGCAGCGCCACGCGGTGACCACGCTGGCCGACCTGCCGGCCTGCATCGCCCGCGAGGGCCTCAAGAGCCCGTCGTTGTTGGTGGTTGGGGAGGTGGCGGCGATGGCGGCGATCGAGGGACTGTCGGTGGGGGTGCAGCAGTCAGCGTAAGGTGCCGGCCCTCGAGCGCCAGGAATCCCCGGGCCTAGAGTAAGTCACTATCCGCGGCACCTACCGCGGCCAATCTCGTATGACCCGCATTGCGCCGGCAGCTAATGATTTACACGAGGCCGAATTGGCCGCACGATGCTGAACGTTCGCATCCGACAAATCGACACATGGAGTCCTACGCCGATCGACTGAATCAAGCGCTTGCAGCCTCGGGGTTGACAAAGTCACAGTTCACAACGGCTATGGGACTTTCCTACCAAGCCATTGCCAAGGCTCTAGAAGGGAAATCCAAGGCATTCAGTGCCAGCAATCACCTGAAGGCAGCGTCGCTACTGGGCGTGAGTGCAACCTGGCTAGCCAACGGTCTAGGAGAAAAGCATGACGCGATCGCCACGTTGGGACGGTTAAACCCAACAGAAGTTCGCCTGGTGGCTTTGCTACGAATGCTTCCGGAAGAAGTTCGCAACGAAGCTATCGCCGCCTTCCAGCGCGTTGCAAGCCTCCGTTTGGAAACTGCCCAAGCAGTTTTAAATGCGAGCAATTCAATCGACTGAACGGACGGCCTATTCCGGACGCCATAGGGGCCAAACAGGCGAACCTCGACTGACCTGAAGCAACGCCGACGTCGTTTGCAAGAGCACCACGGTTAGTGACACCAGCCTCACAGGCATTGCCGCAGACGTGCTTGCAGCGCCGCTCCTGCCTCAACTCAGCTTGAAGCTGCTCACCAACCCCGCCAGCCGCACGGCCTGCTCCTTGAGGGACTGAGCAGCCGCGGCAGACTCTTCCACCAGGGCGGCGTTTTGCTGGGTCATCTGGTCCAGCTCGGACACGGTGCCGTTGACCTGCGCGATGCCCTGGCTTTGCTCCATGGCGGCGGCGCTGATCTCGCCAATGATGTCGGTCACGCGCTGCACCGAGCCAACGATGTCGGTCATGGTGCTGCCGGCGTCGTTCACCAGCGTGGTGCCGGCTTCCACCCGCTCGACGCTGGCGCCGATCAGGGTCTTGATCTCGCGGGCGGCCTCGGCGCTGCGCTGGGCGAGCGAGCGCACCTCGCCAGCCACCACCGCAAAGCCGCGGCCTTGCTCGCCGGCGCGGGCGGCTTCCACCGCGGCGTTCAGCGCCAGGATGTTGGTTTGGAAGGCAATGCCGTCGATGGTGCCGATGATGTCGTTGATCTTGCGGCTGGCGGTGTTGATCTCGCCCATGGTGCTGACCACGCGCGACACCACATCGCCCCCGCGGGCGGCGGTTTCGGCGGCGGCGCCGGCCAGCTGCTTGGCCGTCATGGCGGAGTCGGCGCTCTGGCTCACGGTGCCGGTGAGTTCGGTCATGGAACTGGAGGCCTGTTGCAGGTTGGAGGCGGTTTGCTCGGTGCGCTGGCTCAGGTCCATGTTGCCGCTGGCCACTTCGGTGGACGCGACCTGGATGCTCTCGGCCGACTCGCGCACCTGCCCGACGATCTCGGACAGCGAGCGCTGCATGGCGGCCAGGGCCTGCATCATTTCGGCGGATTCGTCGGTGCCGGTGGCGTCAGGCGCGCGGGAGAGGTCGCCGTCGGCCATGCGTTCGGCAAAGCGCTTGGCGGCCACCAGCGGGCCGATGATGGAACGCGAGATGCCGATGGCCAGCAGCGCGCCCGCCACCATGCACACCGCAAACGCCACGATGAACGCCACGAACACGCCGCTGACGAGGCCGTCGACCTTGTTGAACACCTCATCGCCGCGCTTTTTCAGGTCGCCTTCGATGTTGATGAGCATGGCCAGCGCCGGGTCGTACGCAGCGTCGGCCGCCTTCATGTCTTCAAAGGCGGAGGGCGCGTCGGGGTAGCCGTCGCCGATCACTTTGTCGGCCACCGGCTTCACGGCTTTGCGGTAGTCGGCCATCAGGCCGCGGAACTTGGCCAGCGCCTCGCGGCTTTTGTCTTCGGTGGCAATGGCGGCGAAGTCTTCCATCGCCTTGTCCAGCCCGGCCTGGGCGGCGTCCCACTCCTTCTTGGCGCGGGCGGTGCCTTCCTTGTTAAACAGCGAGGCCACCAGCGTGGAGGTGGCCGTCTTGCTTTGCTGCAGGTGGCTGCGCGCCGCCACCGTGATGTTGGACGACGGGATGAGCTTTTGCGTAATGCCCTGGATGGCCTTCTGCGACACGTTGAGCCCGAAGCCGCCCAGCGCCACCAGCAGGGCCGTCATGCCCAGGATGAGACCGAAGGCCAACCAAAGGCGCGCTTGAATACGCAGGCGTCGCAGCATGGAGTTCTCCTTGCAGAGTCAGGCAGACAGGTTTCCGGCCGATTGAAGCAGAAAGCCACGCAATCGGGCCCCGTGGCGCTGGTAGGCTCGCGCCATCCTTCACGTCTTTGCCCCCGCCACGGCGCCCACCATGAGCTTTTTGGCCATCGACATCGGCAACACCCGCCTCAAGTGGGCCGTCTACGCCCAAGGCGCCGAGCCCGGCACGGCGCCGCTGCAGCACGGCGCGGTGTTCCTGGAGAACATCGACCGCCTGGCTGACGAAGACTGGCAACACCTGCCCCCACCGGCCCGCATCCTGGGCAGCAACGTGGCGGGTGACGCGGTGCGCCGGCGGGTGGAAGAGCAGATGGAGCAGTGGGACCTGACGCCCCGCTGGGTGGTGCCGGACCTGGAAGCGGCCGGCGTGCGCAACGGCTACGACCACCCCACCCGCCTGGGCGCCGACCGCTGGGTGGCCGTGATCGGCGCCCACGCCCACGCGCGGCGCCGCGGCTTCACTGGCCCGGTGCTGACCGTGATGGTGGGCACGGCCGTGACGGTGGATGCACTGTCCAGCGACGGGCAGTTCCTGGGCGGGCTCATCCTGCCCGGCCACGGCATCATGCTGCGCGCCCTGGAAGGCGGCACGGCCGGCCTGCGCGTGCCCACCGGCGAGGTGCGCGACTTCCCCACCAACACCAGCGACGCGCTCACCACCGGCGGCACCTTCGCCATCACCGGCGCCATCGAACGCATGCACCGACTGCTGACGCAGCGCGAAGGCCGCCCGCCCCTGCTGCTGATGACCGGCGGCGCCGGCTGGAAGGTGGCCCCGGCGCTGGACGCGCCGCACGAGCTGATCGAGGGCCTGATCTTTGACGGCCTGCTGGCGCTGAACGCCGCCCGCGGCTGACATCCGCATCCCCGGCCCCCCGCACCCCGGGGGCCCGTCGGCCAAATGGCCGATACCCCGCAGCGCAGGGCGTGGCCACACTGGCGGCCATCAGACGGTGCTCACACCGCACACGCTCAGGGGTCGTCTTTGCTGAACTTACTCACCACCGCCGCCACGGCAGCGCGCGATCACCGGCCGGGCAAGCCCTGCGAGGTGCTAGCCGACCTGCCGCAAGCCTTGCTGGTGCTGGACACGAACCGGCACCTGCTGTTTGCCAACACGGCCGCGCTGCCCGTGGTGCAAGCCAGCGCCCGCCTGCTGGAGGGCTGCCTGCACCGGCTGGGCCAGCTGGACGCCACGCAGCTGGACCGGCTGCTGGCCATGGCCGCGTCGGGCACGGCCAGCCGTTGCAGCCTGTGGTTCAGCCCCAGCCTGAACACCGGGTGGCTGCATGCGGCGCCCCTGTCGCCCGCCATTGCGCAGGCCGAAGGCTGGCCCGCCGGCTGCGTGCTGCTGGCCGTGCACGTGGACCAGCCCGAACTGACGCACGCCGCCCGCATCGAAGCCATGACGCTGCGCTTCGGCCTCAGCCCGGCCGAGCGCCACGTGCTGCTGCTGCTGGCCGATGGCGAGCCGGTGGACGCCGTGTCCCGCCTGCTGGGTTTGCGCGTGAGCACGGTGCGCAGCCATGTGCGGCAGCTGCTGACCAAGTGCCAGGCCCCGTCGCTGATGCAGCTGATGCGCTGGACGGGCAGCGCGCGGGCCCTGCCGCACTGACGAGGCCACACGGACGCAGCCGCCACGGCGGGCCCGCGGGCGGCCGGTTCAGCCGGCAGGCTTCTTGGCAGGCGGCGCAGGGTTCGGCGCGGTGGGCGGGGTGGCCAGGTTGGGCGGGGTGGGCCCATCGCCCTGCACCCGCAGCGCGGCCACCTCGGCCCGCAGGGCGCTCACCTCCAGGTGCAGCTCGCGCAGGATGTCGTGCTCGATGCGCCGCTCGGTGGTTTCCACCCACATGGCCGCAATCGCCGCCGTCACCAGTGACAGCACGGCATAGCCCAGCAGCACCACGAACACCGCAAAGATCTTGGCCGCCGGCGTGCTGGGCACGATGTCGCCATAGCCCACCGTGGCCGCCGTGGTGAAGGCCAGCCACAGGCCGTCGCCCAGCGTCTGCACGCGCGGCTCCAGCGCCCAGAAGCCCACGCCGCAAAAGCACAGCACTGCGCAGGCCAGCATCAAGAGGTAACCCAGCCCGCCGCGGGTGATCCACGGCCGCAGCGTCCACACCATGCGCACCAGGCTGAGCAAGGCCACCGCCAGCCGCACCGCCAGGCTGGCGGGCGACTCCACACTGGCCGGCAGCAGCGCCGCGAGCGCAAAGCCGCCGATGAGCGCCAGGTCCAGCACGTTGCGGCGCAGGTACTGGCGGGGGTGGTCCAGCCGCCGCGCCACGCGCCACAAGGCGCCGCCCAGCACGGCCGCCGCCATCAGGTACAGCGCGGTGGCCAGCGGCGTGGGCAGTTGCTCCAGCAGCTCGATGTAGAACGCCGGAATGGTGGCCAGCAGCGACACCAACACCGGCCAGCGCCACCGGCTGCGCTCGCGCGCCGCGCCGGGGCTGTTGGCCGGCGGTTGGGCCAGGCCCCAGGTTCTCGACGGCGCATGTTTGGACATGGGGCCAGCCTACCCAAAGCCGGCCCTGCACCGCTTGCTTCAGCGCAAGGAATGCGCCGAAGGCCCGCGCGACCAGCTGACCCGCCGTTCGTCTTAGAGGATGAACCGGCTCAGGTCGTCGTTGGCCGCCAGCGCGCCGAGCTTGGCGTCCACCGCGGCCGCATCCAGCGACACGGTCTGGCCGGCGTGGCGCGGGGCGTCGAAGCTGATTTCGTCCAGCAGCCGCTCCATCACCGTGGCAAGGCGGCGGGCGCCGATGTTCTCGGTGCGCTCGTTCACCTCGAACGCGATCTGCGCCAGGCGGCGGATGGCCTCAGGCTGCAGGTCGAGCGTGACGCCTTCGGTGGCCAGCAGCGCCTGGTACTGCTTGACGAGGCTGGCGTGCGTGCTGGTGAGGATGGCTTCAAAGTCCGCCACCGACAACGAGTCCAGCTCCACGCGGATGGGCAGGCGGCCCTGCAGCTCCGGGATCAGGTCGCTGGGCTTGCTGAGGTGAAACGCGCCGCTGGCGATGAAGAGGATGTGGTCGGTTTTGACGAGGCCGTACTTGGTGGATACGGTCGTGCCCTCCACCAGCGGCAGCAGGTCGCGCTGCACGCCCTGGCGCGACACCTCGGCCCCGCCGTGATCGCTGCGCGAGGCCACCTTGTCGATCTCGTCGATGAACACGATGCCCATCTCCTGCGCGTTGGCCAGGGCCGTGGCGCGGATCTCTTCTTCGTTGACGAGCTTGGCCGCTTCTTCGTCCACCAGCAGCTTCAGCGCCTCGGCGATCTTGAGCTTGCGGGTCTTCTTTTGCTGCGCGCCGAACTGGCTGAACATGCCCTTGAGCTGCTCGGCCATGTCTTCCATGCCCGGCTGGTTGCCGAAGGGCGTCAGCACCTCCACGCTGGGCTTGGGGGCAGCGAGGTCGAGCTCAATGTCCTTGTCGTTCAGCTGGCCCTCACGCAGCCGCTTGCGAAAGCCCTGGCGCGTGGCGTTGTCGGCATCGCTGCCGGGCAGCAGCACGTCGAGGATGCGGTCTTCGGCGGCGTCTTCAGCGCGGGCCTGGCAGCGGCGCATGGCGCCCTCGCGCTCCTGCTTCACGGCCACTTCGATCAGGTCGCGGATGATGGAATCCACGTCCTTGCCCACGTAGCCCACCTCGGTGAACTTGGTGGCCTCCACCTTGATGAAGGGTGCACCGGCCAGGCGCGCCAGGCGGCGGGCGATCTCGGTCTTGCCCACACCGGTGGGGCCGATCATCAAAATGTTCTTGGGCGTGATCTCGCCGCGCAGCTTCTCGTCCACCTGCTGGCGGCGCCAGCGGTTGCGCATGGCAATGGCCACCGCGCGCTTGGCGGCGTTTTGGCCGACGATGTGGCGGTCGAGTTCGGAGACGATCTCCGCCGGGGTCATCGAACTCATTCGAGCACCTCCAGCGTGTGGTTCTGGTTGGTGTAGATGCAGATCTCGCCGGCAATCTCCAGCGACTTCTTGACGATGTCGGCCGCGCTCAGCTCGGTGTTGGCCAGCAGCGCCTTGGCCGCGGCCTGCGCGTAGGCGCCGCCCGACCCGATGGCCACGATGCCCTGCTCGGGCTCCAGCACGTCGCCATTGCCGGTGATGATGAGCGAGGCCGATTTGTCGGCCACCGCCAGCATGGCTTCCAGGCGGCGCAGCACGCGGTCGGTGCGCCAGTCGCGCGTCAGCTCGACGGCCGCGCGCACGAGGTGGCCCTGGTGCTTTTCCAGCTTGGCCTCGAAGCGCTCGAACAAGGTGAAGGCATCGGCCGTGGCGCCGGCGAAGCCCGCCAGCACTTGATCCCGATACAGCTTGCGCACCTTGCGCGCACTGGCCTTGACGACGGTGTGGCCCAGCGTGACCTGGCCATCACCCCCGATGGCCACCTGCCAGCCGGTGGGCGTCTGGCGCCGCACCGAGACGATGGTGGTGCCGTGATACACGGCAGCAGAAGAATCAGAAGACATAGATCGCCCAGATGAGGTCGATCCACAGTTTCGCAAGATTCGGGCGCCCCACCCCGCGCCTGTACAGGACGGACCGATGCCAACACGTTGCCCCCCCCGACACGGAGCGGCCCCGCCGCGACCGATCCAGCAACTGCCACGGAACCGGCTCCGCCGGGCCGTCGGCAGTGCCCCCTTGAGGGGGCCGGCGAAGCCGGTAGGGGGTGGGCTAATTCACCCGGATCTTGACCTTCGCGTGCTCGTTGATGCCCATGGCACCAAAGAACAGCGCCACCAGACGGTGGGCATCCGAGAACACGACCGCGCGGTTTTCGCTGCGGCGCTGCAGCACCCAGTTCAGCAGGTCGCCCGCGGCCATGAAGTCCAGGCGGATCAGCTTGGTGCAGTTGATGTTCACCAAGGAGGCATCGGCCACCTCGGCCGACATGCTGCGCAGCTGGTCGGAGATGTCTCCGCTGAGCTGGCCCATCAACTCCACCTGCGCCACGCTCGCCTCGGCCACGCTGGTGTCCATGAAGGTGGACTGCGCCTCGGTCTGCATCGTGGTGGTGGGCATGCTGTGCGTGGACGCACCCTCACCGCCAATGCGCACGCGGCACTTGCAGCGCTCCCACGACGGGGGTGAGACCTCGTAGGTCACGCAGTAGTCGATGGCGGCTTCGTCGAACTGGTCCGGCCGGTTGGCCAGGCGCAGGGCTTCGAGCCGCAGCATCCAGAGCGCGGGGTCGGTGTCACGCTCCCCCACCGGCGCGAGTTCGCGCAGCTGGTTCAGGAAGTGGTCACCGCCCAGCCAGCGCTGGTCGATGGGTTGCTCGGCCCACTGGCGCAGCAACTCACGCAGCTGGATGGCCGCGTCGATCTCGATCTGGTCCAGCGAGCCCCAATCGAACACCCAGGGCATGGGCAGGGTCTCGCTGCGCTTGCGCAGCACGGCCACATCGTCGGCCGTCATGGCGGCGGGCGCCGTCCAGCTGACCGCCGCGCCCTTTCCCATGGGCGAGCGGCTGGCTTGCCGCGAGGTTTCGGCCACCAACTTGGGCATGGAGAACCACTGCGGCGCCGAGAGGCCGAACTGTTGCGCGTACTCAACCGCCAGCGCCTCGAACTTGCCCTGCGAGCCGGTGGCGCGATAGTGATCGAACAACACCAGCCAAGTTTCGCCGTGCAGGTTGCGACTGCCGCCCGGGTGCACCAAGTCGGTCAGCGCACGCTCGCTGGTCTCGTAGTCGGCATTCGCGAACGCGATGACGGCCTCGTCGAGTTCGGGGTCGTGCACGACCTCCTGCACTTCAACGTCGGGGGTGGATTCCGCCAACGTGAACGACAGCGGCATGTCCAGCGGCGGCAAATCCGGCAGCCGGCTGGGCGGCGACTCGGACAGCGGCGGAATGGCGGCCCCCATGGTGACGGAGGCCGGCGGCGTGGGCGCCTGCAGGCGCTCGACCTCACGCGGGGTCGAGAACTCGCTCACGCGCCCGCCCGCGGGCTCCGCCAGCGGCGTGGCCGGCATGGTGGGCGCGAAAGCGCCGGGGCGTGTGGGGGTTTCGAACAGCCCCGGCTGTGCCTTGGGCACGGCCTGCGTGGTGGCAAAGCTCTCGCCCACCATCTGCTGTTCGATCTCGTCGATCTTGGCTTTCACGCCCAGATCGATCTTGGAATTCGGCTCGCTCAGCCGCTCGTCGTCGCCCAAGCGGGACGGCGACGAGGCCAGTGCAGCGAGTTGCTCGGGCGTCAGGCCTTCGCGGCGGATGCGACGCAGCATGTCGAGCTCGCGCTTGCGCACGAAGTCGTTGCGTCGCTTGCGCTCCACCATGGCGCGCAATTCCGCTTTCGCCAGGTCGCCCTCGGGGTCGTCCTGACGGGAGTTGATCTCCGCCCAGTCCGTCGTGGGATTGGCCACGAAGCGCGCAACCTTGCGGAAGAAGCTGTCGCCTTCCTTGGGGTCTGCGGGCTTGGATTCGGACATGGTCAAAGCTTAATCACCAAACATTTTTTGCTTGAGCTCGCGGCGCTGCTGGGCTTCCAGCGACAGCGTCGCCGTCGGACGCGCGATCAAACGGCCCAAACCAATAGGTTCGCCGGTTTCGTCGCAGTAGCCGTAGTCGCCGCTGTCCAGACGTGCGATGGATTGCACGATCTTCTTGAGAAGCTTGCGTTCACGGTCGCGCGTACGCAACTCCAGGGCGTGTTCTTCTTCGATGGTGGCGCGGTCGGCCGGGTCCGGCACGATGGTGGTGTCTTCGCGCAGGTGCTCGGTGGTTTCACCCGCGTTGGACAGCACGCCCTCCTTGAGCTCGTTGAGCTTGGCGCGGAAGAACTCCACCTGCTTGGCGTTCATGTACTCCGAGTCGGGCATGGCCAGCACTTCGGCATCGGTCAGCTCGGCGCCGGACTTGGTCTTCCAGGCATTGGCCAGCTTGGGGTCGGCCTTGGCGGGTGTACGGGGCATATCAGCTTCGACGTGAGAGGCGCCGCGCGCGGGCGGCTTGGGAGGGGCAAATCGATCAGAGAAGCGGTTGGCAGGTGCCGGCGCCTCGAGGGTGGCGACGTCGGTGCCGGCGTCATGCTTGGCGCCTGCCTTGGCACCCTTGGCAGGTGCGGCGGCGGATTTGGGGGCCGGGGTCTTGCTCACAGTCTTCTCCTCACTCGGGGCTGCATGGACACGGCATCAGACCGTAAAGCCACGGCCTTTCAGCCGGCAGCCCGATTTTTGAGCGCGGCGGATTGTAGCCACGCCCAAACACCGGTCTCGCGCCCCTCGTCCCGCGGGTTTCCGAGGGGCGCTGAGCTCATGCGAGACAGCCTTCCAAACCTTGCATCAGCACGTCCTTGGGCAAGTCGATGCCGATGAACACCATCTTGCTCTGCTTTTTCTCGCCCGGCATCCATTTCGGGCCCAAATCGGACCCCATCATCTGGTGAACACCCTGGAAGATCACCTTCTTGTCGGTGCCTTTCATGAACAGCACGCCCTTGTAGCGCAGCATCTTGGGGCCGTAGACCTGCACGATGGCGCCCAGGAAGTCTTCGAGCTTGGCGGGGTTGAACGCTTTTTCAGACCGGAAGACGAAGCTCTTCACGTCGTCGTCGTGCGCATGGTGGTGGTGCGGGTGGTCGCAGTGCTCGCCGTGCGCGTGGTCGTGATCGTGGTGATGGTGGTGGTGATGTCCGTGCTCGTCCCCCTTCAGGAAGTCGGGGTCGATTTCCAGCTTGGCATTCAGGTTGAAGCCCCGCAGATCGAACACCTTGGCAAGCGCCACCTCGCCGAAATGCGCCGTCTGGATGGGGGCGCGCGGGTTCATGTGCTTGATGCGGTGGATCAAGGCCTCCACCGCCGCCGGCTCCACCAGGTCGCTCTTGCTGATGAAGATTTGGTCAGCAAAGCCGACCTGCATGCGCGCTTCCTGGCGGGTGTTGAGCTGCTCGTCGGCGTGCTTGGCGTCCACCAGCGTCAGCACCGAGTCCAGCAGGTAGGCCTCGGCGATTTCGTCATCCATGAAGAAGGTCTGCGCCACCGGGCCAGGGTCGGCGAGGCCGGTGGTTTCAATGACAACGCGCTCGAAATCCAGTTCGCCCTTGCGGCGCTTGGCCGCCAGATCGGCCAGCGTGGAGCGCAGGTCTTCACGGATGGTGCAGCAGACGCAGCCGTTGCTCATCTGGATGATCTGCTCGTTCGTGTCCGACACCAGGATGTCGTTGTCGATGTTCTCTTCGCCGAACTCGTTCTCGATGACGGCGATCTTCTGGCCGTGGGCCTCGGTCAGCACGCGCTTGAGCAGCGTGGTTTTGCCCGAGCCGAGGAAGCCGGTGAGGATGGTCGCGGGGATGAGGGACGGCGCGGAGGACATGGCAGGGCCTGCGAAATTTCTAAAAGCCGCTATTTTGGGTCCGCCGCCGCATTCACAAGCGCCAGCCCGCCGCAAAGCCGGCTGCCCCCAAGGCCATGGCCTGTCACGACCATCCGCTATCCTGTGCGTCCCTTGTTCTCTTCGGGGTTCTGAGCAACCCCGGACCCCATGTCCGACCCTGCGTCGAGTCGGCCCGCACGTGCGGGCGACCCCAAGGAGCCGCGCGGCCTGCTGGAGCGCGTGCTCGAGTTCCTGCACCCCGGCCCTGATTCCAAGACTGAGCTGATCGAAACGCTGGCCGATGCCGAGCAGCGGGAGCTGATCGAGCCGGAATCGCGCCAGATGCTCGAAGGCGTGCTGCGCATGGCGGAGCTGTCGGCCGGCGACGCGATGGTGGCCGCGCCCCGCATGGACCTGCTGGACATCGACGCGCCCTACGACGAATTGCTGGGGCTGGTCATCGACAGCGGCCACTCGCGCTTCCCGGTGTACGAGGGCTCGCGGGACAACATCATCGGCATCCTGCTGGCCAAAGACCTGCTCAAGATGCAGCGCGCACCCGAGTTGAACCTGCGCGCGCTGCTGCGCCCCACGGTGTTCGTGCCGGAAAGCAAAGGGCTCAACGAGTTGCTGCGCGACTTCCGCTCCAACCGCAGCCACCTGGCCATCGTCATCGACGAGTTCGGCAACACGGCCGGCTTGATCACCATTGAAGACGTGCTGGAAGAAATCGTCGGCGAGATCGAAGACGAGTTCGACGAGCAAAGCTCCGATACCGGCATCTACACGCTGGCCGACGGCACGCAGCGTGTGGCGGGCGACGCCACCATCGCGGCCGTGAACGGCAGCTTCGGCCTGAGCCTGCCGGACACGGATTTCGACACCATCGGCGGCCTGGTGGCCCATGAGCACGGGCGTGTGCCGCGCCGGGGCGAAGCGGTGCAGGTGGGCGGGCTGAACTTCGCCGTCATGCTGACGCGCGGCGGCGCGGTGCGCTGGTTCAAGGTGACCCGCGTGCCCGACGACGCGCTCGACGCGTGAGCGCCGAACGCCCGGTGACGGCCGCACGCGCGGTGGGCCTGGCGCTGGCGGCCGGCGTGCTGCACACCGCCGCTTTCGCCCCGACGGACGCCTGGTTCCTGCAACCGCTGGCGCTGGCGCTGCTGTTCGGCGCCGTGCAGCACGAAAAGCCGCGGCGCGCGGCGTTGCTGGGCGGCGCGTTCGGGTTCAGCTGGCTGGCGTCGGGCCTGTGGTGGCTGCACATCAGCATGCACCAGTTCGGTGGCATTCCCTGGCTGGCGGCGGCGGGCGCCGTGGCGCTGCTGGCGGCGTTCCTGAGCGGCTACTACGCCTTGGCCCTGGGGCTCACCGCCCGCGCCATCGCGCCCGGCCCGCACCGGCTGTGGGCGCTGGTGCCGGCCTGGCTGCTGGGGGAGTTGGCCCGGGCCTCGTGGTTCAGCGGCTTCCCGTGGCTGGCGTCCGGCTATGCGCACACCACCGGCCCGCTGGCCGGCTGGGCACCCTGGGTGGGCATTTACGGCATTGCCGCGTTGGGTGCACTGGCCGCGGCCGGCTTGGTGATGTTGCGCGCCCGGGCCTGGGTGGGCGCGGCCGTGGCGCTGGTGGTGCCGCTGGCGGGCGGGGTGCTGCCGCAGCAGTTCACGCGCAGCACGGGCACGATGGCGGTGTCGCTGGTGCAGCCCAGCATCCCGCAAGACCAGAAGTTCGACCCCGCGCGCTTCCAGGCCAACCTGGAAGGGCTGGCCGCGCAGATCGAGTCTGCGCGGGGGCAGGTGGTGATCACCCCGGAATCGGTGGTGCCATTGCCCATGAGCGAGCTGCCCCCCGAAACCCTGGCCCGCCTGGCTCGCCCGCAACAGCCCGCGCTGTTGGGCACCTTCCTGGGGAATGCGGAAGAAGGCTATGTGAACTCGGTGGTGGCGCTGGGCGCAAGCTACCACTACGGCAAGCGCCACCTGCTGCCGTTCGGCGAGTTCATTCCGCCGGGCTTCGGCTGGTTTGTGCGCGCGATGAACATCCCGCTGGACGACCAGGCCCGCGGCCAGCACCAAGACGCCTGGCCCGTGGCCGGACAGCGCCTGCGGCCGCTGATCTGCTACGAAGACTTGTTCGGCGAAGACGTGGTGCGCAGCGCCGTGGGGGCCGACGCGGCCACGGTGTTCGTCAACGTCAGCAACCTGGCCTGGTTCGGCACCGTGATGATCCAGGACCAGCACCTGCAGTTCTCGCGCATGCGGGCGCTCGAATTCCAGCGGCCGGTCGTGCGCTCCACCAACACCGGCGCCACCGCCGTGGTCAGCCACGAAGGCGCGGTGACCGCCCGGCTGCCCGCGCTGGCGCGCGGCGTGCTGGAGGCCACGGTGGAAGGCCGCACCGGCACCACGCCCTACGCCACCTGGCTGGCCGCCGCGGGCCTGGCGCCCCTGTGGCTGGCCGGCGCGCTGGTCTGGCTGGGCCTGCAACGCACAGCCCGCCGCCGGGCTGCGCCCTGACCCGCTCGGCGCGCCTGAAACGGCCCGGGAGCGCCCAATAGAATCGGCCATCCCCTCTCGATCGAGTCTCATGCTGACCTTCCAGCAAATCATCCTGACGCTTCAGGACTATTGGTCCAAACAGGGCTGCGCCCTGCTCCAGCCCTACGACATGGAAGTGGGCGCCGGCACCAGCCACACCGCCACCTTCTTGCGCGCGCTGGGCCCCGAGCCCTGGAAGGCCGCCTACGTGCAGCCCAGCCGCCGCCCCAAGGACGGCCGCTACGGCGACAACCCCAACCGCCTGCAGCACTACTACCAGTACCAGGTCGTGCTCAAGCCCGCACCGGCCAACATCCTGGAGCTGTACCTGGGCTCGCTGGAAGCGCTGGGCTTCGATCTGAAAAAGAACGACGTGCGCTTCGTCGAGGACGACTGGGAGAACCCCACGCTCGGCTGCTGGGGCCTGGGCTGGGAGGTCTGGCTCAACGGCATGGAAGTCACGCAGTTCACCTACTTCCAGCAGGTGGGTGGCATCGACTGCAAGCCCATCACCGGCGAAATCACCTACGGCCTGGAGCGCCTGGCCATGTACCTGCAGGGCAAGGAATCGGTGTACGACCTGGTCTACACCGACGGCCTGACCTACGGCGACGTGTTCCACCAGAACGAGGTGGAGCAGAGCACCTACAACTTCGAGCACAGCGATGTGGACTTCCTGCTGACGGCGTTCGCCGCGCACGAGAAGAAGAGCCAGGAGCTGATGGTCGAGAAGCTGGCTCTGCCCGCGTACGAGCAGCTGCTCAAGGCCGGCCACACCTTCAACCTGCTGGACGCCCGCGGCGCCATCTCGGTGACCGAGCGCGCCGCCTACATCGGCCGCATCCGCAACCTGGCCCGCGCCGTGGCGCAAAGCTACGTGGACAGCCGTGCGCGCCTGGGCTTCCCGATGGCCCCCAAGGCCTGGGCGGATGAAGTGATCGCGCAGATCGAACTGAAGAACAAGAAGGCGGCCGCGTGATGACGAAGAACCTGCTCGTTGAACTGTTTGTTGAAGAGCTGCCCCCGAAGGCGCTGAAGAAGCTGGGCGAGTCGTTCGCCAGCGTGCTGGCGGACAGCCTCAAGGCCCAGGGCCTGGCGGGCGCGGACGCCGCGGCCACCTCCTTCGCGTCGCCGCGCCGCCTGGGTCTGCACCTCACCGGCGTGGCCGACAAGGCCGCCGACAAAGCCGTGCAGCAAAAGCTCATGCCCGTGGCCGTGGCGCTGACCGCCGACGGCCAGGCCACGCCCGCGCTGCTGAAGAAGCTGGCCGCCGTGGGCGCCGGCCCCGAGGTGGTGCCGCAGCTCAAGCGCGCCCCCGACGGCAAGGCCGAGGCCCTGTTCTGGGACAGCATCCAGCCCGGCGCCACGCTGGCGCAAGGTCTTCAAAAGGCGCTGGACGAGGCGCTGGCCAAGCTGCCAATCCCGAAGGTGATGACCTACCAGCTGGCTGACGGCTGGAGCGACGTGAAGTTCGTGCGCCCGGCGCATGGCCTGGTGGCCCTGCACGGCGCCGACGTCGTGCCCGTCCAGGCCCTGGGTCTGACCTCGGGCCGCACCACCCAAGGCCACCGCTTCGAGGCGGCGCAGGCGACCGTGAGTGTGGAGTCGGCCGACAGCTACGCCACCCAGCTGCGTGAGCAAGGCGCCGTCATCGCCGGTTTCGCCGAGCGCCGGGCGGAAATCGCCCGCCAACTGCAGGCCGCCGCCGACGCGCTGAGCCTCAAGCCCATCGACGACGACGCCCTGCTGGACGAAGTGACGGCGCTGGTCGAACGCCCGAACGTGCTGACCTGCGCCTTCGAGCCGGAGTTCCTGACCGTGCCGCAGGAATGCCTCATCCTCACGATGAAGGCCAACCAGAAGTACTTTCCGCTGCTGGACGCTGCGGGCAAGCTGACCCGCCACTTCCTGGTCGTCAGCAACATCGCACCGGCCGACGCCTCGGCCGTGACCGGCGGCAACGAGCGCGTGGTGCGCCCGCGCCTGGCCGACGCGAAGTTCTTCTTCGACCAGGACCGCAAGAAGACGCTGGAATCGCGCCTGCCCGGCCTGGCCAAGGTGGTGTACCACGGCAAGCTGGGCAGCCAGGGCGAACGCACCGAGCGCGTGCGCGCCATCGGCCACGCCATCGTGCAGCAGCTCAGCATGGCCACGCTGCCCTACACGGTGGAGGCTGACGACGAGTTCAAGGTGCTGGACAGCAAGGTCAAGCAAGCGGCCTTGCTGGCCAAGTGCGACCTGCTGACCGACATGGTGGGCGAGTTCCCCGAGCTGCAGGGCATCATGGGCGGCTACTACGCCCGCCACGAGGGCCTGCGCGACGGCGTCGCCATCGCCATCGAAGACCACTACAAGCCCCGCTTCGCCGGCGACGCGCTGCCGCGCAACCACACCGGCACCGTGGTGGCCCTGGCCGACAAGCTCGAAACCCTGGTGGGCCTGTTCGGCATCGGCCAGTTGCCCACCGGCGACAAGGACCCGTTTGCGCTGCGCCGACACGCGCTGGGCATCGTGCGCATCCTGGTCGAGAAGAACCTGCCGCTGGAGTTGCCCGCGCTGATCGACGCCGCCGTGCCGGCCTTCGGCGAGCTCATCACCAACCCGCGCGACGCGCTGCTGTCGTTCTTCGCTGACCGCCTGGCCGTTTCCCTGCGGGACCAAGGCTACAGCGCCCAGGAAGTGGACGCCGTGCTGGCCCTGAACCCCACCCGCCTAGGCGACATCCCCAAGCGCCTGCTGGCCGTACGCGCCTTTGCCGCCCTGCCGGAAGCGGCCTCGCTGGCCGCTGCCAACAAGCGCGTGGGCAACATCCTGAAGAAGGTCGAGGGCGAACTGCCCACGGCCGTCAACGCCGAGCTGCTGAAGGAAGCCGCCGAGCAGGCCCTGGCGACGGCGATTGCCGACGTGCAGCCGCAGGCCGACACCCTCTTCGAGCAGCACGACTACACCGGCTCGCTGCAGCGCCTGGCAGCGCTCAAGGCCCCGGTGGATGCCTTCTTCGACGACGTGATGGTGAATGCCGAAGACCCGGCGCTGCGGGCCAACCGCCTGGCGCTGCTGGGGCGCCTGCACGCGGCGATGAACCGCGTGGCCGACCTTTCACGCCTGGCCTGAGCCCCCGATGCGCGCCGACCACGCCCATGGCATGAAGCTCGTCATCCTCGGGCGTGACGGCACGCTCAACCGCTACCGCGACGACCACGTCAAGGCGCCGGAAGAGCTGGACCCACTGCCCGGCGCCATGGAGGCCGTGGCCCGCCTGAACCACGCGGGCTGGCACACCGTGCTGGCCACCAACCAGGCCGGCATCGGCCGCGGGCTGCTGGACATGGCTTCGCTCAACGGCGTACACCTGCGGCTGAACCAGTTGCTCGCTGAAAAGGGCGGGCGGCTGGACGCAGCCTTCTTCTGCCCGCACACGCCTGAGGAAGGCTGCGACTGCCGCAAGCCGCTGCCCGGCCTGGTGCGCCAGATCGGCGAGCGCTTCGACGTGGAACTCGGCGCGGTGCACATGGTGGGCGCCTCGCTGACCGACCTGCTCACGGCGCAAAACGCCGGCTGCGTGCCGCACCTCGTGCTCACCGGGCCGCTGGGCGCGCTGGGCAGCGAGGCCGTGGCCCACCTGCTGGTGCAGGTGCCCACTGCACGGGTGCACGACGACCTGGCGAGCTTCGCCGAAACCCTCATCCAGGAGGAGCGACGCCGGCTGGCCGAACAGCGCGGCCAGGCCCTCCCCCCTGTCACCCAGGCCGGAGGCCTTGCCTGATGTCCAGTTTGCTGAGCGCCGTGCGCTCGCTGATCTTCGTTCTCGTCCTCATCGTCACCGTGATCCCCTGGGCGCTGGGGGTGCTGCTCCTGTCGGTGTTCCGCCGGGGTGACCCGGTCTACTGGGCCTGCGCCGGCTGGCTGAAGGTGGCCATCTGGAGCGCGCGCTTCATCTGCGGCGTGCGCTGGCGCATCCAGGGCATGGACAACCTGCCCCCCGCGTCCGACCGCAAGGCCGGTGTGGTGCTGCTGTCCAAGCACCAAAGCACCTGGGAAACCTTTGCCTACCCCGCGCTGCTGAGCCACCCGCTGGCCTACGTGTTCAAGCGCGAACTGCTGTACGTGCCGTTCTTCGGCTGGGCCATGGCGCGCATGGACATGATCCACATCGATCGCGGCCGCCGCACCGAAGCCTGGAACAAGGTGCTGAACCAGGGCAAGCGCCTGGGCGCCATGGGCAACTGGGTCATCATGTTCCCCGAGGGCACGCGCATCGCCCGCGGCGAGGTGGGCGAGTACAAGACAGGCGGCACCCGCCTGGCCATCGAAGCCGGCCTGCCGGTGGTGCCCATCGCGGCCACCGCAGCGCGCTGCTGGCCGCGCAAGAGCTTCTTGCTGCGCCCGGGCGTGGTGGACATCTCCATCGGCCGCCCTATCCGCCCGGAAGGCCGGGACCCCGCCGAGATGATGCGCGAGGTGAAAGACTGGATCGAAGGCGAGATGCGCCGGCTGGACCCGGACGCCTACGCCCCCCCTCCCGCGGCCGGCGTCGCCGGCCAGCCCGCTCCGACGCAACGCTAAACCCCATGCCCGGCAAGCGCCCCGCCCCGCTGCTGCAGGACAACCAGTTGTCACTGTTCGACGTGGCGGCGGAGATTGCGCCGGCCGAGCCCGGCGCGCCCCGCACCGTGCGGGAAATGATGCTGGGCCAGCACCGCATTGGCTACGAACTCAAGCGCGCCCGTCGGCGCAGCATCGGCTTCGTCGTGGGCCCGCAAGGCCTGCGGGTCAGCGCGCCGCGCTGGGTGCCGGTGCAGGAAATTGAACGCGCCCTGCACCACAAGGGCGAGTGGATCCTGCGCAAGCTCGTCGAGCAGCGCGAGCGCCAGCAACGCATCCAGGCCGCCCGCATCGACTGGGTGGACGGCGGCACCCTGCCCTACCTGGGCGCACCGCTGACCCTGGTGATCGCACCGCAGGTGCGCGAGGTGCTGTGGGACGACGCGCGCCGGCAACTGCACCTGCCGCTGCCCCACGGCGCCAGCGCCGAGCAGATCCGCGACCTCACGCAGGCCTGGCTGCAAGCCCGCGCGCGGGAAGACTTCCTGCCCCGCTGCCGCCACTTTGCCGACCGACTGGGCGTGACCATGACGTCGCTGCGGCTGTCGTCCGCCCAGACCCGCTGGGGCAGCGCCAGCGCCAACGGCAGCATCCGGCTGAACTGGCGGCTCATCCACTTCGCGCCGGCCATCATCGATTACGTGGTGGCCCACGAACTGGCCCACCTGCGGGAGATGAACCACAGCCCGGCGTTCTGGGACACGGTGCGCTCGGTGCTGCCCGACTTTGAACGCTCGCGCGACGCGCTGCGCGAAGAATCCATCGTCCTGCAGTGAGCCTGGGGCGCCTCAGCCGGGGGCTGACGCGCCTTGAAATGGATTGTTTGTGAATATTCCCGACTCGGGTTCACCTTCCTGCCTTGACGTTCAGGAACACTCCGCCCCGATGCTGTCATCACAGGCGCCCAGAGGAACCGGTTCCATCCGGTCAGAGTGAAGGTGCCGGGCCCCAGGCCGCCGCCGCACGATCTCCGATCGGCGGCGGCGTTTCTTTTTCTGGCGAGGCGCCATCGGCGCCCGGTCGCTGGGCTCGCCCGGGCAACCCCGAGCGCCCAGGCCACCCCGCTCGCTCAGGCGGGCCGGAAGCGGTAAACGCCGTCGTCGCCCTGCTCTCGCACCAAATCGCCCTCCAGCCACAGCGCATTCAGGTGGGCAATGGCCTCGCCCATGGCGAAGGTGGTTTGGTGCAGGTCCAGCTTGCGCTTGAACAGCACGCCCAGCAGGCCGGCGGCGTGCGTGGGCTCGGCGGTGCAGGCCGCCATCACCTCGGACAGGCGCTCGTCGTGGTGTTCGCGCAGTTGGTCGATGCGCTCATGCAGGCCGGTGAACGGCTTGCCGTGCGAGGGCAGCACCAGCGTGTCGCTCGGCAACGCCAGGTAGCGGGCCAGCGAGTTCAGGTACAGCGTCAGCGGGTCGGCCTCGGGCTCCACGTCCACCACCGAGACGTTGGTGGAAATGCGCGGCAGCACCATGTCACCCGAGATCAGCAGCGGCCCGCCCTCGGCATCGGGGCAGCACAGGCTGATGTGCTCCGGCGCGTGCCCGTAGCCGGCGATGCACAGCCAGGTGCGCCCCCCGATCTCGACTTCCATGCCGTCCATCAGGCGGCGGTAGCTGTTCGGCACCACCGGCACCATCTTGGGGTAGTAGTCCGCCCGGGCGCGGATCTTCTCCAGCGAGTCGGGGTCGGTCAGCCCATGGCTGCCGAAGAACGCCGCAGCGGTGGCGCCGCCCATGCCCACCGTGGAACTGCTGGCCAGGCGGGCGAGGTTGAAGTCGGTGGCGCTCATCCACAGCCGGCAGTCCCACTTTTCGGTCAGCCAGTGGGCCAGGCCGAGGTGGTCCGGGTGGAAGTGCGTGGCCATGACGCGCAGCACGGGCAGGCCGTCCAGGCGTTCGGCAAACACGCGTTCCCAGTTGGCGCGGGTGTCGTCGCTGGCAATGCCGCAGTCGACGATGGTCCAGCCTTCGCAGCCATCGATGCGGTCACGCAGCAGCCACAGGTTGATGTGGTCCAGCGCGAAGGGCAGGCCCATGCGCACCCAGCGCACGCCCGGGGCCAGGTCCAGCGCCTCGCCGGGCTGGGGGAGGGTTTCGCCGAGGGGGTAGTGAAGTTCCGATTCGCGTGCGTTGGCCATGACGGACTTAGACTGACGTTTACGTCAATTGAGTGTAGCCATGCCCCCTCGCAAGTCTGTCCCGCCCGCGACCGAAGCCCCGCAACAGACCTTCACCATCACCGAACTGGCTGCCGAGTTCGACATCACGCCACGCGCCATCCGGTTCTACGAGGACATGGGCCTGCTGGAGCCCGGCCGCAAGGGCCGCAACCGCGTCTACACCCCGCGTGACCGCACACGCCTGAAGCTCACCCTGCGCGGCAAGCGCCTGGGTCTGGCGTTGCAGGACATCAAGCAACTCGTGGACATGTACGACAGCCAGGCCAGCGCGGCGCCCCAATTGCGGGCGTTCCTGGCGCTGCTGGCGCAGCACCGGCAGCAGCTGGAGCAGCAGCGTCACGACATCGAAGTGACGCTTGCGGAAATCCAGCAGCACGAGAAGCGCTGCCGGGCCCTGCTGGCGGGCTGAATCACCCGCCCCGGCGGACCGTGACGCTTTTTGCGGGCGTGTCCCCTAATTTGTCGGTCAGGCGGGGCAAACCCCGCTGACGCCATCCTCAACTCTGACTAGAGTCTGACGCTCGACCGGCGCCTGTGCGCGCCCTGGATCGGACCGTTCACGTGGAGTTGTCATGACCGTTGGACCGCGCCCCGCTCTGGCGCTCGCCCTGCCCGCGATTGCGGGCGCCTTGCTCGCGCTGACCCAAGCCGCCAGCGCCCAGGAAGCGCCGCCGGCGCAGAACCTGGAGCGCGCACAGAAAGCCGCCGACGCGGTGTTCCATTGGATCAAGCTGAACGCTGACAAGGGCGCCAACCGACAGCAGCCGGCGCCCGCTCCCGCGCCGGCGCCCGCCCAGGCGGCCAAGAAGCCCGCCGCCGCACCTGTGGCTGCTGCACCCAAGCCCGCAGCACCGGTGACCAACACGGCGGCCAACTCTGCCGCCAACCCGGCTGCAGGCACGGCCAGCCCCACGCCAGCACCCGCGCCCGTGACCACCGCGGCCGCGCCGGCCCCAGAACCCGACCGCGCCCCGGTGGTGGTGGCCGTGGCCGAACCCAGCCCGCCGCCAGCCGCCCCGCTGGCCGTGGCCGCCAAGGCCGCCGAGCCGCCGGCGCCAGCCCAGGAAGAAGCCGAAGAACCCCTGCGCCTGATGGCCAAGGTGGAGCCCGTCATTCCGCGTCAACTGGCGCAAACCGCGTTCCGCAACGGCTTTGCGCAGGTGCAGTTCGTGGTGGCGCCGGATGGCAGCGTGCAGCAGGCCAGCGTCATCAAGGCCAGCCACAACCGCCTGGGCGCCGCCGCCGTCGAGGCGGTCAAGCAATGGAAGTTCGCCCCCATCCGCAAGGCCCGTGAGGCGGCGGTGGAAGTGGCGTTCAACAACGAAGCCGAGTGAGCGCCTGACGGGCTGGCGCCGCCACGGCGCGGCCTGCGTCAGTCCGTCACCGTCGGGCAGGCGGCCATCAGGGCCGCCAGCGCCTCCAGAAACACCCGCGTTCTCAGCGGCATGAGCCGCCGCTCCGGGAACACCGCCCATGCGGTGTCGCCCGGCAGGTGCCACTGCGGCAGCACCCGTTGCAGCCGGCCGGTGGCCAGCGCGTCGGCCACCATGAGCCGGTCCAGCCCCGCAATGCCCACCCCGGCCAGCGCCATCTGCGCCAGCAGGTTGGGGGAATTCGCCACCGTGCGCTGGCTGGGTCGCAGCACGACCGGCGCTTCGTCCGCCTGGCTCAGCCGCCAGGGCACCGGTTCGCCATTGCGCCCGAGCAGCAGCAGCCCGTGCAACGAGGCCAATGCCTCGGGCAGCAGTGGCTCGCCCATGCGGGCGAGGTAGTCCGGCGCGGCGTACAGGCCCCAGTGCGTGGTGGCCAGGCGCCGGGCGGCGAGTTGGCTGTCGGGGTCCAGTTCGCCCATGCGAATGGCGAGGTCGAAGCCGTCGCCCACCACGTCCACCCGGCGGGGCGTGAGGTCCAGTTCCAGCTGCACCTCGGGGTACTGCTGCGCGAAGCGCGACAGCATCGTGGCCGCCACGCTCTGGGCAAAGTCGGCCGGCATGCTCACCCGCAGCCGCCCGCTGGGCCGGCTCTGGCGGTGCAGGGCCAGCGCCAAGGCGCCGTCCACCTCGGCCGCCACCGCCCGCGCGTGTTCCAGCACGCCCGCGCCGAAGTCGGTCAGCGCCAGGCGACGGGTGCTGCGGTGCAACAGCTTCTCGCCCAGGCGGGCCTCCAGCGCGGCAATGCGGCGCGACACGGTGCTCTTGGGCCAGCGCACCCGCTCGGCCGCACGGCTGAAGCTGCCCGCGTCCATCACCCGCGCGAACAGCAGCAAATCATCGGCATCCGATTCCACGACCACCCTTTCGTTCCATGAGCGGAACAATCTTATGCAAAGTGACAACTTCTGTGACTTCGGGAGCAACCATACAGTGAATGCCATCCCATCCACCCTTCGCTCACGGAGCCCTTCATGCACATCCTGCAAATCAATTCCAGCGCCCGTCGCCTGCAAGACGATCAGGGCTCGGTGTCCACCCGCCTGGCCCGCGAACTGACGGCCGGCCTCCAGGCCCGCCACCCGGACGCCCGCGTCACCGTGCGCGACCTGGCGGCCGAGCCGCTGCCGGTGCTGGACGAAGCCACGCTGGGCGCGCTGTTCACCCCGGCGGACGCCCGCACCGCCGACCAAGCCGCCCGCGTGGCGTTGAACGACGGCGTGATCGCCGAGCTGCTGTCGGCCGACGTGGTGGTGATCGGTGCGCCGATGATCAACTTCAACATCAGCGCCCAGCTCAAGAACTGGATCGACGCGGTGGCGCGCGCCGGGGTCACGTTCAAGTACGGCCCGCAGGGCGCCGAAGGCCTGGTCACGGGCAAGAAGGTCTACGTCGTCAGCAGCCGCGGCGGAGTGCACCGCAACCAGCCGACCGACCAGATCACGCCCTACCTGCGCACGGTGCTCGGCTTCCTGGGCATGACGGACGTGTCCTTCGTCTACGCTGAAGGCCTGAACATGGGGCCCGAGGCCGCCGAGCGCGGCGTGACCGAAGCCCGCGCTCAGATCACCGAACTGCTGACGGCCTGAGCGGCCACCCCCGCCCTTTTTTGAACTGAAAGCCCTCCATGAGCCCCGCCCCCACCGCTGCCCTGACCCGCCCCCGCGAGGTCGAACGCCTCGTGGCCGGCCAGCCCACCAGCGACGGGGCCGGCGTGCGCCTGCAACGCGTGTTGACGCAAGACCTGCAACGCCGGCTGGACCCGTTCCTGATGCTGGACCACTTCGGCTCGGAGAACCCGGACGACTACGTCGCCGGCTTCCCCGACCACCCGCACCGCGGCTTCGAGACCGTGACCTACATGCTGCACGGCCGCATCCGCCACCGCGACTCGGCCGGGCATGAAGGCCTGGTGTCGGACGGCGGCGTGCAATGGATGACGGCCGGCCGCGGCGTCATCCACAGCGAACTGCCCGAGCAGCGCGAAGGCCGCATGGCCGGCTTTCAGCTGTGGCTGAACCTGCCCGCCAAGGACAAGCTCTGCCCGCCGGCCTACCAGGACGTGCAGGGGCCGGACGTGCCGACGTTCGAGCACCAGGGCGCCACGGTGCGTGTGATTGCCGGCCAGAGCCACGGCGTGGCCGGCGCAGTGCAGCGGCCCGTCACCGAGCCGTTGTACCTGGACGTGCACCTGCCCGCAGGCGGCGTGTTCGAGCAGCCGCTGCCGGCCACACACAACGCGTTCGTGTACGTGTACGAAGGTGCGCTGGCCTGGAGCAATGGCTGCCGCGTGCCGGCCGGGCGCATGGCCGTGCTGGCCAACACCGCCGGCAGTGACGGCGTGCGCCTGCAGGCCGGCGACGCCCCCACCCGTGCCCTGCTAGTGGCGGGCCAGCCGCTGGGCGAGCCCATCGCGCAGTACGGCCCGTTCGTGATGAACACCGAGGCCGAACTGGTGCAGGCGGTGCGTGACTTCCAGGCCGGCCGGCTGGCCTGAAGCGCGCCCTGCGGCCGGTGCGTGAGCCGGCCGCCAGGCCCGGCGCACCCCGCTCGTGCAGGAATGCCTGCAATCGTTATCAAAACCAGGCGTTCGTGCACCATTGCCGTGACAGTTTCAGGCGCCGACGGCAGACTTCTGCCCCAAGCTGACCCCGCCACGGTGGCGGGGCGCGCTTGTCACACGGAGGCGACATGAACCCCATGCAATGGAAGATCGGCCCGCGGCTCGCAGCGGCGATGGGGTTGATGCTGCTGCTGCTGATCGTGATCTCGGCGGCAGCGCTGGTGCAGATGCAGCGCATGCGTTTCGAAACGAACGAGATCACCACCAACTGGCTGCCCAGCGTGGCCACCGTGAACCAGATCAACAACAACGCGGCCGACTACCGCCTTGCCGAGTACGGCCACGTGCTGGCCACCGATGACGCCGACATGGCCGTCAAAGAAAAGGCCATGGCCGCCGCGCTGGCCGAGTTCCAGAAGAACAACGCCGCCTACAGCAAGCTCATCAGCTCGCCCGAGGAGCAAAAGCTCTACAACGACTTCCTCTCGGAGTGGAAGCTGTTCATGGCGGTGCACGAGAAGATCTACGCCCACTCGCGCAAGAACGAAACCGACCAGGCGCGGGCGCTGCTGGAAGGCGAGTCCCGCAAGCACTTTGCGACGGCATCCGACATCCTGGACCAGCTGGTGGCCTTGAACACCCAAGGCTCCGAGAAGGCGGGCGGCGAAGCCGAAACCGCGTACAAGACCGCGCGCAACGTGGTGATCGGCATCGCCGTGGCGGCCGCCCTGCTGGCCTTGCTGGCCTCTCGGCTGCTGATCAGCTCCATCACCGGGCCGCTGGGCCGGGCGGTGGCAGTGGCCGATGCGGTGGCCGGTGGGGACCTGCGCCAGGAAATCGACGCCCGCGGCACCGATGAGCCTGCGCTGCTGATGGCCGCCCTGGAACGCATGCGCCAGGGCCTCATGCAAACCGTGGGCCGGGTGCGGGCGAACGCCGAGTCGGTGTCCACCGCCAGCAGCCAGATCGCGCAAGGCAACACCGACCTGAGCCAGCGCACCGAAGAACAGGCCTCGGCCCTGCAGCAAACCGCCGCCACCATGGCCGAACTGGCCACCACCGTGCGCAGCAATGCCGACAACGCCCGCCAGGCCGACCAACTCGCCCGCAGCGCCTCCGAAGCCGCGCGCCAGGGCGGCAGCGCGGTGGGCGATGTGGTGAGCACCATGCGGGGCATCAGCGAATCCAGCCGCCGCATCAGCGACATCATCGGCACCATCGACGGCATTGCCTTCCAGACCAACATCCTCGCCCTGAACGCCGCGGTGGAAGCCGCGCGGGCCGGCGAGCAAGGCCGCGGCTTTGCCGTGGTGGCCGGCGAAGTGCGCCTGCTGGCGCAGCGCAGCGCCGAGGCGGCCAAGGAAATCAAGAGCCTCATCACCCACAGCGTGGAGCAGGTGGAGCGCGGCAGCCAGCAGGTGGACACGGCCGGCCAATCCATGCAGTCGCTGGAGCAGGCCATCCAGCGCGTGACCGACATCGTGGGCGAGATCAGCACCGCCAGCGCCGAGCAGGCCGATGGCGTGAACCAGATGGAGCAGGCCGTCTCGCAGATGGACCAGGCCACGCAGCAAAACGCCGCGCTGGTGGAAGAGTCCGCCGCGGCGGCCGAGAGCCTGCGCCAGCAGGCGGTGCAGATGGTGGAAATCGTCGGCGCGTTCCGCACGACCGATGGGGCGAGCCACGCGGTCCGGGCGCCACACGCAGCGCCCACCGCGCACCGCGCGCCCGCCCGTGCGCCCAGCATGCGCCCCGCCGCCGCCCCGCGCGCCCCGGCCAAAGCCCCGGCGCCCGCGCCCGTGGCCACCGCATCCCCGTCGCCCCGCGCGGCCGCTGCAACCCCAGCGGCTCCGGCGGCCGGGGGCGACGACGACTGGACCAGCTTCTGACCCTGCGGGGTGGTAGCGCCCCGGCGCCGTCCTACGTGAGGGCTGGCCGGGCGCCCACCCGCAAGCCCCGCGCGCCCAGCCACAGTGGCGGCATCCCCGCCGCCGGAGCTGACGCGCCATGGACCCCACCGCACTTGCCGAACCACCCCTGCCCTGCGCAGCGCCCGCCCGCGTGCGGGTGTGCGTGATCGGCACCGCCGACGCCCTGCAAGCCTCGGCCAGCGACTTGACCGTGCTGGCCGCCGACGACCGCGTTCGCCGGCTGGACTGGCGGCTGGACGACGGCTTTGGCGAGCCCCCGGTCGAGGCCGACTGGGCCGACGGGCTCATCGTGCTGAACTCCGACGCCTGGGCCGCGCCGCGGGCGTGTGCGCGCCTGCAATCGCTGCTGAAAATGGCCTGGCGCTGCGGCCGCACCGTGGCCCTGTGCGGCGAGGCCTTGCAGTCGCTCGGCACTCTGGGCTTCCCAGCGGATGTGCCGGCGGAAGCCGAAGGCTTGTTCCTGTGCCCGCAACGGCCCTGTGCCGGCACGCTGCGCGAGTTCCTGGACGCCGTGCAGGACCAACCCCACACCCGCCGCTGAAACGACTCGCGCCCGACCCGGCGCGAAGCACACGCGAACGTTCCATCAGGGGCCTGCGAGGCCCCTCGTTTCACGCCCTGCGCGCCGCCCGGCAGCCCGGACGGCGCGCGGGCGCCGGGGTGCGCCTATCGGCGCACCAGCCCCACCACCAGGCTCACGAGGGCCAGGATGACGAAGCCGTAGAACAGCAGCTGGGCAATGCCGGCCGCACTGGCGGCAATGCCGCCGAAGCCGAACAGCGCCGCCACGAGGGCGATGACGAAAAAGATGATGGCGTAGCGCAACATGGAAGGTCTCCTTCAAGGGGGTGTGTGGACCTGCCCAATCTAGGTTTCCGCTCGTGGCCGCGGTGCCGGCACCGGCCGTGCCGGGGAGTAGGAGGGCGCCGACGCCGATGCCGCCGATGCCGCCGATGCCGCAGACGCTGCAGACGCCGCAGAAGACGACACCGCCGCCGTGCTGCCGCAGCGAACGGGTGGCAGGTCTTCGCCGGGGTCCACAAAGGCCAGCAGGGCCGCGGGTGGCGCCAGCGCACCCAGGGCGATGGCGGCAACAGCCTTGCCGCCCAGAGCCCGGCCTTCCAGCGCCACGCGCGGGTCGGCCAGCGTGCCCTGCACGCGCAGCGGCGAGCGCAACGTCAGCAACGAAAAGTCCTTGGGGTGGGCCACGAGGCGCAGGTCCAGCGTCTCGTCCGCCAGGCTGATGCGGCCGTCGATGTCGAAGCGGCTGTCGCGGTTGTCCACCACGGCCGTGCGCGGGCGCAGCACCCCGGCCTGAAACCGCCCCTCCAGCCGCGCGCAGTTCAGCGTGAGCATGCGGTCGCCGCGCAGCCACACGGCCAGGCCCTGGGCGAGGTCCAGGCCCAGCCCTTCAGTCAGCAGGTGCGACAGGCGGCCCTGGTCGATCTGCAGCCGCACCGGCCCGGTCAGGCTGCCCAGCAACTCGGCGGTGCTGCGGCCCCGGCCCTGCACGTCGAGCTCGGCCCGCAGCCGGCCAGTGACTGGGTCCTGGGCCAGCGCGCGGGGCTGAAGCCGCAGCCATTGCTCCAGGGCCATGCCCTGCACGCCCAGGGTCACGTGCCACAGGGGCGGGCTGGGGCGGCTGTCGAGCCGCGCCGAACCCGCCACCTCGCCGCCGCCCATGCCGGCGTTGAGGTAGGACAGGCTCAGCACACCGCCTTCCAGCACCAGACTGGCGTTCACCGGCGCCAGCGGGGCCAGGCGGGCGGTGCCGAGGTCGAGCTGACTCAGGGCAATGGCCACGCGGGCGTCCATCAGGTTCAGCGCGGGCAGGTCCAGCGGCCGGTCGGGCAGCACGCGCCCGGGGCGGCTGGGCCGGGTGTCGGTGCCCACCGCGGGGCCGAGGTCGGCCAGGCGCAACGGCCCGCCACGCAACAGCCCGCTGAGCTGAGGCCGCCCGCCGGCGGCGGCTGGGCGCGTATCGAAGGCGAAGTCCCCCGCCAGCTGGCTCTGGCCCACGCGGGCCTGCGCGCCGTTCAGCTGCCACACCCCCGAAGCGTGCAGCAACCGACCGGCCAGGGTGACGGGCGGCGTGCGCGGCAGCGCGAGGCCGAAGGGTCGGCCGATGTCCGCCAGGGAGTTGCCGCGCACCTGCAGCGCGCCGTCGAGCGCGCGGGCGTCGAGCAACGACGCGGCGGTGCCGGCAAAGGCAAGGCGGCCGTGGCGCTGCGTCAGCTCGGCGCGCAGCTGCACGGGGGGCAGGCCGGCGTCGGCCGGGGCGAACAGCGCCACGCCCGCGTCGGCTTCGGCAGACAAGGCGAGTTGCTGGCCGCGCAGCTCGCCCTGCAGCGCCGCCGTCCACCGGCCGTCAGCCTGGGTGGCGAAGCGGGCATCGCCCCGGAGCTGCAACGGGGCGTCATCCAGGCGGGCCTGCCCCTCGCGGATGACGAGATGGTCGATCTGCGGCAGCGCGGCGGGCTCCTGGCGTTGGCCGCTGGGCTGCACGGGCCAGGCCGTGCGGCCGGCGGCGTCGCGCTGCCAGTTCAAGGTCAACGCGTCGGCCTGCACCAGCCGCAATCGCAGCGGGGCGCCACGCCGCCAAGCCCAGAGGTCGCCCCACTGCCAGTGCAGCAGCAGGCCACGGGCGTCGGCCAGGGGCTCGCCGCCGGAGCCGCTCACGCGCAGCCGCGAGGCTTGCAGACGCGGGCGCAGCAGCAGGTGCACGCGGGCGCCGGCGTCCAGGTCCATTCCTCGCTCGGCACGGGCGGCCAAGCCGGGGGCAAGGCCGGGCCAGCCGGCCCACTCCATGCCGGCTGCAGCGGCGATGACGGCAAGCACCGCGGCGCCGACGGCTTTGAAAGCGAACTTCATGCCCCCATGCTGCCGGCCGGGCGGCGCCGCCGGCGTGGGACGCCAGCGACCTGCCGTGTAGGCGCAGGCGACGGCCGCCGGCCCCGTCCAGCAGGTCTATCTGTCCCGGCGCTGGCGAAGGCGCCCTCGGCCTTGAGCGGCGCGGCGTGCCGTCCGACAACGGCGCGCTGCGCCGCTGACTAGCCTTGCTCACACCACTCCACGCTCGTCCCATGGCCGCAACTCCTTCCGCGCTGCAGCGCTTCATCACCGTGGCCCAGCCCTACTGGCGAGGCGACCGGCGGGCATGGGCCTGGGCCTTTCTGGCCGGCCTGGTGCTGCTGATGCTGGCCGACACCCAACTGGCCGTGCGGTTGAACACGCAGACCGGGGAGCTGACCTCGGCGCTGGCCGCCCGCGACGCCGATCGCTTCTGGGCTGCCGTGCGCCAGATGCTGCAGGTGCTGGGTCTGGCGGTGCCGGTGTTCGCGCTGTACTACTACGCCCGCGACGCCTACGCCAACGACTGGCGGCGCTGGCTGACCCAGCGCTACCTGGACGGCTACCTGCGCGAGCGCCGGTACTTCCACCTCGCCAGCGACGTGATCGACAACCCCGACCAGCGCATCGCCGAAGACGTGAACACCTTCACCGGCCGCTCGCTGCACTTCCTGCTGATCCTGCTGGGCTCGCTGATGCAGCTGGTGGCGTTCAGCGCGGTGCTGTGGGGCCTGTCGCACACGCTGGTGGGTTTTCTGGTGGCGTATGCGGTGGCGGGCACGGTGCTGTCGCTGGGCCTGTTCGGCCGGCCGTTGATCCGGCTCAACCACTGGCAACTCAAGCGCGAAGCCGACCTGCGCTTTCGCCTGATGCGGGTGCGCGAGAACGCCGAGTCCATCGCGTTCTACGGCGGTGAAGCGCAGGAGCGCCACCAACTGCAACAGCGCCTGCGCGCCACGCTGCTGAACACGCAGCGGCTGATCCGCGCGCAGTTCGGGCTGAACCTGTTCCAGCGCGGCTTCAGCCAGCTGAGCCTGCTGGTGCCCAGCGTGGTGCTGGCGCACGACGTGCTGTCGGGCCGGCTGGAGGTGGGCCAGGCGGTGCAAGCGGGCGGCGCGTTCGCGGCAGTGCTGGGCGCGATTTCGCTGATCGTGGACAACTTCGAGAGCCTGTCGCGCTTCGTGGCCGGCATCGACCGCCTGCACGACCTGGCCCAGGTGCTGGAGTCACCGCCCGCAACACCCGGCATCGCTCGCGAGGCCGGGCATGACCTGCACTTGCAGAACCTCACCGTGCAGGCCCCCGACAGCGACCGTGTGTTGGTGGAGAAGCTGAACTTGAGCGTTCCCGAAGGCGGCTCGCTGCTCATCACCGGCGCCAGCGGGTGCGGCAAGAGTTCGCTGCTGCGCGCCATCGCCGGGCTGTGGACGCAGGGCAGCGGCCAGGTGTCGCACCCGCCGCGCGAGCAGGTGTTCTTTCTGCCGCAGCGGCCCTACCTGCAAAGCGGCAGCCTGCGCAGCCAGCTCATCTACCCCAGCACGCAGACGGCACTGGACGATGCAGCCTTGCTGCGCATCCTCGACGAGGTGCAACTGCGCCACCTCGCCGAGGCCGACGGCGGCCTGGATCGCAGCAGGGACTGGGAGAAAGTGCTCAGCGGCGGCGAGCAGCAGCGCCTGGCCTTTGCCCGGCTGCTGGTGCACGCACCGCGTCTGGCCATCCTGGACGAAGCCACCAGCGCGCTGGACGACGCCAACCAGCAACGCCTGTACGAACGCCTTCGCGCCCGCGGCACCACCCTCATCAGCATCGCCCACCGCGCGGCGGTGGCGGGCTTTCACAAGCAGGTGCTGCAACTCACTGGCGGTGGCCGCTGGCGCCTGGCACGCACCACGCCGGCGGCGCACACGCCCCCGCCCGCCCCGAGCCCGACCGCGCCGCCTCGGTGAACTCCCGACCGATCGGTCGAGCAATCGCCGATAGGATGGCTGCCGCCTTCACGACGCGCTGCCATGGACTTCACGATTGCCGCCATCCTCGGGCTCGACGGCCTCACCAACGGGGCCATCTACGCCCTGGTCGCCCTGGCCCTGGTGCTGGTGTTTTCCGTCACCCGCATCATCTTCATTCCCCAGGGCGAGTTCGTCGCCTTCGGGGCCCTCACGCTGGCTTCGCTGCAAATGGGCAAGGTGCCCGGCACGGTGTGGCTGCTGCTGCTGCTGGCCGTGGCCGCCGCGGTGCTGGACGTGGCGCAGGCCCTGCGGGAGCGGCGCCCGGCCGGCACGGTGGCCTGGGGCCTGGTTCAAACGCTGAGCTTTCCGATCGGCATGGCCCTGGCCCTGCCCGAGGTGGCCGCACGCCAGCCGGCGCTGTGGATGCAGGTGCTGATCACGCTGAGCCTCGTCACCGCCATGGGCCCGCTGCTGTACCGGCTGGCCTACCGCGCGCTGTCGGGCGCCAGTGTGCTGACGCTGCTCATCGTGTCGGTGGGCGTGCACTTCGCGCTGACGGGCATCGGCCTCGTGTTCTTCGGCGCCGAGGGCTACCGCACGCCGGCCTTCTGGGAGGCGCGCTTTGACGTCGGCCCGCTGAGCCTGACCGGGCAGACGCTGATCATCTTCGGCGCCTCGGTGGCGCTGCTGGTGGCGATGTACCTGTTCTTCGAGCGCACGCTCACCGGCAAGGCCCTGCGCGCCACCTCGGTCAACCGAACCGGCGCACGGCTGATGGGCATCTCGGGCGACGCCGCTGGCAGCCAGACCTTCACCATGGCCGCCTTCATCGGCGCGCTGTCGGGCCTGCTGATCGCACCGTCCACCACCATCTATTACGACACCGGCTTCCTGATCGGCCTGAAAGGCTTCGTGGCCGCGGTGTTCGGCGGGCTGGCGAGCTTTCCGATGGCCTTGTCTGGCGCGATTGGCGTGGGCCTGATCGAGAGCTTCGGCTCCTTCTGGGCCAGCGCTTTCAAAGAGGTCATCGTGTTCACGGTGATCCTGCCGGTGCTGCTCTGGCGGTCCTTCGTGGACCCACACCATGAGGAGCATTGACATGCAGCGCTCTCACCTTGCGGCCGCGTCCGCCGTCGCCCTGCTCGCCCTGCCCTTCGCGCCGGTGCCGGACTTCTGGATCACGCAGCTCAACTACATCGGCCTGTTTTCGCTGGTCGTGCTGGGCCTGGTGCTGCTCACCGGCGTGGGTGGGCTCACCTCGTTCGGTCAGGCTGCGTTCGCCGGGGTGGGCGCGTACGCCACCGGCTACCTCACCACCGTGATGGGCCTGTCGCCTTGGCTGGGCCTGGTGGCGGGGCTGGCCATCACGCTGGTGCTGGCGCTGGCCATTGGGGCGCTCACGCTGCGCATGTCGGGCCACTACCTGCCGCTGGCCACCATCTGCTGGTGCCTGGCGCTGTACTACCTCATCGGCAACCTGGAGGCCCTGGGCAAGTACGACGGGCTGCTGGGCCTGCCGGCGCTGACGGTGGGCGACTTCAGCTTCCAGAGCGAGCGGCGCATCTACGGGCTGATCTGGGTGGCCGCGCTGCTGGCCGCCGTGGGCGTGACGCGGCTGCTGGACTCGCGGCCGGGCCGCATCATGCGGGCGCTCAACACCAACCGGGGCGGCGGCAGCACCATGCCCGAGGCCATGGGCGCCAGCACCTTCCGCCACAAGCTGACGATGTTCGTGGTGGCCGCGTTGCTGGCCTGTGTGTCGGGTTGGCTGTACGCCCACATGCAGCGCAGCGTGAACCCGTCGCCGTTCGGCATCAAGTTCGGCATCGAGTACCTGTTCATGGCGGTGCTGGGCGGCATCGGCACCGTGGGCGGCGCCTTCACGGGCGCGGCGCTGGTGAAGCTGGCAGAAGACCAACTCAAGGTGGTGCTGCCGCTGGTGTTCGGCGGCTCGGGCAACTACGAGATCATCGTGTTCGGCGTGGTGTTGGTGCTGGTGCTGCGCTTTGCACCCGAGGGCCTGTGGCCGCTGATCTCGCGGCTCATCGCCCGCTGGCTGCCCGCACGCGGCAGCCGGGCGGTGGACGAACACGCGCCCCGCCTCAGCGCCCGCAGCCACCCGCCGCGCGGCGCGGCGCTGCTGGAGGTGCGGCAGATTCGCAAGCAGTTCGGCGGACTCACGGCCGTCAACGACATCAGCTTCAGCATCCAGGCCGGCGACATCGTGGGCCTGATCGGCCCCAACGGCGCGGGCAAGAGCACCACCTTCAACCTGATCTCCGGCGTGCTGCCGCTCACCTCCGGCGAGGTGCGCCTGCTGGGCCAGCGGGTGGACGGCCGCGGCAGCCGGGAGATCGCCCGTGCGGGCCTGTCGCGCACCTTCCAGCACGTGAAGCTGGTGCCCGACATGACAGTGCTGGAGAACGTGGCCCTGGGCTGCTACCTGCGCACCCAAAGCGGCACCGCCGCCGCCATGCTCGGGCTGGACCGGGCCGAAGAAATGCAGGCCCGCGCCGAAGCGCTGCGCCAGCTGCGCCGCATCGGGCTGGAAGCCCAGGCGCACGAGCTGGCCGGCAACCTGGCCCTGGGGCCGCAGCGCCTGGTGGAAATCGCCCGCGCGCTGGCCAGCGACCCCTCGCTGCTGCTGCTGGACGAACCCGCCGCCGGCCTGCGCCACAAGGAAAAGCAAGCCCTGGCCGAGGTGCTGAAGCAGCTCAAGGCCGAGGGCCTGTCGCTGCTGCTGGTGGAGCACGACATGGACTTCGTCATGAAGCTGACCGACCGCATCGTCGTCATGGAATTCGGCCGCTGGCTGATGGAGGGAACGCCCGCCGAAGTGCAGGCCAGCCCCGCCGTACGCGCCGCCTACCTGGGAGCCGATGACTTGCCGGACGAGCGCCGGGCCGCTCCCAAGCCGGCCGGCATCTCCTCGGGGGATCGGTCGATGGACTCATCGAACGAGGGGCAGGCATGAGCGCGCTGCTGCAAGTGCAAGACCTGCACGCCGGCTACGGCCGCGCGGAAGTGCTGCAGGGGCTGAGCTTCTCGGCCGCTGAGAAGAGCGTGGTCACCGTGATTGGCCCCAACGGCGCAGGCAAGAGCACGCTGCTGGGCGCGCTGATGGGCCTGATCCCGTCGCGCAGCACCACGCTGCGCTTTGCCGGTGAAGACATCTCGCGCCTGACGCTGGAAGAGCGTGTGCTCGCCGGCCTGGCCCTGGTGCCCGAGAAGCGCGAGCTGTTCGGCACCATGAGCGTGGAAGACAACCTGCTGCTGGGCGGCTGGCGCCCCAAGGCGCTAGGCGACAAGCGCTGGCGCGACGGGCTGGAGGGCGTGTATGCCCGCTTCCCGCGGCTGAAGGAACGCCGCGCCCAGGCGGCCGGCACCCTGTCGGGCGGCGAGCGGCAAATGCTGGCCCTGGGCCGGGCGCTGATGGGGCAGCCCAAACTGCTGATGCTGGACGAACCCAGCCTGGGCCTGGCGCCGCTGATCGTGCGCGAGATCTTCACCATCGTCGACGCGCTGCGCGCCACCGGCGTGAGCATCCTGCTGGTGGAGCAGAACGCCCGCGCCGCCCTGCGCGTGGCCGACCACGGCCATGTGCTGGAGACCGGCGAGCTGGTGCTGAGCGGCCCGGCCGACCAACTCGCCGCCGACCCGCGGGTGATCGAAACCTACCTGGGCGCCGGGCACAAGGGCTGAGGGCTGAGCGCCCGGGCACCCGGCTGCCCGGCTGGCGTGTCCTTCCCGTGCCGATTCAGTGCTGATTCAGTGCTGATGCACGGCGGCGTCAGCGCCGCTTCTGCGGCAGCACCGCCGTGTTCAGCACCACCGCCGTGCCGGCGGCCGGCACCTGGGCCAGCAGCGGCGCCGCATCCATCAATTGGTCGGCGTGCCACACCCGCACGTTGGCGGGCCCCACGGGCACGCCGGTCAGGGTGACGCGGCCGTCAGCGTCCGTGGCCTGCGCCCAGGGCGTGTCGGCCACGTACAAGAACCCTCGCATGGAGCTGTGCAGGTGGCAGCCCAGCAAATAGCCGCCTGGCTTGGCCAGGACCCGGGTGTCTTGCGCCACGGTCTCGCCCACCTTGCCCGCCAGACGCAGCTGCTGGTTTTGCGCCGTGTCCAGGTAGAAGCCCCCGGGCCCCATCAAGCCAAAGATGACGTGGTGGTCCCAGGCGTCCTGGTTGGTGAACGTGACGCGCGCACCGGGGTGCACCACCGTGAGGGCGGGCTTGAAGCGCAGCTTTTCTTGCTTGATGGTGGCTTCCATCAACGGGGCCGGGTGCGCACCCACACCGGCACTGGTGACCAGCACCACCGCGTCCGGCAGGGGCTGGCCGTTTTTGTCCAGCACGCGCACGGTCAAATCAGCCGCCCGAGCCGCCGGGGCGAGCAGCACCAGGCAGGCGGCCATCCACCCGGCCATGCACCCGGCCAGTCGGACGGCGTTGAAGGGGGAGCGGGCCCCAGCGGCGGGGTTCGTGATGGCGTTCATGTCGGCACTCCAGGCAGTCAAGATGCCCCACCTACGCAGCGCACCGCGCTTTGGATGCACGCCCCGACCCGGGCGCCTTAAATAGACCCGACCGACACCACCGGCCCGGTGGGCGCCCCGGTGGGCGAACCGCCGGTGGGCTCCACGCTGACCGCCAGCGCCTGCGCGCCGCGCACCACGTCGGACCGCAGCACCGTGGTGGCCGCCCGAGCCGACACCAGGCCCAGCGAACGCGGCGCGGCCCCCGGCGGCACGGCCCAGAGCTCCAGGGCCTGCCCTGCGGTCAGCCGCGCCTCGCCCAGCGGCTTGAGCACCAGCGCCCGGCCGTCACCGCTGACGCTGGCGACAAACCCGGCGGGCACCAGCGCGGCACCATCGGGCGTGCCTTGCAGCACCACCACCAGGGGCGGCTGTACGGGCACGGGCTGCAACACCCACACCCCGAGCGCCAGCACCGCGGTGAGCGCCAGGCCCGACACCCCGCGCCACAGCGCGAGCTGCTGCCACCAGCGCAGCGGCGCCTGGGCAGGCCCGAACAGGCGGGCCTGCAGCTGCTGCCACACGCGCGGGCTGGGAGGCAGGTCCGGCACCGGCGCCGCCAGGGTGTTCACGCGCGCCTCCCAGGCCCGCACGGCCGCGGCCAGCGTGGGGTGGGCGGGCAGCAGTTGCTGCAGGCGGCGGCGCGCGCCCCCACGCAGGGTGCCCAGCGCGTACTCGGCGGCGAGTTGATCGGCCAATCGGCGGTTGCTGTAGTCCATTCACTTCGCTCCTGAGGGCTGGGTGGTGCCTCTGGGGCCGCGCGCGGCGCGGTCCAGGCAATCGCGCAGGCTTTGCAGGCCCCGGCGAATCCAGCTCTTGATGGTGCCCAGCGGCTGGGCCAGTTCTTCGGCCACCTCGGCGTGCGACAGGCCGTCGTAGTAGGCCAGGGCGAGGCTCGCGCGTTGACGCTCGGCCAAGCCCTCCATGCAGTGCTCCAGCGCCAGTTGCGAGCGGGCCTGCTCCAGCAGCGCCATCGGGCCGGCGGCCGTGTCGGGCAATTGCTCCAGCAGGTCCACCTCGGTCTCGCCGTCGTCTGCCACCGCGTGGCGGCTGACGGTGTCGGGGGTCCGGCTGCGCCGGCGCATGCTGTCGATGGCGCGGTTGCGGGCCATGCTCATCAGCCAGGTCATGGGGCGCCCCAGCGCGGGGTTGTAGCCCGAGGCCGAACGCCAGACCGTGACGTAGACCTCCTGCAGCACCTCTTCAGCCTGGGCGCGGTCGCCCACCACGCGAGCGATCACGGCCAGCAGCGCGCCGCTGGTGGCGCGGTACAGCGCCTCGAAGGCGGTGCGGTCGCTCAGCGCGACGCGGGCCATCAACGCGGCCAGGCCGCCGGGGTCGTCGACGTCGGCGGCAGGGGCCGGGGTGGGGGCAGCAGCGGGTGCAACAGCGGGCATGGCGTCTCGCAAGTGAGGCCGGCGATCCAAAAGCCGCGCGGCCCCCCAATTGTTGACACAAGCCACGGGGGACGCAGTGAACAACCTGGACATGCACCAACTACGCTGGCCCCCGGCGGCCGGATGCACGAACCTGCCCGAAAAATTTTTTTCATCGCGGGCTGCATCCAAACCGTGCCAGCCGGCGTAGCTAGGCCGGTTCACCCTTCAACGACTGGAGCCCTCCATGACATTGCGTGTTTCCCTCGCAGCCACCGCCGCCCTGGCGGTGGGCCTCGCCGGCGCCGCCCACGCGGGCGACGGCAAATTGCTGCTGACCGGCGGCGTCAGTTCCATCGACGGCGCGGCCGGCGGGGGTCTCACCCCCTGGGCCGTGACCGGCAGCTACGCCACCGCCGGCGAGTGGGGCGGCACCGCCTTCCTGACCGGCGTGAAAACCGGCGACTACGCCCTGAAAACCTACGGCGTGGCCGCGAGCTGGAACGACCGGCTGGAGGTGTCCCTGGCCCGGCAAGACCTGGACACGCGCGACAACCTGGCGCCGCTGGGCCTGAGCGGCCTGCACCTGAAGCAAGACATCCTGGGCGTGAAGCTGCGCGTGGCCGGCGACGCCGTGCTGGACAGCGACACCTGGATGCCGCAAGTGGCCGTGGGGCTGGAGCACAAGACCGCCCACGTCGGCGCGCTGGGCCCCACGCTGTTCGGCCCGCTGGGCGCCAAGCGTTCGGGCACGGATGTGTACGTGAGCGCCACCAAACTGTTCCTGGCGCCGGGCGTGCTGGTGAACCTGACGCTGCGCGCCACGCAGGCCAACCAGAACGGCCTGTTGGGCTTTGGCGGTGCGCAAGGGCGCAGCCACCAGATCAAGCCGGAGCTGTCGGTGGCCAAGCTGCTGGCCAAGAACGTGGCCGTGGGGGCGGAGTTCCGCGCCAAGCCCGACAACCTCAACCGCTCGGTGCTGGGCGAAGGCGCACTCAAAGAGAACGCCTGGTACGACGTGTTCGTGGCCTGGGCCCCGAGCAAGCAGGTGTCGCTCACCGCCGCGTACGTGGACCTGGGTCGCATCGCCCCGGTCGTGCAGCCCAAGCGCCAGACGGGGGCCTACCTGTCGGCCCAGTTCGCGTTCTGAACACGCCCCTTTTGGAGATTGCCATGAAGCACCCCTTGCGCGCCCTGCTGGCGCTGACCGCCGCGGGCCTGATCGGCGCCGCCCACGCCCAAACCGCTGACGACAGCCTCTACCGTGCCTGGGGCCAGAAGGCCGGCATCCAGGCCGTGATGCAGGACTTCGTCACCCGCCTGGTGGCGGATGCCCGCATGGCGCCGTTCTTCAAGAACACCAACCGCGACAACCTGGTCACCCAGCTCACCGAGCAGCTGTGCCAGCAGGCCGGCGGCCCCTGCGTCTACAAAGGCGTGCCCATGAAGGAGGCCCACGCCGACATGGCCATCGGCCGGCGCGACTTCAACGCCCTGGTGGAGGTGCTGCAGCAGAGCATGGACGCACGCGGCATTCCGTTCGACGCGCAGAACGCCATGCTGGCCCGGCTGGCGCCCATGCACCGCGACGTGATCACGCGCGACTGAGCCTGTGACGCCAGGCGGCGCTGAGACGCGCTGAGACGCGCTGCGTGGCGCTGGAAAGCGCCGCTCAAAAAAATGAGGGCCCCGCAGGGATGCGGGGGCCCTCATCGAAAGTCCGTCGGCGTCCCACACCCGGGCCGCCGTCGGAGACACAGCCGTCAGCGGATCAGAAGCTGGCGCGCAAACCCACCTGGTAGGTGCGGCCCGGCTCGTAGATGGCGTAAGGCGCGTTGGCGAACTGGAAGTTGGTGCGCTGCGAGGCGCGCGTCACGTTGAACACGTCGAACGTGGCTTGCAGGTCCTTCTTCCAGCCGAAGGTCGAGCCCAGGATCTCGCCCAGGTTCAGGCGCGAGGTGAAGTCCACCTGCGCATAGTCGGTGCCGAAGAATGCCGCCGCGGTGATGCCGTTCTGGCCCGCGCCAGAGCTTTGCGAGCCCTTGGTGAAGTTCTTGGTCACGCGCATGCCACCCCAGCGGCCTTCGTAGTACGCGGCCAGGTTGTAGGTGTGCGGCGGCACGCCGTAGGCCTGGTTGGCGCCCGACTGCTTCACGCGGGTGTAGTTGGCGCTGACGCCAAAGCCCTTCAGGTAGCTGGTCAGCACGTCCAGCGGCTGCTGCACGGTGAACTCCAGGCCCTTGATGTGCAGCACGTCCGACGAGTTCTGCGTTTGCGACAGCGTGATGGGCAGGTTGTTGATGTCCACCAGCGCCTGGCCCGTGGGCAGTGCGTCCAGGTCAGCCGGCGGGTTGGCGTAGCCGGCGCGGATGTACAGCGCACGGCGCTGGTCACGGCTCAGGCCGTTGGTCCAGTTGATGCCGTACTGGTTGAGCGCGCTGAACGGCACGCTGAAGTTGGCGGTGCCGGTGAAGCCCTTGATGTCCTTCTTGAACCAGGCCAGCGCCACGTAGCCTTCACGGCCGGTGTACCACTCCAGGCCCAGGTCGGTGTTCTTGGACTCGTAGGGCTTGAGGTCCGGGTTGGTGAGCGTGCCGTTCTGGGCCGAGGGGTCGGTGAAGCTGGCCGACAGCGCGCGCAGCGAGGTGGGGTCGGCGCGCGTAATGGTCTTGGACATCGAGCCCCGCGCCAGCACGTTGGAGCGCAGGTTGTAGGCCACGCTCGCCGAGGGCAGGAAGTTGGCGTAGGTGGTGCTGGTGTAGCTCTCCACCACCGGCGTGGCGTAGCGGCCGCCGTCCAGCAGCGTGGCGTTGCGCGGGTCGGCCGGGGCGCTGAGCGTGGCGAAGGTCTGCTCCGTCGTCGCGTAGCGCATGCCGGCGTTGTAGCGCAGGTTGTTGCCCAGCAGCTGGGTCTCGCCGTTCAGCTCGGTGAACACCGAGGTCACCTTCTCCTGGATGTAGCCGGGGTTCACGCCGGTGTTGGTGCCGCCGGTGCCGGGCACCGCGGTTTCATGCGCGGCAGCGTAGTTGGCGTCCTTGGCAAAGCGGGCCCAGTCCAGCGCGACGAAGCCGCGCGCGTTGGGCGTCAGGTAGCCCGGAATCGCTGCGTTCGGAATCGCCGAACCCAGGTACTGCAGCGGCGTGGTGGCGCCGGCCGTGGCGCCGGTGCCGTAGCCGGGGTAGTCCGCCGCGGCGGAGCCGGCCACGCCGGTGCCGTTGCAGCCGTTCTTGTTGGTGGTGTTGGGGGCCGGCAGGTAGACGTTGAGGTTGCGGCCACAGACGATGTTGGACCAGTACGCATCGTTGTTGAGCGAGCTGATGCGGCGCGACACGTTGTCAAACGCGCCGCCGAACTTGATGTCCACCAGGTCGGCGTCGATGTCCACCGCGGCGCGCAGGCCCGAGGTGCGCACCTGGCGCTTTTCTTCCTGCACGTTCACGCGGCCGCCGTTCCAGCCGAAGGAGCTGGGCGTGTTGAGGATGTCCTTCGCGCCGGTCAGCGTGTTGGTGGCCGTGATGAGGGGTGTGCCGCTGGTGTTGTCGTACTGGGTGGTGATGCCCGAGCCCAGCACGGTCTGGAACAGCGCCGTGGGCGACTGGCGATGGAAGTCGCTGCGCGTGGCGTTGGCCTGCACGTCCACCGAGATGGCGTCGGTGATCTTGAGCTTGGCGCCGGGGTTGATGCTCTGGAACTTGGTGTCTTCGGTGTACGGGCGGTACTCCAGGAAGTACTGCGAGTTGGCGAAGGTGCCCTTGGTCACCACGCAGCCGTTCGTGCAGTCGCTGCGGTCCACTTGCAGGTTCAGCGGAATGGACGAGCCGTTGCGGCCCACCCAGTTGATGTCGGTGCGCTCGAAGGTGTTCTTCTTGTGGCCGTAGATGGTGTCCAGGAACAGCTGCGCCTGCGGCGTGGGGCGGAACTCCACCGACAGGATGGCGTTCTGACGGTCACGGTTGCCCTCGGCCACCATGGCGCGGCCCAGGCGCGGAATGATCGCGTTGTCCAGCTGCGTGATGGTGAGGCCGGGGTTGTTGGCTAGCAGGAAGGCTTCGTTGATGGGGGCGCCGGTGGTCAGCCCGTTGCCGGCGTTGGCGGGCACGGTGCCAGGAATCGTCCAGTTGCCGCCGCCGGTGTTGTTGCGCGTGGCGCTGCTGCTTTGCGAGGCCAGCAGGTTGGCGTTCGTCCAGCCGATGGATTCGAAGCCGGTGGTCTTGACCTTGTTGGTGGACCAGGCCACGCCGGCCAGCACGCCCAGGGTCTCGCCCCACGTGTTGCTGACCAGGGCCGACCCGCGGTTGCCCCAGTGGTCGGCCTGCTGGTTCTTGGTGCCCGTGACGGTGAAGGCGCTGCGCAGGCCCTTCTTGTCGAACGGCCGGGCGCTGCGCATGTCCACGATGCCGGCGGCGCCGCCTTCGAGCATGGAGGCGGTCGGGCTCTTGACCACGGTCACCCGGCTGAACAGCTCGCCGGGCAGGAAGTCCATGTCCACCTCGCGGTTGGCGCTGCCGGAGTCGGTGCGGCCGGTGGAGGCGGAGGCGACGGGGGCGCCGTTGAGCAGGATGCGCGTGAAGTTGGTGCCCAGGCCGCGGATCTGGATCTGCAGGCCCTCACCGGTGATTTCACGCGTGAGCGTGACGCCGGGGATGCGCGAGATGGACTCGGCGATGTTGCTGTCCGGGAACTTGCCCATGTCCTCGGCGGAGATGGCGTCGATGAAGCCGACCGAATTGCGCTTGGCGTTGGCCGAGCTTTCCAGCGACGCGCGAATGCCGGTCACCACCACCGCGTCCAGTTGGGCGGGTTGGGCCGGGCTGGCGGCCGGCGGGGTCTGGGCGTAGGCCTGCGCAATCAGGCCGGCCAGCAAGGTGGTGCCCAGGCTCAGGCGAGCCGGCAAGCGGCGCGAGCGCCGGACGGAGGTGGGGGTCATCGAAGTCTCCTTGGTGTTCTGTGAACTCGCGCAGCACCCTGGAATCTGATGCCATTCCCACACAAATGGTAGCGCGAACATTTTTAATTTACGACCCACCAACCCAAGCGTCAACGAGGGTGTGTACTAATGTATTAGTTGGAAATCCGACTCATTGTGGATGGAAAGATGAAGGATTGACGGACATCAGATACCGCTATCAACCCGCAAGACTCCCCGGTGGCAGACACCGCCCAGCCCCGCCCGCACACACCGCACAATGCGCCCGGTCCGCGTGAACGCGCGGGCGCCCCGGACCCCGATGAACTTCACGCTCGACCCCACCCGCCACGCCGCACCCCAGGTGCTGGAAGCCCTGCGCACGGCCATCGTGTCGCTGGAACTGGCGCCCGGCCAGTTGCTGGACCGGGCCGAGTTGGCGCAGTCTTTCGGCGTGAGCCAGACCCCGGTGCGCGACGCCCTCATCCGCCTGGGCGAAGAGGGCCTGGTGCTGATTCGCGCCCAGGCCACCACACAGGTCAGCCGCATCGACGTGCCGGCCGCCCGCGAGGCGCACGTGCTGCGCCGTGCGGTGGAACTGGAGATCGCCCGGCTGCTGGCCGCCGCGCCGGACCCGGCCGTGCTGCAAGCCCTGCGCGCCCAACTGGCGGTGCAGAACACCCTGGCCGCGGCCAAGAACTACCCCGCCTTCATCGCGGCCGACAAGGAGTTCCACCGCCTCATGTACGTGGCCGCCGGCCTGCCGCGGCTGTGGACGGTGGTGACACGCATGAGTGGCCATGTGGACCGGCTGCGCCTGCTGCACGTGCCGGCTGACGGCAAGGCCGCCTCCATCATGGGCGGCCACGAGGCCATCGTGCAGGCCATTGAAGCCGGCGACGCGGCGGCCGCCGAGCAGGCCGTGCGCGAGCACCTGACCGGCACGCTGGCCTCGGTGGACGAGATCCACCGCCGCCACCCGGAATTCCTCATCATGGCCTGACGCCGCGCCCACACACCGCGCGCCCCCTTCACCACTGCCGACTCACCATGCGCCCTGCCCCCGTCCTTCGTTTGCTGAGCCTGTGCGTGGCCGCGCTGGGCACCGCCGCCCACGCCCAAGACCGCCTGGTGCAAGTGCCCACGCGGGGCTCGGAGTCCATCAGCTACTGGTGGATGCCCAAGGACGGCGCCACCGCCACGGTGCTGCTGTTTTCAGGCGGCGGCGGTGGCATCGGCTACCGCGACGGTCAGCCGCAATCCAACAACTTCCTGATCCGCAGCCGCGAGCTCTTCCGCGGCGAGAACCTCAACGTGGCGCTGGTGGGCAACCCGTCAGACAAGCGCCAGATGGACGACGCCTGGCGCACTTCGGCGGCGCACGCGGCGGACGTCACGGCCATTCTGGCCAGCGTGCAGCAGCAGGCCGCGCAGCCGGTGTGGCTGGTGGGCACCAGCCGAGGCACGGTGTCGGCCGCCGCGCTGGGCATTGCGCTGCAAGCACAGTTGGCCGGCGTGGTGCTCACGGCCTCCATCACCAGCTTTCGCCAGCCGGCGGCCGTGCCACAGCAGGCCATCGACCGCATCCGGTTGCCGGTGCTGGTCTACCACCACCAGCAAGACGCCTGCCCCATCACCCAGTCACACGAAACCGACTGGATCCTGCGCAAGCTGACCGCCGCACCGGTCAAGCGGCAGATGCTCGTGACCGGCGGCGCCAACCCCAGCGGCGACCCGTGCGAGGCGTTGCACTGGCACGGCTTCATCGGCATGGAAGCCCAAGTGGCCAAGGACATCGCCGCCTGGATGCGAAACCCGCAGCCCTGACGCTGAAGCGCCCGCGGGCGGCGGGCGGGGCGCACCGCTCAGCTCAGCTCAACGAGGTTCAGCGCACCGCGCCGCGCGTGTTCACATACAACGCGTACACCGAGTGCGTGCTGGCCATGAACAAGCGATTGCCCTTGGCGCCACCGAAGCACAGGTTGGCGCAGCGCTCGGGCAGGTGGATGTGGGCCAGCAAGGTGCCCGCCGGGCTGTACACCCGCACGCCGTCCAGCTGCGCGGGGTCGGCGCCCCGGCTGCCGTCGCCGCCGAAGCCGCACCAGAGGTTGCCCTGCACGTCCACCGCCATGCCGTCGAAGGCGCCGGGGCCACCGGCGTCGATGAGCAGGCGCTGGTTGGACAGCTGCGCACCGGCCACGTCGTAGGCCCAGATCAGCCGGTGCGGCTTGGCACGGCTTTCAATGACGTACAGCGTCTGCCCGTCCGGGCTGAAGGCCAGGCCGTTGGGGCCGTTCAGGTCGTCCAGCTGCAGCGAGAGTTCACCGGTCGCGCCGTCGATGCGGTACACGCCGTGCGGCAGCTCCTGCTCGGCGCGCTCGCCCTCGAAATCGCTGGCAATGCCGAAGCTCGGGTCGCTGAACCACAGGCTGCCGTCGGCGGCGCAGGTGATGTCGTTGGGCGAGTTCAGGCGCTTGCCGTCATAACGGTCGGCCAGCACGGTGATGCGGCCGTCGTACTCGGTGCGGGTGATGCGGCGGGTGAGGTGCTCGCAGCTCACCAGGCGCCCTTGCGCGTCGCGCACGTGGCCGTTGGCGTTGTGGCTGGGGTTGCGGAAGTCGCTGACCGCGCCCGTCGTTTCGTCCCAGCGCAGGATGCGGTTGTTGGGGATGTCGGACACCAGCAGGTAGCGCCCGTCGCCAAACCACACCGGCCCCTCGGCCCAGGCCAGGCCGGTGAACAGCTGCTCCACGCCGGCGGCGAACAGGCGCAGCGGCAGGAAGGCGTCGTCGAACACCTCGATGGCGGGGTCCGGCCGGCGGGCGTTGGGGGTGAAAGCGATGTTCATTCCGGGGCTTTCTCGAAGGGGCCGAGCACCACGAAGCCGCCGCCCTGGCAGCGCACGTCGGGCCGGCTCGGGTCCTCGTAGGGCTGGGCCGCTTCCACCTCGGCGCGCCAGGGCTCCGAGCTGTCCTGCGGGCGGTAGCCGATGTGACTCGCCGTGCGGTTGTCCCACCAGGTCGAGCGGTTGTCGCTCACGCCGTAGATGACGCTGTGGCCCACCACCGGCGCGCTGAGCGCGGCCACGATGAGGCGCTCCAGGTCGTCGTAGCTCAGCCAGCTGGACAGCATGCGCCGGTCCGTGGGCACCGGCCAGCTGGAGCCGATGCGCAGCGTGACCGTCTCCAGCCCGTAGCGGTCGAAGTAGAACTGCGCCAGGTTCTCGCCAAAGGCCTTGGACAAGCCGTAGTAGCTGTCCGGCCGCGGCGTGGCCTGGGGCGTGATCGTTTCGCCCTGGCTGTAAAAGCCCGTCACGTGGTTGGAGCTGGCGAACACGATGCGGCGCACACCGCGCTGGCGGGCCGCCTCGTACACGTTGTAGGCCCCGACGATGTTGGCCGGCAGCACCACGTCGAACGGCTTTTCCACCGACACGCCGCCGAAGTGCAGCACGGCGTCCACGTCCTGCAGCAGCGACTGCATCGCGGCCAGGTCTTCCAGCGGGGCCTGCACCACCTCCTCGCCCTCACCGGCCGGGTCCATGGGGCTGAGGTCGGACAGGCGCAGCACCTCGCAATACGCCTTCAGGCGCGGGCGCAACACGCGGCCCAGGTTGCCGGCAGCGCCGGTCAGCAGCAGGCGCTTGAAGCGCGGAGCAGAAAGTCGTTCCATGTCGTCGCTCATCGAGATCGCGGGTTTCACCGTTGGCTGAGCGCCGGGCCGCCCCAAGCCTGCCGGCAGGCGATGTGCTTGCGGCTCCATGCCTCAAGCATTGCCGTCCCCTCGGGGGACCGACCAGACTCGACCGTGTTCAGCGGCGCGTCTGGGCGAGGGGCTTCGGTCTCAGCCGCGGTGCGGCGTCGGACTGGCGTCGGACCAGTTCGAAATCCATGAGCTCATGCTCGCAGGGCAGAGGCTCTCCGGTGCGGCGCGCCTTGATGTGGCGCACCAGCAGGTCCACCGCCGCGCCGGCCATTTCCATGATGGGCTGACGCACAGTGGTGAGTTCGGGCCAGATGGTGGTGGCCAGGGGGGCATCGTCGAAGCCGACGACGGTGAGGTCGCTCGGCACGTCCAGACCCAGGCGGTGGGCAATGGCCACGGTGGCGGCCGCCATGTCGTCGTTGCTGGCGAAGATGGCTGTGGGGCGGCGCTCCTGCGACAGCAGCTGCTCGGCCGCGTCCAGGCCCGAGCGGTAGGTGAACATGCCCTGGGCCACAACTTCTTCTTCGGCGATGTTCAGGCCGGCATCGGCCATCGCGGCGTGGAAGCCCGCCAGGCGCCGCGCGCTGCTGCTTTGGTAGGGGTCGCCAATGATGAAACCCAGGCGGTGGTGGCCCAGCGTCAGCAGGTGGCGCGTCATCTCGTACGCGGCCTGGTAGTCGTCAATGCCCACGGCGCACACCGACTCCGGCGGCACGCCGCTGGACACGGCCACGGCGGGCGTGTCGGTCTCGGCCACGAGCTTGAGCAGGGGCTGCGAATCGCAGAACGGCGGCGGCAGGATGAGGCCGTCGATGCCGTTGGCAATCATCTCGGCCACCGGCTTTTCCTCGCCCTCGCGCGCCGCCTCGCAGCGCTGCACCACCAGCTGCACGTGGCGCAGGCTGGCCTTGTTGAGCAGGCCGATCAGGAACTCGTTGAGGTAGCCGGCGCTCGGGTCGATGTAGAGCATGCCGATGCGGATGGGCTCGGAGCCGGCCAGGTGGCGCGCCGCCTGGTTGGGCATGTAGTTGAGCTCGGCCACGGCGGCCTGCACCTTTTCGCGGGTGCCGGGGCGCACGTTCTGTTCCCCGTTGATGACCCGCGACACCGTCATCGGCGACACCCCGGCGAGCTTGGCGACGTCGGCGATGGTGGCGACCTTGGTGCTGCGACCGGCTCGAGCGCTTGGCTTCAAAGGAATCCCTCGGATGGTGTGGCGGTTGTTTGCGCAATCATATTTGGAGCCGACTCACCCGCCCCGGCCGGGAGCGAAATTGAAGCGCAGGGCTTTGTACGCCTGCAACGTGCGCTCGGGCGGCCGCGTGCCGGCCGGCAGCGGCAGGCCCGACACCGACTGGAAGTACGCCACGCAGGCGTCGCGCCACCAGCGCGCCTCGGCGGCTTGCACCGCCAGGTACGCGGCCACCTCGGCATGGCGGGCGGGGTCGATGTCGGCCCGCACCGCGGCCCACTGCGCGCGCATCTCGGCCACGCGGGCTTCGCCCCGGTCGTAGCGGGCGATGAGCTCGGCCCACAGCGTGCGGCCCGAAGCCATGCGGTGGTCCCACGGCAGGTGGTGGAACCACAGCAGCCAGTCCTCGGGCGTGCTCTCGGGCCGGCTCAAGCGCGCCGCCCACTCGGGCGCGTACTGCGCCACGGCGTTGCTGCCCGTGGGCGTGCGGTCGAAGCCGATGCCGTCGCGCCCGGCGCGGTGGAAGTAGGTGGGGTTCCAGTCGGCCCGCTCCAGGTCGTTCACCCAGGGCGCGGGGCCGTGGTGGTGGCCGGTGCCCATCAGGTGGTGCAAGCCGAGCGGGGTCATGTAGTCCACCACCGCCTCGCGCGAGGTGGCCATCAGCGCGGTGAGGGTGCGCACCGCACCGGGCGCGGTGGTGAAGGTCTGCTGCACCCACTCGCGCGCCACGGCCTCCGCGCTCAGGTCGGCATCCCACGCCAGGCGGCCAAAGGCGTACCAGTTGGCGCAGTCGAACTGCGAGCCGCACCAGCTGCGGTCGGTGCCGATGTTGGCCACGCCGGCGATGGCCGTGACCTGCTGCGCCACGGTGGCCCCCTGCGGCTGACGGCGCGTGTCGGCGCGCAGCACCTCCTCGAACAGCGGCCCCAGGTACACAAGATGGGTAGAGAAGCCCAGGTACTCCTTGGTGATCTGCAACTCCAGCGCGAGCGGCGTTTTCGGCATGGCGCCGAACAGCGGGTGGAAGGGCTCGCGGGGCTGGAAGTCGACGGCGCCGTTCTTCACCTGCACGATGACGTTGGGCGCGAACCGCCCGTCCAGCGGCTGGAACTCGGCGTAGCCCTGCATGGCGCGGTCGCCGGTGTCGGGCGCGTACACAAAGGCCCGCCACATGACCTGGCCGCCATGGGGGCGCAGCGCCTCGGCCAGCAGGTTGGCGCCGTCGGCATGCGTGCGGCCGTAGTCCTGCGGGCCGGGCTGCCCCTCGGAATTGGCTTTCACCAGAAAGCCCCCGAAGTCCGGTATTGCGCGGTAGATCTCGTCGGCCTTGGCCTTCCACCAGGCGCGCACCGCCGGGTCCAGCGGGTCGGCCGTGGGCAGGCCACCCAGGTCCTTGGGCGCGGAGAAGCGGGCCGACAGCCACACCTTGATGCCGTAGGGCCGCAGCACGTTCGCCACCGCCGCCGCCTTGGCCAGGAAGGGCGCGGTCAGCGACTCGGCCTTGGCGTTCACGTTGTTCAGCACCGTGCCGTTGACGCCCAGCGAGGCGTTGGCGCGGGCGTAGTCGGTGTAGCGCGCGTCGACGAGGTCGGGCAGCTTCCACCAGTCCCAAATGGACGCGCCGGCGTAGCCGCGCTCGACCGTGCGGTCCAGGTTGTCCCAGTGGTTGAGCAGGCGCAAGGCCACTTTCGGCGTGGACTGTTGGTTCAGCGCCGCCAGGTCGGCCCCGGTCTGCGCCGCGCGCAGCCAGGCAAAGCTGCCGTACAGCAGGCCCCGGTCGGTGCAGGCGGCAATCAGCGTCACCGCGCGGCCCTGCAGCGTCAGGCTGCGCAGCGCGTAGCCCTCAGCACCGAGCTCGCCCCACGGCAGCGCCACGCCGGCCGGCGCAGTGGCCGGCGTGACCAGCATCAGCGCCCCCGCCGTCGGCTGGCGGGCCACCTTGGGCTCATGGCCGGTGAGCCCCGCCACGCCGCGCTTCAACTCCGCCACGGCGGCCTGCAGCGTGGGCGACGCCGGCTCGGCATGCACCAGGCTGCGGGCCTGCGCCCACACGCGCGCTTGGGCGGCCGCAGGCAGTGGGCGGTAGCGCAGCCACACGTCGTAGCCGTCTTCGGTGGTTCCGTGCGCCGGCAGCAGCGCCAGGGCGAGGCACAACGCCGCGCACCGCGCCCTCAGGCCTTGGGCCCAGTTCTTCATCGTGTCTCCTCGCGGGGCCACCCCGGGATTCCCCCGAAAGCCGGCAAATGTTAGAGATTTCGTGCTTGCACAAAGCAAAATGGTAGCGCTACATTTCAGTCCATCGCAAGTCTGAAAAGCAGCCCCCACGCGAGCTGCGCCCCGGGAGACCTCACGTTGACGCTCGATCTCGCCACCCTGGCTTCGGCCACCTGCCCCGGCGCCTGTGCGCCCCGCAGGGCCGTGCTGAAAGCCGCGTGATGACCGGGCCGGCCGCCGCACCGCTGGGCCGCCAGCGCTGGGTCATCTGTGCGCTGCTGTTCGCGGCCACCACCATCAACTACATCGACCGCAACGCGCTGTCGGTGCTCAAAACCCGCCTGCAGCAGCCGCTGGAGGCCGGCGGCCTGGCGCTGACCGATGCCGACTACGGCTGGATCACCTTCGCCTTCACGACCGCCTACGCCGCCTTCCCGCCGCTGATCGGCGTGGGCATCGACCGCTTCGGCGTGAAGCGCAGCCTGGCGGTGGCGCTGCTGCTGTGGTCGGCCGCCGCGGCCGCGCACGGGTTGGTGGCCGGCGTGCTGGGGCTCGTCGCCGTGCGATTCCTGCTGGGCATGGCCGAGGCCGCGCATTTCCCGTCGGCCATCAAGGCGGTGGCGATGTGGTTCCCACAGCAGGAGCGCGCGCTGGCCACCGGCCTGTTCAACGCGGGCACGGCGCTGGGCGTCATCGCCTCGCCGCTGACGGTGTGGCTGGCCGTCACCTTCGGCTGGCCGGCGGCGTTTGTCGCCATCGGCGTGGCAGGTCTGGCGTGGCTGGTGTTCTGGCAGCGCAGCTTCCATGCGCCGGCCCAGCACCCGCGCCTGTCGCCGGCCGAGCTCGCCCACATCCAGGCCGGCCAGCCGCCGGCCGTGGCCGCGGTGAAGCTGCCGTGGACGGCGCTGCTGCGCGTGCGGGCCATCTGGCCCTTCCTGTTGGCCAAGCTGCTGACCGACCCGGTGTGGTGGTTCTTCCTGTTCTGGCTGCCCTCGTACCTGGAGCGTGAACGCGGCCAGAACCCGCTGGCCAGCGCGGGGTTGGTGGCCGTCATTTATCTCGGGTCGAGTGTGGGCTCCATCGCGGGCGGCTGGCTGTCGGGCGCGCTGGTGAAGCGCGGCTGGCCGGTGGGCCGCGCCCGCATGACGGCCATGGGCCTGGCCGCCGCCTGCATGCCCGGCGCGATCGCCGCGTACTACAGCGAGAGCTTTGCACTGTGCGTGGGCCTCATCACGCTGGCCACGGCCTGCCACCAGGCTTGGTCGGCCAACCTGCTGACCTCGGCCACCGACCTCTTTCCCACGCAGGTGTCAGGCGCCGTCATCGGCCTGGGCTCCACCGCCGGCGGCATTGGCGGCATGTTCATCGCGCTGCTGGCCGCGCTGGCCGTGCAGTGGACGGGCACGCAGCAAGGCGTGTTCGTGTTCGCCGGGCTCATGCACCTGACCAGCCTGGGCGTGCTCTGGCTGGCCTTCCGCGGCCGTTTCGAGCGCGTGGACATGGCCGCAGCGCTGGACCTGCACGCCGCCCACCGGCCGCTCATCAGCGCCGGCGCCGCGCTGGTGTTCATCGGCACGCTGCTCGCCGGGCTGATTGCCGGCCACTGGGACGCCTGCGTGGCCGCGGCCAAGTTCGCCGGCGCCGCCCAAGCCTTCACCGCCGCCACGGGCCTGGCCTTGATCGGCCTGGCCCTGCTGCACGCCGGCCGGCCCCGTGCCACCGCTCGGCTTCAACCGGTGTGAGCATGCAAGTCACCGCCGATCAGCACCTGCTCAAAGACCTCAACCGCATGGCCATCGTGCGGCAGCTGAGTGCCTGGCCGGGCCAGTCCCGCGCGGGTTTGGCCGAGGTGCTGCAACTCACCAAGTCCACCGTCAGCGGCCTGGTGAAAGAGCTCATCGCCGAAGGCTGGCTGCTGGAGCGCGAGGTGGTGGCCACGGGTGAACTGGGCCGCCGCCCCACCCCGCTGTTCGTGGACCCGGGCCGCCTGGTGCTGCTGGGCGCCGAGTTGAGCGCCGACGGCGTGAGCGTGGTGGCCACCTCACTCACCGGCGACGTGCTGGCCCGCGCCCGCTCTCCGCTGGAGGCCGACCTGGCCCCCGAGCCCGCCCTGCGCCGCACGGCCAAACTGCTGCAGCAGGTGCACGCGCGGCTGGACGTGCCCGGCCAGCGCGTCATCGGCATCGGCGTGGGCCTGCCCGGCGCGGTGGACGAAGCCCGCGGCCACCTGCACTTCGCGCACAACCTCGGCTGGCACGACCTGGCCGTGGGCCCGCAGCTGACCGAGCACCTGCGCGGCACGGCCCTGCAAGCCGCGCCGCTGTTCGTGCAGAACGAAGCGGACGTGGCGGCCCTGGGCGAGCTGGAATTCGGGCTGGACAGCGCGCCCGACCCGCTCATCTACCTGAGCCTGGGCCTGGGCGTGGGGGCCGGCGTGGTGGTGGAAGACCGCCTGCTGACCGGCGCCCGCGGCCTGGCCGGCGAGGTGGGCCACATGACGCTGGCCATCGACGGTCCGCGCTGCAGCTGCGGCCGCCGGGGCTGCGCCGAAGCCCTGATCGGCCTGCGTGCCTTGCACGGCCAAAGCGCCGACGCCGTGGCCACCGCCGGCCGCTACCTCGGCATGCTGCTGAGCAACCTCGCCTCGGCCTACGACCCCGGCCGCATCGTGCTGGGCGGCCCGGCCATCGAACGCGGCGCCTCGTTCCTGGACCCGGCCCTGCGCACGCTGGACCAATTCGCTGCCGCAGCCGGCGTGGCGCCACCGGCCGTGACCCTTTCGCGCTTCGGCGCCGATGCCGTGCCCGTGGGCGCGGCCGCGCTGGCCCGCTACCGACTCACCCGTCCCCTGATCACCGCCCGCCGCCTGGCTGCGGCGGCCTGAACCCCTGACCCTCCGATGATCACCAACCCCATCCTGCCCGGCTTCCATGCCGACCCCTCCATCTGCCGCGTGCCGGGTGCCGACGGTGCGGACGACTACTACATCGCCACCTCGACCTTCGAGTGGTGGCCGGGCGTGCGCATCCACCATTCGCGCGACCTGAAGCACTGGCGGCACCACAGCTACGCCTGCACCCGCAAGAGCCAGCTGGACCTCACCGGCCACCCTGACTCGGCCGGCGTGTGGGCACCGTGCCTGAGCTACGCGGGCGGCCAGTTCTGGCTGATCTACACCGACGTGCGCTCCACCATCGGCGCGTTCAAGGACACGCACAACTACCTCATCACCGCGCCCAGCATCGACGGCCCGTGGAGCGAGCCCATCTACCTGAACAGCTCGGGCTTCGACCCCAGCCTGTTCCACGATGAAGACGGTCGCCACTGGCTCGTGAACCAGCAATGGATTCACCAGCCGAACAAACACAACTTCAACGGCATCCTGCTGCAGGAGTACAGCCACGAGGCCAAGAAGCTGGTGGGCCCAGTGAAGAACATCTACGCCGGCACCGAGCTGCAGGTGGTGGAAGGCCCGCACCTGTACCGCCGCAAGGGCTGGTACTACCTGCTCACGGCCGAGGGCGGCACCTTCTACGAACACGCCGTGACGTTCGCTCGGTCGCGGAACATCGATGGGCCCTACGAGACCCTGCCCGGCAACCCGCTGCTGACCGCCTGGAAGCAGCCCACCGACGGCCTGCAACGCAGCGGCCACGCCAGCCTGGTGGAAACCGCCCATGGCGACTGGTACCTGGCCCACCTCTGCGGCCGGCCGCTGGAGTGGAGCGGCCCGAACGCCGCACAGCAGAACGGCGTGTACGAGAACCTGCACTGCCCGCTGGGCCGCGAGACGGGCCTGCAGCGCATCGTCTGGCGTGACGACGACTGGCCCGAGATCGAAGGCGGCGGCAACGCACCGCGCCTGCAGGTGGCCGACAGCGGCCTGCCCGAGCACGTGTTCCCGGCCGAAGCCGCGCGGGACGATTTCGACACCCCCACGCTCAACCCGCACCTGAACTCGCTGCGCGTGCCGTTCAGCGAGAGCTGGATCTCACTCACCGAGCGCCCGGGCTGGCTGCGCCTGAAGGGCCGCGAGTCGCTGATGAGCCTGTTCGACCAGAGCCTGGTGGCCCGCCGCCAGCAGCACTTCAACTGCCGCGTGGACACGCGCCTGGACTTCGAGCCCGAGCTCTTCCAGCAGATGGCCGGCCTGGTGGCGTACTACAACACCAGCAACCACGCCTACCTGCACGTGAGCCGCGACGTGGACAGCGGCGCGCGCGTGCTGCGCCTGACCGTGAACCGCGACGGCAAGCTGAGCGAACCGGCCACGCCCGTGGCGCTGGCCGCCGGCCCGGTGGACCTGGCCGTGAACTTCCGCCACGCGCACTACCAGTTCCAGTTCCGCCAGGGTGACGCCGATTGGCAGGACTTCGGCCCCGCGCTGGACACCGCCATGCTCAGCGACGAAGCCGTCACCCGCTTTGAAGACGGCTTCGCCCGCAGCTTCGGCTTCACCGGCAACTTCATCGGCATCGCCTGTCAGGACCTGGCCGGCACGCGCCTGGCGGCGGACTTCGACCACCTGAGCTACGAACCGCAAGACTGAGCGGCATCAGACCGCACCGCACAACAACGACACGAGACAAACCCATGGCCACCACCCACCCACCGCTGTCCTTCATGGAGAAGGCCGGGTACAGCTGCGGCGACGCCGCCGCCAACTTCGTCTTCATGACGATGGTGCTGTTCCAGCTGAACTTCTACACCGACGTGTTCGGCCTGTCGGCCAACACGGCCGCGGCCATCCTGCTGTGGCCGCGGCTGTGGGATGCCATCTTCGACCCCGTCATGGGAGTGCTGGCGGACCGCACCAACACCCGCTGGGGCAAGTTCCGTCCGTGGGTGCTGTGGACGACCCTCCCGTGGTGCATCGTCATGGTCGCGGCCTACACGGCGCCGGACCCGAGCTGGGGCTGGAGCACGGGCATGGTCATCGCGTACGCCGGCATCACCAACACGCTGCTGATGACGCTGTACTCGATGAACAACATGCCCTACTCGGCCCTGGGTGGTGTCATGACGGGTGACCTGAACGAGCGCACCAAGCTCAACTCGTTCCGTTTCGTGTCGGTCAACGTGGCGCAGTTCATCGTCGGCGGCTTCACGCTGCCGCTGGTGGCCAAATTCGCACAAGGCCATGACCGCGCCCACGGCTGGCAAGTCACCATGACCCTCTGGGCGGCTGTGTGCCTGGTGCTGTTCCTCGTCACCTTCTTCACGACGAAAGAACGCATCAAGCCCATCGTCGAGACCCACACCTCGCCCAAGCAGGACTTCGTTGACCTGCTGAAAAACGGCCCCTGGATCGCGCTGGTGGCCTACACGGTCTTCAACTTCGGCATGCTGTCACTGCGGGGTGGCGCGCACTACAGCTACTACCACCACTACGTCGACAAGGCGGCCATGTTCGACTTTGTCGCCGCACTGGGCCTGACGACGCCGGACCCCGCCGGCACCGGCAGCCTCGCCGACACCTTGGGCTACATCGTCCACGGCACGCGCGACAGCCTGGCCCAGTCCAACGTGGCCGACGTCTACAACAGCATCCTGAACATGGCCGGCTTCGGCACGACCATCGTCGTCATCATGCTGACCGCCGGCCTGTCGGCGCGCTTCGGCAAGCGCACGGTCGCCCTCTGGGGCTTCAGCCTGGCGACGCTGCAGGCCTGCGCGCTGTACTTCATGCCGCCCACCGCCGTCTGGGGCATGCTGGGCCTGCACATGCTCGGCTCGCTGTTCTACGCCCCCACCATCGCCGTCATGTGGGCCATGTACGCCGACGCGGCCGACTACTCCGAGTGGCAGACCGGCCGCCGGTTCACCGGCATGGTCTTCGCCACCATCGGCTTCTCGCTGAAGTCGGGCCTGGCCCTGGGCTCCGCCAGCCTGCTGTGGTGCCTGGCCGGCTTCTTCGGCTACGACACCCAGCAGCCCACGGCGCCCAACGCCATCGAGGGCTATCGCGTGATGTCCAGCTTCGGCGTTGGCGCACTGTTCGCGGCCTGCACGTTCTGCATGCTGTTCAACAAGCTGAACAAGCAGACCACGCTGCAAATGTCCGACGAACTCGCCCAGCGCCGCCAAGCCGCCGGCCTGGCCGCCGCCTGATTTGCTTTCACCCCCATCCCGTTCCCGCTGTAAGGACCTTGCCATGAGCTCCGCCCCCTCCGTGTATTCCGATCTCCCCGTCGTCGCCTACGAAGGCCCGCAATCCACCAACCCGCTGGCCTACCGCTGGTACGACGCCAACCGCGTCGTGCTGGGCAAGACGCTGGCCGAGCACCTGCGCCCGGCCGTCTGCTACTGGCACAACTTCTGCTGGAAGGGCGAAGACGTCTTCGGTCTGGGCAACACCGTGTTCCAGCGCCCCTGGTTCAACGAGGCTGACCCGGTCAAGGCCGCTTACCTGAAGCTCGACGCTGCGTTCGACTTCTTCGGCAAGCTGGGCCTGCCCTACTGGTGCTTCCATGACCGCGACGTGGCCCCCGAGGGCGCGACACTGGCCGAGTCCAACCGCATCCTCGACGGCCTGCTGGAAGCCGCCGCCAAGAAGATGCAAGACGGCAAGGTGCAGCTGCTGTGGGGCACGGCCAACCTGTTCTCGCACGGCCGCTTCATGAGCGGCGCGGCCACCAACCCCGACCCCGAGGTGTATGCCTACGCCGCCGCGCAAGTGAAGCACGTGCTGGAGTGGACGAACCGCCTGGGCGGCGCCAACTACGTGCTGTGGGGCGGCCGTGAAGGCTACGAAACCCTGCTGAACACCAACCTCAAGCGCGAGATGGCCAACTACGGCCGCTTCCTGACGAGCGTCGTCGAGCACAAGCACAAGATCGGCTTCAAGGGCACCATCCTGATCGAGCCCAAGCCGCAAGAGCCCACCAAGCACCAGTACGACTACGACAGCGCCACGGTCTACGGCTTCCTGAAGACCTACGGCCTGGAGAACGAGGTCAAGGTCAACATCGAGGTGAACCACGCCACGCTCGCCGGCCACAGCTTCGAGCACGAAGTGGCCACCGCCTGCGCGCTAGGCATCTTCGGCTCGCTCGACGCCAACCGCGGCGACGAGCAGCTGGGCTGGGACACCGACCAGTTCCCCAACAACCACGTGCAACTGGTGCCCGCCATGCTGGAGCTGATCCGCGCGGGCGGCTACACCACCGGCGGCACCAACTTCGACGCCAAGGTGCGCCGCCAGTCCATCGACCCCATCGACCAGCTCGAAGGCCACATCGGCGGCATGGACACCATGGCCCGCGCCTTCCTGGCCGCCGCCGCGCTGTACGAGAGCGGCCAGCTGGAGAAGGTGGTGGCCGACCGCTATGCCGGTTGGGAAAGTGACCTGGGCAAGAAGATTGCCGGCGGCGCCAGCCTCGACGATCTGGCTTCGCTCGTGCACGCGCAAGGCATCTCGCCCGCTCCGCGTTCCGGCCGCCAAGAGCGCCTGGAAAACATCGTCAACAACTTCGTCTAAGCACTGTTGACCCCTCGCCCAGCTCGCCCCGCTGAACGCGGTCGAGCTGAGCGGTCCCCCGAGGGGACGGCGATGCTTGCGGCATTGAGCCGCAAGCACATCGCCACAACGGGCCGGCTTGGGAACTGAGCCCGGACAGAGGCAGTCCCTGCGGACTACCTCTGCCTGGCGAAGGCCGAGGGCCTCTGGCCCTCGGCCCCGGCGCTCGGCCCGCAAAGGCACCACGGCCACCACCAACCAGACCTGAATCACCATGTTCCTCGGCATCGACCTCGGCACCTCCGAGATCAAGCTGCTGCTCCTGAACGAGCAGCACCAGATCGTCGCCACCACCGGCGTGGCGCTCACCGTGCAACGGCCGCAGCCGCTGTGGAGTGAGCAACACCCCGCCGACTGGTGGGCCGCGCTCGATGCCGGCATGGCCCAACTCAAAGTCGACCACGGCGCCGCTCTCGCGCAGGTGCGCGGCATCGGCCTCTCGGGCCAGATGCACGGCGCCGTGACGCTGGACGCAGCCCACCAGGTGCTGCGCCCGGCCATCCTGTGGAACGACGGCCGCAGCGGCCCGCAGTGCGCCGAAATGATGGCCGCCTGCCCCGAGCTTCCGGCCATCACCGGCAACCTCGCGATGCCGGGCTTCACGGCCCCCAAGTTGGCGTGGATGCGCCAGCATGAGCCCGAGCTGTTCGCTCGCGTCGCCAAGGTGCTGCTGCCCAAGGACTGGCTGCGCTTCGAGCTCAGCGGCGAGTTCGTCAGCGAAATGAGCGACGCCGCCGGCACGCTGTGGCTGGACGTGGCCCAGCGCCGCTGGTCGCCCGTCGCGCTGACGCTGACGGGCCTGAACGAATCCCACATGCCCCGCCTCGTCGAAGGCAGCGAAGCCAGCGCCACGCTGAAGCCCGCGCTGGCCCAGCGCTGGGGCCTGCCCGCCGGCGTGGTCATCGCCGGGGGTGGGGGCGACAACGCGGCGAGTGCCGTCGGCATGGGCGTGGTGAAGCCGGGCGACGGTTTCCTGTCGCTGGGCACCTCCGGCGTCATCTTCCTGTGCAACGAGGCCTTCAGCCCCAACCCGGCCCGCGCGGTGCATGCCTTCTGCCATGCGCTGCCCGACACCTGGCACCAGATGAGCGTCATCCTCAGTGCCGCCAGCGCCTTGCGCTGGGCCACGCTGATGCTGGGCATGCCCGGCGGCGAGGCCGACCTCATCGCCAAAGCCGCCGCGCTGACCGACACGCAGCGCGCGCAGGCGCCCATCTTCCTGCCCTACCTCAGCGGCGAGCGCACGCCGCACAACAACGCCAACGCGCAAGGCGTGTTCTTCGGCCTCACGCACGAGCATGGCGCTGCCGAGATGGGCTACGCCGTGCTGGAAGGCGTGGGCTTTGCGCTGCTGGACGGCTGGCGTGCGCTGCAAGCTGGCGGCGGCCGGGCCGAACAGCTGTGGCTGGTGGGCGGTGGCGCGCGCAGCGAATGGTGGGCCCAGTTGCTCGCGTCGCTCTTGAACGTGCGCCTGGTTAACGGTGTGGGTGCCGAAGCCGGCGGCGCGCTGGGCGCTGCGCGCCTGGCCTGGCTGGCCTGCGGCGGCACGGTGGACGCGGTCTGCCGCACACCCGACATCGCCCGTGTGGCCGAGCCCGACCCCGCACTGGCCGCTGCGCTGCAGCCACGCCACGAGCGCTTCCAGCGCCTGTACGCCGCGCTGCGCGCCGAGTTCGCCTAAGCCGCCCCAACCGTCCCTGTGGTCATGCCGCGCCCCGCGGCAGGGCTGCGCTTTGCCTGAAAGTTCACCATGCATGACCTGACCCTCGCTGCCAACGCCCTGCGCCTGCTGGCCATCGACGCCGTGCAGCAAGCCAACTCCGGCCACCCCGGCATGCCCATGGGCATGGCCGACATCGCCGCCGTGTTGTGGGCCCGCCACCTGCGCCACAACCCGGCCGACCCGGCCTGGCCCGACCGCGACCGCTTCGTGCTCTCCAACGGCCACGGCTCCATGCTGCTGTACGGCCTGCTGCACCTGAGCGGCTACGACCTCTCCATGGACGAGCTGCGGCGCTTCCGCCAACTGCACAGCCAAACCCCCGGCCACCCCGAGTTCGGCATCACGCCCGGCGTGGAAACCAGCACCGGCCCGCTGGGCCAGGGCCTGGCCAACGCCGTGGGCATGGCGCTGGCCGAGCAGCTGCTGGCGGCCGAGTTCAACACGCCTGAGCACACCGTCATCAGCCACCGCACCTTCGCGTTTGTGGGCGATGGCTGCCTGATGGAAGGCCTCTCGCACGAAGCCTGTTCGCTGGCCGGCACCTGGGGCTTGGGCAAGCTCGTCGTCATCTACGACGACAACGGCATCTCCATCGACGGCGATGTGAAAGGCTGGTTCGGCGACGACACCCCGGCGCGCTTCGAGGCCTACGGCTGGCGCGTGATCCGCCATGTGGACGGGCACAACCTGGCCGCCATCGACGCCGCCCTGCAGGCGGCCACGCAAGACTGCGGTCGCCCCACGCTCATTTGCGCACGCACCGTCATCGGCCAAGGCGCGCCCAACAAGGCCGGCGGCCACGACGTGCACGGCGCGCCGCTGGGCGCGGCCGAAGTGGCCGCCGTGCGTGCTGCGCTGCACTGGCCGCACCCGCCCTTCGAGGTGCCCGACGCCGCCCGCGCGCCGCTCGACGCCCGCTCGCGCGGCGCGGCCGCGCAAGCCGCCTGGCAGGCCCGGTTCGATGCCTTCCGCCAAGCCCAGCCCGAGCGCGCCGCCGAGTTGCAGCGGCGCCTGCAGGGCGAGCTGCCCCCTGGGTTCGAGGCCCAGTGCGCCGCGCAATTGGCGGCGGTGGACCAGCGCGCCGAGACCATCGCTTCGCGCAAAGCCTCGCAGAACAGCCTCACCGCGCTGGCCGGCGCACTGCCCGAGCTGCTGGGCGGCTCGGCCGACCTGGCCCCCTCCAACCTCACGCAATGGAAGGGCTGCCGCTCGGTGGTGCGGGCGGCCGAAGGCGGCAACTACCTGCACTACGGCGTGCGTGAGTTTGCGATGGTGGCCATCCAGACCGGCCTCACGCTGCACGGGGGCGTGAGGCCGTTTGCCGGCACCTTCCTGATGTTCTCGGAGTACGCCCGCAACGCCATCCGCATGGCGGCGCTGATGCGCATCAACCCCATCTACGTGTTCACGCACGACTCCATCGGCCTGGGCGAGGACGGCCCCACCCACCAGCCGGTAGAGCAAACCGCCACGCTGCGCCTGGTGCCCAACCTGGACGTCTGGCGCCCCGGCGATGCGGTGGAAACCGAAGTGGCCTGGCAGACCGCGGTGCGCCACCGCCGCACGCCCACGGCGCTGATCCTGTCGCGCCAGAACCTGCCGCACCAGCGGCGCGACGCGACCACGCGCGCCGCCATCGAGAAAGGTGGTTATGTGCTGGTGCAGGAGCGAACCGACCGGCCGCTGCAACTCGTGCTCATCGCCACCGGCTCCGAGCTGGACCTGGCCGTGCAGGCGCAGGCGCAACTGGCCGCGCTGGGGGTGAACACCCGCGTGGTGTCCATGCCCTCGTGCTTCATGTTCGAGCAACAAGAGGCGGCGTGGCGCCGTGCGGTGCTGCCCCCGGGCGTGCCGCGGGTGGCGGTGGAAGCCGGCGTGACGGCCGGCTGGCGGCAGTACGTGGGGCTGGAGGGCGCCGTCGTGGGCATCGACACCTTCGGCGAGTCCGCCCCGGCGGGCGATCTGGCCCGGCACTTCGGCATGACCGTGGCCGCCGTCGTGGACGCCGCCCAGCGCTGCGTGCAGTCTGCTGCGGGCCAGGTGCGGTGAAGCGACGGCGCGTGCTGGCGCCGCCGCATCAAGCCCGGCCGCACAGGCCGGGCGGGGGACGCATCAGCGCTGGCGCCGTGCGCGCGACGCACCTGCTGCGCCCACCAAGGCCAGAGCCACGAGGGCAACGGACGCCGGCTCCGGCACGGTGCCCTGGGGCAGCAGTTGATTCTGGTAACTGGTCTGGATGCCCGATTCGCCATTGAAGCCGGAGTAGGCGAAGTCGTTCGCCGAGGCGCCTGGCTTGCCCACGCGGATCCACCACAGCGACCAGCCCGCATTGATCGAGCAACCACCGCCGCTGCAGTTGTTGCCGAAGGCCGCATCGAGCAGATCACCCGTGGCATCGAACCTCAGCCAGCCGCTGTTGGCCGTCAGCTCATCAAAGCTGAACCCGCCGAAGGAAACCTGCAGGTCCTTGAACAGGTTCGGGGCGGCCACGAGCCCCCCCGCCGCGGGCACGACGGCATCGTCGTACGTGAATGAGCCCACCTGGGGCCCGAACTGCAGCGCGCCGGCCGTGGAACTGAACAGGAACTGGCGGGTCACCAGACCGGCCTCGGCGGTCAAGGGCAGGAACGCGGCGGCCGACAAGGCCAGGGCGCTGAACACAGCGGACAACTTGTGGGTACGGGTCATGTCATCTCCCAGGAGGTGGAAACCACCCTCTGCAAGATTTGCACCACGCCTGACACATCAATCACTTGCGCCTAACGCACCCATGGACTGTCAAAACCATCGACAGTGCCGGCCGCCGTGCCGAGACCGTCATGCGCGTGCGCGGCCCAACAGGCGTGGCGGCTCTCGGCCGGCGGCTGCGCCCCCTGCGGGGCATTGAACATGCGCAGCAAGGCGGCCAGCGGGTTGGCGGCGGTCGGGGCGCGCGGGTCCAGCGCGCGCTCGATGCTGTCGGCCAGGTCGTGCCAGTGGGCGCGCTGGCTGGCGTCACCCTGCCCGGCCCGCGCGGCGGCCAGGAGCTTGAGCGCCCGCAGTTCGGCCCGCACCTGAGCCTGCCCGTCTTCCAGGCTGGACAGGCTGGCCAGGCTCAGGCGGGCGATCAGCGTGTCCACGTACAGGCGCTGCAGGCTGCGCCGTGCTGAGGGTACTGGGGCAGGCACCGGGGCGGCAGCGTCCGGGCCGATCACGGCGTGGCGCAGGTCGGCCAGCAGGTCGTCCACGCGGTAGGCCTGGCCGCCCAGCTGCGCTTGCTGCGCCACCAGGCGCTGGCCGCGGACCGGGTCCAGCAGCTGGCGCAGCACCGTGCGCTGCGCGCTGGCCAGCAGCCGTGTGGGCTCGGAAGTGCGCAGGCGCTGCGTGACGGCCGGGTCCAACAGCCATTGCGGCGTGGCCAGCGCGTGCTCGGCCAGGAACTTCACGGCCCGGGCCTGCTGCGCGCGGGGCAGCGGCGCGGCAATGGCGCCGGGCTGGTCGTTGTGCTTGTTCTGCACCTCGTAGCTGCCCACCACGGCCACCACGTGGCCCAGTTCACGCAGCCACTGCGCCCAGGTGGCGCGGTAGAGGTATTCCAGCGTCTTGTCGTCGTCGCCCGCGGCCCCGGTCCAGCCGGGCAGCATCTTCATCACGCGCTGCAGGTTGCGCTGGCCCAACGCGGTGGCGGTCACGGCGTCGGCGTCGCCCACGGCCTCGGTGTTGTCGCCCACATCGCCGCCTTCGGCCTTGGGCGCGCTGAAGCGCAGCCAGGGCTTGCTGTCCTGCTCACGGGCCCAGAGGTTGAGCTGCTGGCGCTCCTCTTCCGGCGTGTTGGCGCTGGGAATGGGTGCGTAGCCCCAATGGGTGGCGAAGAAGTCATACGGCCCCAGTTTGGGGATGAGCAAGGCCGGGTCGACCTTGTCTTCGGGCTGCACCAGGTAGTTGAAGCGGCTGTAGTCCATCAGCGTGGGCACATGGCCCATGGTGCGCAGCCAGGTGGGGTCGCGCAGCTTGTCCACCGGGTAGAGCGAGCTGGCCTTCATGTTGTGCGGAAACCCGAGCGAGTGCCCGACCTCGTGCGTCACCACAAACGCCACGAGCTCGCCCATCAGGTCGTCCGGCAAGGGCAGCTTGCGGGCCCGTGGGTCCAGCGGGCCGACCTGCGTGAGGTACCAGTCGCGCTGCAGCTGCACGATGTTGTGGAACATCACGATGTTGGCGTTCAGGATCTCGCCGCTGCGCGGGTCGGCCAGGTGCGGGCCGTAGGCATTGGGCGTGGGCGACGGCACCCAGCGGATCACGCTGTAGCGCACGTCTTCGGGGTCGAACTCGGGGTCTTCCTCGGCGGTGGGGAAGGGCCGGGCCTGCACCGCGTTCTTGAAGCCGGCGTGCTCGAAGGCCGCGTTCCACGCCTCCACGCCGCGCTTCACGTAGGGCACCAGCGCGGTTGGCGTGGCCTTGTCGATGTACCAGACGATGGGTTTCACCGGTTCACTCACCGCAACGGCCGGGTCTTTCTTCTCCAGCCGCCAGCGGGTGATGAGGCGCTCGCGGCGCACCTCGCGCACGCCGCTGCCGAAGTCGGTGCGGCCAATGCTGAAGAAGCCCACCCGGTCGTCCATCAGCCGCGGGCGCATGGGCTCGGCCGGCAGCTGCACCAGGCTGTAGGCCACGTTCAGCGACACGCTGCGGGCGGGCTGCATCTGCGGCAGCGCCGGCACGCCAGGCACGGCCATCACGGGCATGGGCGACACGGTGTAGGTTTGCACCGCGTCCACCCGCACGCTGCCGGGGAAGGCCTTGGTCTGCTCCACGTAGCTGCGGCTGCTGTCCAGCCCGCCGCGCACCATGGCGCGTGCGCTGAAGTCACCCACCTCGCTGTTGAACAGCCGCGTGACCTCGATCACCGGCGCGCCGTCCTTGGCAAACGCCTCGACCGGGAACACGGCCAGGATGGCGTCGCGCTGCGACAGCCGCACCGCCTCGGCCATGGGACTGCCCGGTGCGGTCACGGCGTCGTGCGAGATGAGTTGCAGCATCACGCGGTTTTGCTTGAGCACGAAGCGCAGCACGTCCTGGTTCAGCGTGCGGCCCACGTGCTCCAGGCCCGAGGGCACGGCGGTGGCGTTGGCCACCATCAGCAGCGGCTGGTCCAGCACCGCCTTCGGGATCTCGAAGTACAGCTTGGACTTGAGCTGGTGCACCCGCAGCAGGCCGCTTTGCGTCTTGGCCTCGGCGGTGATGACCTTGTCGTACGGTTTGGGGTCGCTCGGGTCGGGCACCACGGGTGCAGACGCGGCGCGCGCCGGCGCAGCGGCAGAAGCCGCAGAAGCGGGCGGACTGGGCGGCGTGGGCGAGGTTTGGGCCGCAGCGAGGGCCGTGGCCATCGTCAGTGCAGCGGCGACGGTGCGGGTGCGCGCGCGTTCAGCCCAGCCTTGCAGGAGGTGCGTCATGAAGTCTCTCTTCGGGGCGCAGCCTGCCTGCGCATGCGACCCATGATAGGCAGCGCCAGCGCGGCCGACGGGCCTTGGGCGAGGTGCATCTTGACGTCACCGCGCCGCCCTTCATGCGCCCCTCGGCGCCGGGCTACCAGTTGCCGTAGCGCGCGACGATGCCGCGCAGCAGGGCGTCGCGCTCGGCCCCCAGGTGGTGGCCGCTCGCGTCGCCCGAGGCGTCTTTGCCCACGGCGGTGTGCACCACCACCAGCTTCAGTTCCGGGTCCACCAGGATGGCCTGGCCGTGGATGCCCTGCAGCACAAACCGCCGATGGCTGCCCGGCATTAACCACACCTGGAAGCCATAGCCCAAGTAGCTTTTGCCGTGATGCTCCATGCGGCCCGGGCGGAAGGCCTCGGGCTGGCGGCTGGCGTCGGTCATGGCCAGCAAGGTGTCGCGCTTCAGCACCTCGCCCTGCGGGCCGCGGCCGTCCTGCGCCAGCAGCCAGCCCAGGCGTGCGTAGTCCCGCACCGTGGCGTTGAAGCCGCCCTGGGCCAGCGGCTGCTGGTCCACCGGGTTGAGCAGCCAGGTCGCCATCGCCTCGGCACCAAGCGGGCGCCACAGCTTCTCGGCCACGTAGTCGCACAGCGAGCGGCCGGTGGCGCCTTGCAGCACCTGGCCCAGCACCTCGGTCTGCGGCCCCGCGTAGTTGAAGCGTTCGCCCGGCGGGTCGGCCCGCTCGGTGATGCTCTTCAACGCCGCCAGCGTGCCCTGCCGGCGGGCCACGCCCAGGAACACCGCGCGGTCGTCGTCCGGCGTGTAGTTCTCGACGTACCGCGCGCCGGAGGCCATGCGCATCAAGTCCACCAGCCGCGTCTGGCCGTAGAGGCTGCCTTCCAGCGCCGGCACGTAGGCCTGGGCCCGGTCGTCCAGTGAGCGGATGGCGCCCTCTTCCACCGCCTTCATCACCGCCAGCGCGGTGATCGTCTTGGCCATGGAGTTGGACAGCATGCGCATGGCCGGCGTGCGCTCGTAGTTGTAGCGCTCGGCCACGATCTCGCCGTCCTTCAGCACCAGCAGGCCGGTGACGCGCTGGCGCTGCAGGTAGTCGTCCAGCGTCAGCGAGCGGCCGGCGAAGCGGTACCGAAAGGTCGGCTCCGAAGCTGCCTTCTTCAAGGCCAGCGGCTCGGCGGCCGGCGCCAACGTGCAGGACGGCAAAAAACTGTCCATGCCGCTGAACGAGCCCACGAGGTAGGGCTCGCGAAAGGCATCGGCGCGGGTCTTGGCCGCCGGGTAGCCGGCGGCCTTGCCCAGCGCCTCTTCGTCGGGCGCGGCGACGGCGAGGCCGGTGGTGATGAGCAAAAGGAGCGCGGGCAGGCTGCGGGCGATGGGCGTCATGGCGTGCAGCCTACATGCGGCGGGTCACCCCGCCTGGAGCCGGCCGTTGAAGCGCAGCAGCGGCATGGACGGCGTGTGCCGGTCGAATCCGCCACGGATCCCGGGACGAATCGGCCGCCAGGTCTGTGCCCCGCCAAGCCTGGGCATTGACTGCGTTCGGCCAGGAGCGGTCGGCTGCGGAGGTCCGCTTTCGCGTAGATCGGGATGGCCGTGGGCCGCGGGGTGACGCAATTGCTACGTGTCCCCCGGCCCGCTACGCGGTCCTCCTCCTTTACCTTCGCAATTGCGTCACCCCGCATCCCACTGCAGCACCTTTGGGCATCCTCGACGAAGAAGCCGGACATCGCGCAAGCGGGCAGTGGGGCGGGTCTGATGCGCAAGTAAAGGAGGAGGACCGCGTAGCGGGCCGGGGGACATGGAGCAGCAGGCCCGCCCTGCTGCCTGCGCCCATCCCGCCCTACAGCGTCCTCGGCATCAAGCCGTTGAGCGACCGCTTTCCTGCCAAGAGTTCGATGGACCGAAAGACCGCAACGGGTCGATCTCTGACGTCCAACTGCCCCGTGTCGGTTCGTCCCCTGTGGTCACAGGGAGCCGGCCTCAGTGGCGGCGTCGATCGCCACAGGCACGGCCGCACACGGCTGCCGCGAACCTGTTGCAGGCTGTGAGGCCGATGGCGGGCTTGCCGTTCAACGGCTGGCCGTGCCGCTTGCAGCGCTGGGCGGCGACACGGTGATGCGCGACAGCGGCGCCAGCTCTAGCCGCTGCAGCACCGCGTTGTCATCCAGCCGCCACACCTTCACCACATGCCGGCCCGGCTGCACCGCCTGGAACTCCGCGCGCAGCACGGCGAGGTTGTCTTTCACGGCCTGGGCCCAGGCCTTTTCGCCACGGCTCAGTTCGGGGCCGGCGGTGGGCGTGAGCGCCAGGGTCAGCAGCTGCGGCGAGCCGTCGTCCAGCGCCACGGCCAGGCGAATGCCGCCGGCTGCGCGCGTGTCCAGCGTGGGCGCGAGGTGCAGACTGAGCTGCAGGTCGCCCCGGTGCGTGATGTCCACGTCGTACTCCAGCCGCACGCCGTCCGCCACGGTGGTGGCTGCGCGCCCTTGTGGCAGGGCCGTGACCGCCCCCAGGCCGTGGCCCAGGTTGGGGATGGCTGTCCACGTGAGGCCTGCGCCGTGAACGGCGCGGCTGAAGCGAGGCGCCTCCAGGCTGATGGCCGCCGTGGGTGCCGGCCCGGCGCGGCTCGCTGCATCCAGCTGTCGCTGCACGTCGGCGCCGTCTGCCGTGCCGGGCAGCCGTTGCACCGCGGGCATGAGGTTGCGCTCGGGCTGCTGCCAGGTGGTGTAGCCGATGTGGGTCTGCAGCATCATGCCGGCCCACTTGCCGCCAGCCATGGCGTGGTACTGGTCGGCAATGGCTTGGTCGCGCGCAAAGGCGGCTTCGGCCTGATCGGCAAACACGTTGGCGCGAGCGTCGCCGGCCGCGGCCAGCTTTCGGTTCCAGGCCACGGCGTAGTAGAGGCGGTAAAGGTTGGCCAGCGCGCGTACCGGGTGCTCCACCAGCTGGAAAAACGCATCGCCCTGATCCGCCCGCAGCGTGGCCTTCACCGCAGCCACCCGGGCCTCCAGCGCGTCCCACTCCGCCACGCGGCGGCCGAAGTCGCCGCCGTCCAGCGCCTCGGGTGTGGCGCGGCCGAGCGGGAAGCTCGTGGCGTCGATCAGCTCGGGTTTGCGGCGCGCCACGTACTGGCTGTAGCGGGTGACGATCTCGCCAATCTCGGCCGCGTGCGCGGCGCCAAAGGTCTGCGCCGCCCAGTCACGCGGGTAGGCGGCCAGCGCCTGCGGGGTCATGCGGCCCGGTGACCACGCCATGTCCAGGAAGAACTGCAGCGGGAACTCCATGGGCTTGATGTCGCCCACGTTGACGATCCACAGCGCGTCGGCCCCGCGCTCGTGGGCGAGGTTCATCTGCTGCCACGTCTTTTCGATCTGGTTGGTGTTGAGCCACTTGTAGTTGCGCGGCCCGCCCACGTAGTCGAAGTGGTAGTACACGCCGTAGCCGCCGCGGCGTGCCGTGCCCGGCTCGGGCAGGCGGCGGATCTGGCCCCAGTTGTCGTCGCAGAACAGCAGCAACACGTCGTCGGGCACCTTCAGCCCCGCGTCGTAGTAGTCCTGCACTTCCTTGTAGAGCGCCCACATCTGCGGCGTCTGGTCGGCCGGCTTGCGGGTCACGTCAGCCAGGATCTGGCGCTGGTCGCGCACGATGCGTTCCAGCAGCGCCGTGGCCGTGCCCTCGCTCATGGGCTCGTCACCATCGCCACGCATGCCGATGGTGACCAGGCTGTCGAACGCGCCACCGTCCGGCCGGCCCATCATGCGCTGCACGCCGCCCCGCCAGAACTCGCGCAACTTGGCACCGTTCTTGGTGTAGTCCCACGCGCCGCCCTGGGCACGGGCCCATTCGTCGTGGGCGCGGCTCATGGGCTCGTGGTGCGAGGTGCCCATCACCACGCCCATCGCATCGGCCAAGGCCATGTTTTTCGGATCGTCCGCACCAAAGGCGCGCGGCTGCCACATGGCGGGCCACAGGTAGTTGCCGCGCAGGCGCAGCAGCAGCTCGAACACATGGCCGTAGAAGGCTGCATTCGCGCCGCCGAACTTGGCGTTCGCCCAGGTGCTGAGGGCCGGCGCTTCGTCGTTGATGAAGAAGCCCCGGTACTTCACCTCGGGCTGCGCCTCGCGCTGGCCCGGCGTGACGAACAGCTGCGCCTGCCGGGCCACCGGCACGTCGGCCCACCACACCCAGGGGCTCACGCCCATGCGGGCCGAGAGGTCGTAGGTGCCGAACACCGCGCCGCGCCGGTCGGCCCCGGCAATCACCAGCGCGCGGGGCACGCCCGGCCAGGGCTGCTCCACCACCACCTGGCGGTAGGCCTCCCAGCGGCTGGCCCAAGTGGCGCCCCAGTCCCCGGGCAGCTTGCCGCGGGCGGCCAGGTCGGCCAGCGCGGGGCTGCGGCCCCATTGCGCAACCAACACCAGCTCGCCTGACGCCTGCGCCGGGCTGCGCACCAGGGCGGCGCCGCTGCCCGCCACGCGGCCCAGGTCGGCCACCAGGCTTTGGCCTGCGTGCTGCAGGGCCGAATCTGCGGCCTCTTCAACCCACACCGCAGCCGGGCGGCCGGCTTTCACCAAGGCCAGGCCCCGGCCCGGGTCGCGCGGGCACACCGACACCGGCGTTTCGCAGGCCCAGGCGGCACCGCTGGCCATCACCCAGAGCAGGCCCAGGGCCAGCGCTTGCAGAACTCGTTTCAACACCGTCTCCAGTTCCGCCCGTGCGCAGCACGCCGAACGGTTGAATGTTTACGCAATCACGACCGCAATCACAGCGGGCACGCCAGCCGTGCCAATGCGCTCTTTTTGCTCCCGCTGCCATGGATGAACGCACCTGATACGCCACGGCACGGGCCTGACATCGGGCAATCCCAAGGGCGAGATTTCGATCTTTATGGTAGCGTAACCTTTTCTTGTTCACCGCCTCCGAAACCCGGCCCCACCGCCTCGCCGCCCGGCCGCGCACCTCACGCCCCATGACCGCTGCCGACGTCTTCACCCTGGGCTCGCCCGATGGCCTGCAGATCCAGGTCAGCAACTACGGCGCGCGCTGGCTGTCGTGCCAGGTGCCGCTGGCCGACGGCAGCCTGCGCGAAGCCATCCTGGGCCACGCCACGCTGGACGACCACGCCCGCGAACCCGGCTTCTTCGGCGCGGTGGTGGGCCGCTTTGCCAACCGCATGGGCGGCAGCCGCTTCACGCTGGACGGCCACACCCACACCGTGCAGCCCAACGAAGGGGCCAACCAGCTGCACGGCGGGCCTGACGGCTTTGACCGCCGCGTGTGGCAGGTGCGCGCACTGGGCCCGCTGCACCTGCGGCTGGCACTGCATTCGCCGGCGGGCGACCAGGGCTACCCCGGCGCGGTGGACGCCGAAGTCACCTACCGGCTGGACCCGGCCCGCCACCAGCTGCACCTGCACTTCACCGCGCACAGCGACGCGCCCTGCCCGGTCAACCTCACCAGCCACCCGTACTTCAACCTCGACGGCGGCACCGCACCGGTGCTGGGCCACCGCTTGCAGGTGGCAGCAGCGCACTACCTGCCGGTGCGGCCCGACATGATCCCCACCGGCGAGCTGGCCGCAGTAGGCGGCACGCCGTTCGACCTGCGCGCGCCGCGCCCCGTGGGTGAGGGCCTGGGCCAGGGCGAGCAACAGCGGCACGGCCAGGGCTACGACCACTGCTTCGCGCTGGACGCCGAGGCCGCCACGGGCGACGTGCCCGCCGCCACACTCACCGCCAGCGACGGCCGGCTGGCCCTGCGCCTGTTCACCAACTACCCGGGCCTGCAGGTGTGCAGCGGCAACTTCGTGCACCAGTCACGCGGGCGAGACGGCCTGCCCTTTGCCCGGCACGCCGGCATCGCGCTGGAACCGCAGTTCTTTCCCGACGCCCCCAACCACCCGCAGTGGCAGCACCAGGGCTGCATCGTGCGGCCCGGCCAGCCGCTGTCGCGCTGGATGCGGCTGGACTTCCTGCCCGACTGAACCACGCGGCCCCATCACCGCCCCTGCCCCGATCCGAACGCACCCCATGCTGCCCGACACCCCCTGCATCGACCTGAACGCGGCCTGCACCGCGGCAGCCCTGGCCGCCGGCCCCTACGCGGCATTGCCACCCGCCCGCCGCGCCGCCTGGCTGCGCGCCTTGGCCGACGCGCTGCTGGGCGCGCGCGACACCCTGGTGCCGCTGGCCGACGCTGAGACCCGCCTCGGCACCGCGCGCCTGAACGGCGAGCTGGACCGCACCGCCTTCCAACTGCGCGGGTTTGCCACGCAGCTGGAGCAAGACGCCGCACACCCGGTGCAGGACGACGCCGCCATTCCCGGCGCGCCGCCGCTGGGCCGCCCGCGCCTCACGCGGGTGGCCGTGCCGCTGGGGCCGGTGGCGGTGTTTGCCGCCAGCAACTTTCCGTTCGCGTTCAGCGTGCTGGGCGGCGACACGGCCTCGGCCCTGGCCGCCGGCTGCCCGGTGGTGGTGAAGGCCCACCCGGGCCACCCGGGCCTGTCGCAAGCGGTGTTCAGCCTGGCACGCCAGTGCGCGGCCGAGCTGGGCCTGCCGCCCGGCGTGCTGCAGCTGGTGCAGGGCGCCGGCACCGAGGTGGGCGTGGCGCTGGTGCGGCACCCGGCCATTGCCGCCGTGGCCTTCACCGGCAGCCTGCGGGGTGGCCACGCGCTGTGGCAAGAGGCGAACGCCCGCCCGCGGCCGATTCCGTTCTACGGCGAGCTGGGCTCGCTCAACCCTGTGGTGGCCCTGCCCGCCGCGCTGCAGGCCCAAGGCCCGGCCCTTGCGGCTGCGCTGGCGGCCAGCCTCACGCTGGGCTGCGGGCAGTTCTGCACCCGACCGGGCCTGCTGCTGGTGCGCCCGGACGACGCCAGCCAGGCTTTCGTTCGCCAACTGGCCGAGCACCTCGCGGCCGCCGCGCCACACCCCATGCTGCACGCCGGCATCCGCGCCGGCTTCAACGCTCGCGTGGCGCGGCTGCACGGCCATGCCGCCGTGAAGACCCTGGTGGCCGCGCCGGCCGGCGGCGACGCACCGGGCGCCCACCTCTTTGCCACCGATGCCGCTCGCTTCATCGCCGACGCCACGCTGCGCGACGAGGTGTTCGGCCCCAGCTGCCTGGTGGTGACGGTGAACGACCTGGACGACACCCTGGCCGTGCTGGCCGCCGTGCAAGGCAGCCTGACCGTCACGCTCTGGGGTGCCGATGACGACACGCCCGAGCACCGCCGCCTCATCACCGCCGCGCAACAGCTGGCCGGCCGCGTGCTGTTCAGCGGCGTGCCCACCGGCGTTGCCGTGACGGGGGCGCAGCAACACGGCGGGCCCTGGCCGTCGTCCACGCACGCGGCCAGCACCAGCGTGGGCTATGCCGCCCTGGACCGCTTCCTGCGGCCCGTGGCCCTGCAAGACGCGCCGGCCTGGTTGATCGACGCACGGGGGCAGGCATGACGAACACCAAGAGGGCCGCAGACCTGCGCAGCGCGCGCTGGTTCGCCAAGGACGACTTCCGCAGCTTCGGCCACCGCAGCCGCGTGCTGCAGATGGGCTATTCGCACGAGGACTTCACGGCCAAACCGGTGATCGCCATCGTCAACACCTGGAGCGATGCCAACCAGTGCCACACCCACTTCAAGCAGCGGGTGGAGGACGTGAAGCGCGGCATCTTGCAGGCTGGCGGCTGGCCGCTGGAGCTGCCGGCCATCTCGCTGAGCGAGAGCATGGTCAAGCCCACCTCCATGCTCTACCGCAACTTCCTGGCGATGGAGACGGAAGAGCTGCTGCGCAGCCACCCGGTAGACGGCGCAGTGCTGATGGGCGGCTGCGACAAGACCACGCCGGGCCTCTTGATGGGCGCGCTGAGCATGGGCCTGCCCTGCATCTACCTGCCTGCCGGCCCCATGCTGCGCGGCAACTGGCGCGGCCAGGCGCTGGGCAGCGGCAGCGACGCCTTCAAGTACTGGGACGAACGTCGCGCCGGGCGCCTGAGTGACCGCGCCTGGGCCGAGATGGAAGCCGGCATCGCCCGCAGCCACGGCACCTGCATGACCATGGGCACCGCCGCCACCATGATGGGCATTGCCGAGGCGCTGGGCTTCACGCTGCCCGGGGCCAGCAGCATTCCGGCACCGGACGCCAACCACATCCGCATGTCGGCCGAGTGCGGCCGGCGCATCGTGCAGATGGTGTGGGACGACCTCACGCCCGCGCGCCTGCTCAGCCCGGGCAGCTTCCAGAACGCGATTGCCGTGGCCATGGCCATGGGCTGCAGCACCAACGCCATCATTCACCTGGTGGCCATCAGCCGCCGCGCGGGGCTGCCGGTCACGCTGGACGACTTCGACGCGGCCAGCCGGCACGTGGGCGTCATCGCCAACATCCGGCCCAGCGGCGACCGCTACCTGATGGAAGACTTCTTCTACGCCGGCGGCCTGCCCGCACTGATGCACGTGATGCGGGACAAGCTCGACGTCTCGGCCCTCACCGTCAACGGCAAGACGGTGGCCGAGAACATCGCCGGTGCCGAGGTGTTCAACGACGACGTCATCCGCCCCGTGAACAATCCCATCTACGCCGAAGGGGCGCTGGCCGTGCTGCGCGGCAACCTGGCGCCGGACGGCGTGGTCATCAAGCCCAGCGCGGTGGCGCCGCACCTGCTGCGCCACACCGGCCGCGCGATCGTCTTTGACGACTACCCCAGCCTCAAGGCCGCCGTGGACGACCCGGACCTCGACGTGACGGGCGACGACATCCTCGTGCTGCGCAACGCCGGCCCCAAGGGCGCGGGCATGCCCGAGTGGGGCATGCTGCCCATCCCGACCAAGCTGCTCAAACAAGGCGTGACCGACATGCTGCGCCTGTCCGACGCGCGCATGAGCGGCACCAGCTACGGCGGCTGCCTGCTGCACTGCTCGCCCGAGGCTTTCATCGGCGGGCCGCTGGCCCTGGTGAAGACGGGCGACCGCATCACCGTGGACGTGCCGGCCCGCAGCATCCACCTCGAAGTCAGCGACGAGGAACTCGCCGCCCGCCGCGCCGCCTGGACGCCCCCTCCGCCGCGCTACGAGCGCGGCTACGGCTGGATGTTCGGCCGCCACATCCTGCAGGCCCACGAGGGCTGCGACTTCGACTTCCTCGAAACCCAGTTCGGCGCTCCGGTGCCCGAGCCCGTCATCTATTGACCATGAACCCCACCACCCGCACGAAGCTGATGGGCGTCAGCACCGCCACGCTGTGCACCGCCCTGTTCAAACGCGGCCTGCACCACCAGTTCATCCAGGGCGTGCTGCCGCTCAACCCTGGCCTGCCCAACATGGTGGGCCCGGCCTACACGCTGCGCTACATCCCGGCGCGGGAGGACCTCAACGGCATCGCCGTGTTCAAGGACCGCAGCCACCCGCAGCGCGTGGCGGTGGAGGAATGCCCGGCCGGCGCGGTGCTCGTCATCGACAGCCGCAAGGACGCGCGCGCGGCGTCAGCCGGCGGCATCCTCGTCGCGCGACTGATGGTGCGCGGCGTGGCCGGCGTGGTGACGGACGGCGGCTTTCGCGACAGCCCGGACATCGCCAAGTACACGATGCCCGCCTACCACTCGCGCCCGAGCGCCCCCACCAACCTCACGCTGCACCAGGCCATCGCGATCAACGAGCCCATCGGGTGCGGTGACGCACCGGTGTTCCCGGGCGACGTGATCGTGGGCGACGCCGAGGGCGTGATCGTCATCCCCGCGCACCTGGCCGACGAGATTGCGAACGAAGCGGTGGAAATGACCGTGTTCGAGGACTACGTGCAGGAGCAGGTGCTGGCCGGCCGCAGCGTGCTGGGCCTGTACCCACCGACCGACGCCGACGTGGCCGACAGCTTCGCGGCATGGCGCCAGCTCAAGGGGCGCTGACCTTGCTGCAGCGCCGCTCCAGCACCTCCACCGGGAAGGCCTCGGCCATCACGCGGTAGCCGGCCAGCGACGGGTGCAGGCCGTCGTTGTCCACCTCGGCGCGCAGGTAGGCCGGCCGCGCCGGGTCGCGCATCAAGGCGTCGAAGTCCACCAAGGCATCGAAGCGCCCGGCCTCGCGCAACCAGGCGTTCAGCGCCTGCCGGTCGGCCTCGTTCTCGGCCTGGGGCGCGTAGTAGCCACTGCCCGAATAGGGCATGACGGTCGCGCCGATCAGGCACACGCCGCGCTCGCGGGCCCGGGTGGCCAGGTCGGTGAAGCCGGCTTTCAGTTCGGCCAGCAGCGCGGCGCGGGACTCGGCCGTGGTGGCCTTGCCGCGGTGGCTCACGCCCAGGTCGTTCACGCCGATCAGCACCACGGCGTGCGTCACACCGCTGCGGGCCAGCACATCGCGCTCGAAGCGCGACACGAGGTTCGGGCCCAGGCCATCGCGCAGCAGCCGCCCGCCGCCGATGCCGGTGTTCACCACGGCCACGTCACGGCCCTGGGCCGCAAGCCGGCGCGACAGTTGATCCGTCCAGCGCTGGTAGCTGCCCGAGGGCACGCCGTATCCGTCGGTGATGGAGTCGCCCGTGGCCACCAGCACGGGCAGCGGCTGGGGCGCCTGCACGTCCACCGCCGCCAAGTGCCACCAGCCCTCCTGCGCCACGGCCTCGGGCCAATCGGTTGCGTCCACCCGGTTGCCGGCTACCGCCCAGCTGCGCATGCGCGAGCCTGGGTGCACCGTGGCCTGGGCCGGGCCGGCGCGCACGTGCACCTGCACGGCCAGGTCGGCCTGCCGGGCCACCGCCAACGGCAGCGGGTCGCTCCACACCTCGGCATGGGCCGGCACCAGCACCTCCACCCGCCCACCAAAGCGCAGTGCGCGCACCGACGCAGCCACCGGCGCTTCGCCGTCGGCCCGGGCCACGGTTACCGCGCCCAAGCTCAGCGGCTGGTCACCGAACAGGTTGCTGATGCGCACGCGCAGCGCCGTGCCGGCTGCGTCCACCCGCACGATCTGGCGCAGGCTCACGTCGCGCATCGGCGGCTGCCACACGGCGGCCGCAGCTGCAGCAGCTGACGGCGCTGCAGGCGCTGCGGGCGCTGCGGGCGCTTGCGCCAGCTGCGCGCTGGCCCAGGCGGCCGTCCAAGGTGCTGGCGCCTCGGGCCGCTGCGGGGCGTGGCCGCACCCCGCCAGCAGCCCGGCGGCCAGCGCCCAGGCCGAGAGGGTCAACGAAGAAAGACCGGTACGTGCGCGCATCGACGGGCGACTCCATCCGCAAGAAAGTCGCCAAATGATAGCGCAACCATTTGCACAAGAAGGCACGCGCGGGCAGGCCTCAGGGCGGTCGAAAAGCGCCGCTCCTCGCCCGCCCCACGCACCGATTCAGCGGCGGCACGAAGCGGCTGAACCGACCGCCCGAAGGCCTCAGCCGACGGCTTGGCGGGCCAAGGCCGGATCGTCCGCAAAGAAGCCGTCCACGCCAGCCGCGATGAAGCTGCGCGCCTCGGCAATGGCGCCGGCTTCGTGGCGGGCGTTCTCGCCGGCGTCGCTGCGGAAGTTGGCCGCCATGAAGCGGTTCTCGGGGCGCAGCGTCCAGGTGTGCACCTGCAGGCCGGCCGCGTGGGCATCGGCGATCAGGCGCGTGGGCGGCAGCTGGCGCTGGGCGGCGTCCCACGGAATGAGCGCACGCGTGGGCGGGGCCAGCACATCCACATGGCCGGCCAGGGCCTTCAGGCCTTGCGGCGTCAGCACCGTCTCGAACAGCTGCGGCTTGCCGGCGGCCACGCTGTCGGCCGTGGGCATGTTGGGCGCGCCCACCAGTTGCATCAGCCGCAGGCCCTCGCGGCGGCCCAGCTTCTCGCGCAGCACTTTGAGGTTGGCCAGCTCGAAGGACTGCACGATGAGCGGCTGCGTGCGCGTGTGGTGGTGCGCCTGCACGGTGTGCACGAAGCGGTCTTCCAGCGCGAGGCCCAGAGCCGCGTGGTAGCTGGAATGCTTGAGCTCCGGCACCAGCCCGATGACGCGGCCGACCGTGGCCGACTGGGCGGCCACGAACTCGATGATTTCCTCGAACGTGGGCACCTGGAACTGGCCGTCGTACGCGGTGTTGCCCGGGCGGATCTGCGGAATGCGCTCGATGGCGCGCAGGCGCTTGAGCTCGGCCAGCGTGAAGTCTTCGACGAACCAGCCGTCTTCCACGTTGCCGTCGATGGTCTTGCGCGTGCGCCGTGACGCGAACGCGGCGTGGCGGACCACGTCGGTGGTCTCGCTGAGGTTGTTCTCGTGGCGCGCCACCAGCACGCCGTCCTTCGTGCACACCAGGTCAGGCTCAACGAAGTCCGCACCGTCGCGGATCGCCTGGGCATACGACGCCAGCGTGTGCTCGGGCCGCAGTGCGCAGGCGCCGCGGTGGCCCAGCACCTCGACCTTGCGGGCACGCGCGGGGCGGGGTTCGGTCTGCGCGCCGGCCCAGGGCTGGGCCAGGCTGCCGGCCAGGGCCAGGCCCACTTGCAGGGCGGTGCGACGGGCGGGGTGTTGGAGCGGGGCGTGAGCAGTCATGGTCATCCCGTTCAGAACGCCGTGCTGAACGTCAGGTAAGCCTGCCGCGGCGGGATGGGATAGGTGTTGAACGTGTTCGTGGCCGAGCCCACCACCACGTTCAGGTCACCCTGCTTGTTGGCCACGTTGCTGACGGTCAGGCGCAGCTTGGCGTCCTTCAGCAGCTCGCCGGTCAGCATCGGCAGGCGTGCGGTCAGCGACAGGCTGGTGAGGAAGTAGCTGGACACCTGCTTGTCGTTCGTGAACGTGGCGTAGCGCTTGCCCACGTAGTCGCCAATCAGCTGGGCCTCCACGCCGCCCACCGGCAGGGTCAGCACGAACTTCTCCAGCAGCTGCGGGCTGCCCGGCACCTGCTTGCCCTGCGTGGCCACCGTGGCGCCAGAAGCACCGGTTTGGTAGTCGTTGTTGTAGACCGACCGGTTGTACGACACCGCGTTGTAGAACGACACGCCGCCCGCAAAGCGCAACGTGCCGCTGATGTCCACCCCGTTGGTGCTGACACCGCCCACGTTGGCCAGGATGGGGTTGCCCGGGTTGATGGAGCTGATGACCGGCGTGGACGCGATCTGCAGCAGGCGGTTGTGGAAGTCGACGTGGTAGACGCTGAACTGCGCGTCCAGCTCGGTCAGCACGCCGCTGTCCACGCGGCGCTTGATGCGGTAGCCCGCGTCGTAGGTGACCGAGGTTTCGGGCTTGGCCGTCGCCTTGAACAGGTCAAAGCCCGCCTGGCTGCTCAGGCTCCAGGGCGACAGGCCGCCGGCGCCGTAGGTCACGAACTGGCGCAGGTTCTGCTGCACGTTGGCGTAGAGCTGGTCCCGCGCGGTCACGTCCCACACGGCGCCGATCTGCGGCAGGAACCAGCGCCGCGTGTCGATCTTGCCCTCGGGCAGCGCAGGCGAGTTGCCGGTGATGGAGCCGGCCTTTTGCTGCACCGGGAAGCGGCCCTGCGCGAACTGCAGGCTGCTCTTGAAGCCGGCCTGCAGCGTGAGGCCGGGCTGCACGGTCCACGCGTCTTGCAGGTAGAGCTGCACCACCTTGTTGTCGATCTCGCTGCCGTACTGGGTGATCAGCGGATGGCCGGTGGGCTTGTCGTAGGGCGAGGTGGGGTTGTTGATGTCGAACGCATACCAGCGGCGGTAGGCCGACGAGCGGTTTTGCTCCACCCACAGGCCGGCCTGCAGGTGGTGGTCGTCCAGCTCGGCGTCCAGGCGCGACAGCACGCCGCCGCGGTGGATGGCGTACTCGGTGGTGCGCAGCGCAATGCCGGAGTTGCCGAACACCTGCTTGAGGTTCTGGTTGGGAAAGTACACGCCGAACAGCCCCGGCAGCCCGGCCACGCCGATGGGGCCGGCCACCAGACCCGCGCCTTGGTCGCGGTGGTAGTAGGCCTGGTTCGTCCACACCATGCGCTCGCTCAGGCGCGCGTCGTACTTGGCGTAGCCCAGCCAGTCGGTGCGCTGGGCGGCGCTGTAGTAGTTGCGGTAGTTGTTGCCCTCGGCCGCCGGCGTGGCGCTGGTGGTGGGGTTCAGGTAGGCCAGGTAGCCGGCCAGGTCCGGGTAGAAGAACGGCCGCGTGGCAGGCTGGTAGGCCTCGGTGCTGGAGCGGACGATGGAGTCCTCGTTGGGCTCGATCTTGTCGTTGTAGTTGAAGTAAAGCGTCAGCTTGTCGTCGCCCGTGGCGCGCACGAACTTGCCGTTGACCTGTTTGCCACCTTGCTCCCCGTTGAAGTCCCAGGCGCGGGCGTCTTGCCGCAGGAAGGACACGTAGGCCGAGTTGCCCTCGCCGAACGCGCCGGTGTCCACACGCACGAAGGTACGAGAGGCGGCATAGCTGCCCAAGGTCTGCTCCAGCGACACGCGGCGCTGGGCCAGCGGGTCGCTGCTGAAGGTTTCGATGGTGCCGCCGAGGTTGCTGGTGGAGGCCGTGGCCAGGTCACCCGCGCCCGACGACAGCAGCACGCCGCGCACGTTTTCGCTGCTGATGGCGCGCTGGGGCGACAGGCCGTTGTAGTTGCCGTACTGCTGGTCGCCCAGCGGAACGCCGTCGAGCGTGTAGCCCAGCTGCTGCGTGCTGAAGCCGTGGATGAACAGCGACGCGTTCTGCTCGTTGTTGCCCCAGGGGTCGGCGGTTTGGTAGCTCACGCCGGGCAGCGTTTGCAGGGCCTTGATGGGGTTGGTGCCGGGCAGCAGCGCCTGCACGTCTTGCGCGGTCAGGCGGGTGGACGACCGCGTGCGCTTCACGCTCACCTCCACTGCCTTCAGCACGTTGCCGCCCTCCGGCGCCACGGCGGCGTCGGGCAAGGCATCTGGCGCGGTGTCAGCCGCTTGCAGGGGCGCAGGCGCCTGGGCCCAGGCCGACGGCGCCAGGCCGAAGGACGCGGCCGCTGCGGCGCAGATCGTCAAGGCCCAAAAGGGAGCGCCGGGGCGGGCAGCGGGGGTGCGGAGGGAGAGGTGGGTTCGCATCGCAGAGGGTTCCAGACGGCCGAACCGGGCCGCGCCAGATGGCGCGACACGGGTGGCCCGCCTCGCGCGGCATGCGCGGGCTTGCTGACCTCACTGTCGGTGGAGACGATGAATTTGGTGTGAAGGCACGCGTGAAGGCACGGGCACCTTGGCGTGCACAGCCGGCACGCCGGTGTGCGCGCAACCCCGGCGTCAGCCCCGCGGCGCCGCGCACTGCGCGCGGATGAATTCTTCGTGCGGCGGCATCAGCTCCACGCAGCGGCGCAGCAGCTGCTCGATGCCATTCGCCATCGCTTGCAGCTGGGGTGCGGGCATGGCATCGGCCATGGGGTGGTAGCCGCGCGGCGCCACGCGCTGGCCGATCAGCACCTGCAGCCAGCTTTGCTCGGCGAACAGCTCGTCGCCATCACGGAAGAGCCGGCCGTTGCTGCGGAACAGTGCCAGCTTGCGCTGCAGTGAATCCGGAATCTCCATCGTGCGGCAGTGGTTCCAGAACGGGGAGTCGCTGCGCTCGGTGGCGTGGTAATGCAGGATGACGAAATCGCGGATGCGTTCGTACTCGAACCGCGTCTGCGCGTTGTATTCGGCAATGTCTGCCTCGTCCATGCCGGCGCGCGGGAACAGCGACACGATGCGCATCAGCGCCGTCTGGATGAGGTGGATGTTGGTGCTTTCGATGGGCTCGAAAAAGCCCGCCGCCAGGCCCAGCGCCACGCAGTTCTTCACCCAGAAGCGCTGGCGCTGGCCAGGCACGAAGGGGATGGTGCGCGGCGCGGCCAGGGCCTCGCCGTCGAGGTGGGCCAACAGCAGCGCGGTGGCCTCGTCCTCGCTCATGAAGCGGCTGGAGAACACATGCCCGTTGCCGATGCGGTGCTGCAGCGGAATGCGCCACTGCCAGCCCGCGGGCCGCGCCGTGGCCCGCGTGTAGGGCAGCAGCGGCTGCACGGCTGCGCAGGGCACGGCCACGGCGCGGTCGCAGGGCAGCCAGTGGCGCCAGTCGTCGTAGCCGGCCTTCAGCGTCTGCTCGATCAGCAGGCCACGCAGGCCCGAGCAATCGATGAAGAGGTCGCCCGCCACCACCTCGCCGCGCTCCAGCCGCACAGCCGCCAGGCCGCCGTCTTCGCGCTGCTGCACCTCCACCACCTTGCCCTCCACGCGCTGCACGCCGCGTTGCTCGGCATGGCGGCGCAGGAAGCGCGCGTACAGGCCCGCGTCGAAGTGGAAGGCGTGCGCAATCGCGCCCAGCGGTGAATTGGGCAGGTCTTGCCGCGAGCGCATGAACTTGCATTGCTGCGCCGCCAGCGTGTTGAGCGAGTACGCGCCCAGCGGCCGCGTGTCGCCCTGGGCGCGCAGCCGCAGCCAGTAGTGGTGAAAGGGCAGCGCGCCGATGTCTTGCGCCACCTGCCCGAAGGCGTGCATGTAGCGGTCGCCCAGGCGCGCCCAGTCCACGAACTCGATGCCCAGCTTGAACGTGCCCTGCGTGAAGCGCAGGAACTCGTTCTCGTCGATGCCCAGCGCCTCGTTGAACTCGGTGATGTAGGGCACCGTGGCCTCGCCCACGCCCACGGTGCCGATCTCGTCGGACTCCACCAGCCGGATCTCATAGCCAGGCCCCAGCAGGCTGGACAAGGCCGCCGCGGCCATCCAGCCCGCGGTGCCGCCGCCCACGATGACGATGCGACGGAGGAGAGGAGAAGTCATGAGCGCGCGATTCCAACAAGCCGCTGCAGCCAAGTGCTAGGTACCAGGTACCAGGTTCACCGAACCACAGGCCCTGCAGCGCGCCTGCGCGCGGGATTATGTCGACGCTCACGGTGCGCCGCGCCACGGGGTGAGCCCCCGGGGCGGCACGGCAGCGGCCGATCAGAGCTTGTAGGTCAGCCCGATGTTGAAGCGACGCCCGAACTGGAAGTTTTCCTGGCGGTAGGGGTCGTTGGAGTAGGTGTAGACGACCTTCTGGTTGGTGGCGTTCTCGATGCCGAAGCGCACCGACACATGCTCGCCCAGCTTCTGCGACAGGTTCACCGACACCCAGGTCTCGGCGCCGTTTTGCTGGATCAGCGTGCTGTCCCAGGTCGGGGCGCGGTTGTAGGCGGTGTGGCGGTTGGCCGACACGCGGGCCTCGAAGCCGTTGTGCTCGTACCAGGCCGTCACGCCCCCGTTGCCGCGCATCAGGCCGTTGGCCGTGATGGGCGCGAAGGTCTTGCCGCTTTGGTCGCCGTTCTCCTGGATGTTGCCGGCGCTGTAGGTGTAGTTGGCCATCAGCCCCAGGCCGTTGGCGAAGGACTGCTGATAGACCAGCTCCAGCCCGTGCACGTTGCCGCCGTCGCGGTTGACCTGCTGCGTGCAGTACGCAGCCTTGCCGGCATAGCTGCAGGCCACCGAGGCCAGGCCGATGTAGTCGCTCACCTGCTTGTAGAACAGGCCGGCCGAGAAGAAGTTGCCCTTGCCGAAGTAGTGCTGCCAGGCCAGGTCGAGCTGGTCGGCCATCATGGGCTTCAGGCGTGGGTTGCCGCCCGACACCACGGCCGGGTTCACGCCGTTGGGGTCGATGGTGACGGTCTGCGCCGAGGTCATCACATCCAGCGGGGCACGCGACATCGCCCGGGCCAGGCCGAAGCGGATCTGGTTCTCGTCGTTCTCGTCCAGGCTCAGCACGAGGTTCATGCTGGGCAGCGCGCGGGTGTAGGCAATGCCGTCCTGCGTGGGCGTCACCACGTTGTTGATCAGCGAGTTGCCGTAGCCGGTCTGGCGCGTGTGCACCATGCGCAAGCCCACGTTGCCGCGGTAGTTCAGGCTGCCCAGGCGGCCGTTCAGGTCGCCCTGCACGTACGCCGCAGCGCCGCGCTCCTGGGCGCGCCAGTCTTTGGTGACGAGGTCGCTCGTGGTGGGCGTGCGGCCGGCGGCGCTCAGCGTGGCGGCGCCGAACAGCCGGGTGATGGCGTCTTCCACGTTGGGGAAGGCGACGAAGTCCGGCCGGCCGGCGACGGACACGCGGCGCAGGTCGCTGGTGTTGAACTGCACCCAGTTGTAGTCCCACGAGGTCTGCTCGTAGTGCTTCTCGCGCTGGGTCACGCGCAGGCCGAACTTCAGCTGGGTCAGGTCACCCCAGTTCAGCTTGCGCGTGGCGGTCAGTTGCTGCGAGTCCAGCTTGTCATGCAGCGTGCCGGCGGTGGTCGGGCCCCAGGTCTGGCCGGTCCAGTTGTTGAAGTTGGCCGGGTTGCCGCTGTCCGCGCTGAAGGCGTAGGTGCTCCAGCCGTCTTTCGGGAAGCTCCAGGTCAGGGTGCCCGTGGCGGGCTGGTTCATGTCCAGCTCCACCGCGGTCCAGAGCGTGTCGCGGTCGGCGGTGGAGTGGGCCAGGTCAGCGTCCAGTTGCCAGCCGTCGAGCTTCCACTTGGCGTTCAAGCCGGTGGCGAAGTCCTTCATGTCCTGCTTCCACAGGCCGTTGATGGTCTTGAGCGCCACGTTGGGCAGCGTGCCCCCGGTCACGTAGCCGCCGCTCACGGTGGGCGTGCCGGTGTAGGCCGCGGCGCAGCCGTTGTTGGCCCACTGGCAGGTGTCGGCGGTGTGGATGTACTGCTGCTCGCGGATGTTGGAGCGCGCGGCGTACACGTCGCCCGTCAGCGAGAACTCGGCGCTGGGCTTGTATTCCACCTTGCCCAGCACGCTGGAGCGCTGGTTGATGCCGTTCTTCACCGCGTTCTGGAAGCCCCAGGACTCCATGGCCGCGTTCTTGTTGCCGTTGCCGCTGTCAAAGCCCCAGTTCTGCACGCCGTCTTGCAGCACCGGCTGGTCGTAATAGCTGAAGGCCAGGGCCACGCCCAGCGTGCGGTTGGCGAACTGGTCCACATAGATGCCGCCCAGGCGCGGGGCCCAGGTCTTGGCGCCATCGATCTTGCTGCCGAGCTGGTAATGGTTGGCGTCGGCCTTCAGCGACAACTCGCGGTTCTTGTAGTTCAGCGGGCTGACGGTCTGCAGGTCGATGGTGGTGGCAATGCCGCCCTCGGCGATGTCGGCCTGCTGCGTCTTGTAGACCGTAGCACCCGACACCGACTCGGCCGGGAACATCTCGAAGCGCACCGCACGGTCGGGCTCGGACGACGCGAACTCGCGGCCGTTCAACGTGGCACCCACGAAGCGCGGGCCCAGGCCGCGCGCCACGATCTGGCTGGCGTTGCCCCGGTCCACCCCGGCCGACAGGCTGGGCAGGCGGGCCAGCGACTCGGCAATCGTCGTGTCCGGCAGCTTGCCGATGTCTTCCGACGCAATCACCTCCACCAGGCTGTTGGACGCCTCCTTGATGTCCAGCGCCTTGCGCACCGACGCGCGAATGCCGCTGACGACCACCGTCTCCAGCGTCTTGGCGGCGTCGTCGCTGGCGCTGGTTTGCGCGCCGGCGGGCAGCAGCACCAGCGCTTGCAGCAGCAGGCACAGGCGGGTCGGGGTGAAGGGGGTCTTGGGCATCATGTCTCCGCGTTATTGCTTGTTGAAGCTTGTAGAAACGGCCCTCCCGGGGCCGCGTGAAAACATGGTACGGAGCGGTTACATGACCCAGATATGCCTTATTTGCACGCTCGTATGTCAGTTTCAGATGCGTCGACCTCCCGCCCGCAGCTATCTGCAAATCGGATAGCTGGCGGCAAACAAGGCATATTTCCGAACTAGCCCTGCCACCTAAGCTGACGGCCGTTACTGCTGCAACGGCCATGAAGATCACCAAGCTCACGACCTACCGTCTGGCGCCCCGCTGGATGTTCCTGAAGATCGATACCGACGCTGGCATCAGCGGCTGGGGCGAACCGGTCATCGAAGGCAAAGCCCGCAGCGTCGAGGCGGCCGTGCATGAATTCGAGCCCTACCTCGTGGGCCAGGACCCCGCCCGTATCAACGACCTGTGGCAGGTCATGTACCGCGGCGGCTTCTACCGGGGCGGGGCCATCTTGATGAGCGCCATTGCCGGCATCGACCAGGCCCTGTGGGACATCAAGGGCAAGGTGCTGGGCGCGCCGGTGTACGAGCTGCTGGGCGGCCTGGTGCGCGACCGCATGAAGGTGTATTCCTGGGTCGGCGGCGACCGCCCGGCCGACGTGATTCGCGACATCCAGCGCCTGCGCGAAGGCGGCTTCGACACCTTCAAGATGAACGGCACCGAGGAGCTCGGCATCGTCGACAGCGCCCGCAAGGTGGACGAGGCCGTGGCCCGCATCGCCGAGATCCGCGAGGCCTTCGGCCACGACATCGAATTCGGCATCGACTTCCACGGCCGCGTGGCCGCACCCATGGCCAAGCCGCTGCTGCGCGCGCTGGAGCCCTACCGCCCGCTGTTCGTGGAAGAGCCCGTGCTGGCCGAGCAGGACGAGCAATACGCCCGCCTGGCCGAGCACACCAGCATCCCGCTGGCCGCGGGGGAGCGCATGTACTCGCGCTTCGAGTTCAAGCGCGTGTTCGCGGCCGGCGGCCTGTCCATCGTGCAGCCCGACCTCTCGCACGCCGGCGGCATCACCGAGTGCCTCAAGATCGCTTCCATGGCCGAGGCCTACGACGTGGCCCTGGCCCCGCACTGCCCGCTGGGCCCGATTGCGCTGGCGGCCTGCCTGCAGGTGGACTTCGTGTCGCACAACGCCGTGCTGCAGGAGCAAAGCATGGGCATCCACTACAACCAGGGCGCCGAGCTGCTGGACTACATCGTCAACAAAGACGACTTCCGCATCGAAGACGGCTACATGCGCCCCCTGCCCAAGCCCGGCCTGGGCGTGGTGGTGGACGAAGACAAGGTGATGGCCGCCAGCCAGCGCGCGCCCGACTGGCGCAACCCGCTGTGGCGCCACGCCGACGGCTCGGTGGCGGAGTGGTGATGCCCCTGATCGGCCTGGACTGGGGCAGCACCCGCCTGCGCGCCATGCGCCTGGGCGCGGGCGGCGAGGTGCTGGAGCTGCGCGAGTCGGGCGCCGGGGCGTCCACGCTGCATGGCCGCGCCGATGAATTCGTGGCCGCGCTGGACGCGCTGGTGGCCGACTGGCACGCCCTGCCCGGCCCCGTGCTGGCCTGCGGCATGGTCGGCAGCCAGCACGGTTGGCGCGAGCTGCCCTACGCCGACTGCCCGGCCGACGCGAGCACGCTGATGCGCCTGTCGCTGAATGTGGACTGGCGCGGCCGCCCGGTGCGCCTGCTGCCCGGCCTGCGCTGCACCACCGCCGCAGGCGCCCCCGACCTGATGCGCGGTGAGGAAACCCAGGTGCTGGGCGCCCTGCAGCAGGCGCCCGCGCTGGCCGAGCAGGCCTGCCTGGTGCTGCCCGGCACGCACAGCAAATGGGCCCGGGTGCAGGGCGGCCGTGTGACCGGCTTCACCACGCAGATGACCGGCGAGCTGTTCGCCGTGCTGCGCCAGCACTCGGTGCTCGGGCGCCTGATGCCGGCACCAACCCAAGATGCACGCGAAACACGCGATGCCCACGAAGCTTTCAACGAGGGCGTGGCCGCTGCGCGCGACCATGGCGACGCCGGCCTGCCGCATCAGCTCTTCAGCGTGCGCAGCCTGGGCCTGGCCGGCCGCATCGCGCCGCCGGACCTGGCCGAGTACCTGTCGGGCCTGCTGATCGGGCACGAGCTGCGCGCGGGCCTGGCCTGGCGCGCGCAAAGCGGGCTGGGTGCCGCGCCGCTGCGCCTGATCGGCGAGCCGGCGCTGTGCGCCCGCTACGCCCAAGGCCTGGCCCTGTTCGGCGCGGCCGACACGCCGGTTTTGTCCAACACCGCACCGGCCGGCCTCTGGCGCCTGGCCCAGGAAGGAGGCCTGTGATGCGCCCCGCCACCCCCAGCCGTTTCGATGCGGCGTTCGACGCCCTGCCCCTGGTGGCCATCTTGCGCGGCGTGAAGCCAGCCGAGGTGCTGCCCATCGGGCAGGCGCTGCACGACGCGGGCTTTCGCCTGATCGAGGTGCCGCTGAACTCGCCCGACCCGTTGGACAGCATCGCCCGCCTGGCGCAAGGCCTGCCGGCCGATGCGGTGATCGGCGCCGGCACGGTGCTGGACACCGAGGCCGTGGCCCGCGTGCAGCAGGCCGGCGGCCAGCTCATCGTGATGCCGCACGCCGACACCCGCATCGTGGCGCTGGCCAAGGCGCGCGGCCTGTTCTGCGTGCCGGGTGCGGCCACGCCCACCGAGGCCTTCGCCTGCGTGAACGCCGGCGCCGACGCCGTGAAGCTGTTCCCGGCGGAGCTGGTCACGCCGCCGGTGGTGAAAGCCCTGCGGGCGGTGCTGCCCAAGGCGCTGCGGCTGCTGCCCGTGGGCGGCATCACGCCAGCCGGCATGGCCGTGTACCGGCAAGCCGGCGCCCAAGGGTTCGGCCTGGGCTCAGCGCTGTACGCGCCGGGCATGGACGCGGCCGAGGTGGGCCAACGGGCCCGCGCCTTCGTGCACGCCTGGCAGGCGCACTGACCCGCGCCTCACGCCCCACAGCACCAAGAACACCAAAAACACCCGGAGACCTCCATGAACCGCCTCCTGACGCTGTGCGCCGGGCTGACGCTGGCCGCCACTGGCTCCACGGCCGGGGCCGACACGCTGCTGCGCCTGGACGCCCGCGCCCCTGCGGCCGCGCCCACCACCGGCCACGTGCAGCTCGGCACCGCGCGCAGCCCGCAAGGCCACACGCTGGCCATCAACAGCCAGTACCTGCTGAAAGACGGCCAACCCTGGCTGCCGGTCATGGGCGAGTACCACTTCAGCCGCGCGCCGGCCGCACAGTGGGCCCACCAGCTGCGGCTGATGAAGGCCTCGGGCGTGGATGTGGTGGCCAGCTACGTGTTCTGGAACCACCACCAGCCGCACGCCGGCGCGTTTGATTGGCGCGGCAACCGCGACCTGCGCCGCTTCGTGCAACTGGCCCAGGCCGCCGGCCTGCACGTGGTGGTGCGCCTGGGCCCCTGGGCGCACGGCGAGGCGCGCTACGGCGGCATCCCCGACTGGGTGGTGGACGCCATGCCCACCCGCAGCAACGACGCCGAGTACCTCGGCCACGTGGAGCGGCTCTACGCCGAGATCGGCGCGCAGCTGAAGGGCCTGCTGTGGAAGCAGGGCGGCCCGGTGATCGGCGTGCAGCTGGAGAACGAATACAACCTGCGCGGCCCGGGCCGCGGCGAGGCGCACATCAGCACGCTCAAGGCCCTGGCGCTGAAGGCCGGCCTCGACGTGCCGCTCTACACCGTGACCGGCTGGGACGGCACGGTCTACCCCTCCGGCGCCGTGACGCCGGTGTTCGGCGGCTACCCCGACGAGCCCTGGGCCACCAGCACCCAGGAGCTGCCCCCGAAGGAAACCCACGCCTTCCGCTTTGACACCCGCGTCAGCGGCGACCTCGGCGCCCAGACCCAGGCCCACGCCCCGGGCACCGCCGAGACCGACAAAGACCACGTGCCCTTCCTCGGCGCGGAGTACGGCCCCGGCCTGCCCGCCATGTACCGCCGCCGCACGCTGGTGTCGCCCGACGACATCGCCGCCATGCTGCCGGTGCAACTGGGCTCGGGCGTGAACCTGTTCGGCTATTACATGTTCCACGGCGGCCGCAACCCGGTCACTGCGGCCGGCACGGGGCTGGAAGAAAGCACGCTCAGCGGCGGCTACAACGACACGCCCCGCATCAGCTACGACTTCCAGGCCCCGCTGGGCCCGGACGGCCAGCAGCGCCCGGTGCTCACCAAGCTGCGGCCCTTCCACTACTTCCTGCAAACCCACGGCGCCCAACTCGCCACCATGACGGTGCGCGCGCCCGAGCGCACCCCGGCCAACCCCGCCGACCTGCACACGCCGCGTTGGGCCGTGCGCAGCCAGGGCGACCGCGGGTTCCTGTTCTTCAACAACCACGTGCGCCAGTACCCGATGCCGACGCACCCGGCCGTGCGCTTCGAGGTTCAACTGCCGGGCGGCACGGTCACGCTGCCCAGCCAGCCGGTCGACCTCCCGAACGGCGCGTACTTCATCTGGCCGCTGAACCTGGACCTGGACGGCGTGCCGCTGCACTACGCCACCGCGCAGCCGGTCACGCGTGTCGATGCGGGCGATCAGGGCATCGTCCATGTGTTCGCGTCCACACCGGGCGTGCCGACCGAGTTTTCGGTGCCCGACGGCCTGCGGCATCTGCCGCCCGAAGGGGGGCTGGTGGGCCTGGGCAGCGCGCACGGCCGCAAGGTCCGCGTGCTGGTACTGCCGCCCGAGCAACTGGCCCAATTGCAGGTGCTGGACCTGGCCGGCAAGCGCCGCCTGGTGTTCAGCGAACAACAAGCCTGGGTGGCGAATGGCCAATTGCAGCTGCGCGGCCCGGCCACGCAGCCGCTGCGCGCCTCGGTGTTTCCGGCCCTGCCCCACCCCAAGGCCGCTGGCCTGCAGGTTCGCCAAGACATGTTGATGCAGCACCTGGAGCTGCCCGCCACCCGCACCGCCGACCCGGTGCTGCAGGTGCAGGCCACCCGGGCGGCGGGCACGGCGCCGCCGGTGCTCAAGGGCGGCCTGGCCGGTGCCGCGGTGCAGCCCGTGCCCGAGGCCTTTGCCACGGCGGCCACCTGGGCGCTGCGGCTGCCGCGCACCGCGCCCGCCCGCACCGAAGATGTGCTGCTGGAACTGGACTTCGTGGGCGACATCGGCCGCTTGTTCGCCGGCACGCGCCTGCTGGACGACTGGTACTACAACGGACAAACCTGGCAGATCGGCCTGAAGCAGTTCGCCCTCAAGCCCGGGGCCACCTTGAGCCTGAGCGTGCTGCCGCTGCGCGCCGACGCGCCCATCTACATCGACGCCGCCCACCGCCCAGCGTTTGCCGCCGGCCAAACCCAGGTGGCCGACCTGCGCAGCGCCCGCCTGCGGGCCGTGCGCCAAGGGGCCATCACGCCATGAGCCTGGCCCTCTTCAGCACCTCCTCGCTGGGCCTGGCCCTGCCGCAGGGCGCCACGCTGGGCGAAGGCCTGCTGTGGCACGCCGGCCGCTGGTGGTGGACGGACATCGAAGCGGCCACGCTGCATGCCTGGCGCGTGGGCGACGAAGCCCCCCGGGCCTGCCGCCTGCCCGACCGGCTGGGCAGCTTTGCGCACTGCCGGTCGGGCCGCGTGCTGCTGGGCCTGGCCAAGCGCCTGGCCCTGGCCACGCTGGACGACGGGCTGCAACTGAGCCAGCTGCACACCCTGGCCCCGGTGGACGCCGCCGAAACCCGCACGCGGGTGAACGACGGCCGCACCGACCGCCACGGCCACTTCGTCTTCGGCACGCTGAACGAGGCCCCCGAGCGCCGTGCCATCGGCAGCTTCTACCAATACTCCACCGCACACGGCCTGCGCCGGCTGGCCCTGCCGGCCGTGGCCATTGCCAACAGCATCTGCTTCAGCCTGGACGGCCGCACCATGTACTTCTGCGACACGCTGACCCAGCGCATCCAGCAGTGCGACTACGACGCCGACACCGCCCAGGTGGCGCACATCCGCCCCTTCACGGCGATGGACCGCGCCGATGCCTGGCCCGACGGCTCGGTGATCGACGCCGAGGGCTGCCTGTGGAATGCCCAGTGGGGCGCCGGCCGTGTGGCACGCTACGACCCGCAAGGCCGGCTGATGGGCGTGCTGAACGCACCGGCCGCCCACGCCACCTGCCCCGCCATCGGCGGCGAGCGCATGGACTGCCTGATGCTGACCACGGCGCGCGCTGAACTGGGGCGCGACGCGCTGGCCGCGCAACCCTTGTCCGGCAGCCTGTTTGCGCTGACCCTGCCCGAGGCGCTGGGCGTGCCCGACACCCTGTTCCAAGACCAAGAAGGAGACACCCCATGAACCTGCCACGACGCACCGCCCTGGCCCTGACCCTGCTGGCCGCCTCCTGGAGCCTGCACGCGGCCGAGCCCGTGAAGATCGGCTTCCTGGTCAAGCAGGCCGAGGAACCCTGGTTCCAGGACGAATGGCGCTTTGCCGAGCAAGCCGCCAAGGACAAGGGCTTCACCCTCGTGAAGATCGGCATCCCCAACGGCGAAAAGATGATGGCCGCCATCGACAACCTCGCCGCGCAGAAGGCGGTGGGCTTCGTCATCTGCGCGCCCGACGTGAAGCTGGGCGTGGCGGTGAACCGCGCGGCCAAGCGCCACAACCTCAAGGTGATGTCGGTGGACGACCAGCTGGTGGACGGCGCCGGCAAGCCGGTGGCCGACATTCCGCACATGGGCATCTCGGGCTACGAGATCGGCAAGCAAGTGGGCGCCGGCCTGTTGGCCGAGATGAAGGCCCGCGGCTGGAAGCTGGACGAGGTGGGCGTGCTGCGCGTGGCGTTCGATCAACTGCCCACCGCCAAAGACCGCACCCTGGGCGCGGCAGATGCACTGAAGGCGGCTGGCGTGCCGGCGGCCAACATCGTGGACGCGCCGCAGGCCAAGACCGACACCGAGAGCGCCTTCAACGCGGCCAACATCGCCTTCACCAAGAACGGCAAGTTCAAGCGCTGGGTGGCCTTCGGCCTGAACGATGAAGCCGCGCTGGGCGCGGTGCGCGCGGCCGAGGGCCGTGGCATCAAGGCCGACGCGATGCTGGCCATCGGCATCGGCGGCAGCCAAACCGCAATGAACGAGTTCACCAAGGCCACGCCCACCGCGCTGTTCGGCACCGTGCTCATCAGCCCCAAGCGCCACGGCTACGAAACCGCCGCTGCCGTGTACGACTGGGCCACCACGGGCAAGGCCCCGGCACCGCTGACGCTGACCAGCGGCGTGCTGATGACCCGCCAGAACCAGGTCGAGCTGCGGCGCCAGATGGGTTTGTGACATGGCCGCCCTGCAGTTCGATCAGATCACCAAGACCTTTCCCGGCGTCAAGGCGCTGAACGGGGTCAGCTTCGAGGCCCGGCCGGGGCAGGTCATGGGCTTGCTGGGCGAAAACGGCGCCGGCAAAAGCACGCTGCTGAAGATCCTCGGCGGGCAATACAAGCCCGACGGCGGCCGCCTGCTGCTGGACGGGCGGGAGCACCGCTTCAGCTCCGCAGCCGATGCCATCGCCGCCGGCGTGGCCATCATTCACCAAGAGCTGCAGTACGTGGCCGAACTGACCGTGGCCGAGAACGTGCTGCTGGGGCGACTGCCCACGCGCTTCGGCCTGGTGGACCACGCGGCCGCGCGCCGGCAGGTGGCCGAGCAGTTGGCGCGCATCGGCGTGGACCTGGACCCCGCCGCGCGGCTGAGCGAGCTGTCCATCGCGCAGCGCCAGATGGTGGAGATCTGCAAGGCCGTGATGCAGGACGCCAAGGTCATTGCCTTCGACGAGCCCACCAGCAGCCTCTCGCACCGCGAAACGGACATCCTGTTCCGCCTCGTCAAGCGCCTGCGGGCCGAAGGGCGCACGCTGATCTACATCTCGCACCGCCTGGAAGAGCTGTACGAACTGTGCGACGCCTGCACCATCTTCCGCGACGGCCGCAAGATCGTGACGCACGACGTGATGGCCCAGGTGCCCCGCGAGCGGCTGATTGCCGACATGGTGGGCCGCGAGCTGCAAGACATCTACGACTACCGCCCCCGCGCCCACGGCCCCGTGCGGCTGGAGGCCCGCGGCCTGCACAGCGCGCGGCTGCCTGCGCCGTTGAGCTTTGCGGTGCGCGGTGGCGAAGTGCTGGGCTTCTTCGGCCTGGTGGGCGCGGGCCGCAGCGAGCTGATGCGCCTGCTGTACGGCGCCGATGCACGCCGGGGCGGCGAGGTGCTGCTGGACGGGCACGCGGTGCCCAGCGCCGGGCCTTCCGCGGCGATTGCTGCGGGCATCGTGCTGTGCCCGGAAGACCGCAAGGAGCAGGGCATCCTGGCGCACGCGTCAGTCGCCGAGAACATCAACATCAGCTGCCGCCGCCACGGGCTGGCCGGTGGCATCTTCCTGCGCCATGGCCAGGAGGCGCAGCGGGCGGATGCCTTCATCCAGAAGCTGCGCATCAAGACCCCGAACCGCGAGCAGGAGATTCGCCTGCTGTCGGGCGGCAACCAGCAGAAGGTCATCCTGGCCCGCTGGCTGGCCGAGCCCGGGCTGAAGGTGCTCATCCTGGACGAACCGACCCGCGGCATCGACGTGGGCGCCAAGAACGAGATCTACAAGATCATCCACGACGTGGCCGCCGCGGGCTGCTGCGTCATCGTCATCTCCAGCGAGTTGCCCGAAGTGCTGGGCATCGCCGACCGGCTCATCGTCATGCGCGACGGCCGCATCAGCGGTGAACTGCCGCGCGACCAGGCGAACGAAACCGCCGCGCTCGCCCTGGCCCTGCCGGACGGCGCCCCGGCCGCCGCCGCCGCCGTTCACTGAGCCCCGCCATGCACGACGCTCACACGCCCACCCATCCTGCGGCAACGCTGCCCGGGATTCCCTCGCCGCCTCCCATGACCCCGACCCCTCTCACCCAACGCCCCGCCATGAACGCACCCGCCCGAGCCCTGCTCAAGGAACACAGCATGACGCTGGGCTATGCCCTGCTGTTCGGGGTGCTGGCGGCCACGGTGGAGAACTTCTTCTCCGGCGCCAACATCGTGGGTCTGCTGCTGTCGGTCGCGCAGATCGGCATGGTGGCCTGCACCATGATGCTGTGCCTGGCCTCGCGCGACTTCGACCTCTCGGTGGGCTCCACCATCGCCTTCGCGGGCGTGCTGGGCGCCATGGTGCTGGAGCGCACCGGCAGCGTGGCGCTGGCCGTGGGCAGCGGGCTGCTGGCCGGCGCGCTCATCGGGGCGTTCAACGGCGTGCTGATTGCCTACCTGCGCGTGAACGCACTGATCGCCACGCTGGCCACCATGCTCATGGTGCGCGGGCTGGCGTTCATCGCGTCTCAGGGCCAGGCCGTGGGCATTGCCGATGAAGGCTTCATCAGCTTCGGCGATACCCCCTGGCTGAACCTGCCCCTGCCCATCTGGCTGACGGTGGGCTGCTTCCTGGTGTTCGGCGTGCTGCTGAACCACACCGTGTTCGGCCGCAACACGCTGGCCATCGGCGGCAACCCCGAAGCCGCGCGACTGGCCGGCGTGAAGGTGGAGCAACTGCGCGTCTGGATCTTCCTGCTGCAGGGCATCGTGACCGCCCTGGCCGGGCTGGTGCTGGCCTCGCGCATCACCAGCGGCCAGCCGAATGCGGCCACCGGGTTCGAGCTGGATGTGATCTCGGCCTGCGTGCTGGGCGGCGTGTCGCTTCAGGGCGGCAAGGCGCGCATCTTCGGCGTCGTCATCGGCGTGCTGATCATGGGCACGGTTGAGAACGTGATGAACCTGCTCAACGTGGACGCGTTCTACCAGTACCTCGTGCGCGGCGTCATCCTGCTGGCGGCGGTGCTGCTGGACCAACTGAAGACCCGTGGTGAACGCCGCGCATGACGCAGGGCCCCTCGCCCCAGGCAAGCCTTGGGCGGCCCCCCCGAGCGGACGGCGCTCGACCCGCGAAAACCACTGAGATGCCTATGCAACGTCGTACCTTGCTGGCTGCCGCGCTGGCCAGCGCGCTGCCCGCCCACGCAGCCAAGGCCCCGCTGCTGGCCGGCGGAGACATCTCGGCGCTGAGCTGGATGGAGCGCGCCGGCGCGGTCTACCGCGACCGGGACGGCACGCCGGGCGACTGCCTGGCCCTGCTCAAGCGCTACGGTCACAACATCGTGCGCATCCGCATGTACGACCGCACGGGCCCCGGCACCGGCCAAGACGGCTGGTACTGGCCCGAGGGCTCGATGGACCTCGCCGACGTGCTGCGCCTGGCGCGCCGGGCCAAGGCGCAGGGCATGCAGATCCAGTTCACGCTGCACTACAGCGACTTCTGGACCAATGCCAAGACGCAAGAGCTGCCCGGCACCTGGCGCAAGTCCCTGGCGGACCTGCCCGACGACGCGGCCCGCTTCGAGCGCCTGGTGGCCCTGGTGGAGGCCCGCAGCCGGCGCGTGGTGAAGGCATTGGTGGACCAAGGCACGCCGCCCGAGTTCGTGTCGCTGGGCAACGAGATCGAGGCCGGCCTGCTCTACCCCTGGGGCCGCACGAGCGACTGGCCGCGCCTGGGTGCCTTGCTGAAAGCCGGCTACGCCGGCGTGAAGGCCGCGCACCCGCAAGCGCAGGTGGTGCTGCACCTGGACGACGGCGGCAACGAGGCCAAGTACATCGACTGGTTCGACCACGCCCGCGCGCAAGGCGTGAGGTGGGATGTCATCGGCGCGTCGTACTACCCGTTCTGGACACAGAAAAACGTCAGCCAGCTGATGCGCTTCTGCGACACCCTCTCGGCCCGCTATGACAGCGACCTCCTCATCATGGAGGCCGGCTTCAACTTCGCGCCCCTGCGCCAAGACGGCTGGCCCGGCCAGCTGGAACACAACGGCCCCTACCCGGCCCACATGAGCAGCCCCGAGGGCCAGCGCGACTTCATGGCCGAGCTGCTCGGGGCCTGCAAGGCCCACCCACGGGTGCTGGGCGTCCTGTATTGGGACCCGATCTTCATTGCCAATCGCAACGTCGGCTGGGCGCTGAAGGAAGGCACCGGCGAGCCCGGCCCCAACGTCGTCTCCAACACCACCTTGTTCGACTTCAAGGGCCGGGCGCTGCCCGTGCTCGACATCTGGAAGCAGTACACGCAATGAGTTCACGTCTGCAGGGCAAGGTCGCCCTCGTCACCGGCTCCACCCAAGGCATCGGCAAGGCCATCGCGCGCCTGTTCGTGGCCGAAGGGGCCAAGGTCATCCTGAACGGGCTGGGCGCCGCCGCCGAAGCCGATGGCGCCGCCCTGGCGGAAGAGCTCGGCGAGGCCCACGCGCTGTTCATTCCCACCGACATCGCCGACGAAGCGGCCGTGCGCGCCATGGTGGCCCGCGGCACCGAGCGCTTCGGCACCATCCACGTGCTCATCAACAACGCCGGCATGAACGTGTTCACCGAGCCGCTGGCCATGACCACCGCCGACTGGCAGCGCTGCTTCGCGGTGGACCTGGACGGGGCGATGCACTGCAGCCGCGCCGTGCTGCCCGGCATGCTGGACCACGGCGGCGGCAGCATCGTGAACATCGCTTCGGTGCACGGCCACCGCATCATCCCGGACGCGTTTCCGTACCCGATCGCCAAGCACGCACTCATCGGCATGACCAAGGCGCTGGGCATCCAGTACGCCGCCCGGGGCGTGCGGGTGAACTCCATCTCGCCGGGGTTGATCTTGTCCGAGCGCGTGGTGGAGTGGCTGGAGAGCCTGCCCCCCGAGGAGGCCCGCCGCCAGACGGAACTGCTACCCTGCAAGCGCATTGGCGAGCCCATCGAAGTGGCCTACACCGCCCTCTTCCTGGCCAGCGACGAAGCCCGCTTCATCAACGCGACCGACATCCTCATCGACGGCGGCCGCTCCCAGCTGTACCACGAGTAACCCCGAACCCGCGGCATGTCCGACCCCCGAGCCAACCGCTTCGTCCGCTCCCACCTCAAGACGCGCCACCTGGTGCTGCTGGTGGAGCTGGGCCGGCACGGCTCCATCCTGCATGCCGCGCAGGCCGCCCACCTGACACAGCCCGCCGCGTCCAAGCTGCTGGGCGAGTTGGAGCACGCCCTGGGCGTGCCCCTGTTCGAGCGCCTGCCCCGCGGCGTGCAGCCCACGCGTTATGGCGAGGTCATGATCCGCCGCGCCGGGGCCGCGCTGGCAGAAATGGATGCGGCGCACCAGGAGCTGATGGAACTGCAGTCGGGCCTGTCAGGCCGCGTGGCCGTGGGTACGGTCATGACGCCCTCCACCAGCCTGTTGCCCGAGGCCATACGCCGCCTCAAGCAAACCCATTCACGCGTGCAAGTTGCCATCACGGTGGACACCAGCAAGCTGCTGATCCAGAGCCTGCGCAAGGGCGAGCTGGACCTGGTCATCGGCCGCATCCTGGACGCCGAATCCGCCGCCGAGCTGAACTTTGAGCCGCTGACCGACGAGCCGCACAGCCTGATCGTGCGCGCCGACCACCCGCTGATGCAGCGCAAGCACCTGCGACTGGAAGACCTGGCCGCCGAGGCCTGGATCATGCCGCCGCACGGCAGCATCCTGCGCGACCGCCTGACCGCGCTGTTCCTGTCGCACGGGCTGGACCAACCCGTTGAAACGGTGGAAACGCTGGCCCTGCCCGTCATCACCCACCTGCTGATGGGCAGCGACATGCTCGTGGCGCTGCCCGAAGAACTCGTCCAGCCCTACCTGGACGCCGGCCAACTGGCCGCGCTGCGCTTCGACCTCGGCCTGCGCATGGACGCCTACGGCATCGTCACCCGCCGCAACCACCAACTCTCCCCCGGCGCCGAAGCCACGCTGGACACCTTGCGGCAGGTGGCGCACGAACGCTACCGGGCGCCGGGTCGGCGCTGAGGCCTCCGAAGCCGGGCCGCCGGGTTGCGGGGCGCTTGGCCTGCCGTCACGCACCAACGCCGTGGACCGGCAGCTGCATTCGGTGGTTTGGGTGCCCTGGCGTCTCAGTGAGGATGAGACGAATCAGTCGTCGCAACCGGGGCCGCGGACTTCCTTGATGGAATCCAGCTTGAAGGCCAGCAAGCCGCCATTACCAGTGCCGTCAGTCTGAACCCACCCGTAGTTCGAATTCGGTGCGCTGAGGCGCTTGATATTGAATTGGTGCGGGATAGCCGTGCCCTTGAAGACGCGCTTGCCGGCAGGCGACGCAAGTGTGAAACCCAAGCTTCCGACAGGGAACGTGGTGCCGTCCAAGACGATAGGTGCTCCATAGAGGCTGATGCTCGCGCCATCGCTGCCACCGAGGTTGGTGACATCGGCGTAAAGCTTTTCGGCGACTACGGTGTGGCGATTGACGCTGAGCTTGACGCGAGACGCAAACACGTAGTTGGCAACGCCATAGGCCGACCCGTCCGTGGCACCAATCGACACGGCGGGGCTCTGCGCGTCATCGAACGAGAACTCAACCCTAACGCTGGCGTTCAATGGCGCCATGGGCAGGGCTTCGGTGACATGACCTACGGCCACGTAGTGGCGCCATTCGGCATGGGCGCTCGCAGACAGCGCCATAAGGACCACCGCCAGCGGGGCAAGAACTTGTTTCATTGAATCTCTCTGGACTGTTGATAGGCCGGCACCCTCGTTCGAGTACGGCTCGGCGGCCGCTAGTGTCTCTGCGGCTCGATGCGCGAGCAACGCACGAACCGGGGGCATGGTTGATGGTGATGTGCGGGCTGAATCAGAACGGCCATCCCAACTGTCCGGCCTTCGTGGCGTTTCGGAAGCAAGCCGAATGGCCCCTGTCTGAAGCTCGGCGTTGCCCCACAAAGTCCGGATCAGCCGTGGTGGCGCAATACGCAGCCCCTTGGACGCCCTATGCGTCACTGAACCGCTGCAAAGCAGTCGATGGTGAATGTGCGCAACGCGTATGAAGCTGTCAGTGCGACCTGATGGCGGACCCGCATCGGATACAGCGCCAAAGCCGCACGCTGCAGGCGAGTGGGCCTTCAACGACGGGGCACGACCAGGGGCTTGTGTGTGGCGTCGCTGCGCGCCACGACCAAACCGAGAGCAACGCGCGAAGCGCGATGCCGATCAGCGCAAGCGCTGATCGAACTGTTCTGACCAAAAATAGTCGTAAACACCACCCCGCACAAAACCTAGCGATCCCATGTGGCGATTTACGCACATGACCCTGCGAAGTCGAAAACAACGATGCCCGTCTAGGCTCTCGAAGCCCCCTGCTCATCAAACTAAGTCGTAAACGCTTCGCTCGCTGGGTAAACCCGGGCCAGCCGATCTAGCATCGGTGTGGGCCGTTGGGTCATGCTGTGAAACGCACAGCCGGCGCCAGGCAAGCTGGGGAGTAATCGATTCGTTTTTTGTCGCGGCAAGCCGCTGCGACAGGTTGAAGCCCGGAAAGTTATCGGATTTCCGTAACTTTCCGTAAGTCGGGGGTCAGATGCTGTCTTGGAACATTGGCCTGGAAGGGCGAAGGTGGACTTCCGAAGAGGTCCGCGTGAGAGCAGAGCTCATTCCGCCGCGCATCGAGGTGATCGATGGACTGATGCTCTGGTCCGACGAGGAGCGCATGCAGCTGCTAGCAATGCTCCTCGAGAACGTCGGCACGCGGGCAGCAGTCAGGCTGGGCAGTCCGGAGGTCTGGAGGCAGGCACTAGATCAGCGCGATCCGTCTTAGGCACCGTCCGCGACGGCAGCCGACGTGTACGAGTGGAAAGGCGGGCAGGACGCTGGCGTTCGAGTGAGGTAAAGCGTGGCCGGAAAGCTCCGAAGAGGCTACAGGCGCAAGCGCATTATTGAGCAGCGGTCCCTTACGTCCTTCACGCCGTCAACGAGCGGCAGGTTCTGCCTCGCCAGACTCTAAGCTCATCAGTCTCAAGTCCGTCAGCATCTCGCGGTGAACGCCCAGCGGCGCTTGCTCAAGCGTCTGAATGAGGGGCATGAGTCAGGAGCTGGCAATCAATGCCCGCTCTTGACCGGCAACAACAGTGCGAACTGGCGGCCCTTGCAGCCTGGGATCTCAAGCCGTGACGGAACCATCGGGTACGGCGAAGAACAAGTGTTCACAGCAATTGCTTACGTTAGGGCGGTCAGGCTTGCAGATGGAACCGTGTGGGAGGTCGCGCCCACTCAACCCCTTCGACCAGACCTCATCGTTCGCTGGATTTGCCTTCAACAGCTGGTTGATGCGGCTGAGCAACTTGGCCGGCACGTCGTTGCGCCTGGCGTTGGTTCGCAGGGGGTGCGCAAACATGTCGTGGAGGTAGAACCGCTCACCGGTGCGCCGGACGGGCTCGATGCGGCCACCCATCAAAAGCCACAGTCGGTCCGCGCGCAGCGGGTCGGAGGTGTGCAGGGGTTGATGCTTCACTTGGAGCTCCTTCGCGCTGTGCGCTTGGCGTCGACTTGGGGTTCATCGGAGAAGATGGCCAGGAACTCGGCCTCCTCCTTCAGGCGCCGGCGGTTGGCCGGCGTGTTGGGGACTTGGTCATCCGGCAGATAGCACGCCGCCCAGTCCGCCGACGATGGCAGCGGCGCGCGGTAGATGCCGCAGCCGTGGACGTCCTCGACGTGGGCGCGAACGTAGAACAGCGGGTCGTCGCGGACTGCTTCCATGGCGCCCAGCGGGCTTGTGGGCATGTCTTCGAGCGAACTGCCGATTCCGCGCCGCTGCACAGTCAGCGGGACCTCCAGATACCGCAGGAGCGAGTCGGTGCTGCGCAAGAAGATGACCAACCGGCTCATGAAGGCATCTCGCCCCATGTTGTGGGCTGCCGTCGCCTCGCGCAGAGCGTCGGCCGTCTCGGGCTGAACCTCGATGTTGACGCTGGTCAGGTCCTGGCGCTTGAGCACGCCGGCGACGTGCCGCTTCGCTCGGGTTGACTGCTTGAGGCCCTTCAGTTCCTCGCGCAGGTTGGCGAGCTCGCGCCTGACCATGTAGTCGAGGAACGGCGCTCGAGACAGGAAGAGGCTATCGGTCTGGCCCTTGAACGCGTCCCACAGTCGGGTGGGAATCCGGAAGCTGATTGCTGACTTCGGCATGGTGTCTTCGGCTGGTGGAATGCCGAGACTGTGCCGTAGAGGGTTTCCTCTGTGAAGCCGTCGTTTTTAGAGGTTTGGCCCCGGAAATCGCTCGGGGCCGGTTATGCCCTCAGCGTGGCTACCCGCGCCGGCAACGTCTGCAGTACCTCGCATTGCGGTCGCACAGGCCCGCCCTGGCAGCCGCACCGACGGTCGGCCTGAGAGCGCTTACCTTGAGTTCACAGGTTGACCGCGAACGGCCGCACCCGCCACAGACCTTCCAGCCACCATGGGAAGGTTAGGAACAGGCTGGGTAGACTCGTTCGGGATGGTGGCCCGAGTGACTGCTGCGATCATCACCGGACGATCCGCGGTCGGCGTCACGGTCGCCCTGGCCGCGCCCGGTGTCGCCGTGGTTTCGACGATTTTTGACGATCGGTGGGGGGTAATGAGCGGAACCTCGACGGCGACGCCGATCGACACCGGCGTGCTGGCTCGGCGCCTGGCGGCCGACGCGGCCGTGCTCGGCATTCCACGCGATAGTGCACGCGCTGGAGCAATTTAGGGCTGCCGCCCAGTATGCAAGGCACCGGTCTGGCGCGATGATCACCCCATGGCTCGCTACGTCTTCTCCTTCGCTACCGCCGCGATCGGCGCGGTACCGCTCGCTTCGGCGAGGAGGACGGCGAACTCGCATGGCGCGACCGTGCTTCGTGCGATTGCTGGCACGATGCTGCTCGAAGCTCCGCCAGCCACGGCAGCCGCGGTCGCGAAGGCGCTGCCGGGCTGGCGATACACTCCGGAACGGAAAACCTCCCGTGTGCCGGAGCGGACACAGCTCCAACGTGCCCGCCAGTTGGCCAAAGCGCCTTGATCGTAAGTTTGATGACGATGATGGTGAATGGTCGCGGTGCTGAAGCCTGCAACGGTGACAACGAATTCGCTGAGCGCGACCCGGTGGCAGGCCAACTCATCTGATCGATACGGCGCCGGGCACGCTCAAAGTGGAGGTTCAGCCGCGGGCAGGTCCAGGGGCCAGAAAGGCCAGCAACGGCCTACCGGTTCGTGAGGTCAAGTGAGCCAAACTAGTTCGCGTCGGGCAACAAGAGCAAGTCATTGATGCGAAACAATTTTCGCTCGGTTCGCTCGGTTCGCGAACTTCGCCCCGCGCCGCGCGGCGGCGCCGGCATCACAGTTCGGCAACCTGACGATTTTTTCATTGGCGGGAGGCGTCTTTGCAGTGATCCCGAACATTGCGGGGCGCCCGTCGGCCGGCCAATCATGAGCCAGCACCGGTCATCCAGGTGCTCCCCGACTCAGGCTCCGGGAGACCAGTCCGACGGCAAGAGCAGCCGTTCGATGCTGCCGGCTGCGGTCACGGTGTCCGAGTGGCGGCTTCGGGGTTCGGCGACCGTCGCAGATCGACCCATTGCTGAAGTACGGTGGCTTGAAGAGCGGTCATCCACAGCAGATGGAACGAGCCTCGACAATGTTTATGTCAACTAGACAGGCGATTGAACGGCTGCGACTCGCCACTGACTCGCCCTCCATGAGGACCGTTCGGTCGGCGCTGGACGGCCAGGATCGGACGGCCTCCACGGGCTGCTTATGGCAGGGCGACCGCCAAGCCTAGCCGCCAAAGCGCTTACGGCACCTCAGGCGGGGGACTGACCAGCTGCCTTGTGCAAGTGCTCGCTCAGAAGCCTGTAGAACCAGAACGCCTCGTGGTTTTCCATCAGTTTGCCTAGACGTCCAGGGGAAAGCCCGGTGACCCTGCGCACCTCGCGCCCCAGGTGGGACTGGTCGGCAAAGCCCGCTTCAGCAGCCACCGAAGCCAGGTCTGGGGCCGCACCCTGGGCCTGCGCCTGCGCTGTAGCGCGAACCATGGCCTGCTCTGTGCGCACATACAACTGCAAGTCCCGATGGCTCTGGCCGGTCCAATCCTTGAATCGACGCTGCGTGCGGCGCAAGCTGGCGCCCGGTCTGGAGAAGGCGGCCCGCACCGCCATGGATTGCACCCAGCCGCGCAACGTCGGCAGCACTTGACCTTCGTGCATGCCCTGCCAAAGGTGCAGCAATCCGGCTTCAAGGCGATGAAGCGGATCGCGGGCGTCGACCTTCGCGATGTCGAGCAGCGCGTCCAGCACGGCACCGGTGGCAACCGCCTGCAGCGGCACGATCTTGTCGAGGAAGGGCTCAACGCCAATGCCCAGCAATCTGGACAAGGCTTCCGGATAGAAGGCCACGGAAAGCGCATACACCGGGCCGGGCGACCAGCTGGCCGATGGCTTTCGGTGCGGGCCGGAGAACACGACACGCGGCAGCGCCGGGGCCAACACCGGAGGCACCGATGCCGAATGCCGTTCGACCACCATGTGCAACTCACCCTCGAAGATCCAGGAGACCATGGGCAGCGGCGTGGCTGGGTAGTGGTTGAAGCGCTGCGCATCCGTCAAAGACCGGCCCCGGGTGTCGCGTTCAACGGCCATGTAGACGCAGGCGCCGAGTGCGGGACGCGGAAGGTACAGGCGGGCGCTGGTGGGCAGTGTCACGGGTGCTGTCGGCTCCGTTCTAGACCCGCTGATTGGGGCCAAGGACACTGGGCAATGCCTCTCTCTCCGAACCGCGATGCCCAAGACTATCATGCAGGGACGCCCATCCCACCAGCTGCGCAGCCTGGCCACCCTGCTGGCTACCACGGTCGCCGTGCTGGACAGCCGTTGCATTGGCAAGCCCCTGGTGCCGCAGTGGAGCGCCGGCTTCGAAATCGGAACCCTGTTCTTTCGACGCCAGTTCATCCACGCCCTGGCACTGCGCGACATCGCAGAAGGTCGGGCCTACTTCGACAGCCTGTATTCGGTGGTTGTCGATAAACCTGAGGTGGATCAGAAGCCCAGCGCCGCGGGCGAACCGCGCGGCGACTGGTTCATCCCACGGGGCCACCAAAGCCCGCTGACCCTTCTTTACTTCCACGGTGGTGGCTATGCGTTCTATGGCGCGGTGTCTCGGCACTTCATTGCCATGCTGGCGCAGATGCTTCAGGTGCCGATCTTCGCGCCCGACTATCGGCTGACACCCGAGCACCCCCACCCTGCGCAACTCGAAGATGGTCTGGTGGCCTACCGGCACCTGCTGGGTGCCGGCGCCGACCCGAAGCACGTGGTCGTCGGTGGCGACTCGGCGGGTGGGCACCTGGCCTTGATGCTCTTGGCGAAGCTGCGTGCCGCCGGCCTTCCCCAGCCCGCGCTGGCCATCGGACTCAGCCCGTGGACCGACATCGGCAGGCGCGGCGAGAGCCAGTTCGGCAATGACCGGTACGACATGGTCCAGGGCTGCCAGACGCTGCAATACGCAGCCTGGCTGAAAGGTGACACGGGTGCCAGTGACGCCGACCTGTCCCCGATCCATCAGAGCTACCGTGACGCGGCCCCGGTCTACCTTCAGGCGGGCGGCAAGGAGATCCTCGTCGACATGATCCGCGACTTTGCGAGGAGCCTTCAGTTGCAGGGCGCACGCGTGCGCTTGGACGTCTGGGAGCACATGACGCATGAGTTCCATGCCTACGGCGACACCTTGGTGCAGAGCCGGCAAGCCATCGCCGGCATCCGTGAGGCCATGGCGTGGGCCACAGGCGCCGATGCCGGCACACTTGCGGTCGGTCCGCAAACCGAACTCGACGGTCTTCGGTTCGTCGGCAATCGGATCTGAGGCGCTGCGACGTCGAATGCGTCGAGCGAAGGCGCCGCCGCGCACTCGAGTGTGGCAGGCCGCCGAGCCAGCGGTACTGGGGGCAGGCCCGCATCAACTCCGCAGCTTCGAGACCCAAATGCGGATCCAACGCCGCGCCGACATGGTCGAGCAGGATGTCGGGACGCGATGACAGCATCCGCGCCGCTTCAAAGTACGTCCCAGGCGACTTCTCCGCGCGCAGGTGGCCGACCATGACCGCGCGCAGGTGTTTCGATGTCTTGTCGAGCCGCCGCCAGGCTGAGCACGACTGCAGGACCGCCCGCGCCTTTGCCTGAAGGGCGTGCGGCAAGGATCGGATGCCCAGTTCGTCCAGGACGATCAGCCGGTCAGCGCCGGTCAGCGCCACGATCATCGTACGGCGGGCGTGCAGCGCGATCATGAGCGCCTCGTCGCCGCCCTGCCAGTCCGACGCCAGGCGAACGTTGTATGAACCGCGCAGCATGCCGGCCCAGCGCCGGGCCGTCTGCCAATTGCCGTTGTTCGCGTCAGCCAGCGCGGGCGTGACGATGACGATGCCCTTGGGCTGCGCCGGCCGAGGTTACCGCGACAGTTCCAATCGAATCCGAGCGGCGGTGAGCGCCTTAGACCGCCAACGAGGATCCGCCGCCCAGGGCTTCGCAGACTCGGCGCAGCCGGCCTTCCGCATCGTCCGCGACCGTCTTCACACCCGGCTTGCCGACCAGACCGACCATGGTCTGGGGATCCAGGAAGCCGACCACGACGCGGCCGGGAACTTCCTCGCGGACGATCACGTTGCAAGGCAGCAGCAGACCGATGTCCGGTTCGGCCTGCAAGGCCTTGTGCGCCAGCGGCGGATTGCAGGCGCCCAGGATGCGATAGGGCGGCATGTCGGCACCCAGCTTCTCCTTCATAGCGCGCTGGACATCGATGTCGCTCAGCACGCCGAACCCTTCGGCCTTGAGTGCCGCCGTGGTCTTGGCCAGGGCGTCGTCAAAGGACAGTCCCGTGAGCGTGGTGGTGAATCCGTACATATCAGACCTCTCGTTTCATTGAGGCCGAATTGGCCGGGAAGACGGGGCCGCCTGCCGCACCGACAGGTGCATGCCGCCAGTGTCGCGCAGCGGCGATCGACGTGCATTTCTCGATACATAGTTGGGTATGTCGCAATCGGAGTATAGTGGTAAGTATCTGATGACTTACCGAATGCGCATACCAGCATGCAGACTCGCCTCCCCACCGAAGAACGCCAAGCCGAGATCGTCGAGGCCGCGCTGCGTCTGGCGAGTGAATCGAGCCCTGCGCTGATCACCACTGGCGACATCGCCGCGGCGATCGGCGTCACGCAGGGCGCGGTGTTCAAGCACTTCCCCACCAAGGATGCCATCTGGCTGGCCGCCATGCGCTGGGTGCGCGAAACCTTGCTGCTGCAGAACCTTCAGGCCGCGGCGGACCAGTCCGCCACACCTCTGGACGCACTGGCCGCGATGTTTCGGGCGCATGTCGAATTCGTCATCGCGCATCCGGGCGTGCCCAGGTTCATCTTCCACGAACTCCAGCAACCCGCCGACTCGGCGGCCAAGCTCGAGGTGCGTGGCGTGCTCCAGGGCTACCGCAAGCTGCTGCTCGGCCAACTGGCCCAATCGATCGAACAGCGACAGGTCAGCGCGGACCTGGACCCCGAGGCTGCCGCCACCAGCTTCATCGGCCTGATCCAGGGTCTTGTCATGCAATCGATGCTGACCGGCAAACCCGCGGCCATGCGCCAGCAGGCCAACGCCATCTTCACCCTCTACCGGCGCGGTCTCGGGGAGGCGCGATGAATGCCTCATCGATCGGAACGCGCCGGCTCGCGCTGATCGGGCTCGGCATCTTGCTGGTTGCAGCGATGAGCTACGTGGTCATGCGCTCCGGGCCGTTGGCGCCGACCCGCGTCACGGTCGTCCAGGCGGCCGAGGGCCAGATTACCCCACAACTGTTCGGCATCGGCACGGTCGAGGCCCGGCGCAGCTACCTGATCGGGCCGACCACGGCCGGCCGGGTGCGTTCGGTGACCGTCGATGTGGGCGACACGGTCAAAACCGGCCAGCCGGTGGCCGAAATGGACCCGGTGGACCTGGACGAACGCACCGCCGCACTCGACGCGTCGGTGGCCCGCGCGGGCAGCGCCATGGCCGCCGCCGAGGCGCAGCGCCGCGACGCCCAGGCGCGCAGGGAACTCGCGGCTGTCAACGCGCGCCGGTACGTCGAGCTCGGCCGGCAGAACTTCATCAGCACCGGCGCGGTCGACGCCCGGTTGCAGGAGCAGGCGTCGGCCGACGCCCTCCTCACCGCTGCCGAAGCCAACCTGGTTGCAGCCCGGCAGGACCAGCAGCGCCTGGTCGCCGAACGCGCCGGCCTTCGCCAGCAGCGGGCCAACGTTCGCCTGCTGGCCCCTGCCGACGGTGTCGTCACCAGCCGCGATGCCGAGCCCGGCTCGACCGTTGTCGCCGGACAGGCCGTGCTGCGCGTGATCGAGCCCTCGTCGTTGTGGGTCAAGGTGCGCCTGGACCAGGCGCGCTCGGGTGGCCTGACGGTGGGCCTGCCTGCCCAGATCGTGCTGCGTTCGAGCCAGGGCCGCCCCCTCCCCGGCAAGGTCGCCCGTGTCGAGGCCCTCAGTGACAGCGTGACCGAGGAACGCGTGGCGCAGATCGGCTTCGACCAGGTGCCCGCCGGCCTGTCGGTGGGCGAACTGGCGGAGGTGACCCTGTCGCTTCCGCCGACCTCGAAGGCGGTGCTGCTGCCCAATGCCGCCATCAAGCGCCGGAATGCGCAGACCGGTGTCTGGGTGATCGACGCAGGCGCCTTGCGCTTCGCGCCCGTGCGAACAGGCCAGGCGAGCCTGGACGGCCAAGTCCAGGTGCTTGGCGGTGTCAAGCCCGGCATGACCGTCGTTGTCCACAGCGAAAAGGAAATCGGCGAGCGCGGCCGCATCGCCGTGGTCGATGCGCTCGCGGGGCGACAGCCGTGATCAGCCTGGCCGGCAGGGACATCCTGCACTCCTGGAGCAAGTTCGTGCTGACCGGCATCGGCCTGGGCCTGCTGATCGGCGTGACCCTGACCATGGCGGGGGTGTACCGCGGCATGGTGGACGACGCGCGGGCGCTGCTCAACAACAGCGGCGCCGACCTCTGGGTGGTACAGCAGGATACGCAGGGGCCCTACGCCGAATCGTCGAGCCTTCGCGACGATGCAGTGCGCAGTGTGCTCGGACTGCCCGGCTTGGCGCGCGCCGCCAACGTGACCTACCTGACGATGCAGGTGCGGCGGGCCTGGGCCAGCGGCGCGGCGCCGGCCGGCAGCGGCGATGACGACGTGCGCGCAATGGTGGTTGGCTTCGAGCCCGGCCAGCCGGGCGAACCGGGCTATTTGGTGGCCGGCCGGCAGATCACACGCAGCCACTACGAGGCTGTCGCCGACGTACGTACGGGCTTCAACCTGGGCGAACGCATCCGCATCCGCCGCCACGACTACACGGTGGTCGGGCTGACGCGGCGAATGGTGTCGTCGGGTGGCGACCCGATGGTCTTCATCCCGCTGAAAGACGCTCAGGAAGCGCAATTCCTGAAGGACAACGACGCCATTGTCAACGAGCGCGCCCGCACCGCGGCCAACCCGAGCCTCAACCGCCCGGGCGTGCCGGGACTGCTGGAGGCGATCCAGGCGTCGCAGGCCAACAACCGCAATGTGAACGCCATCCTCGTGCAGGTGCAGTCTGGCACCGACGCCGAGGTGGTGGCCGAACCGGTGCGCCGGTGGAAGCACCTGGAACCCTTCACGCGCGAGCAAATGGAAGAGATTCTCGTGGCCAAGCTGATCGCCACGTCGGCCAAGCAGATCGGCATGTTCCTCGTGATCCTGGCGATCGTCAGCGCAGCCATCGTCGCCTTCATCATCTACACGATGACGCTGGGCAAGATCCGCGAGATCGCGGTGCTCAAGCTGATCGGCACGCGCAACCGCACCATCGCCGGCATGATCCTCCAGCAGGCGCTGGGCCTGGGCCTGATCGGCTTCGTCGTCGGCAAGGTGGCGGCGACCTTCTGGGCGCCGATCTTCCCGAAATACGTGCTGCTGGAGCCGGGCGACGCGGTGCGCGGGCTGGTGGCGGTGGTGATGATCTGCGCGCTGGCCAGCACGCTGGCGATCCGGGTCGCGCTGAAGGTCGACCCGGCCGCGGCGATCGGAGGCTGAGGTGGGCGAACTCGGCATCCGCATCGAACACCTGCGCAAGCGCTACGGCGAGGGTGACACGGCCGTCGACGCCTTGAAGGACGTGAACATGACCGTGGCCCCGGGCGAGGTGGTGGGCCTAATCGGCCCATCCGGCTCGGGCAAGAGCACGCTGCTGAAGTGCCTGGGCGCGGTCATCGAGCCAAGTGGTGGCCGGATGGTGCTCGGCGGCGAAGCTATCTACGACGACGGCTGGAAGATCCCCGACTTGCGCGCCCTGCGGCGCGACAGCATCGGCTTCGTGTTCCAGGCACCCTACTTGATCCCCTTCCTCGATGTCACCGACAACGTCGCCTTGCTACCGATGCTGGCCGGGCGCCCCAATGGCGAGGCGCGCGCGCGTGCGCTCGAACTGCTGGCCGCACTGGACGTGGGGCACCGCGCTGCGGCGCAGCCGTCCGAGCTGTCGGGCGGTGAACAGCAGCGCGTGTCTATCGCGCGCGCCCTGGCGAACCGGCCGCCGGTCATCCTGGCCGACGAGCCCACGGCGCCGCTGGACAGCGAACGGGCCTTGGCCGTCGTGCGCATCCTCAACCAGATGGCCACGCAGTACCACACGGCCATCATCGTGGTAACCCATGACGAGAAGATCATCCCGACCTTCAAGCGGATCTATCACATCCGCGACGGCCGGACCGAAGAAGAGGCGGGGCAAGGCTTGAGCCACTGACCCGATCCAGTCCGGTTGCAGCAGCCGTCAACAAGGAGCAAGAGTGTGAGCACATCCAAGGCGGATTGGCTGGTGAAGTCACTGGCAGGGGTCGCTGTGCTCTTCGGACTGCTGACGGTCCTGTCCGGCGGTCGCCCACTGTTCGGCGGCGAAGCGGCGCGGCTGGCCGCCGGGGCCATAGTGCCCTTCGTGCTCTGGTTCAACTTCGTCGCCGGGTTCGCCTACGTGGCCTGCGGTCTGGGGCTTTGGCAGCGGCGGCGCTGGTCGGTACCGCTGGCCGTCTTCATCGCCGCCGCAACCGGCCTGGTGTTCGCCGCCTTCGGCGTCCATGCATGGAGTGGTGGTGCGTACGAGACGCGAACCGTCGGCGCGATGGCGCTGCGCACGTTACTGTGGGCGGGGATTGCAGCAACCGCCCACCGCGTGCTCCTGCAACGCATCTGACTGAACGGCCGGCACAAGGTGGCTATCGAAGGTGACCAAGCCGGGCCCGTCGGCTGGTCTATCAACACCGAGCGAACCCAGTCCTGGCAATCCTCGGCGAACGAATCGCGCACTACCGCGTCCGCGCAGCTGCGCCGCGCGTTCTCGTAACAGTCTGGGCCCCCGCAGTTCAACGGGGGATGAAGAACGTCGACTTCTCGAACTGGATGGCCGATCGGTCTGCGCTGGTGCCGGAGGTGGGCTCCACGCGCGTGACCGCAAACATCACGGGCACCGACCGGCCTGCGAGCCCTTGCGCCACGACGAAAGGTAGGCGCAAGCTCACCGACGTCGACGTCACGGCAGCCGGGCCGGCGCTGGTCGGCGTTGCCACGACCTCCAACCCGTCGATCCCGGAGGCGTCAACCCGGTAGATCTGCGGAGCCTCCGTGCGATTCATGATCTGGATGCGGTAGACGTTCTCAACCACGCCCTCCTCCACCACACGGGCCAACGCGCCACGGTCCTTGACCACATCGAACTTGAACGGGCTGCGCATCGCCACGCTGGCTGCGAAGGTGACGCTGGCCGCCGAAAGCACTGCACCGTAGATCAGCACACGCGGACGCAGCGCGCGCTTGAGCATCTGCAGCCGTGACCAGCCGTTCACCACGCCGTTCTCCGTGGAGTAGCGGATGAGCCCTTTGGCATAGCCCATCTTGTCCATCACGTCGTTGCAGACGTCGATGCAGGCCGCGCAGCCGATGCATTCGTTCTGCAGCCCGTTGCGGATGTCGATGCCAGTAGGACACACCTGCACACACAGCGTGCAGTCGATGCAATCACCAAGTCCGTGAGCGGCCGAGTCCGCCTTGCGCGAGCGCGATCCGCGCGGGTCGCCTCGCTTCGCATCGTAGGTGATGATCAGCGAGTCCTTGTCGATCAAGGCGCTCTGAAAGCGTGCGTAAGGGCACATGTACTTGCACATCTGCTCGCGCAGGAAGCCCGCGTTACCGTAGGTGGCAGCGCCGTAGAACAGGACCCAGAACGCGTTCCATCCCGACAGGTTCCAACTCGCCAGGTCCATTGCGAGCTCGCGGATCGGCGTGAAGTAGCCGACGAAGCTGAACCCCGTGAACAAGGCGATCGACAGCCACGCCGAGTGCTTGGCGCCCTTGCGCCAAATCTTGTGCCACCGCCACGGTTGCTGGTCCAGGCGCATGCGGGCGACCCGGTCGCCCTCGATCTTCCGCTCGGCCCACATGAAGATCTCGGTGTAGACCGTCTGCGGACAGGTGTAGCCGCACCACAGGCGACCCGCCACGGCGGTGAAGAAAAATAGCGCCAATGCAGACAGCACCAGGAGCGCCGCCAAAAAGATCAGGTCCTGCGGATAGAGCAGCAGACCGAAGATGTAGAAGCGCTGGGCCTCGAGGTCGAACAGCACGGCTTGCCGGCCACTCCACTGCAGCCAAGGCAACCCATAGAACAGCAGTTGCGTCAGCCACACGAATACCCAGCGCCAGTTCGCGAACCAACCCTTGACCGCCCGCGGGTAGATCGTCGGCTGCTTCTGGTACATCGAGACGAACTGAGCGCTGTCCTCCACCTTGGCGCTCGCCGCGACGATGGGGATGACCTTTGCCGGCTTGGACATGCTCAGCGCCCGTGGGGAAGCCGGAAGATGAGGGTCGTGCGTCGAGTCATCGCTTCAGCTGGTCGAGCTTGCGCTCGATCCGGCTCCACTCCTCAGCGTCCGGTAGCGCCAGCTTGGTCTTCGTGATGGGCTTCCACTCCCTGGAAAGCTCGGCGTTCAGCGCCGTGAAGTGCTGTTGATCCGCGGGTACGTCTTCCTCGCCGTAGATCGCATTCACGGGGCACTCGGGCACGCACACCGCGCAGTCGATGCACTCGTCCGGGTCGATGACCAGGAAGTTCGGCCCCTCCCGAAACGCATCGACTGGACAGACGTCGACGCAGTCGGTGTACTTGCACCGGATGCAGGCCTCGGTGACGACGAAGGTCATCGTGCACGGCGCCCGAGGTCAGCCGCAGCAGGCGCCGCCCGAGCAGCAGGAATCGCCGCGCGCAGCGGGTTGCGCGGTGGCGGCGTTCGCGGTGCGGGCGATCTGGATGCGCCAGACCGACGGGCCGGCCTCCAGCACCGTCCACTCGAACTGCCCGTACGAACGGTCATCGAACTGGTAGTGCAAGGGTTGGGGGTTGTGGTCATTGACCAACTGCAGCGCCTGCCCGACGGCCAAGCCGTCGAAGCGGCCGAAGATCAGCGGGTGGCGCTCGCGGGGCGGGATGGTCCGCAGATCGAGCACGTGGGTCGGTTGGATCAGGGTGGCAGTCATGGGGACCTTTCAGGGGGCGTTGGGCATCACCGCGAGCGCAGCCGCGCCTTGGTGATGCGTTGAAAAACTTCAGGCTGAGATCGGCTTGTAGAAGAGCCCGAGCGCTGCGTCGCGTCAACCATCCTTGCCGTCCAGCCGGCTGGCCACCAGCCAGGGGCCGAACCGCCAAAGGTAGAGGGTGAACGCCAGCGCCCAAGCGACTGCCGCCGCGATCAGCGCGTCGGCAGTGAGTGCCGGTGCGAGCATCGGCAGGGCCACGCGGACCACTGCCGCAGCCAGCACCAGCAGATAGGCCGTCACTTCAAGGCGCGACGCCTTGAGTGGACGGCCGGTATGGCCGCGCGCGGTCCGGGTGATCATGCCGACGATGAGTCCAGCCGTGGCGCCGACGGCAAGGGCATGGATGCCGGCAGATGTCGACACGAAACGCATTTGAGCGGCTGCGAGCAACGCGAAGCCCAGGGGCAGCCAGGCGTAGGCCATATGCAGCACCCACAGGATGGGCCGCGCCTTCGTGCGCCAGGGCTGCCAGTGCCACAGCCGCGATGTGTGCAGCAGCGCAGCCAAGCTGAAGCCTGCAGCCGTGATCGGGTTCACGGGCAACAGCACCCAGGCCGCCAACGACAACGCGGTCGTGGCCAGCGCGGCACGCTCAAGCCACGGCGGCGTCTGGAGTTTCAGACCCGGCAATGCCGACATCGTGAAGGCCGGGATGACGCGCCCGGCGATCACGCACTCGATCATCACGATCAAAGCGAGGCCAGCGTACAGCGCACGCAGGGGGTCGATGCTCAACCATCCCAGCGCCGCCGCATGAAACGCGAGGTTGGAGGACGCCAGCAGCACGACCACAGCACCCAGCGGAAGATTGCGGCGGTTCCCCGACTTCCAGAGCACCCGCAGCAACACCCCGGCCACCCAAGGCAGCAACAGGGCATCGAGCAACGCGTACATGGCGTACGGCGCACCAAGCGCTGCCAGCCGCGCCGCCAGCCAGATTGTCGCCATCACGGCCAGGGTGGCGCCGCGCGGCGTGGACAAGCCGGTCCAGGCCTTTCCGGCCGTCAGCAGGAAACCCACGATCACCGCGACCGCAAAGCCGAACAGCATCTCGTGGGCGTGCCACAACAGCGGGGGCATCGTCGCCGGCAGCGCCGCCACGCCCAGAAGGGCTGCGACCCAGTACGGCACCGCGAGCGCCGCGAAGGCCGCCGCGCCGAGGTAGAACGGACGGAAGCCCAGCCGGAACAGCGGCCAGCCAGGCAGCGGGAACTCCATGCTCGGCGCCCTGGCGTCAGCGCTCGGCACGCCGGCCTGCGGGACGAGAGGAATGGCGCTTGACGGGCTTTTCATGATGGAGACCTGGCTTCGGGGAAGCGACGAAGCCGAATCTAAAGCTGTACGGTGTGTGCATGTTAATGACAACCGATCCTTAAAGCAATACACTGCATGCATCTTTAAGAGGTCCCATGCGCCTTTCTGAATACACGGACTACACGTTGCGGGTGCTGATGTACTGCGCCGCACATCGGGACCGCCTAGTCACGATCGGTGAACTGGCCGAGCAGCACGGGCTGTCCCGGAATCACCTGATGAAAGTGGTCAACGACCTGGCGCACCGTGGCCTGCTCGAGACCACGCGCGGACGCGGCGGCGGGCTGCGGCTGCGGGCCGAGCCCGATCAGATCCGCATCGGCGATGTGGTGCGGGCCACCGAGACCGACTTTCGCCTGGTGGAGTGCTTCGACGCCACGACCAACGCGTGCTCGCTATCACCGGCCTGCCGACTGAAGCACCTTTTCGACGATGCCCTGGCCGGCTACTTCAAGGCCCTGGACGGCGCCACGCTGGCGGATATGACACAGGGCCCCACCCTACCCCGAAGCCGGACGATCGCGCCACCGGCCAGCCGCCGGCGCGCACTGGGGGCAGGACCGACCGAGGCCCGACGCGTCGCCCGACCCCGAAGCGGCGCGTGAAGACCGAACACCGATCGGAGACCCCAATCGATGACCAACGCCATCCCAGGCCACAGCGCACCCGCTGTTGGCTTCGAAGTGCCGCTGGAGATGCTGGCAGCCTGTCACGGTCGCGTCCAGCACCAGTGCGCCACCCTGCAGCGCCTGTTGCCCCACCTTCAGCATCACGGCGCCGACCGGGACGCGCAGGAAGCAGCCAGAGCCATCATGCGCTACTTCGATTCAGCGGCACGTCACCACCATGAAGACGAGGAACACGATCTGTTCCCGGCGCTGTTGGAATCGATGGCAGGGTCGGACGCAGTGTGTCTTCGGGAACTCACCGCGTCACTTTGCGGCGACCACCGCAAGCTCGAGCAACTCTGGGGCGCACTGCGCCCTCAACTCTTGAGCGTCAGCGAGACGACGGGCCACATCGTCGACGCCGCACTGGTCTCGTCCTTCGCCAATCTCTACGAGACGCACATTCGACGTGAAGAAGCCGAATTGCTGCCGATGGCCGCGCGTTTGCTGAGCGAAATCGAGCTGGACCGCATCGGCGTGGCGATGCGCGCCCGGCGCGGCATCGCGTCCACGGAAGCCCATCAGGGCTGAGTCGGGCGCCAGGTCTCCAGGGCGGGGACCACGGGCTCAGACTGCCGGGGTTGGGCTGGCTGCCGCGGTCGCCCGGCAACGATCCAGCAGGCCAGACTCTCATCCGCGCCGCAGAAGGCGGCCTTGATCGCTTCATCCGACACCGAGAGGCCGCTGAGGGACTTCGCCGCGAAGCCCATTCCATGGAGGGCGTTCAAGAAGTTCATCAGTCCAGCGCCCACGCACATCCACTGTTCGTGCACCGGCACGTCGGGAACATCGGGGCAGATGCGGGCCACGAGAGCGGCCAGCCCAGGGCCGTTGAAGGCCCGTGCCCTGGCCCTCTCGACGTCGTCGGGCGGCTGGCCACGTTCCAGGGCACCTTGCGCGAACAACTCCGATAGCGCAGGCCGCTGGTCGTCGCGGACGACGACGAACCGAAACGGCCGAAGCGCGCCGTGGTCTGGCGCCCGCTCCGCGAGCCGGGCCGCGCGCGTCCATTCCTCGATGGTCGGTCCCGGCGCTGCGAGGTACTTCGGGCTAGTCGAGTAGCGCTGACCGAGCAGGTGCAACAGATCCTGCCCAGCAGACGCGGGCAGCGGATTCGAGCCCGGAGGCACAGTCTCCACCGTCATCCGGACCGCCCGGCCAGGTACACCGCAGCCTGAACGCGCGAGCTGAGGTTCAGCTTGCGCAGGATGTGCTGGACATGGATCTTCACGGTCGCCTCGGCGATGCTCAGTTCGCGCGCCACTTCCTTGTTGCTGGCCCCCTTGGCGATGAGTGCCAGGATCTCGCGCTCGCGCGGCGACAGGCTGTGGATCGGATCCTGATCGAGCGCAGGCGGCGGCATCGCCTCGCCCTGCCCGGCCTGGAAAGCGCTGACCAGCTTGCTGGTCATCTCGGGGCTCACCACCGATTCCCCGGCCATCGTGCGCTGGATGACCGACGCCAGCATCTCGCTGTCCATCGTCTTGAGCAGGTAGCCTCGGGCGCCGCCTCGGAGTGCCGCGGCCAGGTCGCGCTCGTCTTCGCTAACCGTCAGCATCAGCACCCGCGCCTGCGGCGCCGCGGCCTTGAACCCCGGCAACGCGTCCACACCGTTGACGCCAGGCATGTGGTTGTCCAGCAGGATCACATCAGGCTGGGTCGCGAGGGCCCTTTGGTGCGCCTCGTTGGCGTCACCCGCTTCACCGACCACCTCGAAGCGCGCGTCTCCCGACAACAACGAGATCAAACCTCGACGGAACAGCGTGTGATCGTCGACGACCAGCACCCGGATGGCTGCAGGCTGCGTCACGCCGCCATCCCCAGCCGCTCCGGCAGCTTCAGGACCACGCAGGTGCCCGAACCCGGCACCGAGGCCACTTCCACCGACGCGCCAATGTTCTGCGCGCGTTCACGCATGATCCGCAGTCCGACGTGCGTCTCGTCGAGCCCGGTGCCGTCGGCCTCGAAACCGCAGCCGTCGTCGCGAACCTCGACGCGCCACTGCGGCGACTGCTGCACTTCCACCCACACTTCACGTGCGCGGGCATGCTTGCGCACGTTCGACAACGCCTCTTGCACCACGTGCAGGACCTGCACCTGAACGTCCGCCGGCAGCGGCATGCCCTCGCCTTCGATGTCGAGGTGGGTGGTCAGCCCTGTCTGGTGCTCGAACTTCTGCAGTGTGGTCTTCAGCGCGGGTGCAATGTCTTCCGCGTTGGTGCGGGTGCGGAAGTGAACCAGCAGCTCGCGCACGTCGCCCAGGCTCTCGTGCACGCCCGCATCGAGCTCGGCCAGCGTCTTCTCGATGCGGGCCTGATCGGCGCTGCGGATGTCGCTGCGCAGCAGGCCCAGTTGGATCTTCAGGAACGCCAGGCTCTGGGCGATGGAATCGTGCAGTTCTCGGGCGATGAAGCTGCGTTCCTCGGCCACGGCGGTCTCCCGCTGCAGGGCCGCTGCCCGAAGACTCTCGATGGCGCCGGCCAGGTGGCTGGCGATCGTCTCCAGCAAGACGCGGTCTTCGTCGGCCAGCGGTCGGGTATCGCGGTAGAAGAGGTTGATCTCGCCGACCAGGCGCTCGTGCAGGCGGACGGGCACGCTGACAACGGACTCGAAGCCCTCGCGCGCGCAATGCGCCAGACGCGAAGGGGTGCCTTCAGGATGGATCGGGATCACCCGTGTCATCGCACCCGACTGGGGTTGGCCGCACAGGCAGTCACCGGTCGGGATGCAGTGCTCCTCATCGATGACCGACTGAGGCAGGCAGTCGGACGCGAGCAGCAGGTACTTGCGATTGGCTTCGTCCGACCAGCGCACGGCTGAGGCGTCGGCCCGCGCCACCCGCCGGACCTGCCGGGCGATCCCCTTCGCCAGCGCCTCCAGCGTGTCGGCACGGGCAACAAACGCTGCCGACTCGTACAGCGCCTCGAGCCGCGCGCGCTGGGCTTCGAGGCGCTCGGTCTTTTCCTGGACCTTCCCCTCTAGATTCTGGTACAGCCCCTGAAGCGTCTCGGCCATGCGATTGAAGCCTCTGGCCAACGATCCGAACTCGTCGTCCGCACCGGGTGCGACGCGCGCCGCAAGATCCCCCTTTTCCACGCTTGAGAGCCCGGCCTGCAGCCGGGACAGTGGATTGAAGATGAACAGGTAGGCGGAGTACAGCAAGGCGATTGCGCTACCGATGGTGAGCGCCACCATCACGAACTGCACGGCGTTGAGGATCGTCGTCAGGCCGGACAGGTGCTTCTCGATCGCGGAGACGAAGGCATCGATACGGCTCACGAAAGCGTCGGCCTGCTCCGCGACGCGCTCCGCACCCGGGGCCGGTGGCGTGCGCCAGGCCGCCTTCAGCACATCCCACTCGCGCTGCACCACGGCGAAGGCCTCCTGGGACGCGTGATCATGGGGAACGAAAAGAGGTCGGGCCGGGTCGCCCGTGCGAAGCACGCCGATGCTGCGGTCGAACTGTTCGAACAGCGCATTCCTCTGCCGCTCGTCGACGCGTTCCAGTGTCTGGGCCAGGCGCCAGGTCTGCATGCGCATCCGGCCGGCTTCGTTGACCGCGGCCGCACCGCCTTCGAGCTGCCAGGTCACCCACAGCGTGAGGCCGATCGAAGCGAAGGCCATCAGCAGCAACGCGGCGCCGATCGCCCCGAGCTTGGCGGAAAGACTCCATGACCTTGGCATGGCATCACTGTACTGGAGACCCGACTCGGCGCTGACGCCTCCAGGCCATGTCAGGGTCTCAGCCGCCATGCGATACCCAGGGCAAGAGCAGACCCAGCGGATCGTGCATGTAGGCAACGGATGCCATGAAACCATAGACTGCCAGGGCGGCCACGAGGCAGGTCTGCTGGACGAGGCGCGTCCGCGCGCGCTTGAGCGCCATCGAGCCGAGCACCACGTAAACAAGCAAGAGGCAGAGCTTGGTTCCCAGCCAGAGATGCATCAATGGATTCAGTGAGAGTGTGGCCCACAGCGTGGCACCCGCGGCCAGCAAACCCGTGTCGATGACATAGCTGAACATCCGCCAGTGCCGACCCATGACCCAGGTGCGCCCCGCCAGGACCATCGCGCCACGCCAGGCGAACAACATGCCGCTGGCCACGACCAGCGAGATGTGGGCCATCTTGATCTGTGGGTACCAAGGCAGCAGTTCAGGCACGGTCCGGGAAGGGAATAAGCTCGCGACCATGGACATCAGCCATTTCAACGACTTGCTGGCCGCAGCGCGGCATCAGCCCGACACACAGCGATTGCTGCTGGTGTTTGCCGGGGCCAGCCTTCCGGCGGACGCCACCCCAGACCAACGCCGGAGCTTCGAGGCCGGCGAGTCCGGGGAACTGTCGCCGTTGATGTGCGTGGACAAGGATCCCGCCGCATTGGCGGACTTCGCCGCCCTTTGCGACGAGGCCGCCGCGATGGGTCAACCGTGGGTGCTGGTCTTCGCGGCAGCGCTGTCCGGCGCAGGACAGCATCCGCTTGCCAGCAGCCAGATCGACAGCGCCCTGCAGCGCATGGTCGAATCCGTGAAGGCCGGTAGCCTGGGCGGGATGATTCCCTTCGATCGCCAGGGCCGCGCGGTGCAGCTGGGGTGAAGGCACTGCCGGACTGCCCCTTACGGCGCCACCAGGCAGATCGTCAGAAGCGCGGACGCATTCGTCACCGCACACACGGCGTGCGGCTCGCCGGCGCCCAGGTGAATGAGCTGGCCTGCGGCCAGCCGCAGGGCGCTGCCCTGGACCAGGATGTCGATCACCCCTTCCACGCAGAGCACGGTGATCTCCCCTGCAACACGGTGCTCGCGAAGGGCCTTGCCGGCGGGGAGCACGAGCCTGACCAGCTCCAGCTGAGCGGACTTGATCAGCGCGTGGGTGACGTTCTTCTCCAGCGCATCGCCCAGCGCCTTCAGCTCGACGATCTCTCCCGAGGATGCATGCCGGTGCGCCATGCTCGGTCCTCTGGCTACTGCACCAGCGGCGACGTGGCGGCGTCCAGGTCGACACCCACGAGCGTCGCCCCGGCCGCGAGCAGTTGCAGGTACTGGCGAAGCGCGGTCGCGAAGGCCTGCTGACGCAAGGTCTGAGCCACTGCGGACTTCACCACCTCGAACGGGGGCTCGACGCCGGGTTCGCGCGCCAGCACCTCGACGACATGCAACCCGAAGCGGCTGTGCACCAGCCGCGGCAGCACACCGATCTCGGGCTTGCCGAAGATCTCGCCGGCCAGCTCGGGCGCGCAGTCGGGGCTGGTCAGCCAGCCCAGATTGCCGCCTTCGGCCCCACTGGGGCAGTTGGAGGTGGCCCTCGCGGCCGTCGCAAAGCGATCCTGGCTGTCGGGCGCCGCGCAGCGCACGTCCAGCAGGCAAGCCTCGGCGCGCTGCCGCAGGGCATTCACATCCACGCCCGGCGTGACAGCGAACAGGATGTGGCGCATCAGCACTCGCTCCCCGACCGCGTAGCGCCCCCGCTGCGCCGCGTGGTGGCGGCGCAGGGCTTCTTCCGTCGGGTCGGGCAGCTGAAGCTCACGCTCCAGCAACTGCTCGATGGCCGCGCTGGCCGTTTCAGTCATCGCACCGCCCAGCGGCAGCGGATCGTCCTCGGCCAGCAACCCGGCGCGAATGGCGGCCTGCCGCAGCAGTTCAGCGCATGCGCGCTGACGCAGCGCCTCGGTGCCCAACTGCTCGCTGGGATACGCGAGTACGACGCCATTGACCTGCGCGAGGCTGGAGACCGGTGCATCCATGACGAACTCCTGGTTAGGTGGGCCGGAGACTCAACTGGCGCGGCGCGGAAGGTTCTGGCGCGCCGGGACATTGAGCCGGCGCGAACGCACCATCTGGTACGGGCGGAACAGATAGGCGACGGTGCCAAAGCCGCTCCACACGTGCACCAGCCGGCTGAAGGGGAACAGCAGGAAGATCGTCATGCCCAGCAGCATGTGGAGCTGGAAGTGCCACTCGATCCCCGCCACCAGCGCCGCGTTGGGCTGCAGCAGTACGATGCCCTGCAGGTACTCCGCCAGGCGCAGCATGGTGGTGGGTTCGCCCACGTGGTGCAGCGAGGATGGCAGCGTCGACAGGCCGATGGCCAGTTGCACCCACAGGATCACCAGGATCGCGATGTCGGTGCGGTGGCTGGTGAGCCGGATGCGCGGGTCGAACAGCCGGCGGTGCAACAGCATCGTCAGCCCGATGAAGCACAGGCCGCCGGCCACGCCGCCGGCGATCACGGCCAGCAACTGCTTCTGCGAGGACGTCATGACCAGGCCGTACACCGCGTGCGGGGTCAGCTGGCCGAACAGGTGGCCGAAGAACAGGAACAGGATGCCGCCGTGGAACAGGTTGCTGCCCCAGCGCAGCTGTCCCGCGCGCAGCAGCTGCGAGCTGTCGCTCTTCCACGTGTACTGGTCGCGGTCGAAGCGGGCCAGGCTGCCCATCAGGAAGAACGCCAGACAGACGTAGGGGTAGACGGTGAAGGCGATGGTGTGGAGGGTGTTCATGCCGATGCTCCCGGCTGGTTGGACGCCTGGCGCGCGGCGGCGCGCACGATCTGGATCGGTTGCGGCTGGCCCGGACTGGCCTGGCCCTGGGTGGAGCAGCCACCGAAGGCCGCAGGCTCCTCCCAGGATTCATCGAGGGTGGGCTCGTCGGGGATCTTCACCGCCTGGGCCTTCTCCCCGGCCAGTTCGAGCACCGCTGCCAGCACGCTGGCATAGGGGCTCTCGCGGCGCAGCAGCGCGCTGAAGATTGCCTGCAGGATATGCGTCAGCTCGCGCAGGAAGGCCCGGGCCTGTGCGGGCGGCTGCGTGGACGCGTACTCCAGCACCACCGTCAGGTGATCGGGCAGTTCGCCCGGCGCGAGGTACAGCCCGGCCTGCTCGTAGGTCTGCAGCAGGTCGATCATGGCCGGCCCGCGGTCGCGACTGTCGCCGTGCACATGCTCGAACAGGTGCAGCGCCGTGCCACGGCCACGGTCGAAGGTCTCGACGTAGTGCGCCTCGACGTCCATCGCGCGCGCGCCACGCAGGTGCTGCATCAAGGCCGACAGTTCTTCCAGGCGATCAGCGCCGAGCGCCCGTTCGCGTTGCAGCGCTGCCGTCATCTCGGCCATGTGATCGCGCAACGAAGTGTCCGGATAGCTCAGCAGGTGCGCCAGCACCCGCAGCGTCAAGGGAAAGGGCTTGCTCATACGGTGGCCTTGATGGGAATGGTGCGCTTCTTCTCGCTGCCGAACAGGCTGGTCTCGGTGACCCCTTCGCTGCAGCCATTGCCGAAGCTGAAGCCGCAGCCGCCGCGCACGTTGAAGGCGTTCTCGGCGTACTCGCGATGCGTCGTGGGGATGACGAAACGGTCCTCGTAGTTGGCGATGGCCATCACGCGGTACATCTCCTCGACCTGGTTCACGCTGAGCTTCACCTGTTCGATGGCGGCCTGGTTGGCGCTGCCGTCGACATGTTTGGCCCGCTGGTAGGCGCGCATCGCCAGCATCCGCTCGAGCGCCCGCACCACCGGCGCGGTGTCGCCCGCGGTCAGCAGGTTGGCGAGGTACTTGACCGGGATGCGAAGCTGATTGACGTCGGGGATCTCCCCATTGGTGCCGACCTGGCCGGCGTTGGCCGCGGCGGTGATGGGACTGAGCGGCGGCACGTACCACACCATCGGCAGCGTGCGGTATTCGGGGTGCAGCGGCAGCGCCACCTTCCAGTCCACCGCCATCTTGTAGACCGGGCTGTTCTTCGCCGCTTCCAGCCAGTTGTCGGGGATGCCGTCGGCCCGCGCCTGCGCGATGACTTTCGGGTCGTTCGGGTCCAGGAAGATGTCGAGCTGTGCCTGGTACAGGTCCTTGTCGTGCTCGACGCTGGCCGCCTCCTGGATGCGGTCGGCGTCATAGAGCAGCACACCCAGGTAGCGGATGCGGCCGACGCAGGTCTCGCTGCACACCGTGGGCTGGCCGGCCTCGATGCGCGGGTAGCAGAAGATGCACTTCTCGGCCTTGCCGCTCTTCCAGTTGTAGTAGATCTTCTTGTACGGGCAGCCGCTCACGCACATTCGCCAGCCGCGGCACTTGTCCTGGTCGATCAGGACGATGCCGTCTTCCTCGCGCTTGTAGATCGAGCCAGAAGGACATGAAGCCACACACGCCGGGTTCAGGCAGTGCTCGCACAGCCTGGGCAGGTACATCATGAAGGTGTTCTCGAACTGGCCGTAGATGTCCTTCTGGATCGCGTCGAAGTTCTTGTCCTTCGAACGCTTGGCGAACTCGCCGCCCAGGATCTCTTCCCAGTTCGGACCCCACTCGATCTTCTCCATGCGCTTGCCGGTGATGAGGCTGCGCGGCCGGGCGGTCGGCGCGTGCTGCATCTCGGGTGCCGACTGCAGGTGGTCGTAGTCGAAGGTGAAGGGCTCGTAGTAGTCGTCGATCTGCGGCAGGTTCGGGTTCGCGAAAATCTTCATCAGCAGCTGCCACTTGCCACCCTGGCGCGGCACGATGGAACCATCGGCCTTTCGCACCCAACCGCCATTCCAGCGGTCCTGGTTCTCCCACTCCTTCGGGTAGCCGATGCCAGGCTTGGTCTCGACATTGTTGAACCAGGCGTACTCGACGCCGGGGCGGCTGGTCCAGACGTTCTTGCAGGTCACGCTGCAGGTGTGGCAGCCAATGCACTTGTCCAGGTTCAGCACCATGCCGATCTGTGCGCGTACTTTCATTGCGATGCTCCTTGTCTGATCGGCCGGTTCAGGGGTTCTCGCCCTGGCCCTGGTAGGCGGCGGCGAGGTGGTCGTCGGCGGGTGTGTCCAGCCAGTCGACCTTGGCCATCTTGCGCACCACGACGAACTCGTCGCGGTTGGTGCCGATGGTCCCGTAGTAGTTGAAGCCGTAGCTGAACTGCGCGTAGCCACCGATCATGTGCGTGGGCTTGAGCACGATGCGCGTCACGCTGTTGTGGATGCCGCCGCGCACGCCGGTGATCTGCGATCCCGGGGTGTTCACGATCTTCTCCTGCGCGTGATACATCAGCAGCATCCCGGGATTGACGCGCTGGCTGACCACCGCACGCGCCGCGATGGCGCCATTGATGTTGAAGACCTCGACCCAGTCGTTGTCCTCGATGCCCGAGCGCTTGGCGTCGTCCTCGCTCAGCCACACCACCGGGCCGCCACGGTTGAGGGTCAGCATCAGCAGGTTGTCGCTGTAGGTGCTGTGGATGCCCCACTTCTGGTGCGGCGTGATGAAGTTGAGCAGGATCTCCTGGTTGCCGTTCGGCTTGATGTTGTGGATGCCGGACGTCGTCTTCAGGTCCACCGGCGGGCGGTAGCTGCTCAAGGCCTCGCCGAACGCGATCACCCACGGGTGATCGAGGTAGAACTGCTGGCGCCCGGTGAGCGTGCGCCAGGGGATCAGCTCGTGCACGTTGGTGTAGCCGGCGTTGTAGCTGACGGTCTCGCTCTCGATGCCGCTCCAGGTCGGACTGCTGATGATCTTGCGCGGCTGGGCCTGCACGTCGCGGTAGCGGATCTTCTCGTCCTCGCGGTACAGCGCCAGGTGGGTGTGGTCGCGGCCGGTCTGCTTGCCCAGGGCTTCCCAGGCCTTCACCGCGACATGGCCGTTGGTCTCGGGCGCGAGCTGCAGGATGACCTCGCAGGCGTCGATGTCGGTCACGATCCTCGGCATGCCCTGCGTCGCTCCTTCGGCCAGCGTCGTGCCGTTGAGCTGCCCCAACTGCTCGACCTCGGTGCTGGTCTTCCAGCCGATGCCCTTGCCCCCGTTGCCCAGCTTGTCCATCAAGGGGCCCAGTGCCGTGAATCGCTTGAAGACGTTCGGGTAGTCGCGCTCGACGACCGTGACCTGCGGCGCGGTCTTGCCGGGAATCAGCTCGCACTGGCCCTTCTTCCACTCCTTCACGTCGAACGGCTGCGCCAGCTCACCGGCCGTGTCGTGCATCAGAGGGGTCAGCACCACCTCGCGTTCGACGCCCAGGTGACCGACGCAGACTTCGCTGAAGCTCTTCGCGAAGCCCTTGTAGATCTCCCAATCGCTGCGGCTTTGCCACACCGGGTCCACCGCGGCACTCAGCGGATGGATGAAGGGGTGCATGTCGCTGGTGTTGAGGTCGTTCTTCTCGTACCAGCTGGCGGTGGGCAGCACGATGTCGCTGTACAGGCAGGTGGTGCTCATGCGGAAGTCCAGCGTCACCACCAGGTCGAGCTTGCCGACCGGCGCCTCGGCGTGCCACTTCACTTCCGACGGCTTGGCGTCGTCGGCTCCCAGGTCCTTGCCCTGGATGCCGTTCTCCGTGCCCAGCAGGTGCTTGCAGAAGTACTCGTGGCCCTTGCCGGACGAGCCCAGCAGGTTGCTGCGCCAGACGAACATCACGCGCGGCCAGTTCTGCGGCGCGTCCGGGTCCTCGCAGCTCATCTCGACCGTGCCGTCCTTCAGCGCCCGCACGACGTAGTCCTTCGGATCCAGACCGGCGGCGGTGGCGTCCTTCACCACCTGCATCGGGTTGGTCTTGAGCTGCGGCGCGCTGGGCAGCCAGCCCATGCGCTCGGCGCGCACGTTGTAGTCGATCATGCTGCCGCCGAATGCCTTGCGGTCGGCCAGCGGCGAGACGATCTCCTCCATGCCGAGCTTCTCGTAGCGCCATTGGTCGGTGTGCGCATAGAAGAAGCTGGTGCTGTTCATCTGGCGCGGCGGGCGGATCCAGTCCAACGCGAAGGCCAGCGCCGTCCAGCCGGTCTGCGGGCGCAGCTTCTCCTGGCCCACGTAGTGTGACCAGCCGCCGCCGCTCTGGCCGATGCAGCCGCACATCATCAACAGGTTGATGACGCCACGGTAGTTCATGTCGCAGTGGTACCAGTGGTTCATCGCCGCGCCGATGATCACCATGCTCTTGCCATGCGTCTTGTGCGCGTTCTCGGCAAACTGCCGCGCCACGGTGATGATCTGGTCGCGCGGCGTGCCGGTCACGCTCTCGGCCCAGGCCGGCGTGTAGGCCGCATCGTCGTCGTAGCTCTTCGCTCCGCTGCCCAGCCCACGGTCGATGCCGTATTGCGCCGCCTGCAGGTCGAACACGGTGGCCACCAGCGCCTCGCGGTGATCGCCTTCCTTGCCCAGGCGCAGGCGCACGGCCGGCACCTTGACGAAGTTGACCTCGCCGTTCTGCGCATTGGTCTTGAAGTGCGGGTTGCTGACGCCACCAAAGTACGGCAGGCCGATGTCCACCACTTCGTGCGACTGCTCGCCGTCTTCCAGCACAGACAGCTTCAGCTTGACCTCGGTGCCGTGGCGAGCCTCCTTGTTCTCGAGGTTCCACTTGCCCTGGTCGGGGCCGCCCTCGGGCGTCCAGCGGAAGCCAATGCTGCCGTTGGGCAGCACCGCGCGGCCTCCGGTGTCGAAGGCCACGGTCTTCCACTCGGGGTTGTTCTGCTGGCCGAGTTTGCCGTTGAAGTCGGAGGCGCGCAGGTAGCGGTCGGGCACCAGCGTCTTGCGGCCGTCGGGCAGCGTGTGCTCCTTCAGCATCACCAGCAGCGGCAAGTCGGTGTAGCGGCGCGCGTAGTCGTCGAAGTACGGGCTGCGTTGCTTGAAGTAGAACTCGTTGAGCGCCACGTGGCCCATCGCCATCGCCAGCGCGGCATCGGTGCCCTGCTTCGGGTGCAGCCAGATGTCGGCGAGCTTGGCCACTTCGCTGTAGTCGGGCGTGACGGCCACCGTCTTCGCACCCTTGTAGCGCACCTCGGTGAAGAAGTGCGCGTCGGGCGTGCGCGTCTGCGGCACATTGCTGCCCCAGGCGATGATGTAGGTGCTGTTGTACCAGTCGGCCGATTCGGGCACGTCGGTCTGCTCGCCCCACACCTGCGGGCTGCTGGGCGGCAGGTCGCAGTACCAGTCGTAGAAGCTCATGCACACGCCGCCGATCAGGCTGAGGTAGCGGCTGCCGGCGGCGTAGCTGACCATGCTCATCGCCGGGATCGGGCTGAAGCCAATGACGCGGTCGGGGCCGTGCTTCTTGATCGTGTAGACGTTGGACGCGGCGATGATCTGATTCACCTCGTCCCAGCTGCTGCGCACAAAGCCACCCATGCCGCGCACCTTCTGGTAGTCGCGCCGCGCCTCGGCGTTCTCGACGATGGTGGCCCAGGCGTCCACCGGCGTCTTGGCGGTCTTCATCGCCGCGCGCCAGCGCTCGAGCAGGCGGCCGCGTACCATCGGGTACTTGACGCGGTTGGCGCTGTACAGGTACCAGCTGTAGCTGGCGCCGCGTGCGCAGCCGCGCGGCTCGTGGTTGGGCATGTCCCAGCGCGTGCGCGGGTAGTCGGTCTGCTGGGTTTCCCAGGTGACGATGCCACCCTTGACGTAGATCTTCCACGAGCAAGAGCCGGTGCAGTTCACGCCATGCGTGCTGCGCACGATCTTGTCGTGGGCCCAGCGGTTGCGGTAGGCGTCCTCCCAGGTGCGGTCCTCACCGGTGGTCAGGCCATGGTCGCCGGCGAACGTCTCCTTGGGCAGCGAGAAGTGGGTGAGGCGGTCCAGAAAGTGGCTCATGTCGTCGTCCTTGAAGGCTTGGAATGGGTCTTCCGCGTGCGGGATCCAGCAGATGCACTAGCAGGGGTAGGGGGCGTTGCGGCGGCTGTAGGCCCACCAGGTCAACGCGATACAGGAAAGGTAGAAGCCGATGAACATCACCAGCGCGGCAGACGCGCTGCCGGTGATCGCCAGCGACGAGCCCACGCTCTTGGGGATGAAGAAACCCCCGTAGGCGCCGATGGCGCTGGCGAAGCCGAGCGCGGCAGCGGCCTCCACAGCACCTTCGCGCGCGGCCTGCGCACGCGCCGAGGGCAGCTCGTCGGCCTTCTTCATTCGCTCGGCGACGAACAGGCTGGAGATCATCCGGAAGGTGCTGCCGTTGCCGAGGCCGGACGCCGCGAACAGGAGGCCGAAGGCAGCGAGGAATCCGGTGTAGCCGCTGCTCGCCACAGCCCTGCCCGAGACGCTCGCGGTCGGCAGACACAGCAGAGCCGCGGCGGCGGCCAGCGCCATCAGCACGAAGACCCAGAAGGTGACGCGCGCGCCGCCCCAACGATCGGCCATCCAGCCCCCCAACGGGCGCAGCACGGCGCCGATCAGCGGCCCCAGCCAGACCAGGTGCATCGCATCGGCGCGCTGGTACTGGCTCTGGGCCAGCATCGGCAGGCTGGCCGAGAAGCCGATGAAACTGCCGAAGGTGCCGAGGTAGAGCCAGCACATCAGCCAGTTGTGCCGGCGGGTGAAGACCACCGCCTGCTCGGCCATGCCGGCGTGCCGGTCGGCGAGGTCGTCCATGCCGAACCAGGCTGCTGCCGTGCTGGCCAGGATGAGCGGCACCCAGATGAAGCCCGCGTTCTGCAGCCACATCGGACCCTGTGCCGTCGACTGCGGAGGGCCGTCGAAGACCCCGAAGACACCAGCGCTGATGACCAGCGGCACCAGCAGCTGCATGCCGGCCACGCCGAGGTGACCGAGCCCCGCGTTCAGGCCGAGCGCGTAGCCCTGGCGGGTGCTGGGGAAGAAGTAGCTGATGTTCGCCATTGAGCCGGCGAAGTTGCCGCCCCCCAGGCCGCACAGCAGCGCCAGCACCACCATCCACTCGAAGGGCGTGGACGGATCCTGCACCGCCAGGCCGATGCCGACGGCCGGCAGCAGCAGGCTCGCGGTGGCCAGCGTGGTGAAGCGGCGACCGCCGATCACCGGCACGGCGAAGGCGTAGAAGATGCGCAGCGTGGCGCCGCACAGGGCCGGCAGCGCGGTCAGCCAGAACAGCTGGTTGGTGCTGTAGCGGAACCCGGCTGCGGGCAGATGGACCACCACCACCGACCAGAGCATCCACACCGCGAACGACAGGGCCAGCGCCGGGATCGAAACCCACAGGTTGCGGCGCGCGACGACCTCGCCCTGGCGCTTCCAGAAGACCGGGTCTTCGGGATTCCACTGCCGGATGATCGAGGCGGACATGGCGATTCGAGATGAACGCTGGCCGTGGGTCGCTCAGGGGTTCTTCACGTACGCGTTGCCGCGCAGGTAGAACCACCAGTTCAGCACCAGGCACAGCGCGTAGAACACCGCGAATCCGTAGAACGCCAGCTGCGGGGCACCTGCCTTGATGTACTGGCCGATCAGCACCGGCGCGATGAAGGCGCCGTAGGCCGCGACGGCCGACGTCCAGCCCAGCACCGGGCCCGCCTGGGCGCGGTCGAAGATGACGCCGATGGTGCGGAAGGTGGAACCGTTGCCGATGCCGCTGGCGAAGAACAGCACCATGAAGAGCCCGAGGAACATCGGGAAGTACTGCTCCGGTGTGGCCGATCCGTAGGCCAGCATCATCACGTAGCCGACCGCGACGGCAGCCAAGGCCATCACCGCGGTGATCACCTGCGTGACGATCGAGCCGCCCACCTTGTCGGATATCCAGCCGCCGATGGGCCGCGTGGCCGCGCCGACGAAGGGGCCGATCCAGGCATAGGCCAGGATGGTCGGCGCATTCGGGTTGTTCAGCGTGTGCTGCATCACACCGTTGGCATCGGGCACGTGGCTGACACCGAAGATGACCTTCATCGACAGCGGCAGCGCCATCGAGAAGCCGATGAACGAGCCGAAGGTGACGATGTACAGCGCGGTCAGCGACCAGGTGTGCTTGTCCTTGAAGATCGCGAACTGCTTCTTCACGCCCTCCTTCATCTCGCCGAAGGCCGCCAGGCGCATCACGGTGAGCGCCATCAGGATGTCCAGCGGAATCGCCACCCACATGTTCAGCAGCCCCAGCCCGGTGGGCTTGGGCAGGTAAAGCCATAGCATGAAGATGGTCGGCACGAAGGCCAGCGTGTACAGGTACGTGATCTTGGCGAACGCCACGATGGGCGAGCCGGAGTTCGGCGACACCGTCTTCAGGTTGTTCATGCCGAACCAGCACAGCGCGCCCAGCGGCACCAGCGAGAACACCCAGGCGAAGCCAGCGTTCTGCACCCAGGTGGGCGTGCCCGCGGCGATCTTCCCGAAGATCCAGCCGCTGTCCTTCAGCAGCGTCATCGGCTCGCCGCCGAAGGCTCCCAGCAGCGGCACCGTCATCACCAGCGGGATGACGATCTGCATCGTGGTGACGCCGAAATTACCCAGGCCCGCGTTCAAGCCCAGCGCCGTGCCCTGCAGTCGCTTCGGGAAGAAGCCGCTGATGTTGGACATTGAGCTGGCGAAGTTGCCGCCACCTACGCCCGACCACAGCGCCATCAGCTGGAAGGCCCACAGCGGCCAGTCCTTGTGCTGCAGCACGATGCCGGTGCCGATGGCCGGCGCCAGCAGCATCGAGGTGGTCAGGAAGATGGTGTTGCGCCCGCCGGCCAGACGGATCAGGAACGAGGCCGGGATGCGCATCGTCGCGCCGGCGATGCCGGCAATGGCCGTCAGCGTGAAGAGCTCGTCCTGGCTGAACGGAAAGCCCAGGTTGAGCATCTGCACGGCGATGATGCCCCACATGCCCCAGACTGCGAAGCCGCACAGCAGCGCGGGAATCGAGATCCACAGGTTGCGGTAGGCCACCTTCTTGCCGGTGCCCTCCCAGAAGGCGTTGTCCTCGGGGCGCCAGTCGGCGATGTCGGCCGCCGAGCTGCCATGCATGGCCTTCCTCTGCGTGGCCGTGGTGGTGGCGTTCATGGGAGTTTCTCCTTGCCCTCAGCGCGCGAAGCTGCGCGACAGAGGCGAAAGCGGTGCGTTGCGGCCCATCATCTCGGTCTTGCGAACCTCGGTCCAGTACATCCAGATCAGAGAGACCCAGACCACTCCGTACAGCAGCATGAAGGCGCTCGACCGGATGCCGGTCAGGTCCATCAACGCGCCGAACAGGATCGGCAGCACGAAGCCGCCCAACCCGCCGGCGAGGCCGACGATGCCGCTGACCGTGCCGATGTTGGTGGGGTAGTCGTCACCGATGTATTTGAAGACGCTGGCCTTGCCGAAGGCGAAGGCAACGCCCAGCACCAGCATCAGGATCGTGAAGGCATAGACATTCAGGCCGACGTGGAACGTGCGAGGCCCGTTGACGGTGGCGATGGTGAAGTCGGTCTGCGGATAGCTCAACAGGAACAGGCACACCCAGCTCACCCAGAGCACCCACCACGTGACCTGGTGCGCGCCGAACTTGTCGGACAGGATGCCACCAACGGCACGCAGAACGCCACCCGGCAGGCTGAAGCAGGCCGCCAGCAGCGCGGCGGTCTGGATCGACAGGCCGAACTCGCCCACGTAGTACTGCACCATCCACAGCGCCAGCGCCACGTAGCCGCCGAACACGATGCTGTAGTACTGGCAGTACTTCAGCACCTTCGGGTCCTTCAGCATCTTCAGCTGGTCGCTGAACTTCACGCTCGATGGCACCAGGTGCTTCGGGTCGCTGCTGCTGCCGAGCCAGAACACAATCACCGTGCCCAGCATGATCGCGGCATAGACCTGCGGCACCAGGGTCCAGCCGCCGATCGCCAACAAGGCCGGCGCGGCAAACTTGTTGACGGCCGAGCCCGAGTTACCGGCGCCGTACACGCCCATCGCCATGCCCTGGCGTGCCTTCGGGAACCAGCGCGCCACATAGGGCGTGCCCACCGAGAACGAGCCCCCAGCCAGACCCACGAACAGGCCGATGACCAGGAAGTGCCAGTAGGCGGTGGCATAGCTCATCAGCCAGATCGCCGGCACGGTGGCAGCCATCAGCAGCGCCATCACGATGCGGCCGCCATAGCGGTCGGTCCAGATGCCCAGAGGCACGCGGATCAGCGAGCCCGTGAGCACCGGGGTGGCGGTCAGCAGGCCGAACTCGGTGGCCGACAGGCCCAGACTCTTCTTCAGCGGGATCCCGATGACGCCGAACATCATCCAGACCATGAAGCAGACGGTGAACGCCAGCGTGCTCACGACGAGCACGGACCACGCCTGGCGTGGGATGACGGCTGGGATGGCGGTGGGGTTGGTATGGGAAGCCATGATGCTGACTCAACCGGGGTTGGCGAGACTGTCCGCCCGGCCTAGGTCCGTGACCATCCGACCGGTGGCTAGGCGAAGCACGGCAGAAGAACGATGGGGCCACGCCGGTACATAGTTCTGAAGAACTACTCCGGGCGGGTTTGCCCGGGCCGTTGACTTGCGTCAACGTCGCAACGTCGCTGGCTCGCCCAGACTGGCCCGGCCATGCCCGCTGAACACGCTTCTCGCATCGATCCTGCCGCCCAGGCGGCGACACTGATCGAGCACATCCAGACCCGCTACCACGACACCCATCGGCGATCGCTTGCGCAGTTGCTGCCCCTGGCCAGCCAAGCCGTCGCGCTCGGTCTCCATGTCGGCCTGGTCGAGCAACTGGCCTCGATCGGCAATGCGCTCGAGCAGCACATGTTCAAGGAGGAGATGCGGCTCTTCCCAATGATGGAACAGGGCGGCAACACGCTCATCGGGCGCCTGATCGAGGATCTGCATCGAGAGCACTGCGAGCATCTACCGGCCGTGCTGGAGTTGCAGAACCACCTTCGCGCGACCGATGCGACGGGCGCGGCGCAACAGACGCTGTTCCAGCTCATCCAAGGCGTCGACGACTTCGCCCGCGATCTGGCTGAACACATCCGCCTCGAGGACGAGGTGTTGTTTCCCCTGTTCTGCCACTCCGCTGCTGCGGGCGCGCGGACGGCCCTCATCCCCTAGACAGCGAGGTTCAGAAGTCATGGATCCACATTCACCGCTGGAGAATCAGCTCTCGCTCGATGAGACCGCTCGCGCCGAGTTGCTGGCTGCGCTCAACGAACTGCTCGAAGCCGAGCGCGCAGGCGCGCGCGTGGCCATGGAGACCGGCCGCGAGATCCACTCACAGGAGCTGGCCGCCCTGGTGGCCGACATTCACAAGGACGAAGTGCACTGGTGCGGCATGCTGATGCGGACGATCAAGTCCCTCGGCGCCACGCCTTCGAGCGCGACGGGCGCCTTCCATGGCAAGGCGATGGCGATCCCCGACGTCGAGGATCGGCTGAAGTTCCTCAATCGGGGTCAAGCCTGGGTCGTGCGCAAGCTCGAAGCCTTGATCCCCCGGCTGGATGTCCCGCAAGCACGCGCTGACCTGGAGGCGATGCTGCAGGCCCATCGCCAGAACATCGAGCGGGTCGAGTCGCGCTTCTCTGAAGGCGGCACTCCCGAACCCGGCGGCGCTGTCGGCGAACCACAACCCACAGAGCCATCGGCGCTGATCGAGTACATCCTCCAGCGCTTCCACGAGGTCCACCGTCAGCAGCTGCCCGAACTGATCGAGCTGGCAACCAAGGTGGAATCCGTCCATGCGGATCATCCGGACGTGCCGCGGGGTCTGGCCGTGCTTCTGCAGCAAATGCACTCGGAATTGCTGGATCACATGGCCAAGGAAGAAGGTGTGCTCTTCCCGATGCTGGCACGAGGAGGCAACTCCTTCGTGACCCACCCCATCTGCGTGATGATGTCGGAGCATGAGGAGCACGCCCGCCGGCTGACGCAGCTGATGGCACTGACGCGGCAAGCCACTCCGCCGGCGGGCGCCTGCACAACATGGGTTCGGCTCTGCACGGCAACGAAGACTTTTTCCGAAGACCTGCAGAAGCATATTCAACTGGAGAACACGGTGCTGTTCCCGCAGTTCGACAGCTCGCTTGCACGGCAAGGGTAGCGGACGCGCGATGAGCAAGCGGTTCCCCGTGACGCCTGCGCACCCTGAGCGGATCTGCTGGGGGTGCGACCGGTACTGTGCTGCCGATTCGATGATGTGCGGGAACGGGAGCGTGGCCACTCTTCATCCGTCCGAACTCTTCGGAGCGGACTGGGAGAGTTGGGGAACCAACCCGCAGCCGCCAGCAGGCGCTGGCGCCGAGACTGTCCCTGTGCAGGGTGCTGTGGCAAGGATCGAGCCCCCCCTCGAGCAATGAGCCGCCGCACAGACGAGCGCCTCGCGTCGGACCTGCCCCAGCATGCGTACGCACAGTCGGCCCATGCGGGCTGCGTTTTCGAGGTCAGGGCCAGAACCTTTGCCGATGGTTCTGGAAGCTACGTGCTTGTGGTGGTCCATGCACCCGCCAACGCCCCTCATGAACAGTCGGCGGAGTACGTGACCGACGACGCGACGGCTGCGGGCGGGTTGAGATCCGGCATCGCCATCGCGAAGTCAATGATCATGGATCGGGTCCAATGGGGGCCCGGACAACTTTCGCGGGATGGTCACGCGTCTGGACCATCCTGACTCCCTGCGCGACGATGAAGAATCTGCTGGAAAACAGCCGAGGGCTGCTGTGGCTGGGCTTCCAGCGGCAGACCGTCGATGCACGCGAACGAACGCGTGACGTCACCGGCGCCGCGCTCGGGCTGCTGCTCACAGGCGGCCTGAGCTGGTGGGCGTGGGGTGCCGACTCGGTCTGGCTCGGCGCGCCGATGGGCGCCTCGGCCGTGCTGCTGTTCGCCGTTCCCAGCAGCCCGCTGGCGCAGCCCTGGCCGGTGGTGGTGGGCAACCTCATGGCCGCGCTGGTGGGTGTGTTCATCTTTCGCACCTTGGGTGCCTCGCCCCTGTCCGCAGCGCTGGCCGGAGGCCTGGCACTGGCGCTGATGTTTCCCTTGCGCTGCGTGCATCCCCCCGCAGGCGCGGTGGCCATCACGGCGGTAGTCGGTGGCGCGACGGTGCACAACCTGGGTTACGGCTTTGCGCTGACGCCGATTGCGGTGAACTCGGTGGTGCTCGTCGCCTGTGCGCTGCTGTGGCGGCGTCTGACCCACAACCACGTGGCGCCGCATCCGGTGGTCCACGCCAACCGCCATCGCACGACAGACGCAGCGCCGCAGGACCGCATCGGCATGACCATCGAAGACCTGGACGCCGCGTTGCGCAGCTTCAACGAACTCTTCGACATCGACAGCCAGTCGCTGGAGCAGGTGTTGCGGCACGCCCAGGGGCTGGCCTGGGAGCGGCAGTTCGGCAAGGTGCGCTGCGCCGACATCATGTCGCGCGATCTGGTCACGGTGGAATTCGCCACTCCGCTTCAGGAGGCCTGGACCTTGCTCCACCGCCACCGCATCCGGGCGCTGCCCGTGGTGGACCGTGCCCGCCGGGTGATCGGCGTCGTCACACTGGTGGACTTCCTCAAGCACGCCCGGCTGGACCCGCGCGATCACCTGACCCTGGGGCAGCGTATCCGCAAGCTGCTGGCGCCCACGCCGGGGGACTACTCCGACAAGGCCGAGGTCGTCGGGCAGATCATGACCAGCCCCGTGCACACCGTGACAGAAGAAGACGCGGTGGTCGAGTTGGTGCCCAGGCTGTCCGACGAGGGCATGCACCACTTGCCCGTCGTCGACGCGGAGCGCCGGCTTTCTGGCATGGTGACCCAGTCGGACCTGATGGCCGCCTTGTACCGCTCGCAGTCCTCACTTCAGACGGTCAAGTCGACCTGAGCCGGCGTCGTTGAAACATGGCGAGTCACTCCCACGACACTTCACCACGGGCACGGGGCAGTGGTGCCATGCCTACCGACGCCTTCCGCTGCGCTGTGCACGCTCTACTGGGGCGTGGTGTTCCCGCTCAGCATGTACGCTGCGAGGACGAAGCGCATGATCGAGGTGATGGGGATCGGGTTTCTCGATGCCGTTCCGCGCATGTTCTTCGCGATCGCGGTAGCGGCCTGGTGAGCGGCGTTTTTTGGGCTGGTTTCGGAGTTTCTGGGCCGGACGCGGCGGGCGGCGGTGCCATGACGTTCTCAGCCCCCAGGCCTCAGGAGCCGGTTTCATCGTGACAAGCAGCCTCGCCATCCAGCACGTCGCATTCGAGGACCTCGGCACCCTCGCGCCCGTCTTGGACCACGCCGGCATGGCACCCCGCTATCTGGACGGCTGGAGCCCGGAGCTGGCCCACGTCGATCCCGCCGCCCCGGGCCTGGTCGTGGTGCTGGGCGGCCCCATCGGTGTCTACGAGGTCGCCGCCTACCCCTGGCTCGCGCACGAGATCGCGTGGCTGCGAACGCGCCTGCTGGCCGGTCGGCCCACGCTCGGCATCTGCCTGGGGGCCCAGCTGATCGCCGCCGCGCTGGGCGCTCACGTGTACCCCGGCCCGTCGAAGGAACTCGGCTGGACGCCGCTGCAGCTGAGCGCCGCAGGGCGCGCTTCGGCCCTGGCTCCGCTGGACGGCGAGTTGACCTCGATGCTGCACTGGCACGGCGACACCTTCGACCTGCCCGAAGGCGCTCAGCTGCTGGCCAGCACGGGCTCGTACCGCCATCAGGCCTACCGGTGGCAGCAGCATGTGCTGGGCCTGCAATGCCATCCCGAACTGGACGGTGCCACGTTCGAGCGCTGGCTGGTCGGCCACGCGCTGGAACTTGCCCAGACCGGCGTCGACGTGCCCGCGTTGCGCGCCGAGACGGCGGCCCGGTCCGGCACACTGGCTCGGCAGGCGGCTCTGGCCTGGCGGCGCTGGCTGGCCGAGGTGGGTCTGGCGTCTGCTGAATGAGTCTTCCGCCCCCTGAGGCCGCTGCAGCCGAGTCGACACGCGCGTCAAGCTGGCGTGCCCAACGGCTGCTCAGCTCGCCCCATCGGCTGTGCTTCTTCTGGGCCGGCGTGCAATGGGCGGTCAGCGCCGGCTGGTGGGCCGCCGAGTTGCTCGCTGGGCCACGCGCCGGCGATTCTCAGCACATGGTGCCCTCGGTGGCGTGGCACGGACTCTGGTTCAGCCTGGGCACCATGCCCTTGTTCGTGGCCGGCTTCGTGTTCACCGCAGGTCCGCGGTGGCTACATACCATCCCCATCGACACGCGCCAGCTTCGCGTGGGAGTGGGATTGTTTTCGGCAGGCTGGCTGCTTGCGCTGCCACTTGCCGGGGTGAACGCTCGAGCCGTTGCGGCCATGTTGCTCGCGGCTGCGATTGGCCAGTCGCTCCTGGTCGAACGGGTGCTGGCCCTGCTGCGAACGGGTCGCCCCGGAGAGCGCGTGCACGTCGCTCTGATCACCATTGCCATGGCAGCCATGACGCTGACACTCCTGGCCGCAGCGCTGGCCTTGGCCACCGGTTGCGTGGAGTGGCTGCAGCCTCTGGCACACGCCGGGTTGTGGTGCGGACCCGTCCTGGTCTTCGTGGCAGCCTCGCATCGCATGCTTCCATTCCTCGGCGACGGCCTGTGGCCGGCGCTGGATCGAGGTTGGCCCCATTGGCCGCTGTGGCTGCTGGTATCGCTCGTCCCTGTCCAGGCGGTCTGCGCGTTGTTGCCCAACATGGCCCCGCTGCCCCCGTGGCTGCGGTTCGTTGGCTTCGGCCATCTGGCCGTCGTGTGCGTCGCCAGTGCTGGCCTCACACTTCGCTGGGTGGGACACCCCGCGATGCGCACGCCCATGCTGAGGATGCTTTTCGGCGCGGCCTTGTGGTGGCTGCTGGCGTTGCTTCTGTTGACGGCTGCGGCGGTCCCTGCGTTGTCCGATGAGAGTGCCAGGCGGCTCGAACTCGCCGGCCTGCACGCCTTGGGCATGGGTTACCTAGGTGGCACATTGCTGACCATGGCGACACGCGTGAGCGCCGCGCACCAGGGAATCGCCCGCGCGATCGACGGTGTCGCCCGCGTGCTCTATGTGGTGCTTCAGACCGCCGTGCTCGCCCGACTTTGCGCCTTGCTCTGGCCGCAGGCCGCTTCGGTTTGGCTGCCTGCTGCCGCCGTGGCCTGGAGCTTCGTGACCGCGGTCTGGCTGCTGCGGCATGGCCGCTGGCTGGGCCAACCGCCCAGAGTCCGCTCGCGTTTGTCCCAATCACCGATCATTGCCGCAATCGAGAAGCGTTGACGGCCGAGAAGTGTCGGTCGACGTCGCAGGCCGTGTGCGGCCCGACGATCAACGGAGGCTGAGTTGCGGGACACGTGCCTTCAACGCCTCGCGCCATGACGCGGCGAGCGCCGCGGCCGGGCCGCCGCCGGGCGGGCGTCCCGCCTGCAACACCCAGCGCTGCACGCCGTGCGACGCTAGCCAATCGGCCAGCATCAGCAGCGCAGGCTCGGGCAGCCACCGCGGATGCCATGTGGTGCGCAGTTCGTACGCCACGCCTGACTGCTGCACCAGCTGCAGCGCCCGCGCGGTTTCCCGCACGCTGCCCGGCGCGCCCGTCAGCGCCGGCAGTTGGGGTGGCGCGGCCTTGATGTCCAGCGCCACCCAGTCCAGCAGCGGCAGCACGCGGCTCAAGTGCGCGGCCGACACGCCAGCCGTGTGCAGTGCCGTGGCCAAGCCTGCCTCACGCACTTCGGCCAGGGCCGAGGGCAGCGCCGGGTCGAGCGTAGGTTCACCGCCGCTGAACACCAGTCCGTCGAGCAGGCCGATGCGGTCCTGCCAGCGCGCACGCAGGTCAGCCCAGCGAAGCCCGGCCTGGGGCGCGCACTGGGACTGCAAACCCGGGTTGTGACAGTAGCTGCAGCGCCAGGGACAGCCTTGCACGAAGACGACGGCCGCCAAACGGCCCGGCCAGTCCTGCGTAGAGAAAGGCTCGAAGCCGCCCACCGACAAGGCATCGGCGACCACCATGGATGACACTTAGGCGCAGGCCGGAAGCTGCTGCGAGGCCTCGGCAAGATCCTCGGTCACCATGGCGCAGTCCGTGTCCACGAAGTTCAGGCGCTCGGCATGCTCGCCTTGCTTGCCGATGTTGAACGATGCCACCGGCCGGTGGTAGCCCATCACGCGGGTCCAGACCTCGCAGGGCTGGCGCTCGTGGATGGCGAGTTCCGGATGGTGGATGGGGGTCTGGCTGTGGCTCATGAAGTTTCTTTCAGGGGCTGGTTTGATGCATGGAGCGGGCCCCCGGCGCACCCTGCGCCGGGGGCCTGGACTCAGGTGACGGCCGCATCGGCTTGCGCGCTGCGCTTGCGCTGCAACGCCAGCTCGTCGCACTGCGGACAGAATTGGTGTTCGCCCGACAGGTAGCCGTGAACCGGGCAGATGGAGAACGTGGGCGTGACGGTGATGTAGGGCAGGCGGAAGTTCTCCAGCGCACGCCGCACCAGGCTGCGGCAGGCCTGGGCATCCGGCAAGCGCTCACCCAGGTAGAGGTGCAGCACCGTGCCGCCGGTGTACAGGCGCTGTAGCGGCTCCTGGCGAGCCAGTGCCTCGAACGGATCGCTGGTGAAGCCCACCGGCAGCTGGGTGGAGTTGGTGTAGTAGGGCTGCTGCTCGCTTCCGGCCTGCAGGATGCCAGGGTAGCGCCGCCGGTCCTCCTTGGCGAAGCGATAGGTCGTGCCCTCGGCCGGCGTGGCCTCCAGGTTGAAGAGGTGGCCGGTGCCCTCCTGGAACTCCGTCATACGCACGCGGATGTGCTGCAGCCAGCGCAGCGCGAACGCTTCGCCCCACGGCGTTGTGATGTTCTCGGTGCCGCCGCTGAAGTTGCGGATCATCTCGTTGACGCCGTTCACGCCGATGGTCGAGAAGTGATTGCGCAACGTGCCGAGGTAGCGCTTGGTGTAGGGGTACAGGCCACCGTCGATGTAGCCCTGGATCACCTTGCGCTTGGTCTCGAGGCTGTCGCGCGCCAGGTCCAGCAGCTCGTCGGTACGCGCCAGCAGCGCGGCCTCGTCGCCGGCATACAGGTAGCCCAGGCGGGCCCCGTTGAGCGTGACGACACCGACCGAGCCGGTCTGCTCGGCCGAGCCGAACAGGCCGTTGCCACGCTTGAGCAGTTCGCGCAGGTCGAGCTGCAGCCGGCAGCACATGCTGCGCACCATGTGCGGCTGCAGGTCGCTGTTGAGGAAGTTCTGGAAGTACGGCAGGCCGTAGCGCGCCGTCATCTCGAACAGCGCGTCGCAGTTGGGATGCTCCCAGTCGAAGTCGCGTGTGATGTTGTAGGTGGGGATGGGAAAGGTGAAGGCTCGGCCCTTGGCATCGCCGACGCACATCACGTCGATGTAGGCGCGGTTGATCAGGTCCATCTCGGCCTGCAGGTCGCCATAGGAAAAGGGCATCTCGCGCCCGGCGATCACAGGCACCTGCTCGCGCAGGTCTTCCGGGCACGTCCAGTCGAAGGTGAGATTGGTGAAGGGCGTCTGGGTCCCCCATCGCGAGGGCACGTTGAGGTTGTGCACCAGCTCCTGCAGGCACTGGCGCACCTGTTCGTAGCCCAGCGCGTCGACGCGTACGTAGGGCGCCAGGTAGGTGTCGAAGGAGCTGAAGGCCTGGGCGCCGGCCCATTCGTTCTGCAGCGTGCCCAGGAAGTTGACGATCTGCCCGATCGCGCTCGACAGGTGTTTGGGCGGCGCCGAGTCCACCTTGCCCGGGATCCCATTCAAGCCCTCGTGCAGCAGCGTTCGCAACGACCAGCCGGCGCAATAGCCCGAAAGCATGTCGAGGTCGTGGAGGTGAAGGTCGGCCTCGCGGTGGGCCTGCCCCACGGCCGGCGGGTACACATGCTCCAGCCAGTAGTTAGCCGTCACCTTGCCGGCCACGTTCAAGATCAGCCCGCCCAGCGAATAGCCCTGATTGGCGTTGGCGTTGACGCGCCAGTCCTCGCGGGCCAGATATTCGTTGACCGATCGACCCACATCGACCATGCAGCCGCGGTCGGCACGCAACAGGCGGTGCTGCTCGCGGTAGGCGATGTAGGCACGCGCCGTTTCGAGATGGCCGGACTCGATCAGCACGGCCTCGGCTTCGTCCTGGATGCGCTCGATGTGCGCCACGCGGCCGGCCAGCCGCGCGGTGACCTGTTGTGCCAGGTCCTGCGCACGCGCGGCGCCGAACTCGCCGGTGGCGACACCCGCGCGCGCCAGCGCGTCGGCGATCTTGCTGACTTGGAACGGCGCGCTCTGGCCTTCGCGCTTGATGACCGCCACGGGCGCGAACGGGTTCACCTGGAGTTGATGCTGCATGCGCTACCTATAGTGTTTGGTACTGGACAAAAACTCTATATGCAGTGTCCTTGGCGATCAGTCGAAGTGGATTTGATCCAGCACATGCTCTTGGGCGATCTCAGCCTGTGGACTCTGGATATCTCTTTGCGTTAGCGCAAGACCATACTTGCCGCGCGTTTCCAGACTCCTCCGTTTTGCCTGCCATTCCGAGGCCAGCGTCGCGCACCGGCCCCTTCTCCCATGCTGGCCACGCACACCAACCTGCCCTCAAGCCCCCAACTTGTCTGCCCAGCCGGCAGCCTGCGTGCCCTCACCGTGGCCGTGGATGCCGGCGCCAATGCCGTCTATCTGGGCCTGAAGGACGCGACCAACGCCCGCAACTTCGCCGGCCTGAACTTCGACGAGACACAGATCCGCGAAGGCATCGCCTACGCACATCGGCGTGGCGCGCAGGTGCTGATGGCGCTGAACACCTTTGCCGACGCGCGCAGCCCCGAGCCCTGGTTCGCCGCGGCCGACAAGGCCGCCGAGCTGGGTGCCGACGCGCTGATCGTGGCCGACACCGCGGTGATGGGCCACTGCGTGCGTCATCTGCCGAGCCTGCGCCTGCACCTATCGGTGCAGGCCTCGGCCACCAGCCATGCGGCCATTGAGTTCTACCGCCAGCGCTACGGTGTGCAGCGGGCCGTGCTGCCACGTGTTGTGGCAGCGGATCAGATCACCAAGATCATCGAACGAACCTCAGTGGAAATCGAGGTCTTCGCCTTCGGCAGCCTGTGCGTGATGGTCGAGGGCCGCTGCGCGCTGTCGTCCTATGCCACCGGACAGTCACCCAACACGGCCGGAGTTTGCTCGCCGGCGGCCGCCGTGCGATGGCAAGAGGGGGCCGACGGCGTGCGCGCCAGGCTGGGCGGTGTGCTGATCGACCACTACTCCCCGGATGAGCCGCGCGGCTACCCCACGTTGTGCAAGGGTCGATTCGATGTGGATGGCCAACGCTCGCATGCGCTGGAAGAACCCACGAGCCTCAACACCATGGCGATCCTGCCGCAGCTCATCGCCATGGGCGTGCGCGCTTTCAAGATCGAGGGCCGTCAGCGCAGCGCCGCCTATGTGGGCGATGTCACACGTACCTGGCGCGCGGCGATCGACGCTGCCTGCGCTGCCGCCGCGCAAAGCCAGACTTTCCAGCCCCAGCCGGCATGGACCCAGACGCTGTCGCGCCATGCGGAAGGGGCGCAGACCACGCTGGGTGCGTTCGAGCGCCCCTGGCGATAAAGGAACCGCCCATGGATGCCCCTCACCACGCTACTCGCGACACGTCCGTCGCTCAGGCCCCGGCGCTGCCCCTTCTATCCGAATCGAAGTCCAGACGCTTCGGCCTGACCGTAGGCCCCGTGCTGTACCTCTGGTCGCGTGCACGCCTGTTGGACTTCTACGCCGAGATCGCCGAATCGCCCGCCGACTGCGTGGTCCTGGGCGAAGTGGTGTGCGCGCGCCGCCGCGAGTTGCGCCTGGACGACTGGCTGGCGCTGGCGCGCGAGCTCACCCAGGCCGGCAAGCAGGTCATCCTGGCCACGCAGGCGCTGGTGGAAACCGAGGCCGATCTGCGCCTGATCGAGCGCCACGCCCATCTCGCCTGCCATGCCGTGGAGGCCGGCGATGCGTCGGCACTGGCCTTGCTGCACGGCCGCGTGCCGCTGGTGCTGGGTCCGCACGTCAACGTCTACAGCCAGGCCGCGCTGCGCGAACATGCCGATCTGGGCGTGCTGCGCTGGGTGCCGCCACTGGAGCTGTCGCTCGCTGCGGTCGCTCATATCAACCCGGCGGGACGGCCCGTGCGTGGACCCGACGGCGGTGCCATAGTCACCGAGGTGTGGGCATTTGGCCGATTGCCGCTGTCGTTCTCGGCGCGTTGCTTCACTGCGCGCCATGCCAGCGTTCCCAAGGATCAGTGCGGCTACCCCTGCATGGACGATCCTGATGGCCGCCTGGTCCGCAGTACCGAAGGCCAGTCATTCCTGGTGCTCAACGGCACCCAGATTCAATCGGCCGGCGTGCACAACCTGCTGGAGCATGACGCGGCGCTGGCATCCTGCGGGGCTACCCGCGTGCGGCTGTCGCCGCAGTCATCCGGCTTCACGAAAGTGATCGAGGACTTCGACGCTGTCTTGAACGGCGACCAGCCGGCCGAGGGACGACTGGCCGGCTGGGCCGAAGCCGGCGTCCCTCATCCACTCGTGACCGGGTACGCCTTCGGCGGCGCGGGCATGAACGCGGTCCAGGCGGAAGTGGCGGGAGTCGACGCATGATCTCCATTCGCCGACCACCGCGGTGGTTGTCCGCCCGGGTCGCTGCGGTCGCTGCCCACTTGGACCGCTTGGCACCACCGCCACCCTTGCTGGCGCGCGCGATCGCCAAGCTGGCCGGGGGCATCACCCAATTGCCCAGCGCGCCGCCATCGGCACTGGTGGCCGCGGCCATCAACGGGGCGTTGTGGCCGCGCTTCCCGCCCGAGTTGCGTGACGGGTTGGCGGGTCGCGTCGTGGCACTGGAAATCACCGACCTGGGCGTGCGCGTGAGGCTTTGCGCGGGCCCGTGGGGCTTCTCAGCAGCCGGCGAGCAGGCGGTGGCGGCGCTGCGCATCGCCTCCCGGACCTCAGGCTGGTGGCGGCTGGCTCGCGGCCTGGACGATCCTGATCGCTTGTTCTTCGATCGCGTGCTGATGATGGAGGGTGACACGGAGCTTGGCCTTCTGCTCAAGAACTCGCTGGACGCCCTCGGTCCGCTGTGGCCGGTGACCAGGGCCCAAGAGCAACGCTGATCGCCGCAGACCATTCACCCGGCGTTCAGTCGATCGGCGATTCCCGGCGCGAACTGGATCCAGATCCAGCGCCGGTGCAAGCGTCGTCTGCCTCTGGCGCTGCCGTTGTCCACCTCGCTGCAGACGGTGCGCGGCGATTTGGGCTGGCGTTCGGCCATCCAACACCTAGCAGTCGCCTTCACGCCGGTCGATGGGCAGCGCCAAGGATCCGAACGCCGTGCGACAGCCTCCCCGAGTGACCTCGAAGGCCCGCGTCACAATTTTCGGTTCACGAAATGACGTCCTGATAAGAACACTTTTCAGGACGTGGTGAAGGGTGCGCCGATGCCATGGAGACACGGCATCCCCTGGGCGACCGTCCGCTATGTGGCGGCGAGGCGACCGGCGGCTTGTGGCCGACAGCCGTCACAGGGCCGCAATCGACGAACGACCAGGATCAGCAGCCTAAAGCTGCCGCCCGTCTTGCCTAACGCCGTGATCCGCGCTCGGTACCAGGCACTACCCCCCGCGGTATACGATTGGCCGAACCCGCCAACATCGGCGAACGGTCTCAGCAACCACGCATACATCGAGCCCGAGGTCGGAGAGTATCCGTCTGTACCAGCGGCGTGCGCGGTGCAAGGTGTCAAGCGTCTCGTCGGTCCAGCTTGCACTGATGAGTTCGAGCGCTGCTACAAGGCCATCCCGGATAACGTCATCCGGCTCATCGGACAAGTAGAGCTGCTCCAACGCTCGCCAGAAGACTAGCTCCGGACTCACGCGGACGCCATGAGTTTCGTAGCGCTCAGTCCATGCCAGCGCATGCATCGCGAAAGCTGCACTTGCAAGATCCAGCGCCCAGGCCTGAAACCTGTCAGCCACCAAGAAATCACTATCTGTTGACAGCCCCAACAACAAGCGATGCACAAACCCTTCTGGCTCATCACCGGCGATCCCGGCAGCATCCCAACATGGGTACGGAACAGCCCGTCGATGAGCCTCGAACATGTTGGGCTGGAGCTGCCCATAGCGTCTGAGAATTCGCGCACGCTCGTCAGCGTCGGCCCAAGTCCATCTCAGCTCGAGGCTCGGGGTGAGCTCACGATAGATCGTGCCGTTCCTTGGTGACCAGCGTTGATGCAGCAGTTGCATTACGCGCTTGGCGCATATCGCTTTGACCTTCTCCCAGCCAACCTCACCGTTCCCCTCTGACATAGAAACGGCCTCAATGGCGTCGAAGTGCAGGTGAACTGCAGACTCGGGCTTGTACTCAAGTGCACGCTGCGCCAATGCGATCTCCGGCGCCTTCGCTTCGGTAGGCGCGAGGAGCCTGGATGCGAGGCCGTCCTCAAGCAGCGCCACGAAGAAGCGGCTTGTCGGCGAGGCCTCCGGAAATTGACTTCTACGAGGGTCCTGAACAGCATCGAGATATCGATCAAGGGCTACGACACCGTCTCTGCGGGCGCGACGAGGCCGAGGGTCACCGAACCAGCCCTTCCAGGTACGAACGTCCAGGACACCATCAAGTCCAGCTTTCGTCATGGCCTGCATCACCTCTTTCGCCTGATGCATGCCCGCAACATGCGCACCCTCCAGAACGCCAATCTTGAAGAGGTTGACCGTCGCGGGCTGACGCAGCCGGCGCAACGGAATTTCATACTGCTCGCTGTCGGCGCCGACTGTGGGCTGGCTGGCTTTCGATCCCATGCTACGCGTGCAATTCCCAAGGAGGAGTTTCCACCGGAATTGCCTCGCTGCGCAGCGAAGCCTTCTATACCTTCACAGGATGGCAGATCGACGCGAGCAACGTGACTCCTCTCAAGACCAGGCGCAGCGCCAGAGCGCGCCGAATTGCCGTGACGGCGCCCCGCGTTGCTTCGGGGAGGAAGTGTTCACGCGCAGGACTGAGCTTGGCCTCTCGCAGGCAGTTGTGGCGAGCGCCGCAAAGGTGGCAGCTGGCTACTTTTCCGAGATTGAGAACGGTCGGCGCTTGGCTCCACCACGCACCACAGCAATGCGAATCGCTGGTGCGCTAAAGCTCCGCGATGAGCAAGCACAGCAACTTGTCGCCCTTGCAGAGGCAGAGCGCGCAGCCTCGACCCACGATGCGCATCTGGCGCCTGGCGTCCGGAAGCTCCTGGCCGAGATCAGATCAGCGGCCCCTCAGTTGCCGCGAGAGGCCGTCGAGCACCTGCGGGCCCGGCTACGGGAGGTGTCCATGTGAGATCCAGAAGACAGCCCCTCACCAAAGGTTCTGTCCCCCGGAAGCCGAGGCGCTACCCCAACCGTCGCAAGTACAGCGTAGCACTTCGCAAACACAGATCAAGAAGGCCTTCACTCCCCAGCGAAGGCATCTGCTTGCCGCCCTGCACCCGGCGGGCTGGTCGTCCATACCTATAGCCACGACTGCACTGCGTTCAGCACTGGGCTGATCGCAATCACCAAGCCAGGAAGCGCGCCACCAGACGTTGGGGCCGGTCCTGCTCACGTCGTTGCCTAGCTAGTTTTCGCTTGAGTACATCTCAACTTGCGAAGTGATCTCTCGCAAGCCCGCGTCGCCAACAACCAACAGCAAGGAGATTCGCATGAACACGTCGTAGACCCAAAAGACAGCGGCGTCACAAGTACCAGTTGTGACGCCGCTTCCGCCGGGGGAATTGCCCAGGACTTTTTGCGAACGATTTTCAGTCTACGGACCTGGATGGGCGCCGTCAATTCCCCCTTCGCCTCGAACTTTTCATGGAGCGGTCGCCGCGCTGCCAAAGCCGCGACCGCCAGGGGAATTGCATGCGAAAGACCAAGTTGTTCACGCCAGACCTGCTGGACCGATTCCGTAAGGAGGGCCGCGGTCAGGGGACCTACATCCGATACCGCCCATGGCACTGCATTAGCCGGGGTGATCCTTCAAGTGATGGCCGCTCCCACTTGATGACGTGGGGCGGCCGGCAGCGGAACCTGCTGAGTGATGATGAGTGGGTGGCGAGCCTTTTCACGCCGCTCACGCCGGGCGCGGACGATTTGCGGGAGCAATTTCCGCTGAGCTTAGAGACGGGCTCTCACGAGTTGGGCGCGTACGACGTCAGGTTGGGTAAGCCCGGACTGCCCGGCACGCTGGAGATTGCTCGCCAGCTCGGATTCCGGCATCCGCGCGTGAACGGCAATGGGCGATCGGCACCATGGGTCATCACCACTGACCTGCTGTTCGCTCTGATGGACGAATCCGGCGGTCGCAAGCTACTCGCCGTGGCATGCAAGCCGAAGGCAGAGTTGGACGAACGCACGAAGAAGCTGCTCGCCATCGAGCAGGCGTACTGGATGGCGCGAGGCGTGGAGTGGCTCCTCATCACTCCCGCACAGTACGAAGAAGAGGTCGAGCTCACTCTGCGCTGTTCGTTCCAATGGTGGCAAAGAGAGCCGGTCTCGGACGAAACAAAGCTCGCCGCAGCCGACTTGGCTCGGGAGCTCGAGGGCTTTCCCTTGTCCTACGTGCTGGACCGCATAGACACGGCCTTGGGCCAGGGCTTCGAGTTCGCGCAAGGTGCGTTCTGGCAATCTGTCTGGACCCGCGTACTGCCGTTGGATCTGCGTCGCGGCTGGAGGCCGCACCTGCCCATCGAGCTTCTATCTCCATCCGATTTCCTTGCCTTCAACCCGATCGCATCAAGGAGGACAGCATGGAACTGATGCACAACGAGGTGATCCGCATCGCCGCTGGCGATCTCAAGGGGCTCTATCGAGTTGTGCTTGACGAGCCTACGATTGAGCGAGTCGTGGCCGTTCGTTTGGACGCGGATGCAGAGGTCGCGCGATCAAAGGGTGGACGCAAGAAGAAGGAGAAGACCAAGAGGCCACGCAAGAAGGCGCCTGCCCCTCTGATCGGCGAACTGCTTTGGCTGTCGCGGCGTGAGTTGGAGTCTCTAGACCGCGAGCGTCACCTGCTCCGCGTCGAGATCGATCTCGATCCCATCTTCTACCTCCCGACCACTGCTGCGGCTGACCAAGAGATCTTCGAGTCTCGCAAAGCGGTGATGAAGGACTTCCTGACCTTTCAGACGCTGCGTGACAGCATCCTCGTGCATACCGGCCTTGGTGGCCTGGTGAAGGCCGTCGTTGAGTCGGCCATCGCCAGCAGGGCGCTCGTCTACAAGCTCTGGTCTTCGCTCTGTCGTCACGGCTTCAGCGAAACGAGCCTGAGGCCGATGCGCGAGAACTGCGGTGCCCCGGGCGTGGCTCGACCCTGTGACCCCGGTGGGCGGGAGAAGGCTGGCAGGAAGACAGCCAAGCAGATGTTGGCTGCAAAGGCAGGAATCAAACTTCCGCCAGAGCAACCCGGCATGAGCACGGACTGGCGTAACCGAATCATGGCGGCCGATCTGTCGATTCCGGAGCCCAAACCGGAGATGCCAGCACGGTGCACGCTGATTCTCAACAGCCACTTCGTCAAGCGCTTCAAGTACGTCGACGGCAAGTTAGTCGCTGTGGAGCCTGAGAAAGCGTCCGAGCTTGCGAAGCACAAGAAGGAGGGAGGAAAGGTCGTCGAGGTCAAACCGGAGAAAGGGGAGTATCCGAACCGAGCGCAGATCCGCCGGGTGCTGGAAGTAGAGATCCCTCGCCTTGTGCGCCTTGCGCAGAAGACGACCGCTGGCCACTTCAAACGCAGTCTGCGCGGGCTGGTGGCAAGAAACTGGAAGGGCGTTGCCGGCCCCGGTCATACGTGGGCGATCGATTCAACCATCGGCGACATTTACCTTCGCTCGTCGATCAATGCGGCCTGGATCATCGGCCGTCCGGTGGTCTACATCGTCTGCGATGTATGGTCGACAGCCATCGTCGGCTTCTACGTTTGCCTGCAGGGTCCAAGCTGGGACATGGCCAAGTTGTCGCTGTTCAGCGCCGGCGCTGACCCGGAGCTGATTGGGGACCTGTGGGGCTATCACGCGCTGCAGACTCTCTCACCGGCGCCCACGCTGCCCGCGGTTCTCATGTGCGATCGCGGTGAGTACCTATCGCGTGCGGCTAGTCAGACCGGCGTCAAGCTGATTCCGGTGATGAGTTACGCGCCGCCGTACCGGCCTGACCTGAAGGGCATCGTCGAGGTGCTGCACCGGATCATGAAGGACCACCAGCGGTGCGACTTCATCCCTGGCGCTATCGACATGCGAAGGAAAGAGTTCGAGCTCCGCAAGTTCAATCCCAACGACGGAATCTTCACGACGCGCCAGTTCGTCCACTACCTCCACACGATCTTCACCAAGTACAACCTCACCGCGGACCGTGAGCATCGGCTTGATGCTCACATGAAGGCTGCCGGCGTCTTCCCCAGCCCGGCAGGCCTTTGGGCGTGGGGGCATCGCATGGGTGTGGGCTTCCGTCGTGCGGTCCCTAAGTCCGAGCTGATTACCTCGCTACTTTTCAGTGACACGGGCCGCGTGAGCCGCAACGGCGTGATGTACGCGGGCCGGCACTACAGCAATTCGGATGTCGACCAGCAGCAGTGGACTGCCTATGCTCGCAACTTTGGTGGCTGGGACATTCCTTGTCATCACTACCCAGGCTCGGTTTCCCGCATCTGGACGCCAAACGTCGCTGGGCGGGGTCTTCTCGACCTCAAGCTGTCGGACCAGTCGACCGCTTCAAGGGAGCTGACGTTCGACGAGGTTGCCGACTCGTTCGCGTTCGGTCAACTGAACCGCGCTGACGTGGCTCATGTCAAGGCCATGGAGGCTCTGAAGGCGCTGAGGCAGGTCCAGGAGTTGGTTGAGACCGCAAAGGCTCAGACGACTGCAGCAATCGCCCGGGACACCGGTGCCAAGCCGACCATCTCGGAGGCGAGAAAGCTCGAAGGTATGGCTGTACCAGCCGCCACGCCTCCGAGCACGGCCCCAGCAGCACAGTCTCATATGGACGAAGCGGCGCAGGCCCATCTCGACATGATGCGGGCCATCGCCGCGGCAGCGAACGAGGCGCAGCAATATGGCTAAGCTCAACCTCGTTGACCCCTATGAGGGGAACATCCTGACGCGGAACCTTGGCCCGATCCTGTCGCGAGAGCAGGCCCTAGCCAAGCTGCGCCTCGTTCCCGCTGTCCCCGGCGACATGTCTGGTGTTCCGAAGCATGTCCGGCTTCACATGCTGATGGTCGTCCGGGACCTGCACCTACCCTCGCTCGAAGGCGCACGCGTGCTCGAAACGACAGACCTGGTCATTCGGCAAGGCTATCGCTATCGGGACCCCGCGGCAGCGGCGACTTGGGCCGTTGTCAGCAACGACCCCCTTGCCGCGCTGCGCCCCCGAGCGCCAGCCATGGCGGCAGTCGTGGTGGGCCACTCTGGGGTGGGAAAGACGGTGGCCATTCACAAGGCGTTTGACTGCTACGGGTGCCAGGTGATCGTGCACGAGACCTTCCCGAGACTGAAGGGATCACACTATCAGATGGTCCACCTGTCGGTTGATGTACCGGCGAGCGGCCGTGCTGTGGATCTTGCTGCCAACTTGATGATCGCCTGGGACGACGCCGTTGCCCGGGTGCTCCCCGCCGAGGTTAGACGGTTCGCCGCATCGCTGGCCAAGGAGAGAAGGGACGGAGCCAAGATGATGGACGAGTGGCGACAAGTTGCTGTTGCCCACTTTCTCGGCGGGCTGCACTTGGATGAAGTCCAGAACTTTTTCAAGATCCCATCGCTCGAACGCCGGCGCAAGAGCACAGCAGGCAAAGGCGGGAAGTCCGATGCCAATGAGATGGCGCTGGAGCTCAGCATCATTGAAGATCAGGCGCTGAAGAATGTGCTCACGCTGGCCAACACTTGGCAGATCCCGCTGATTGCGTCGGGCACACCGGATGGAGTTGGCGCCCTCACGAAGCGTCTCAGCAACGTCCAACGCTTCGTGACCTCCGGTTACCACAAGATGTCGGAGTTCCTGAGCGCCACCGATCCGTTCTTCATCGCGTTCATGGACACGCTCGGTCAGTTTCAGTACGTGGTCAAGCGCTTGCCCATTGATGACGAGCTACGCGACCTTGTCTTCACATTGACGGCTGGTATCCAGCGGCTGATCGTGGCTCTATGGATTGCCGCGCACCGAGTTGCGTTTGAGCGCAAGGAAGACTCGCTGCGATTGGAAGACTTCAAGAAGGCTGCTGCCACCTACCTCGCCCCTGTCGCGGCCGCGGTGGCGGCGCTCCTCAGCAAGGATCCTCTTCGCATGCGAGCCTATGAGGACCTGATGCCACGGGATGACGGCTACTGGGTCACATTCTGGACCGGTGTCAGTTCGTTGTAGCTGCTGCCGATGTGAGGGCGCGCCGGCTCGGCGCGGGGGGGGGGGGGGGCGGGGCCCCCCCCCCGGGGGGGGGGGCGCCGCGGGGGGGGGGGGGGGGGGGGGGGGGGGGGGGGCCATGGTGGGCCTGGCCGGGGCCTTGGCCGCCGCACAGGCCCAGGCGCCGGTGCCGCGCAGCGTCACGCTGGCTGCCAGCGAGCGCGTGCCCTA
>NZ_JBIGIB010000019.1:0-315 GCF_043555935.1 Pelomonas baiyunensis | reverse complement strand
CCTGGCTGGATGGCCGCCCGCCTGCTCGATGCCGCGGCCGTGCAGGCCCTGCAGCCCGATTTCGTCGCCATGCAGGGCTTGAAGCTTGGCGTGGTGGGGGCGCATCCGGCCGACAGTGAGTGCCAGTTCGAAGTGCGCGCCTTCGTGCCTGACCTGGGCGTGCCGGAAGACCCCGTCACTGGCAGCCTGAATGTCGGCCTGGCCCTGTGGCTGCAGGGCGCGGGCTTGGCGGGCGAAACCTACATCGCCGCCCAGGGCGCGGCGCTCGGCCGCGCGGGTCGCGTGCACGTCAGGCGCGATGCCGAGGCGACCTGG
>NZ_JBIGIB010000018.1:0-429 GCF_043555935.1 Pelomonas baiyunensis | reverse complement strand
TGAGTTCACCCAAGTGCAGTTCCGCGCAGGCGTGGCTGGAGGCCAGACGGGTGCGCAGTTGGCCGGGGCTGTCGTCCATGACCCAGTGGTTGTGGTCTTTGTCGTCGTGGCTTTGGCTCTTCCAGCCGCTGAGGTGGCCGGGATGGTTGGCGCCGGAATCAGCGCCCGCGCTCCAGATGGGGCGGGTGCGGTCGGTGTAGAGCTGGCCAACGACGATGGGGCGGTCGATGTCGCCGTCCAGGAAGTCCACCAGCACTTCCGAGCCCACGCGCGGGGTGAAGACCTGGCCCCAGTTGGGGCCGGCCAGCGGCGTGGCCACGCGCACCCAGGTGCCGGCGCGGTGGTCGCCGGGGGCGCCGCTGGAGGCGGGGGGCGGCTCGTCCAGCATCAGACCGCCGGGGTTGGGGCGTTCGCCGCGTTGCCAGGCGA
>NZ_JBIGIB010000017.1:0-539 GCF_043555935.1 Pelomonas baiyunensis | reverse complement strand
GGCTGGAAGAGCCAAAGCCACGACGACAAAGACCACAACCACTGGGTCATGGACGACAGCCCCGGCCAACTGCGCACCCGTCTGGCCTCCAGCCACGCCTGCGCGGAACTGCACTTGGGTGAACTCATCCACCACAACCCGCTGTCCAGCACCCGCGGCAGTTGGCGCGGCCAGGGCGTGGAACTCGCCACCCAGGGCTGGGGCACACTGCGCGCCCCGCAAGGCCTGCTGCTGTCCACCCAGGCCCGCTCGCAAGCCCAGGGCACGCAGCTGGACAGCGCCGAAGCGCTCGCCCAACTCAAGGCCGCACAAGACCTGGGCCAACGCCTGACGCAGGCCGCTGCCCCCGCCGGCGCGCAGGCCCTAAGCCAGCACGACGAGCGCCAGGCCCTGGACAAGCTCGCGCAAGACCTCGACCCCACGCGCGACGGCCACCACCCCGACGCCGTCAACGGCCAGGACAGCCGCCAACCCGCGCCCGGCAGCCGCACGCCGGACAAACCCACGCCGCGCACCGCCCGCCCGCACCTCGTGCTGGA
>NZ_JBIGIB010000016.1:0-957 GCF_043555935.1 Pelomonas baiyunensis | reverse complement strand
TGGTGAGGGCGCCCACTTGCGTGGAGGTCAGGCCGGCCAGCGCGGCGGTGGTGATCGAGCGCACGTCCGCCGTCTCCAGGCTGCGGACCTGGCCGGTGGTGAAGGCGTTGACCTGATCGGACGTGAGTGCGGCGTACTGCGCCGTGCCCATGGCCGCAAGGTTGGCCGTGGAGAGGTTGTTGATCTGCTCGGTGGTGAGGGCACGGACTTGGGCCGTGGTCAGCCGGGAGATCTGCTCGGTGGTGAGCGTGTTGAGGTTGCCGGTGGTCAGGCCACTGACCTGCGGCGTGGTGCTCAGGGCCACCAGCTGGGCCGAGGTGAGCGCCTGCAGCTGGCTGTTGGTCAGGGCGTTGACTTGCGCCGAGTCCAGGGCACGGATGTCACCGGTGGTGATGGCCTTGACGTCAGCCACCTCGATGGCACGCAGCTGGTCGGTGTTGAGCGAAGCGGCCTGCACCGAGGTGAGCGCGGCGACCTGGGTGGAGGTCAGGGCCACCATGTCGGCGGTGGTCATGCCCTTGAACTGGTCGGTGTTGAGCGCACCGATCTGGCCGGTGGTCAGGGCCTGCACGCCGTCGGTGGTGAGGGCGCCCACTTGCGTGGAGGTCAGGCCGGCCAGCGCGGCGGTGGTGATCGAGCGCACGTCCGCCGTCTCCAGGCTGCGGACCTGGCCGGTGGTGAAGGCGTTGACCTGATCGGACGTGAGCGCGGCGTACTGCGCCGTGCCGAGCGCGGCGAGGTTGGCCGTGGAGAGGTTGTTGATCTGCTCGGTGGTCAGGGCACGGACTTGGGCCGTGGTGAAGCGGGCCAGCTCCTCGGTCGTCAACGCATTGAGGTTGGCGGTGGTGAGGTTCTGGACCTGCTCGGTGGTGAGCGCGACGACCTGAGCGGAGGACAGGGCCTGCAGCTGACCGTTGGTCAGGGCGTTGACCTGGGCGGTGCTGAGGGCGCGGATGT
>NZ_JBIGIB010000015.1:0-1289 GCF_043555935.1 Pelomonas baiyunensis | reverse complement strand
GCTGTTTAGACCGGAGACATGGGTAACACCCGTGCCAGGACATGGGTAACGCGTTCTCAAGTGTCCAACAGAGGCTCACGTAGGTCGAACTGCGTGAAGCGCTGATGGCAGAAGTACACGTCGTACACGCCGTCGCACTCGGCGCTGGGACGAATGCCGATGGGCTGCCCTTGCAATGCACTGGAGACATGCAGCTTGCGCTGGCGGAAGTGGATGAAGCCGTTCCAGCTCACGGTGACGACGCAGTCTGTGTCCGGGTACTCGATGCGCCGCATCGTCGGGCTGTAGCTCACGCTGCTTGCTTGGTAACGCTGCACCGGCACTTGCAAGCCCAGGGCCTCATGCGGCCGTTCGCAGTTGTAGCTCGGGCGCCAGGTGTCAAACGCGCGCTGCACGGCTTCGAAGTCCTTGAAGTGCCGCCCGGCCAGCACCTCCACGTCCAGCGTTCGATGGAACCGCTCCAGCTTTCCGTTGGTCTGCGGATGGTGCGGCGCGCTGAAGCTCACCCGCACGCCGTGACGGATGAGCCAGACAGCCAGCTCGCTCAGGCTCTGGCCCGTAGCCTTGGGCGTGCCCCAGGGCGAGCCGTTGTCGGCATTGATGCGCAACGGCAGTCCGTAGCGCTCAAAGGTCTGAACGAGCTGCGCCTTCACCGACTGCGTGTCCGTGCGTTGCAGCGCTTGCAAGCGCAGGTTGAAGCGCGAGTGGTCATCCAGCAACGTGAGCGCCTGGCAGCGGCCAGCGAGCGTCGGGAAGTGCCCTTTGAAGTCGATCTGCCACAGGCTGTTGGGGGCGTCGTGCTCGAAGCGTTGCCAGGGCTGGGCAGCCTTGCTGGCGGCTGGATTGATCAATCCGTGGCGGTGCAGGATGTGGGTGACGGTGCTGGGAGCAATCTCAGCCTGGCCCAGATCCATTAACCGACGGGCGATCTTGCGGCCACCCCAAGCCGGGTGTTCTCGGCGCAGCGCCAGCACAGCTTGCTCGATGGTGGTGCTGCTGCGCGCAGGACTGTTCTGGGGCCGACGACTTCGGTCATGCAAGACCTGACCATCACCCATGGCGCTCTCGAAGCGCCCGATCCACTTGTAGCCCGTCTTGGGGCTGATGCCGAATTGGCGACACAACGCACGCACATTGGTGCCGTCCTGGCGGGCCAGGTGCACGAACTCTTGACGCTGAGACACGGTGCTCTTCTCCATCCAGACCATGGGCTTCTTCCGGGGCTTCGAAACCCCGAAAGCGTTACCCATGTGCTGGCACACCCGTTACCCATGTCTCCGGTCTAAACA
>NZ_JBIGIB010000014.1:2029-3304 GCF_043555935.1 Pelomonas baiyunensis | reverse complement strand
GGGGTCTCCTCGTTTTCAGTGCAATAAGTGACGGTACGCAAAGCTAGCACTGGCGCGGGGGTGGTCTGGGTAGACCGTTGATTTCATTGACTTTCCTGTTCGCTTTGTAAACGGGTATGGTGGCCTCCCACTTTTGAGGTTCACGATGCAGGGTTGGCACACAACGTTTTTGGGGATGCGTGGGCTCCCCCGCGATATCAGCGACTTCGAGATGAAGGCATTTTTCACCTTCGATGGTGCCGAGCGCGACGCAATCAATGCACGCCGAGGTGATTCCCACAAGCTTGGTCTGGCGCTCCATATTGGTTTCCTGCGCATGAGTGGGCGTTTGCTCGGTGCCTTTCGGGTAATTCCAGTAGCCTTGTGGCGCCACCTTGGCAACGAGCTTGGCATTGCAGCACCAGAAGTCGCCTCGCTGAGAGCCATGTATGAACGCGGGCGCACGCTATTCGATCACCAACAAGTAGCCTGCACGGTCCTTGGATTCCAGTGGATGAGCGAGCACCAGCGCCGCTCACTGGTACGTGAACTGCGCGACGAAGTGGCGCGCTGCGCCGACCGCGATCAGCTACTCGTGCGGGCGCGTCAATGGCTGTACAAGAACAAGCTGGTGATCGTGCACGAGCGGGCAATTCGGACACTGATTGCGGCGGCACTTGCCCAGCTTGAAGTTGAAACAGGCACCGCCATCGCCGCCAGCGTTGATCCAGCAACACTTGATCGCTGGCGAGCCTCAGTTTCAGAGCTGCGCCCAGATGGACAAACCCAGCAGAGTTGGCTATGGGCTGCACCGGCGAAACACTCAACCCGCCAAATCAGCGAGGTACTGGAGCGCATCGACCTGCTTTACACGCTGGACGTTCATAAGCACCTGGCAGACATCCCCGATCTCATCTTGCGCCGCTACGCGCGCCGACTTGTCTCCAGGCCGCCCTCAGCCGGAGCCAAGATCAAAGAGCCAGCGCGCACCGTGGAGGTCGCATGCTTTCTTCGGTATTGCCTGTTCACCACCACAGACCAGTTGATCCTTATGGTGCAGCGCCGGATCGCCGATCTGTGGCGTCAGGCTGCCGCCGATGTCCCCGCTACCGTCAATTGGGCCGCAATGTACAAAACGCTGCTCGGCGAACTTGTTGCCTTGAGCGCGCAAGGTGCGGTGCCAGATGCTGAGTTGCGTGCCCGTCTTGAAGCCTTGATCACCGAAACCCAGAAACGCAAACCACCGAGCAGGGCCTCCCTGGTCCGCGAGGGATTGATTGATGGAATTCGCCCCGT
>NZ_JBIGIB010000014.1:0-1934 GCF_043555935.1 Pelomonas baiyunensis | reverse complement strand
CCCGGCGGTCGTTGCTCGTCGCCATTGCAAAGCTGCCCTGGCAGGCCACCGGCGAGCATCCTGCCATCGAGTACCTTGCCAAGCTGCAAGCTTTATATCTCAAAGGATCCAGAAAGCTGCCAGTTGAAGTGGTGGCACCAAGTCTGGGAATGATCTGGCAGGTTTCGATCTCCAGCCCAGACCGGGAACGGGCGTTTCAGGCGTTGGAGGTGGCCACCCTGTTTGCCCTGCGCCGCGCGGTGCGCAATGGCTCGGTCTGGATTGAGCACAGCCTGAGCTTTCGGGGTCGTGCGCGCTTGTTCTTCACGGACGAGCGTTGGCAGGCAGAGTCCAAGAAACACTATGCCCGTCTATCGTTACCCAGCAAGGCTGCCACTTTCTTGAAGCCTTTGCTGGCCAGAGTAACTGCCGGTGTCGATGCGGTGGCCGCTGCAGCCCGCAGTGGCGTACTGCGCGTGGATGATGAACTCCATTTGTCGCCATTGCCCGCAGAGGACGAAGACCCAGAAGTGACCAAGCTGCGCGCGGCTTTGGATCACCGCATCGGTGAGGTTCAATTGCCGGAAGTGATTCTGGCCGTTGACGCCCAGGTGCGCTTTAGCTGGATCATGCTCGGACGTGAGCCGCGCTCTACCGACGAGCTGCTGATGGTCTATGCCGGCATCATGGCCCACGGCACCAGTCTGACTGCGGTCGAATGCGCGCGCATGATTCCGCAATTGTCTGCCACCAGCATTCGCCAGGCCATGCGCTGGGCGCGGGACGAACGGCGTCTGAGCCAGGCCTGCCAGGCTGTGCTGGAATTCATGCAGCGACACCCGATTGCCGCCACCTGGGGGCGGTCCGATTTGGCATCTTCTGACATGATGAGCATGGAGACCACCAAACGGGTGTGGCAAGCCCGGCTTGATCCTCGGCGCAACACACCTTCCATTGGAATCTACTCCCATGTAAAAGACCGGTGGGGCATCTTCCATGCGCAGCCCTTTGTGCTCAATGAGCGCCAGGCGGGCGTGGCCATTGAAGGTGTCATCCGCCAAGAAAAGCTGGAGACCAGCCAGCTTGCTGTGGATACCCATGGCTACACCGACTTTGCCATGTCACATGCCCGTTTGCTTGGTTTTGATCTTTGCCCGCGGTTGAAGGAACTCAAACAGCGCCACCTCTTTGTGCCACGCGGCACCAAAGTGCCCGCAGAAATCGCTGCGGTGTGCGAAGCCAATGTCGACGTCGCTTTGATCGAAAAGCATTGGGATAGTCTGGTGCACCTGGCAGCCTCGGTCATGAGCGGACATGCCAGTGCGGTGGCAGCTCTTGCGCGGTTCGGTTCTGCCGCCCAGGGCGATCCAATCTATGAGGCTGGCGTGCAATTGGGGCGGTTGCTGCGTACGGCGTTTTTGGCTGACTACTTTGTCAAGGACGCTTTCAGGAACGAGTTGCGCCGGGTGCTCAATCGGGGCGAGGCTGTTAACGCCCTCAAGCGCGCCATTTATACCGGCCGGATCAGCCCGGCGCAGGCCAAACGTGTCGATGAAATGCAGGCTGTGGCCGATGCGTTGAGCCTGATGGCCAACATCGTGATGGCGTGGAATACCTCACAGATGCAGGCGGTCCTGGATCGCTGGTCGAACCGCCGCCAGGTCATTCCACCGGAACTGATCGGGAAGATTGCGCCCACCAGGCTGGAGAGCATCAACTTGCGGGGTGTGTTTCGCTTCCCGGTTGACCGCTATGCTGACCAAATCCTGCCTTCGCGGCCAAATGCATCGATAACTGGCACCAATGGATGAAACCGACCACGGTTTGACGCCACGAATCGCAGATTTGAAAGTGAACAGGAAAGTCAATGAAATCAACGATCTACCAACACCACCTCCGCGCCAGTGCTAGCTTTTCGTACCGTCACTTATTGCACTGAAAACGAGGAGACCCCG
>NZ_JBIGIB010000013.1:0-4015 GCF_043555935.1 Pelomonas baiyunensis | reverse complement strand
TCGACCCCACGCGCGACGGCCACCACCCCGACGCCGTCAACGGCCAGGACAGCCGCCAACCCGCGCCCGGCAGCCGCACGCCGGACAAACCCACGCCGCGCACCGCCCGCCCGCACCTCGTGCTGGATAGCGCCGCCAGCCTGGGCCAAATCACGCCGGGCGACCTCACCACGCTGGCCGGCCAACACTTGAGCCGCACCAGCCAAGGCGACCAGCACGAGACCGCCGCCCACACCCACCATCAACTCACGGGCGAGCACTTCAGCCTGTACGCCCACAGCGGCCAACTCCAAGCCAAGGCCGCCGCCGGGCCCGTGTCACTGCAGGCCCACACCGACGCGCTGGAACTGCTGGCCGACCAAAGCCTGCAGATCCTGTCCGTCAACGACGAGATCCACATCCAGGCCAAGGACCGCATCGAACTCATCGCTGCCGACAGCGGCATCGTGCTCAGCGGCGGCGACATCGAGATCAAGACCCCGGGGACGTTTGAGGTCAAGACGAGTTCGCATGAGTTCCTGGGTGGGGGGAGCCAGACGGCGGAGTTGGTGGCGTTGCCAAAAGGCACGCTCAACGAGTCACCACAAGACATCGAATTGCATTTTCACTACGACGACCTGAGCCCGGTTATCGGTGCGCCCTACAAGATCACTTTCGAAGACGGCACCGTCCGCACCGGCGCGCTCGACGCCCAGGGCTATGCCCTCGAAAAGGCCGTGCCCAAGGGCCGCTACCGCGTCGAGTACGGGGAGGACAGCCGCGCTTGGCAGCCGCCTCCGCTGGCCAAGAACGAGGCCCCCTTCCAACAGCCCCAATTCAAAGCCGAGGGCCAAGCAGCGCTGGAACGCATGCTCAAGAATGAACCCGTCGCCGCTCCCTCCACTGCAGCCGCACTCCCCTTGGGAGCCCAGCCATGAGCCGCGCCGATGTGGAGAGCTTCTTTCGCACCCTGCTGCTGGGTGACTTCGATGAGAACCAAAACAGCGCCGCCCTGGTCGTCGGTGGTCTGCTGGGCCTGATTCCCGTCCTGGATCAGGTCCTGGATGCCCGCGACATCACGGGCAGCCTCTATAAGATCAACCAGGCCGGCGGCTTCAAAAATGCGAGCACGGACCAGGTAGTGAGCTTCGGTTTCGCTGCCTTCGGCGCTATCCCCGAAGTGGGCAGCGTCTTCAAGGGCGTGTTCAAGCCCCTTTACAAGCAGCGCAAGGCAGCCAAGGGCGCCGTGCATGGGGGCCTGCATGCGCTGGAAGTGATGCTGGGTATGAAAAAGGGCGGTGCCCTCACCTGGATCCGCAAAGAGCTGATCGGCAAATGGGGGCCCCGCACCCGAGACGCCATCGCCACGGCCAACGCTGCTCTGTCCGCCACGATCGAACTGACAGAGTTTCTGGCCACCGCCAGTGGCTGGAAGGACTGGCTGGTGCCTGACTCCATCCAAGCGCTGGCCAGGCAACTGCTGCCAGGGCTCAAGGCGCTGCGGGGCAGCTTGGATGCGCCGATTCAGCGCGCCAGCAACGAGATCCGAGAGTTCCTGGAAGACCTGCTGGGCGAACAAGCGGCCGCCGTTGTCATGGCTGTCGGACAGACAGCAGCCGCCGGAAGTGCGGTGCCGGGCAGCCGAACCCGGAACGGACACAACGCTGCGGCGGTGCACAGCCCAGACCGTCACACCTCCACCAAAACCAAGCCGACACGGCATGGGGAAGAGACGGTCAGTGCCAAACCCAAGGTGGATGCCAAGTCAGGTTCGGGGCCTGTGCATGCAGTCGTGCAAGCCACCGCAAAAGCGACTAAGGACCTGGCTAACCAGCAAAAGGGATTGATTGGTGAGCACGTGGCGGACTTCCACGAACTCAACCGCTTGGGCGGGAATTGGCCGCACGACAAATCCACTGGAAGCTGGAGCCCAGCGACGGTCAAGAAGCTCAACGTGGACAAACGCCCAGTCAACTTGAGCTTGGCTGACTTGCCCAAAGTGAATCACGCCGGCATCGACGCAGTGTGGGAGCACGCCGGGCAGTACACGGTGACGGAAGCAAAAGCCAGCGCCAGCATCGGTGCCGTGTACGGCATGGGAAAGTTCAAAGAAAAAAAGGGGCTGATCCCTGTCGTCACCGGGCTCAATCAGGATCAGCAGTTGCTGCATTACCTGCTGAGTGACAGCTCAGACAAGAAGGGCACGCAGACGGCGTTGATGCAGATGGGGGCGGCTTGGGTGCAAGACCGTGCGCCAAGAGAAGGCTTATCAGCCGCAGTGACCGCTGCTTTGAGGGTGCGCAACAAGGCGAACTACAAGCGACATGTTGTCCTTGTCACCCTCGAGTCGCCAGGCGGACTCGCCCACGCAGAGGCCATGATTGACGTGAGCATGGGTAAGCCGGCGTCAGAGCTTCATCCGCATACAGACCACAGCCTGACACGGGAATGGGAGGCTGCGGCGATTGATGCCGTAGACGCTGCCCGCCTGAATGCGCACGAAGCAAGACGCGCGGCGTCCAAACCAGACGACGCAGCACCCAAGCCGAGCCGCAGGAAGAACAAGTAGCCATGACTGAAGAAGTGTTCCGCGCGAAACGGCGCCAGCCGTTCCTCACCAAAAAGTACTACAACCTCAACAGCTCATTACTGGAGCGCGAGCTGGAACTTGATGCGCGAGCTACCGCAGAGGGGGTACTGCCACCAACGGATGTGTCCTACTCGGACATCCCGGGCTCGGCATTCAAAGGCGCAATGAAACTTCTGCGCCTCCACTACACCGCTGGCGAACCCATCGAGTCGCTTAAACCACTGCTTGCCGCCGCCATGAAGTGGTTCGGCGAATGGCACGTAGCCTATGGCGCCCAGATTCAGCATTTGGCCAAGGCGTCCGGTGAAGAACTGCGCACCGACGGTTCGCCGGTGCACATGGAAGATCTCTTCCACTGCCAGTTAGCGATGGAGTTGGTGAGCTTTGGCATCTTGCTTGGCGAGGCAGACGCCGTGCGCCGGGTTGCAGCTTGGCTCGGACGCTACCGTGGTACCGATATGCTCCTTGAAGCACTGCTGGAGCAGGTCGTCGCCGACCCACGGGACGTCGAAGAGTTCTTCCACGAAGAACCGTATGGCTTGTTGCTTGACGCCGTCTACACAGCCGAAAACCCCGAAGCAGCCAGCGACTTCGTCAAGCACTACGTGGAAGGTTGGTACAAAGCCTTTGAAGGCGTTCCGTGGCACGACGGCCACCTCGTGGTGACGGACGAGTACAGCAACTACGAGGGCTACTGGGCATTCGAAGCGGCGGCCATCTGCGTGCTTTACGACATCGACGACAGCAGTTTCCGAGACCACCTCGTCTACCCGAAAGATCTAGCCGACTGGGCCCGAGCAAACAATGTCGTGGATCGGCTGGCGCCCGCTGCCGGCGCGCAAGCACTGCGGCTGCGCTGCGAAGGAGGCCAGCCCTGTCCTCAGGCTGGCTTCTGGAGCACGCCGGCCCAAGCCAACAGCCGGCGCCGGTTTGCAGCCAACGAATTGATGCCCGCCGTCGAAGGATCTTCGTGGGGCGCCACCATCTGGTACTGGGACGACGCGCAGGGTTGAACGGTGCGGCTGCCGATGCCGGGCCTTCGGCCCGGGCTCTGCTCAGCGCCACTCACGCGGCGAGGCCTCCGCGTTGGCACCCCGTCATGCCCAACGCGCGCCCGGCAGGGCGCGCTGGACCTCGGCAGCGAACTGGCCCGCCTGCACGCCGACGCCGAACTCGAGCACGGCAGCTACCGCAACGCCTTCAGCGCCATCCCGGCCACCCTCGCCCTCACGCCGCGCTGGGCGCCCCGCCCCGCCGCACAGGCCCAGGTGGCACGCGTCGTCGGCCTGGATGACGCCGTCGTCCACACCGACCGCGACGCCCGCGTGAAGGTGCAGTTCGCCTGGCAACGCGGCGAACGCCCCAACCCCGGCGGTCTGATGCTGGACGAGCCGCCCCCCGCCTCCAGCGGCGCCCCCGGCGACCACCGCGCCGGCACCTGGGTGC
>NZ_JBIGIB010000012.1:0-5636 GCF_043555935.1 Pelomonas baiyunensis | reverse complement strand
AAACGAAGGGCGCAAGTTCTGAGTGATGCGGATGTTCTTTAAGAATTAGCAGCCGATAAGCGTGGGCGTTTGAGGCGAAGTGATGTTGTCAGGTGACTGATGACGGTCCTTCGGACTTTAAACGCTCACGGAAAGAGAATGAAGCTATGCAAATAGTCTTTGTTCGATTCCGTTGAGTAAATTCAAGATCGAACTGTAGAGTTTGATCCTGGCTCAGATTGAACGCTGGCGGCATGCCTTACACATGCAAGTCGAACGGTAACAGGTTAAGCTGACGAGTGGCGAACGGGTGAGTAATGTATCGGAACGTGCCCAGTCGTGGGGGATAACTGCTCGAAAGAGCAGCTAATACCGCATACGACCTGAGGGTGAAAGCGGGGGATCGCAAGACCTCGCGCGATTGGAGCGGCCGATATCAGATTAGGTAGTTGGTGGGGTAAAGGCTCACCAAGCCAACGATCTGTAGCTGGTCTGAGAGGACGACCAGCCACACTGGGACTGAGACACGGCCCAGACTCCTACGGGAGGCAGCAGTGGGGAATTTTGGACAATGGGCGCAAGCCTGATCCAGCCATGCCGCGTGCGGGAAGAAGGCCTTCGGGTTGTAAACCGCTTTTGTCAGGGAAGAAAAGGTTCTGGTTAATACCTGGGACTCATGACGGTACCTGAAGAATAAGCACCGGCTAACTACGTGCCAGCAGCCGCGGTAATACGTAGGGTGCAAGCGTTAATCGGAATTACTGGGCGTAAAGCGTGCGCAGGCGGTTATGCAAGACAGAGGTGAAATCCCCGGGCTCAACCTGGGAACTGCCTTTGTGACTGCATAGCTAGAGTACGGTAGAGGGGGATGGAATTCCGCGTGTAGCAGTGAAATGCGTAGATATGCGGAGGAACACCGATGGCGAAGGCAATCCCCTGGACCTGTACTGACGCTCATGCACGAAAGCGTGGGGAGCAAACAGGATTAGATACCCTGGTAGTCCACGCCCTAAACGATGTCAACTGGTTGTTGGGAGGGTTTCTTCTCAGTAACGAAGCTAACGCGTGAAGTTGACCGCCTGGGGAGTACGGCCGCAAGGTTGAAACTCAAAGGAATTGACGGGGACCCGCACAAGCGGTGGATGATGTGGTTTAATTCGATGCAACGCGAAAAACCTTACCTACCCTTGACATGCCAGGAATCCTGAAGAGATTTGGGAGTGCTCGAAAGAGAGCCTGGACACAGGTGCTGCATGGCCGTCGTCAGCTCGTGTCGTGAGATGTTGGGTTAAGTCCCGCAACGAGCGCAACCCTTGTCATTAGTTGCTACGAAAGGGCACTCTAATGAGACTGCCGGTGACAAACCGGAGGAAGGTGGGGATGACGTCAGGTCATCATGGCCCTTATGGGTAGGGCTACACACGTCATACAATGGCCGGGACAGAGGGCTGCCAACCCGCGAGGGGGAGCTAATCCCAGAAACCCGGTCGTAGTCCGGATCGTAGTCTGCAACTCGACTGCGTGAAGTCGGAATCGCTAGTAATCGCGGATCAGCTTGCCGCGGTGAATACGTTCCCGGGTCTTGTACACACCGCCCGTCACACCATGGGAGCGGGTTCTGCCAGAAGTAGTTAGCCTAACCGCAAGGAGGGCGATTACCACGGCAGGGTTCGTGACTGGGGTGAAGTCGTAACAAGGTAGCCGTATCGGAAGGTGCGGCTGGATCACCTCCTTTCTAGATAGATCGCGCCTCGTATGTTCTCAGGAGCATGCAGAGCAAGATCAACTAAGAGCGAAAGCTCAAGCACTTTGCTTTAAGCGCCCACACTTATCGGCTGCGAACATACAACAGTGAGTGAATATCGCGTGAGCCTGGCGAGCTGGCCTCGGCAGGCTGGTGATGAAACGGGCTACGCAGAATTACGCGTGGGTCTGTAGCTCAGTCGGTTAGAGCACCGTCTTGATAAGGCGGGGGTCGCTGGTTCGAATCCAGCCAGACCCACCACGGTAGTCAGAGAAATCTGAACGGGGGATTAGCTCAGCTGGGAGAGCACCTGCTTTGCAAGCAGGGGGTCGTCGGTTCGATCCCGTCATCCTCCACCAGTTCACTCATCAGAAGGTTGGCAAACCTCAGCGGAACGAGATGTTCTTCTGAGGTTTGCCAGTCTTGATCGAAAGATCGGCTGTTGTTCTTTAACAATTTGTAGAGTCGAATCAGCGTTGTCGGCGGAAAGCATTGAAAGATGCACCGTGCCGTCGGCAACTATTTGATTGCGTCAAACATAGACTTCAACTGAGCAAGAAATTGCTTAGATATTTGAAGAACGGCGTAACGCGTGAATACTCAAAAACAGTTTGGATACTGAATTGAATTCAGATCTGAATTGAGTCCTTGACGACAGTGCAGTCAGCGCTGTCAAAGTTATAGGGTCAAGTGACTAAGTGCATGTGGTGGATGCCTTGGCGATTACAGGCGACGAAGGACGTGATAGCCTGCGATAAGCTTCGGGGAGCTGGCAAATTAGCTTTGATCCGGAGATTTCCGAATGGGGAAACCCGACCGTAAGGTCATCATTATCTGAATACATAGGGTAATGAAGCGAACCGGGTGAACTGAAACATCTCAGTAGCTCGAGGAAAAGACATCAACCGAGATTCCGAAAGTAGTGGCGAGCGAAATCGGAGTAGCCCTCGCGTTTTAGCAGTTTGCATATCAGAACGGAATGGAAAGTCCGGCCACAGCGGGTGATAGCCCCGTATGAGAAATGTAGATTGTGGAACTAGGCGCGAATAGAGTAGGGCGGGACACGTGAAATCCTGTCTGAATATGGGGGGACCATCCTCCAAGGCTAAATACTCGTAATCGACCGATAGTGAACAAGTACCGTGAGGGAAAGGCGAAAAGAACCCCGGGAGGGGAGTGAAATAGATCCTGAAACCGCATGCATACAAAAAGTCGGAGCCCGAAAGGGTGACGGCGTACCTTTTGTATAATGGGTCAGCGACTTACATTCAGTGGCGAGGTTAACCGAATAGGGAAGCCGTAGAGAAATCGAGTCCGAATAGGGCGAATAGTCGCTGGGTGTAGACCCGAAACCAAGTGATCTATCCATGGCCAGGATGAAGGTACCGTAACAGGTGCTGGAGGTCCGAACCGACTAGTGTTGCAAAACTAGCGGATGAGCTGTGGATAGGGGTGAAAGGCTAAACAAACTTGGAAATAGCTGGTTCTCTCCGAAAACTATTTAGGTAGTGCCTCAAGTATTACCTGCGGGGGTAGAGCACTGTTTAGGCTAGGGGGTCATGGCGACTTACCAAACCTATGCAAACTCCGAATACCGCAGAGTACAGCTTGGGAGACAGAGCACCGGGTGCTAACGTCCGGACTCAAGAGGGAAACAACCCAGACCGCCAGCTAAGGTCCCTAAAATTGGCTAAGTGGGAAACGAAGTGGGAAGGCTAAAACAGTCAGGATGTTGGCTTAGAAGCAGCCATCATTTAAAGAAAGCGTAATAGCTCACTGATCGAGTCGTCCTGCGCGGAAGATGTAACGGGGCTAAGCCAGTTACCGAAGCTGCGGATGCATAGCAATATGCGTGGTAGGAGAGCGTTCTGTAAGCCTGTGAAGGTGGGTTGTGAAGCCTGCTGGAGGTATCAGAAGTGCGAATGCTGACATGAGTAGCGTTAAAGGGGGTGAAAAGCCCCCTCGCCGAAAGCGCAAGGTTTCCTACGCAACGTTCATCGGCGTAGGGTGAGTCGGCCCCTAAGGCGAGGCAGAGATGCGTAGCTGATGGGAAACAGGTCAATATTCCTGTACCGATCAATAGTGCGATGTGGGGACGGAGAAGGTTAGCTCAGCCGGGTGTTGGATGTCCCGGTTCAAGCCTGTAGTCGTGCCTGGTAGGCAAATCCGCCGGGCTTAGATGAGGGGTGATAACGAGTCTGCTTGCAGACGAAGTGAGTGATACCCTGCTTCCAGGAAAAGCCACTAAGCTTCAGCTATTGACGACCGTACCGCAAACCGACACTGGTGCGCGAGATGAGTATTCTAAGGCGCTTGAGAGAACTCTGGAGAAGGAACTCGGCAAATTGACACCGTAACTTCGGAAGAAGGTGTGCCTTTAGTAGGTGAACCATTTACTTGGGGAGCCCAATGAGGCCGCAGAGAATCGGTGGCTGCAACTGTTTATTAAAAACACAGCACTCTGCAAAGACGAAAGTCGACGTATAGGGTGTGACTCCTGCCCGGTGCTGGAAGATTAAATGATGGGGTGCAAGCTCTTGACTGAAGTCCCAGTAAACGGCGGCCGTAACTATAACGGTCCTAAGGTAGCGAAATTCCTTGTCGGGTAAGTTCCGACCTGCACGAATGGAGTAATGATGGCCACACTGTCTCCTCCAGAGACTCAGCGAAGTTGAAATGTTTGTGATGATGCAATCTCCCCGCGGAAAGACGGAAAGACCCCATGAACCTTTACTGTAGCTTTACATTGGACTTTGAACAGATCTGTGTAGGATAGGTGGGAGGCTTTGAAGTAAGGTCGCTAGATCTTATGGAGCCAACGTTGAAATACCACCCTGGTGTGTTTGAGGTTCTAACCTTGTCCCGTTATCCGGGATGGGGACAGTGTATGGTGGGCAGTTTGACTGGGGCGGTCTCCTCCCAAAGTGTAACGGAGGAGTTCGAAGGTACGCTAGTTACGGTCGGAAATCGTGACGATAGTGCATTGGCATAAGCGTGCTTGACTGCGAGACTGACAAGTCGAGCAGGTACGAAAGTAGGACAAAGTGATCCGGTGGTTCTGTATGGAAGGGCCATCGCTCAACGGATAAAAGGTACTCTGGGGATAACAGGCTGATACCGCCCAAGAGTTCATATCGACGGCGGTGTTTGGCACCTCGATGTCGGCTCATCTCATCCTGGGGCTGTAGCCGGTCCCAAGGGTATGGCTGTTCGCCATTTAAAGAGGTACGTGAGCTGGGTTTAAAACGTCGTGAGACAGTTTGGTCCCTATCTTCCGTGGGCGCTGCAAGATTGAGAGAGCCTGCTCCTAGTACGAGAGGACCGGAGTGGACGCACCTCTGGTGTATCGGTTGTCACGCCAGTGGCATTGCCGAGTAGCTAAGTGCGGAAGAGATAACCGCTGAAAGCATCTAAGCGGGAAACTCGTCTCAAGATGAGTCTTGCCGGGGCCTTGAGCCCCCTGAAGGGTCGTTCGAGACCAGGACGTTGATAGGCTGGGTGTGGAAGCGCAGTAATGCGTTAAGCTAACCAGTACTAATTGCCCGTGAGGCTTGACCCTATAACTTTGACTGCAAACTGCAGATCAAGGTGAGTGTTCAAGTTATGCTGTTCTTCAGAAGTCTGGAGACGCAATCAAATAGCTGATTCCGCTGCAAAATGCAGTGTGCAGAAAACCTCTGCTGACTCTACGAATTGGGTTTATTGGCCGTGCCAGTAAGCCAACCCGTCAAGCCTGACGACCATAGCGACTTGGTCCCACTCCTTCCCATCCCGAACAGGACAGTGAAACGAGTCAGCGCCGATGATAGTGCGGATTCCCGTGTGAAAGTAGGTCATCGTCAGGCTATTTATTGAAGCCAACCCCCATCAGTGCAAACTGGTGGGGGTTTTGCTTTTGCGGCGCGGGAAATCA
>NZ_JBIGIB010000011.1:0-8495 GCF_043555935.1 Pelomonas baiyunensis | reverse complement strand
GAGGCCACCATACCCGTTTACAAAGCGAACAGGAAAGTCAATGAAATCAACGGTCTACCCAGACCACCCCCGCGCCAGTGCTAGCTTTGCGTACCGTCACTTATTGCACTGAAAACGAGGAGACCCCCAAGGAGACGGGCTCGAGCTGTGGAAGCCACCGCGACCACTCCGCCTCGGGCAGTGCGGCCAGCAAATGGTTCTTCTTCGGTTGGTCGATGGTCGGCATTCGAGGTTCCAGTCAAGAGGATCGTTTGAACGATCGAAATATCGTCGAGCCGGGGTGGCTCGAAGATTCCCCCTGATCTGTTCGCTGGCGAACTTATAGCCGTGCTGGCGACCAGCCGGTGCAGGGATTTGCCTGCATTTTTCGCGGTGTCGCAAATCGCAAGCGATCGTTGTCTATCTCGGTATTAAGTGCGCTACCGAACAGACGATTTCTCCCGGTTCGGGCGATGTCGACGATGTGGATGTCGGTGAGGAGGAATCAAGCGCCAGAGCAAGTCAGTTTCTCCAACTGAATGTCGAACAATCTTCGTGTGGCACCTTGTTGAACACCGTCAGCACCGTGCTGCGTTGGTTGCTCCGATCGTCGACGGAGGCCCGCAACGTCAATCGCCCCCGACGACGTATCGCACACACCGACCCCAGCACGACCTCCAGCAGCGCCTCTTCCAGTGCGTCCCTGTCGACCGTCCACGCAGAACACGCTCGGTCGACGTCCACAGCGACGTCAACGCAACCGTCGAAGGTGTGCCTGAGGCGGTGGGCAAAGGAGCAGAGAAACGGCAGCACCTCGACGGACACAGGACGCAACGTCCTGCATTCGGCGATCGAAAGCAGCACGGCGGCACAAGCGTCATCGTCGTGCGCACCCGCCGAGAACCTGACCCCCCTCTGCTTCTGCAGCGGCTCGTTCATCGCCTGCGCGGACGCGGAGCCTCCCGTGGCAGGGGTTGGAGGCGGTGACAGCAATGCGTTCATGGCGGGTCGGAGATGGGCGTTGGCGTTCATCCTCGGGCCGGATCGTGCACATGTCTGTACGCTGGCGAACGGAAACCGTTGGCCGGTCAGGGGATGACGGTTTGCGTCCTAGTGACCATTCTCCTCGGCGTTAGCCACCAACACCTCCACACCGGCCTTCTCCAGTGAATGTCGCACCTCATCGGTGATGCCATCGTCGGTGAACACGCGCGCGACCTTGTCGAGATGCGTGATCCTGAAAATGGCCTGCGCCTTGAATTTGGAGGAGTCGACGAGGACATTGACGGACTGGGCGGCGTCCACGAAGGCTCGGTTCATCACGGCCTCCTCCGGTGTCAACATGCCGATGCCCCCGCTCGCGGAGATGCCGTGGACGCCGAGGAAGGCCGCTCTCACGGTGATGTTCTCGAAAGCACCTGTCTCGAGGCGACCGACACTCGTCATCTTCTGAAAATCCACGGTACCGGGCAATAGATGCACCGTGGCGTTTCTGCTCTTGGCCAACTCCATCGCGACGGTGAGTCCGTTGGTCACGACGTGAAGATGGTGGTGACCTCGCAGCGCTTCCGCGAGGTGTCGGCAGGTGGTCCCACCGTTGACCAGGATGCAATCACCGTCCGACACGGATTGGGCTGCGAGTTCTGCGATGGCTCGTTTCTCGCGGTAGTTTTCCCTCTCCCGCTCCGCGTAGCTCACGCTCTCGTAACGCGCCCAACCCTCCGCATACACCTCGTTGCCGGGAATCGCCCCTCCTCGCGTGCGGGCCAGCACACCCCGCTCCTGCAATTCGATGAGGTCGCGCCGCACGGTGATGGGCGAGGTCTGAAAACGCTCAGCCAGCACGCTGACTTCGACGACGCCCCCTCCTTGCAACAGGGCGACGATTTCTTTCTGGCGAGCTGCTTTGAGCATCTGTTTTCTTGCATCTCAGGACGGTTGACGCGCGAGGTGTGCGCGTGATCGGTGCGGAAACTGTACCGCCCGTATTTGTCACGAGTTTGACTCATCATGTTCGTAACATCCAGTTCATGAACACTAACGATCAAATACGAACAGTCGTCTTTGATGTCGATGGAACCCTTTTCGACACCCTTCCCTCCCTCGCAGCGGCGGCCAATGAGGTACTTGTGCTGGCCGGATTGCAGGCCATCGAGCCGCAGCATCTTCGTCCGGCCTTGAGCCAGGGCATCACCGCCCTCTTCCAGAGCGCGCTCCGGCTTCAGACAGCGTCTGTGCCACTCGCGCTGGCCTCGCGCCTCGAGAAGGCCTTCCAGCAACGCTATGCATCGCACTGGCTGCACAAAGCGGTGGCATACGACGGTGCTCTCGAGCTTCTGTCGATGCTTCGTTCGCAGGGCATCGCCCTGGGGATCTGCACGAACCGCGATCAGGACTCGACACGCACGCTGCTGGACAAGGCAGCACTCACCGGCTTCTTCGATGTGATCGTCGGCCTGGGCGATGCCGAGCATCCCAAGCCGGACGCCGCGCCGTTGCACCTCGCACTCACCCAACTGGGCGCGACGCCGCAGACGGTTCTCTTCGTCGGGGACTCCGGCATCGACGCGGCATGTGCCCAGGCCGCCGGCGTACGGCTGGCGGCTCACCTGGGCGGCTACGCGGCCAACCCCGACGACTTGCGCCCGTACGTCGTCGCGTTTTCGGACTACGCGGAATTCCACAGCTGGATGGCCGCCCGGACATCGACTCAGTCAACGGCGGAGACGACTCACCATGTCTGACATCCAGATCTCGGGCCTGACCAAGCGCTTCGGCAGCGCTGCCGTTCTTCAGGAACTCGACCTGACCGTGCGCGACGGCGAATTCCTCACCCTGCTCGGCGCATCCGGTTGCGGCAAGTCCACCTTGCTGAAGCTGATCGCCGGCCTGGACACGCCCGACACGGGCACGATCCGCATGGGAGACCGCGACCTGCTCGCCCTGTCGCCCAGCGCGCGGGACTGCGCGATGGTGTTCCAGTCCTATGCGCTGTACCCCCACATGACAGTCCGCGAGAACATCTCGATGCCACTGGTGATGCGTGGCCTCGGATTCTGGGGTCGCCTGCCGGGGGCACGCCTGGTGTCCCCCGGGGTGCGGCGACGGCTCGCCGACATCCATGCCAGCGCGCAGGAGGTCGCACGACGACTCGCCATCGACGGATTGCTCGATCGCAAGCCGGCGCATCTCTCAGGCGGCCAGCGCCAACGCGTTGCCCTGGCGCGTGCGATGGTTCGCCACCCTTCCGTTTTCCTGTTCGACGAGCCCCTCTCGAACCTGGACGCCAACCTTCGGCATGCGCTGCGCGCCGAAATCCGCCAGCTTCACGACCAGTTGGGCGTGACGTTCATCTACGTCACCCACGATCAACATGAAGCGATGTCCATGTCGGACCGTGTCGCGGTCATGCGCGAAGGCCGCATCCTTCAGGTCGCGCCACCCGAAGATCTGTACATGCGACCCCGAAGCCTCGAAGTCGCGCGATTCGTCGGCGCGCCGCGGATCAACGTCGTGCCGGGCGAGATCCTCGCCAACGGCGAGATCCATTGCCTGGCGCAACGCATCGCGGCTACCCCGGGGAACAGCGGACCCTGCCATGTCGCCTTCCGGCCCCAGGCGGTCACCTTGGCGAGGGCGCCTGGCCTCACCGTGCGCGGCGTGGTCGGCCATGTGGAATATGCGGGCACCGAATTGATGGCCACGCTGACCCTGCCGAGCCAGGGCGAGGCCTGCATCGTGTGCCTCCCGGCCGGCACGGCTGCGCGCGCAGGGGCCGAGTTCGAGGTCACGGTCCCGTGGGAAGCGCTGCATGTCTTCGACGCAGGCGGTCAGCGCCTGTCGATCGATCGATGCGACGTCCTGGCCCGGGTTGCCTGAAAGCCGACGATGCGCATCCATCCCCTCTCCACAGCGTCGCTTCTCGCACCCGCGGGACTTCTTGCGACGGTTCTGCTGTTCATCCCCGTGCTGGCCGTCGTTCTGATGTCGCTGACCGATTGGCAGTTCGGCGCGACCACGCTGAACTGGGTCGGCCTGCAGAACTACGCCGAACTCTGGTCGGACGCGGTGTTCCGCAAGTCCGTCGCCAACACCCTCGTCTACCTTGTTCTCGTCACCGGGGGCTCGATCGTGCTGGGCCTGAGCCTCGCGCTGTTGATCGAGTCCGATCGGTCGGGACGCGGCTTCTACCGAACCGCCTTCTTCATGCCGGCCGCGTCGACGCTGATCGCCATGGCGGTCGTGTGGGAGTTCCTGCTGCATCCGAGCGCCGGGCTCGTGAATCACCTGCTGATGCAGGTCGGCCTCTCGCCCCAGAACTGGCTCAACGACCGGCGGCTCGCGCTGTACTCGCTCGCCGCGATCGGCATCTGGCAGATGTCGGGGCTGGCATTGGTGTTCTTCCTGGCCGGCTTGCAGGGCATTCCTCGCGACGTGCGCGATGCGGCAGAACTCGACGGCATCGAACGCCCCTTCGATCGCTTCCGCTTCGTCACCTGGCCGTTGCTGGGCCCCACCACCCTGTTCGTCATCACCGTGTGCGCCATCCGCGCCCTGCAGGTCTTCGACACCGTGCATGTGCTCACGAAGGGCGGGCCGAACAAGGCCACCGAGGTGCTGCTCCACACGATCTACACCGAAGGTTTCAGCTTCTTCCGCATGGGCTACGCCAGCGCCATGACGGTCGTCTTCATTGCAGGCATCTTCCTCTTGACCCAGATCCAGCACGCCGCGCTGGAGCGCCGGACGCACTACGCATGAAACGTCCTTCTCCTTCCTTTCGGATCCTTCGCCACGGGGTCCTGATGGCCGTGGCGCTCGTCTTCCTGATGCCCTTCATCTGGATGGTGCTGACCTCGCTCAAGCCCGCCGACGAAATCTTCGGCAGCGAGATCCATCTCTTTCCGACGCGCTTTGCCGCGGTCGAGAACTACACCCTGGCGCTGACCAAGGTCCCCTTGCTGCGCTACCTGTGGAACGGCGTTCTCGTCTGCGCGGGGATCCTGGTGCTTCAGATCCTGGTGGCGCTGCCTGCCGCCTACGCCTTCGCCAAGCTGTCGTTCCGCGGCAAGCCGTGGGCATGGCGCCTGGTGATGCTTGCGCTCATGGTGCCGTACCAGGCCACGGCCATCCCACTCTACGTGATGCTGTACCACGCAGGTCTGCTCGACACGATGGGCGCGCTGATCCTGCCTTTCAGCGTGTCGGCGTTCGGCATCTTCCTGATGCGGCAGTTCTTTCGCACCGTGCCCGACGACCTGATCCATGCCGCGCGGCTGGACGGCATGGGTGAGCTGGAGATCGTCTGGCGCGTGATGCTGCCCACCGCCATGCCCGCCTTGCTGGCGTTCTCGATCTTCTCGGTGGTCTGGCACTGGAACGACTATTTCTGGCCCCTCCTGGTCATCAATTCACCCGATCTGGCGACACCGCCATTGGGAACCATGTTCTTCCGCAATGAGGAAGCAGGCAGCGCGTTCGGTCCTTTGATGGCCGGCACGGTGCTGATCACGGCGCCGCTGGTGCTGTTGTTCGTCGTCGCGCAAAAGCGCTTCATCGAAGGTGTGACGCTCACCGGCGTCAAGGGTTAAACCGCAAGGAATCAAGCAATGAAACAACTGTTCAAAAAAACCGCCGCCCTGACCATGTTGATGGCCGCAGGCCTGGCACAGGCTCAGCAACCGACCGAGATCGTCGTCGACTACGCCTACGCCGATCTTTTCAAGGAGGTCCATGAATCGATCGCGAGAGACTTCATGGCGAAGTTCCCCCAGTACAAGGTCACGTTCCGCGCGCCCAACTCCGACTACGAGGTCTCCGCGCAACAGGTCTTGCGCCAGGCCGTGACGGGCCAGCTGCCCGACGTGTCCTATCAGGGCCTCAATCGTCAGCGCGTGTTTGCCGACCGCGGGCTCGCCGTCGACCTCACACCCTTCATCAAGGCAGAGAAAGGCTGGGCCGGGATGGGCTACGACCAGGCGCTGCTGTCACTGGGGCAGGTCAAGGGTCAGCAGGTTGGCATCGGCTTTGCGCTGTCCACACCCGTCATCTACTACAACGCCGACCTGATGCGCAAGGCGGGCGTGGAGCCCGATCGCTTCCCGACGACCTGGGAAGCCATCATGAATGCGGCCAAGAAGTCGAAATCGGCAACCCCCGGCACGGACAGCCTGCACGTCGAGTGGGACATCACCGGCAACTGGATGTGGCAGGCGCTGGTCTTCAGCAACGGCGGCACCATGTTGACCGCCGACGAGAAGAAGGTGGCATTCGACGGCCCCGCAGGCAAGGCTGCCATTCAAACCCTCGAGCAGCTCGTCAAGCAAGGCGAGATGCGCAACATCGCCTATTCGGCCGCCTGGCAGGACTTCGTGAGCGGCAAGCTCGCGGTACTGGCGACGACCACGGCGCGCCTGGGCAGCATCACGAAGCAGGTCGGCGGCAAGTTCGAGATTCGCACCGCCCGCATGCCCGTGGCCAAGGACGGCCGCCTGCCGGCCGGCGGCAATGCAGCGATGATGTTTTCCAAGGATTCTGCCAAGCAGGCCGCTGCCTGGGAATACATCAAGTTCGCCACCGGCCCGCTGGGTGCGACGACCATGGTGAAGGCGACCGGCTACTTCCCGGCCAACACGCTGCCGGCGAACGACCCGAAGCTCCTTGCGCCCTTCTACCAGGCGAACCCCAATCACTTGACCGCCATCGCGCAGATGCCGGTTCTCACGGGCTGGTATGCGTTTCCGGGTGACAACGGCTTGAAGATCACCGATGTGATCAAGGATCATCTGCAGACCGTGGTCTCGCAAGAGGTGCAGCCCGCCGTCGCCCTCACCGACATGAGCAAGGCGGTCCAGGCACTGCTGCCGCGCTGATCGCCAGGCACGACCATGCTCAAGTTCATCCACATCACGGACATCCATCTTGTCGAGCAGGGTCGTGCCCTCTACGGGCATGACCCCGGCAAACGGTTCGAGCGCTGCATCGACAGCGTGATCGCCGAGCACGCGGACGCATCGTTCTGCGTGATCACGGGCGACCTCGCACATGTCGGGCACGCGGACGCCTACCGCCAACTGTCGGAGCAATGTGCGCGGCTGCCGATGCCCGTTCATCTGATTCTCGGCAACCACGACAGCCGGCCCAATTTCCGGGAACGCTTCCCAGAGGTGGGCGTGGACAACAACGGGTTCGTCCAGTACGAAAAAGCCGTCGGCAAGTTCAGAGCGCTGTTTCTCGACACCAACGAACCGGGAACGCATTCCGGCGTCTTCTGCGAGCAGCGGGCGAACTGGCTTTCTCAGCGTCTGGCGGAGGGCGATTCGCCGGTGCTGCTGTTCATGCATCATCCGGCCTTCCACCTCGGCATCCCGGTCATGGACCGGATCGGCCTGGTCGACAACGAATGGTTGCTGACGGCGTTGAAGGGCCACGAGCACCGCGTCAAGCACTTGTTCTTCGGCCACATTCATCGCCCCATCTCGGGCAGCTGGCGCGGCATCCCGTTCTCGACATTGCGCGGAACCAACCACCAGGTGGCGCTGCACCTTCGGGAATCGGAAGACATCCCGGGCAGCTTCGAGCCGCCACAGTACGGCGTCGTGCTGCTCGACGAGGATTCGGTGCTCGTGCACCTGCATGACTTTCTCGATCGCAGCGAGCGATTCTGGTTGGGCGCATAGCCCAAATACAGGGCCGGCATGCTCAGCGTCAACGGCCAGCAACCGAAGCTGGCGCCTTGGACGTTGCAGTGCGCCAGCGCACAGACCCACGCTTCATGGCTTTGTAAAACCGCGTTGAAGCATCTCAACCAACGAAAGAAGTCCATGAAGAAAACTCTCCTGTTCGCAGCGCTCGGCATTGCCGGCATGCTCACGACACTGACCGCCGCTACCGCCCAGGTCGCAGGTTCCACGACCACCATCGGTGTCACCATCACCGAGACCGATCACCTCGCACTTGGATGGAGCGTGAAGAAGGGGATTCTCGGCAAGACGGTCTACAACGATGCAGGCACCAAGATCGGAAAGGTGCAAGACCTGATCATCGACCCCGAGCGCAACGTGTCGTACGTCATCATCGGTGCGGGTGGGTTCGTGGGCCTGGGACAGCACGACGTGGCCGTGCCGATCGCGCAGATTCGCGACGAGGCCGGCAAGATCGTGATGCCGGGCGCCACCAAGGAGGCACTGAAGGCGTTGGCGCCCTTCAACTACGCGAGTGATACCACCCGACGCGACCGGTTCGTGGCAGAGGCCGATCGCGGCATCGCTTCGGCGAAGCAGGAGATGGCCGTTCTCGACAAGAAGGCGTCGAACGCAGCGGGCGACGTGAAGGCCAAGCTCGACCGCCAGAACGAAAACCTGCGGGTCGATCTGCGAAGCGCCGAAGACGGGGTCTCCTCGTTTTCAGTGCAATAAGTGACGGTACGAAAAGCTAGCACTGGCGCGGAGGTGGTGTTGGTAGATCGTTGATTTCATTGACTTTCCTGTTCACTTTCAAATCTGCGATTCGTGGCG
>NZ_JBIGIB010000010.1:0-22405 GCF_043555935.1 Pelomonas baiyunensis | reverse complement strand
TGAGTTCACCCAAGTGCAGTTCCGCGCAGGCGTGGCTGGAGGCCAGACGGGTGCGCAGTTGGCCGGGGCTGTCGTCCATGACCCAGTGGTTGTGGTCTTTGTCGTCGTGGCTTTGGCTCTTCCAGCCACTGAGGTGGCCGGGGTGGTTGGCACCGGAATCAACGCCCGCGCTCCAGATGGGGCGGTTGCGGTCGGTGTAGAGCTGGCCGACGACGATGGGGCGGTCGATGTCGCCGTCCAGGAAGTCCACCAGCACTTCCGAGCCCACGCGTGGCGTGAAGACCTGGCCCCAGTTGGGGCCAGCCAGCGGCGTGGCCACGCGCACCCAGGTGCCGGCGCGGTGGTCGCCGGGGGCGCCGCTGGAGGCGGGGGGCGGCTCGTCCAGCATCAGACCGCCGGGGTTGGGGCGTTCGCCGCGTTGCCAGGCGAACTGCACCTTCACGCGGGCATCGCGGTCGGTGTGGACGACGGCGTCATCCAGGCCGACGACGCGTGCCACCTGGGCCTGCGCGGCGGGGCGGGGTGCCCAGCGGGGCGTGAGGGCAAGCGTGGCGGGCACGGCGCTGAAGGCGTTGTGGTAGCTGCCGTGCTCGAGTTCGGTGTCGGCGTGCAGGCGGGCCAGTTCGCTGCCGAGGTTGTTGGCCGCGCGGTGCTCGACGCTGAGCACGGTGTAGCGGTCGGGGTCACCCGACATGGCCTGCCCGGCACGGAAGTGGTCGGCCAGCTCAAAGTCTTGGCCGGCGGCCATGACGCGCAGGCCGCCTTCTCCCAGCCAGCGGGACTGGCTGAGTTGCAGGGCCGCCAGTGCTTGGTCGGCACGCGTTTGCGCGAGGTCGGCGGAGGCGTAGCGGTAAGCGCCATGGCCCGCGTAGTGTTCAAGCGGTGGCCGTGCGGCGGCACCCTGTGCCTGGCTCTGCGCGCCCAGCCCCTGCAGGCGCTTGTAGTCCCATGCGCCGACCGTGACGGCATTGGGGCCGAGTTGGGCCGCGGCGGCGAAGGCGGTGACGGTGTCTTTGTGGCCGGGGTCGCGCAGCGTGGCGGTGGGGTGTTGGGCTGTGAAGCGCACGCGGCCGAGGCTGGCGCGTGGGCTGCGGGCGGCTTCGGCATCGCGGATGACGAGGGTGTGGCGGGCTTGCTGCGGGGCGTCGTCAAGCGGGGTGTCGCTGTCGTCTTGCTCGAAGTGCCAGGACAAGCCTTCTTCGCGCAGCAGGCGCTCGATGAAGGCGGCGTGTGTTTCTTGGTATTGCGTGCAGCGGCTGCGGGCGGGCAGTGCGGACGTGGCGTCCCAACGCCAACGGGCTTGGGTGAGGGTGCCCAGGCGGGCTTCGATGATCTGGCGGGCGTCCTGGTCTTGGAAGATGCAGGCGTCTCGCTGCAGGTTCATCAGCGCGGTGAATGGTGCCAACTGCAGGCGGTAGCGCGCCAGGCCGCCGTCGCCGCCGAGCTGGTCGGCCTGCACGACGTAGCCGTGCACTGCACGGTAGCCGCCGGTGGCCAACAGCCAGCGCACGGTGATTTGCTCACCGATGAGGGTTTTGAGTTCGAAGTGCGCGCTGGTGGACAGCGCATCCAGCGTGACGCCGAAGCCGATCAAACCACTGGCGTTCACGCGCTCGAAGCCGTGCAGCCGCTCGGGGATGAGGGCGAGCGCTGGCAGGGCGGTGCGCACTTGCAGCATGCGGCCGTGGTCGTGCAGCAGTGCGGTGAAGTCCAGGCGAGATTGCAAGGGTGCAACGAGCGAAGCCAGGCGGGAAGTCGCCGCGTCCAGTGCGGCGTCGAGCAAGGGCGCGGGCATCGTCAGGGCAGGGTGATGGTGACGTGGGCGCTTTCCGCGGGCATTTGCACCAGTGCCTGGTGCGCCTGAAGGTCGCTTTCGGTTTGGTGTGTGAGCCATTGCGCCAGACCGATGTAGGCCACCAGCGCCAGCAGCGCGAACACGCTGCCCATCACCCACAGGGGCAGCTCGTGCTTGAGCGTGTGGAGGATGCGGTCCGGCGGCAGCGCATGGGGCGCCAACCCGCCCCGCCCGCGGCCGCGCAGTTGGGCAATCTCGTCACCGAGGCGGGCTGTGAGGTACTGCAGCTTTTCACTGCCCTCCAGCACGTACTTGCCGGTGAACCCGAGCAGCAGGCACATGTGGAACACCTCCAAAGCCTGCAGCCGCGCCGCACCTTGGGCCCGCAGCTGTTCGAGGTGGTCGAAGAACTTCTCGCCGGCCAACTGCTCACCGAACAATTCAATTTGCAGGGGGCGAAGCTCCCAAGCGTCGCGCAGGTGAAGTTGTGGGCTGAGCGCCAGCTCGTCGATGAGGGCGACGAATGCGAACTTGGCAGCGAACACGTCTTCCGCTGGCGTGCCCAGCTTATGGGCGCCGCGCTCGAACTGGATCAGAAAGTCTCGGATGCGTTCGCGGAAGCTGGCTGCGTCGGCGGGGTGGTGTCGGTTGCGCAGGAGGAAGATCATGTAGAACCCGTCGTACAGCAGGTCCATCAGGTCGCGCGCTTGCCGGGGGCTGCCGGCCAGGCGCACGGCGTTTGAGGGCGCAGCGGCAGCGCCAAAGAGCGAAGGTGCGGTGGCGTTCATGGAAGGCGGCTCAGCCGTTGAGCGCAAAGAGTTCAAGTTGGAGGTCGGCAATGCCGGCCGGCATGTACAGCATCAGCGAACGCCCTTGCAGCATGCGTTCGTACAGCGGGCCGCGTGGCTCGATGGCGAAGTAGGTGCACCCCGCCCGCACCGGAATGGCGGCGGGCACCTGAGGCTGGTGCGTAACGCGAACGCCGGCCATGGCCGAGAGCACGAGCTTTTCCACGTCGTCCGGGGCGCCCACCTTGGCGCGCAGCGGCACGATGTCAATCAGCTCGCTCATCGGCAGCGACGCCTGCACGCTGAGGAAGAGGCGCGTGTCGTCGCTGATCTGCTCGGAGTCCAGTCGCGCTTGGTAGAACGACGGCTTGACCTGCTCGATGGCCAGGGCGAAATAGCGGGTGGAAATCACGGTTTCCAGCAGGTCGCGCAACACGGCCTCCAACGCCTGAAAGCTGGCGCCGGGTTGGTCGTGCTGGTAGGGCTGCAGCTCGGCCAGCGCGTGCTGGCGCGAGAACGTCATGAGGCTGCCGGCGAGTTCCAGCAGGCGCTGGTACAGCCGCTCGGGATGCAGGCCGGGGTGGTGCAGCAGGTGGCTGAGGCCGGCGAACGCGGTGCTTGCGGTGTGCAGCAGCCAGAAGGAGGCGATGTCCCCGGAGCGGAACTCGATGACATGCCGCGATGGCTCGCGGTGGAACCCGTAGAGCGCCTCGACCTTGGCTTGCAGAGCGTCGAGCAGGCGGCGCAAGAGTGCGGTCAGCGGCGGCGCGGCAGCGAGTGACAGCGAGGGCGGCACGTAGTGCGGGTCGATCTCGAAGCCGCCGCTGCCCTGGCGACGCAGCTTGAGCAAGGGCATGGAGACGAGGTGGTCTCGCGGCTGGTGGTCCAACACCAGACGCAGGTTGCGGCGCAGCACCGTCAGCGGGGCAGACGCCGCTTGCGTGTACCAGTCGTCAGCCGGCTGCTGCTGCTGGATGTAGCGGGCCTGGCTGGCGAGGTCGGCGCTGGGGGCCGCGCTGTTGCTGGCGTGCTCGCGCAGCGGTGCCAGCGTGAGGTGCACCAGCAACTCGCTGACGCCGGGGCGAACATCGGACAGCGAAACCGCGGCGGGCAGTTCATCGGCGCCCGGCGCATGCAGCCGCTCGCCATCCGGCAGCACTGCGTGCACGGCACGCAGGCGCAGCTGCTGCAGGGCCAGGGCATCGGTGTCCACCTCCAGGCGCTGCACGCCCCAGGCGTAGGGGTGAAGGTCCCGCACCGCTTCGGCCAAACGGGCTTCGTGATAGGCGTCTTGGCGCTGGAAGTGCTGCGGGCGCAGGAAGAGGCCTTCGCCCCAGAGAAGTTTGCTGGCGGTGCTCAAGGTGGGGTGTCCGTGGGAATGGGGTGGAAAGACTTCAGGCGGGTGCAGCGCCCCGGTGTCACTGGCAGCGCACGCCGGCCACGCGCAACAACTCGGGCGCCGCGCCGAGCGGCTGGCCTTGCGCGACGCTCATGGCACACCCGTGCAAGCCCAGGGTGATGCCGGAATTGGCCGCCTGTTTGGCATCGAATACGAATTTCCATCGGTTGGTTTGTGGCGCGCGAAACAGTGCCACAACACCGATGGCGCCAACGTCCATCCCTAGTTTTTCAATGCTCTCGGCTGATTGACCGGGCGTCAATACAAGCTCGCGCACATCGATCACATCCTGCATATATGGGGGTGGTTTCGAACTTGTATCCGAATGAAATGATTCGTACGGGCTTTGTAAGAACGAATCGGTATTTTTGAGCCGGTAAACGCGCACCACGGTGGCAAGCGGTCGGCCACTGGGATCGGTGTTGAGGATGGCCCCAGCATGGAGGCGAAGCGTCACGTTGCGATGCGTGGGCGGCAAAGGAACATCCTTCAAGCTGTCAGCAACAGGAGGCTTCTGCAGTCCTATGGCTTGCAACGTCTTGTCCATGGCGTCGCCGCCCAGGCTGCCGCAGCCGCTGACCAGTCCGGCAAGGGCGATGGGGATAACACGGGATGCGGGACTTGTAAAAAGGCGTTTCATGACGCCCATATTGTCGGCGGCTGAGGTGAATGCTGCCATATCCCCAATCCGCTCAAGTGAGGGAGTAAACAATTTCGTTGGTGCCCATACACTGTTTTCGCCTTCTCCTGAAAACAGTTTCTGGAGGGGTTGTGACATTGACCATGCCCCCTAGCATTTGCAACGACTTGTAAATGCAAGGAAATAACAAACATAGCCGCCGCAATGAATTACGCCTCGCTCCCTATTGAATTAGGGATATCAAGGGATCAATTATTTGGATATTCGCGTGCGTTAGATGCGGGGGCGCTCAGTCGCGGCAGTTGGCCGCGCCTGGGCGCCGTGGCTGCAGCTGCATTGCTGACGGCGTGCGCGTCGGTGCCGCCGCCGCCGCCGCCCGCGCCGCCGCCGCCGCGCCCCACGCTGACGGAGCTGATGAAAGACGCGCAGGACGCCGCGCAAGCGGGCGCGAAAGACAAATCGCGAGCTCAACTCACCACCGCTGCGAAGGCCTACCCGGTGCAAAAGGAGCCCTGGGTCAAGCTGGCGGAGGACTACTTCGAGACTGCGGACTACGGCAACGCCATCCTGGCGGCCCAGGAGGTGGTGCAGCGTGATCCGGTGGATCGCACTGCGCACAGCATCCTGGCCGTCGCCGGGCTGCGGGTGGCGTCGACCTCGCTGCTCGCTCTGCGAGAGCAGCAAAGCGGCATGCCGACCGACACCCAGAGCGAGGCGCGCAACCTGACCAAGGCGCTGCGCGAAACGCTGGGTGAGCCGCTGTTGGTGCCTCCCGTCACGCCGCCGCCGGCTCCGGCGCCTCGCAAGCCAACTGGCGCGCGTGCTGCTGCGCCAGCGAGTACGCCCAGCGGAGCGCCCAAGCCGGCCGGCGCGGCAACTGCCGGAGCTCCCGCCGTCGTTCCCCCGTCAGGCGCACCAGCCAGTCCAGCCCAGGCTGCGGCGGCCGGCAGCGCCGCCAGTTCCGCCAGTTCCGCCAACTTGGCCGGCAAGCCCGTGGCCAAGCCGCTCGCTGCGGGCACCGACAAGCCCGCCAACCCGTTTGACCGCCTGCGCTGAGCACCGGACGAACCGCCCCCTTGAACCCCGAAAGAACCCTATGGCCAAGAAAGACAGCGTTCAAAAGCGCCTCGAGAAGGTGCGTCCCCCGCGTGTGCAACTGACGTACGACGTCGAGATCGGTGACGGCATCGAGAAGAAGGAGTTGCCCTTCGTCGTTGGCGTCCTGGGCGAGTTCTCTGGGCAGGCCAAGCCTGACCAGCCGCTGCCCAAAGTGCGCGACCGCAAGTTCGTCAACGTCGACATGGACAACTTCGACGACGTGCTGGCCGGCATGGCGCCCACTGCGAGCTTTCGCGTCAACAACAAGCTCAGCCCTGAAGGGGGTGAGTTCGCGGTGAACCTGGCGTTCAACCGCATGGACGACTTCCGTCCGGAGCAGGTGGTGCAGCAGGTCGAGCCGCTGCGCAAGCTGCTGGAGGCGCGCACCAAGCTGTCCGACCTGCGCAACAAGCTGGCCGGCAACGAGAAGCTGGAAGACCTGCTCGGTGATGTGTTGACCAACACCGAGAAGCTGGCCGAACTGGCCCGCGCCACCCACAAGAGCGAGGAGTGAACGCCATGAATCAAGCCGTGATGGAAGCCCCCGTGGCCAACGCTGCGCGCGAGGAGTTGAGCCTGCTGGACCAGATCGTCGAGCAGAGCAAGGTGGCCCGTTCCGAGGTGGAGCACACCCGCGCCAAGGACATCATTTCCGAGCTCGTGCAGGAGGTGATGCAGGGGACGGTGGTGATGTCCGACAACCTGGGCGTGACGCTGGACGCGCGCCTGGCCGAAATTGACGCGCTGATCTCGGCGCAACTCAGCGAGATCCTGCACCACGCGGAGTTCCAGAAGCTGGAAAGCACCTGGACCGGGCTGCACTACCTGTGCAAGCAGACCTCGACTGGCGCGGGCATGAAGATTCAGGTGCTCAATGCCAGCAAGCGCGAGTTGGTGCGCGACTTCAAGACGGCGGTGGACTTCGACCAGTCGGCCCTGTTCAAGAAGGTGTACGAGGAAGAGTTTGGCACCTTCGGTGGCGCCCCGTTCGGCACGCTGATCGGCGCGTACGACATCGGCCGCGGCGCGGAAGACCTGTACTTCGTCGAGCAGATGTCGCACGTGGCGGCTGCGGCCCACGCACCGTTCATTTCGGCCGCGTCGCCTGAGCTGTTCGGCCTGGACGGCTTCACCGACCTGGGCAAGCCGCGTGACCTCTCCAAGGTGTTCGACACCGTGGACTACGCCAAATGGAAGTCCTTCCGCGAGAGCGAAGACTCGCGCTACGTGGGCCTCACGCTGCCGCGCTTCCTGGGTCGCCTGCCGTACAACCCGAAGGACGGGCTGACGACCGAGGGCTTCAACTTCGTGGAGCAGGTGGACGGCTCCGATCACTCGCGCTACTTGTGGGTGAACTCGGCCTACGCAATGGCCGCGCGCCTGACCGCTGCGTTCGAGAACTACGGCTGGTGTGCGTCCATCCGCGGCGTGGAAGGCGGTGGCCTGGTGGAAGACCTGCCCACCCACACCTTCAAGACGGATGAGGGCGAGGTGGCCCTGAAGTGCCCGACCGAAGTCGCCATCACGGACCGCCGTGAAAAGGAACTGTCGGACCTGGGCTTCATTCCGCTGGTGCACTGCAAGAACACCGACTACGCCGCCTTCTTTGCCGCGCAGTCGGCCCAGCGCCCGCGCAAGTACGACTCTGACGCGGCCAACGCCAACGCTGCGCTGTCGTCGCAGCTGCAATACATGTTCAGCGTGTGCCGCATCGCGCACTACCTCAAGGCCATGATGCGCGACAAGGTCGGCAGCTTTGCCTCGGCCAACAACGTTGAGGAGTTCCTCAACCGCTGGATTCGCCAATACGTCGTCGAAGACGACAGCGCATCCCAGGAAACCAAAGCGGCTTACCCCCTGCGGGAAGCGAGTGTGCAGGTTTCCGAAGTGCCCGGTCGCCCGGGCGTCTACCGCGCGGTCAGTTTCGTTCGCCCGCACTTCCAGCTCGATGAACTGTCCGTGTCCCTGCGGCTGGTTGCCGAGTTGCCGCAAGGGCAGCGCGGCTGACCCGCGACATTCTTCTATTGCTCAGGAGTAAGCGTTGAAAGACATCTACGTCAAATTCGATGGTGCCAACGAACTGCAAGGTGACAGCACCGACACCAAGCATCAAAACGAGATCGAGGTCTCGAGCTTTTCCCACAAGGTGTTCCAGCCCAAGTCGTCGTCGGCATCGTCGGCCGGTGCCCACACCGCCGAGCGCACCGAGCATGGCGAGATGATCTTCACCAAGGACATCGACAAGGCCACGTCCAAGCTGTTCCGCGCCGCTTCCGCCGGCACGATCTACCCCAAGGTCATCATCACGTTCTACCGCGCATACGGCGGCAAGAACGCCACCAGCACTTCGCAGACCCGCGTCGATTACTACAAGATCGTGCTGGAAGACGTGGTGGTGTCGTCGGTGGGCACGAGCATTGAGCCGGGCAGCGAACTGCCGGCCGAATCCTTCGGCCTCAAGTACGGAAAGATCACCTGGGAATACAAGCAGCACAAGCACGACGGCTCGGCCTCCAGCACCGGCATTGCCGGCTGGGACCTGCGCAAGAACGTCGCGGTCTAAAGCACCGGCCCGTTTTGCGGCGGCGGCCCACGCCTGTGGTGCTGCCCTGGGAAAGCGGTCTCGGCCGCTTTCCCTTTTTCCCGCCGCTGCACAACGCGGGCTTTTGCCGTAGCACCCACCCAAGCCTTGCCTCTCAGCCCTGCGCGGCACCGCCCGCGGGCCGGGTGCGCTGCGGCTCTATCCACCGGCTTTGTCCACCTTATTGCCTGTCGTCACGCGATGGCCAACACCTACGCTCCGTCCTTGCTGGACAAACTGTTGGGCGACGCCGCCGAGGGCGCCCGCGGCGTCCTGCCGCGCTACAGCCTTGAGCGCATCAAGGACTCGGTCGCGCGCGACGCTGAACATGTGCTCAACAGCCACGCCAGCTTCAGCCCGGAAGACCTGGCCGCCTATCCGCGTGCATCGCGTTCGCTGTTGTGTCTGGGGCTGCTGGACATCACACCGCTGAGCATGTCCAGCGACCGGGACCGCCAGCGCATCTCGCACAGCATCCGAACCGCGCTGATGCAGCACGACCGCCGCCTGCGTGACGTGGAGGTGGGCGTGCGCAATGACCCGCGCGGGCAGGGCGGCTTGTCGTTCGCCATCCGCGCCAAGTTGCTGCTGCACCCCGACACCGACACCGTCGTGTTCGACGCGCTGCTGCACCCCGGCAGCCAGCGGTATGAGGTGACGCAAGCCGACCCGCGCGCCGCGCTGCAAGGCGCCACGCCCCTCACCGCCGCCTGACGCCATGCGTGACCTGCTGCCGTACTTTGAACGCGAACTCGCCCTGCTCGGCGAGCAGGCGCAAGACTTCGCCAAGACCTACCCGCGCATTGCCGGGCGACTCTCCACCAGCGGCAATCTGCTGGAAGACCCGCACGTCGAGCGGCTCGTGCAGTCGTTTGCCCTGCTCAGCGCACGGGTGCACAAGCGCCTGGATGACGACTTTCCGCGCGTCACGGAATCCCTGCTGGAGGTGTTGTACCCGCACTACCTACGCCCCTTCCCGTCGTGTTCCGTGGCTTGCTTCGACATGGGCAGCCGCGGCAGCCCGCTGACCTCGGCCGCACGCGTGCCGCGCGGCTCGCTGCTGAAAACCCGCCCGGTGAGCGGCGTGCCGTGCCAATTCACCACCGCCGCCCCGCTGGACCTCACGCCCGTGCAGGTGCGCGCGGCGCGCTGGGTGGGTGCATGCGTCACGCCCGACGGCACGCCTGTGCCGGCAGGCGCCACCAGCCTGCTGTCGGTGGAACTGGAGTTGCGGGGCAGCCAGGCGCGTTGGAGTGATCTGGGGGTGCCTGCCCTGCGCGTGTTCCTGGATGCCGACATGAGCCTGGCGACTGCGCTGCGCGACGCACTGACCGGGCACGCGCTGGGCGCCTTGGTGCAGCACACGCCGGTCGGGCCTTGGGCTGTGCTGCCCGCAGGCGTGCCCCAGACGGTGGGGTTCGTGCCCGATGAGGCCTTGCTGCCGTTCGACGACCGCTCGGCCCACGCCTACCGGCTGCTGACCGAGTACTTCGCTTTCCCGGAGAAGTTCAACTTCATCGACCTCCCGCTGCCGCGGGTGCAAGACGGCGCCGAGGCCTTGCCCGCGCGCATCACGCTGCACTACCCGATGAGCGGCTTGCGCAGCGATGGCGACGCCGCCCGCCTGCTTGAAACCCTGGCCGCACGCCACCTGCGCCTGCACTGCGTGCCGGTGGTGAACCGCTTCAAAGCGCATGCGGAGCCGATTCGCATCACGCATGCGCAGGCCGAGTACCCCGTGCTGCCGGATGCACGCCGGGCGTTCGCCTACGAGGTGTACAGCATCGACCGTGTTTACCGCGTGCGGCAATCGCCGCGGGGCGACGAGGTGCAAGAGTTCCGCCCGTTCTTCGGGCTGCACCACGAGGTCCACGCCGACACCGCGCAAGACGCAACGCCCGGCTTGTATTGGCATGCCCGTCGCGACGATGCCGTGGCGGAAACCGCGCCCGGGCACGAGACCGAAATCACCCTGGTCGACACCGACTTCGACCCCGCCGAGCCCCAAGTCGACACGCTGTCGCTGGACGTCACGGCCACCAACCGCGAGTTGCCCAACCAGATCTCTATCGGCCAGCCGGGCGGCGACGTGTTCATGGAAGGCAGTCTGGCCAGCGAGATCACGCTGCTGCGCAAACCCACGCGGCCGCTGCGGTTCGAGCGGGGGCAGGGCGCCTTGTGGCGGCTGGTGTCGCACCTGTCGCTGAACCACCTCACGCTGGGCCGTGCGGGGCTTGATGGGCTGAAGGAACTGCTGCGGTTGTACGACCTGCCACGCGCCAGCACCGGCAAGCGCATCGTGGACGGTTTGGTGGCCTTGGACACCGAACCGGCCGTGGCCTGGATGCCTGGCGAGCCTTTCGCCACCTTCGTGCGGGGCGTGAACCTGCGCTTGCAGGTGGACCGTGAAGCCTTTGTCGGCAGTGGGCTGCACTTGTTTGCGCAATTGCTGGAGCAGTTCTTCGGCCTGTACGTGCAGGTGAACAGCTTCACCCAACTCACCCTGCTGTGCCACCGCACCGGCGAGGTGTTGGTGACCGGGCGTCGCCTGAGCGGCGAGCAGGAGCTGCTGTGAGTGAAATGGCCGCCCGCCTGCCGATAACCGCGCCCATCGATCGGCTGATGGCCGATCCGCACGGGCACGGATTTTTCCAGTCGGTGCGCTTGCTGGAACGCTGGTTCGCGCAGCAACTGGAGGTGGCGCCGGACCAAGCGCTGCGCAAATTGCGCTTCCGCAACTCGATGTCGCTGGGCTTCCCTGCCAGCGAGTTGGCGGCGCTGGAGGTGGTGCACGCGGGCGGCAAGGGCGCAGCGGCTGCATCGCTCGACGTCCATGCCCTGGAACGAATCGAGATCACGCCGGCTTTCATGGGCCTGCTGGGGGGCAGCGGCACCTTGCCGGGCTTCTACACCGAGCTGTTCGCCCAGCGTGAGCAGCAGCACAAAGACCCGGCCGGGCGGGCCTTTCTCGACATCTTTTTGCACCGCGCTGCCACGCTGCTTTACCAGGCATGGCGCAAGCAGCGTTTGGCTTTGCGGTACGAGCAAGACCGGCAGCGCCACTTCACCCCCTTGCTGCTGGCAATGGCCGGCGTGGGACTGCCAGCGCAACGCCAGGCGTTGCGGGAAGACGGCGTGGGCCTGTCCGACGACAGCCTGGCCCACTTCGCCGGACGGCTGCAACAACGCCCGGTCAGCGCGGCCACCGTTCAGCAGGTGCTGCAACGCTACTTCGGCGTGCCGGTGAAGCTGGAATCCTTCATTGGCCGCTGGTATGGCCTGGGCATGGCCCAGCAAACGCAAGTCGGCACCCAAGCCTGCGAGCTGGGCCGCAGCGCTCTGGTGGGCGAGCGCGTGTGGCAGCGCGACCAGCGCGTGCGCCTGACGCTGGGGCCCCTGACGCGCGAGCAACTGCGCCGCTTCCTGCCGGGCGAGCCGGGTGCACGGCAGCTGCTGCAGTGGCTTCGCCAACTCACCGGACTGCGCCTGGAGTACGAAATCCGCCTGCCACTGCGCGCGCAAGACGTGACACCCGCCGTGTTGGGTGGCGCCTCGGGGCTGCAACTGGGTCACGACTGCTTCCTTGTGACCCAAGCCCACAACCAAGACCGATTCGAGCCCGGCTACACGCTGCTGGCTGCCTGACTGATTGCATCGACCTCCCATGACTGCCTCTCTCAAAACCCTCATCAGCAAGCTCAACGACCACTGCCGCCGCGCCGCCGAGCGCGCCGCGAGCCTGACCCGTGCGCGGGGCCACTTCGAGGTGGACATCGAACACCTGCTGCTGGCCCTGCTGGAGCAGCCGGCCGCCGACCTGGCCGTGCTGAGTCGCCGCTTCGAGGTGCCGGCCACCGCGCTGGCCCAAGACCTGGAGCGTGCCATGGCGCAACTGCAGACCGGCAACACCCGCACGCCGGTGTTCAGTGCGCGCCTGCCGCAGCTGCTGGAACACGCATGGCTGATTGCCAGCCTGGATGCCGCCGACGCCCGCATTCGCGGTGCTCACCTCGTGCTGGCCTTGCTGTCAGAGCCCACGCTGCACCAGATGGCCCTGCGCGCCAGCCCGTTGTTCGCCCGGTTCTCGGTGGATGCGCTCAAGCACCGTGTGAGTGAGGCCACCGCCGGCAGTGAAGAGCAGCCGCGCGTTGCCGCCGCACCCGCCGGCAGCGCCGACTCTGACGCTGCACCCGAGGCTGCATTGAGCGGAGCCGCCCCGAGCCGCACGCCTGCGCTGGACCAGTACACCACCAACCTCACCGCCCGGGCACAGGCGGGCAAGCTGGACCCGGTCATCGGCCGCGATGCTGAAATCCGCCAGGCCATCGACATCCTGATGCGCCGCCGCCAGAACAACCCCATCCTCACCGGCGAGGCTGGCGTGGGCAAAACCGCCGTGGTGGAGGGCCTGGCACTCAAGATCGCTGCCGGCGAGGTGCCGCCCGCGCTGTTGGGCGTGCAGCTGCATGCGCTGGACATGGGCTTGCTGCAGGCCGGGGCCAGTGTGAAGGGCGAGTTCGAGAACCGCCTCAAGGGCGTGATTGACGAAGTCAAGGCCAGCCCCCACCCCATCGTGCTGTTCATTGACGAGGCCCACACCATGATCGGCGCGGGCGGGCAAGCCGGCCAAAACGATGCGGCCAACCTGCTCAAGCCGGCCCTGGCGCGCGGCGAGTTGCGCACCGTGGCGGCCACCACGTGGGCGGAGTACAAGAAGTACTTCGAAAAAGACGCCGCACTCGCCCGGCGCTTTCAGGTCGTCAAAGTCGAAGAGCCGGACGAGACCACCGCCGCCGCCATGCTGCGTGGCATGACGCCGCTGATGGAGAAGCACTTCGGCGTGCGTGTGCTGGACGAGGCCATCACCGAAGCCGTGCGCTTGTCCAGCCGCTACATCAGTGGCCGGCAGTTGCCGGACAAGGCCATCAGTGTGCTGGACACCGCCTGCGCCCAGGTCGCGCTGGGCCAGAACGCCGTCCCAGCGGCCATCGAGTCGCGCGCCAAAGCGCTGGAGCGCCTGCAGGCCGAGGACGTTGCCCTGGCCCGTGAAGTGGCGGCGGGGGCTGACCACCGTGAGCGCCGGGCCGAACTGGCCGAACAACGCGAGGCGCTGGATGCCGAACTGCAAGCCTTGCGCACGCAGCTGGAGGCGGAACAAGCGCTCGTGGCTCAAATTCATGCACTGCATGCTGAGTTGCAAGCGGTGCCGGCCGAGCCGGTGCTGAGCGCCATGCCGGCCGCCCAGGCTGACGATGCCAAACCCACGCGAGCCAACAAGGCCAAGGCCGCGCCCCCAGTTGCGGTGAGCCCCGAGCGCGCCGCCCTGCAGGCCCGGCTGCGTGACCTGGAAGCCCAGTTGCACGCGTTGCAAGGCGAGCAGCCGCTGCGCCCCACGCAGGTGGACGCCAGCGTTGTCGCGCAAATCATCTCGGCTTGGACAGGTGTGCCGCTGGGCAAGATGGTCAAGGATGAAATCCAGACCGTGCTGGGCTTGGCCAAAGCGCTGAAGGCCCGCGTCATTGGGCAAGACCATGCGCTGGAATCCATTGCCCAGCGCGTGCGCACCGCCCGCGCCAACCTTGAAGACCCGAACAAGCCCAAGGGTGTGTTCCTGTTCGCCGGCCCGAGCGGCGTGGGCAAAACTGAGACCGCACTGGCGCTGGCTGATGCGCTGTACGGCGGCGAAAAGCGCCTGGTCACCATCAACATGAGCGAGTACCAGGAGGCGCACAGCGTCTCCGGCCTCAAGGGCAGCCCTCCGGGCTATGTGGGCTACGGCGAGGGCGGCGTACTCACCGAAGCCGTGCGGCGCCAGCCTTACTCGGTGGTGCTGCTGGACGAAGTGGAGAAGGCTCATCCCGACGTGCTGGAGATGTTCTTCCAGGTGTTCGACAAGGGCACGCTCAACGACGCCGAAGGCCGCGAGATCGACTTCCGCAACACGCTGATCATCCTCACCAGCAACCTGGGCTCCTCGCAGATCATGCAGGCCTGCCTCAACAAGCCGGCCGAGGAACTGGAAGCCCCGGGCTACGCCGATGCACTGGCCGATGCGCTGCGCCCGGTGCTGATGAAGACCTTCAAGCCCGCCTTCCTGGGCCGCATGAAGCTCATCCCGTACTTCCCGATCAGCGACCCGGTGCTGGAACAAATCATCCGCCTGAAGCTCGATCGCATTGCCGAGCGCGCGCAGGCCAACCACCGCGCGCCGCTGACGTATGACGACAAGCTGGTGGACGCCGTGCTGACGCGCTGCACCGAGGTTGACAGCGGTGCTCGCAACGTGGACCACATCCTCAACGGCACGCTGCTGCCCGAGATTGCCGAGGCCGTGCTCAGCCGCATGGCCGAGGGGCGCGGCATCGAGAAGATCGTGCTCAGCGCGGATGGCCCGAAGGCCAAGACGCCGGGCAAGTTCAAGGTCAAGGTGCAGTGACGGCGGGCACGGCCATGACAAGCGGAACACTCGCCCCTGCACTGAGCGGCTTGGCTGCCGGCCTGCCCGCTGCGGCGCAGGCCGTGCTGGCCAGCCTGGTGGGCCCGTTGACGCAGAACCAGCGGCTGGTTCAACTCCACACCACCCTGGGCCCGCACGCCCTGCTGGCCGAACGGCTGAGCGTGCTGGACGGCATCGGCCCCTGTGTGCCCATGCCGCAGGAAGGCCTGGCCCGCGACGCCAGCGGTGCCGACGATGACGTCATCGGCTACCGCATCGACCTCACGGCCCTCAGTGAAGACGCGCACATCGACTTGACGGCGCTCATCGGCGAGCCGGCACTGGTCGAGATGCTGACCGACACAGGCGAGCGCCGCGCCTGGCACGGCCACATCACCCGCGCCGTGCTCCTGGGCGCCGATGGCGGCCTGGCGCGCTACCAGTTGCGCGTCGAGCCCTGGCTGGCCTTCCTGCGCGAGCGCGTGGACGCCTGGGTGTTCCAGGATGCGAGCGTGCCCGACATCGCTGCCAGCCTGTTCGCTGACTATGCCGGCCAGGGCCCTTGCCAGGCCGACTGGCGACTCGAACTGCAGGACGCCAGCGTCTACAAACCCCGCAGCCGCTGCACCCAGTACCACGAGGCCGATCTTGCCTTCCTGCACCGCCTGCTGCTGCAGGAAGGGTTGTTCTACCGCTTCGAGCATGAGGCTGACCCGGCCAGCCCGACGCTGGGCAGCCATACGCTGGTCATCGCCGACCACCTCGGTGCCTTCCAGGCCGACGACGCGCTGCCGCGCAATGTCCGGTTCACGCAAGCCATCTCCTCGCTGGATCCGCACCACGGCACCGACAGCCTGACCCTCTTCACCGCCCGTCGCCGCGCCCACGTCAACGCGCTGCAGGTGGCCAGCAGAGATGAGCGCACGACGCAGATGCGCCCGGTCCATGCGCAAGCACAAGCCGCATTCAGCCTGACCGCGGCCGACATCCCCGGTGCCTACGCGTACCCCACTGAAGCCGACGGCCAGCGGCTGCTCGACCGCCGGCTGCAAGCCTTGGCCGCCTGGGGCCAGCGCAGCCAGGCCGCCGGCCCGTGGCGCGCCGCCGAGCCGGGCCTGCACTTCACCCTCTCCGGACACCCGCGCTTCAGCGACGGCATCCGGTTGCCGGAATTCGTGGTGCTCAGCACCCACCACCAGGCCCGCAACAACCTCAGCGCCGACGCCCGCGCTGCGCTGGTTGGGCTGAACCTGCAACTCCACGCCACCGAGCGTGCCGAGCCGGATGAGGATGAGCCGCTGCACCACGTCGTCTGCACCGTGCAGCCCGCGAGCCCGGGCGACACCCCGCTCGACTACCGCGCGCTGCCGCTGGATACCCAAGGCCAGCCCGATCCGCGGCTCATTCCCGCGCCCACCGTGAACGGCCTGCAAACGGCGCTGGTGACCGGAGAGGGTGACGCACCGATCCATACCGACCGCGACCACCGCCTCAAAGTTCAATTCCACTGGCAACGCGGCGCCCGCAGCAGCCACCGGCTGGATCACACTGCAGGCGACAACGCCCCCGGCGACAGCAGCCTCGGCACGTGGGTGCCCATGGCCAGCGCGCAAGCCGGCGCCAATTGGGGCGCGGTGCAGTTGCCGCGCGTGGGCCAGGAAGTGCTCGTTGCCTTCACGGGTGGCGACATCGACCGCCCCGTCATCCTGGGCGCCGTCCCCAACGCCCAAGGCCAGGCCAACGTGCAGGCGGCACAACCCGCCGCTGGTGCCGCCACCAGCACCGGCAACGCCCCCGCCTGGTTCCCCGGCGACGAAAAGCAGGGGCCTCTGGAGGCCCACGCCCACCCCGCCGTGCTCAGCGGTCTCAAGACCCAGGAACTCAGCACCAGCCAGAGCGGCACCGGCGGATACAGCCAACTCGTGCTTGACGACAGCCCGCAAAGCACCCGGCTCGAACTCAGCACCACGCAACACGGCACACGCCTGCAACTGGGCCACCTGCGCCACCAGGACGACAACCGCCGCCTGCACCCGCGCGGCCACGGCTTCGACCTGCAGACGCACGCCCACGGCGCCGTGCGCGCTGGCGCCGGCCTGCTGCTCAGCACCCACACGCAAGGCGGCTCCGACAGCCACGGCCAGCAACTCGAAGCCCGGCAAGCCCTCCAGCAACTCGACCAAGGCCAGGACCTGCTCCACACCCTGGCCCACAGCGCCCAGCAACACCAGGCGCAAGGCGGCAAGAGCAAGACGGCCGAACCCACCTTGCAAGCCAAGCCCCTGGGCATGAACGACGAAGGCCAACGCCTGCCCAACCAGCAAGCCCTGCGGGCACTCACACTAAGCCTCGGCGCCACACAGCATCGCCAAGGTGACGGTGAGGGCGGGGCAGGGCGCATCAGTGCCTGGGGCCGGCCCGACCTCATCCTCGCCAGCCCGCAGACCCTCAGCGCCTTCACGCCTGCCAGCGTTCACGCCACGGCCGGCGGCACCACCACCTTCACCGCCGGGCAAGACCTGGCCCGCATCGCCCAAGGCCACCAAAGCACCGTGGTGCAGGGCGACGTGACCCTGTACACCTACGGCCGCGCCAGCAACAAGCAAAAGCCCACCCGGCAGACCGGCATGGCCCTGCACGCGGCGCAGGGCTCGGTGCACGTGGCGGCGCTGAAGTCCACGCTGACAGTCACAGCCAGCAAGGCCGTGAGCGTCAGCAGCACCCAGGGCGCCGTCAAGGCCGTTGCCAAGACCCGCATCCTGCTGACCGCCGGCGGCAGCGCCGTCGAGATCAGCCAGGGGCGCATCTCGCTCAAGAGTGCGGGCAAGGCGGTGTTCAGGGCGCGTCAGAAGAATTTGGCTGGGGGTAGACGGGCCAGCGGAAAAGTCGCCCTTGCAAGAACCGGCACCTACAAGCCCGATGAGCCGCGCCATAGCGTGCAGCTTGATCTGCTCGCGTACATCGGCTCGGACGCGCTCACGGGTGCGGCTCAGGCGCGCGTGCCCTACACGCTGCGTGACGCGGACGGGCGTGTGATCGCCCGAGGGCGCACCGACGCCCAAGGCAAGACCGCACGCCACTTCACGGACGGCGACCAGGAGCTGTCGGTCTACTTGGGCGATGGCGATTGGCAGGCCAGTTCAGATGGCAGCGCGGACACGCATGCCGCCCCGAAGGGAGATGTTCATGAGTGAGTCCACAGCCAGTGCGCCTCTGCCGGTCACGCCGCCAGCTGCCGACGAGGCAGCCGCGCTTGCGGTGTCGCCCGTGCCAGTAGAGCCGACGCAGGCCAGCCCCACCCCAGAAGGCAGCAAGACCTCGCCGCCGACAGGCGAAGCTCCAGCAACCACTACGAAAACACCCGCCGAACCTGCACCCGTGCCGGCGCCGGTGCCTGAACCCGACCCCAACGACGTCGGCTTCGATCTGCGCTTCATGGACTTTGCTGGCAAGCCCATCAAAGACCTGCCCTACAAGATCATCACCGTCGAAGACGGCAGGCGGCTGGAGTTTCCTGGCAGCTCGGATGCTCAGGGCAAGGGCGCCAAAATGTCCGGCATGCCTGTCGATACACCGCTGGAAATCTGGGTCAAGAAGCTGGATGGCAGCTTTGATCGAAAGTACAAAGGTACGGTTGGCTGCAAGGACACGAGTGTGTGTCTGGTGAGCCCGCACATCGTTGTCAAGGTCAAACCCGAGCTGCACGACGGCCCGTCAGGCACCGCGTCTGCGCCACTGCCCAAGGCGGCCCCAGCGGTGGAGCACAAGCCCAATGCGACCGTCGCCAGCAACCCCTCGCAAGTCCAAAACGAACTCAAGCTCAAGCCCGGCCGCGACGCCAACGGTCACCCAATCCTCACGGCCGAGCCCACGCGCGACGCCGCAGGCCGCAATCGCCTGCCAACGCTGGGGCTTTGGAGCCACGAAGGCCTGGGTGATACGCCGGGCAAGACAGATCCGCGCAAGAAGCCCGGCTTCGTGCAAGGCCCCATCGTGGACGTGAAGAAGGTCGAAGAGCTGATCAAGATCATGGAGCAGCAGGTCACTTGGGACTGGAACGGTCTCAAGGCGACCTACGGCACGACGATGAAGATGCAGGAGGCATCGGAGAACGGCACATTCAAGGCGGAGAACAACGCGAAAGAGTCAGGCGTCTTCCACGGCCAGTGCTACTCGTCAGTCAAGCTCGCGTTGTGGCGCGCCCATCAGACGGAAGGCGTGGATGGCGGTGTCTATCCCGCGACGCAGGCGGGCCAGTTCCTCCGCGACCAGGGCTTCGTTGAAGTTACCAAAGAACTGCCCGACGCACGTTGGGCCGCGCCGGGCGATGTGGTCGTGTATCAGTACGACGACGAGACCATTGCCCAAAACGAAGCGGCCATCGCCGAGCAGCTCAAGGCCTACGAGGTAGCCGTCAAAGACTATCCCAATCAACTCAAGGCGTATGACGAAGCGCACAAGGCGTGGCTGGAGCGCACGAAGCCCGGCGTGCTACCGCCGGCGCCGTCAAAGGGGACGGCCAAGCACAAGAAGGACCCGGAGCCAAAGCGCCCTAGCCCGCCGGTGAGGCCACAGGGGAGGAACTATGGGCATATTGATGTCAGGACTTATGACGGGTATTTGAGTGATGCCAAGACTCTAAAGCTTCCCTCGGCGGTCCAGCGTGGCGGGAGGAAAGGGTTTGTAGTCAATGGAATTTATAGGAAGTTCTACGATCCAGCTGCGATCGCTCGAGTCTCGGCTTTTCTGAAAATTCTTAGAGAGTGGGAATGTCATGAAGAATTAGACGACAGCAAAAGGTACTTTTTGACTATGCGCCCGATTGATGGTTCGCGTGTTTTTAAAGACACGTCACGTCACCCATTCGAGTCGATCGATGGAGCAAGTAGCACCCCCTCTGGCGCTTACCAATTCACGCTCACGACCTATCTGTCGTTGATTCGGCCTGAATATGGAATTGGGTCGGGGTTTTCTCCAAGGAATCAGGACCGACTCGCTGTTTTATACCTTGAAATCCTGCCAGGCAACCCACTTTCGAAAATCCGCGCAGGGGATGTCGACGGGGCGGTGAAACTGCTTGCCGGCATTTGGTCAAGCCTGCCGGGCGGCAAAGATCCTCGAAAAGAAAAGCGCGGCGGCAAAATATATCAGTATGGGATGTCGGATCTCATGAGTCGTTTCGAAGTATTTTTAAAAGGCGCATAAATGTCGCTGGTTTTTTACCGATTGCTCCTTTTGTCAGTGTCGCTTCTGGCTAGTGGTAGCCTATTGGCGGCAGAGCGGCCGGCTTGCGCCGAATTTCATGGTGGCACAAAGGTTAAGAAGGGTTACATCCTACTGGATGGAGATGGAAATTTCTCAAAAGGACCTGTTCGAGCTGGAAAAATTTCACTACCAAACGATGTTGAGTTGGAAAACTTTGAAATCGATATAAAAGGTATGGTGCTTGTTGCGCCAGCAAATGCCGAAGTGCTCAATATACCGAGTGGCGGATATTTTGTTGAGTTGCGCCTGCTGGATCGAAAGTTTTGTGAGAATGTGGCTGCATATTCCATCTCGTTGATTTGGAATCGAAAGATTGGCGAAGTTCGCCCATATAAATTTTCGGCGCCGCTGCCCGCGGTAGAGTCCGGCGATGAGTTCGGATATTCGGTTCCGATCAAACCAAAATTTGACGCTGTCGTAGTTGGGACTGCTGTGAATTGAGGGCGCCGCCTCGGCATCAATTGCCTTTTGCCATGGCCTTCGGCCAGCGAACTGATCAGCGCCGCTTCGCGATGAGTCCTCCGAGTTGAACTGCGCGAATGTCGATCGAACGCTGACCACGTGAACCGCCCCGGGTTTGAACTGCCTCACTGAAGTTGGAAAAACTTCAAGGCGGCAGTTCATTACCGCGGAGGCTCAACACTCTGAGAGGATTGAGCCATGAGCAAGTCGAACATGTTCTCGCCCGAGGTGCGCGAGCGCGCGGTGAGGATGGTCCAGGGGCACCGAAGGGAATACCCATCGCTGTGGGCGATCATCGAGTCCATCGCGCCCAAGATTGCTGCGTGCCGCAGACGCTGAACGAATGGGTCAAGGGTCACGAACAATCACAATGGCAGTGAGCCGGTACCCAACATGCAGCGGGGTGACGAATTCGGCTTGGAGCGCTTGCACGCCCATCAGCTTCACATCACTGTGGCCGAGGCCAAGATCCTATGAAGCCCCTGACAGTTAGGCACTGGGTTGCTTCTTCGGTGGCGCTGGCGCTCCTCGCCGCCCGGGGCCTCTTAGTTGCGCAACCCACCGAAGTCGTTGGCAAAGATCAGTCGAGGCTGCCTGGCGATCGGAGTTGGATTGAGCGACCCTGGGAGCATCGGTACTTTGTCTTCATATCGGGCGACTGGGCCGGTCACAAGGCAGCTTCGGTCAAGTTGAACGAAGAACCCGGGCAGACGTACTTCGGTTGGAAAGCGATCTTCTCCTCGACGAAGACTATCGCCGCGAAGGTCAACCCCGAACAACTTGCCGAGCCTCAGCTGGACGTTGTGCTGGTGGAGTTCGACAAAGAGGGCTTTGTGGTTTCACCGCATTCGCACGGGCGGCGCCTGCGTGGCCGGTTGAACGAACTTTTGTCGCTGGTGTTGTCCGAGGGTGATGAACGGAACTCAAAGCAATACTGGGTGGCAAAGTGGTTCCCCGGCCTTGGGGATGTCAGCACCCACTGGGCGCCGGGCTTCTGCGACATCAAATCTTTCCCCGGTCCCTTCTCCCGCACGGATACGCTTTACCTTTACGGCCCCAAGTTCGAGAAGGACGAATTCAGCCGCACCTTCGGCTGCCGCGAATGGGCGTACCAGCTCTACGACGATGCGCGGCCTTACATCGATGTGACGAGCTACGTACCGAAGGGCGACACTGACCCCGCCGGCTCATACATCCGCGACGTGATGGGCTGGGCCCGCTTCGGAGACAAGAAGCCAATCATCGGCAAGCACGAGTACGTCTGGTACTGCCTGCTGGACTGCCCCGGCGGTGCTGCGCCAGGCGCAATACCTGACATCAAAGTCTGGGCTGCGGCCAATGGCTGGCGCCCGCCGAAGCCGCCCACCAAGTCACCAACGTTCCCTGATCCACCCGCCAAGGCTGGAACGTACCCGCCCTAGGTCACGTGTCCCGGGTGAATTCGTCCTCGGCGGCCGGAAAGCTATCCTCGTGGAGCTTGATGTGTTCGGAGGCCCGCCGCGCCAAACTGGTGGTGAAGGACGTCTACCACTTCCTGGCTGAAGACCTTTTTGACCCTGAGACCTACGATGCTGCGAACGACAAATGAGTTGGTGTTGGCGCTGGCGTTGGGGGGATGCTGGGGCCTTGCAGCGGCTCAAGACATTCCCGCACGGGCAGAGCGCCGCGCTGGAACGCTCGTCATCTCTGATAAGACTGAGGTGCGAATCACCAGAGTTGCCGCGGGCTTTTGGGGGAACAAACGGGCGGCGCTGGTTCACAACGGCGCCGTCATCTGGAACAGCCCCTTGATGCGTGGCCAGCTTGCCATCGGTGGGGTCTCCTCGTTTTCAGTGCAATAAGTGACGGTACGCAAAGCTAGCACTGGCGCGGGGGTGGTCTGGGTAGACCGTTGATTTCATTGACTTTCCTGTTCGCTTTGTAAACGGGTATGGTGGCCTC